>NZ_AP022565.1:1428170-2856341 GCF_010727325.1 Mycolicibacterium alvei
CGCAGCCGTGCCGGTACAGCGGCCCGATCAGATCCTCGCCGACCAGCACCGGGTCGAGGTTGCGGCCCGGGCGGCCGGCGGCCAACGCGTGGTAGCCGGGGTCGATGAAGTCCGGGCCCACCTTGAACGGCGCGGGAGTGTGACCGGCCTGACGTAGCGCACCGACCAATCCCGTTGCCACCGTGGTCTTCCCGCTGCCCGATGCCGGTGCCGCGATCACCACCGCCGGGGTGGTCACGCGTCCCCCAGCACCGCGAGCGTGCGTGTCTGCTGCCCGGCACGCCGTAAAACTGCAGCAGTTTGCGCACGCTCGGTGGTGTCTACCACTCGATGCCCTTCTGGCCCTTGCGGCCGGCATCCATCGGATGCTTGATCTTGGTCATCTCGGTCACCAGGTCCGCGGCGTCGATCAGGGCCTGCGGGGCATCACGCCCGGTGATGACCACGTGCTGGGTTCCCGGACGGCCGGTCAGCACCTCGATCACCTCGTCGACGTCAACCCAGCCCCACTTGAGCGGATAGGTGAACTCGTCGAGCACGTAGAAGTCGTGACGTTCGTCGGCCAACCGACGTTTGATCTCGGCCCAGCCGTCGGCAGCGGCCGCCGCATGGTCGATGTCGTCGCCGTGCTTGCGGGTCCAGGACCAGCCCGAGCCCATCTTGTGCCACTCAACCGGGCCGCCGGCCCCGTGCTCGTCGTGCAGCCGACCGAGCTGGCCGAACACGGCCTCCTCGCCGACCTTCCACTTCGCACTCTTGACGAACTGGAACACCGCCACCGAAAAGCCCTGGTTCCAGGCCCGCAGCGCCATCCCGAAAGCCGCGGTGGACTTGCCCTTCCCCGGCCCGGTGTGCACCGCGAGCAGCGGTGCGTTTCGTCGCGCCTTGGTCGTGAGGCCGTCGTCGGGAACGGTCAGCGGCTGTCCCTGTGGCATGGGCGATCCTTCCTGCGCAGAGTCTCGGGCCGGGCTAGGCGGCGGTCTGGTGCTGCACGAGCCGGGTCAGTTCGGCTGCGCGTAGCTGCTCGAGCCGGACTGCTGGTGAACCCAGCTGTTCGGCCAGTTGTCCGGCCAATCCCAGTCGCACAAACGATGTTTCACAATCGACCACCACGGCGGCGGCACCCTCGGCCACCAACGCGGCCGCCGCCTGTCTGGTCCGGCCCAGCGGATCGGGGCCCCCGGTGGCGCGGCCGTCGGTGAGCACCACCACCAGGCTGCGCCGGGCGCGGTCGCGGGCCTTCTCCCGGATCACCAGATCGCGGGCGGCCAGCAGGCCCTGGGCCAGCGGGGTCTTGCCCCCGGTGTCGAACCGGGCCAGCCGGCGGCTCGCGATGTGTACCGAGGTGGTGGGCGGGAGCAGCACCCGCGCGTCCTGTTGGCGGAACGTGATCACCGCGACCTTGTCCCGACGTTGATAGGCGTCGCGCAGCAGTGACAGTGCCGCGCCGGTGACCGCCGACATGCGGTCGCGGGCGGCCATCGATCCGGAGGCGTCGACGACGAAGATCACCAGATTGCCTTCGCGGCCTTCGCGTACCGCACGCCGGATGTCTTCGGGACGGGGGCGCGGCAGACCCGCACCCGGTTGACGGCCTGCGGTGGCGAGCAGTGTGGCGAACATGTGCAGCCCATGCCCGACGCCGGGTTCGGCGGTGGCCGCGATCGGGGTACCGGTCCGGTTGCGCGCGCGCGAACGGCGGCCTGGCGCACCCTCGCCGACCCCGGGAACCACGAGTGCCTTGGTCCGGAACACCGCCGACGGCGGGGCGCTGGGTCGGGTCGACGGTTGCTTCGAATTACCCTGCGGCGCGGTACCTTCCGAGCCGGCATCGGCGCCGCCACCCGGCGGGTCGAAGTCGGGGTCGAAGTCCGGCCCTGGCGGCTCGCTGTCCTGTCGGGCCTGCGCGGCCGACTCCCCCGCCTGTTGCATCGCCTCTTCGAGGCGTTCGGGGTCCAGGCCCGGATCATCGAACGGATCACGACGACGACGGTGCGGCAAGGCCAGTTCGGCGGCCACCCGGATGTCATCTTCGGCGACCGTGGTGGCGCCGCGCCAGGCGGCATGGGCGACGGCGGTGCGCGCCACCACCAGATCGGCGCGCATTCCGTCGACGTCGAACGCCGCGCACAGCGCCGCGATACGCCGTAATTCGATGTCGGGCAGGACCACCGAGCCGATCGCGGCCCGGGCTGCGGTGATCCGGTCGGCCAGTTCGGCGTCGGCGGCCGCATAGCGATCGACGAAAGCCCGCGCGTCGGCCTCGAACGCCATCCGGGCGCGGATCACCTCGACGCGGACATCGACGTCGCGTGAGGCGGCGACGTCCACGGTCAGCCCGAATCGGTCCAGCAGCTGGGGCCGCAGCTCGCCCTCCTCGGGGTTCATGGTGCCGATCAGAACGAACCGGGACTCGTGTGAGTGCGAAATCCCTTCCCGCTCAATATGAACCCGACCCATGGCAGCTGCGTCGAGCAGCACGTCGACCAGGTGGTCGTGCAGCAGGTTGACCTCGTCGACGTAGAGGACGCCGCCGTGAGCGCGGGCCAGCAGACCCGGCGAGAAAGCGTGTTCGCCGTCACGGAGCACCTTCTGCAGGTCCAGCGATCCGACCACCCGGTCCTCGGTCGCGCCGATCGGCAGTTCCACCAGTCGGGCCTCGTCGTCGACCGCGGACAGCACTGTGGCCAGTCCGCGGACCGCAGTGGATTTCGCGGTCCCCTTCTCACCGCGGATCAGCACACCGCCGATCTCGGGGTGAACCGCGCACAGCAGCAGCGCCAGGCGCAACCGGTCCTGCCCCACCAGTGCGCTGAAGGGATAGGTGTGGGTCTCCGCCGTCATCAGGAGGACTCGCTCTCGCCGCGGGGCCCGGGACGTGCCATCGGCACGTGCGGAATCCCATCATCAAGGAATTCGTCGCCGTCGCGGACGAATCCGTGCTTGCCGTACATGTCGACCAGGTAGGTCTGGGCGTCGATGCGGCACGGGTAATCGCCGACCTCGGCCAAGGCGGCCTGCATGAGCCGGGTGGTGTGCCCGCTGCTCCGAGCGCTGCGTTTGGTGCACACCCGGCCGATCCGGAAGGCCTTCTCGCCGCCGGCGTGCTCCTCCATCAACCGCAACGTCGAAATGACTTCACCGTCAGGGCTTTCCAACCAGAAATGGCGGGTCTCAGCAAGCAGATCCCGGCCGTCGAGCTCCGGATAAGGGGTCGCCTGCTCCACCACGAACACCTCGACACGGAGCTTGAGCAGTTCATAAAGCGTGGGTACGTCGAGGTCTTTGGCCCAGCTGCGGCGTAGTGCGACCGTCATCCGCCCGCCTCGGTCACGCAGTCACAGGTGCGTCCAGTAGGAGCGCCTTGCTACCCCACGCCCACACTTCCTCGAACAGGCCGGGTTCATCGGACAGCTTGGCGCCGAGTGAGGGCACCATCTCCTTGAGCTTGGGCACCCAGCCCTGGTAACGATCGGCGAAGCAACGCTCCAGCACATCGAGCATGGCCGGCACCGCGGTCGACGCGCCGGGCGAGGCGCCGAGCAGACCGGCGATGCTGCCGTCGGCAGCCGCGAGCACGGTGGTGCCGAACTCCAGCACGCCGCCGGCCCCCTTGCGCCGGATCACCTGCACGCGCTGTCCGGCGATGTCGAGTTCCCAATCGGAATCGACTGCGCTGGGCGCGAATTCGCGCAGTGTTTCGACCCGTGCGGCCTCACTCAGCAGCAGCTGGCCGACCAGGTAGTTGACCAGACCCATCTCGGTGAGTCCGACCCCCACCATGGACATGATGTTGTTGGGCTTGACCGACAACGGCAGGTCGGTGAACTTGCCCTGCTTGAGGAACTTCGGCGTCCAGCCGGCGAACGGACCGAACAACAGCCACGACTTGCTGTTGATAACGCGGGTATCCAGGTGGGGTACCGACATCGGCGGGGCACCCAGCGGCGGCAGCCCGTACACCTTGGCCTGGTGTCCAGCGGTCAGCGCCTGGTTGTTGGTCCGCAGGAACGCGCCGCCCACCGGGAAACCGCCGAAGCCCTTGGCCTCCGGGATACCCGCCTTCTGCAGCAGCGGCAGCGCGCCACCACCGGCGCCCACGAACACGAACTTGGCATTGATCTTGCGCTTGAGGCCGGTGCGCCGGTTGGTCACCTTGACGGTCCAACTGCCGTCGGACTCCTTGTTCAGATTGCGCACCTCGTGGCCGAACAGGGTGTCCATTCCGCGCTGCGCGGTGAAGCCGATCAGCTGACGCGAGAGCGCACCGAAGTCGACGTCGGTGCCGTGCTGCGACCAGTTCAGCCCGACCGGATCGGAGAAATCACGCCCGGCGGCCATGAACGGCAACCGGCGGGCGAATTCGTCCTTGTCGTCGATGAACTCCATCGAGGCGAACAACGGATTGCCGACAAGGGCCTCGCGACGGCGCTTGAGGTAGTCGACGTTGCCGGCGCCGTGCACGAAACTGACGTGTGGGATCGGATTGAGGAAGCCGCGCACGTCGGGCAGCACGCCGTTCTCGGCCGCGTAGGCCCAGAATTGCCGCGATACCTGGAACTGCTCGTTGACGTTGATCGCCTTGGTGATATCGATCGAACCATCGGACAGCTCGGGCGTGTAGTTCAGCTCACACAGCGCCGAGTGCCCGGTGCCCGCGTTGTTCCAAGGATCGCTACTCTCGGCGGCAGCGCCGTCGAGCCGCTCGATCATGGTGATGGACCAGTCCGGCTCCAGCAAGCGGATCAGAGCGCCGAGGGTTGCGCTCATGATGCCGGCCCCAACCAGCACGACGTCGGTCTTCACGGTCGTACCCACGTTTGCCTCAGACACCCTGATCGATCGTCCTTCGTATTGAGCGCCCGACGCCGTCGACGGGCTTTCTGTCATGCCAAGGTTATCGCGCGACGAATCGCAGTTGGCCAGGCATGGTAGTGCGATCCGTCACCCGTCCGGCCTCGTCAGCCCGACGATGACCGCCACCCGCCCCCGGATCGTGTGCGGGGCGCAGCAACTCCCCAGGTCGTCGGGCCGGCAACAGACACCCCCATGGCGTTTTCGGAGCCGGTTTCCGGTGCCGGTTTCCGGCTCGCGGCTAGGCTGGAACCGTGACGTCACGGGAGCCCGCCTGGGAGCCGGATGTATTGCCGGGGTTCTGGCAGCAGACCATCGATGCAGGACCCGATCCCGACGGCGAAGGCGATCTGGTCGCCACGCTGGTACGTCGTGGACCCGGGGACGCGGCGGGGCGATCCGCCCACGCCGTGCTGGCCTTGCACGGTTACACCGACTACTTCTTCCACACCGAACTGGCCGAGCGATTCGCCGACCGCGGGTTTGCCTTCTACGCGCTGGACCTGCCCAAGTGCGGACGCTCGCGCCATGAGGGCCAGACCGCACATTTCACCACCGACCTGGCGCGGTACGACCACGAGCTGCAGCGGGCGCTGGAGGTGATCGCCGCCGACACCGGCGACGCCAAGGTGTGCCTGTACGGGCACTCGGCCGGCGGTTTGATCCTCACCTTGTTCGCCGACCGACTGCGACGCAGTGGCGGGCTGTCCACTCATCATGTCGGTGGGCTGATACTCAACAGTCCGTTCTTCGATCTGCACGGACCAGCGGTCCTGCGCACCGCGCCCACGTCGGCTGCTCTGGTCGCCCTGGCGCGGCTGCGGAAGCTGTCGGTGATCCGCAAACCCACCGATGGTGGTTACGGCACCACGCTGCATCGCGACTACGGCGGTGAGTTCGACTACAACCTGGAGTGGAAACCGTTGGGCGGCTTCCCCGTCACGCTCGGCTGGATCAATGCGATCCGCCGCGGGCAAGCCCGCCTGCACCGCGGCCTCGACGTCGGCGTGCCGAATCTGATCCTGCGGTCCGACCGCAGTGTCACCGAATCCTCCGATCCGGCAGCCATGCAACGCGGTGACGCGGTGCTGGATGTCAGTCAGATCGCCCGATGGTCCGGTTGTGTGGGTAGCCGCACCACGGTCGCCCCGATCTCCGACGCCAAGCACGATGTCTTCCTGTCGATGGCCGACGTGCGGGAGGCGGCGTACCGCGAGTTGAACCAGTGGCTGGACTACTACCTCAGTCTGCAAACCCGGCCGAGCACCACATCTTCCGGATAGGGACAGCGCATGGATCACTACGACCTGACCATCATCGGTACCGGTTCGGGCAACAGCATTCTCGACGATCGCTATGCCGGGATGAAGGTCGCGATCTGTGAGCAGGGCACTTTCGGGGGCACCTGTCTCAACGTCGGCTGCATCCCCACCAAGATGTTCGTCTACGCCGCCGAGGTCGCTCACACCGTCACCGACAGTGCGCGATTCGGGGTCGACGCACACATCGACAAGGTGCGCTGGTCCGACATCGTCTCCCGGGTGTTCGGTCGAATCGACCCGATCGCGGCCGGCGGCGAGGATTACCGTCGAAATGATCCACACATCACCGTGTACGCCGGCCACACCCGGTTCGGTCCCACGACTGCCGACGGCCGCTACACGCTGCGCACCGAGGCCGGTGAAGAATTCAGCAGCGATCAGGTGGTGATCGCTGCGGGCTCACGTTCGTACATCCCGCCGGCCATCCTGGACTGCGGCGTCATGTACTACACCAGCGACGACATCATGCGGATCCCCGAACTGCCCGAGCATCTGGTGATCGTGGGCGGTGGATTCGTCGCGGCCGAGTTCGCGCACGTGTTCTCGGCGCTGGGAGTGCGGGTCACCATCGTGGTGCGCGGCGCCGGCATGCTCACCCATTGCGATGAGACGATCTGCCACCGCTTCAGCGCGCTGGCCGCCCAGAAGTGGGACCTGCGCACGCATGAGAACGTGATCGGCTCCCACCACGACGGCGAGAAGATCGTCCTGGAACTCGACGATCGCAAGACCCTCACCGCCGACATGCTGCTGGTGGCCACCGGGCGAGTTCCCAACGGGGATCTACTCGACGCCGAACTCGCCGGGGTCGAGGTGGACGAGGACGGCTTGGTGATCGTCGACGAGTACCAACGCACAACGGCGCGTGGCATTTTCGCACTCGGCGATGTGTCGTCGGACTATCAGCTCAAGCACGTGGCCAACCACGAGTCGCGGGTGGTCCAGGAGAACCTGCTGTGCGACTGGGACGACGTCGAGGCGATGGTGCCCAGCGATCACCGGTTCGTACCGTCGGCGGTGTTCACCGAACCACAGATCGCCGCGGTCGGACTGACCGAGGCGCAGGCGCGGGACGACGGGTACGACGTCGTCACCAAGGTCCAGGCCTATGGCGACACCGCATACGGCTGGGCCATGGAGGACACCACCGGCGTCGCCAAGTTGATCGGTGATCGCGAGACCGGGAAGATCCTGGGCGCGCACATCATGGGCCATCAGGCCTCCTCGATCATCCAGCCGCTGATCCAGGCGATGAGTTTCGGTCAGACCGCAAAAGAGGTTGCCCGTGGCCAGTATTGGATTCACCCGGCATTGCCCGAAGTGATCGAAAATGCCTTGTTGGGCCTGCTCGACTAGGCCTGCGCCGACCAGCGCTGCTCGATCCGGCCGAACCGCCAGATCCCCAGGGCCACGCCCCAACTCAGCGCGAAAAGGCCGACGATCGCATAGCCGACGAACTTCAGGTCGGCCGATCCGACGAAGGCCAGTGGCCCGGTGGTGATATCGAGGCGCTCCACCAGCAGGCCGGTCAGCACGATCGCCCCGATCCCCAGTGCCACGATCACCGACAGCACCGTGACGGTCAGGTTGTAGTAGACCTTGCGAACCGGTTGCAGGAACGCCCAGCCGTAGGCCCGCGCCATGAAGATGCCGTCCGCACTGTCGAAGAGGCTCATGCCCGCCGCGAACAACACCGGTAGCACCAGCATGGCGTACCACGGGAGCGTGAAGGCCGCCGTCCCTGCCGCGAGCACCAGCAACGCCACCTGGCTGGCGGTGTCGAACCCCAGCCCCATCAGGAACCCCACCGGGTACAGGTGCCAGGGCTTGTTGACCCGCCGCATGACCCGGCTCAGCAGCCGGGCTACGAATCCCCGGCTGTTGAGCTGACGCTCGAGCTCCGCCTCGTCGAAATCGCCGGTGCGCATCGCGCGGAATACCTTGGCGATGCCCACAGCGGCCACCAAGTTCGTCAGCCCGATCAGGATCAGGAATGTGCCTGCCACCAGCGAGCCGATCAGCCCCAGGGCCTGAAGCGTTGCCGAGTTCTCGTCCTGTACCGGACCCACGAGCGCCCGTACACCCAGCGCCAGCAGCAGCGCGAGACCGAACACGACGCTGGAATGGCCCAGGGAGAACCAGAAGCCCGCCGATACCGACCGGGTGCCCTCGCCGACCAGCTTTCGCGTGGTGTTGTCGATGACGGCGATGTGATCGGCGTCGAACGCGTGCCGCACGCCCAGCAGATAGGCCGTGACGCCGAGACCCACCCCGAACACCCCGGCCGAACCCAACGAGATGTGTTGGGGGGCAACACCGAAAATCAGTACACCCCAGCCGATGACGTGGAGGACCAGCACCACTGCGGCGACCGCGGCAATCGACGTCCAGTCGGCACGGCCGAAACTGGTGGCCAGTCGGGCGGATCGGGCGGTTGCCGGCGGTGCACCGATGGTCATTGGTCGAGCGTAGGACGAGCACCGATATCTGTCTAGGTGAACAGATGAGAGTGTCGCTTCAGCCGTGCCGCGCCCCGATCCAGTGCAGCAGATCATGCACGGTCTCGTCCTCAAGTCGGTAGTTGACCGTACGGCCGACCCGGGTGGAGGTGACCCAGCCCTGCTCGCGGAGTACCCGTAACGCCTGGGATACGGAGTTCTCCGAACGGCCGAGAGCCGTAGCCAGGTCACTCACACAGATACCGGGTACCCGGTGCAGGCCGAGGAGGATCTCCAACCGGTGCGGGTCGGACAGCAGGTCGAAGCGCTGCGCCCATCCCGGGGTGTCGACGTCGGTCAGGGCTGACGATGCGCGCTCGACCTGAACCTCTTTACCGTGCTGGTGCACAGCTCGAATCTAGTCCAGAAACCCGTGCAACAACGCCGACGAGCCCCCGACGTGGGCCAGCATGGCTGCGGCGGCCCGTTCACCGTCACCGGCCAGGATCGCCATCACGATCGCCTCGTGCTGTTCATCGGAATGAGCGATGTTGCGCGCCAACAGCGGGATCTGGTCCAGCAGGGCGTTGATCCGCATCCGGTTCTCGGCGATCAGCGGCACCAACGACGGGGATCCCGCCGCGGCCGCGATGGCCAGATGCAGCCGCGAATCAAGGCGACGGTAGTCGGCGGGTTCGGCAGCGCGGACGTCGGCCAGCCGCGACCACAAACCGTCCCGCTCGGCCGCGCTCAACGTGCGCCCGGCAGCCATCCGCGCCGCCCCGACCTCCAGAATCTCGCGCAATCGCAGCACATCGTCGATCTCCTCGCCCGTCGGACTGGGGCCGTCGGCGGTGTGTCGGGGGACTTCGTCGGTGAGGAAGGTGCCGCCGTACCGCCCTCGCTTGGACACCAGATAACCGGCGTCGGCCAGCGATTTGATCGCCTCTCGGACCGTGTCACGGCTGACTCCCAGGCGGGTGGCCAGCTCACGTTCGGGCGGCAGTGACTCCCCCGGACTCAACACTCCCAATCGGATCGTCTCCAGCAACCGGCCGACGGTGTCCTCGAAGGCGTTGCCCAGCCGAACCGGACGCAACAGCGCACCGGCTGCCGGCTGCTGCGGATCCGGTTCGGCTGTCATGGCTGGCTACCTCGGTGTCACAGCGGCGTCACGTACGCGGAGCTGATGCCGCCGTCGACCAGGAACGTGGAACCCGTGATGAACGACGCGTCGTCGCTCGCCAGGAACGCCACCGCGGCGGCCAACTCCTCGGGTTCGGCGAAACGGCCGACCGGGATGTGTACCAGCCGCCGCGCGGCACGCTCGGGATCCTTGGCGAACAACTCCTGCAGCAGCGGGGTGTTCACCGGGCCTGGGCACAGGGCGTTGACCCGGATGCCCTGTCGGGCGTACTGCACCCCGAGCTCGCGGGACATCGCCAGCACCCCACCCTTGGAGGCGGTGTAGGAGATCTGGGAGGTGGCCGAACCCATCACCGCGACGAACGAGGCGGTGTTGATGATCGAGCCCTTGCCCGCCGGCACCATGTGCCGCAACGCGGCCCGGCACGACAGGTACACCGATTTCAGATTGATGTCCTGCACCCGCTGCCAGGCCGGCAGCTCGGTGGTCTCGATCAGGTCGTCCTCGGGAGGCGAGATCCCGGCGTTGTTGAACGCGATGTCGACCGAGCCGAATGTCGCTGCCGCGGTGTCGAAGAGATGGTCGACGGCATCCTGGTCGGATACGTCGACACCGATGAACAGCCCGTCGAGTTCCTCGGCGGCGGCCTCGCCGGTGGCAGCGTCGATATCTCCCACCACGATCGTGGCGCCCTCGGCGCGCAGCCGCCGTCCGGTGGCCAGGCCGATGCCGCCGGCGCCACCGGTGATGACGGCAACCTTGCCGGCCAGGCGTTGGGTCAGATCCATCTACAACTCCTCTACTGCGAAAAAGACGTTCTTGGTCTCGGTGAAAGACAGTGGTGCGTCAGGCCCCAACTCGCGCCCCAGACCCGACTGTTTGAACCCGCCGAACGGCGTGTTGTAGCGCACCGACGAATGCGAGTTGACGCTGAGATTGCCCGATTCCACCGCCCTCGACACCCGCATCGCGCGCGAGAGATTGTCGGTCCATACCGAGCCGGACAAACCATAAGGGGTGTCGTTGGCGAGTGCGATGGCGTCGGCTTCGTCCTCGAACGCGAGCACGGTGACCACCGGCCCGAAGATCTCGTCGGTCACCGTGCGGTCGGTGCGCTGCGGCGTCAACACGGTCGGCGGGAACCAGAACCCGGGCCCTTCGGGGGTGGAACCCCGGAAGGCCACCGGGGCGTCGTCGGGCACGTAGGACGACACCGATTCCCAGTGCGGACGGGACACCAGCGGTCCCATCTCGGTGTTGCGCGCCGTGGGGTCCCCGACGGCCACGCCCTTGACCGCCGGCTCCAGCAATTCCATGAACCGGTCGTAGACACTGCGCTGCACCAGAATCCGGCTGCGTGCACAGCAGTCCTGGCCGGCGTTGTCGAACACTCCGTACGGTGCGGTGGCCGCAGCCTTCTCCAGATCGCAGTCGTCGAACACGATGTTCGCACTCTTGCCACCCAACTCCAGGGTCACCCGTTTGACCTGAGCTGCGGCCCCGGCCATCACCCGCTTCCCCACGGTGGTGGACCCGGTGAACACCACCTTGCGCACGCCGGGATGGGTGACGAACCTCTCCCCGACCACCGAACCCTTGCCGGGTAGCACCTGGAAAAGCCCGGCCGGCAAACCTGATTCGACGGCGAGCTCACCGAGCCGGATCGAGGTGAGCGGGGTCCATTCCGCGGGCTTGAGCAGTACCGCGTTACCCGCGGCCAGTGCGGGTGCAAAACCCCAGGCGGCGATCGTCATCGGGAAGTTCCACGGCGTGATCAGCCCGACCGTGCCCAACGGCTCGTTGAACGTGACGTCCAGGCCGCCGGCCACCGGGATCTGCTTGCCGCTCAACCGCTCCGGAGTAGCAGAGTAGAACTGCAGGACGTCGCGGACGTGCCCGGCCTCCCATTCGGCCTGGCCGATCGGATGCCCGGAGTTGGCCACCTCGAGGGCGGCCAACTCATCGATGTGGGCGTCCACGACGGCGGCGAAGGCGCGCAGCGCAGCGGCCCTGTCGGCCGGTGCCAACCGGGCCCAGGCCCGTTGCGCCACGTCCGCACGTGCCACCGCGTCGTCGACACCGGCCACGTCACAGAGTTGGACCGTGGTCAGCACCTCTTCGGTGGCCGGGTTGATGACCTGGCTGGAAGTCATGAAACCCTCTCTGTCGCATAGATTCTGGCGGCATCCACCACGGCGGTGAACAACCGTAGGTCGTCGAGGCTTTCTTCCGGGTGCCATTGCACGCCGAGCACGAACACATCGCCGGACAGTGCCGGATCACGTTCGACGGCCTCGATCACGCCGTCGCTGTCGCGCGCGCTGACCACCAGGCCCGCACCGAGCCGGTCGATGGCCTGATGGTGGTAGCACTGCGCATCGGATGTCGCGCCGATCAGAGCTGCCAGCCGGGTGTCGGGCACGGTGTGTACCGCCGATGTGCCGAACACCGCGTCGCCCTTCTGATGATGACTGTGCCCGATCACCTCGGGCAGGTGCTGGTGCAGGGTGCCGCCGAGCGCCGTGTTCAGGACCTGCGCCCCGCGGCACACACCGAGCACCGGAATATCGCGTCGCAGGGCGGCTTCCAGCAGAGCGAATTCCCAGGCATCGCGCCCGGTCGCCGGCGCGTTGGTGGCCGGATGCGCCTGCTGTCCGTAGCGCCGTGGATCCACGTCCGGACCGCCGGTGATCACCAGCCCGTCGACGCGGTCGAGCACCCGGTCGGCGATCTCATCATCCACCGGTTGCGGCGGTAACAGCAGCGCGATACCACCCGCACGGGTGACACCTTCGAAATACACCTGCGGCAGGAAACTGGCCGGCACGTCCCAGACTCCCGTCTGCGCCTGCTGCAGATAGGTCGTCATACCGATCACCGGCCGGGCGCCCGGCTCAGAGCCGCTCAAAACCGCGCACCCTTTCCCAGTCGGTCACCGCGGAATTGAACGCCGCCAGTTCGACCCGGGCGTTGTTCAGGTAGTGCTCGACGACGTCGTCCCCGAAGGCGGTGCGCGCGACCTCAGACTTCTCGAACAGCTCGGCTGCCTCGGCCAGGGTGGTGGGTAGCCGTTGCGCCTCACTGGCATAGGCATTGCCCGGCAAGGCTTCGGGCAGTTCCAGCTCATGATCGATGCCGTACAGCCCGCCGGCGATCAGTGCCGACACTGCCAGGTACTGGTTGACGTCGCCTCCGGGCGCCCGGCATTCCACCCGCATACCGGACCCGTGGCCGACCACCCGCAAGGCGCAGGTGCGGTTGTCCATGCCCCAGGCAATGGCGGTGGGCGCAAAGCTGCCATCGGAAAATCTCTTGTAGGAGTTGATGTTCGGCGCATGGAACAGGGTCAGCTCGCGCAGGGTGGCCAGTTGGCCGGCAATGAAACTACGGAACATCGACGACATCCCGTGCGGCCCCGACTCGTCGGCGAATACGAGTGATCCGTCATCGCCGCGCAGCGAGATGTGGATATGACAGCTGTTGCCTTCGCGTTCATCGAACTTCGCCATGAAGGTCAGGCTCTTGCCGTGCTGGTCGGCGATCTCCTTGGCGCCGTTCTTGTAGATGGTGTGGTTGTCGCAGGTGTTGCGGGCGTGGTCGTAGCGGAAGGCGATCTCCTGCTGACCCAGGTTGCACTCCCCCTTGACGCCCTCGCAGTACAGCCCGGCGCCCTCCATGCCGCGGCGGATGTCCCGCAGGAGCGGTTCCATCCGGCTGGAGGCCATCATCGAGTAGTCGACGTTGTAGTCGCTGGCCGGTGTCAGATCGCGATAGCCCGCCGCCCACGCCTCGCGGAATGTGTTGTCGAAGACCATGAATTCGAGCTCGGTGCCGACGTAAGGCACCAGTTTCCGCTCGGCCAGACGGTCGATCTGACGGTTGAGGATGCTGCGCGGCGCCTGCTCGACAGCGCGACCGTCGAGCCGCGACAGATCAGCCATCACGAGCGCGGTGCCGGGCAGCCACGGGACGACCCGCAGGGTACTGAAGTCCGCGGTCATCACCATGTCGCCGTATCCGGTATCCCAGCTCGACATCGAGTAGCCGTCGACGGTGTTCATGTCGACGTCGACGGCGAGCAGGTAGTTACAGCACTCCGCACCGTGCGCGGCCACCTCCTCGACGAACAGCCGTCCCGAGACCCGCTTGCCCGTCAGCCGGCCCTGCATATCGCAGAAGGCGACGATCACGGTGTCGATCTCGCCCGACGCCACCAGGCGCTCCAGGTCGGCCCGTGCCAGCATGCCGGGGTTCTGGCTCATTGCGCACCCTCCTGCCCGTGTGGGACTTGCCGGCCAACCTTCCGGCCTGCCGACCATTACTTCGCCGATGACGTGACGATCGTGCACCGAATTCCCACGATTGTCACCTCAAAAGGTAGGACAGCAGACCAATAACGTTCTAAGGTCCGGGTGGCAGTCCGCCCACCGCCCTGCACACGAGGAGCCGCCATGCCCGAGGGGCACGAAGAACTCACCGAACACCTCACCGACGACGAAGAACATCTCGCCAAGCTCGGCTACGTCCAGGAACTGCAGCGGTCCTGGTCGGGATTCTCCAACTTCGCCATCTCGTTCTCCATCATCTCGATCCTGGCGGGTTGCTTCACCTCGTTCGGGCTAGGTTGGAACAACGGTGGCCCGGCCGCCATCGCCTGGGGCTGGCCGATCGTCTCGTGTTTCATCCTGATCATCGGGTTCTGCCTGGCCGAACTCGTCTCCGCATATCCCACGTCCGGTGGAATCTATTGGTGGGCCTCCAAACTCGGCGGACCCAAGGCCGGCTTCTATACCGGCTGGCTCAACCTGATCGGATTGGTCGCGATCCTGGCGTCGGTGTCCTACGGCAGCGCGACGTTCCTGGACCTCACCCTGGGCACCTTCAGCGAATCCTGGCTCGCCGGCTACAGCCTGACCCGGGTGTTCATCATGTTCCTGATCATTCTGGCGGTCTCGGCGGTGATCAACATCTTCTCGTCACACCTGCTGGCCGTCATCAACAACGTCTCGGTCTGGTGGCACGTCGCGGGCGCCACCGCGGTGATCGCCATCCTCTGGCTGCTCCCCGATCAACACGCCAGCGCCTCCGAGGTTTTCGCCAAGACCATCAACAACTCCGGGATCTTCTCGGGCTCCACCTCCGGGTGGGGCTTCCTGCTGTTCGTCCTGCCGATCTCGGCAATCCTGACGCAGTACACGATCACCGGCTACGACGCTTCGGCCCATCTGTCCGAGGAGACCAAGAGCGCAGCCAACGCCGCCGCGAAGGGCATCTGGCAGTCGATCTTCTACTCGGCCATCGGTGGCTGGATCCTGTTGCTGTCGTTCCTGTTTGCGGTGCAGAACTCCGACGAGGTGTCCGCCAACGGTGGAGCGGTGGCGACGATCTTCACCCAGGCCCTGGGATCGAAGTGGGCCGGCGTCGTGCTGCTGATCGCCACCGCGGGGCAGCTGTTCTGCACCACCGCCTGCCAGACCAGCGCCTCACGCATGCTGTTCGCCTTCAGCCGGGACCGCGCGGTCCCAGGCCACCAGCTGTGGTCGAAGGTCAGCGCCAGCCGCGTGCCCGCCAACGCCGTCATCGTCACCGCGGTGATCGCGGCGATCATCACGCTGCCCGCCATCGTGCCGGTGAAGATTCCGGTCAACGGCGTCGACGTGCCGTCACCGGTGGCGTTCTATGCGGTGGTCTCGATCGGCGTGGTCGGGCTGTACCTGTGCTTCGCGGTACCGATCTACTACCGGAGGAAGGCCGGCGACTCGTTCGAACAGGGCCGGTGGAACGTGGGCGACAAGTACAAGTGGATGGCGCCGGTGGCCATCATCGAAATCGTCGTGACCTCGATCATCGCGATGTTCCCGACCTCGCTGGGCGGCATGCCGTGGGATCCGAGCTTCGAGTGGAAGTTCGTGAACTACACGCCGCTGCTGGTCGGCGGCGTGCTGGTGCTGCTGTTCCTCTACTGGCACGTGTCGGTGAAGCACTGGTTCACCGGTCCGATCAAACAGGTGGACACCTCCACCACACCTGTCTCCGGTTGATCAGCCGAGCAGTTCGCGGATATCGGAGGCGGTGACGGCCGAGCCGAACAGATCGCCGTCATCGACCACGGCGGCGAACAGGGCCCGCTTGCGGTCCTGCAACGCAACCACTTTCTCCTCGATGGTGTTCTCCGCGACCAGACGGTAGACGGTGACCGGCCGGGCCTGCCCGATGCGGTGGGCCCGGTCGACCGCCTGCGCCTCGGCGGCCGGGCTCCACCACGGGTCACACAGAAAGCAGTAGTCGGCGGCGGTGAGGTTGAGCCCGAATCCACCGGCCTTCAGGCTGATCAGGAACACCTGCTTGCTGCCGGCATCGAATTCCTCGATGGCCCTGGCTCTTCCATCGGAGTCGACCGAACCGTCGAGATAGCTGTAGGCGGTCCCCGCGGAATCCAGATGCGCGCGGACGATGCCGAGAAACCCGGTGAACTGGCTGAACACCAGTGCACTGTGCCCCTCGGCCACCAGCTGATCGAGTTGCTCGACCAGGAAGTCGATCTTGGCCGACCCGATCGAGCGTGCGGAGTCGTCGACCAACCCCGGATGCAGGCTCAACTGGCGCAGCAGGGTCAGCGACCGGAAGATCTGGAACCGGTTCTTCTCCCAGTCCCCCAGCAGTCCCAACACCTTCTGCCGTTCCCGGGCCAGCCGCGTGTCGTAGATCTTGCGATGCTTGGCGCTCAGCCCGATGGTCAACACCTGCTCACTCTTCGGGGGCAGCTCGGTCAGTACCTGGCCCTTCGTGCGGCGCAGCAGCACCGGCTTGATCCGCCTGCGCAGCACCGGGAGCAGGTCGTCGGCCTGACCCGATTCGATCGGCTTACGGAAATACGTCTCGAACACCTTGGGTGACGGGAACAGACCGGGCACCGTGATCGACAGCAGCGACCACAACTCCATCAGGTTGTTCTCCATGGGTGTGCCGGTGATCGCCAACTTGAACGGCACGTCGAGCAGCCGGGCCGCCTGATGGGTCTTGCTGTGGTGGTTCTTGACGAACTGGGCCTCGTCGAGAACCATTCCGGCCCATGGGATTTGCGAGTATGCGCCGACGTCCATGCGCAGCAGCGTGTAGGAGGTGACGACGATGTCGGCCGCGGCCACCTGTTCGGCCAACCCGATGGCCGCCCGGGCATTGGTCGAGGTCACCACCACCGCATTCAGACCAGGGGCGAACTTGCGGCACTCGGCCACCCAGTTGCGCGCCACGCTGGTCGGCGCCACCACCAGAAACTTCCCGGCCCCGCCGCTGACGGCCCGCGCGATGAGTGCCAGGGTCTGCACGGTCTTGCCCAGTCCCATGTCGTCGGCGAGGACCCCGCCGATCCCGTTGTCCCACAGGAAGGAGAGCCAGTCCAGCCCGTCCCGCTGGTAGTCGCGTAGGTCGGCGTCGAGGCCCACCGGCGGTTCGATCGGCGCCGGCGGACGCGCGGCGGCCAAGCGCCCCAGATTGGCCCGCCACCGGGCGAGCTGCTCGTCGACAACGCCGAGCTCCAGCAGTTCGTCCCACAATGTGACGTTGAGCGATGCGGCGTTGACCCGGTCCCCGTCGATCTCACCGAGCGCACGCGCCTCGTCGAGCAGGGCTCTGAACCGGACCAGCTCCGGCGTGTCGAGCCGGAAGTAGATACCCGATGGCAGCATCATGTGCGTTGCGCCAGAAGCTAATTCGCGGATGACCTCGGGCAGGGCCACCGTCTCGCCGTCCACGCTCACCGTGACGTTCAGGTTGAACCAGTCACCCGGAACGGAGGTGTCTCCGGAGAACGACAGCACCGGGTCGGCACCGGCAGCTCGATACCGGCCATCGGCATCGACGATCAGATCCGCGTAACAGCTCAGTTGCGGCAGGGTCTGGTCACACAGCACCGCGGCCTCCACAGCGGTGAGAGTGACCCCGCCCAGCAGAGTGCGCTGGGACGCGACCGCGACCGCGTCCACAGCGCTCACGGCATTGACGATGGCCCGTAATTCGTGGACCGCCTCGGCGTCGAGCGTCGTGGAAATGCGGCGGTTGACATGCTGTGTGGCTTGACGTTTCCAGTCCTGCGCGGCCGCTGCGACCACCTGCAACGCCGGCAGCACCCGATGCCAGAGCTCCTCCTCCGCGGCCGGGTCGCGATACCCGATCAGCCCGGCCGAAGACAGCGGGTCGAAGTCGTGATGCTGATCGTTGACCTCATATCGGGTGCTCCAGAAGGCCCGTGCACCGCCGTCGACGATCTTGACGGTCAGCGCGGGCTTCGGGCCGGTGATGGTCGGTGGGACGAAGAGACCGTCGGCGACCTCCATGTCCACACTGCTGGCCAGGCGGGGCAGGATGTCGACCGCAAGTTCGCGCGCCATGTCGACCGGGATGTGCACCTGCTCGTGATGGCCCAGAAGCTCGGCCATGGTGCGTCCGGGAACCGGATCGAAGGCACCCAGCCGTAGCACCGAGTCGACAACCTGAAACATCCCGTGCGGCGCCGGCATCCCGATCAGTCCGACGCCGGCGGGGTCGCGTTCCTGCCCGTCGACGATCAGGGACACCGACATCACGGCACCGCCACCGCCCTCGGCGGCGAAGTCCAACCGGAGGTGGACGTTCTTGGCCAACTCGACCGCACGGATACCCGTTGCGGGGTCGGCCAGGATGGTCACGCCGGCGTCGAGCACCTCGTCGAGCCGCGGCCACAGGGTGGCGGGCATTCCGTTGAGCATCATCCCTTCGCCGCTGTGCGGCGCGGAGTACCGCACCATCTCCGACACCAGCGCGCGCACCGCCCGGTACTGCTCACGATCGAACTCGCCGGCATCGGGGTGGTCCGCGAGGCGACGCCAGGTCAATGCCCGGGTGATCCAAGTGCCCCGTTTACCGAGAGTCAGTGGGCGCAGCATCAGCAGCGTCCCCGGGCGGTAGCGGGTCGGTGCACCGATGGAGAATTCCAGCGCGATCGGTTTGCCGCCCCCGCCGGGGACGGCGACCTCGTCGAGCACCTTGTCGAGCAGGTAGCGCCAGCGCTCCACCGGCTCATGTGCCGCATCAGCCGGCGCGGCGGTCAGCACCAGGGCGACCGCATGTTTGCAGAACGACCCCACGGGGCATGAGCACAACGCCCACTCGACGACAGCCCGGCTGCCCGCCGACAGGCCGACCTCAAGGACGTAGAACTGACCATGCGAACCCACACACCGTCCGCGCAGCACCCGATCGTCGGCATCGAACTCGACGTCGCGGACGCGGCCCTCGGCCGCATAGCGTTCACCGCGCACGGTCGACTGCGCACCGAAATCGCGAATCAGCTCGTCACGGGCTATGCCGAAGCCGAATCCAGGCCCCATGTGAGGAGGATAGGGCCACTCCCCGACAGCTCCTGGTCACACCCCCGACACACCGCGTGTGACACGCCGCCGCCAGATCCTGTGTAGGGTCGAACTGATGTGTGGAGCCGCCGGGGAGGTGCGTCTCGATGGCCGGACACCGGATATTTCAGCGGTGTCGGCCATGGCAGACGCGATGGCACCCAGGGGTCCGGATGCGGCCGGTGTGTGGTCGCAAGGCCGGGTCGCGCTGGGTCACCGCCGCCTGAAAATCATTGACCTGACCGAAGCGGGCGCCCAGCCCATGGTCGATCCCGAACTCGGATTGACCGTTTGCTGGAACGGCTGCATCTACAACTACCAGGAGCTGCGCCGGGAACTGTCCGGGCACGGTTACCGGTTCTTCTCCCACAGCGACACCGAGGTGCTGCTCAAGGCCTATCACCACTGGGGCGACCGGTTCGTCGAGCATCTGATGGGGATGTTCGCCTTCGCGATCGTGGAGCGCGACACCGGGCGGGTGCTGCTGGGCCGCGATCGGCTGGGCATCAAGCCGCTCTACATCACCGAGGACAGCCACCGGATCCGGTTCGCGTCGTCGCTGCCCGCACTGCTGGCGGGCGGCGGGGTCGACACCCGGATCGACCCGATCGCACTGCACCACTACCTCACCTTCCATTCGGTGGTACCGCCCCCGTTGACGATCTTGCAGGGCATCAAGAAGGTGCCGCCCGCTTCGGTGGTCGCGATCGAACCCGACGGCAGCCGGCACACCACCGTCTACTGGTCGCCGGACTTCACCCGGCACTCCGACCGGGCCGACTGGTCGGAAAAGGATTGGGAGGACGCGGTACTGGAGTCGCTGCGGCGCGCTGTCGAGCGACGCCTGGTGGCCGACGTGCCCGTCGGATGTCTACTGTCCGGCGGGGTCGATTCTTCTCTGATCGTCGGCCTGCTCGCCGAGGCCGGCCAGCACGGGCTGTCCACGTTCTCCATCGGTTTCGAGTCGGTGGGCGGGGTGGCCGGAGACGAGTTCAAATACTCCGACATCATCGCCGAGCACTTCGAAACCGATCACCACCAGATCCGGATCGGCACCGACCGCATGCTGCCCGCCCTCGACGGAGCGATCAGCGCGATGAGCGAACCGATGGTCAGCCATGACTGTGTGGCCTTCTATCTGCTCAGCCAGGAAGTGTCCAAACACGTCAAGGTGGTGCAGTCCGGGCAGGGTGCCGATGAAGTCTTCGCCGGTTACCACTGGTATCCGCCGATGGCCGAGCCAGGTGCGGCCGGCCTGGACGGCTCGGTGGCCAGCTACCGGGGCGCGTTCTTCGACCGGGACAGCACCGGGGTGAGCGCGCTGATCAGCGAGAGCTACCTGGCTGACGGGGACCCCAGCGGCGCGTTCGTGACCGATCACTTCGCCGCGGCGGGCGCCGGGACCGGGGTGGACCGGGCGTTGCGCCTGGACACCACGGTGATGTTGGTCGATGACCCGGTCAAGCGGGTCGACAACATGACCATGGCGTGGGGGCTGGAAGGCCGAGTGCCATTCCTCGATCACGAACTCGTCGAGTTGGCCGCCACCTGCCCGCCCGGTCTCAAGATCGCTCACGGGGGCAAGGGTGTGCTCAAACAGGCTGCGCGCCGGGTGGTCCCGGCAGCGGTGATCGACCGGCCCAAAGGGTACTTCCCGGTCCCGGCGTTGACTCACCTCGAAGGTCCGTATCTGGATCTGGTCCGCGACGCGCTGTACGCGCCAGAGGCCAAGGAGCGCGGCCTGTTTCGTCCCGAGGCCGTCGACCGGCTGTTGGCCGATCCGAACGGCAGGCTGACTCCTCTGCGTGGCAACGAGTTATGGCAAATCGCACTGCTCGAGTTGTGGCTGCAGCGCCACGGCGTGACGGGAGCCTCGGCATGACCGCCACGGACCACGACGCCCCGCCCCGGAGCGGGAGCCCGATCACACCGAGGCGATCACGCTCAGCCTGCATGATGTCTCACCTCAGCACCTCGTCGACGCCATGGCCAATGATGTGGTACTCGAATTAGGATGGGGCCGACTGATTTTCGGGCAGACGTTCGCCGACCCCGAGCAGCTCGCAGAGGTGCTGCAGCAGGAGGGTCCGGGCCGCCGCGACATCTGTATCTACGCCCGCGAATCGCACGTGTTGATCGCCCGCTCCCCCGCGGAGCTGTTCATCGACCCGAGCCACACCTACCGGTTGCGGTTCACCGACAAACTGGATGGCGTAGAGCCGGTCGGCTTCACCGTGCGCACGCTGCAGACACCGGCCGATGCCGACGCGATGAACCGCGTGTACGTCCGGTGCGGAATGGTCCCCGCACCCGTCGACGTCATCTGGCACAACCACACCCTGACCCCGGCGGTCGTCTACCTCGTCGCGGTGCGCGACGACGACGGCGCGGTGGTGGGAACGGTCACCGGCGTCGACCACAAGCGGTTGTTCGCCGACCCCGAGGGCGGGGCGAGCCTGTGGAGCCTGGCGGTGGATCCAGCGGCCGGCCTGCCCGGTGTCGGCGACGCGCTGACCCGGACCCTGGCCGGGATCTTCCGCGAACGGGCCCGGGCCTACCTGGACCTCTCGGTGGCCCATGACAATTCAGCCGCGATCGCACTGTACGAGAAGCTGGGTTTCCAGCGGGTCCCGGTGCTTGCGGTCAAACGCAAGAACGCGATCAACGAACCGTTGTTCACCCATCCGCCGGAGACGGTCGACGATCTGAATCCGTATGCCCGCATCATCGCCGACGAGGCGATGCGTCGGGGCATCCGGGTCGAGGTGCTCGATGCGGGTGCCGGAGAGATGCGTCTGTCGCACGGTGGCCGCAGCGTCATCACCCGGGAGTCGCTCTCGGAGTTCACTTCTGCGGTGGCCATGGCCCGCTGCGACGACAAACGCCAGACCCGACGGATCGTCTCCGATGCCGGTATTTCGGTCCCCAGGGGCCGGCTGGCCAGCTTCGATAGCGAGGATCACGAGTTTCTGGCCGAGGTCGGCGATGTGGTGGTCAAGCCCACCCGTGGCGAGCAGGGCAAGGGCATCACCGTCGGGGTGGACGGCAGCGAAGAACTCGACGCCGCGCTGCACCGGGCCCGCGAGCAGTACCCGGAGGTGCTGATCGAGCAACGCGCCGCCGGCGACGATCTTCGGTTGGTGGTGATCGACGGCAAGGTGGTGGCTTCGGCGATTCGCAAGCCCGCCGAAGTGGTCGGCACCGGAAAGCACACGGTGCGTGAGCTCATCGACACGCAGTCGCGGCGCCGCGCGGCTGCCACCGGCGGGGAATCGCGCATCCCGATGGACGACGTCACCATGGGCACGGTGGCCGACGCCGGCTGGTCATTGGACGATGTGCTGCCCGAGGGCGAGCGCCTGCGGGTGCGGCGCACGGCGAATCTGCATCAGGGCGGGACAATTCACGACGTCACCGCGGAGGTGAACCCCGAACTGTGCCGGGTCGCGGTGACCGCAGCCGAGGCGCTCGGTATTCCGGTGACGGGAATCGACCTGCTGGTGCCCGATGTGACGGGCCGTGACTACGTCTTCATCGAAGCCAACGAGCGCCCGGGGCTGGCGAATCACGAGCCGCAGCCCACCGCCGCGGCGTTCGTGGATTTCCTGTTCCCGCAGCAGCCGGGGTTGCCGCAAGCCTGGAAGCCTTCGGAGGCGGCTGACTGAGCGCTCGCGCGAAGGCAGGCCGCCGACCCGACAACACCGCGGCGGCTGACTGAGCGCTCGCGCGAAGCGGGACGAAGCGCAGTCACCAACTACTGGTGCGCAGCACGATCTCGGCCGCCAGCTGTGCGGTCGAGTCGCCGGCATTGCGCCGGCCCGGCATCTCCACCAAGCGGAAGTCACCGTAGACGTAGCGCTGGCTGGCCTTGGCCACGGCCCGGGCGGCGGGGTTGCTGACCAGCACGGTGGTGTTCATCTCCACCGGGGGGCATTCGTCGTCGCGAATCACGCCGGTGGAGTCGGCGACGCGTGGGTGGCCGCGATCCACGACGACCAGGCCGATGAACTTGTCCAGCCGGGTGGCGGCCAGTTCCCAGGCGAGTTCTCCGCCGAGCCGGTCACCGACCAGCAGCGCCCATTTGATGTCGAGCGAATCGAGAATGCCGACCACGGACTTGGCGGTCAGGCGCGGATCGGGACCGATGATCACCGTGCGCAATGACGCGGTGTGCAACCGTCGGCAGATCTGTTCGTAGGCGGCCGGACCGTGATGGCCCGCGCTCAGCACCACCACGGTGGAACCCTTCTCGGGTCCCGAGACGTCGACGGGTGTGGTGAATCCGTCGATCGTGGCGACGGTGGTAAGCATTCGGACAAACTACCCGTCCAGTAGCGATGCGCGGGCCGGAATCACCATTGTCCTGACGCCTACGTCAGCGCGCATCCAGGCGCCGGGCCTGAATCCCGAAAACGTCCAGAAATGTCTGCGGCAATGCACCTTTGGCGACGATCGAAGGATTCTGGGTCGGGAATGCGATGCCGAAAACCGCCCAGTTGCCGACGTTTTCGAAGGCGAAGAAGATGCTGTGCTCAACACCGCCCAGACGCATGGTCTGTTGATAGGCCAAGGCCGACGTACGCGGCGTGGCCAGCTTGGTGGTGGTCATCGGGATGCCCTGGTCCGACGGATCGAAGTAGGTCGAGAACTGCGCACAGCGCTGCGCGGTGGCTGCCAGACGGTCCAGCGGCAACGGCGCGGTCATCACGGTCAGCACCATGCGTGCCCCGTCGTAGGCGGCAATGAACTGCGCGGCACTACCGGGACCGCGCTCGGCGGATTCGGCGATCACCCGCGTCAGCCCGTCACTGCATCCGGCCGGGGTGGACAGCATCGGAGCCGGCCCACCCGATCCGCCCGGACCGGAACCGTCGGCGGACACCCGGTCGAACTGGACGCCGGGCGGGAAGTCGGCGGCCGTCAGCAACACCTGCTCCAGGATGGCGCCGGGCCACGTGGGCGACCCGGCGACCACGGGCGAGCAGCCGGACACCGTCACCAGGGCGACCAGCCCGACCAAACCTGCCACCAGCCGATGGCGCCGACTCATCTGTCCAGGTTACCGGGGTGGTCCTACGAGCGCGGTGGTCATGGCGGGCCGCGGCGGCGGTCCATGCTGCACCAAGTCCATCACGGCCGCGATGTCGAGATGCGCGGCCAACAGGTCGGCCATGAGGTCCAGCTGGGCGTCCCGCCGGCCTTGCACGTCGATGTCGTCGGCGACCACGAACCCGACGCGACCGGCGTCGGCGGCGATCTCGGTGAGCCAGGCACGGCGCACATGGTCATTGTCGAGCAGGCCGTGCCAGTGCGTGCCGTAGACCGCCCCGCAGCGCAACCCGACGCCGAGCCAGTCATCGGCCGCCGTACGGGTCACCTGCCCATGATGAATCTCATAGCCCCACAAGGGGTTTTCCCAGTGCCGCAGAGTTTTGTCGGGGGCGAATTCGATGTCGGCGTCGAGCAGACCGAGCCCCTCGACGGATGCCCCTCCGGCCGCTCCGGCCTCGACGGCGTCGTCGATGCGGCGGCACAACATCTGGAACCCGCCGCACACCCCGAGCACCGGCCGTCCCTGGGCGGCGTGATCGAGAATGGCCGCGGCCAGACCGCGTTGACGCAGCCACGCCAGGTCGCTGACGGTGGCCTTGCTGCCGGGGATCACCACAAGGTCGACGCCGGCCAGGTCGGCGGCATCGGCGACCCAGCGCACCACAACGCCTGGTTCGCAGGCCAGGGCCTCGATGTCGGTCGAGTTGGAGATACGCGGCAGCCTGAGGGCGGCGACCGTGAGCGTCTGCGCCCCACGGGGTGGCTGCGGTGTGCCCACCAGGCCGCCGGGTCGGACCGACACCGAATCCTCGGTGTCGAGCCAGATTCCGTCATCGAACGGGATCACGCCGTAGTTGGGGCGGCCGGTCAGCTCGAGTAGCTGACGCAGGCCCGGCTCCAGCAGGGACGGGTCGCCGCGGAACTTGTTGACGACGAATCCCGCGATGAGCGCCTGGTCCTCGGGGGCCAGGACGGCCACGGTGCCGTGCAGGTGGGCCAGCAGCCCGCCGCGGTCGATGTCCCCCACCACGATGACCGGCAGATCTGCTGCGCGGGCCAGCCCCATGTTGGCCAGGTCGGTGGCACGCAGGTTGATCTCGGCCGGTGACCCGGCCCCTTCACAGATCACCACGTCGAATTCGGATCGAAGCGTTGCCAATTCATCGGCGACGACCGCGGCGAGCCGGTCCCGGTGGGTGAAGTAGTCGCCCGCGGCAACCGTTCCGGCCACCTGGCCGCGGATCACCAACTGCGAGGTCCGGTCCCCGCCGGGCTTGAGCAGGATGGGGTTGAACCGGATGCTGGGTGCCAGCCCTGACGCCCTGGCCTGCATGGCCTGAGCGCGGCCGATCTCGCCGCCGTCGACGGTGACCGCCGAGTTGTTCGACATGTTCTGCGCCTTGAACGGCGCCACGGACACACCCGTGCGGGCCAACAACCGGCACAGGCCCGCCACGACCATCGACTTGCCGGCATCGGAGGTCGTGCCGGCGACGAGCAGCGCGCCGCTCACGGTGCGTGATTCACGGCAGGGTCAGGATCTCGGCGCCGTCCTCGGTGACCACCAGGGTGTGCTCGAACTGTGCGGTCCACTTGCCGTCCTTGGTCACCACGGTCCAGTCATCGCCCCAGATCTCGTAGTCCAGCGACCCGAGGTTGATCATCGGTTCGATGGTGAAGGTCATGCCCGGTTCCAGGACGGTCTCGACAGCAGGTTGATCGTAGTGCAGTACCACCAGCCCGTTGTGGAACGTCGTGCCGATGCCGTGCCCGGTGAAATCGCGAACAACGTTGTAGCCGAAGCGGTTTGCGTAGGCCTCGATCACCCGGCCGACGATCGACAGGGCACGCCCCGGCTTGACCGCCTTGATGGCGCGCATGGTCGCCTCGTGGGTGCGCTCGACGAGCAACCGGTGTTCCTCGGAGACGTCGCCGGCGAGAAAGGTGGCGTTGGTATCACCGTGTACGCCGTTGATGTAGGCGGTCACGTCGATGTTGACGATGTCACCGTCCTCGATCACGGTCGAGTCCGGGATACCGTGGCAAATCACCTCATTCAGCGAGGTGCAACAGGATTTGGGAAATGACTTGTAGCCCAAGGTCGACGGATAGGCACCGTGATCGATCATGTAGTCGTGAGCGATGCGGTCCAGCTCATCGGTGGTGACCCCGGGCGCCACGGCCTTGCCGGCCTCGGCCAGGGCGGCCGCCGCGATCCGTCCCGCCACGCGCATCTTCTCGATCACCTCGGGCGTCTGCACCCAGGGCTCGCTCCCCTCCTGCACGGTCGACTTCCACGCGTACTCCGGTCGCGGGATCGACTTGGGAACCGGCAGGGTCGGTGACTGGACGCCGGGGCGCAAGGCGGTACGAACTGGCATGTGGACAGCTTAATCGTCGGCCCGGCGGCGACGCCTGTCGCGGTGACACCACAGGAGAGCGCCCCTCTCGGGAACCGGTAATGGTGTTACCGTACGGGGATGATGGAGGGCCGGCGATGACCGAAACCGCTCATGTGCTGCAACTGCTGGACTACCGCGAGGTGGAGTCGAGCGCTGACCGGCTGGTGCTGGAAATGGACAACCGGCCCGACCTCGCCAACGTCCGCGGCGCCCTGCAAGGCGGGTTGGTGGCCACCCTGATCGATATCGCGGCGGGCATGCTGGCCGGCAATGCCAGCGGTGTGGGCTACGACGTGACGACCGCCGACCTCAATATCCACTTCCTGGCCCCGATCATGGGCACTGCCCGCGCGGAGGCGAAGGTGGTGCGGGCCGGAAGAAGGCTCATCGTGACGTCGGTCGATGTCACCGACATCGACCGGGACCGGCTCGCGGCTCGGGCGACGCTGACGTTCGCGGTGCTCGAGCCGCGTTGAGCAACGCTGCAGTTCAGGACCGGCGCAGCGTCAGCTTCCAGTTGCGGCGCGGCCCACGGATATCGACCGAACCGCACACCACCTTGCCGGTGAGGATGATGTGCGGGGCGCCGTCGGCGGGTGCGTCACGGCGGTGATCGTCGGCGCTGCCCACGATCACCTCGACATCGTCGATCGAGGCGCTGGCCCCTTCGGGCAGCCTGATCTCCAGCGATCCGAATTTCATGTCCAGCTCGATGACCACCATCGGACCGGCGAACCGAGCCCGGGTCAGGTCCAGCTCGACCGAACCCATCCGGCGCACCAGTGCAAGCCGGGTCGGCACCGTCCATTCACCCTGGCGTTTCAGCGAACCGAGCACACCACGCAACTCGACGCGGTCGGTGGCGGTGGTGACGATCGCACCAGGCCCGGGCAGGTCCCCCACCAACGCATCCAGGTCCGAATGCAGCCGGGCCAGCGACACCATTGCCGAACGCTCCTCGAACTCAGCGATATCAATCAGGCCGAGTGCAACCGCGTTGTGCAGCCGACGCATCGTCCCGTTGCGATCGGCATCGGAGACGCGCAGGTCCACGGATTGTTCATTGATCCCTGTCATGGCAGGTTCAACGGTACCGCCGTTCAGGCCAGGTAGGCCGGGGGTAGGCCGTCGAACATGGTCTTGCACATCCGCACCGCGTACTCCGAACTGCCGCCGCCCACGATCAGCGCCGCAAATGCCATGTCCCCGCGATAACCGGCGAACCAGGAATGCGAGCCGCCCATGAACTCGGCCTCACCGGTCTTCCCCCGTACATCGCCGAGCCCGTTGAGATCCTTGGCCGTGCCGTTTGTCACCACCAGCCGCATCATCGGCCGCAGTCCGTCCACCATCTTGGGGGTGATCGGTGCGCCCGCACCGTCGACCATGGTCTGGCGTCCTTCGATGAGTCGAGGCACCGGCGTCCGGCCCGCTGCGACCGTCGCGGCCGCCAGCGCCATGCCGAACGGGCTGACCAGCACCTTGCCCTGCCCGAAACCGTCCTCGGTGCGCTCGGCCAGGTCCACAGTCGGCGGCACCGAGCCGGTCAGCGTGGTGATGCCGTCCACCTGGTAATCGGTGCCGATGCCATAGCGTGCGGCAGCCTGGGTGAGGCCACGCGGGGGCATCCGGCTGGCGAGCTCACCGAACGTGGTGTTGCACGAATTGGCGAACGCTCGCGACATCGGCACCGCGCCCAGGTCGAATGCGTCGTAGTTGGTGACGGTCCGGTGCCCGATGTCCAGGGTGCCCGGGCAACCCAAAAGAGTGTTGGGCGTTGCCATGTCACGCTCGATGGCCGCCCCGGCGGTGACCATCTTGAAGGTCGATCCTGGGGGAAACTGCCCCATGGTCGCGAGCGGTCCGGCGGCGTCGGCAGCCGCGTTCTGCGCGACCGCCAGGATCTCGCCGGTGGACGGTTTGAGCGCGACGATCATCGCCTGCTTGCCCGTGGTGTTGACCGCGTTCTGTGCGGCGTCCTGCACGGCGCGGTCCAGGCTGATGGTGATCGACGGTGCCGGATCGCCTGCCACCTCGTTGAGCACTTCGACGTCGACGCCGTTCTGGTTGACGCTGACCACCCGCCAGCCCGGCTGCCCGTCGAGTTGGCCGGCCACTGAATTCTTGACCTCGTTGACGATCGCGGGGGCGAAAGTCTCGTCGGTGGGCAACATTTCAGGCTGCGGGGTGATGACGACGCCGGGCAGCCGGCCGATGGCGGGCGCGATCCGGTCGTTGTCGGATTGGCGCAACGTGATCAGGCTCATCGGCTGTGCCGATGAGCTGGCCTGCTCGGCGAGTCGCTGGGGGTCCCCCAGGGCGGGGTCGAAGCCCCGCAGTGTGTCGGCGACCGCCCGGGCCGTCGGCATCAACGCGGAACCGGCTGCCCTGGCATCCAGTCCGTACGCATAGATGTAGCCGGGCACCAGCACATCGGTACCGCCACGCTCGTTGACCGATGCCCGTCGCGGTGCGTCGGCCCGCAACGCGAATGTCTGGTGCTCGCCCAGTTTCGGGTGCAGCCCGGTCGCACTCCAGCGCACTTCCCAGCGGCCCTCCTCACGGATCAGGTTGAGCTGCCCGTCGTAGGTCCAGGTGCGGTTCTTCGGCAGGTGCCAGGTGTAGCGGTAGGCGACGCTGCCGGTGTCCCCGGTGTACTTCGAACCCAGGATCTGCGCGTCCAGTCGGGTGGCCTGCACACCGCTCCACGCTTCACTGAGGGCGGTCTTGGCCTCGTCGGGCCGGTCGGCCAGCGCCGCGGCGGCGGCGGTGTCACCGGTAGCCAGTGCCGCGAAGAACTGTTCGGCGGCGGACTCGGGGCCGTCAGGCCGCGGGGTGCAGGCGCTGAGCGCCGTTGCCCCGGCGACCGCGATGACCATCAACAAGCCTGTGGTCCGTGTGACTGATGATGTTTGAGTTGCCATTGAGGCTGATGTTAGAAACGTGGACGCCGATTTCGTTGGAGGCGCACCGATACCGAACCGAGACTGTGGCGAGACCGACCGGTTGTCAGTCCAGCAAAATGGTGGCGAACGTGCCGACTTGCTCGAATCCGATGCGCGCGTACGTTGCCCGGGCCACCGTGTTGTAGCTGTTGACGTACAGGCTCGCGATCCGGCCCGAGGCCACCACGGCGGCTGCCATCGCCGCTGTCCCCGAGACGCCCAGCCCGCGGCCACGCCACTCCGGATGCACCCACACCCCCTGGATCTGGCCGACCGTGGGTGACTGCGACCCGACCTCGGCCTTGAACACCACCTCGCCGTGCTCGAACCGGGCCCACGCCCGTCCCGCGGCGATCAGGCCGGCAATCCGACGCCGGTAACCGGTGCCGCCGTCACCGAGGCGTGGATCGACCCCCACCTCTCCGATGAACATGTCGATCGCCGCAACCAGGTAGGTGTCGAGCTCGTCCATCCGCACCGGGCGGACGGCCGGGTCGATCGGACACTCCGGCATCGAGTTCAGCGCCATCAGAGGCTGCTGCTCGCGGACGTCACGGGCGGTACCCCACACCGTTTCCAGCCGCCGCCACATCGGCAACACGAGTTCGGCACGGCCGACCACCGACGAGCAGCGCCGCGCGGAGCTCATCGCCTTGTCCGAGAATGCCTTGAGATCTTCGGTGTCACCGCGCAGCGGGATCAGATTGGGCCCGGCGTAGCACAGCGACTCGGTGACACCGCGTCGCGTCCAGAGTTCCCCGCCGATCGCACCGTGTTCGACACCGAACTCTGCGACGCGCGCGGCAACCATGCACGACCCCACCGGGTCCTCGTCGAACACCTGCAGACAGGGGGTGGCGTCACGCACCACGGAAACCCGTCGCTCGTCGACGAGTCGGAACAGCGGCGGTGCCGACATTGGCGAATCCCTCTGCTCAAGCCAAGGCTGGGTGACCCCGCTCACAGGGTCCCTATCAGCTTACGGTCACCACTGGCGAACCGCTGGCATCATCTGAACCCGCTTCGGTTCCCATCTCGGCGGCCAGGCGCATGGCCTCTTCGATCAGAGTCTCGACGATCTGCGCCTCGGGCACGGTCTTGATGACCTCACCCTTGACGAAGATCTGGCCTTTACCGTTGCCCGAGGCAACCCCGAGATCAGCCTCCCGCGCCTCACCCGGACCGTTGACCACACAGCCCATGACGGCCACCCGCAGCGGGACGTCGAGCCCGTCGAGGCCCGCACTGACCGCGTTGGCCAGCGTGTATACGTCGACCTGAGCCCGTCCGCATGACGGGCAGGACACGATCTCCAGGCCACGCGGGCGCAGGTTCAGCGACTCCAGGATCTGATTGCCGACCTTGACCTCTTCGGCCGGCGGCGCCGACAGGGAGACCCGGATGGTGTCGCCGATGCCCTGCGACAGCAATGCGCCGAACGCCACCGCGGACTTGATCGTGCCCTGAAACGCCGGTCCGGCTTCGGTGACACCGAGGTGAAGCGGATAGTCGCACTGGGCGGCCAGTTGGCGGTATGCCTCGACCATGATCACCGGATCGTTGTGCTTGACGCTGATCTTGATGTCGCCGTAGCCGTGCTCCTCGAACAGCGACGCCTCCCACAGCGCGGATTCGACCAGCGCCTCGGGGGTGGCCTTGCCGTACTTCTGCATCAACCGTGGATCCAGTGAGCCGGCGTTGACGCCGATCCGGATCGGGATACCCGCGTCACCGGCGGCCTTGGCCACCTCTTTGACCCGGCCGTCGAACTCCTTGATGTTGCCGGGGTTGACCCGCACGGCCGCGCAGCCGGCGTCGATCGCGGCGAAGATGTACTTGGGCTGGAAGTGGATGTCGGCGATCACCGGGATCTGGCTGTGCCGGGCGATCTCGGCGAGCGCATCGGCATCCTCCTGCCGGGGGCAGGCCACCCGCACGATGTCGCAGCCCGACGCGGTGAGCTCTGCGATCTGCTGCAGCGTCGCATTGACGTCGTGCGTCTTGGTGGTGCACATGGACTGCACCGCGATCGGGTGTTCGCTGCCGACGCCGACACCACCCACGTCGAGCTGGCGGGTCTTGCGTCGCGGTGCCAGGGTCGGCGCCGGGGGCGCGGGCATTCCCAAACCGATGGACGTCATGAGATGGATCTCCTAGTCGAAGATGCTGAGCGGGTTGACCAGATCGGCGGTCACGGTCAACAACATGTAGCTGACCACCACCAGCAACACCACATAGGTGGCGGGCATGAGTTTCAGGTAGTTGACCGGGCCCGCGGCGACTTTGCCGCGGGCGGCACGGATCATGTTGCGGATCTTCTCGTACGTCGCGACCGCGATGTGACCGCCGTCGAAGGGCAGCAGCGGCACCAGGTTGATCGCGCCGAGCACGAAGTTCAACTGCGCCAGGAAGAACCAGAACGCCACCCACAGCCCGGCCTCGACCGTTTCGCCGCCGATGATGCTGGCGCCGACGACGCTGATCGGGGTTTCCTTGTCCCGCTCACCGCCGCCGATCGCCTCCACGAGCGCACCGATCTTGGTCGGGATCTTGGCCAACGACTTGCCGAGCTCAACGGCGAGGTCGCCGGTGAACGAGACCGTCGCGGGCACCGCGGTGATCGCGTTGTACGGCGTCGGCGGCTCACCCCGGGCCTCACTGACGCCGATCGCGCCGACGGTGGTCGGCTCGGTGGCCTCCGTGCTGGTGAACCGCTTGGTCTGGGTCACGTCGACCACGGTCGTGATGGTCTGACCGTCGCGCTTGAGTTCGATCGACACCGGACCGTTGAGTTTGCGGATCTCGGTGGCCATCTGCTTGAAATCCGAGACCGGAGTGTCGCCAACTTTGACGATCTCGTCGCCGGCCTGGATACCGGCCAGCGCCGCAGGACCGGGCCCGGTGCACTCACCCATTTTGTCGAGGCTCAGTTGTGCTGCCACACAACCGGTTTCGCCGACCTTTGCGGTGATGGGCTGATTGATGTTGGGCAGGCCCCACATGATCGCGACCGCGTAGAGGAGCACAAACCCGAGGATGAAGTTCATCGCGGGCCCGGCGAACAACACCGCGACGCGCTTCCACACCTTCTGCTTGTACATCGCATACGGCCGGTCTTCGGGTGCGATCTCATCGACCGAGGTCATACCGGCGATATCGCAGAACCCGCCCAGCGGGATGGCCTTGATGCCGTACTCGGTCTCCCCCAACCGGTTGGGGCGCCGCGTCGACCACAGCGTCGGGCCGAAGCCCACGAAGTAGCGACGCACCTTCATCCCGGTGGCGCGCGCCACCCACATGTGCCCGCATTCGTGCAGGGCCACCGATACCAGGATGGCCAGCGCGAACAGCGCGATGCCGATAGCGAACATCATTTGGTGACGAGCCCTTTTCTCGTGGATTTCTCCTCGACGATGCGACGCGCCCGTTGTTTGGCCCACCGCTGCGCGTCGAGTACTTCTTCCACGGTAGCGGGTTCGGCAGCCCACTGGTCGGCAGCGTGCAACACGTCACCGACGGTGTCGACGATCGCCGGGAACGGGATCCGCTCCCGGAGGAAGGCTGCTGCCGATTCCTCGTTGGCCGCGTTGTAGACCGCGGTCAGGCAGCCGCCGCGCGTTCCGGCCGCCCGCGCCAGATTCACCGCGGGGAACACCTCGTTGTCCAGCGGCAGGAATTCCCAGGTCGAGGCGGTGGTGAAGTCACAGGCCAGGGCCGCCCCGGCCACCCGCTCCGGCCAGCCCAGGGCCAGCGCAATCGGCAGTTTCATGTCGGGTGGGCTGGCCTGAGCCAGTGTCGAGCCATCGGTGAAGGTGGCCATCGAGTGCACGATCGACTGCGGATGCACGACGACCTCGATGCGGTCGTAGTCGATGCCGAACAGGAGATGGGTTTCGATCAACTCCAGCCCCTTGTTGATCAGAGTGGCCGAGTTCAGCGTGTTCATCGGGCCCATCGACCAGGTCGGATGCTTGCCGGCCTGCTCCGGGGTGACCGATTCCAGGTCGGCGGCCGACCATCCGAGGAACGGCCCGCCGGACGCGGTGAGGACGATCTTGGCGACCTCGTCGGCGGTGCCGCCGCGCAGGCACTGGGCCATCGCGGAATGTTCGGAATCCACCGGGACGATCTGTCCTGGTGCGGCCGCCTTGAGCACCAGGGGGCCGCCCGCGACCAGTGACTCCTTGTTGGCCAGGGCCAGACGCGCACCGGTGGCCAGCGCGGCCAGCGTCGGCGTCAGCCCCAACGCCCCGACCAGCGCGTTGAGCACCACGTCGGCTTCGGTGTTCTCGACCAGGCGGGTTGCCGCGTCGGGCCCGGTATAGGTCACGTCGCCGACCTGCTCCGCGGCGGCCGCGTCGGCCACCGCGATGTTGGTGACGCCGGTTGCGGCGCGCTGGGCGGCGAGCAGGTCGGGGTTGCCCCCACCGGCAGCCAGGCCGACGACCTCGAAACGGTCCGGATTGGCCGCGATGACGTCGAGCGCCTGCGTGCCGATGGATCCGGTGCTTCCGAGGATCAGCACGCGCATTCTGTCGCTCACCGGTCCATTGTGCCGCGCTGTGACGGGCGTTCCCTAATGCATGCTGGCCGACGGATCGGCGGTGGCCTCGATCTTGAGCACCAGCCCGTCGCGGATGGTCAGTACCACGCCGGCGAACAGCCGGCGCCGGTCATAGGCCAGCAGCACCGGCTCGGCCGCGCGCACCACCGTCGCCCCCGGCCCGAGATAACGGAGCAGGTTTGTCGCGACGTCCTGCCGACCGTGGTTGACCTGACGCAGGACCGGGTCGGTGAGCACCGCACCGACACCCCAGACGCTCGGGTCGCACCGAGGCCAACGCCTGCAGATCGCCGTTGGCGCACGCCGCGATGAATGCATCGGTGACCTGTCGGTGTTCGTCGGCGCTGACCTCATCCAGCGTCGGTGCGGCGCCGGCCACCTTCGTCCGGGCCCGGCGCGCCAGCTGACGGCACGTCCCGACCGGGAATCGGCCCCGACTAACAGACCTTCGCGATGACCGTCTCGGCGAACTGTTCGATGGGACCCCGGAAACGATCCGTGCCCGTGGCACCGTTGGGCATTGCGAGCCACGGCGCGCACATCACTGCGGTGATGCCGTGTTCCTCGGCCCGCTTGTACAGGTCCGGTGTGGGCGAGTCCAGCAGCGCCAGGATGATCTCGAACGGCTCGTGCTCCCGGCCGTATTCACGTCGAAGTTCGGCCAGTCGGGCGGTGTAGCGGGTCGCCTGCTCCAGGGTGTAGGCGTAGCCGATCCAGCCCTCGCAGGTACGGGCCGCACGCCGCAGCGCCGTCTCGGATTCACCGCCGCACAGGATCGGCACCGGTGCGGGCGGGTGCGGTTCGATCATCATCTCGGGAACCGAGTAGTAGCGCCCTTCGTAGGACACCCAGCCGCCGCGCCAGATCTCGCGCAGTGCCGGGATCATCTCGTCCAGCCGTTTCCCGCGTGTGTCGAAATCCTGACCCATGAGCTCGAACTCCTCGCGCATCCAGCCCACGCCCACCCCGAGCGACACTCGCCCACCGGAGATCACCGCGGCCGTCGCCACCTGCTTGGCCACTTCGAGCAGCGGACGCGCCGGCGCCACGTAGACGGCGTTGGAGAAGCGCAGCCGACGGGTGAGCGCCGCCATTGCCCCGATCAGAACCCAGGAGTCCGGCCAGGCCGTCTCCGGTGCCCACGGCGGCTTACCTGTCGGCGAATCCGGGTACGGCGAGGACAGCTCACGCGGATAGATCATGTGATCCGAGCAGACCATGCCGTGATATCCGGCATCGTCGAGCAACGGAGCAACCGTCAGTGCGTCGGTGGTATCCATGAATGCCGTACCGCTCCAAAACTGCATCTGCAGACCTTCCGTGTGTGTCCGGTGTGTGCACGGGCAGCATGGACACATGCCCACGCTGCTCTGGTTTCGGCGAGACCTGCGCCTTCACGACCATCCCGCCTTGTTGGAGGCCGCCCGACTCGACGGCGCAGTGATGGCCTGCTACGTGCTCGATCCGCGACTGGAGGCCTCCTCGGGTGCGCGTCGCCTCCAGTACCTGTACCGGGCGTTGCGCGACCTGTCCGAGCGCCTCGACGGAAATCTGCTGGTGACTCGCGGCCGACCCGAACAGCGGATTCCGGCGCTGGCCCGGGCCATCAGCGCCACTTCGGTACACGTCTCGCAGGACCACTCGCCGTTCGGTCGGCGGCGCGACGACACGGTCCGGGCGGCTCTCGGCGAGATCGACCTGTGCGCAACAGGATCGGGCTACCTGGTGTCGCCCGGCCGGATAACCAAATCGGATGGTGCGCCGTATCGGGTCTTCACGCCGTTCTTCCGCGCCTGGCGCGGGCACGGTTGGCGTCCTCCTGCCGATTCCGGGCCCGATTCGGCGCGCTGGATCGACCCCGCAGATATCTCCGACGACATCGCCGACCGAGCCGAAATTCCTTCTGTCACAGATGAACTGATGGTCGATGCGGGCGAGCGCGCGGCCGTGTCGCAGTGGCGGGATTTCGTGGCGAAGGGATTGGCCGACTACCCGACCGGGCGCGACCGCCCCGACCTCGACGCCACCAGCCGGATGTCGGCGCACCTCAAGTTCGGCGCCATCCACCCACGAACCATGGCCGTTGACCTCGGCTCCGGCGACGAGGCCTACCTGCGGGAGCTGGCCTTCCGCGACTTCTATGCCGCGGTGCTGCATCACTGGCCCGACAGTGCGTGGCGAAACTGGAACCGCGATTTCGACGCAATCGAACTGGACGATGACGAGGCGGCCCGGCAGGCATTCGCGGCGTGGAAGTCCGGCCGGACCGGCTTTCCGATCGTCGATGCCGGAATGCGTCAGCTGGCCGCGACCGGGTTCATGCACAACCGGGTGCGCATGATCGTGGCGTCGTTCCTCGTCAAGGACCTGCACCTGCCGTGGCAATGGGGGGCACGCTGGTTTCTCGACCAGCTGATCGACGGCGATCTGGCCAACAACCAACACGGGTGGCAGTGGGCGGCCGGCTGCGGCACCGACGCCGCGCCGTACTTCCGTGTCTTCAATCCGGGCCTGCAGGGCGCGAAGTTCGACCCCGACGGCGCCTACATCCGACGCTGGGTGCCGGAATTGGCCGATGTCGTCGACGTGCACAAACTCGGTGCCGATCGACCGGGGTCGTATCCGGAACCGATCGCCGACCACGCCGAGGAGCGGCTGGAGGCGCTGCGGAGGTACCGGCGCCTGGGTTGACCCCCCAGGGCTGGCGTACGACGCAGCGTCGTATGTCAGAATGTCCGCAAGCCAAGCCTGAAGCCAGTTCGATCCGGAGGAGCAACCGTGGCCAGCACCGAAGTGGAGCGCAACAACGGCGTCGACGTCGAGGAAGTGCCGTCCGCAGCGTGGGGCTGGTCGGATCTGAACATCAAGGTGATCCACCTCGGCGGCATCCTGTCCGCGCTCTTCCTGCTGGTCATGATGCACGGCAACCACGTCGGGAAGGTCGAGGACTGGTTCCTCATCACATTCGCGGCGCTGATCTTCCTGGCCGTGGGGCGCAACATCTGGATGCGTCGCCGCGGCTGGATTCGCTAGCCGCACATCGCCCCTGCCGACCCTACAACCGGGCCGGCACATCGATCGAGGTATCCACCGGTCGCATCGGCCGAATCAGCCCTTCCTGGGCGAATGACGCCACCATCTCGCCGTCCTCGGTGTGTATCTGACCGCGGACATACGACATCCCCTGTCCGGCCGCGGTGCTCTCATGGCTGTAGAGCAGCCAGCCGTCCCACTCCGCCGGCTCGTGGAAACTGACCGACGTCGACATCACGGCTGTCGATATTGTCTCGTGCGCCTGGGCGGTACCGACCCCGCGATGTGGTCGCATCGTGGTCGAGATGCCAAGTTGCCCGGTGAAATACGCCAGCAGCGCCTTGGCGAGATCGTCACGTTCGGGGATCGGGTCATAGCGCAGCCAGGCATGGAGCTCGGGAGGCCCCACCTCGTCGGGACTGTTGACGTCCACCACATCGAACAGGCGCAACTCGTGACCGACCATGGCCTGCCCGGCCGGGTTGGCGTCGTCGGGCGTTTCGACGTCGGGTCGCAATGCGTGGTGACGGACCACGTCGCCCGTCGGCACATCGGCCAGGACCGTCACCGTCGCGCACAGCCGTGAATCCTGGTCGACGGCCACCACCGCGGTCGCGGTCGAACGACCCTCGTGCACCACGTTGACACACAGCTCGACGGTGGAGTCGATCTCGACCGGTCGGGTGAACACCGCATGCGCCGATCGAATTGTCTTGTCCGGGAATCGCTTTGCCGCTGCCACAATGGCCTGGCCCAACGCTTGTGCACCCTTGGCCACCTGCCTGCCGTCGGTTCCGGCCGGCCCAGTGCGCCCGGCGAACCGATCCGTCCCGACGGGCGTCACGTCGAACACCTCGAGCAGGCCCGCGACCGAGGCCGGTTCCGGCATCAACACCCCGAAACCAGGTCGGCGTCGAGCAGACCCGCAGAACGCTCACCGCGGAACAGCGTTTCCACCCCGTCTGCCGACCCCGGATCCGCGCCGGTCACTACCAGCGCATGGGACTTGAAGGCCAACGCCGCCGCGCTCGGCCGGTACTGCACGCGTTCCATCGCCCCGCCGAGGCCATCGGCGCCGTGCGCCCCGGCAAAGACCACGTCGGCCCTGGCGCTGCGCCAGAAGAGCCCGTGGTCATCGGATTCGAGCCGGGAGGCGCAGATCACCGTCATCGCGACCGAGTCCGCGTCCGCCGGCTGCCACAGCCCTTCCAGGCCAACGGCTTTCAGCCCGAGGATGCGCAGCGCACGCTGATCTCCGTCCTCACCGGCGGCGACGCTGACCTGCCAGCCCGCCATCGCCCGGTCGAACAACCACCCGCCGATGCCCGACACCACTTCGGCGACATCGCCGGCCACCACGTTCAGCTGGTACTGCAGGGCCTTCTCGGGACGCGCCCGTGGCCGGGCGAACGGGACCACGAGCGTATTGCCGTCGCCGCGCACCTCAGACAATTGCGCGGACATTCCTGACTGTCGGGACATAGGGCATCCAATCCGGGTCCAAAGGGCTATCGGTCGGCACTCTCGACGGGGGCGCTGCGGTGTGTCCCGCCTCACCCAACAGCGTGACATTCTCAAGAGAATCTGTAAAGCTTCTGTTTTGAGGCAGCGATCGACCACGCCAATGGCCACCGCTGCGTCGAGCAGACGCGCCCGCGTCCGGAAAGTTGTCCAAAATGGAGGTGCTGCAATGAGTCTCGTCGCAGGGCGGGGTCCGTTGGGTACACAACCGGCCGGTTGGTTCACTCCCCCGCTCACTGACGGCACGGTCTACGTCGAACCGCACCCGCGCCGTATTCAAGCTTTCCGCGGCGAAGTCGCGGTACTCGACACCGAGCACGCCCTGATGGTGCACCGCGCCGGTCACCCACTCAGCTACGCATTCCGCAGCGATGAGGTCGGTGACCTCCCGCACGAGCCGGTGGCCGAGGCAGCGGGATATGTGGCGGTGCCCTGGGACGCCGTCGACACGTGGGTCGAAGAGGGCCGCCAGCTCGTGCACTACCCGCCGAATCCCTACCACCGGGTCGACTGCCGGACGACCCGCCGCGGCCTGCGGGTGACGGCCGCCGAGACCGTGCTGGTCGACACCGACGACACGGTGATCGTCTTCGAAACCGCCTTGGAACCGCGGCTGTACGTCAACCCCGCCCTGGTCCGTACCGATCTCCTACAGATCAGCCCGACCACGTCGTACTGCAACTACAAGGGCACCGCCACCTACTGGTCGGCGGTCGTCGGCGACACCGTCATCGCCGACGTGGCGTGGAGTTACCCCGACACCCCACCGGAATCCCTGCCCATCCAGGGATTCCTCAGCTTCGACGACACCCGCGTGGACGTGCTCGCCGAACTCCCCTCGTCGGGGACGTCGGCGTCCTGCGGCTGCGAAGTGTGACCACCAGAAATATCGAGGAAGGCGAACAGCAGTGGGCATCGTGACCACCAGTTCCGAGACGGCTTTCACGCAATCAGCGGAGGAGGTCTACGATTTCGTCACCAATCCAGCGAACTGGGTGAAGACCTACCCGGGCAGCGCGCACATCGGCGGATTACCCGAGCGGCTACCGCTGCAGGTCGGCGACACCTGGTCCGAGGCCGGACCCGACGGAACCCAGATCTACACCTGGCACCTGGCGATCGCCATGCGACCGCGCATGTGGGTGTTCAACTCGGCGGGCCGGCTCGGCCACGATCGTGACGGCAACGGCGGCATGGAAGGTCGTATCACCGTTCAGTATCAGTTCACCCGCCCGGGCAACGACATCACGCTGTTCAGCCGCACGATGACCATCGAGGCCTATAAAGATGCCCCGCTGCCGGATGCACTGTTCCGCGTGGTCAATCCGGCCAACATCGACAAGTATCACGCCGCGGTGGCCCGGGAGCTGGCGCTCGGCTGAGCCGCGAATCAGGGCACCGCGGCCGAGCCCTCGAAATCGTCGGACAGCGCCGCCGCCAGCTGCAGGGTGCGGCGCCGGAAAGCGGGCCGCAGCAGGTCGAAATGGATCTCGGTGCCCGCGGCGATGTGCTTATCCCACGGCAACACGAACACTCGGCCCGGAGCCACATGCTTCTGGAACTGATGCACCAGATCGCCGGTGTTCACGTTGGGTTTGCGGGGCCCGACGTGGTTGACCACCACGCAGGAGCGGTTCAGCAGATCCTGGTAACCGTTGTGTCGCAGCCAGTCCATGGTCACCGCTGCCTGACGGGCACCGTCGATCGAGGCGCTGGCCACGATGACCGCGCTCGAAACCGTCGCCAGTACGCCGCGGCCCGCCGGCGCGAACATGTCGGCCGCGCAGTCGGCCAGCACCAGGTTGTAGTGCTTGGAGACCGCAGCGGTGGCCGCGTTCCAGTCCTCGTCGTTGAAGGCCCGGCCAGCTCCGCTGTATTCGTCGCTGGACAGCACCTCGAGCTTCGACTCGTTCATGCTGGTGTAGGCCCGGACATCGTTGTAACGCGACAGGTCCTTGGCGGCCAGCAGGTCGCTCACCGTCGCTGAGGACTGCCGACCGACCCGGTCGGCCAGGTTGCCGCTGGCCGGGTCGGCGTCGACGGCCAAGATCCGATCGCCCCGAACCGCGCTCAGGACCGAACCGAGCGCCACGGTGACGGCGGTCTTGCCCACGCCACCCTTCAAGCCGAAGACACCGATCTGATGGGACTCGCGCGCCGTACGGCGCACTCTGGCGTAGAGATCCAGTTCGTACAGTTCGTCGCGGGAAAGCCCCGGGTTGAGGCGGGTGGTGGCGAAAACCACCCGTCGCCAGCCGCGTCGCGGCTGCATCTTGACCGAGGAGCGCACGCCGACGCGGGAGAGGTTGTCGATGGCGCGCGGCTCGCCCGGTGCGGCCGCCGGGATCGGCTGCTCCAGGATCCAGCTCCCGGCCGAGGACGACCCGCTGATCGGGCGGCCGGGGACCGGCGGAAGTTTGGCGGTGATCTCGGCTTCGCGGGGAGCAGCGAAATTCGAGGTCAACACGACCGGAGGGGTCGACACCCTGGCGTCGCCGTGCCGGGACCGCCCGTTGGGCAATGCCGCGACCGGTCCGCCCAGGAGGGCGTCAAGTCCGCCGTATGCCAGCGGATCTCTGGCGTGTCTGGCATCTCCCGAGTACATGAGCCGGTCGTCGTCGGCCGACATAGTTACCTCTCAATCGCTCATTCGCTCCCGACGTACCGGGTGGCCCACTCGGGCGTGCCGCGGCGATCGTCGCACCGGCCGCACCGATTTGTCCGTGCGAGACCCGGGTAGAACAGACCTGCATTATTGCCCACAACGTCGACCACAACCACCGCCGAGGTGACCAGCTACCGCATCATCCGTGCAGGGCACGGCGCAGTGCCGCACCTTGCAATGCGAAAAGTTGCTGGCTGACCTCGCACTCGGGAAGCAACGAATCGAATCCGTGGCACGTCCCGGGAAACAGGTGCAATTCGGTGGCAACGCCCTCGATCAGCAGGCGGCGCGCATAGTCGAGCGCCTCGTCGCGCAGCGGATCGAGTTCCGAACACGTGATCAGTGCCGGCGCCACACCGGTCAGATTCACGGCCCGCGCGGGCACGGCCGCCTCGGGAACGTCCCGACCGCCCGCATAGTGTCGCCACATCGCTGCGCTCGCCGGGCCGTCGAAGCCCGGGGTGTCGGAGAACTCCTGCTTGGACCGGGTGGGACGGTCGTCGAGCACCGGCTGGTGCAGCGACTGGAACACGATGGGGGGCGCGGAGCCGGCCGCGGCATGCTGCGCCAGCAGCGCGGCCAGAGAGCCGCCCGCGCTGTTGCCGGCCACCGCGATGCGGCCCGGGTCGATGTCGAGTTCGCCGGCCAGCGTGGCCGCCCAGTTGAGCACCACCATCGCGTCATCGAAGCCGGCCGGATAGGGATACTCGGGTGCGAGCCGGTAGTCCATCGCGATCACGGTGCACCGGGCACGGCGGGCCAACTCCACACATTGGATCTGGTCGGTGTCGAGGTTGCCCAGGACGAAGGCACCCGAATGGCAGTACACCACCGCGGGCGACGGTGAGGGTCCACCGCGGTAGATCCGCACCGGGATGGTGCGTCGTCCGAGCGCGACGCGCGCCCCGACGATCTCCACCCCCGGGGTGTCCAGGACCTGCGCAGCATCGCGGCGACGCTGATCCAGAGAGGTACGCACCACGCCCAGCTGATCAGTGGTCAGATCGGTCCGGGCCTCGGCAAACCCGTGCAACGCGGGGTCGAGGCGCTCCAGCCAGGGCATGGCTCAGCCGTCCGTCCGATCGGCGGCCGCGGAGACCGGGGCCGGGTAGTTGGTGGGCGGTTGGAAAGTGTAGTCCGCGGACCGGAATCGGCGGGTCATCGACCAGAATGCGCGGGCGCTGCGTGGCCACTGGGTGACCACCCGCCCGCTGGGTGCCCGGAAGTAACTGCTGCACCGGGTCAACCACACCGTGCCCTGCATCCACCGGTCGATGTCGGCCAGAAACGCGGCCATGGCGCTGGGACGCACCGCCACGTAGGACTTACGTTTGCGCCGAAGGTGTTTGAGTGCCCGGACCACGTAGCGGGCCTGTGCCTCCAGGATGAAGATGACGCTGTTGGAGCCGACGTTGGTATTGGGCCCGTAGAGCATGAAGAAGTTCGGGAAACCCGGCACGGTCATTCCCAGGTAGGCAAAAGCCCCGTCACTCCACGTATCGTGCAGCGACGCCCCGTCTTCGCCGGTGACCTCGATCTGCCCGAGATAGTCGGCGGCCGCATAACCGGTGGCGCACACCACCACATCGACGTCGAGTTCTCGCCCGTCCTCGGTGACCAGCGACCGGGCCCGCAGCGCGCGGGCCGGGCTCGACACCACCTCGACGTTGGGCTTCGTCAGGGTGGCGATGAAATCCGGGGAGAACACCAGCCTCTTGCACCCCAGCGGGTGGTCCGGGGTCAACCGGGCCCGCAGTTCCTCGTCGGCCACGGTCGATTCGAGGAGGTTGAGCGCAACCGCCTTGAACTCCTGGGTCTTGTCGCTGCCGTCCTCGATGACGGCGATGTTGGACTCGCTGCGCAGCCACAGCCGGGTCCGGTAGACCTTCTTCGCGAACGGCACATGAGCAAACAGCCAGCGTTCCCGCTCGGTGTAGCGGCGGTCCGGTTTCGGCAACACCCAGGTCGGCGAGCGCTGCACCGAATACACCTTCTCGGCGACCTTCGCTATCTCCGGAACCACCTGGGAGGCAGTAGATCCGGTACCGAGTACGGCCACCCTGGCGCCGTCGACCGCGACGGTGTGATCCCAGTTCGCGGTGTGCATGACCGTGCCGGCGAAAGGCTCCTCGGCCGGCAGGTCCGGTAGCAGCGGCTGGGTGAACAGGCCGATCGCCGACACCACGATGTCGAATCGGTGCTGCACACCGGCCCCGGTGGTCAGCACCCACTTGTTGGCATCGGCGTCCCACCGCGCCGCGGTGATCTCGGTGTTCAGCTGCAGATGCGGACCCAGCCGGTAGCGCTCGGCACAGCGCTCGAAGTACTCCAGGATCTCCGGTTGTCCTGCCCACAACCTGCTCCAGTCCGCGTTGAGATCGAACGAGTAGGAGTACAGGTGCGACTTCACGTCGCAGGCCAGGCCCGGATAGGTGTTGATCCGCCACGTCCCACCGACCCCGTCTTCGCGGTCGAAGATCGTGAAGACGTCGAAACCCGCCTTTTTCAGGAAGATTCCGAGTGCCAGCCCACCCGGACCGGCGCCGATGATTCCCACTGAGAGTTTCGGTGATCTGGCACTCGACACCTGTGTCATCCGATCTGCAGACATTGGCCGCCGTCGACAAGGAGCTCGGAACCGGTGATGAACGCCGCCTGCCCGGACAGCAGAAACGCCACCGCATCGGCGATTTCGTTCGGCTTTCCCAGGCGACCCAGGGTGGCCCGGTCGACCAGTCGGGCCTGGGTCGACTCGTCGAGCATCGGCGTCTCGACCGGTCCCGGGAACACCGCATTGACGCGGATCCCGTCGCGGCCCAGTTCGGCGGCCGCCAACTGGGTGAGCCCACGCAGCGCCCACTTGGACGACCCGTAGGCCGCGTGGTGCGGGAACGGGCGGACAGCGCCGGTGCTGCAGGTGTTCACCACGGCAGCGCCCTCGGCCTGCCGTAGCGGCTCAAGGGCCGCCTGAAGTCCGAGGAACGGGCCCAGACAGTTGACCCGCCAAGCACTCTCGAACCCTGCCGGCGTCTCCTCGGGGATAGATGCCCGGTGCAGCACCCCGGCGTTGTTGACCAGCGCGTTGAGCCCACCGAACCGGTCGACGGTAGCCTGCACCGCGGCCTGCCACTGCTCAGCCGACGTCACGTCCAGCTGAACGCCCAGCACCTGATCACCGAATTCAGCTGTACCGGAGTTCAGTTCGTCGATCAGCAGATCGGCCGCGGTCACCCGGTAGCCATCGGCCACCAACCTTCGCACGATGGCCGCGCCCTGGCCGCGTGCAGCACCGGTCACCAACGCGACCCGGTTACCGCTCGGCACTGCTCCTGCGTTCAGTTGTAGCCTCCTCGTTCGGTGCCGGTCGTAGCCTGCCCGGGTGTGGACGAACCGCCGGCATTTCCTATTGCCTCGTTGAGGTGCTCGACGGCACCGCGGCGTAGCGCCTGAGATTCCGAGGCGAGGGTGATCATCTGGAAACCCCAGTCGGCCGCGACCTTTCCGAGCTTGCCTGCCCCGGCATGGATTCCGGTGATCAGCCCGGCGGCGCGGGCGGCGCTCTGGGCCGCGATGATCGCCGCCTGTATCTCGGGGTGCGTCCAGGCGTCGGAGAGTTGGTATCCCATCGAGATGGCCAGGTCCGCCGGGCCCACGTAGATCCCGGTGAGGCCGGGCACCGCGCAGATCTCCTCGGCGGCGGCCAGACCCCGCGCCGTCTCGATCATCACGAACACACTGACCCGGGACTCCAACTCGGCGGTGTCCTGTCCCAGGCCGGCCCGCAGCGGTCCGAAGCTGCGCACCCCGGCCGGCGCGTACCGGGTGGCCGCGACGGCAGCGGCGGCCTGCTCGGCCGTTTCCACCATCGCGATGATCACCCCGTCCGCGCCGGCATCGAGGACCCGGCCGATCGGTGCGGGGTCGGGCGACGGCAACCGCACCGCGGTGGCGATCGGCACATGTTCGAGCCGACGCAACAGCAGGGCCACGTCGGCATCATCGAGATATCCGTGCTGGACGTCGAATCCGACGTAGTGGTAGCCGGCCGCGGCGAACTCCTCGGGGCCGAGGATCGTCGGCCCGACCACCCAGCCGCCCCAGACCCGGGCGTTGGCCGCCAGTGCATCCTGCAATCTGCTGGTGCTCATCGGGTGATCGCGATCTTGACGCGTTCGGGCACCGGGCGGCAGGCGAGTTCGAATGCCGCCTGCACATCGTCGGAACCGAAGGTGTGGGTCACGTAGCCGGGTAACAGGTCCGGATGCTCCCGGGCGAATTCGTCGGCCCGGCGCAACACCCGCTGACGGTCCAGGGTGACACCGGATTTCAGGGTGAGGTTGTTGCGGAGCATGGTGCGCATGCTGATCGGATAGCTGTCGTCGTCGGGCACCCCGAAGTAGAACACCGTGCCCCCGAACGCGGCCGCTTCCAATGCGTGGTTCAGCGTGGCGACCTGATGTCCGACGGCCTCGATGACGACATCGGGCTTGCCCGTCGGTTCCAGGTGCCTGACCCAACGATCGCTCGTGGCCCGGATGGGATGATCAACCCCGAACCGGGCGCTGACCGAAGAACGGTCCACCGGATCGACACCGGTGACCCGAGCGGCACCGAACGCCTTTGCCACATAGGCGAACAACAATCCGATCGAGCCCTGGCCGATGATCGCCACGTGGCGGCCTTCCAGATCCGGCAGCTGCTCGAGCGCGTAGAGGACACAGGCCAGCGGTTGCAGACCGACCGCCAGCTCCGGGGTCAGAGTCGGGTCGTAGGACACCAACCCGTGGCCGCCGGCGACCACGCGGCCCATCAGACCGTCGAAGCCCGAAGCCCAACCCACCACACGCTCCCCCGGTCGGTGGTCCGGATGGCGACTGGCCAGCACCTCGCCGGCGATCTCGTGGATCGGGAATCCGGTCATCTCCGCCGCGCAGCATCCGGTATCCCCCGGCAACTTGCCCTGGGTGCCGCGAAATCCCGGGAGATCGCTGCCGCAGATCCCGGCGGCCAGAAAATCCAGCAGCACCTGGCCGTCGGTCAGCGACTCCGGTGACGGCTCTGAAATATCCTGCCGCTCAAATGTATACGGAGCGACGAGCCGGTATGACCACACGTCACACCTCCACGGGGATGTTGTTCCAGCCCCACTGGAAACTCGAGGGCGGGCGGGATGCCGCAGCCTCGTCGATGTGGTAGTCGGGCACCCGTTTGAGGAATTCCTGGATCAGGATCGTGATCTCCAACCGGGCCACATGGACACCGAGGCAGAAGTGCTGACCATGGCCGAACGACAACAGTCGTTCGATGGGCCGGTTCCATACGAAGTCGTCTGGGTTGTCGTATTCCCGTTCGTCGCGGGCCGCCGAGGCCAACAACGTGATGACGCGTTGACCGGGGTTGATGGTGGTGCCGTGGACGGTGTAGGGCCTCCGGACGGTGCGGGCGAACCACTGCGCAGGTGCACTGTGCCGGATGATCTCCTCACGGGCGACCGGGACGTTCCCGTCGAGATCGGAACGTACCGCGGCCAATTGGGCGGGGTGCCGCAGCAGCTGCCAGAGTCCGGTCGCGGTGATCTTGGGCACGGTTTCGGTACCGCCGATGAAGACGCCGAGCATCTGCACGGCGGCTTCCATGTCCCCGAAGGCCGATCCGTCGGGCAGCCGGAAATCGATCAGGGCATCGGCGATCGGGACACTGCCGTCATGACCTTCTGCCCGCCGGCGCTCGATGATCGGCGTGAGGTAGGACAGGTAGCCAGGGCGGGCGTTACCGACCTCGACGCCTTCCCCGGGTTGAGCCAGGTTGCCAGCGTTGACCGTCTCCAGTACTTCTGACGCGAGATCGACTGGCAGTCCGACGAATTCGCAGACCATCGAGGCGGCGACGATACCGCCATAATCCTGCGTCAGGTCGAACTTGCCGCGCGGCAACAGCTCATCGAGACGCTCGTTGGCCAGCGTTCGGATCCTGTCGGCCAGCTTGGCCGCCGACCGCGGCCGGAACTGCGCCGACGTACACCGCCGCACGTCCTCGTAGATCGGCGAATCGAAGTTGGCGTGGAAGGGCATGGGGTGCAACGGCGGATCCTGCACCGCGCTGTCGTTGTGGTGCGCGAGGACGGTGGCGGCGGGCAGCGTCCCCTCGGAGGCAACGAAAGTTCCATCGTTGATCCCGAGCATGTTCCAGATGTCGTCGAACCGGGACAGCGCATAGGTGTCCCACTTGTCGATGTAGTACACCGGGTACTCGTCGCGCAGGGTCCGGTAGTACGGCAGAGGGTTGGCCATCACGTCCGGATCGAACGGGTCGTAGGTGAAATCCTGCAGCACGCGCTGATTCATCGAGTTCATCTCGGCCTCTACTTCAGCGGCGACGGCGGCAGGGCCGACAGGATGGAGTCCTCCCAGCCGTCGCGAAGCGCGGGGGCCACGCTCATCCAGGTCACGATCTCCACGGGCGGGTCCCCCTTCCACGACGGGTAGTGGTTCTCGAAGCAGTCCCAGTCGTCGTCGAGCGCCCAGTAGTGGATCACCTCGTTGAACCGGAAAGTCGTGATGAACGAGCCCAGCCAGCGCTTGCCCGTGCTCTCCGACCACGGTACATACAGCCGTTCCAGCTCCCGGATGTAATCGTCCTGACGCCCGGGCTTGGTCTCCATGATCTCCTGGATCACCAGGCCCGCACCGAAGTTTGCCTCTCGGAGCTGCGCCAGTGTCCGGTTGTACTTGCCGGCGTACATGATTCGACCCTCACCGCGGGCCCCGATCTCGGACAGGTAGGCAGCCCACTGCAGTGCGGGCTTCTCATGACTGCCGCCGACCGCCTGCGCCTTGCCGATCCGGGCATAGTCGGCGAATGCGTCGATCTCCCAGATGATCGTCACCTGCGGCCAGTGCCCGTTGTAAGGCGTGGTTTCCCAGATCGAGAACAGACGGGCACCGAGGTCCTCCATCATCGGCTGATAGACCTCGCCGAACATTTCCGTGAACCGATCGGTCCGACCCGACCCCAGGTCGATGGTCTCGTGCAGATACAGCAGCGTGTGGCCGTAGAACTTCTTCATCACGACGCTCCGGTGGTTGACAGTGACACCCAGCGAGCGTGACACTTAAGGCGTGTTTTGTAAAGGTGCGCGAACATGACGGCCGGAACCGAGCAGACGGGGACATCCGAACTGGCACATGGTTTCTGTTTCGGTGAGGGGCCCCGCTGGTTCGAAGGCCTGCTGTGGTTCTCCGACATGCTGGGCGAGGCCGTCCACACGGTCACGCTGTCAGGCTCCATGACCACCCTGCCCGTCCCCGGACACTCCCCGTCCGGGTTGGGTTTTCGGCCCGACGGCACCCTGCTGATCGCATCGACCGAGCGCCGCCAGGTACTGCGCTACGACGGCGACACCGTCGTAGTCCTGGCCGATCTCAGCGACCTGGTCCCCGCAGCCCTCGGCGACATGGTGATCGACGAGCACGGCCGCGCCTATGTCGGGTCCCAGGCCCGGACCAACGGGGTGATCGTGCGCATCGACCCCGATGACCGAGTGACGGTGGTGGCCGAGCACCTCGACTTTCCGAACGGCATGGTGATCACGCCCGACGGCAGCACCCTGATTGTCGCGGAGTCGACGGCGCGACGGCTCAGCGCGTTCACAATCCGCCCTGACGGCAGCCTCACCGACCGACGGGTGTTCGCCGATGGTCTCGACGGCCCTCCCGACGGTCTCGCGATCGACGCCGAGGGCGGGGTGTGGGCGGCGTTGACCCTGGCCGAAGAGTTCCAGCGGATCGCTCCCGACGGTTCTGCGATCACGCACCGGATCGACGCCGGGCAACGCACCGCCATCGCGTGCGCCCTGGGCGGTACCGAGGGACGCACCCTGTTTCTGGTCACCACCACCGACGCCTATCCGGAGCGTCTCATCGGCACCAAGCTGTCGCGGGTCGACGCGCTGACGGTCGAAACGCCCGCACCGGGCGATCACGACTCTCATCATCACCACTGACGACCACCAACACCCGAACGGTAGATATGTCTGACTCTTACTACGAGCTGATCGACGAGAACGACCCGACCGGTGAGAAATTCGCTGCGACCGATATGGCGCGCGGAACCTGGTCGGCGGCCATCCAGCATGGCGCCCCGGTGTCGGCGTTGCTGGTGCGGGCACTGGAACGCTGCGAGCACCGCGCCGACACCCGGTTGAGCCGGGTGGCCATCGATCTGATGGGCGGGGTGCCCTCCGACGGTGACCTGTGGGTGCGGGCGCAGCTGGAACGGCCGGGCAAGCAGATCGAACTGGTCAGCGCCGAGATGCTGGCCCCCGGGCCGGACGGCACGCCGCGAGTGGTGGCGCGGGCCAGCGGGTGGCGGATGCTGCAGATGGACACCACCGCGGTCGCGCACACCGGTGTCGAGCCCCTTCCGCCGCTGGAGCAGGCCCGCAGCCGCGACATGGCCAAGAACTGGGAGACCAACTACGTGCACAGCGTGGATTGGCGCTGGCTGACCGTGCCGCAAGCCCCGGGTCCCGGTGAGTCATGGCTCAAGCCGACGGTCGACGTGGTCAAGGGTGAGGCGATGACACCGCTGCAGCGGTTGTTCGCGGTTGCCGATGACGCCAACGGCATCGGCTCCAAGATCGACATCCGCAAGTGGACATTCCTGAACACCGATCTGGTGGTGCACATCCACCGTGTTCCCGATGGGGAGTGGATCGGCATCCGCGCCGATACCAACTACGGGCCCGACGGGATCGGCGCCACGGTCGGGACATTGTTCGACCAGACCGGCGCGGTGGGCGCGATCCAGCAGTCGGTGCTGGTGCGGCCCCGCCCTTCGAAGCGCTCCCAGCGCGCCTAGCCACGGTTGAACGTGGTAGCCGAGCACGGCCTGACCATCGCCGGAACACGATCGTCGTTGAATAAGCAGCTCCGCCCGATCGGCAATGCGAGGAAGCCCTGATGGCAGACGCACGCGGTTGCAATTCGGCTGTCATTGCGGGACGCCTATCCAAGGCCTGTGTCGGGTCCAGATCCTTCCGACGAGGCTGCGGGTAACCTACACGCAGCAAGATCTGGCCGGTTGGGGGATTGGCATGGCAAACGAACTGAACGTGAACACGAGCGATCTTCGTGCTGCCGCTGCCAGCAGTGATGCTGCTGCGTCGGTGTTGACGGGCACGGGTACCGGTACGACGTTGGGTTCGCGGTCAAGCGGTATTGGTATCGCGGCCCTAGACATGGCGATCAGTTCGGTGCGTGGCCGCCAGTCGACTCGAATGTCCGGGCATGCCGACAGCATGCGGGGCGGTGGTCAACGCTATGACGATACCGACGGCGGGAGCGCCGAGAACATCGCGGTGACTGTGTGAGCGTTGCCGCGGACTCGTCGGGCGGATTGCCGACGCGTTCGGAGATCGAGATGTGGGACACGCGTGACCTGGACGATGCGGCGGAACGCTGGCATGCGATGGCGGCAGAGTCCGAGACGGCCTTCGCTCAACACCGCGCCAACATCGTCAATACCGACTGGCTCGGGGATGCCAAAGACGCCGTGGTCAATCGGGCTTCCGCCGATACCGTCGTCGTCGGCAACCAGGGCGCGGTGCAACGTGAAGGTGCGCAGATCGCCCAGGATGGAAGCGCTGGGATTCAGGCGGCCAAACGCGAAGCGCTGGAAGCGATCACAGAAGCTGAAGCGAACGGGTTCAAGGTTGGCCAAGATCTCGCTGTGCGCGACACCCGCCGAATAGATGTGACCACTATGGCCGCCCGGACGATGGCAGCCCGCGAGCACGCCGACGACATCCGCTGGTTCGCCGAACGGTTGGTGCAAGCCGATGATTTCGTCGGTCAGCGACTCCAAGAGAAAGCTGTCGAACTGGCGGAAATTCGGTTCGAAGGTGAGGGTGACGGACGAGACAGCCCGGTCCAGCTGGTGAATAGCGAGTTCAAGCAGACCCCAGCACTGCTTCCCGGACCGCAGTTGTCGGAAAGTCGTCGCGCCGCAGTGGAGTATGCGGAGCAGTGGGCAGAGGGTTTCAACCCCGAGTACGAATCACTCGGGGGCGGAGATCTGGATTGCACGAACTTCGCATCACAGGTGATGCGGGCTGGTGGATTCGGTGACGTGGGCAACGGCATCGATGACTGGCGTCGCGGAGACAGTGACGACTGGTACTACCAGAACGATGGATTGGCGTTCCCAGGAAACACCTCATCGAAAACGTGGACACTGGCGAAAGAGAATCATAATTTCGTTACCCAGCATTCCGGCAGGGGCGAAATCGTGGGAGTGGTTGCCACTCCGAGTCGTGACGGCCTCGACCCGTTAGCGCCAATGCCGCGCAGTTAAGCGTGTGACTGGTGTGGCAATTGTGACACGCCGTGTGGGATGCCGGTAGGACAGCGGAACTCCCGGTATCGATGGATTGTCCGTCCAAAGACACCATCTCACCAGGGAGTTCCGCTGTCTGTTCAGTCTGTCATCTGTCCTGGGCCACCGGGTCGTCAGGGCCGGTTCGCGCCGGGCCATCTGGGCGAGTTGACCCGGATCGTGTCCGCCGATCTTGTAGATGCCGCCTTGGAGAACACCGGCCGCGTACAGCGCCGTGTTCGGGTGCTGCCCTCGCGGGTCGTGGTCTACCTGCTGCTGGCCGGGGCGTTGTTCGCCGAGATCGGATACCAGCAGGTCTGGGCGCGGCTGGTCGCCGGCCTGGATCCGGTCACCGTGGCCGCACCGGGTTCTTCGGCACTGTCACAAGCATTGCGACGTGTCGGAGTTGCCCCCGCTGCGCGAATTGTTCACCCTGGTACGCGGCCCGGCTGTCGGCGCGACGCGCTGGCATGGGCTGTTGGTCTGCGCGATCGACGGCACCTCGATGTTCGTGCCCAACAGTGCAGCCAACGCCGCAGCGTTCGGCCGCCAAACCGGCCGCCCCGACGCCGAGTCCGGGTATCCGATGCTGCGCATGCTGACGGTCGTGGCGTGTGGCACCCGCACCGTCGTCGATGCCGTGTTCGGCGCCTACGGAGTAGGCGAAACCACCTATGCACCAACGCTGCTGCGGTGCCTGAAACCAGACATGCTGCTGTTGGCTGACCGCAACTTCGCCGTCACAGCTCTCGTGGAAAAGATCGCCTCGACCCATGCCGAGTTGCTGATCCGCTGCAAAGACGCCCGTGTGCTGCCCCCGATCAAGACGCTGGCGGACCGGACGTGGCTGGCACGGATGGGCGCGGTGACCGTGCGGGTGATCGACGCCCGCATCAGCGTGCGGCTCGACGGCGGGGCGACCCGCTACGGTCACTACCGCCTGGTCACCACCCTGCTAGACGAAAAGCAATATCCCGCAGACGAACTGGTCGAGCTCTACCATCAACGGTGGGAGATTGAAACCAGCTACCTGGAATTGAAATCGACCATTCTGGGCGGACGAGTGCTGCGCGCGGGTACCCCCGCCGGCATCACCCAAGAGGTCTACGCACTGCTGATCACCTACCAGGCCCTGCGCACCGCCCTGGCCGATACCGCACTGGCCCGTCCCGACATCGGCCCCGACCGGCTGAGCCTCACCGTCGCCCTGAACACCGCCCGCGACCAAGTCATTCACGCCGCCGCAACGATCGCCGACGCCACCATCGACCTGATCGGCTGCATCGGAGCCGCCGCCCTCAACCAGCCGCTACCAGCGCGGCGATCACGCTCGAGTCCCCGAGTGGTCAAACGCGCCATTTCCAAGCACCGGGCTAAAGGCGCCATCGACCGCACCAACTACACAACCGCCATCACCATCGAAATCCTCGACGGTTGACAACAGGGCGCGGACCTTAACTGCGCGGCATTGCCGTTAGCGCCGTCTCGGGCCGGACTGCTTCCTGGCGACTTGATCTACTACAAGGACGCCGACGGCGGCATCAACCACGTGGCGGTGTACACAGGCCAAACGATGATCAAGGGGGTGCCCACCGACGTGATCAACCAACACTCCGGCGGCGTGAAGACGCACGGTGACTGGATGCCGGATTCGGCGGAGTACACCCGCGCTCCCGCGCAGGTCGAGTTCGTTCATCTGAGATACCCAGGAGAATGATCGGGATGGCCGATTGGTTCAGCACCCACCGCAACATCGCCGTGATCTTGGCGCTACTCATCGCAGCTGTGGTCGGAGTTGTGGTGTGGGCATGGACAGCGCCGTCGAGCAGCGACGACTTGGCGATGGGTGATTACGGTCCCGCAAAACAGCGTGAGTGGGCAGAGCGGCTGACTACGGGGTTGAACACCCATGATGTAAACAAGGTTCCGCTCCTGCGGGCCAACGGTGTGCTGTCGGTCGAACAGGGCCAGACGATCGCGACCGTCATGCCCGCACCCGGGTGCGGGTATCGATTGGTGTCGGTCGAGGATCGGGGCGAGCAAGGCAGTCAGCTAGTGCCCGGACTGTCAACTGAGAGCTCGACCTACCGCTTTGATATGACCGTCGAGGAGCGCTGTCCTGACAAACAACCACGTAACCGTACGATCGGTGTCGTCGCAATCGCGGAAATGAGCTACTGGGAGCCCTTCTACTTCGTGCCACAGCCGTGATGGCACCGCGGCGAAACTGCTCGCCGGCCTAGACCATCCCGGCCGCACACCGTCGCAGCAGCACCTTCCCGACTTGCCAGCGTTCCCGTTGCCAATGTGCTCGCGGCACACAGAGACCATTGACTTGATGCAGTTCGTCCAGCGCAGCGTGCGCGCCAGCGTAGGTGACACACCGAGGCGTGGCACGTCGCTGACGCCCTCAGCGTTGAGCCGACATGCGGAAGCTGACCTGTTCAGCAAGCACCCGCGTCGCGTGCTCCGCATCGGCAACCCGTACAGACAGGGTCCGGCGGGCCAGCTCCTCGGGTAATGCGATCGAGAATTTCAAACCGTCGAGCGCACGCCGGTCCGCAGTCGGCAGCGACCGGTCACCAGTCGCGCGCACGGCCGCCAAACCGGCTGAGATGGCATCGACGGTCAGATCCGAGTGCAGCCGGATCGACTCGGCCCCGATTCGTTGTCTTTGTGGCGCAAGGTCCCTCACTCAGCGGCCCAGGACCAGGGCGTCGACCTCGTTCCACCCGCCGTGGTTGTCCATGAACTCGAAGTTGGTCCAGACCCGGTAGGGCGCCGCCATCGGAATGATTGCCCGCAGTAGCTCCAAACCGTCAGCTTCGTGGGCATAGGCCGACTTGGAAACCTCGATCCACCGGTCCACCGCCGTCACGCCGCCCCCGCTCACCCTTGCCGCCACCTGCGGCTACCGAGGCTATCAACCGGGGGTGACTGCGACGCGCCACCTCGACATCCTGTGTGGCGAACCGGGCGAATTGGATCACGCTGCTCGGCGAAGAACTGAGCGGTCCAGGTCGGCCATGCTCGCCACACCCATCAGCGTCAGCGTCGAACGGACCTCGGCGGCCAGGATGTCGAGTACCGCGCCCACCCCGGCGCCGCCGGCCACGGCCAGCCCGTAGATATAGGGCCTGCCGATCATCACCGCGTCGGCGCCAAGGGCCAGGGCCGTGACGATGTCGGTGCCGGTCCGCACACCACTGTCAAGCAAGACGGTGGCACGCTCGCCGACCGCGTCGGCGACATCGGGCAGCGCATCGACCGAGGCACGTGCACCATTCAGTTGGCGCCCACCATGATTGGACACCACCACTCCGGTTGCCCCCACCTCGTCGACCGCGCGGACCGCGTCCTCGGGTTCCAGCACGCCTTTGACGACGAACGGGCCGTCCCAGCGCTCGCGGAGCGCCGCCACATCACGCCAACTCAGGTCGGGCCGGATTCGGCGGTTCTGGATGCTCACGGATTCCACCGCGCCCTTCGCACCTGCGGTGTGGGTGAGGCTGCGCATCGTCATCCGCTGGTGCCGCAGCAGTCCGTACCACCAGTGCGGCCGGATCGCGGCGTCGGCGATGCGGCGTGGGGTGAGGATCGGCGGGTGGCCCATGCCGGTGCGCCGCTCGCCGGTGCGGTTGCCCTGCACCGGAACGTCGACGGTCACCACCAGGGTGCGATACCCGGCGTCACGGGCCCGACTCAGCATGGAATCCGAGAACGGGCCATCGCCCCAGGGATACAGCTGAAACCAGTGATCCGCCGAGGTGCCTTCGGCGACTTCCTCGATGGAGTACGACGACGCGGTCGACAGTGTCAGTCGGGTGCCGGCCCGTTCGGCCGCCTGCGCGGCAGCGAGTTCACCGGACCAGTGCGCCAGGCCGGTGAGCCCGGTGGGCGCCAGCACCAAGGGCAGCTCGAGCTGTTGCCCGCCGATCGTCACACCGATGTCCGCGCCGGCGTGGCCAGATAGAACACGTTGGCGCAGGTACCAATTCGCGAAGGCACTGCGGTTAGCCCGCAAGGTCCGCTCATCCTCGGCGCCCCCGTCCAGATACGCCCACACCATGGCGGGCAGGGCCCGCCGCGCCGCCGTGCGGTAGTCCTCGACGCTGACCAGCGGGGCCGGAGTGCGCAGCCGGTACTGGAAGGCCGGGCTCATTTGATCGCGATGGGCGTGACGGGTGAACCCACGGCATTGCTGATGTGCAGCGGCGGCGCCACGAACAGGAAACTCCACACTCCGTCGCCGGCACAGTCGGCGCTCAGTGCGTCGAGGTCGAGGATCTCGGCCAGCGGCATGCCCATGTCGCGGATCAGGATGCAGTGCAGCGGCAGCGTCTCCCCCGTCTCACTGGGGATGACCTCGATGGCCCAGTTGTCGCTGCCCACCGCCGCGACACCGCGGTCACGTAACCAGCGCGCACAGTCGATACCCAGTCCCGGCTCGGTGGACATCCAGTCGTCGCGGCCGTGGGCCAGCAGCCGGCCCCGCCAACCGGTGCGCACCAGCAGGAAGTCGGCCTCTCCGACGGTCACGCCCTGGGCCTGTTCGGCCGCCTCCAGGTCGGCCGGGGTGATCGCGGTGCCGCCTTCGAGCCAGTCCACCCCGTGCAACCGGGCGATGTCGAGCAGCACCCCGCGCCCCACGATCCGATCGGTGAAGGCGTCGACGGCCAGTTGACGGGCTCCGGCGCGGGTGCGGACCTGGTTTGTGGAGTAGCCGTTGTACAGCTTGCCGTCGTAGGCGACGTGCGACAGCGCGTCCCACTGGGTACCGGACTGCAACGGCATGATGATCCAGTCGTCGGCGACCTGCAGCCCGTGCGGTTCCCAGTCGTCGGGCTGCATGGACATCAGGTGAACCGGGTTGAGCCGGCCGCCGATACCGCTCTGCGGGCCGTCCTTGCCCACCGGGATGCTCAGCTGAAACACCTTGCCCGAACGGACTTCACCTGCTGCGGCCTGCACGTGACGCGGCTCGACGAGGTTGAGGGTCCCGATCTGGTCGTCGGGCCCCCATCGGCCCCAGTTGGACAGTTCGCGGCCCAGATCCTTGAAACTCACGCTTTACAATATTGCACAAAATTGTCAACATGACAGCCATGGTCGCCACCCATTTTCCGCTGCTGTCCTTCGATACCACCGATCCGGCGTTCGTCGCCGCTCCGTGGGCGCGCTACCGCGAGATCAGGGATTTGGGCGGAGTGGTCTTCAACGAGCGAATCAACCGGTGGATGGTCGGCGAATTCGACCTGGTCAAGCAGATCCTCAGTGCGCCTTCACAGTTCGGCTCCGAGCGCGGGCAGGTCGAGCACGCCGCGGTGTTCGGCGGGCCGACGATGGAGTTCTACGACGGACCGCACCATGACCAGATCAGGTCGATCTGGTCGGGCGATTTCCGGCCCAGGATGCTGGCGCGGTTGCGCCCGGTGATCACCGAGATCGTGCGGGCCAGGCTGGCGCCGGTCGCCGCCCGGCTGCGCGACGGGGAAACCGTCGAGGTGGTCTCGGAACTGACCCGGGGTATCCCGACCGAGGTGATCGCGCACATGCTCGGTGTGGAACCGGACATGGTCGGCCAGTTCACCGCGTGGAGTGACGCGATGGGCGCCTCCGCGGAGGGCTACAGCATGCCCGGCGAACACGGTGCCGAGTTGATCGCGGCCGGCAAAAGCGCCACAGCCCAGATGAATACCTACATTCGTGAACAGCTGCCCAGCCGGGGCTGCCCGGCGGACGGCAGTTGGGATCTGATCGGCACGATGGTCGGCCACGAGTATGCCTGTGAGCACATGACCGAACAGGAGATCGTCGCGAGCAACACCCAATTGGTGTTCGCCGGCAACGAGACCACCGCCAAGCTGCTCGCCCAGATCGTTGCCACTCTGGCCGTCCATCCGGATCAGCGCCGACTCCTCCAGGCCGATCGCACCTTGGCGCTCGATGCGGTGGAGGAAGTACACCGCCTGGAAACGGTGTCGCACTCCATCTTCCGCGACGTGGTCGGCGAATCTGTCACTGTCGGTGACATTGCCATGGCCGACGGTGAACGGATCACCCTGCTACTGGGCGCGGCCAACCGCGATCCAAGACGCTGGGAGCGTCCCGACGACTTCGACATCACCCGGCGCAAGTTGTCGCATCTGGGATTCGCCTTCGGCCTGCACAGCTGCCTGGGCATGAACCTGGCTCGCCTGGAGGCCCAGATCTTCCTCGAGGAACTGATCGACGCCGTGGGCGACTGGCGACTGGCCGGCCCCCTGGACTACGGCACCAACTACACCGTCCGCGGGCCGAGTCAGGTACTCGTCGCAGCGGTGTAGCTGCCCAACGGCCACTTATCGCACGGATTTTCGCGATTCGCGTGCAACAAGTGGCCACTGGGCCGAGTTCAGGCCCCGACCTACGCGACGTGCGCAGGCACGCGCTTGATGCCGTGCACGAAGCTGCTGTACAGCATCTCGGGCTCGCCGAATTCGATCGTCTTGAGCCGGGTCAGCAACTCGTGGAACAGGTGTCGCAACTCGGTCTTGGCCAGCTGGTTGCCCAGACAGAAGTGCGGACCGCCACCACCGAATCCGATCTGCGGGTTGGGCGAACGGCTCAGGTCGAAGCGTTGCGGATCGGTGAACACCGACTCGTCCCGGTTGGCCGAGCAGTAGAACATGCCCACCTTGTCACCCGCGCTGATCAGTTGACCGCCGACCTCGACGTCCTCGGTGGCGTGCCGGGCGAACTGCATCACCGGAGTGGCCCACCGCACGAATTCCTCAGTGGCCATGCCGATTCGGTTGTCGAAATCTTCCAGCAGCCAATCTCTTTGGTCAGGGTTGGCGGCCAGTGCCATCATCGCGTGGGTGGTGGTCTGCTTGGTGGTGTCATTGCCGGCCGAGGCCAGCAGGATCAGGAACGCCCCGATCTCCTCGTCGGTCAGCCGGTGACCGTCAACCTCGGCGTTGACGATGCTGGTCATCAGGTCGTCACCGGGATTGGCCCGCCGGAACTTGGCCAGCTCCACCCCGGTGTTCGAGATCAGCATGATCTCGTTGATGGTGGCCATGGCCCGTTCTTCAAGTGACGAGTACTCGTCATCGCTCATGCTGAACAGCTTTTCGGCGGCCTTGGCCAGCGCCGGCTGATCGGCGGTCGGCACGCCGAGCATGTCCGAGATCGTCCGCATCGGCAGATGCGCCGAGCACGCCTCGACGAAGTCGACATCACCGGCACCGATCAGGTCATCGACGACGGCGACGGCGTTGCGGTGAATCTGCTCTTCGATCTTGCGCACGTTGCGCGGGGTGAACGCCGAGCTGATCAGGCGGCGGTACGTGGTGTGCTCAGGTGGATCCATCATCAGGAAGAACGTGGCGAACTTCTGCACGTCAGCCGGCATCGGATCCAGTGCGACACCCTTGGTCGAGGTGAACAGTTCGGGGTGCTGACTGACGAACTGGATGTCCGCCCGGCGGGTGATGGCCCAGAAGCCGGGTTCTTCCACATCGAACAGCGACGACAGCGGCTGATGCCAACTCAAGCCGTCGGCGGCGCGCAGTTGCGCGAACGTCTCGTCACGCTGAGCGAACGTCTGGCTCCAGAAATCGTGTGACGTGATGTCGAATGGGCTGTATTCGCGTGCCTGCGGTGAGCTGGCAACTGTCACGGTATTCCCTCCTGCACGGCGCTCGACGACAGTGTCGAGCCACGAAATAGCGTGACAGTTCGTCGATAGTTTGTAAAGCTGTGGGCATGGCGGAAATATCGTCGGTCGACGACGAGAGCAGTACCCGTGGACGCATCCTGGCCGCCACCGCAGAGGTTCTCGGGGCCAACGGGATGGCCAAGCTCAGCTTGTCCGAGGTTGCCCTGCATGCCGGAGTGTCCCGGCCCACGCTCTACCGCTGGTTCGCCTCCAAACAGGAACTGCTCGACGCATTCACGGAGTGGGAGCGCAAGTCCTACGAACAGGCCGTGGCCCGGGCCTCCGCCGACCTGCCGGAGAACGAACACCTGGGCGCCGCGCTTCGCACGGTCGTCGAATATCAGCAGTCCTACCCGGGTCTGCGCATGGTCGACATCGAGCCCGAACACGTCATCAAGCGGCTCGCCCAGGTGATCCCGCTGATGCGGGACCGCCTGCAACGCCTGACGACCGGGCCCGACGCCGACATCGCCGCGGCCACCGCGGTGCGGGTGGCGGTCTGCCACTATCTGGTGCGCAGTGACGATGCCGACGATTTCCTCGCGCAGCTGCGCCATGCCGCCGGGGTGAAACCCCAACGTTGACCGGAGGAAATCGCGCCCGGGGTTACGCTGGCGACGGTGACCCACTCTCCAGATCCCATCGCCGGACTCGACCTGACCGACCAGGCCGCGCTGGGCAGCGGTGCGAGCTTCTGGACCACCAAGCCGATCGGCACGGTGCCGGCCATCATGCTGACCGACGGACCACATGGTGTTCGTCGTCAATCCGGCAGTGCCACAGATCATCTGGGTATCTCCGGCAGTGAACCGGCGACCTGCTTTCCGCCCGCGGTCGGGCTCAGCCAGACCTGGGATCCCGAGTTGGTGGAACGGGTCGGTCAGGCGCTGGGTGAGGAAAGCCGCGCGCTGGGTGTGCAGGTGCTGCTCGGTCCCGGAGTCAACATCAAGCGCGACCCACGCTGCGGGCGCAACTTCGAGTACTTCTCAGAAGATCCGCTCCTGTCGGGGGCGCTCGGCGCGGCCTGGGTGCGCGGCGTGCAGAGCCGTGGCGTCGGCGCGTCACTGAAACATTTCGCGGCCAACAACGCCGAACACGATCGGATGCGCGCCAGTTCCGACATCGATCTGCGTACATTGCGTGAGATCTACCTGCGTAGTTTCGAGATCGTGGTGCGCCAGGCCCACCCGTGGACGGTGATGTGCTCCTACAACCGGATCAACGGGGTGTACGCGGCCGAGAACGCCTGGCTGCTGACCACGGTGCTCCGCGACGAATGGGGCTTCGACGGCGTGGTGGTCAGCGACTGGGGCGCGGTGGCCGACCGACCGGCCGCAGTGGCGGCGGGCCTGGATCTGGAGATGCCGACGACCGGCGGGATCTCCGATGCCGAGGTGGTGCGCGCGGTCCGGGCCGGCAACCTGGACGCGGCTGCTGTCACGCGGGCCGCCGGCCGGGTGGCACAGCTGGTCGGCCGGGTCACCCAAACCGATACCTCGGCAGCATCATTCGATATCGATGTGCATCACGAGCTGGCCCGCGAGGCGGCCCGGCGAGCGATCGTGTTGTTGAAGAACGAGGGCGATCTGCTGCCATTGGCACCGGCACCGCTGGCGGTCATCGGCGGGTTCGCCGAAGAACCCAGGTACCAGGGTGGCGGCAGTTCCCATGTGAACCCGACCCGCGTCGACGTTCCCCTCGACGAGATCCGAAGGCTCGCCGGCGATCAGCCGGTCCGCTTTTGCTCCGGAACCGATACGGCCGCCGCGGCTGCGGCCGCCGAATCTGCCGAAACCGCGATCGTATTCCTCGGCCTCACCGCCGACGAGGAGTCCGAGGGCTACGACCGCGAGCACATCGACCTGCCCACCGCACAACTGGACCTGCTGCGTGCCGTGGTCGAAGTACAGCCGCGCACCGTGGCGGTGCTGGCCCACGGCGGCGCGGTGTGCCTCGACGCCGTCGCGGCTCTGGCTCCGGCGATCCTCGACGGGGCGCTACTCGGGCAGGCCGGCGGCGGCGCACTCGCCGATGTGCTGTTCGGTGTGGCAAATCCCTCGGGCCGGCTGGCCGAGACGGTGCCGCAGCGACTCCAGGATTCCCCGGCCTACCTGAACTTTCCGTCCGAATCCGGCCACACCGTCTACGGCGAACGGATGTTCGTCGGCTACCGCTGGTATGACTCCCGCGAAATCCCGGTGACGTTCCCGTTCGGCCATGGCCTGTCGTACACCCGGTTCGACTACTCGGATCTTGATCTCACCAGCACCGGTGCGGGTGTGGCCGTGCGTGTGACGGTCACCAACACCGGCGACCGACCGGGCCGGGAGGTGGTGCAGGTCTATGCCGGACTCCCCGACTCCCACGTCGGCCGACCCATGCAGTGGTTGGCCGGATTCGCTTCGGTCACCATCGAACCAGGCCACCGGCAGATCATCGAAATCCCGATCGAACGAACCGATCTCGCGTACTGGAGCGTGGATGCCGGACGATGGGTGGTGGAGGCCGGCGAGTATGCGGTGTCGGTCGGCGCTTCGAGCCGGGATATCCGGCTGACCGCGACGGTGGCGTTGGACGGCGACGAGCCGACCCGGCCGTTCACCCGGGAATCGACGCTGGGCGAGCTCCTGGCCGATCCGGTGGCTTCACAGAAGATTCTGTCGGCTCTGAGCGACGCTTCCCCCTTTGGCGCAGGCGATTCCGCACTCGGAACCAATCTATTGCGAATGCTGGAATCGGTGCCGATCGGGCGGATGGTCGCATTCTCGGCAGGAAAGGTCACCCATGAGCAGCTCGATGCACTGATCGTGGATATCAACACTCAGCGATGCTGACCGCCGCGCAGCTCGGCCAGGATCTCGTTGGTGTGCGCACCCAACGCCGGGGCTACCGTGCGCGGCTGCCATGGGGTGGCCGAGAAGTCAGCCGGGCTCGCCACCATCGGTACAGTCGAAATCCCATCGGGCACTTCGATTATTCCTCCGGCAGCGTGGAATTGCTCATCGGCGATGACCTCATCGAGGCTGTTGATCGGCGACCAGAAGAAGTCGGGCTCGCCATCGAACAGCGGGGTCCAGTGGTCCATCGGGTGGCCGGCGAAGATCGTGTCCAACTCGGCGATCAGCTCACGGGCGTTGACGTACCGGTCCCGTGCGGTGGCGAAACGCGGGTCGGTCAGCCAGTCCTCGCGGGCCACCACCCGGCACAGTGCGGGCCAATGCCGGTCCCCCTGTAATCCGACGATCCAGAACCGCTTCCCGTCCCCGGTCGTGTAGTTGTTCATGCAGGGGTTGGCCATCGCCTCACGCCGGCCGATGGCGATCTGCTCACCACTCATCAGCACCGTGTTGAGGTCGAAGCTGATGGTGTAAGCACCCTGTCGGTAGAGCGAAGTGCTGACCAATTGACCAGTGCCCGTGCGGTTTCGGGCCAGCAACGCGGCGCACACCGCGGCCGCCAGCGTCATACCCGCGGAGTGGTCCCCCATGCCGCCGCGCTGAAACGGCGGGGTGTCGCCAGGGCGGGTGAGCAGGTCGGCCAGCCCGGCCCTGGCCCAGAATGCGGCGACGTCGTAGGCCGCCCGATCGGCATCCGGTCCGGTCAATCCGTATCCGGTGATCAATCCGTACACCAGGCGCGGATTGCCTGCCGCGACGGTCTCGAAGTCCAGTTCCAGCCGCCGCAACGCGGCGGGGCGCACATTCGTCAGGAAAACGTCTGCGGTGGCAAGTAATTCGCTCGCGGTCGCCCGCCCCTCGACAGTACCGAGGTCGAGCACCATGCTGCGTTTCGACCGGTTGTCCATTTCGAAGGGCGGGTTGGCCGCCACGCCCAGATCCGGATCCAGGCCGAGCATGCGGCCGAAGGTTCGCGCCGGGTCACCCGACGGCGGTTCGATCTTGACGACATCGGCACCCCAGTCGGCCAGGATCGCTCCGGCTGCCGGCGCGGCGACCCAGACGCCCAACTCGACGACCCGAAACCCTTCCAACGGACCCGCCATCGCCTATCCTTCCCGAAACCGCTTTACAACCTTGCGCAAATTTGTAAACTTGCTCAATGCTCACACCGGCCCACCGCCTCGTCCCCGCAGTCGGCCTGGCCGCGCACATCAGCCACGGCGTGCAACGTATCGCAACCGACGCGGCCATCGGGCGCATGCGCTCTCTGCCGCGCCGCATCGGCGACCTCGACGCGGCGTACCTGTCCCGACTCACCGGGCGCACGATCGAATCGGTGTCGGTGGTCGGCGGCGACGCGGGCACGTCGTCGCGCGCTCGGCTTGCCCTGTCGGGCGGTCCGGATATCCCCGAATCGGTGTTCGTCAAGATGCCGGCCGAAACCGCGGCCACCCGGATGATGGGTGAGTTGGGCCGGCTGGGACACACCGAGGTGCGGTTCTACCAACAGCTGGCCGACCGCCTGCCCGGGGTTCCGCGCTCCTACGGCGCAGCGTTCGATCCACTCACCGGGCGGTATGTGCTGGTACTGGAAGACCTGACACGCAGCCCCTGCGAGTTCACCGACACCCTTCACCCGCTGGACCGGGACCGGGCCGCCGCGACGGTCGAGGTGCTGGCCCGCGTCCACGCCGCCTTCTGGGGGCGGTTGCCGGCACGAAGCGGCACCGGGCCACTGGGTTGGCTGTACTCGGCCTCGGGCGATCACACCTCGCTGATGACCGGCTCACTGCTCAAGCTGTCAACCAAACGGCTGACTGAGAACACCGACATTCCGGTAGCCGACGGACGGTTCATCGACGAGAACTACCGGGCGGCGGCACAGCTGCTCGACCGGCCACCACACACCGTGATGCACGGCGATGCCCACCCGGGCAACCTCTTCTTCCGCAACGGCGAGGCGGGCCTGCTCGACTGGCAGGCAGTCCGCCGGGGTCATCCCGGCCGTGAGCTGGCCTACACCCTGGTCACCTGCATGACCACGGCCGACCGCCAGGCGGCCGAACGTGACCTGCTCGACGAATACCGACGCGCACTGGCCGCGGCCGGCGGCCCGACGCTGGATCACGACGAGTTGTGGGAGCGTTACCGCCTCGGCGCGATCTACGCCTACGCCGCACCTGTTATCACGGCCGGACTCGGCGGTATGCAGGATGAAGGCATCGCGCTGGAAGGTGCCAGACGGGGTGTGGCAGCTTTGGCGGATCTGGAGACTGTGGCGATACTCAAGAAGTTGCTCTGATGGTCCTACCATTTGGTCAACCACGATCAACCAAGGCCTGGACGTGAATGAACCACTACCCGCACAGCGGGACGCAAACGTCGAAGACACCTCGACGCGCCATCGAATCCTGGTCGCGACCGCCGAGGTGCTGGCCCGCAGCGGTCAGACGAAACTGAGTCTTTCCGAGGTCGCGCTGCAGGCCGGCGTTTCCCGGCCCACCCTGTATCGCTGGTTCGCCGACAAACAGGAGTTGCTCGACGCGTTCGGCACCTATGAGCGCGAAATGTTCGACCACGGCATGAGCCGCGCCACCGTGGGCTTGCGGGGCAGCGAGAAGCTCGATGCCGCACTGCGTTTCATCGTGCAATATCAGCAGTCGTATTCCGGGGTCCGCCTCGTCGACATCGAACCCGAAGTCGTGATCGCACAGTTGGCCAACGTCATCCCCCTGATGCGGGCACGGCTGCTCAAGCTGCTGTCAGGTGCCAACGCGCCGGTCAAGGCCGCCACCGCGATCCGGGTCGCGGTCTCGCACTACATCGTGCGCAGCGATGACGGCGACCAGTTCCTGGCACAACTGCGCCATGCCGTCGGCCTCAAACAGCCCGATACGAACTGACCCGCCTTCTACCGTTCCACCATCCACACCTCCCGTCTCCGGGTCAACGACACTCTACGATCGCAGAGTTTCATCGATCGGTCAATCCTTCTTCCAAAGGGGTGACACGACACGTAATTTTTGTAAAGCTGTCTCCTATGACTCAGGTGCAGAGTGACACCGGCGTGCTCGCCGGTGACGAGCGGATGCTGATCGACGGCGAACTCCAATACACCGGCAGCGGTGCGAAATTCGACGTCATCCACCCGGCCAGCGAGCAGGTGGCCGGCCAGGCGACCGACGGCACCGTGGCCGACATCGAACGTGCCGTGGGCGCCGCGCGAAGGGCGTTCGACGAAACCGACTGGAGCCGCGACGTCGAGTTCCGCTACCACTGCCTGATGCAGCTGCACGACGCGCTGGAATCCGAGAAGGAGCGGCTGCGCCGGGTGCTGATCACCGAGGTCGGCTGTCCGGTGACCGTCACGGGCTCACAGATCGAGGACCCGATCGGCGAGGTCAAGCATTGGGCCGAGCACGGCAAGAACTTCGACTACGTCGTCGACAACGGCGTGCACCAAACCCAGCTCGGACCGGCGCGGCGCAAGATCGCCTACGAACCGGTCGGTGTGGTCGGCGCGATCACGCCGTGGAACGTGCCGTTCTACCTCAACGTCGCCGAGACGGTGCCGGCGTTGATGGCCGGCAACACCGTGGTGCTCAAGCCCGCACAGCTCACGCCGTGGTCGGGCACCGAACTGGGCCGCATCGTCGCCGAGCACACCGACATCCCCGCCGGTGTCTTCAACGTCGTCGTGTCCAACGCCAACGAGGTCGGGGCCGCGCTGTCGGCCGACCCGCGGGTCGACATGATCACCTTCACCGGGTCGACCGCGACCGGGCGCGCCATCTTGGCCGCCGGCGCGCCGACGGTCAAGAAGACGATGCTCGAACTGGGCGGCAAGTCCGCCCACATCGTGCTCGACGATGCCGACTTCAACTCGGCACTGCCCATCGCGGCAATGATGGCCTGTGTCATGAGTGGGCAGTCCTGCATCCTGCCCAGCCGAATCCTGCTCCCCCGCAGCCGCTACGACGAGGGCATCGCGCTGCTCAAAGGAGCGATGGAGAACTTCCCGGTCGGCGACCCGTGGACCCCAGGCATCATGCAGGGTCCACAGATCAGCGCCACCCAGCGCGAGAAGGTGCTCGGGCTCATCAAATCCGGCATCGATTCCGGCGCCCGTCTGGTCACCGGCGGCGGGATACCGGAGAACCTGCCCACGGGGTACTACGTGTCCCCCACGCTGCTCGCCGACGTCGACCCCGATTCGAAGGTCGCCCAGGAGGAGATCTTCGGGCCGGTGCTCACGGTCACGCCGTACGACTCCGACGACGAGGCGGTCGCCATCGCCAACAACTCCATTTACGGCCTCTCCGGCGAGGTTTCGTCCGGCGATGTGGACCGGGCCTTCGCCATCGCGCGTCGGATCCGGACCGGCAACGTCACCATCAACAGCCGCAGCCATTTCGGTATCAACAGCCCGTTCGGCGGTTCCAAGCAGAGCGGTCTGGGCCGGCGCAACGGCGAGGAAGGTTTCAAGGAGTACTTCGACTCCAAGACCATCGGCATGCCGGAATAGCTGCCCCGCGATCCTGCGTCACGCTCGCGAAAGGGGAACGATGGACGAATTGCGGATCAGCAATCTCCTGACCCGCTACGCCTACGCCGTCGACAGCCAGGACTGGGACTTGTACCGCAGCGTGTTCACCGATGACGCCCACGTGGACTACTCCGCGGCCGGCATGGTCACCGGATCGATCGATCAGGCCGTGGAGTTCCTGCGTCCGCAGCAGGCCGCGATCGGCATGGGCATGCATTACGTCACCAATGTCGAAAGCCACATCAGTGGTGACACCGCCGACGTGATTGCCATGTGGTTCAGCGCAGTTCAGCTACCCGGTATCACCGAGACCAGGTTCTTCGGCGGCCGATGGCGACACGACATGGTGCGAACGGACGACGGCTGGCGCAGCCGCAAACTGGTGCTGGAGGTGATCTGGTGAGCTGGGCGAACGACCAAGTGGAGATCCAGGCGTTGTTGACCCGCTACGCCCGGGCAGTCGACTCCAAGGACTGGGAGCTGTACCGGTCGGTGTTCACCGAGGATGCCCACATCGACTATTCGTCCGCGGGCGCGAAGGTCGGCACCCGCGACGAGGTGGTGGACTGGTTCGCCGCGAACTTCGGCGTGATCCCGTGGAGCATGCATCACATCACCAACATCGACGCACAGATCGACGGGGACACCGCAACCGTGCGGGCGATGTTCTACAACCCCATGCAGTTGCCGGGGATGTCGGAGATCAGTGCGTGCGGGGGCTACTACCACCACGAATTGGTCCGCACCCCCGATGGCTGGCGCAGTCGCAGCCTGCGCGAGGAGAACCTCTGGTTCACCAATCCGCCGGGTTAAGCCTGACGACCACGTTGACATTGAATCCACGCAGACGCCTACTCGACCTCTTGCGACCTCAGTTCAAAGTCAACGCCGCACCTAGCCCTCGGCGGCCAGCTGGCCGCAGGCCGCAGCGATCTCACGCCCCCGGGTATCGCGCACCGTGCACGACACTCCCTTGGCCTGAACGCGTTTGACGAACTCCCGCTCGGCCGGTTTGGGACTGGCGTCCCATTTACTACCCGGCGTGGGGTTGAGCGGGATCAGGTTGACGTGCACCAGCTGCCCCAGTTTGGCGTGCAGCTTCTTTCCGAGAAGGTCTGCACGCCAAGGCTGGTCGTTGATATCGCGGATCAACGCGTATTCGATGGAGACGCGTCGGCCGGTGACGTCGGCGTAGTACCGCGCGGCGTCGAGAACTTCGTCGACGCTCCACCGGTTGTTGACCGGAACCAGGGTGTCGCGCAGTTCGTCGTCGGGGGTGTGCAGGGAAACGGCCAGGGTGACCCCGAGCCGCTCGTCGGCCAGTTTGCGAATGGCCGGGGCGAGGCCCACCGTCGACACCGTGACGGAGCGGGCGCTGATCCCGAATCCGTTCGGCGGCGGGGCGATGATGCGCTTGACCGCAGCGACCACCCGGTTGTAGTTGGCCAGCGGCTCACCCATGCCCATGAACACGATGTTGGACAACCGGCCGTCGTGTTCGGACCGCATGGCCGACGACGCCGCCCGGACCTGCTCCAGAATCTCGGCGGTGGACAGGTTGCGCTTCAGTCCGCCCTGTCCGGTGGCGCAGAACGGACAGGCCATGCCGCAACCGGCCTGCGACGAGATACACACGGTGTTGCGCTGCGGATAGCGCATCAGCACCGATTCGAACGTGGTGCCGTCGCCTCCACGCCACAGCGTCTTACGGGTCTCCCCCGCGTCGCACTGGATCTGCTTGACCGGATCGATCAGGGTCGGGAACAGAGCCTCGGCCACCTGGTCGCGCACGGCGGCGGGCAGATCGGTCATCTGCTTCGGATCGGCGATCAGCCGGCCGTAATACTGGTTGGCCAGCTGTTTGGCCCGAAATTTCGGCAACCCCAGTTCGGCGACCGCCTCGGCCCGGCCGTCCTCGTCGAGGTCGGCAAGGTGTCGCGGCGGCATGGTGCGTCGCGGGGCCTCGAAGACCAGCGGTAGGGGCTTACTTTCGGCAGACATAACACCTCCAGTATCCAGCACCGTCATTGCGCGTGAACACCGCCGAGTTGTAACGTGTTCTAAAACCAGAGTGAGCACTCTGGTTTTACTTGCGTAAGCACGAGAGGATCGGTCAGTGCCGTTCCAAGACAGCCTCCACGGCAGTCGTCAGATGTTCGGCACGGACAGTCGAGTCCATGGCAACCGAGGTAATTTCGTCATTTCCGAACACGGCAGGCAGGAACGCGTAGGAGTACACGATCCGGAACGCGGTATCGGCAGCGGCGGCACTGCACCCGAATCGCTCGGTGAGCACGCGGTCGAAGTCCCGTGCGAAGGAATGACTCCACGCCACGCCGGCCGCCCTCATGTCCGGGTCGTCGCGGCCCAGACTGACGAACACGAAGAGCAGGGCCCGATTGGCCGCGATGGCGTCGAGGAACATCGCGACGAATCCCGCCACGAACAATTGCCTGTCCGAGCTGGAATACCAAGGCGCCAAACGATATTCGCTCGATTCGCTGAGGCGTGCCAAGAATCTGGCATGGGCTTCCACCAGCAGCTGCCGACGGTCGGCGAATCGATGGTAGATGGCACCGTTGGACACTCCGGAACGCTCGCTGACCGCGACGATCGTCAAGTTCTGCGATCCCGACTCGGTCAGGATCTCCAGCACGGCGTCGAGCACCCGGGAAGCCGTCACCTGACTGCGCCGCTGAACCGCAGGACGCCTTCCTGGAATCTCGACAGCCTCACTCATCAAAGCCAACTGTAAGTGCGTGATGGAACCAGACAAGAAGGAGCCGTGCGACATGGTCGACGTTCAGAGGCTTTTATCCGATATCGCGCGCGTCGCACCCTTCGTGCCACCCCAGGACCCGGTACCGGTCACCTTCAACTTCGACCAGGGCATTCCGTCCGCGGAGACATTTCCGATCTCCACGCTTGACCACCTCCTCAGCGACGTTCTCAAACGCGACGGCGCACGCGCCCTGGAGTACGTATCGCTGGATGTGGACGGTCCCGGCGACCAGATCGTCTACGGCAACTCCGGCTACGCCGAGCTCGTCCTGGGCAGTCTGCACCTGCGCCGCGAGCTGGCGAAGTGGGTGGGTGAGCGCAGCGCGCGCACCGATCTCGGCCCGGACAGTCTGATCATCACGTCGGGTTCGGTGCAGGCCATCGCCCTGGCCATCAACGCGCTGGTGAATCCGGGCGACGGCGTGCTGGTGGAGGCCGCGACATTCCCCTACGCCCTGAGGTACGCAAAGATGCGCGGCGCCGACATCCGGCCCGTAAAGATCGATCAGGACGGGCTGGACCCCGACGCGCTGGAGTTGCGACTGAAGGAAATGAGAGCCGCCGGGGTGGTTCCGAAGCTGCTGTACATCGTGGCCACGTTCCAGCTTCCGACCTGCGTGTCAACGTCGGAGCCGCGACGCAGGCGCATCCTGGAACTGGCAGACGAGTACGACTTCCTGATCCTCGAGGACAACATCTACGGCGACCTGCGCTACCACGGCGAGCCGATCCCCACGCTGCTGTCCATGGACACCCAGGGCAGGGTGATGCAGTCGCACGGATTCAGCAAGACCGTGGCGCCCGCGCTGAGAATCGGCTGGATGGCCGGACCCGAGGAGCTGATCAGCGGATTGGGTTCGGTACGTCAGGATTTGGGCCCGAGCCTGTGGACCTGCCGCGCACTGGCGCAGTTCGTGGCATCCGGTGGTTTCGACAAGCAGATCGACCGCGCCAACGACGTGTACCGGCGAAAGCTCGACGTCGCGGTGACCGCCGTTCGGGAACACTGCGGTCCCTGGGTGACGTTCTCGGTACCCGAAGGCGGCTTCTACCTGTGGCTCAAGTTGTCCGATCACGTCGACTGGCGCGAAGTTCGGCGCCGGTCCGCCGAGGGCGGCGTGGCATTCCGTCCGGGCGAGCGGTTCATGGTCGACAGTGCCGCCGCCGACGGAGCAGGTTACCTGCGGCTGGCCTACAGCCACGTCGATGACGACGAAATGCGAAGGGGCATAGCGATCCTGGGCGAGGCCATCCGCGAATCGGTGGTCAGGTGAAGGTCATCGCCGAGGGCCTGACGTTCCCGGAGTGCCCGCGCTGGCATGACAACGCCCTGTGGTTCTCCGACCAGCACGCCGGCACCGTTTTCCGGCTGGTGCCCGGACAGCCAGCCGAACCGGTACTCGATGTGGCCGGCCGGCCGTCGGGCCTCGGATGGACACCGGACGGCGATCTGCTGGTGGTGTCCATGCTGAACCGGAAGCTGCTGCGCTACGACGGTCAGACCACCACGACGGTGGCCGACCTGTCGCCGTACCACCGCGGACCGAGCAACGACATGCTCGTCGACGACGCCGGCCGGGCCTACATCGGCGACATCGGCTTCGACTACTACGACGGGGGCTCCCCCACCCCGACGAAACTCATCAGGGTGGACCCGACCGGCGAGGTTCAGGTGGTCTCCGGCGACGTCCTGGTGCCCAACGGTATGGCCCTGACCGAGGGCGGAACGCGGCTCATCGTCGCCGAGTCACTGGCCCGCCGGCTCACCAGCTTTCACCGGGACCCCGACGGCACCCTGTCGGATCAGCAGGTGTTCGCCGACCTCGGTCGCCGGGTCCCCGACGGGATCTGCGCGGACCCGACCGGTGCGGTGTGGTTCGCCTCGCCCAATTCCAAGGCCGTTGTTCGCGTCGACCGAACCGGCACGGAAACCCATGTCCTCGGCACGGACAGTTGGTACCCGGTGGCCTGTGCGCTCGGCGGCCCGGACGGCCGCACGCTGTATGTCTGCGCATCGACCTCGGTGGCACCCACCGACACCGACACCGCACGATCGGGCGCAATACTCGCAGTCGAACTCGAAAAGGAGAAGCCGTGAAGTTCATGTACGCCCTGTGGGGCGCCGGCCTGGATCAGTCCCTGCACGCACCGGAGTTACGCGACGCGCTGCACACCGCCGGCGCGAGCCGTCTGCAGGTCAATGTCGACGATGCCGACGTCGCCCCCACACGTCTGCGCATCACGCACTTCGATACCCCGGTGAACGCGGTGGTCAGCGTCTGGACCGAGACCGAGCCGACCGCAATCTCGGAGTTGCTGGCCGGTACCGCCGACCGCTGTGTGGGCTGGGAGGTCGAGGAAACCGTGCGGTTGGTGCCACCGCCGGTCGCTGACGGAGAACGCACCCCGGCTCTGGCCCAGATCGGATTCCTGCGAATCCCCGCCGAACTCACCCCGGATGAGTGGCTGCACCGCTGGCAGGGACAACACACCACGGTGGCGATCGAAACGCAGGCGACCTTCGGCTACGTGCAGAACCGGGTGGTGCGAACGGTTCTCGGCGACAGCAGGGTCGACGCCCTGGTCGAGGAGCTGTTCCCGATGGCGGCCATGACCGATCCGCACGCCTTCTACGGCAGCGGCGGCGACGACGCCGAGTTGCAGCGACGCCTGGGATTGATGGTCGAGAGTGTGACCCGGTTCGGGGCACACACCAACCTGGACTCGGTTCCCACCAGCCGGTACGTCTGGGAGCTGGCGTCTCAACCGTCCCGGTAGGCGATATCCGGCCGCGCATCGTTACGCGGCGACGCGGCCTACGCCAGGAGCGTCAAGACGATCCAGCCGACGACGGCCGACGGCAGCATCGCGTCGATCCGGTCCATGATCCCGCCGTGGCCGGGTAGCAGTGTTCCCATGTCCTTGATGCCGAGGTCGCGCTTGATCTGCGATTCCACGAGGTCGCCGAGCACACCGGTGATCACCAGCACCACGCCCAGCGGCAGGCCCACCCACGCGGGTTTGTCCAGTAGAAACGCGACCGAGACGACGGCAGCGGCGACGCCGAATACCAGCGAGCCGAAGAGGCCCTCCCAGGACTTCTTGGGGCTGATCGCCGGCGCCATCAGGTGCCTACCGAACAGGACGCCCGCGACATAACCACCGATGTCGGCGAAGACGACCGTCACGATGATGGTGAACACCCGGGCCCCGCCGTGGTCGGCGAAGATCAGGAGGGCGGTGAAGGCCGCGAACAACGGCACCCAGGTAGCCAGCAGGACCGTGGCCGCGATATCGCGCAGGTAGTTGATGGGTTGCTGGTTCAGGCCTTGCCCGATCAGGCGCCACACCATGCAGACGACGATGGTGCCGGCATAGGCGCCCAGGAGGCCCGCGGCCCCGAATGGCCAGGTCAGCCAGATCATCGCCTGCCCGCCGAGCAGCAGCGGCACGGTGGGCAGCGCATAGCCGTGTTCGCGCATCCGCCGGATCACCTCGTGGGTGGCGATGGCGATCGCGACGGCCAGCAGCGGCAGCCACCAGAGGGGCGCAAAGAGCAGGGTGCCTATCGCAAGGGCACCCAGGGCCACGCCGACGGCGATTGCGGCCGGCAGGTCGCGGCCGGCGCGCGAGGTTTTCTGTGGTGGCTCAGTCTGTGCCACGGGACTCGGGTGCTGGAGGTCGCCTAGACCTCCAGCAACTCGCCTTCCTTGTGCTTGACCAACTCGTCGATCTGGGCGGTGTAGGTGTGGGTGGATTTGTCGAGGTCCTTTTCTGCGCGCCCGACTTCGTCCTCACCGGCCTCGCCGTCCTTCTTGATCCGGCTGAGCTCTTCCATCGCCTTTCGACGGATGTTGCGCACCGACACCTTGGCGTCCTCGCCCTTGGATTTCGCCTGCTTGACCAGCTCGCGGCGACGCTCCTCGGTGAGCTGCGGGATCGAGATCCGGATGATGTTGCCGTCGTTGGTCGGGTTCACCCCGAGGTCGGAGTTGCGGATCGCGTCCTCGATCGGTCGAAGCTGCGCTGCCTCGTAGGGCTTGATGACGACGAGTCGCGCCTCGGGAACATTGATGCTCGCCATCTGCGTGATGGGTGTCATCGACCCGTAGTACTCGATGTTGATCCGGGAGAACATGCCCGGATTGGCGCGACCGGTCCGGATCGTGGCCATGTCGTCACGGGCCACAATCACGGCCTTTTCCATCTTCTCTTCGGCGTCGAAGAGAGTTTCGTCGATCACTTCGGGGTCTCCATCGATCTTGCTCCTCGCGGGCGCGGCAGTTCAGGTGGTGGTAACCAGTGTTCCGATCTTCTCACCCGCCACTGCACGGGCGATATTGCCTTCGGTGAGCAGGTTGAACACCAGCATCGGCATCCGGTTGTCCATGCACAAACTGAAGGCGGTGGCGTCGGCGACCCGCAGGCCGCGGTCGATGACCTCGCGATGGCTGACTTCGGTGAGCAGCGCGGCGTTCGGGTCCTCCCGCGGGTCGGCCGTGTAGACGCCGTCGACGGCCTTGGCCATCAGTACCACGTCGGCACCGATTTCCAGGGCGCGCTGCGCAGCGGTGGTATCGGTGGAGAAGTACGGAAGGCCCATGCCGGCACCGAAGATGACGACACGACCCTTTTCCAGGTGCCGCACGGCGCGCAGGGGAATGTAGGGCTCGGCGACCTGACCCATGGTGATGGCGGTCTGCACGCGGGTGTCGATGCCTTCCTTCTGCAGGAAGTCCTGCAGCGCAAGGCTGTTCATCACCGTACCGAGCATTCCCATGTAGTCACTGCGGGTGCGTTCCATCCCACGCTGCTGCAACTGGGCGCCGCGGAAGAAGTTGCCGCCGCCGATCACGACCGCGACCTGGACTCCGCTGCGCACCACCGCGGCGATCTGGCGGGCTACCTGGTGCACGACGTCGGGGTCGAGGCCGACCTGGCCGCCGCCGAACATCTCTCCACCGAGCTTCAGCAGAACCCTTGTATAGAAGGGACGAATGGGTGCTGCGCCCTCGCCGGCGACATTCGGATCCGCCATCGGTCTCCTCGGCACTCCTCGCATGTAGAGAGCCACCCCGGGTTACCCCTGGACGGCCTCTCCATCCTGCCCTATGGCGGGCGGCACACCTAGCTTGGGTGAACTGTGTCGCCGGCGGCGCAGATCAGCCGGTGACTATCCCAGGTGAGCCTGCAGCAACCAGGCCGCCAGGGACTTGCGGTCGGTACCTTCGTCGCGGAGGTCCATCCCGGCGAAGTCAGCGAAACCGGCGAATTCGGCCGGGACGTGCGCGTGGATGCGGGCCGGTCGCACGTCGTCGATCACCCAGTACCTGCCGACGACCTCGCGCAACTCCGCCTCGCTGACCGGGTTGGCCGGTCCGTTCTCGCCCATCGTCGCCTTGTCGAACACGAGCACGAAGTACGAGGCCCCGGGAGCCGCGGCCCGCACGATCGACTCCTGGTAGCCCTCCCGGAGTTCGACCGGCATGGAGTGGAACAGCGTGCTGTCGACGATGGTGCCGAAGCGACCGTCGTAGCCGGTGAACGCGCTGATGTCGGCCACCTCGAAACTGGCATTGGTCAGCCCCCGTTTGGCGGCCTCGGCCCGGGCCAGTTCGATGGCGGTGGCCGACTGGTCCAGGCCGACGGTGGTGAATCCGCGCTCGGCCAGGTCGAGTGCGGTGGCCGCCTCACCGCAGCCGGCGTCGAGCACCTCACCGTGAAACTTGCCTTCGGCGATCAGTTTGGCGATCTCGGGCTGCGGTTCGCCGATGCTCCACGGTGGGCGGACTCCGGCGAACTCCCTAGCCTCACCGCGGTAAGCGGATTCGAACATTGCATTTGACATTTCGCTTGGCGTGGTCATACGTCCGGTATATCAACCTGGTTGATATGTGTCAATATGCTTGATATGAACTCCGATATGGGCGGCGTCCTGGAGGAACAGCCACTCGGATACCTGATGTACCGCGTGGTCGCTGTGCTGCAACCACTGGTCGCCGCACAGCTGCAACCGCTGGGTCTCAAACTGCCCGAGTTCGTCTGCCTCCGCATCCTGTCGATGGCCCCGGGCCAGTCCAACGCCGAACTCGCCCGCCACACCCACGTGTCACCACAGGCGATGAACAACGTGCTGCGCGGGCTTCAGGACCGCGGCGCGGTGCGCAGGCCGGCTACCGTCGACTCCGGACGGGCGCTGCCCGCCGAGTTGACCGCCGAGGGCGCCGAATTGCTCGGACGTGCCGAAGCGGCGGTGCTCGCCGCCGAGGACGAGGTGCTCGGCGGCCTCGACACCGAGCAGCGACGCGAACTGAAGCGACTCCTGGCGCACGCGGTCACCTGAACCGCCCCACTTCTGTCGCGCCGAGCGCAGCCACAGTCGGTAATGTCGCCACCGGATGAAGATCGTTCTGGCCCCGGACTCCTTCAAGGAGTCGATGACCGCGTCGCAAGCGGTGGCGGCGATGCGCGACGGCATCCGGTCGGCCCTACCCGATGCCCGATGCCTCGGGGTACCGATGGCCGACGGCGGCGAAGGTACCGTCGACGCCGTCGTCGACGCCCTCGGCGGTGACCTCGTCACCGAGGTGGTGCAGGATCCGCTCGGCCGTCCAGTCCCGGCCGCGTACGGCTACGTTGCCGGGCGCCGCCTGGCCGTGATCGAGATGGCGGCGGCCTCCGGCCTGGAGCTGGTGGCGCCCCCGGACCGGGACGTCCTGCGTGCCAGCACATTCGGCGTCGGACAACTGATCACCTCGGCCCTGGACCACGGCGCGACCGAGTTGCTGATCGGCATCGGTGGTTCGGCGACCAATGACGGCGGGGCCGGCATGCTCACCGCCCTGGGTGTCGCCTTCACCGATGCCGACGGTGCCGCCCTTCCGCCCGGCGGCGCGGCGCTGGCGCGCCTGGGGCACATCGATATCTCCCGCCTGGACCCCAGGCTGGCCGATGTTCACGTCCGGATTGCCTCCGACGTCACTGCGCCCCTGCTCGGAACCAGTGGTGCCAGCGCAGTTTTCGGTCCGCAGAAAGGGGCCACTCCGTCGGACGTTGCGACCCTCGAATCCGCGTTGACCCGTCTGGTCGAGGTGACCCAGAAGGTGCTCGGCCGCGCCCGACCCGATCGCCCTGGCGCCGGGGCTGCCGGCGGCCTGGGCTTCGGACTGATGGAATTCCTTGCCGCCGAATGTGACCCGGGAGTCGAGCTGATCGCCCAGACCGTAGGACTGGAACAGGCGTTGACCGGAGCAGACTGGGTGTTCACCGGGGAGGGCAGTGTCGACGCCCAGACCATGCTCGGCAAGACGCCGTTCGGCGTCGCCCGACTGGCTGCGCGCACCGGCACCAAGGTGGCGATCTTCGGCGGCCGCATCGCCCCCGACGCCGACGTGCTGCTGGCCAACGGTGTCGACAAGTTGGTCGCCATCACCGAACCGGGCACGCCGCTGGATCAGGCGTTGCGTGACGGCCCGACGGCGTTGGCGCGCGCCGCCGCCGAAGTCTGCCGCACTCTCTAGCGCAAGCGAAGAAGCTTAGAGGATCGCGGCCGCCACGATCAGCCCGAACGCCACGTAGGCGGCAATCACCACCAGCACCTCGGGGGTGAATCGCTCCGACGCCAGCACCCGACCCATGTCGATTCCCTTGATCGCGCCGATCAGCCGGACCGAGAAGGCCTGGGCCGCAATTCCGAGCAACCCGAACACCAACGTGCTGAGCAGACCATGTACCAGGTCGCCCAATGAGCTGTAGATGGCCAGCACGATGATGACTGCCATCGACACGATGCCCGCGGCCGCCACCGCGGCGGCGTTGGGGCGCCCGGCCTGCACCAGGGCTCGCAGCGGTCCCGGCGTGGTCCAGTCGATGACGTAGAAACCCAGAACCATCAGCGCCACACCGACAATCGTGTACAGCAGGATCGCCGACACCCCGTGGCCGAGGACCGACCAGTAATCAGAGCTGAGCGCAACCAGGGTGGTTGTCATAGAGGGGTTCCTTCCAGATCACAGCGGGATGCGGTGCGGGACAAAGGCAGCGCCGTTGTCGGTGATGAGGCCGGAAGTCTCGCGGATTCCGAGCCCGGCGGATTCGTCGCCGACGATCCATGCGCCCAATGCGGGACGCATGTCGTCGAATTGCGGTAGCGGATCGAGCAACTGGTACACGTAGCCCTCTTCGCCGTACACACCGCCGGTCTCGGTCTCGAACCCGGCGCCGACGATGGTGATGTTGGCGCCCTCGCGGCCCAGTTTGGGTTTGCGCACGTAGTCGGTCAGCTCGTGCGGGTCATCGACATAGGTGGGCAACAGGTTCGGATGCCCGGGATACATCTCCCACAGCACCGCCAGGATGGCCTTGTTGCTCAGCAGCGTCTTCCACAGCGGTTCCACCCACATCGTGGCGGGTAGCTGCTCGACTGCACGGCGACCGAAGTCGTCGTCGAGCATCCACTCCCACGGGTAGAGCTTGAAGACCGACGACATGGGAGCTTCCTCCAGGTCGACGAACCTGTCGAGGTCCGGGTCGAACCCGATGTCCTCGATCGCCAGCCCCACGGTGCGCAGACCTGCCTCGGCCGCGCACTCCTGCAGGTAGGCCACCGTCACGTGATCCTCACCGCTGAGCTCGGCTCCCGACCAGGTGAAGTACGTCTCCACCCCCGGAAGGCGGTCCCGAATCTCGGTCCAGCGGCCAACCAGCTTCTCGTGCAACGAGTTCCACTGATCGTCGTCCGGGTACACATCGGTCTTCCAATGCCATTGCAGGATCGCCGCCTCGAGCAGTGTGGTCGGGGTGTCGGCGTTGTACTCCAGCAGTACCGGCGGCCGCCGGCCGTCGTAGCGGAGGTCGAACCGGCCATACAGATGCGGATCGCTACGCCGCCAAGACTTCTCGATGTGCTCCCAGCTCCACTCGGGAAGCCCGAAGTCGCGGTAACGCTCGGTCAGGACGACATTCTCGACGGCCTCCAGGCACATCGAGTGCAGCACCTCGACGGACGCCTCGATCGACAGCACCTCGTCCATGTCGAAGACGTAGTGCACCGATTCGTCCCAGTACGGGCGGTCGGCACCGGTCGCGTCACGCGCCGGGGTCCCGAAGCACATTCCCTGGTCGGCGATGATCTGTTCCCAGCCTGCTCGCGGGGAACTGCGTTGACGACGCATTCAGCTTCCCGAACTTTTGCCGTAGCTCGACGACGAACCGAATCCGCCGCGGGAGATGGATGTGCCCGATTTTGTCTTGGCGGTGGTGCCCTTCGGCAGCTCCAGCGTCCCGCCGCGCGCAACGGTGCCGACGCCGCCGCTGTTGCCGCCGTAGTAGTAGCGGTACGGCGAGCCGAGGTAGATGAAGGTGCCGCCCGAACCGCTGTGGCCGCTGGAGCAGTACGAGTCGGGCACCACCTCATTGCTGCCGTCCTTGACGCAACTCGCCGCGACTTCCTCTTTGTGCAGCATCTGGTAGCCGAGGGCGACCACGCCGACCACTCCGACCACGGCCACCGATCCCATCAGGATCTTGCCGCCCATGGCCTTGCGGTCCCGGGCCTTCTGCTCCTGCAGGGCCGCGAACTGAGCGGCCGCTTCACGTGCCTTCTGGGCCTTGTCGCGTTGGCGCGCCTCGGCAACCGTCGGCGGCCGAGGTGTGGCGGTGGCCGGATCCTGCCAACGTATGGATCCCCGGCCGTCGTCGCCCCACTGGTCGTCTGGTCCCGACGTCATTCACACCCCCGCAACAGTGACACCTGCCGGTCATCATAGGAGTACGCCGTCGCGGACAGGCGCGCCGGCGTCCGCTCGTCTATTTCGCCGCTTTTCGGGCCCGCTTCGGCGGAGCGGCTGCCGGGGCCGGCTCCTGAATGCGCGGCCAGGGCCTGGCCTCTTCCAGCTCGTAGGCCAGCTCCAGCAGCAGTGCTTCCCGGCCACGGGTCGCCGACAGCATCATGCCCACCGGAAGGCCGGCCTTCGTCTGGGCCAGCGGCAGTGAGATGGCCGGATCCCCGGTGGCATTCTGCAGAGGTGTGAAGGCCACCCACCCGAGCAGTCGGTCGATGATCTGCTCGTAGTCCGCGGTCGGGTCGAGCCGGCCGATCTCCAGGGTGGGTTCGGCCAGAGTCGGCATGAGCACCGCGTCATAGCTGTTGGACAGGCGCTCGGTGATCCGCCGCGACCGGGCCAGCCGGGTGGTCGCGGCCGGGAGCCGATGCAGGTTTCGGGAGGCGAGCCGCTCCAGCCCGAGGGTGAGGTTGTCGAGCTTGTCCCGGTCGAAACTGGGGCCGAAAGAGCGCTTTCCGCCACGTACCAACGCATACGCCAGAAACGCCCAGTACAGCAGGAAGTCGTCCTTGAACCGGGCCTGGACCGGGTTGCCGATCACGGTGATCTGGTGGCCGAGCTCCTCGAGCAGCGCGGCGGTCCGGTGGGTCAGCTCGGTCATCTCCGGACCGGCGTCGTGCACGATGGACTGAGTGCACACCGCGATCCGCAGGCGCTGCTTGCCCGGGCGGCTGACGTCACCGATGGGCGGCAGCTTGGGGTTGCGGTAGACGCGCTCCATCTCCCGGAACAGCGCCGCGGTGTCACGCACCGATCGGGTGAGCACCCCGTCGGACACGATCCGCAGCGGCATCATCCGCATGTCCTTGTCCTGCGGCAGGCGGCCCCGGGTGGGTTTGAGACCGACCAACCCGTTGCAGGCGGCCGGGATCCGGATCGAGCCGCCTCCGTCGTTGGCGTGGGCGATGGGCACCACGCCCGATGCGACGAAGGCACCTGAACCCGATGAGGAGGCACCCGCGGTATAGGCGGGATTCCACGGATTGCGCACCGGCCCCAGCCGCGGATGCTCGCACGATGCGCTGAAGCCGAACTCCGAGAGTCGGGTCTTGCCCAGCGGCACGAGACCAGTGGCAAGGTACGCGCGGGCGAAGTCGCCATGAGCCGTTTCGGGGCGGGGTTCCCATGCGTCGGTGCCGCGCATGGTGGGCATGCCCTCGACCGCGGCGTTGTCCTTGACGAAGGTCGGAACACCGTCGAAGTACCCGCCGAAGGAGCTGGGCGCGGCGCCGCGGGCATGGGCGCGGTCGAATGCCTCGAACGCCAATCCGTTGAGGGTGGGATTGACCGCCTCGACCCGCGCCACCGCGGCCTCGATCAGGTCGGCTGCCGAGACCCGGCCGGCACGCAGCTCCTCCACCAGGCCGACGGCGTCGTGTTCACCGAGGGCATCGTCGCCGAAGGCGATCACACGGGCCGGGGTATTTCGCGCTGAACGCTGACCGCTGGTCACACCCCGACGCTAGCAAGCCGTCGTCACTGCATCCGAGCCACGCTCTGCAGCGCGGTCAGATGCTCGTCGACGGTCCGCAGTCCGGCACCCATCGTGTTCACGGTGACATGCGTGGCGCCGGCGTCGGCCCAGGCGGCGATATCGGCGGCAGTCTGGTCCGGATCACCGGCCCAGGACACGCGACCCTCCATCCCGATGCTGGACGGATCGCGCTCGGCGGCCACGGCCGCGCGCTCGACCCGCGCACGTGCGTCCTCGAGCTCCGGACCGGGCCCGACCATCGGGAACCAGCCATCGCCCAGCCGGCCGGCGCGCTCCAGCGCCCGCGCGGAGGCCGCTCCGAACCACACCGGGATCGGGCGCTGCACCGGCAGCGGTGCCAGGCCGGCACCGGTCACCCGGTGGTATCGGCCCTCGAAGGTCACCGACGATTCGGTCCACAGCCGACGCATCAGCTCGACCTGCTCCTCCGACCGCTTGCCGCGGTTCCCGAAATCCTCACCCAGCGCCTCGTACTCAACCGCGTTCCAGCCCAGTCCCACACCCAGGCGCAGCCGCCCGCCGGTGAGCAGGTCGACCTCGGCCGCCTGCTTGGCCACGAGTACGGCCTGGCGCTGCGGCAGGATGATCACCCCGGTCACCAGTTCCAGCTCCGTGACGGCGGCCAGGTAGCCGAACATCACCAGCGGCTCGTGAAATGTGGTGTACAGGTCGTACGGGCCTGACCAGTCCCGGTGAACCGCCGGATCGGCGCCGACAACGTGGTCGTAGGCCAGGATGTGAGTGAAGCCCAGCTCTTCGACACGTTGGCCGTAGGCACGCACGGCTCCGGGATCCCCGCCGAGTTCCGTCTGCGGAAAGACCACTCCGACGCGCATGCTCACCTCCTACACATTGGTACCTGTCACACTCCCACACCGGCAAAGGCCCTCGCCCCGGCGCAAGCAACTACCCGGCACCGACCGGGTCACGAATGAACAAAACCCCGCGCTTTCCGGGATCGCCGGAATGAGCGCGGGGTTTTGCAACGGGCGGCGACGGCCGAGCCGTCCATCGGGTGAGGACGGCCGAGCCGTCAATCGGGTGTGGTGTGCCGCCCGGGTCTGCGTACTGCTAGGCCTGGCCGACCTCGAACCGCACGAAGCGGGTCACGGTGACCCCGGCCTCGTCCAGCAGGGCCTTCACGGTCTTCTTGTTATCGGACACCGACGCCTGGTCCAGCAGCACGACGTCCTTGTAGTAGCCCGTGACGCGACCTTCGACGATCTTGGCCAGCGCCTGCTCCGGCTTGCCTTCTGACTTCGCGGTCTCCTCGGCGATACGGCGCTCGTTGGCGACGATGTCCTCGGGCACGTCCTCACGGGTGAGGTACTTGGCCTTGAGCGCGGCGATCTGCAGGGCGACCGCGTGCGCGGCCTCCTTGCCCTTGTCCGCATCGCCGGCCTGGTACTCGACCAGAACACCAACGGCCGGCGGGAGGTCCGCCGCACGCTTGTGCAGGTAGGTCTCGACCGTGCCGTCGAAGTAGGCGGCCCGACGCAGCTCGAGCTTCTCGCCGATCTTGGCGCTCAGGTCCGCGATGGCCTGCTCGACCGTCGTGCCGCCGGCCTTGGCCGCCTTGAGGGCATCCACGTCGCCGGCCTTCGCCGCAGCAGCCGCCGCGACGACCTGGTCGGCAAGCTCCTGGAACTCGCCGTTCTTGGCGACGAAGTCGGTCTCGGAGTTCAGCTCGATCAGCGCGCCGTCCTTGGCCGCGACCAGACCCTCGGCGGTGGCGCGCTCAGCGCGCTTGCCGACGTCCTTGGCGCCCTTGATACGAAGCAGCTCGATAGCCTTGTCGAAGTCGCCGCCGGTGTCGACCAGAGCGTTCTTCGAGTCGAGCATTCCGGCGCCAGTCAGCTCCCGCAGTCGCTTGACGTCGGCAGCGGTGTAGTTAGCCATGTAAAGACTTCTCCTGGAATTACGAAGCGTCAGTGGATGTTTCGGGTGCGGCAGCGGCCTCGCCCTCGGCGGGGACGGCGGTGGCGCCGGCCAGCAGCTCCTGCTCCCACTCGGCGAGCGGCTCGACACCCTCGGTGGCCTGCTTCTCGCCGGCACCGGCACCTGCGCCGGCCCGGGCCTTCAGACCCTCGGCGACCGCGGAGGCCACAACCTTGGTCAGCAGAGCGGCCGAACGGATCGCGTCGTCGTTACCCGGGATCGGGTAGTTGACCTGATCGGGGTCGCAGTTGGTGTCCAGGATCGCGATGACCGGGATGCCCAGCTTGATGGCCTCGTTGACGGCCAGGTGCTCCTTGTTGGTGTCGACGACCCAGACCGCCGACGGCACCTTGGCCATGTCGCGGATACCACCGAGGCTGCGCTCAAGCTTGTTCTTCTCACGCGTGAGCATGAGGATTTCCTTCTTGGTGCGACCCTCGAAGCCACCGGTCTGCTCCATGGCCTCGAGCTCCTTCATACGCTGAAGGCGCTTGTGCACAGTGGAGAAGTTGGTGAGCATGCCGCCCAGCCAGCGCTGGTTCACGTAGGGCATGCCGACGCGGGTGGCCTCTTCGGCGATGGACTCCTGCGCCTGCTTCTTGGTGCCGACGAACAGGATGGTGCCGCCGTGGGCCACCGTCTCCTTGACGAACTCGTAGGCCTTGTCGATGTAGGTCAGCGTCTGCTGCAGATCGATGATGTAGATGCCATTGCGGTCGGTGAAGATGAACCGCTTCATCTTGGGGTTCCAGCGTCGGGTCTGATGCCCGAAGTGAGCGCCACTGTCCAGCAGCTGCTTCATGGTCACAACAGCCATGAGCTCATTCCTTTATGTGTCGGTTGTCGCCCGGCGTCGGGTGATGCCAGGCCCTGGTGCCTGCCAGCTGCCGAACCTGCACCGGGAAATCCCCAGGTCAGGACCGTCGGCATCCGTGTACGACCCCATCGAGGCGATCGATATGCGCAGACACGCGAAGTCAGCCCGCTAGCGAGCTGCGGCTAGAAGTTTACACGCTGCACAGGCGTGCCTTTACCACGCGGCAAACGCGGACACATTCATCCACAGCCCCGGGTTTCGGGTCTTCCGGACCGTCCGGGTTGACGCTGAACTGTGGTGATGAGGTTTGCCGCGACGGTACTGCTGGTGAGTATGGCGTGGATCTGGCCGGCGGCCACCCACGCCGAGGGCTCGCGGTTGCACTGGCCGGTGTCTCCGCGACCGGCAGTGACCAGGGGTTTCGATGCCCCCTCCCCCAATTGGCACCGCGGTCACCGCGGTGTCGACCTGGCTGCCGTGCCGGACCAGCCGATCCATGCCGCAGGCCCGGGCACCGTGGTGTTCGCCGGCGTGCTGGCCGGGCGTCCGGTGGTCTCACTCGCCCACCCGGGAGGGCTGCGCACCAGCTACGAACCGGTGCAGGCGGCGGTACGGCCCGGACAGACCGTTGCGGCCGGTCAGCTACTCGGCACCGTGCTGGCCGGCCACCCCGGTTGTCCGGTGCCGGCCTGCCTGCACTGGGGCGCGATGTGGGGTGCGGCTGCCCGGGCGGACTACGTCGACCCGTTGGCGCTGTTGCCCGAGACCCCGATCCGGCTCAAGCCGCTGCGTTGATTCTGCCGCGTTATTGATTCTGCGGTGATGGCGTCGAGCACTCGCACTTTTCCGCCGTGGGCGCAGCGTCAACGGTCGACGTGGGTGTGCTAGTCAAGCGCTCAGCAGCGGCGACGGTCCAGAAACCCGACCATCGCCTCGAGCACGACATCCGGCCGGTCGCGTTGCACCCAATGTCCTGCGCCCGCAATGATTTCGAGCTGAGCGTCGGGGATCAGTGTAGCAGCCGCACGGGCGCGCGCGACCGGAACACCCGGGTCACGGTCGCCGTGAACGATCAGCGCCGGGCGGCAAAACGACGTCAGCCGCCCGGTGTAGTCGGTGCGCTGCCGATTCCACCTGACCTGGTCACGCTGCCACTGCTCGAATGCACCGAATCCCTCGGGCCGACCCGCCGCACTCATGATCTCGTCCATCAACGCGTCGCTGAGCTGCGTGGGGTCGGTGATCAGTGCCTGCATGCTGCGTTCCATCGCCCTGCGGTTGGTCGCCACCCAGCGGGTCACCACACCGAGCAGGCCGGTGCGCAGCATCGCCCAGGTGACGAGCTGCCGCACACCCGTCAGCGGGCCGTCCGACAGCCGGGGCATGACGCCGTAGCTGCTCAGCAGCATCGCACCGGTCACGCGGTCCGGCCGGTCCAGTACATGGCCGATGGTCATGCCGCCACCGAGCGACAGTCCACCGATCGCATAGCGCTGCAGCCCGAGCGCATCGACGAACTCCCCCACGTAGGCGACCAACCGTTCCTGCGTCACCGGCAACCGGGCCGGCGCACTGTGGCCGTAGCCGGGATGGTCCGGTGCCACGACGCGGTAACCGGCCCGGGCCAGCCGCGGCCCGACCCCGCCCCACGACAACGATGCGCTGTCCACGCCACCGCCGTGCAACAACACGACCGGGGGCGCCGCGCGGTCGGTGGTCCAAGTGAGATAGGAAACCGTGCCTGACGGCAGTTCGACGGTTGATCGGGTCGGCTCGACAGTCGGCTCCGGCACTATCTCCCTCTTCAGGCTCGTGGGTGGGCCTGGTCGTGCACCGCACGCAGTCGCTCCACGGTGACATGGGTGTAGAGCTGTGTGGTGGCCAGCGAGGTGTGGCCCAGCAACTCCTGGACGATGCGCAGATCCGCACCACCTTCGAGCAGGTGGGTGGCCGCACTGTGCCGCAGTCCGTGCGGGCCGATGTCGGGGGCACCGTCGACGGCGGAGACCGTCTGGTGCACGACGGTGCGCGCCTGACGCGGATCGAGCCGTTTCCCGCGGGCCCCGAGCAGTAGCGCGGGGCCGGAATCGGCAGTGGCCAGGGCGGGGCGCCCTTCGGTGAGCCAGGCGGTGAGCGCGTGGTGTGCGGGCTCGCCGAACGGGACCGTGCGCTGCTTGTTGCCCTTGCCCAGCACCTGCAACACCCGACGCCCGGTGTCGATGTCGTCGATGTCAAGCCCGCACAACTCACTGACCCGGATCCCGGTGGCATACAGCATCTCCACGATCAAGCGGTCCCGCAATGCCAGCGGATCACCCTCGCGCGCCGCGGAATTGATCGCTTCCATGGCGTCGAGGGCCTGATCGCGACGCAGCACCGCCGGCAACGTGCGGTGTGCTTTGGGGACCTGCAACCGGGCCGCGGCGTCATCAGCGAGAAGTCCCCGCCGGGCCGCCCAGGTGCAGAAGGTCTTGACCGTGGAGGTGCGCCGCGCCAGCGTGGTCCGCGCCGCTCCGGATGCGGCCTGCCCGGCCAACCACGACCGAAGCGCCGGCAGGGTCACCGTCTCCGGACCGCCGCCGGTGAAGTCGAACAGAGCCGACAGGTCACCCCGGTAGGCGCGGCGGGTGTGCTCGGACCTGCCGCACTGCAGCGCGAGGTACTCGTCGAACTCGGCGAGCACATCCTGAACTGCGGGCACCCTGCCACCGTGGCAGAAGTCCGCCCGCCCCGCACCCGACGCGCCGGGCCGCTACCGTCGCGTGACCATCACGGGTTCATCTCGTAGCGCCCGGCCAGTCCACGCACACCTGCCACCACGCGATCACGGCGGGCACTGTCTGCCACCGGCTGCTTGACGATGTCGAGGGCGCGCTGCCGTTGCACCACAGTGGCATCCGGATGGCAATGCAGCTTGGTCGCGTGCGTGGACATGTCGGTGACGAGCACCTCGAAGAGATGGTCGATCAGATCGGTGTCGATTGCTTCGATCTCCGCCTGCTCCAGGATCAGCTGGGCATACGGGATGAGCGTGAACATCTCGCCGACGGCGAGCAGGAAATCGACGTTGCGCTGCTGTTCGGCGTTCGGTGTCGCCACCGCGAGCAGCGTCTGCAAAGACTGTGCCTGGGCCAGGAACACAGCGACATTCGGCGTCGTCGCGAATCGGCGCAGCACCGCCTGCCAATCCCCGAACCTGATTCTCGCCAAACCACTGCTGGGTCCCTGCCGGAACAGGAAGTCGTCATTGACCGTATCCCTGCGCGTCGGAACCTCCGGCACCTCGACCAGCAGCGGCTTGAGTTGTGGAATACGCTGCGCCAAGGGCGATTCCGCAAGTGCGCCACCGACGGCGCGCAGGCCTCCGGAGAGTGCACTCAACACCGGTGCCGGCGCCCGACCGACCGGCAGCACAGACATCGCCGCCAGACCGGCATCGGCAGCGCCGAACATGTAGTTCTGCATGAACTTCAGCGACAGCGCCATGTTGACGTGCACCGTGCCTTCGAGGCGTGGTAGTCCGGTGACGCCGAGCAGCGCCATGGTGAAGTACATGTCGGATTCGAAGGCCCGGGCCGCGATGGTGTCGGACAGCAGCGTGACGATCTTTTCGCCCTCGCGGGTGACGTTCATCTTCTCGATCGCGTTGAACAGCAGGTACCGCCGGTCGTCCAGGCTCGCACTCCGCATGTAGTCGATGGCCCGCTCGCTGTAGAGCTTCATCCCGATCAGCCGGGCGTAGCCGTCGGCGAGCATACGGCGGATCTGCGGGAATTCGGTCACCCGCTGGCCGAACAGCACGCGGTTCTCGGCGTGGGTGACGGCCTCGTACATGGCGTGCTCACAGGCCCCGATCGCACCGAATCCGAGGTTGAACTTGCCGATGTTGACGGTGTTGATCGCGGCGTTGAACGCCGCTTTGCCCTCGTGCAGGATGTCGTCGGCACCGACCGGGTAATCCTCGAGATCGAAGGCCGCGACGTACATCTGACTGTCGACGACGTTGCGGCGCAGGTGGTAGTTCGAATGTCGGCTGTCGGCGGCGAAGAACAGGTATCCGTCGAAATCCTGCTCAGGGCGGCGCCGGTCGAGGTCGGAACTGTCGATGATGGGTTTATCGGAGCGACGGCCGAACACCGAGACCATGCCGGCCAGGTTGCCGTTGCCGATGTAGTACTTGCCGCCGTTTGCCTCGTACGACCCGTCCGCATTGGGTGTGAGCACCATGTCGGTCGAGTAGACGTCGGCGCCGTGGTCCTGCTCGGACAGCCCGAAGGCGAAGATCTCCCCCGAATCCAGCAGGGCGGCAGCCTTCTTGCGCGCCACCGTGTTCTCCGACTGCCAGATCGGACCGAGGCCGAGGATGGTGACCTGCCAGACGTACCAGTACTGCATGCCGTAGAACCCGAGGATCTGGCTGTACATGGCATTGCGCGCGGTGTCCCAGCGCTTGTCGGGATCGCCGGCGGCCTCCGACGCCGGGGTCAGGAACGTCGCGAAGATGCCCTCCCGCTTGACCAGGTCGAGAAAGTCGCTGTACCAGACCCGATCCCGGTCCTGCTGCTTGAGCCACCGCTTGCCGTGGGACTCGAAGAAATCGATGGTGGCCCGGAAGATCTCCCGGGTTCTGCTGTCGAACTGGTCGAAGTCGGTCCGGTTCGGGTCGAACAGGACATCAGATCGTGCGGTCACGCCAAACTCCCTAGGTAGGACTGAGATTCGATGAGCCCTTCGTCGCTGGGCAGTTGTCCCCGTCCGAACACCAGCTCGTGCTGGCGGGCCCGCAACTCCTTGTGCGCATCGGCGGGCTTGACGTAGCCGTAGCGCTTGCGCCCTTCTTCGGGGCTGAGCACCTCGGTCGACCGCGGCGGTATACCCATGATGTAGGGCCCTGCGATCGGCACGACGGACGGCGAAATGATCTTGGCCACCAACAACTTCAGCCGCGGTACCCGGTCGACTATGCCGAACCCGAGCTTGAGCACCGGCCGCACGGCCAGATCGACCGCGCGCGGCTGGTCGAATCCACTGAGCCGACGCATCCACCGCGGCATGGTGGCGATGGTGCCCGCGCGGAGGAACCAGTTGAGAACCTCGACGGCCGGCTTCGCAGCACGCGGCGCGGGCGGCAGCACCACCTTGGCGTTGAGCAGGTGATCCATCATCGCGCGGGCGGCCTCGCTGACAGCGAGGTGCGGCCGCATCTGCTCGAAGTACTCGTTGATGCCGTCGCGGGTCCTCGGGACGTCGGCCGGATCGCAGGTCTGGAACTCGGCGGCCCGGGCACAGTCCTGCCAGTAGCGGGCCTCCTCCTCGGCCGTCAGCTTGCCGCCGCCGTACAGCTCATAGGCCTTGAGCACCGAGTGCCAGCCGGTGAGCAGGATCCACAGCTGCGACTGCGGGTCGTTGGCGTCGTACTTGTTGCCGCTCAGGGGCTCGGTACCAATGGCTTTCGAGTGGACTTTCACCAGGACATCGGCGGTCTTGAGCACCGATTCGGTGTCGGCGAAAGCAACCATGGCGAAGTAACGCACAGTGCGGTCGTAACGGGTGCGGGGCCGGTCGTAATTGGCGCCGGTGGTGTCGACCGCGGCGATCAGCGCGGGGTCGAGTTCCTCGACCACGACGGCGCGCTGCAGTCCGATGATCGGCGTGGTCGCATGGCCCCACACCTTCCAGGTCACCGAATCCGGCCCGAAGAACCCGTAGTCAGCCATCGGCTGGAGATCAGACATGCGAAACTCCTCTGTTCTGGATCAGACGGTGCGAAACGCCCGGTAGGTGGCCGATCCGATGAATTCACCCAATGTGGTTGGGGTCCAGTTCTTTCCGTCGTCATGCAACAAGGTCCGCACCGCACCCTCACAGGTGGACACGAACTGCTCGACCAGCACCGGCAGCTTCTTGTCGGCGTCGGTGGTGCCCCAACGTTGCAGGGTGGGCGCCAGCCGCCGGGAGACCTTGCCGACCATCAGCGCACGACCGTTGCGGAAGTGTTTGGCCACGGCCGGATCCGGGTCGGCACTCATCACGAGCCGCCAGGAATCGGGCCGGCCGGCGACCGTCTCAAGCAGCGCCTGGAAGCCCTCGACGAAGACGGTCTCGTCGGCGTCCGCGCGACCGTACGGCAGCGCATCGATCGCCCCCTGGACCAGCAGCGCCAGCTCCCGCTCGAGCAAGGCCCTCAGCAGTTCGACCCGATCGGGAAAACATGAGTACACCACCGGGCGGGTCACCTTGAGTCGCTGAGCCACCGCGCCGATCGTGACTGCGGCGATCCCGTCGCTCACCGCAATCGCCAGGGCCGCATCCAGCACCTGCGGACGCCGCCGCTCGGGGCCCAGGTGGGCGGCCCGCTCGCGGACGGTTTCTACACTCATGAAGGAAAATACTACACCCATGAATAATCATTGGCCAGACGTGATGACCTGGCTTTTTACCGACAGTTTTGCCGCAGCTTGTCACGCTGGAGTGGTGCTCGGGCTCGACAGCCACTCCAGCGCGACAAAGAAAGCGCACTGAACCGACCCCGCGGACCGCGGCGTCGGGAGCGCTACGGAGATCAGTCGACCCGCCGCAACGCCTCCGGCGTGAGATCGGCGAGCTTCGGATACCCGTCGACGCCCATGATCAGGTCGGCCTCGGCGAGCAGCGACCGCAGCACGTGCACGATGCCGTCGGCGCCGCCCAGCGCCAGCCCGTACGCATAGGGGCGGCCCACGCCCACCGCAGTGGCGCCCAATGCGAGCGCCTTGACGATGTCGGCACCATTGCGGATGCCCGAGTCGAACAACACCGGCAGCCCGTCGGCAGCTTCGACCACCCCGGGCAGACAGTCGATCGCGGGCAGGCCGCCATTGGCTTGGCGCCCACCATGATTGGAGCAGTAGATCCCGTCGACGCCACCGTCGCGGGCTCGCCGAACGTCATCGGGGTGACAGATGCCCTTGAGGATCAGCGGCAGCTTGGTCAGTGACCGCAGCCACGGCAGGTCGTCCCAGGTGAGCGGATTTCCGAACAGGCTCACCCAGCGCAGCACGGTGGCCTGCGGGTTCTCCTCGGGCGGTTGTTGCAGACCGGCGCGGAACACCGGATCACTGGTGTAGTTGGCCAGGCACTTGCCGCGCAGCTGAGGGAAGTTCGAGGTGGCCAGATCCCGCGGCCGCCAGCCGGGCACCCAGGTGTCGAGCGTGACGACAATGCCCTTGAATCCGGCCTTCTCGGCGCGCTGCACCAGGCTGGCGGCCAGATCCTTGTCAGTCGGTGTGTACAGCTGGAAAAAGCCTGGGGTGTCACCAAATTCGGCGGCGACGTCTTCGAGCGGGTCCTCGGTGAGGGTGGACAGCACCATCGGCACCCCGGTGCGCGCGGCGGCACGGGCGCCGGCCAGGTCGCCGTGACCGTCCTGCCCGCAGATCCCCAGCACCCCGATGGGGGCCATGAACAAGGGCGTGGGCAGCGTGAGCCCGAACAGGTCGACGGACAGATCGCGTTCCCGGTGGGCGTTGAGCATCCGCGGCATCAGGCCCCACCGGTCGAACGCGGTGCGGTTGACCCGCTGGGTGCGCTCGTCACCGGCCCCGCCGGCCACGTAGGACCAGATCGAGGCCGGCATGGCCGCCTGGGCCTTGGCCTCCAGTCCCGCGTAGTCCATCGGCATGGTCGGCAGCACACCGGACAGCCCCTGCAGGTAGATCTCGAGTTGATAGTCGCCATAGGCCATGACGGCTACCTTTCCATCTCCGACAGCCAACCGGCCATCAGCTCGCGGTATCGGCCTCCGCTTTCGCCAGCTCGGCCTTCCACTGCCGGAAGGTCTCCTCGGTGCGCCCGCGGCGCCAGTACCCCGAGATCGACGCCGCCCATTTCGCCGGGACGCCGCGCTCCTTGCGGATGTAGGGACGCAGGTTGTGCATGACGGCCTGGGCCTCGCCGTGGATGAACACCTGGACCTGACCCGGCAACCAGTCCGCCTCCTTGACCGCGGCGATCAACGGCGCGTTGTCGCCGGCCTTGTCGTCGCCGACCAGATCGGCGCGCCCACCGCGGTGAATCCAGTTGACCTCGACCCCGGCCGGAGCCGCGAGCTCGATCTCGTCCTCGTCGCCGGCCACCTCGATGAAGACCTTGCCGGTCGCATCGGCGGGCAAGGCCTCGAGGGCGGCGCCGATCGCCGGCAGTGCGGCCTCGTCGCCGGCCAGCAGGTGCCAGTCGGCGGCCGGGTCCGGGGTGTAGGCCCCGCTGGGCCCCATCAGGTAGGCGGGCTGGCCCGGCACCGCTGCCGCGGCCCAAGGTGCAGCCACGCCCTGCTCACCGTGCACGACGAAGTCGATGGTGATCTCGCCACACTCGGTGTCCACGTGGCGCACGGTGTAGGTGCGCACCGTGGGGCGCAGTTCGGCGGGCAGGTTCTGAAAGCTGTCCAGAGTCAAGGGTTTCGGCAGCACCGACACATCCACACCGGCAGGAACCACGACGATTTTGACGTACGCATCGCTGAACTCGTTGGGCGAGAACGTCTCGAAGCCGTTGGCGCCGTTGCCGCCCAGCACCAGCCTGACCAGGTGGGGGGTCAGTTGTTCACGGTGCACCACTTGAAACGTGTGCACGGGACGCCCTGCCATACCGCCTCCAAAGCTCGCAGCCGGTCTCTTTGTTAGCCGACCTCATCGACTATACGGAGACGGGCTCCGAGCATGGGGTCTACCGGCGCCGGCGCAACCGCCAGCACCCGTCCTCGCTGACGACCATTCCCGCGAGCTCCAACGTCGTCAACGGCCCCAATATCTGGTGCGGTGGAAGCGCGGCGAGCATCGCGATCTCATCCACGGTGTGGGCACCCCGCGAGGGCAGCGCGTCGTAGACCTGTTTCTCAGCCGACGTCAGGCTGTCGAGCGGCCCCACCGGATGCGCCTCGTCCGGCGCGAGTTCACCTATGTGGCCGACGAGTTCGACGATTTCCTCGGCACGGCCGACCAGGCGGGCACCACCTCGCAGCAGGGCATGGCAACCCGCCGACGCCGCCGAGGTCACCGGGCCCGGCACCGCGCACACCGGCCGACCCAACAACGTGGCCCACCCCGCGGTATTGGCCGCACCGCTGCGCAACCCGGCCTCCACCACCACCGTCGCCCCGGAGAGGGCTGCAACCAGCCGGTTCCGGGTGAGGAACCGCAGCCGACCCGGCGCGACTCCCGGCGGGTACTCGCTGATCAACAGGCATTCCTGCCGGATTCGGTGGAACAAGGCGCTGTGTCCGGCCGGGTAGGGATTGTCGATGCCGCCGGCAACGATTGCGACGGTCACGCCCTCACCGGCCAGCGCGGCGCGATGTGCTGCCCCGTCGATGCCGTAGGCGCCGCCGGACACCACCGTCACGTCCCGTTCGACCAGACCGGCGGCCAAGTCAGCGGCAACGTGCTCGCCGTATGCGGTCGCAGCGCGGGTACCGACGATCGCCGCGGCACGCTCGGTCACCTCGCCGAGCCGTACCGGCCCGCTCGCCCACAACACCAACGGCGGGTGATCATTGGAACGCTTGTGGTCCGTGGCGACGCCCAAGGCGCGAAATCGCAGCAATGGCCACTCGTCGTCGTCGGGGGTGATCAACCGCCCACCCATTCTGTCGAGGACATCCAGATCCTTGGCCGCACAATCCAACTCCCGACGAGCCTCGATCCTGCTGAACAACTCCGACTCGACGTCACCGGATCTGACCCGGGCGGCGGCCTCGACCGGGCCCACCTGCGCAACCAGGGCCGTCAAACCCGGGCACGGCGGCTCGGCCACCCGCGACAGGTACGCCCATGCACGCCGCACCTCGTCGCTCATGGCATACCCCCGGCCTGACGGAAGCTCAACGCGGCAGCCACGTCCTCACGAGCCGGCGTGGTCCGGCCGGCCAGATCGGCCAAAGTCCAAGCGACCCTCAAACAACGGTCGGCACCGCGCATGCTGATCAACCCGCGGTCGAGAGCAGACCGCAACGGCTCCATGGCGGCTTTGGGCAACCGGAACTTGCGCCGCAGCAGCGGGCCGCCGACCTCGGCGTTGGTCCCGATCCCGAACGGCTTCCACCGTTCCTGGGCGGCAAGGCGCGCCGTCGCAACGCGTTCACGCACCACGGTGCTGGATTCACCGACCTGGGGAGTGAACGCACCGGCGCTGACCGGATGCAACTCCACCCGCAAATCGACCCGGTCCACCAGCGGCCCCGACAACCTGCCCCGATAGCGGAGCCGAGCCTGAGCCGAACAGCTGCAGTCGGCCGAGTTCGGCGGTGCACACGGACACGGGTTGGCCGCAAGCACCAACTGGAACCGTGCCGGATAACATGCCACTCCGTCCCGGCGCGCCAACCGGATCTCCCCGTCCTCCAACGGAGTGCGTAGCGCTTCGAGAGCACTTGACCCCATCTCGGCGAATTCGTCGAGGAACAGCACGCCGCGATGCGCCCGACTGACGGCACCGGGACGGGCGAACCCACTCCCCCCGCCGACCAGTGCCGCCACGCTCGAGGTGTGGTGCGGGGCCACGAACGGCGGTCGCGTGATCAGCGGCGTGTCCCCGGCCAATAACCCGGCCACCGAATGAATGGCCGTGACCTCCAGCGACTCACTCTGCGACAGCGGGGGTAACAGTCCCGGAAGACGTTGCGCCAACATTGTTTTCCCGATACCCGGCGGACCGGTGAACATCAGATGATGGGCACCCGCGGCGGCGACCTCCACGGCATAGCGGGCCTGAGCCTGCCCGACGACATCGGCGAGATCGGCCGTCGGCTGTGGCGCGCACTCCGCCGCGGTCACCCGGGCCTTCAGATCTGCCTTGCCGTTGAGCCATGCCTGCAACTGACGCAGGGTTCCTACCCCACACACCTCGATTCCGTCGATCAGACTGGCCTCGGCCAGGTTGTCGACCGGGACCACCACCATGGGCCAGCCTTCCTGCTTGGCGGCCAGCACCGCAGGCAACACCCCGTGCACCGGGCGGACCCGCCCGTCGAGGGCGAGCTCACCGAGCAGCACTGTTTTCTCCAGACGTGCCCAGGCCTTCTTGGTGTGCGCCGAGAGCACGGCCGCCGCCAACGCAACGTCGTAGACCGAACCGACCTTGCGCAACGTGGCCGGGGACAACGCCAAGGTCAGGCGGGACTGCGGCCACGAGTTACCGCAATTGGTGATCGCTGCCCGCACCCGATCCCGCGCTTCCTGCAGCGCGGTGTCAGGCAGCCCGACCAGGTTCACGCTGGGCAGCCCCGAGCTGATGTCGGCCTCGATCTCCACGATCACGCCGTCCACCCCGCGTACGGCTACCGAATAGGCTCTCCCCAAACCCATCTCAACCCACCCCCGCCAGATGCGTCAGTTCGGGTTCGCGGCGGCGTCCGATCCGCACCCCGATCACATCGATGCGCAGCGCGGCGTATCGCACATCCTGCTCAGCCAGCCACAATGCCGCCAGCCGCCGGATCCGGCGCACCTTCTGCGGCGTCACCGCCTCGGCAAGCCCGCCGAAGCCATCCCCGGTGCGGGTCTTCACCTCGACGAAAACCACCGTGTTGGAGGCGACTTCCTCGGCGATCACGTCGAGCTCGCCGTAGCGGCACCGCCAATTGCGCGTCAACGTCCGCAACCCCTGCGCCGCCAGATGCTCGACGGCCAACTGTTCACCCAGTGCGCCGATCTCGGCCCGTGTCAAAGAACTCATACCCACACCGTGCGGACACGGTCCGACAGACCCGGCTCAATCCGGCCGACTTATCCCCAGCGCGGAGTTCATCCACAGGACCGAGCGAAGTCAACCGCGAAAATATGCAATCTAAACCACAGGTTATGTGGCACGTACTTGTGTAAAAGGGTTGACGGCAGGAGGGAGTGTGCGTTGGACGTGTCTGGCCGATTGCAGGATCCTCGTCGGGCGGGAGCACGGATCCTCGACACCGCCGAAGGTGTGCTTATTGCCCTGCGGGGCTGCACGCTCAACGATCCGTTTGCCGGGATCGTGCAAACCGCCAAGGCGCACCACGTGAGCACGATGAGTTTGGCTTATGCGCTGGTGGCGCTGGCCCAGGCCAGGCGTCCCCGGATGGTCAGGACGCCGCGGTCGGCGCCGCTTGCGAGGCGTGGGGGCCGCTGTTGGACGGGGCCCGGCCACGCCGCAGCGTGTTGTGTGGCCGCGACGACGACGTTCCCGGTGCTTAGAACGCGGGGCCGTCGGGGTCGTCGTCGGGCATCGGCACGATGATGGCTTGATCGATCACATCGGCCGGATTGGCGTCGCGCTGCAAAAGATCAGTCACACAACGCGGGTCGAGGCCGGCGTCCTCGGCACTGTCGGCGGCGGGCTGGTGTTGCTCAGCCGCGTCGGCGGCGGGAATGTCGTCGGCCAGCGGCGTGTCATCGGGGTAGTTCGTCATCGGTTTCAGGGCCTCCTTGCTTTGGTCGGCTCCTCGGAGCGCAGTCGGGCGTTTTCGGACTTCAGGTCGCTGTTGTCGGACTCCAGTTCGGTGTTGCGGTGTTGTAGGTGCAAGATCTGGGCGATCCCGGCGATGTTGATGCCCTGGGCCACCAGGTCACTGATGCGCGCCAGCAGATCCAGATCGGCGTCGCTGTAGCGCCGCGTGCCGCCATCGGTGCGCGCCGGAGACAGCAGTCCGCGCCGCTCATACAGGCGCAGCGTCTGCGGATCAATCCCACTGAGCTCGGAGGCCACCGAGATGCCGTACACGCCGCGCGCCGACCGCGCCAGGGGATCCTCAGGCACTGACTGTCTCCATTCTCCACTACCAAAATTTTTTCACGTTCATCCTTGCACAAAACTCTGCCACGGTGCTATACAAAATCTATGACAGTTCACATGGATCTGTCACACAGCCACTATTGGGTAGGAGGAAAGATGATGTTGATGCGCACCGATCCGTTCCGCGACTTCGATCGCCTCGCCCAGCAGGTGCTGGGCACTGCTGCCCGGCCGGCAGTGATGCCGATGGACGCCTGGCGCGACGGGGATCAGTTCATCGTCGAGTTCGATCTGCCAGGCGTGGACGAGGATTCCCTGGATCTCGACGTCGAGCGCAACGTGCTCACCGTGCACGCCAAGCGACCCGACCTGGATCCCAACCGGGAGATGGTCTCGGCCGAGCGCCCGAGGGGTGTGTTCAGCCGCCAGCTGTTCTTGGGCGAGACACTGGACGCAGAGCGGATCGAAGCCAGCTATGGCGGCGGGGTGCTGCGATTGACCATCCCCGTGGCCGAGAAAGCCAAACCGCGCCGTATCAAGATCGCCAGCGAGGAGAACCAAGCGATCAACGCCTAACACGGTCCACCTCACAAGCTGGGCAGGGGCGCAGCATTCGGGAAAGGGGGTGAGCAACATGGTGGCGACCAACACCGACTGGGCAACGCGCCTGCTCGATGAGGCGGCGGCGATCGTGGAGGCCGCGTGGATACGCCTGCAGCACGACGTGGCCCTGTGGGAGCGTGAACGCGCGAACCTGCCCGCCGACCGTCCTGCGCCCCGGCCCGGCCCGCCGCGTGTCGGCATCACCACCGCCGCGCGGCGGCGGCCAAGTCCACCAAGGCCAGAGGATCGTTGCCGGTGGCCGGCGCGGCCATGGCCCGCGACGCCGGTAGTCGCTACCCAGCGGTCTCCTCCGCCGCGAGCCCGGGGGTTGTTCTGAAAGGCGCTGTCGGACAATGGAGGTGATATTTCCGCCGATGATCAACAGCTAGCAGCGACTCCGGTGTCGCCCACAAGATTGCTATGTCGCGTCACCGCGGCCCGGCTCCAGCGTCAGAGCCGCGCCCGCGCACGCACCGCCACTGTCGGTGGCAGCTCGAAAGTGGGCCGTGCACCGCGTCGTTGCCACGCACGAGCAGGCCGCAGGATGGCTCCTCCCGGCCCGTGCCTGCTGGCCTGCTCGGGCGTTCACCAGCATCCCAGACCTCTCACCGCGGTGGCTCCCGGTTGACTCGAAACCCCCGGGAGTCACCGCATACCGCGTTCTCGGAGGCAGCAGCGATGGTGCGCCACAATCCCGATCCCTACCTGGTGTTGGGTGTGTCACCGACGGCGACCCAGGCCGAAATCACCCGCGCCTACCGCGCCCGGCTACGCGCCAATCACCCCGACACCCGCCACACACCGCCGTCACAAACCGCCGACGACAACCTCCGGCAAGTGCTGGCCGCCTACGCGCTGCTACGCGACCCCGTCCGCCGCGCCGACTTCGACCGCGCAACCACCCACGCCCCCGCGTCACAACCCCACCGCACAAACGGGCCGATACCTGTAAACCGCTCGCCTATCGGCGGCGTCGAGCTTCCTATCACCTACCGAACCACCAACACCGATGCACACGATGCCCCAGCGCCACCACTGCGGGCCGGACCGGTGCGCCGGCACCGATAAATGCGCGATTCACACAACAGCAACTCGCGCACAACCCCAATCACCATTCCACCCACGGAGGACCGCATGAGCACCACCAGCACCCGCTTCACCACCCCGACCACAGATCACCGCAAGCCTCCAACACGGTGGTTTTCGTCGAGGTAAAGACCCGGCTCAGTCGGGCCGACTTATCCCCAGCGTGGTGTCCACAATTAGTTGCGCACCAACAGCACCGAGCGGTTGGCGCGACCGAGGACCGGGTGATAGTCCAGCCGGACGAGTCGGCCGATACGTTCAGCGTCAGCGCTGCCAACCACGGCCAATTGGATTGATTCATTGTCGTTCTCGATGCTCCGCGGACGGGTTTGACTCGTTGCGACGGTCTGCACGCGGACATCTGGATAGCGCCTCACCCAGCTGTCGAGCCGCCTGTCGATCAACAGGACCGGCGCCTTGCGCAGCCGGCCTTCGGCCATCGCGCGGCCCACCACCGCGTCGTTGTCGGGCTCGTCGTTTTGCACCACCGCGATCCAACCGCCCTGCCCCTGCGACGTGCCGCCGGCCCGGATGACCGCCACCTCGCATTGCGCATATTTCACCAGAGCAGCAGCGGTCGGACCGAGCGGCATACCTGCGCAAGGTCCCTTACCCGCTGATCCGACACACACCATCGACGCGGCACGGGACTCCTCGATCAACACACAACCTGGACGGCCTCGCACCACGGCGGTTTCGATGTCGACCGGTGTTCCCATGGCCCCGATAATCGTCTGGGCGCGCGACAGCGCCGACTCGGCGGCGTCAGCGGTGTGCGCCGTGGCCCGGTTCGCGGGACTCGCGTAGACGAGGCGGAGTGGCACACCACGGTTGACTGCCTCGGAAACCGCCCAGGTGGCCGCGTCGATCGCGGCTTGGGAGCCGTCGATACCCACAACCACCGACCGCGGCCGGTTCTGCTGCGACATGGCTATCGTCCCGTCTTCGATATCACTGAAACATGTTGCGGCGGATCGTCTATCCGTGTCTCAGTTGCGGCCGTCGGGGTGCGTTCACCGAGTCCATCGGGCCGGCGCCGCAATGACCCACCTTCGGACTCCCACCGCTGTTGCGCCAACAATGCGAGACGTCGCTCCTCTGCTTCGTCCTGCCCGACCCCGAGCAGTCCGTCGGGGGTGGACATGTCGTCGGCGGACGACGCCGTCATGACAGCCGTGTATGCCAGGACAGGATCGGTATGAGGAGGAACAACCAGCAGAACCAGCGTGCCGAAGTCCTCACCGATCACCGACAGCGTGTTGGTCGAGGTATTGCCGGAGCCCTCGAGGATGATGCTGTGGCCCTCGAACTCCATCCGCAATGACGCTGGTGCCCAACTGGTCTCGTCGTACACGACCCGTTCGACGGAGCTCAGCTGCGGCGGCAGGGCTGCCAGCAGCGGCGGCAGTTCGGTGAACAGTTGATCGGTTCGGGGCCACCAGGCGCCCTGCACATGCCCGCGGGACCGCTGAGCGGGCTTCAATCGCAGCCTAATGCCACCGACTGCCGATCGGCGCACCGGCGCCGCCTCCAAGACCATCGTTGATGCGGACATGTGAGCCTCCTGCCAGGACTGGTGTGACGAATGCGGCAGCAGGAACCAAGTGGCATCGGTGCGTGTAGCCATGAGGCCGGTCTGCGATACGTCGCCGACCACATTCTGGGCACTATCGACGGTCATCGCCGACCCATTTCTCGCGATCCTGCTAATATAGAGGAAGTATATCCTTTAAATATAAGAAGAGTAAGGGCGCTGATGGGCGAGGAAGCAGACTCCAAGTCCGGGCGTAGCCGACGAGATCGCCTGCCTCGCAACGGGCAACGTGAGCGAGTGCTGCAGATGGTGCGTGCTGACGGCGGCGTGATCGACGCCGTCGAGCTCGCCACACGCATCGGGTTGCACGTCACCACCGTCCGCTTCCACCTGGACGCATTGTGCGACGAGGGAGCGATCGAACGGACCCGGATAAGCCGGGACGGCGTGGGCCGCCCCCGCACCGGATACCGCGCCGTCGAGGAGCGGCTGGACTATCGGATACTCGCCGAGATGCTCGCGATGGAGCTCGGCGACACGGTGGAGGAACGCGCGCGGCGTGCACAGCACATCGGCCGGTCGTGGGCAGACCGGATCGCAGGTTTGCGCGCTCAAACTGTCCCGACCCCAGGGGATACCGAAACCGAGTCGGTCGGTGACCAGCTGGATCGAAAGGCCAACCTCGCCACCGCGGTGTTCGACCGGATGGGGTTCGGCCCCGAACTCGCCGCCGAATCCGAACCGACCGCTTCGCTATCGGCCGACAGTGCGCAGATCGTCGCACGAGAACGGGTGATTCGGCTACGCGCCTGCCCGGTACGGGAGTTGTCCCGAGCCCACCCCGAGGTGGGTTGCGCCATCCACCTGGGATTGCTGCAGGGCCTACTCGACCACGCCGCGGCCCCCGCGGGACAACCCGACCCACCGCAACGCGCACTGTTCGGCAGGCTCGACCCATTTGTCGAACCGGACTTGTGCATAGCCAGGTTGCACGCCTCACCCAGCTCCACGCGTGATCGCAGCGACAAAACCGCCACCGAGACATCATGACCCCGCGACGAAACGTCACGGTCCACCGAGCTACGCAAGTGGTACAGCCACGACCCCGATCGACCGAAAGTCGACATCACGGGCGAAGGGCGTGCCTCAACGACTCTGCGCTGCAGTCTTGTTCGGCCGGCGTGCAGCGCCTGCGCGGGCCCCGGCCTGCACCACTCCGCGCAGCCGCGAGGCGATGAGTTCTCGTGGCAGCCGGTCCGGGCTGGGATAGGCGACGATGGCCCTGCCATGGTCGGGGTCGCACCCCTCCACGAATGTCACCCCGTTCTCGGTGTAGGTGTAGGTGGCCGGATCGTGAGCCTGCAGGCGAGCCGTCACCCGGTCCAGCTCGGCTTGGCTGTCGGTGGTCCACATCAGGTACTGGATACCGATGACGCCCAGGCCTGGTCGGGCATACGAGCCCGCCGTGTGCAGATACAGCTGAAATCCGTCCGGCGTCAACAGCAGCGCCGAGTCCCGTTCACGAAGGGCGACGCTGCAGCAGAAAACATCGCGATAGAACTTCACTGATCGGTCCAAGTCGGACACCCGCATCACAGCCGAAGCGACCGCCGTTGCGACACAGCCAGTTTGAGTTTGTTCAGTCGACTGCTTCATGGCCTCAACCCAGACTATTTAGAGGATTATCATCCTTCATACTAGCACGGAGGCCGCCGTCAAATCATTTTTACAAGTGATTATTGGAGTAATATTGGGCCCATGACATACGTGATCGGGCCACCGTGCGTTGACGTCAAAGACCGCCCGCCACAGGGCTACTGATGCCCGCCGATCTGGCAACCCATCATCCGGAGGATCGATCTCCCGGGACGAATAACGATGTGCAGACCAACACAGGAGAATTCGTATGAGCGGCCACCCGCCGGCCCTCGAGGCACTCGGCGATCACGACTATCTGGTCCGGTTTCAGCAGGGCGACGACACCGTGGTCGTGCGCGTTCACGCTGACCCTACGGTCGTTGCACAGATCTGCGATGACGAACTGCGCGTCGTCGAGGCGACCGCGGCCTACCTGATCGCGCGTCAAAGCGCCGACGATCTGCCCGAGGAAGTCGACCTCGACACGGTCGCCGAAGCCTACGACGGTTATATCGCCGACCTCCACCGCCAGTTGGCGCCGCCCCCGATCCAGTGAGTACCTGGGCCCTTGCACTCGCCGTCAGGCGTCAGCCCAATTCACCGACAACATCGTTAGTGCGCAATAGATTTCAAAAACCAAGCGTCAAGGCGGTTATCGTCGCCGCCGCGCCTGTCATCCGAACGACGCAATCTTCACCAAGGCGCCAAACAGCAAACCCCGACAGGCTACTCTCTGCTGGTAAGGCTACAACTCGGCAACCTGCCGTGGTGAGTCGGCCCAGTGAACGCAGGTATCGACATGAACGTCATGAAACTGCTCATCGGCGTCGCGACCCTGACGACGGCACTGACCCTCTCACCACCCGCGTGGGCCGACCCTGACCCGCACATCCCAGACGGTAACGCTGGGTGGTGCCCGGGCGGCGACTACCGCGAGAAACTCTCCGGCGGCGGCAGATACTGCCTCGGCGAACCGTTCTCGAACGGCGCGTTCTACGCGCAACGTTGGGGCCACAGTCCGAGTCCTTTCGGCCCGGGCTATTGGATGGACGGAAAGTCGTGCAGCGTGATGGTCGAGGGAACGGTCCAAGGTGGTATCCCCTACGGCGGTGTCCCAGATTGCAACGGCGGGCCACGGGTTCTGCACTGACCCCAGCAGCGCCCGCTCGGCTCTCAACCCTCACGGCCCCGTCGACAGAGGTGCCGCGCCGATCTGGGCGCATACGGTCCCGCCGGCCCGGGTCATCCCGGAGTGCCACGCCGACCGGACACCGCCGCATGTTCCACCCCTCCGCGATTCCCGCCGTCTGAGGCTTGGCGCCAACGCGCCCGGTACTGTACTTAGGTGATGCTCAGCTAACGCCGAAGGGATTCACTTGATGCGCACACGTTGGGGCCGCCGGGCTGCTGCTGCCCTGTCTGCTGTCGCCATAGCCGCCGGCCTGGTCGGGTGCTCCGGTTCGGGGTCTGACGAGCTGCTGATCTACAACGCTCAGCACGAGTCCCTCACCAAGGAATGGATCGACGCCTTCACCAAGGAGACCGGCATCAAGGTCACCTATCGGCAGGGCGGTGACACCGAGCTCGGCAACCAACTGGTGGCCGAGGGCAACGCCTCACCGGCCGATGTCTTCCTCACCGAGAACTCCCCCGCGATGGCCGCCGTCGAGCGGGCCGGATTGTTCGCCGACGTCGAGCAGCAGACCCTCGATCAGGTTCCGGTGCAATACCGGCCGTCGTCGGGTAAATGGACCGGTGTGGCGGCACGGTCGACGGTTTTCGTCTACAACAAGGCCAAGCTGCCGACCGACCAGCTGCCCCGATCGATCATGGATCTGCAGCAGCCGCAGTGGAAGGGTCGGTGGGGTGCACCGCCGGCCAAGGCGGACTTCCAGGCCATCGTCGCAGCCATGCTGGAACTGACCGGCGAGCCGGCCACCGCGCAGTGGCTGGCCGGGTTGAAGGCCAATGCCGTGGTGCTCCAGGACAATATCGCCACCCTGCGCGCCGTCAACGCCGGCGAGGTCGACGGCGGAATCATCTACCACTACTACTGGTTCCGCGATCAATCCAAGACCAAGGAGATCAGCGGCAACACCGCACTGCACTACTTCAAGAACGAAGATCCCGGAGCGTTCGTCAGCCTGTCCGGCGGCGGTGTCCTGAGATCGAGCAAGAAGCAGGATCAAGCCCAGCAGTTCGTCCGGTTCATCACCGGCAAGGCCGGCCAGGAAGTACTGGAAAAGGGCACCTCGTTCGAGTACCCCGTCGCCAGCGGGGTCGCCGCCAATCCGGCCCTGCCACCGCTGGACACGTTGCAGGCGCCCGCGGTCAACCCGTCCAATCTCGATGCCGCCAAGGTCACCGACCTGATGACAAAGGCTGGCTTGCTGTAATTGGTCGCGACAGAAGCACCGCCGGTTCAGCCGGTCCCGCAACGTTCGGCAGGCTCCAGGCCGGGACCGGTACTGAGCACGGCGGTGGTCCTGTTGCTGGCCGCCACGTTCATCCCGCTGGGCTACGTCGGCTGGTCGGTGGTCACGACCGGCCCGAGCCGGGTGATCGAGCTGGTGGTGCGCCCCCGCGTCGCAGAATTGCTGCTCAACACCGTGGGCCTGGTCCTGATCACGGTGCCCGTATGCGTGGTGCTCGGCGTCGGTGCGGCGTGGCTGGTTGAGCGCACCGACCTGCCGGGCCGGACGTGGTGGCGCCCGGTGTTCGTTGCGCCGCTGGCCGTACCCGCGTTCGTCAACAGCTACGCCTGGGTCAGCGTTGTGCCGTCGCTGCACGGATTGCCGGCGGGCGTGCTGATCGCAACACTGTCCTACTTCCCGTTCGTCTACGTGCCCGCGGCTGCCACCCTGCGCCGCATCGATCCCGCATTGGAGGAATCGGCCCGGGCGCTGGGATCGGGGTCCTCGGGGGTGTTCTTCCGGGTGGTGCTGCCGCAGCTGCGGCTGGCGATCCTGGGCGGCGCCCTGCTGATCGGTGTCCACCTGCTGGCCGAATACGGCGCGTTCGCGATGATCCGCTTCTCGACCTTCACCACCGCGATCTTCGAACAGTTCCAGGCCACGTTCGATGGTGCCGCCGGAGCCACCCTCGCCGCCGTCCTCGTGCTGTTGTGCCTGCTGCTGTTGGTCACCGAGGCCGCGGCCCGCGGCAATGCCCGCTTTGCCCGGGTCGGCTCGGGCGCTCAGCGAACCACCACCCCAATGCGCCTGGGCCGCACCATGTTGCCGGCCACCGCCGGGCTCCTGGTACTGGCGGCCCTGGCATTGGGCGTGCCGTTGTGGACGCTGACACGGTGGTTGTGGATCGGCGGCACACAGATCTGGGAACCCGCGGAGATCGGTACCGCGTTGGCCCAGACCGCCGCACTGGCCGGCGCAGCGGCGGTTCTGACCACGGTGCTGGCCTTCCCGTTCGCCTGGGTGGCGGTCCGGTACCGGGGTCTGCTGGCCCGCTCGATCGAAGGCGCCAACTTCATCACCAGCTCGATGCCCGGTATCGTCACCGCGCTGGCCCTGGTCACCGTGGCGATCCGCTACGCTCCCCCGCTGTATCAGACTGCGGCCCTGGTGATCTGCGCCTATGTGCTGCTGTTCCTACCGCGCGCGCTGGTCAGCCTGCGCTCGGGCCTGGCGCAGGTGCCGCCGTCGGTGGAAGAGGCCTCACGCTCGTTGGGCGCGTCGCCGACACGCACGTTCGTGCGCATCACCCTGCGGCTGACCGCCCCGGCCGCAGCTGCCGGCGCCTCACTGGTATTCGTTGCGGTGGCAACGGAATTGACTGCGACGCTGTTGCTCGCCCCCACCGGCACCCGCACCCTGGCGATGCGGTTCTGGTCGCTGAGCAGCGAGTTGGACTACGCCGCGGCCGCCCCCTACGCGCTGATGCTGATCGCGCTGTCCGTACCGGTGACTCTGATGCTGTTGCGTCAGTCGACGAAGGTGGCTGCCCTGTGACCGACGACATCCTGCAGGTATCCGGACTCCACAAGACCTTCAACGGCACCGAGGTGCTGCGCGGAATCGACCTGACGCTGACACCAGGAACCATTACCGCGGTGGTCGGCTCCTCCGGGTGCGGCAAGACCACGCTGTTGCGAGTGATCGCCGGCTTTGAATCCCTCGACTCCGGCACCGTGACCATCGGCGGACGCGAGATGGCAAGCCCCACAAACACTGTCGCCCCACACCGCCGCGATATCGGCTATGTGGCGCAGGACGGCGCGCTGTTCCCGCACCTGACCGTGGCCGAGAACGTCGCCTACGGCCTGCGCGAGCGCGGTGCCGCGGCCCGGGCCAGGGTCGGTGAGCTGCTGGGCACAGTGTCCCTGGACGCCTCGTTCGCACAGCGCCGGCCGCATCAGCTGTCCGGCGGCCAGCAACAGCGCGTCGCACTGGCCCGGGCTCTGGCCCGCCGGCCGGTGGTCATGCTGCTCGACGAGCCGTTCAGCGCCCTGGATACCGGACTGCGCGCGGCCACCCGCAAGTCCGTGGCCCGGGCGTTGTCCGATACCGGGGTGACCACCCTGATCGTGACGCACGACCAGGAGGAGGCGCTCTCGATCTCGGATCAGGTCGCGGTGATGCGTGAGGGCAGGTTCACCCAGGTCGGAACACCCGAGCAGGTGTACCGCCAACCCACCGACCGGTTCACCGCCGAGTTCCTCGGGGATTGCATCACGCTGCCCGGCACCGTCACCTCGGGATGGGCCGACAGTGCACTGGGCCGCGTACCGGTCCAGGCAGGTGCTGCCGACGGTCCGTGCACACTCATCCTGCGGCCCGAACAGCTTGTGGCTACGGCGATCTCGGACAGTGCGGGTGATGACACGGCCGCCACAGTGGGGACCGTGATCGCCACCGAGTTCCTCGGCCACGACGTCCTGCTCACCATCGAGCCGCCGGCAACCGGTGAACCCATCGTCGTGCGTCAGCACAGCCTGAATCCGCCGGCACGCGACACCAAGGTCCGGATCGACGTGCGTGGCATCGGGACGGCATTGCCTTGAGCCACCTCGTCGAGGCGCTGCGGGCTCACGGTGACAGGATCGCGGTGGTGACCGAGTCCCGACAGGTCAGCTATCGGGCCCTGGCCGATCTCGTGTCACGCGCCGCGACGGCGTTGGGCCCCGGACGTCGACTCGTTCTGCTCGAGGCCGGCAACAACCTGCACACCCTGGTGCACTACCTGGGCACACTCGCCGCAGGCCACGTCGCCCTGCCGGTACCCGCGGGCGGCGATCACCGCGCGATCCTGCAGACGTACTCCCCCGATACCGTCGTCGACGCTGCCCGCATCCGCCACCGGCGCACCCACAGCACGCACCGGCTACACGACGACCTGGCGCTGCTGATGTCCACCTCGGGAAGCACCGGGTCGCCGAAGCTGGTGCGCCTGTCCTTCACCAATCTGATCAGCAACGCCACCGCCATTGCCGAATACCTCGGGATCACTGAAACCGACCGGGCGGCAACCACCTTGCCGATGTCGTACTGCTACGGACTGTCGGTGGTCCACAGCCACCTGCTGAGCGGGGCGGGCCTGCTTCTCACCGACCGCTCGGTGCTCGACCACGAATTCTGGGAGATGTTCACCCGATTCCGGGCCACCACCTTCGCCGGCGTGCCCCATACCTTCGAACTGCTCGACCGCATCGGCTTCGACGCCATGGACCTGCCCCACCTGCGATACGTCACCCAGGCGGGTGGGCGGATGGCGCCCGATCGGGTGCGCCACTTCGCCGAGCTCGGGCAACGCCGGGGCTGGCAACTGTTCGTGATGTACGGAGCAACCGAGGCAACTGCCCGGATGGCCTACCTGCCACCGGAATCCGCCCTGTCCCACCCCGAATCCATCGGCCGGCCGATCCCCGGTGGCCACCTGTCCATTCGGCCCGGCGACGGGTGGCCCGACGGTACCGGTGAGCTGGTCTACCGCGGAGCCAACGTGATGCTCGGGTATGCACAGCGTCCCGAGGATCTGTCACTGGGTGCCACCGTGGCGGAATTGCACACCGGAGACATCGCGCGGCGTACACCCGACGGTCTGTACGAGATCATCGGCCGCAGCGCCCGATTCGTGAAGCTGTTCGGCCTGCGCATAGACCTGGACCGCCTGCAAGCCTCCCTCGCCGACCGCGGAGTGACGGCCTTGTGCACCGACGACGGCGACGCTCTCGCGGTCGCGGCCCTGGACGTCGGGAAGACCACCGCAGGCGAGGTGCAACGACTGACGGCCGCCGCGGCCGGTGTGCCGATGGGTGCCGTGAACGCCGTCGTCGTATCCGAACTGCCCCGCCTCATCTCAGGTAAGCCCGACTACCCCGCGGTGCGCGAGTTGGCCGCCCATGTCACCGTCGCCGTCACCTCCGACCTCCGGCAGCTGTTCGCCCAGGTTCTGCATCTCCCTGCCGATTCGATCGACCACGGGGCCAGCTTCGTCGACCTCGGCGGCAACTCGCTGTCCTATGTGGCGATGTCGGTTCGCCTCGAACGCACCCTGGGCCGACTACCGCAGGACTGGCACCGGATACCCCTGGCTGAACTCGGGTCCGGCCTCGGGCGGAGCCGCACGCCCCGACCGCGACGGTGGGCGACGGTGGAGACCAGCGTGGCGCTGCGCGCCGCGGCCATCGTGCTCATCGTCGGCTCGCACGCAGAGCTGTTCGCATTGTGGGGCGGAGCGCACATCCTGCTCGGGGTGGCCGGGTACAACTTCGGCCGGTTCTGCCTGACGCCGGTGCCACGGTCGACGCGGATACACCACCTACGCAACACGATCGCCTGGATCGCGGTGCCCTCGATCATGTGGGTCGCGGTCACACTGATCCTCACCGAGGACTACCACGCGTCGAACCTGTTGCTGGCCAACAAGTTTCTCGGACCGCACGACAGCATGACCGCCGGACGGTTGTGGTTCGTCGAAGTGCTGTTCTGGATCCTGGTGGCGCTGACCGCAGTGTGCGCGCTGCCGGCCACGGATCGTTGGGAGCGACGCCGCCCCTTTGCGGTCGCCGCGGCTTTCCTGGCATTCGGACTGGTATTGCGCTACGACCTACCCGGTTTCGGGCTGGGTCGCGAAGCCTGGTTCACCGTGTTGGCGTTCTGGTTCTTCGCGGCTGGGTGGGCGGCGGCCAAGGCTACCGCCACCTGGCAACGGTTCATCGTCACCGCCGTTCTGATGGTCGGCGTGCACGGCTACTTCGGCAACACCGGCCGGGAGACCCTGGTAATGGCCGGGTTTGCGTTGTTGATCTGGCTGCCTGCCGTGCGTTGTCCCGTGGTGGTGGCAGCCGGTTGCGGGGTGCTGGCCGAAGCGTCGCTGTACACCTACCTGACCCACTACCAGATCTACCCGCTGTTCGGTGACCACCGGGTGCTCGGTGTGCTGGCCGCGCTGGCCTTCGGCGTGACGCTCACCTACCTCGCCAACGCAACTCGGACCCGGCTGGCTCGACGGGGAGGATCACGCCGGATCGCGGTCGGCGACCAGCCCCTCCTGTGCCAGGGTCGCGGCGACCGCACCGTCGGCGCGCAGCAGACTTGACGTGATCAGCCCGCGTCCCCGTGCGGCAGCCGGTGAACGCGACTCCAGCAGATTCCACTCCCCGGCGTGTATCGGGCGGTGAAACCAGATCGACGAATCGGTGGTGCCACTGCGGTGACTGCGCGACCGCATGCTGTGCCCGTGTACCGCCAGCGCCGGATCGATTCCGTAGAGGTCGGTGATGTAGACCGCGATGAGCGTGTGCACCAACGGATCCTCGGGCAGGTCGGTGGTGACGCGCCACCACATCCGGCGTACGAACTCCTCGCCCTCCCCGTCGTCGGCGATGCGGATGTCGAACTCGTCGAGCGGTAGGGACGGCGCCGGGCCGGGCGGGCCGGTGCACGGAAGCACCTCGGGATCGTGCGGCATCGCACCCAACCCGTGTTCGGGCCCGGGCAGTGCCGTCGCGAACGACACCGTGGCCGTCGTCAACATGCGGCCGTGCTCAAAAGATTCGACCCGCCGCGCCGAGGCGGTGCGCCCGTCGTACACACGGTGCACGTGGTGCTCGACCGCTTCGCCGGCGTCCCCGCCGCGCAGAAACTGAAGGTGCATGTTGGTGGGCGACCGGTCATCACCGACGGTGCGACAGGCGGCCGCCAGGCTCTGCGCGGCCAGCAGACCGCCGTACGCCCGCTTGCCGGTCGGACCGCTGGCCTGCCCGGTGAAGACGTCACCGTCTGGGTGCGCCCGCACGTCCGACAGCGACAGCAGGGTGCTCATTGAGCGTCGGTCCCCGTTGCGACGGTGCCGCATTCGGTCAGGGCCGCGATCTCGTCGGCACTGAGCCCGAGGCGCTCGGCCAGCACCGAGGTGGTGTCGTCGCCGAGTGCGGGCGCAGGTACCGCGGGCGGATACATCCCGCCGATCGACACCGGCAGGCCCGGCGCCAGATAGGTGCCGATGCGGGGTTGCTCCAACGCAGTGAACAGCGGGTTCCCCACCACCCGGTCGTTGACGGCGACCTCAGCGAAGCTGCGGTACCGCTCCCACAGCACCGAGGTACCCGAGAGCGCTGCGCTGATCTCGTCGGCGGTGTGCTCGGAGAACCAAAGCGTGAACAGTCCGGTCAGGGCATCGCGGTGGGTGTAGCGCTGACCTTCGTCGCTGAAGTCGGCACCGAACGCATCGGCAAGGGCGGCAACGGCTTTGGTGGTACCGGTGACCTCGGTGAGGTCACGGAAATGCCGGCCGGTGAGCGCCACCAGCATGAACCCTACGCCGTCGCTGCTGGTGAAGTTCTGCCCGTAGGTACCGTACAGCGCGTTGCCGAGGCGTTCCCGACCGGCTCCGTTGACCATCACCTCGGTCAGGAATCCGAGATTGCCCGCGGTAGCGAGGGCGACGTTCTCCAGCGGGATGCTGATCTGCGCGCCCGCACCGGTGGAATCACGTTGGCGCAGTGCAGCACTGACCGCCAGTGCCACATACAGTCCACAGCTGACATCCCAGGCCGGCAGTACGTGGTTGACCGGGGTGGCCAACTGCGCAGGCCCCGTCACCATGGGAAAACCCAACCCGGCGTTGACGGTGTAGTCCACCCCGGTACCACCGTCCGCGCGGCCGGACACCTCGACGTGGATCAGGTCGGGCCGCACCCTCGCCAGCTCGTCATACGAATGCCATTGCCGTCCCACTACATTCGTGATCAACACCCCGGATTCGGCGATCAGTCGCTGCACCAGCTGCTGACCTTCCGGCGAGCGCATGTCGGCAGCCACCGAACGCTTGCCCTTGTTCAGCCCGGCCCAGTAGATGCTGTCGCCGCCGTCGGTCAATGGCCAGCGGTGATAGTCGGCGGCACCCCCGATCGGATCGACCCGCACCACCTCGGCGCCCAACTGCGCCAGGGTCATCCCAGCCAGCGGCACCGCGACGAAACTGGAGATCTCGATGATCCGCACCCCAGCCAACGGGCGGGTCGGGTCCGGCGTTGCAGATTCGGCCATGGGAGTCAAGCTATCGTGCGCCCACCAATTTCATCGCACCGGCCTCGACGGTGTCCTCACACAACAGCACCTGCCGCGCGGCGTCACCCAGCGGGATGAAGCTGTCGGCACTGGCCACCCGCTGCACCCGGCCGGTGTAGCCGTGATCGGTGAGTTCAGCCAGCACACCCTCGCCCACACCCCCGGTGCGGCGGGTCTCGTCGACGATCAGCACCCGCCCGGTCGCATCCGCCTCGCGCAGCATGTCCTCGACCGGCAACGGCGACAGCCAGCGCAGATCCACCACCCGGGTGCCGATCCCGACCTGCTCCAGACGACGGGCCACCCGCAGGCTCATCCACAATCCGTTGCCGAAGGTCAGGATGGTCAGGTCGTCCCCGCCGCCGTAGGTGCGGGCCCGACCGATCTGCACGGGCAGACTCGGGTAGCGCGCCAACCACTGCTCATCGCCGTCGGCGTACAGGTCCTTGGTGTGATAAAGCGCAATCGGCTCGAGGTAAATACACACGACGCCAGCGCCTTTGGCTGCGACGACGCAGGTGTGCAGCATGGCTGCGGCATCGTCGGGCCGGGACGGGGAGGCGATGACCACGCCGGGAATGTCACGGATCGCCGCGATCGAGTCGTCGTTGTGGAAGTGACCGCCGAAACCCTTCTGGTAGCCGTAGCCCGCGACCCGCACCACCATCGGGTTGCGGTACTGGCGGTTGGAGAAGAACGGCAGCGTGGCTCCCTCCCCGCGGATCTGGTCGGCGGCGTTGTGCAGGTAGGCCAGGTACTGGATCTCCGGGATCGGCATCAGGCCCGAGACACCCGCGCCCAGCGCCAGTCCGAGGATGGTCTGTTCGTCGAGCAGGGTGTCGAACACCCGCGCGGCTCCGGCGCCGGCCTGTAGGCCGCGGGTCACCCCGTAGACACCGCCCTTGCGGGCGATGTCCTCACCGAACACGATCGCCTCCGGATGCGCCTGCAGGACCTCCCGCAGCCCCCGGTTGATGGCAAGCGCCAGGGTCAGCGGCGCACTGTCCGACTCACCCCGGACGGCGACGCGGACCGCCCTGGCTTCGTCGAGTCCGTCGCGCAGTGGCCGCATGACAGCCGGGGCGCTGCCCAACTGCGGACTCACACCCACCTCACGGGCCAGGTCCATCACCTGCGCACGTTTGGCCTCATAGTGTTCCAGCACCTGTTCTGGCGTCAGGATTCCTTGGGCCACAAGCATTCTTGCGGTATTGAGCACCGGGTCACGTTCATAATCGGCAACGATGTCGGAGGGCCGTCGGTAGGCCTGCTCGTAGTCGGACCCGGCATGCCCCATCAGACGCACTGTGCGCAGGTGCAGAAATGCGGGTTTGCGTTCGCCACGAACCCAATCGGCCGCGGCCTGTGCGGTGTCGAATGCGTCGACGAGGTCGCAGCCATCGGCGGCGAAGTACCGCAGCCCCTCTCGATTGCCGTAGGAGCGGGCGATCCAACCGCGCGGCGTCGGCGTGCTGATGCCGATGCCGTTGTCCTCGCACACGAACAGCAGCGGCATCGGCAGACCTTGGTAGGAGGCGTGCAGGGACGCGTTGACCGCACCGACGGCGGTGGAGTGATTGGCCGAGGCGTCGCCGAAGCTGCACACCGTGACCGCATCCTCCGGCCATGGGCAGGCCACCCCGAGCTTGCGGGTGCGCGCGATCGAGAAGGCCACCCCGACCGAACGTGGCAGATGCGAGGCGATGGTGGAGGTCTGAGGAATGATGTTCAGGTCGTGACGGCCGAACACCTTGTGTCGCCCGCCGGAGATCGGCTCGGCGGTGGCCGCCACCAACCCGAGCAGCACATCACGCAGCGGATCGGAGCCGTCGACCTGCGCGGCGCGGGCCAGGTAGAAGCCGCCCGACCGGTAGTGCAGCAGCGCCGGATCGCTGGGGCGCAGCGCCGCGGCGACGGCGGCATTGCCCTCGTGCCCCGACGATCCGATGGTGTAGAAGCCCTGCCCCTGCGAACGCAGCCACCGGGCGGCCAGGTCCAGATGCCTGCTTCCCAGCTGAGCATCGAAGAGCGCCAGGGGATTCAGCACATTCAACGCGGGGACATCCCCCGCGCCCGGCGCAGTGAGCGCAGATACCGTCGCGGTGAAGTACGCGTCGATGGGCTCGAGGGTCATCTCAGATCCGCTCGATCGCCTCGGCAATCGACGGCAGGATCCGGCTGGGCGGGTGAACGCACCGGTCCAGTGTCCCAATTTGCACTGCGGATCAGGCGCCAACGGAGTTATCCACAGGGCGTCGCAAGCCCATGGCCGTCAGGCTCTGGTGCCAATACGATGGGGCGATGGCAGCGCTGGAGGACCTCGAAGCCCGGGTGGCTGCCCTGGAGGCTGACCGCTTCGACTACCGCGCAGTTCTGGCCGCCGTCAATGCCCTCGGCGCCAATCAGCGTGAGCACGGAACGCGGCTCACCTCGGTCGAGCGTGAACTCACGGATTTCCGTCAGGAGACCCGGGCCAGGCTGCGCTCGGTCGACGAGCACCTGGCCGAGATCAAAGACCTCATCATTGATCGCGACACCGGGCGATAACACCGCGGAATTTCACCGAAGGCGGTGAAGGTCAGCGCGCGTGCTGGTCCGCGACGTCGAACGCCTTGTCCAGGATCGCCAGACCCTCGCGCGCTTCTTCTGCGGTGACGTTGCACGGCGGCACCACGTGGATGCGGTTGTAGTTGGCGAACGGCAGCAGGCCGTTGGCCTTGCAGGCACCGATCACGGCGGCCATCGCCGGGCTGGTGCCACCGTAGGGCGCCAACGGTTCGCGGGTCTGCTGATCGGCGACCAGTTCGACGGCCCAGAACACACCCGCACCGCGGACCTCACCGATACTGCGGTGCTTGGCCGCCAACTCGGCCAGGCCGGGCGCGAGCACCTCGGACCCGATCTCGGCCGCGTTCTCGACCATGCCTTCGTCGGCCATCGCGTTGATGGTGGCGACCGCGGCCGCGGTGGCCAGCGGATGTCCGGAGTAGGTCAGCCCGCCCGGATACGTGCGATGTGCGAACGTCTCGTAGATGGCCGGGCTGATCGCCACACCGCCGAGCGGCACGTAACCGGAGTTGACGCCCTTGGCAAACGTCAGCAGATCGGGGACGACGTCGAAGTGGTTGATGGAGAACCACTTTCCGCTGCGGCCGAAGCCAGCCATCACCTCGTCGGCGATGAAGACGATGCCGTAGCGATCACAGATCTCGCGCACCCCGGCGATGTACCCGGGCGGCGGCACCATGATGCCGGCGGTGCCGGGAATCGACTCCAGGATGATCGCGGCGATGGTCGACGGCCCCTCCAGGCGCACCACCTCGTCAAGATGGGCCAGGGCACGTTCGGTCTCCTCGGCCTCGGTGGTGGCGTGGAACTGCGAGCGATACAGGAACGGCCCGAAGAAGCGCACCACCCCGCTGTTGCCGTAGTCGTTGGACCAGCGCCGCGGGTCACCGGTGAGGTTGACCGCGGTGTCGGTGCCGCCGTGATACGAGCGGTACCGCGAGAGCACCTTGTAGCGCCCGGTGTGCAGGCGGGCCATGCGCACCGCATGTTCGACGGCATCGGCGCCGGCGTTGGTGAAGAACACCTTGTTCAGGTCACCGGGCGTGCGTTCGGCGATCAACCGGGCGGCCTCCGAGCGGGCCGCATTGGCGTACTGCGGGGCCACCGTGCACAGCTTGGCTGCCTGCTCGGCAATGGCGGCCACGACCTTGGGGTGCTGGTGACCGATATTGGTGTTGACCAGCTGGGAGGAGAAGTCGAGCAGGCGGTTGCCGTCGCCGTCCCACACGTACGAGCCCTGCGCGGCGGTGATCGTCATCGGCGAGATTTCCTCCTGCGCCGACCAGGAATGGAACACATGTGCGCGGTCGAGTTCATAGGCCCGCGCGGCCTCGGCCTTCGCCGCCTCGACGGTCAATCCGTTGGGCAGCGCGGCGGACTCTTCAACAACAGTCATGGGTGCGATTCTCTCACTTGTTCTCGGGGAAGCCGAGGTTGATGCCGCCATGGCTGGGGTCCAGCCAGCGGGTGGTGATGGCCTTGGTCCTGGTGAAGAAGTGCACGCCTTCGGCGCCGTGCGCATGGCTGTCACCGAACAGCGACGCCTTCCAGCCGCCAAAGCTGAAGTAGGACATCGGAACGGGAATCGGCACGTTGATGCCGACCATGCCGACCTCGACCTCGTTCTGGAAACGCCGCGCCGCGCCACCGTCGTTGGTGAAGATCGCGGTGCCGTTGCCGTAGGGGTTGTCGTTGATCAACGCAAGGGCGTCGTCGTAGGTTTCGACCCGCAGCACCGACAGCACCGGCCCGAAGATCTCATCGGTGTAGACACTCATCTCCGGCGTGACGTTGTCGAGCAGGGTCGGGCCCAGCCAGAAGCCACCGGGGTCCCGTTGGCCGGCCCCGTCCAGCACGGTGCGACCGTCGAGCACGACCTTGGCGCCGTCGGCCTCGCCGGCGTCGATGTAGGAGGCCACCTTGTCGCGGTGGGCCTTGGTGACCAGCGGCCCCATATCCGAATCCTGGTTTCCATCACCGGTTTTGATGGTGGTGGCACGCTCGGCGATCTTGGCGACCAGATCGTCGGCGATTGGGCCGACGGCCACCGCGGCCGAAATCGCCATGCAACGCTCGCCGGCGGAACCGAAACCGGCGTTGACCATCGCATCGGCGGCCAGGTCCAGGTCGGCGTCGGGAAGGATCACGGCGTGGTTCTTGGCCCCGCCCAGCGCCTGCACCCGCTTGCCCGCCGCAGTCGCGGTGGCGTAGACGTACTGCGCGATCGGGGTGGAGCCGACGAAGGAGATGGCCTTGATCTTCGGGTTGGTCAACAGCTCGTCGACCGCGGTCTTGTCACCCTGCAGCACGTTGAACACACCGTCGGGCAGACCTGCCTCCGCCCACAACCGGGCCATCCACAGCGAGGCGCTGGGATCCTTCTCCGACGGCTTGAGCACCACGGTGTTGCCCGCGGCGATGGCGATCGGGAAGAACCACATCGGCACCATGGCCGGGAAGTTGAACGGCGAGATGATGCCGACGGGCCCCAGTGGCTGCAGCACGGAGTGCACATCGACGTTCGTGGAGGCGTTCTCGGTGAATCCACCCTTGAGCAGATTCGGGATGCCGCAAGCGAACTCGACGACCTCGATGCCGCGGCTCACCTCACCGAGCGCATCGGAGAGCACCTTGCCGTGCTCGGCGGTGATCAGTGCGGCCAACTCATCCTTGCGGGAGTTGAGCAGCTCTCTGAATCGGAACAGCACCGAGGTGCGCTTGGTCAGCGACGTGTCACGCCAGGCCGGGAACGCCGCCACGGCGGCGTCGATCACCGCACGCGCATCATCCACACTGGCCAGCGCCACCTCACCGGTCACCGCGCCCGTCGCCGGATTGGTCACCGGGGCCGTCGCGGAGGACGTCCCGGCGAAGATCTTTCCGTCGCGCCAGTGCTGAATGACATTGCTCATGGGATCCGAACCTTCCTGCGGCATGGGGGTACGGCTACCACTCTGAGCCACCACCAACCCCGCCGGAGCCATCAGTCTGTAAACCCATACGTCTAGTTCTTTACACTTTGTCAATGATCCCGACGGTGCGTGACGTCATCGAGCTCCCGGTGGTGCAGGCCGGCGAGCCCGCGATACTCAGCGCGCAACAACTGGATCGGCCGGTGCGCTGGGTCCACGTCAGCGATATGCCCGACCTCGCCGGACTGCTGCAGGGCGGCGAGCTGGTGCTCACCACCGGCGCGGCCCTGCGCGACGCACCGCGTGACTACCTGGACCGGATGCGGCGAGCCGGTGCCGTCGGCGTCGTGGTGGAACTGGGCACCCGCATCGCGTCGCTTCCCGACGACGTCGGCGAGATCGCCCACACCCTCGGACTGGCACTGGTGGTGCTGCATCGGGAAACCAAATTCGTCCAGGTCACCGAGGCGGTGCACCGGCTCATCGTGGCCGACCAGTACGAGGAACTCGAATTCGCCCACCGCACCCACAAAACCTTCACCGAGTTGAGCATGAAGCGCCCGTCGATGGCGGACATCGTGCGCGCAGCGGCCGAGATGGTCGACGAATCGGTGGTGCTTGAGGACCTGTCCCGCCAGGTGCTGGCAATCTCGCCCCGCAACGAACCGGCCACTGCCGTGCTCGCCGACTGGCAACGCCGATCCCGCGCGATGACCGAACCGTGGACCACCACCGCCGTGGGTCCGCGGACCGAGGAATGGGGCCGGCTCATCGTCCCGCACTCCCCGACCGCCCCGGCCAAGACCACGATGGTGCTGGAACGCGCCGCGCAGGCGCTGGCCCTGCACCGCATGGCCGAACGTGGCCGGTCCGGCCTCGAGCAGCAGGCCCAGAGCGGGCTGATCGACGACGTGCTGGGCGGCCGGACCGCCGACGACCGCGAGGCCGATGCTCGTGCCCTGTCCCTCGGTCTGCGGGTCGCCGCCACCTATCTGCCGGTCACCGTCCGGGTGGGTGCGCCAACTGACCGACTCGACCCCGTCGGCATGCAGCGACGAAATCTCCGCATCCTCGATGCGGTCACCCACGACGTGAAATCCCAAGGGCACAGCGCGATCTGCTCGATCCGGCGGGACGGAGAAATCGGCTTGGTCCTGGCATTGAACCACCGGCGCGGTATCAGCGCCGACACCACACTGAGCCGCCTGGCCGAGGGCTGGCGTGAGGCGATCGCCCGTGGCGGTGACGCCGACAAGGTCGTCGTCGCAGTCGGCGGCAACGCCGGCGGGTTCGCCGATGCGGTGCACGGACTTCGCGAAGCCGCACACGTCGCCGAGGTCGCGGCGTCGATGCCGGACCTTCCGCGTCCCTTCGTGCGGGCCTCCGACGTCCGCCTGCGCGGGCTGATCACCCTGCTGCTCGACGATCCACGCGTCCAGATGTTCGCCGAAACCGAACTCAAGACCCTGCTGATCCACGACGCCGCTCAGGGCAGCGACGACGTGGAAGTGCTGCGCGGCTACCTGGAGCTCGCAGGCAACAAGTCCGCGCTGGCCAAACGCCTGCACATGAGCCGCCCGGCGCTCTACAGCCGGCTGACCTCGATCGAACGTCGGCTCGGCGTCGACCTCGACGACGGCGAATCGATGACCTCGCTGCACGTGGCGCTGTTGGTGCTCGACGCGCAACACCGCGCAGCTCCGGAGACTCCACGCTGAGCCCCATACTTGTGCGATGGCTGATCGCAACGTGCTGGGCGGCGCACTTCAGGAGTGCGGCACCGAACCACTCACGGGCTTCTACCGGGACGGATGCTGTTCGACCGGGGAGGCCGACCAGGGCTGGCACACCATCTGCGCCGTGGTGACCGCTGAGTTCCTGGAACACCAGCGGTCGATCGGCAACGATCTGTCGACGCCGGCACCGCAGTTTCGATTCCCGGGCCTGATGCCCGGAGACCGATGGTGCGTCACCGCCGTCAACTGGTTGCGGGCCCACCATGACGGCAAGGCCGCCCCCGTGGTACTGGCCGCCACCCATGAACGCACGCTGAACCTGGTGCCCCTCGAGGTGCTTCGGCAATACGCCGTCGACGTGCCCGACGACCCGGGCAGCCTCTGACCCTCCGTAGGCTCGAGACGTGAGCGTCGCACCGGATACCACAGTCGAACTGGACAACCGCTTCGCCCGCGCCCTCCCCGAGATGGCTGTCGCGTGGCAGGCCGAGCCCGCCCCCGCTCTGCGGTTGCTGGTGCTCAACGAACCGCTGGCGGCCGAACTCGGCCTCGACGCCTCCTGGCTGCGCAGCCCCGACGGCCTCGGCCTGTTGTCGGGCACCGTCGTTCCCGACGGTGCCACGCCGGTCGCGCAGGCCTATGCCGGGCACCAGTTCGGCGGCTACGTCCCACGTCTCGGAGATGGGCGCGCGCTCCTGCTCGGCGAACTCGTCGGGCCCGGCGACCGACTCCGCGATCTGCACCTCAAAGGATCGGGCCGCACCCCATTCGCCCGGGGCGGCGACGGCCTCGCCGCCGTCGGACCCATGCTGCGCGAGTACATCGTGAGCGAGGCGATGCACGCCATGGGCATTCCCACCACCCGTTCACTGGCCGTCGTGGCCACCGGACGTGCGGTCCGGCGCGAGACATCACTGCCCGGGGCGGTGCTGGCCAGGATCGCCGGCAGCCACCTGCGGGTCGGAAGCTTCCAATATGCGAGCGCGCAGGCCCAGACCGTCGGCGACATCGGGCTGCTGCGCCGGCTCGCCGACCACGCCATCGCGCGACACCACCCTGATGCGGCGAATGCCGAGAACCCGTACCTGGCGCTGTACGAGGGCGTCGTCGCGGCGCAGGCGTCGCTGATCGCGCAATGGATGCTCGTCGGGTTCATCCACGGCGTGATGAACACCGACAACATGACCATCTCCGGTGAGACCATCGACTACGGGCCGTGCGCCTTCATGGAAACCTTCGATCCCGCAACGGTATTCAGCTCGATCGATCATGGTGGTCGCTACGCATACGGCAATCAGCCCACAGTGGCCGCGTGGAATCTGGCCCGCTTCGCCGAAACCCTGCTGCCCCTGCTCGCCGACGAGGGTGACCACGCCGTCGAACTCGCCACCCGGGCACTGCACGAGTTCGGCCCCCAGTTCGACGCCGCCTGGTCGGCGGGGATGCGCGCCAAGGTCGGGCTGCCCACGGCGGCCGACGGCGAGGCGGCCCGTGCGCTGATGGATGACCTGCTTGTGCTGTTGCAGCAGAACCGAACTGACTACACGTCATTCTTTCGCGACCTCGGCCGTGTCGCGCGCGGAGAAAACCAGATCGCTGCCGGATTCGACGAGTGGCTGGCGCGGTGGCAGGAATTTGGCCCCGACATCGCCGCAATGGACCGGGTGAATCCCCTCTACATCCCCCGCAATCATCTCGTCGAGGAGGCGTTGACCGCGGCGACCGCCGATGATCTGCAACCCCTCCAGGAACTCGTGAGCGCCCTCGCGGCACCCTACGACCAGCGCCCCGGGCTCGAGCGATATGCCGCACCGGCGCCCGACGACTTCGGCCCCTACCGCACGTTCTGCGGGACCTGACCACCAACCGCTACCGTGGGTCCGGTGACGACGATCACCATGAACACTCCGGCCGGCCCGATCGACGCGCTACTCGGCCTCCCCGGTGGCGAAGGACCGTGGCCCGGGGTGGTGATCATCCACGACGCGATCGGCTACGCGCCCGACAACGAGGTGATCTCCGAAAGGGTCGCGGCCGCCGGCTATCTCGCGCTCACGCCGAATCTCTACGCGCGCGGCGGTCGGGCCCGCTGCATCACCCGGGTGATGCGGGAACTGCTGACCCAGCGCGGTCGTGCACTGGACGACGTCCTGGCCGCACGTGATCACCTGCGTGCGCACCCGCAGTGCACCGGGACTGTCGGCATTGCAGGTTTCTGCATGGGCGGGCAGTTTGCGCTTGTACTGGGCCCCAAAGGATTTGGAGCGGCTGCACCGTTCTACGGCACCCCGCTGCCGCGACGGCTCGACCAGACCTTGGATGCCTCGTGCCCGGTGGTCGCCAGCTTCGGCCGCCGCGATCCGATCGGCATCGGTGCCGCGGGTCGGTTGCAGCGCATCGTCGACGACAACGACATCCCCGCCGACATCAAGGTCTACCCCGATGCCGGGCACAGTTTCGCCAATCAGCTTCCGGGCCAGTCCTTGCTGCGGATCACCGGATTCGGCTACAACGAAGCCGCCACCGCCGATGCCTGGTCCCGGGTGTTCACGTTCTTCGACGAGCACCTGGCGGCTAAAGCCAACTGAGCCCGGCCACCACCAGCGCCTGCGTGCCGGTGTCCAGGGTCGGCTGGAGCACCGGGGCGAACCGCGGTGAATGGTTCACCGGAATGTCCACGCTCACGCGGTCGGCGGGCACTGGCGCGAGGAACGTCTGCTCGTCGGCGCCGCCGCTCGGCCCCTACCCGCTGCTACTCCGGCAACCGCAACTCGGGCTTCTCGACCTCTTCGATGTTCACGTCCTTGAACGTGATGACGCGCACCTGCTTGACGAAACGGGCCGGACGGTACATGTCCCACACCCAGGCGTCGGCGAGCCTCAACTCGAAGTAGACCTCGCCCTCGGAATTACGCGGTATCAGCTCCACGCTGTTGGCCAGGTAGAACCGGCGCTCGGTCTCGACGACGTAGCTGAACTGCCCGACGATGTCCTTGTATTCGCGGTAAAGCGAGAGCTCCATCTCGGTTTCATACTTCTCGAGATCCTCGGCGCTCATCTGGTGTGCTGTCCTTCTCGTTGTGCTGATGCCCTGTCGATCATCTTTGCGTACGCCACTTCAGCATGCCGCATCGGTGTCACCTCCCGCCGCACGTCTGCCATCTCTGCGGCCCGCCGCACGCCGGTGCTCTCTGCGGCCCGCCGCACGCCGGTGCTCTCTGCGGCCCGCCGCACGTTCACATACGAGTAGCGGTGCTCCGCACACGGACCCAACTCGGCCAACGCCGCGGAGTGTGCTGCGGTGCTGTATCCCTTGTGCTCGGCGAACCCGTAGCCGGGGTGGTGCTGCTCCATCTCGACCATCAACCGGTCCCGGCTGACTTTGGCCAGCACGCTGGCCGCCGCGATGCAGGCTGCCGCGGCATCGCCCCCGATCACCGGCAAGGACGGCACCGCCAGGCCCGGCACCCGGAACCCGTCGGACAGCACGTATCCGGGCCGCAGGGACAACCCCGCCACCGCACGCCGCATGCCCTCGATATTGGCCACGTGCACACCGAGGCGGTCCACCTCCTCGGACGGAATGAACACCACGTGGTACGCCAGTGCATACCGGCGAATCAGGGGAAACAACCGCTCCCGCTCCCGCTCGACCAGCTTCTTGGAATCGTCGAGGGCGGCCAGGCTCTCCATCCGGTTGGGACCCAGCACGCAGGCCGCCACCACCAGCGGTCCCGCACACGCGCCGCGCCCCACCTCGTCCACCCCGGCGACCGGGCCCAGACCGTTGCGATACAGCGCGGATTCCAGGGTGCGTAGTCCGGATGACCTCCGGATCACCGTGCGAGGCGGCCACTTCACCGCTGGAGGCACAGGGCAGCTCCTAGGAGTCGGTCTGCGGGTTCACACCGTTGATACCGCCCCATCGGGACGGCGGCCAGGCGATGAACCGCGCCTTTCCGATCACATTCTCCACCGGAACGGTGCCGGCCACCGGATCACCGGTGCACAACAGGCCATTCTGTGCGTCGGCGGGCAGATTGCTGCAGTGGAACCGTGAATCGGCCGAATGGGTCCGGTTGTCGCCCATCACCCACACCCGGTCCTGCGGGACGGTGACCGGACCGAACTCCGGGCCGAGACACGGATAGACGCCAGGGTCGGCCATCATGGTGGCCGGGTCCAGATACGGCTCGTTCAGCTGTTTACCGTCGACCGTCAGGCCGGTGTCGGCACGGCATTGCACCGTTTGACCGCCCACTGCGATGACGCGCTTGACGAGGTCGTTCTCATCCGGCGGTACGAAGCCCACGAAAGACAGGGCATTCTGCACCCAGCGGATCGCGGTGTTGTCCGAACGGATCGACTTATAGCCGACGTTCCACGATGGCGGGCCCTTGAACACCACGACATCGCCGGGTTCCGGTTGGGAGAACCGGAAGGTCACCTTGTCGACCATGATCCGGTCACCGACGCAGCCGGGACAACCGTGCAGCGTGGGCTCCATCGATTCCGACGGAATCAGATACGGACGCGCGATGAACGTCAGCGTCACGTAATAGAGCACCAACGCGATGGTCGCCAGGATGGTGATTTCGCGGGCCGTGGAATGCTTGCGCTTGGGCGACGCGTCCTGCGAATCGTCCTCGGACGCGTCGCGAGACTGCTCCAAATCAGAGTCGAGGCCCGAATCGGATTCGAAGCTACCCTCCGAACGCGTGTCGGCAGAGTCGGTGGGTCCGGTCACAGGCACCACAGTAGCGGGCGTCGTGACCGGTCCCGCGACGAGAGCTTCGTCAAGAGGAGCAGCGCGCTCAGCGCTTTTCCTTGATCTTCGCCTTCTTGCCACGAAGCTCGCGCAGGTAGTACAGCTTGGCGCGACGCACGTCGCCACGGGTCACGACATCGAGGTGATCGATGTTGGGCGAATGCACCGGGAAGGTGCGCTCGACGCCGACGCCGTAGCTCTCCTTACGCACGGTGAAGGTCTCACGGATGCCACCGCCCTGGCGACGAATGACGACGCCCTTGAAGACCTGGATGCGCTCCTTGGAGCCCTCGATCACCTTCACGTGCACGTTGACGGTGTCGCCGGGGCTGAAGGTCGGGATGTCGTCGCGCAGCGACGCCTGATCGACGAAGTCCAGCGTGTTCATCGGTGACACTTCCTTGTTGTTGGCTGCTCCGGGCAGGCGCGTACAGATCGCGCCACCGAAGCTGTTTTCGGGTATATCGGGTTGCATCTCGCAGCGGAACGCGGACAAGCCGGCCCAGTCCTGCGCAGACAACTGCTCAATTGTGCCAGACGGCTCCCCATACCGTGAAATCCGGCGGGTCGGTCCACCCGTTTGCCCCGACTCCTGCAGCATACTGCGAGCACTACTAACTACACGGGCCACGAGGCGAACGGCTAGGCTTCATCCACCGATGCGCCGGTCCTGCAGAGCCCATCGGGTTTCGTTGACGGTTCAAGGAGGACCATGCGAGGGCGGCCGTCAAAACTGATGATGGCGAGCGCAGCCAGCGTGACCGCCGTGGTCGCGATGGCTCTGATAACGGTCGGCTGCGAAGCCCGGGTGTACGGAACTCCGCCGGTCACACCCGGCGCACCGCAACTGACCGTCGTCGTCCCCCAGGGCAGCCTGGCCCCCCTGCCCGAGGCTTCGCCCGGAGAACCCTCGGCCGGCTTCATCGGCCTCCAGGACCGTGCGCAACGGGCGACCGAGGATGCTGCCGACGCCGGTGCCGAGATCACCGTGTTGGTCCTCGACCGCAACACCGGCAAGTCGGTCTCCAACGGAAACCGGACGACCATCGCCATCGCGTCGGTGGTCAAGTTGTTCATCGCCGATGATCTGCTCCTGCAGGAGGCCAAGGGCCAGACCGTCCTGTCCCCCGAGGACCGCGAGAACCTGGATGTGATGCTGCGGTCGTCCGACGACAGCGCCGCCGAGGTCTTCTGGAACCGCAGCGGCGGCAGCGACATCGTCGACCGGGTGACTGCCCGCTACGGCTTGAACTCGACGCGGCCGCCCAGCGACGGGCGGTGGTGGAACACCATCAGCACCGCGGACGATCTGGTGCGCTACTACGACATGATGATGAACGGCAGCGGCGGTCTGCCCGCCGAACAGGCCAACGTCATCCTGGCCAACCTGGCCCAGTCCACTCCGGATGCCATCGACGGCACGCAACCGGACGGCGTCTACCCTCAGCGGTTCGGCATCCCCGAAGGCCTCTACCGCGAGCCAGTCGCGATCAAGCAGGGCTGGATGTGCTGCATCGGCTCGGATTGGATGCACCTTTCGACCGGCGTGATCGGCTCCGACCGGCGCTTCATCATGGTGATCGGCTCGCTACAGCCCACCGACGCAGCTACCGCACGCGACACCATCACCGACGCGGTCAAGACGATGTTCCCCGGCGGCCGGATCTAGGATTCGCCGAGCAGATCGGGTCTGCGCTCACGCGTGCGCTGCACCGACTGCTCGTGGCGCCACGCCGCGAGCTTGGCGTGGTCCCCAGACAGCAGCACGTCGGGCACATCCAGCCCACGCCAGCTCTTCGGCCGGGTGTAGCTGGGCCCCTCCAGCAGTCCGTCCGAATGCGAATCTTGTTGGTGTGATGCGGGATTACCCAATACATCGGGCAGCAACCGGACCACCGCCTCGATCATGACCAACGCGGCCGACTCGCCGCCATTGAGGACGTAATCGCCGATGGAAACCTCTTCGACCCGCATCCGGCGGGCCGCATCGTCGGCCACCCGCTGGTCAATCCCCTCGTACCGGCCACACGCGAACACCAGGTGCGACTCCGCGCTCCAGCGCTCGGCCACCGCCTGGGTGAACGGGCGCCCCGCCGGCGTCGGCACAACCAGAAGTGTTTCCTCAGAACATATTTCGTCGAGCGCCTCGCCCCACACCGGCGCTTTCATGACCATCCCCGGACCTCCGCCGTACGGCGAGTCGTCCACCGACCGGTGCACATCATGGGTCCAGTTCCGCAGGTCATGCACGGCAACAGAGAGTATTCCGGCGTCAATCGCCTTGCCCGGCAACGCCTGCCGGATCGGATCGAGATAAGCCGGGAAGATCGTGATGACATCAATGTGCACAGTTGCGCACCTTCTAGACCAGGTCCAGGTTCAGCAGACCATCCGGAGGATCGATGACGACGGTTCCGGTCTCCCGGGACACCGACGTGACGATGGCGCCGACGAACGGGACAAGTATCTCGCGGCCATCGGCATCGGCCTTGATCGACAACAGTTCGCCGGCAGCGGTGTGCAGTACCTCGCGGACGGCACCCACCGCAGTGCCGTCGACGGTGACAACCCGCAGGCCTTCGAGCTCGTGGTCGTAGAACTCGTCGGGATCATCGATCGCGGGCAGGTCGGCGGTGTCGACGATGAACACCGTGCCACGCAGTTCGTCGGCCGCATTGCGGTCGGCGACCCCGGCCAGGCGAATCAACAGCCGACCAGCGTGATCACGCACGGATTCGACCGAGAACGTGCGCTCGGCTCCCCCTCTGGCGCGGCCCCGAAGGGCCACGCCAGGGGTAAATCGGGCATCCGGGTCGTCGGTCCGGATCTCGACGACAACCTCACCGGAAATGCCGTGAGCTTTGGCAACCCGCCCGACAACCAGGTCCATGAATCCGACGCTACTGGTCGGTGTCCACCACGTCGACGCGGATCCCGCGCCCACCGATGCCTGCGACCAAGGTGCGCAGCGCGGTGGCGGTGCGACCACCGCGGCCGATGACCTTGCCCAGGTCGTCGGGGTGCACGTGCACCTCGACGGTCCGCCCGCGGCGGCTGGTGACCATGTCGACGCGTACGTCGTCGGGATTGTCAACGATGCCGCGGACCAGGTGCTCGACGGCGTCGACCACGACAGAACTCACTGCGATACTCAGCTCTCGCTTGCGGCGTCGGCAGCGGCCTCAGCCGCGGGCGCCTCAGCCTCGGTGGCCGCCTCGGCAGCTTCGTCCTTCTTGGGAGCCTTCTTCTTCTTGGGCGTGACTGCCGCAGTACCGGCGCCGCTCTCGGCTTCGGCCAGCGCCGCGTTGAACAGCTCCAGCTTCGACGGCTTGGGCTCCTTGACCTTCAGCGTGCCCTCGGTGCCCGGCAGGCCCTTGAACTTCTGCCAGTCACCGGTGATCTTCAGCAGGGCCAGCACCGGCTCGGTGGGCTGGGCGCCGACACCCAGCCAGTACTGCGCGCGCTCCGAATCGATCTCGATCAGGCTCGGCTCTTCCTTGGGGTGGTAGCGGCCGATGACCTCGATGGCGCGGCCTTCGCGGCGGGTGCGCGCGTCGGCGACAGAGATGCGGTACTGGGGGTTGCGGATCTTGCCAAGCCGGGTGAGCTTGATCTTGACAGCCATGGTTAAGCACTTCTCCTCGATGTCACGCTGCAATTCGGCGATGCGGGCGGAATTGCCCGATCCGGTTTTGCCTTACGTGTGTGACCGCCGCGCAGCGCATTGAACGAGTCGCACGGCAGACAGCGCCCAATTGTGCCAGAACGATACCGACCAGCCCAAATCCGGCCCGAACGGCCACTTATCGCACAGCTTCTCGACCGTTGCGTGTCACAAATGGCCACTCGGCGCGTCGAGCCCCCTCACCCCACTAGACAACCTTGTCGAAGCACTTGGTCTCGACGCGGCGGCTCATCCGCCAGCCCTCGGCGGTCCGGACGAACTCGTCCTCGTACCAGAGCCCGCAGAACAGCACCTGTTGCTCCAGCCCCGGCAGCACCATCGGGTTGAAACAGATGGTGCGCGACGACGCGGTGTCCCCGGTGATGCGCACATCGAAGTTGCCGAGCATGTGGGCGTACGCCGGGAAGCCCGGGAGTACGTCGACCAGCCACGCCTTGACCTCCGGGAACTGCCCGTCGATGCCACCCAGTGCCCGGTAGTCGATGTAGGCATCGGGGGTGAATACGGCGTCAAGGTCATCGAACAGTCGACGGTCTATCGCCGTGGAGTAGTCGATCAACAATTGCTGGATCTCCAGACGGTCCGAAATCTCGGCCAGGCTCAACATGTCTCGATTCAACACGATTAGGCTGGCCCGCCATGGGGAGGTTCGCAAGGTTGGCTTTTGTTGTGGCGCCCGCGGTTCTGGTGGTGGCTGCACTGATCCAGGTTTCAGTTCTGATCGGCGCAGCGCCCTCGGCCGGAGCCGATATCGACGTGCAGCAGATCGGGTCCACACCGATCCCGGACGGGCCCGCGCAGGGCTGGGTCGTCGCCGATCTGGACACCGGGCAGGTACTGGCCGCGCGCAACGAGCACACCCGTTACGCACCGGCGAGCACGATCAAGACCCTGCTGGCCCAGGTGGTGCTCGACGAGGTGCCGCTGGACAGCACGATCGTGGCCGACGAAGCCGATACCCGGGTCGAGTGCAACTGCGCCGGCATCGCACCCGGTCACACCTACACCGCGCGCCAGCTACTGGAGGCGGCGCTGCTGGCATCGGGCAATGACGCCGCCAACGCCCTGGCCCGGATGGTCGGCGGGCCCGAGGCCGCCGTGGGCAAGATGAACGCCAAAGCGGTGGCGCTCGGCGCGAACAGCACCAACGTCGCGACGCCGTCCGGATTGGACGGGCCGGGCATGCCGTTCTGGTCGACACCGCACGACCTGGCGACCATCTTCCGCGGCGCGATGGCCGATCCGACCTTCGCGCAGATCACCACGATGCCCTCGACCACCTTCCCCAGTAAGACCGGCGACCGGGTCCTGGTCAATCAGGACGAACTGTTGCATCGCTACCCCGGCGCCATCGGCGGCAAGACCGGTTTCACCGACATCGCCCGCAAGACGTTCGTCGGCGCCGCGCAGCGCGACGGCCGCCGTCTGGTGGTCACGATGATGTACGGACTGGTCAAGGAGGGCGGGCCGACCTACTGGGATCAGGCCGCCACACTTCTGGACTGGGGTTTCGCCCAGGATCGGTCCTCCAGCATCGGGTCGCTCTAGGCTGCGCGGTTCAACCGATACCTGAAGGAAACCTGACCGCGCGCTGATCGAGTCCGGAGCTCCGTAGCGTCGGCGCTCGTGCGAAGACTGTTCGTGGCGCTGGCGCTCGCCCTCGGTACGTCGCTGTCCGCCGCGAACCTCTGGGCGCCGCCGGTCTCCGCGCAGCCCGGTGTTCAGCCGGCGGGCGCCCAGATTCCCGACGGGCCGGCCAAGGCCTGGCTGGTCGCCGACATGGACACCGGCCAGGTGCTGGCGTCCAAGGATCCCAACGGCTCGTACGCCCCGGCCAGCACCATCAAGCCGCTGCTGGCGATGGTCGTGCTCGACCACCTTCGGCCCGACAATTTCGCCCGGGCCAACGAGTCGCACACCAAGGTTGAATGCTCGTGCGTGGGGCTCAAGCCAGGGCAGCCGTACACCACCCGCCAGCTGCTCGAAGCACTGCTGATGGTGTCGGGCAACGATGCGGCGAACATGCTCGCGGACATGCTCGGTGGTCGGCCCGCCACCGTGGCGGCCATGACGCGCAAGGCGGCCAGCGTCGGCGCCCGCAACACCCGGGCCGGCTCACCATCGGGCCTCGACGGCCCCGGCTGGGAAACCGTCACCACCCCGCACGACCTTGCGGTGATCCTGCGGGCGGCGCTGAAATACCCGCTGATCGCCCAGATCATGGGGCAACCGTCGGCTCAGTTCCCGGGCAAGACCCTGACCAACCAGAACGAGCTGCTGCAGCGCTACCCCGGTGATATCGCCGGCAAGACCGGATACACGGACCTGGCCCGCAAGACGTATGTCGGTGCCGCACAACGGGGTAACCGACGCCTGATCGTGGTGCAGATGTACGGCACCGGCGATCTGTACGGTCAGGCGATCGACTTGTTCGACTACGGCTTCTCGCACTGACCTTCGGCGGTAAAAGGTAGGGCTGTGCGACGGGTACTGAGACGGTCAGCCGTTGAGAATGCGATGACGGCGCACCCAACTCGCACTTCTGCGCCATCAGCGCAGGCTCAACGCCACACGCGGCCGCGCAGGATCACCAGGTCGGGATGGCTGACCCCGCCGTGGCGCGGATCCTCGGTGTAGCAGACCAGGTCCGCCGATGCCCCGTGCTCCAACGCGGGGCGGCCCAGCCACGCCCGCGCATCCCAACTGGCCGCCCCCAGGGCGGCGGTGGGACTCATCCCGATGCCCTTGAGAGCCTCGATCTCGTCGGCGATACGACCGTGCACGATCATGCCGCCGGCATCGGTGCCCGCGAAGATCGGCACGCCCGCCTCGTGGGCCGCGCCGACCCGGCTGCGACACGACGCATAGAGATCGCGCATGTGCCTGGCATACGCCGGATACTTGCCCGCCGCATCGGCGATGCCGGGGAAATTGTCGATGTTGATCAGGGTCGGCACCAGCGCGGTGCCATGCTCGAGCATCAATTCGATGGTGTCGTCGGTGATCCCGGTGCCGTGCTCGATGCAGTCGATTCCGGCCTTGACGAGGCCCGGCAGCGCATCCTCGCCGAATACGTGCGCAGTGACCCGCGCGCCCTCGGCGTGGGCCGCATCGATTGCGGCTTTGAGGATCTCGTCGGACCACAGCGGAGCCAGGTCCCCGACGCCACGGTCGATCCAGTCGCCGACCAGCTTCACCCAGCCGTCGCCCCACCGGGCCTGCTCGGCCACGGCGGCGGGCAGCTGCGACTCGTCCTCGACGTCGATCGGCAACCCTGGCGAATAGCGCTTGGGCCGGGCCAGATGCCGTCCGGCGCGGATGATGCGTGGCAGGTCCTCACGGTCGTCGAAGCTGCGGGTGTCCACCGGTGATCCGGCATCGCGCAGCAGCAGCGCACCGGCGTCCCGTTCGGTCTCCGCCTGGGTGACCGCCTCGTCGATGTCGACGGCCCCGTGAGGTCCGAGACCCACATGACAGTGCGCGTCGACCAGGCCGGGGATGATCCAGCCACCGTCGAAAACAGTGTCGGCGTTGGCAATCGGCTCCGCTGACAACACGCCCCGGTCCACCCACCACTCGACGGGCTCGCCGTCGGGTAGGCCACGTCCCCGGAGGTGGAGCGCGTGGAGCACAGCGCTACTTCTGGTCCGGGAACTTCAGCTTCGACAGGTCGAAATCGGCCAGGCCCGGCGGCAATTCGTCCAGGCCCTTGGGCATGTTCGACAGGTCGGGGAATCCGGCGGGCATCCCGGCGCCGAACGGGTTCTTCGGCTGCGTGGGGCCGCGGCCTTTCTTCTTGCCGGCCTGCTTGTTCTTGCCCTTGGCGGCCTTGCGCGGAGAGCTCTTGCGCCCGAACGGCATGCCCATCTGGCCGGCCATCGACGACATCATCTTGCGGGCGTCGAAGAAGCGGTCCACGAGCGAGTTGACCTCCGACACCGCGACACCGGAGCCGTTGGCGATGCGCAGCCGGCGCGAGGCGTTGATGATCTTCGGATCGGCCCGCTCGGCCGGCGTCATACCGCGGATGATGGCCTGCACCCGGTCCAGCTGCTTGTCGTCGACTGCAGCCAGCGCGTCCTTCATCTGCCCGGCTCCGGGCAGCATGCCCAGCAGGTTTCCGATCGGGCCCATCTTGCGGATCGCCAGCATCTGCTCGAGGAAATCCTCCAGTGTCAGCTCTCCGGAGCCGATCTTGGCGGCGGCCTCCTCGGCCTTCTGCTGATCGAAGACCTGCTCGGCCTGCTCGATGAGGGTGAGCACGTCACCCATGCCCAGGATGCGGCTGGCCATCCGGTCGGGGTGGAAGACGTCGAAGTCCTCGAGCTTCTCCCCGGCGGAGGCGAACAGGATCGGCACACCGGTGATCTCGCGGACCGACAGGGCCGCACCACCACGAGCGTCGCCGTCGAGCTTGGTCAGCACCACACCGGTGAAGCCGACACCTTCGCGGAACGCCTCGGCGGTGGCGACGGCGTCCTGACCGATCATCGCGTCGAGCACGAACAGCACTTCGTCAGGGTTGACGGCGTCGCGGATGGCTGCGGCCTGACCCATCAGCTCGTCGTCGATACCCAGCCGGCCCGCGGTGTCGACGATGACGACGTCGTAGTGCTTGGCACGTGCCTCGGCCATACCGGCAGAGGCGACCGCCACCGGATCGCCGTCGCCACCGATCTCGAGGCCATCGGGCGAGGTGCCCGGGTGCGGGGCGAAGGTCGCCACACCGGCGCGCTCACCGACGATCTGCAGCTGGTTGACGGCACCGGGCCGCTGCAGGTCACATGCCACGAGCAACGGGCTATGACCCAGTCCCTTAAGCCATTTCGCCAGCTTCCCGGCCAGCGTGGTCTTACCGGCGCCTTGCAGACCGGCCAGCATGATCACCGTCGGTGGGTTCTTGGCGAAGGCCAGCTGACGGGTCTCGCCGCCGAGGATGCCGATCAGCTCCTCGTTGACGATCTTGACCACCTGCTGCGCGGGATTCAGCGCGGCGGACACCTCGGCGCCCTTGGCGCGATCCTTGATGCGCGCGACGAAGGCGCGCACCACCGGCAGCGAGACGTCGGCCTCCAACAGGGCCAACCGGATCTCGCGCGCGGTCGCGTCGATATCGGCGTCGGTCAACCGCCCCTTGCCGCGTAGGCCCTGCAGGGCTCCGGTCAACCGGTCAGACAGGCTCTCAAACACGTGGTAAGCCTAGCGGCCAAGGAATCGGGGCGTGTCCTCGCGCCGCGGGCCGGACCTCAGGGCATCCACCCGCCCGGCAGATCAGCCGGCCTGTTCGGCCGGCTTCGACGGTTTCGCCGGTGGCGGCGCGGGCAGGATCGCGAACATGTCGCGCTCCAGTTCCCCGCGTACCGCGGCCCGTCCCGCTTCGTCGTCGGCCGGTGCGGTGATGCAGAAGACGTCGACCACCGAGGATCCCAGCGTGGTGACCTTCGCCCAGCCGACATCCACCCCGTCGCGCTCGAACACCGCGGTCAGCCGGGCCAACAGACCCGACCGGTCGATCGTGCGGATCTGGACGATCAGGTCTTCGGGAGACGTACCCGGCGACCACAGGATGCGGGGCGGGGCGGGCACATGGTTGGCCGGCACCGAGGCCAGGATCTCGCCGGCCCGGGTTGTCGGATGCTGGGCGGCCTCGTGGTCGCGGCGTTCCAGCGAGCCGATCACATCCAGTTCGCCGTCGAGCGCCAGGATGAACTGCTGGCGCAGCAATTCGGCCGGCGGTGGCGCACCGAAGTGCGGAGACACCGCGAACGTGTTGATCGCCGAACCCTCGTGGCTGTTGACCGAGGCCGAGTGGACCCGCAGCGAGTTCAACGCCAGCACGCCGGCAGCCTTGGACAGCAGGCCACGCCGGTCCGGGGCGATCATCGTCACGTTGTAGAGGTGCGGACCGTCGCCCGCGGTGAGCTCGACATGGACGCCGCCGTCACCGGCCAAGGCCATGAACCGCGGCTCGACCGGATCGGGCTGCGGCAGCGATTCCCCTGCCATCACCAGCCGGCACCGTCGCACCAGGTCACCGATCAGCGATGCCTTCCAGTCGCCCCACACCCCGGGTCCGGTGGCCAGCGAATCGGCCTCGGCCAGGACGTGGAGCAACTCCAGCAGCACCATGTCCCCGCCGAGAGCATCGACCACTGCGTCAATGGTCTTGGGGTCCTGGAGGTCTCGTCGCGTCGCGGTGTCGGGCAACAGCAGGTGATACCGGGCGATCTTCGAGAGCACCTCGATGTCGGACGGCCACAGGCCCAGCCGGGTGCCGATCTGGGTGGCCAGCTCCGCACCGATCACGCTGTGGTCGCCGCCGCGGCCCTTGCCGATGTCGTGGCACAGCGAACCCAGCAGCAGTAGATCGGGACGCGACACCCGGGTGGTGAAAGCGCTTGCCCGCGAGACGGTTTCGACCAGATGGCGATCCACTGTCCAGATGTGCACGACGTCTCGCGGCGGCAAGTCCCGTACCGCACCCCACTCCGGGAACAGCCGGCCCCACAGGCCGGTGCGGTCCAGCGCCTCGATGGTGGCGACGGTGGCGGGGCCCGACGCGAGCAACACCAGTAGGTCCTTGAGAGCTTGGCGCGGCCACGGCGTACGCAACTCCGGCGCGGTCTCGGCCAGCCGGCTCAGCGTGGACACCGCCATCGGCAGCCCGGTACTGGCCGACGCCGCGGCAACCCGCAGGATCAGCCCCGGATCACGTTCCGGACGCGCGTCGCGGGCCAGGATCACCTCACCGGCGTATTCGATCACTCCTTCGTCGAGTGGGCGGCGCACCGGGCGGCGCAGCGCAGCGAACCCCCGCCGCGGTAAGGCATTGGCGGCCGTTCGAATACCGGAGTCGACGTAATAGCTGACCGTGCGGGCCGCATCCGACAGGGTCCGGGCCAGGTCGAATCGATCGCCGATCCGCAGGGCCGCGCCGATTTCGTCGGCATGCTGAGCCAACAGCAGTTCCCGACCACGACCGGAAACGCGGTGCAGTTCGGTGCGCACGTTCAGCAGGGACAGGTGGGCACCGCCGAGCGTTCCGGTCGGCGACGCCAGGGACCGACTCGGATATACGTCGGCCAGTTGCGCGATCGCGAGCGCGTTGAGCAGTTGTACGTCCCGCAGACCGCCGCGGCCCGACTTCAGGTCAGGTTCGGCACGGTGGGCAATCTGGCCGCTGCGCTGCCAGCGCGCCTGCGCGTACTCGACGAGTTCGTCGAACCGCGAGGCAATTCCGATCCGCCACTGCCGGCGCGCACCGCCGATCAGCAGCACCGACAGGTCGGCGTCGCCGGCCATATGACGGGCATCTAGCATCGCCAGGCCCACCGCGATGTCTTCGCCTGCGACCTTGAGGGCTTCGGGTACGGTGCGCACACTGTGATCGATGCGAATATTGGCGTCCCACAAGGGATACCAGAGCTTTTCGGCCACCTCAGCGACCAGCTCGACCGGCATGTTGTCGTGCAGCAACATGAGGTCGAGGTCGGAGTACGGCAACATCTCGCCGCGGCCCAGACCACCGGTGGCCACGATGGCGAACCCACTGGTGGCCGTGATCCCGATCTCGGTAGCCTTTGTGGTGAGCCAGAATTCGTGCAAGTCGAGTAATGCGTCCCGCAGGGCGGCCGCATCCAGTTGACGGGATCCACCGGTGAGCAACTGCTGGGTGGCCGCCGCCAGATCGTTGGCCGGCCGCGGCGAGCCGGCCGGACCCTCCTGTCCGGAGGTGCCGGCCGGCTCGTGCGCGGATTGTGGCTGCTGCTCTGTCATTTGAACTCCTCCCCCGGCCGAATATCTGCCACCGCGCTTCCTGACCGGGAGACTCGGTCGTCTACCTGTATGACCGGCCGCGACTACAGGGCGTCGGTACCCCGTTCCCCGGTGCGGACGCGGACGACGGTGTCGACCGGGCTGACCCAGACTTTCCCGTCGCCGATCTTGCCGGTGCGGGCGGCCTGCACGATGACGTCCACGACCTTGTCGACAGCGGAGTCGTCGACGACGACCTCCACCCGGACCTTCGGCACGAAATCGACCGAGTACTCGGCACCGCGGTAGACCTCGGTGTGGCCCTTTTGCCGGCCGTAGCCCTGTACCTCGCTGACCGTCATCCCCAGGATGCCCGTCTGCTCCAGGCCGGTCTTGACATCCTCTAGCGTGAACGGCTTGACGATCGCAGTGATCAGCTTCATATTCCCTTATTCCTCCCCGCCGTGACGACCAAGAACAGAACCGGTTCCGACCGCGACGAAGTCGTAAGCGCTTTCAGCGTGCTCGGACTCGTCGATACCGGATGCCTCCTCTTCTTTGTCCAGGCGCAGGCCCACGGTGTATTTGACAATCAACGCCAAGATAGCGGTACCTACCGCCGAATAGAGCAGAACAGCACCTGCTCCGACCGCCTGTCGCCACAGCTGATCGAACCCGCCACCATAGAAAAGACCCGCAACACCGGCAGGTGCTTCCGTGGTCGCCACCAGGCCGACCAGCAACGTGCCGACGAGTCCGCCGACCAGGTGCACGCCCACCACGTCGAGCGAATCGTCGAAACCGAACTTGAACTTCAAGCCCACCGCCAGCGCGCACAGGACACCTGCGGTAACACCGATCGCCAGCGCGCCCACAACATTCACCGATGAGCAGGACGGCGTGATGGCTACCAGTCCGGCAACGATGCCCGATGCCGCACCCAACGAGGTGGCATGTCCGTCACGGATGCGCTCGGTGAGCAGCCAGGCCAGCATCGCCGCGGCGGTTGCCACCGTGGTTGTGACGAAGGTCGAACCGGCAACTCCGTTGGCCGACACCGCAGAACCGGCGTTGAAGCCGTACCAGCCGAACCACAGCAGCCCGGCGCCGAGCATCACGAACGGGAGGTTGTGCGGGCGCATCGGCGTGCCGGGCCAACCGAGCCGCTTGCCGAGGATGATGGCCAGGACCAGGCCTGCGACGCCCGCGTTGATGTGCACCGCGGTGCCACCGGCGAAGTCAATTGCCTTGAGCTGGTTCGCGATCCATCCACCTTGGTGAATCACGGTCTCACCGTCGGAGCCCGTGACGTCGAAGTCGAAGACCCAGTGCGCGACCGGGAAGTAGATGAAGGTCGCCCACAGCGCGGCAAACAGCAGCCAGCTGCCGAACTTGATGCGGTCGGCGACGGCACCGGAGATCAGGGCGACCGTGATGATCGCGAACATCAACTGGAAGCCCACGAACACGGTGGCCGGGATCGTTCCGACCAGCGCGATGGGCGCATCGGCCGAGCCGTTCGCTCCGATCAGGCCCTTGAGGCCGAAGAACTGCCCGGGGTCGCCGATCACACCTGCGGTGTTGTCACCGAACGCAACCGAGTACCCGTACAGCGCCCACAGGACCGTGATGACACCCATCGCACTGATGCTCATCATGATCATGTTGAGGACGCCCTTGGCGCGCACCATGCCGCCGTAGAAGAAGGCCAGGCCCGGTGTCATCAACAGCACGAGCGCGGCGGCGGCCAGCATCCATGCCGTGTCACCGGTGTCCGGCGCACCCAATATCGGGAATTGCTCCACTCGCAGTTTCCTCCTTCACCACGTCACGGCCGCAAGGATTTACGGCTGTTGACCTTGGTCAAGACAATGCTGAGTGGATGTTTCACCGACGACGCCGCCGCGTTTCGCTCGTGTGAACGGATGGGCAGGCTGCGTTTCGCCGGTGTTACGCCGTGCGTTTTCCTGGGTTTTCGGGACTTTTCTAGCCCAGCAGGGCGTCGACGAACGCGGCGGGCTCAAACGGTGCGAGGTCATCGGGCCCCTCACCGAGCCCGACGAGCTTGACCGGCACGCCGAGTTCCTGCTGAACCCGGAACACGATGCCGCCCTTGGCGGTGCCGTCCAGCTTGGTCAACACCACCCCGGTGATATCCACGACGTCGGCGAACACCTTGGCCTGCGGCAGGCTGTTCTGCCCGATGGTGGCATCGAGCACCAACAGCACCTCGTCGACGGTGGCGCGCTTCTCCACCACTCGTTTGACCTTGCCGAGCTCATCCATCAGGCCGGTCTTGGTGTGCAGGCGGCCAGCGGTATCGATCACGACGACATCGGCGCCGGCCTTGATGCCCTCGTCGACGGCATCGAACGCCACCGACGCGGGATCGGCGCCTTCGGGCCCCCGCACCACCTCTGCGCCCACCCGCGCGGCCCAGGTCTGCAACTGGTCGGCGGCCGCGGCACGGAACGTGTCGGCGGCGCCGAGTACGACGCGGCGACCGTCGGCCACCAGAACCCGCGCCAGCTTGCCCACCGTGGTGGTTTTACCGGTGCCGTTCACGCCGACAACCAACAGCACCGACGGCTTGTCAGCGTGCGGCAGCGCCTTGATCGAACGGTCCAGCTCGGGCCGCAGCTCCGACATCAGCACCTCGCGCAGCACCGCACGGGCGTCGGCCTCACTCCGCACGCTCTTGCTGGCCATCCGCTCACGCAATGCCGCGACGACGGACTCGGTGACCACCGGGCCCAGGTCGGCGATCAGCAGGGTGTCCTCGACCGCCTCCCATGAGTCCTCGTCGAGGTCACCGCCGCCGAGCAGCCCGAGCATGCTGCGGCCCAACGCGTTCTGGGACTTGGCGAGACGGCCCCGCAACCGGTCCATGCGCCCTTCGGCCGGGGCGATGTCCTCCACGGCAGCGGCAACGGCATCCGGCGCCTCGGTCGGCTCGACGGCCACTTCCGGCTCGTCGGGTTCGACAGGTTTCTCCGGCGCGACCGGCTCAGCCGGCGGTTCCGGCAGTTGCACATCGGAGATGGCACGTTTGGGCGCGTCTCGCGGAATGGTGGCGTCGTCACCGACCGCAGGCAGCCCGCTGGTGTCGATGCGCTCCAGGGTCGGCGTGTCCGACGTGCTGAACGTGATTCCCGAGGAAGCCGTGTAACCGCCGGAGCGATCGATCGGTTTTGCGTCGTCCCGCTCCGACAGGCTGATCCGCCGCCGCCGGTACCGCACCAACCCCACGGTGATGGCGACGACGACGAGAACGGCGACGACCGCGATAGCGATCCACAGACCCAACAACGCACCTTCTGTCACGCCGTCATTGTCGCAGGGCTGCCGTCCGGGGATGACCGGCCCCGTTTCGCGCGTGCTTCCGGCGAGGTCCACAGGTACCGACTCGGCGGGAAAGATCGGCATACCGGACTCCGCAACACTGCGGTACACTCACGTACCGCAGTAGCAGTTCCACCTCACAGCACTGTCGCGCCGACCTGCCGACATCAGCCGTAGATTTCATCTACGTATTAGCTACATTGGGTGATTTTTCTATTAAAAATATGGCTTTAGCTGCTATTTTACATTTTGCATGGCATTTTTATCAATTCGCTGACAACGGATATCGACATGGTCCATGATCCACATGGGTCGGGAATGACTTCGGCATCTGGTGAGCATGTGGTCCTTCCCATGGAATTCGTCGAAAGTGAGGACGGGAATGCACATGCGTGTGCTTCGGGGGGTAGCACTGACGCTGGCCGCTCTGGTCGGCACCGTCGGGCTGGTCGTGACGGCGAGCATGTCCACGCTGGTTCAGCTGGCTGCCACGGCGCTCATCATGGGTGGAACCGGGATGAAGGCGCTGGGTGATCCGCACAGCTGGGGCGCCGGCACATACGTGGACCAGGTGAACAACACGTATCTGTCCGATTGGCGCCTGGACGAGGACGACTTGAAATGGGTGTCGACACCGGAACAGTTCTGGCCGGCGACCAGTCTGAGCGACATCAGTTTCGACACCTCGGTCGCCCGCGGGGTCCTCAGCCTCAGTAACGCCGTACTCAACACGCTGGGACAAAAAATCGTCGTCGGCTACTCGCAGAGTGCCGCCATCGCCACCCAGGCGAAGCGGAACCTGGCCGAACTCCGAGCCCAGGGCGCCACGGTGCCCTCAGCCGGCGAACTGTCATTCGTCTTCGTGGCCAACCCCAACCGGCCCAACGGAGGAATCCTGGCCCGGTTCGAGGGTCTCTACATCCCGATCCTCGGGGTCAGCTTCGACAGCGCCACCCAGGATGATGAATACAGGACGATCGACGTCGCCCGCCAGTACGACCTGATCGCCGACTTTCCCAAATATCCACTCAACCTTCTGGCCGATCTGAACGCCCTGATGGGCTACTTCTACCTACATCCGAACTACGGGTCATCGGTGGTCAACCTCGACGATCCGAGTACCTACACGTCCTATACCTCCGGCAACACCACCTACTACCTGGTGAACACCGAGCACCTGCCACTACTGCAGCCGTTGCGGAACATCGGAATTCTGACGCCGGTGCTCGACCTGATCGAGCCGACTCTGCGGGTGCTGATCGAGCTCGCCTATGACCGCACGCCGGAGAACATGGGAGTACCAACCCGTGCCGGGCTGATGCCACACATCGATCTCGGCAAGCTCGCATCGGACCTGCGCACCGCAGCCCGGCAGGGTGTGCAGGATGCACTCGCCGGCCTGGGCATCCACACCGCTGACACAGCCGACGTCCACACAGGAAACGTTGCTGCACTGGATAAGCCGGCGATCGAGAAGGTGTCCCCCGACATTTCGACGCCGGACGGCCCTCAGCCCGAACGCACCCGACTGCACGTGACCCGCACTCACCCCACAACGGACAGCGACACCGTCGCCGTCGCTCGCGCCGATGCCGCCGAGTCCGATCCGGAGCCGAAAGATCCTGAGGTCGAAGTCAAGACTGAGGCCGAGGCCAAGACTGAGGTCGAGACCAAGACTCCGTCGAAGACGAGAATCACGGCCGAGCGAATCCGGCAGTCAGTGCGGCAGGCACTCTCCCCCAAGGATTCCGTCGGTGTCAAAGGTGACGGGTCAGGTACCGACCCGCGCCCGAACCGCAGAATTCCTCGCTCCGACGAAAGCGGTTCAACCCAGCCCAAATCCGGACCCGCGGGGACGAAAGACAGCGGCAAACAAGGAAAGCCGCACCGTAGCCACCGCGCCACGCAGTCCGACGCGGCATAGGAGCGCAGCAGTCCAGCGTGGGAGGTGAGGCCCGGATCCGCGGGGGAACTGCGGGCCTCACCTTCACCTCTCGACTACGGCGACTCAGCCCGGGCTGGCGGCCAGCTCCTGACCCCGCATCCGCTGCGAGATCACGGTGGTGATGCCGTCACCGCGCATGGTCACACCGTAGAGCGCGTCGGCGACCTCCATGGTGGCCTTCTGGTGGGTGATCACGATCAGCTGGGACTTCTCCCGCAGCTGCTCGAACAGGCTGATCAGCCGGCGCAGGTTCACATCGTCGAGCGCGGCCTCGACCTCATCCATCACGTAGAACGGGGACGGTCGGGCCCGGAAGATCGCCACCAGCATGGCTACTGCGGTCAATGACTTTTCACCGCCCGACAGCAGCGAAAGTCGCTTGATCTTCTTGCCCGGCGGCCTGGCCTCGACTTCGATTCCCGTGGTGAGCATGTCGGCAGGATTGGTCAGCAGCAGGCGCCCCTCACCACCGGGGAACAGGGTGGAGAACACCTGCTCGAACTCGCGTTCCACGTCGACGTAAGCCTCGGTGAACACCTGCAGAATCCGGGTATCGACATCGGCGATCACGTCGAGCAGATCGCTTCGCGCGGCCTTGACGTCCTCAAGTTGTGTCGACAGGAAGTTGTAGCGTTCTTCCAGCGCCGCAAACTCTTCCAGGGCAAGCGGATTCACCCGCCCCAACTCCGACAGTTCGCGTTCGGCCTTCTTGGCCCGGCGCTCCTGCGTCGGCCTGTCGAACGGCATCGGCGCCGGCGCCATGACCTGTTCACCCCGCTCACGCGCCTGCTCGTACTCCGTTATCTCCAAGTCGCTGGGCGGCAAAGCAATCTGCGGGCCGTACTCGGCGATCAGGTCTGCCGCGGGCATGCCGAACTGTTCGAGCACCTGCGCCTCGAGCTGCTCGATACGAAGTGATGCTTGCGCTTTGGCCATCTCGTCGCGGTGCAGCGAGTCAGTGAGAGTGGCGATCCGAGCGTTGAGTTCGGTGACGACCTCGCGCACCTGAGACAGCGACGTGGCGCGCAGTTGGCGCTCGGTGGCCAACTCGTCGCGCATCCGCGACGCCACCGCCACGACTGCGCTCAGCCGTTGGGCCACAACGCGTCCCGACTCGGACACGGCGGCGGCCACCTGGGCCGCGTGCGCACGGGCCTCGCGAGCCCGTTGCGCACGCTCCCGCGCCTCACGCTCTGCTGCGGCGGCCCGGCGCAATGAATCTGCCCGTCCGCGAACCGCATTCGCGCGTTCTTCGGCGGTGCGTACCGACAGCCGGGCCTCCACCTCGACCGAACGCGCCGCCTCAACGGCAGCTGTCGAGGTCTGGCGGTCCACCGGCTCGGCCTCGAACATCGGAAGCTGTTCAGCGTTGCGCAGCCGCGACTCGAGTTCGGCGAGTTCCTCGACGGTCTGGGCGCGTCCGCCCTCGAGTTCGTCGCGTTGGCGGATCAACCGCTGCCACTCGTCCGAGGCACCGCGGGCATCCTGCCCCAGCCGGCCCAATTGCTCGTAGATCGCCGAAATCGCCGCGTCGGATTCGTTGAGCGCGGCCATCGCCTCTTCGGCCGACTCCTGGCGGGCAGCCTGCTCGGTCAATGCGCCCGACAATGCTGCCGCCAGCTCACCGGTCTGCCGCTCGGCGGCCTCCAGTTCGCGACGGGCCTTGTCGATCTCGGAACTGATCTCCAGTGTCGACGGTTTGCGGTCGGAACCGCCGCTGATCCAGCCGGCACCGACCAGATCACCGTCGGCGGTCACCGCGCGCAGGTCCGGGCGCGCCGAGACCAGCTGCACGCCGGCAGGCAGATCGGTCACCACCGCCACCCCGGCCAGCATCGCAGTGATGGCCCCCCGCAGGCGATCCGGGACCGTGACCACGTCGTTGGCCCAGATCGCACCGTCGGGAAGCGCGCCCGACGGCGCCGAGCCGTTGACCTTCCAGTCTCCCAACAGCAGAGCTGCCCGCCCGCCGTCGGATTGTTTGAGCGCGGCGACGGCGGCAGCGGCCACCCCGAAATCCTCGGCGGCCAACGCATCGGCGGCCGCACCCAGAACTGTCGCCACCGCGACCTCGTGCCCCGGCTGGACCTTCAGGTACTCCCCGATGGTGCCGAAAAGCCCTGCGCCGCTGTGATTCTTCTGCAACCAGGCGGCACCGTCGCGTCGGTCCAGGCTGACCGAGAGCGCCTCGATCCGAGCCTGCAGCGAAGCGACCTGCCGTTCGGCGGCGCGCTCGGCCGACTGCAGTTCGGACACCCGTTCATCGGCCAGCCGCAGGGCCGCCACCGAGCGGTCGTGCTGCTCGTCCAGACCCACTTCACCGGCATCCAGTTCACCGACCCGGCTCTGCACGGTCTCGAATTCAGCCTGGGCCAGTTGGGCTTTGGCGGCTGCTTCCTCGATGTTGACCGACATCCGCATGACCCCGTCGTCGATCGACTCGACGCGGGTACGCATCGTGTCGACCTGCCCGGCCAAGCGGGCCAGCCCTTCACGGCGATCGGCCTCGGCGCGGGCCGCAGCCAGGTGCGCCCGTTCGACCTCGGCGGCGAACTGCTCACGCTCGGCCAGTTCGGCGCGGGCGCTCTCCAGAACGATCCGCGACTCCTCGAGCTCGCCGAGCAGCTCCATCTCCAGTTCGGCGACCTCGTCGGCCTCGGCTTCCAACGCCTCGGGATCCTGCCCGGTGGAAACCTCGGTCTCGGCCTCGAACAGCTGGGCCCGGTCGGTGGCGATCCGCACGGTGGCGCTCACTCGTTCGGCCAGCGCCGACGCCCGGAACCAGGTCTGTTGGGCGGCTTCGGCGCGGCGGGTCAGTTCGGCGACCGCGGCCTCGTGTGCCTGCAATTCGACGGTCGAGGCTTCCAGCCGAACGGTCGCCTCGTCGTGCTCGCGGCGCAACGTGGTCTCGGCCTGGTTGGTGTTGTGGAACTCGACCTGCCGTCTCACCAGGTCGTCGGCGGCCAGGCGCAGCCGGGCGTCGCGCAGATCGGCCTGAATCGTCGCCGCCCGCCGTGCCATCTCGGCCTGGCGGCCCAGCGGCTTGAGCTGACGGCGCAGCTCCGTGGTCAGATCGGTGAGGCGGGCCAGGTTCGCGGCCATCGAGTCGAGCTTGCGGACCGCTTTTTCCTTGCGTTTGCGGTGCTTGAGAACCCCGGCGGCCTCCTCGATGAAGGCGCGGCGGTCCTCGGGTCGCGACTCCAGGATCTCGGCGAGCTTGCCCTGCCCGACGATGACGTGCATCTCGCGGCCGATGCCGGAGTCGCTCAGCAACTCCTGGACATCCATCAATCGGCAACTGCTGCCGTTGATCTCGTATTCGCCGGCACCGTCACGGAACACGCGGCGGGTGATCGACACCTCTGAGTACTCGATCGGCAGCGCGTTGTCCGAGTTGTCGATGGTCAGCGTCACCTCGGCCCGGCCCAGCGGCGCCCGTGAGGACGTGCCGGCGAAGATGACGTCCTCCATTTTGCCGCCGCGCAGGGTTTTGGCGCCCTGCTCTCCCATCACCCAGGTCAGGGCGTCGACCACGTTCGACTTGCCCGATCCGTTGGGACCGACGACGCACGTGATCCCGGGTTCGAAGCGCAGAGTCGTCGGCGAGGCGAAGGACTTGAAGCCCTTCAGCGTCAGACTCTTGAGGTGCACGGCGACTTACCCTACCGCCGACCCGGCTACCGTTCGTGAAACCCCGCCATCGTGGCGTCGGCATCCGCCCAATCTGCGACGACGTTATCGACCGAGCCCGGGGTCTGGCCGCTCTGGAGCAGCTCAAGCAATCGCTGACATTTCGCGCGTGGCCCCTGGGCCACCACATGCACCCGGCCGTCGGGCCGATTCGAAGCAAACCCGCACAGACCGAGCTCCAGGGCACGGGATCGGGTCCACCACCGGAACCCCACGCCTTGCACATGACCGTGCACCCAGGCGCTCAGCCGCACCTCTGCATCGGGGTCACCGGCGGGAAGGTCCGGTCCGGTCATCGAGTGGCGACCTCGAACTTCACCTCGGTGCCGGATTTGAGGGTCCGGCCCACGGTGCAGACCGTCTCGATCGCGCGCTCGACGACGGTCAACAGCCGGGCTACCTCGGTCTCCGAAAGGCCCGACACGTCGATTTCGAGTTTCTCCTCCAGCAGCGGATAGCGCTCCTGCTCCCGGTCCGCCGGTCCCGATACCCGGATCGTCGCCGGATAGTCGTCCCCCAGACGCCGTCGCAGCGGCTGATCGCTGGACATTCCGCTGCACGCCGCGAGCGCGATCTTCATCAGCTCACCCGGAGTGAACACGCCCTCGACGTCCTCACTGCCCACGAGCACCTCTGCACCGCGCGAACTGCGTCCGACATAGCTGCGGACACCGGTGCGGTCAACCCAAAGTTCGGTCATGCGGTATTTCTACACGTCGCGACACGCAGGTGTTCCAGGGGCAATTGCCTGCTGATCGGCCAACGCCCCGTTGCAGGCGGCGGCGACCCGGGCAGCGACGATAGACTCGGCACACCGACTTCGCCGAGGAGCACCGTGACCTATCCGCCGAGCAATCAGCCCACCCCGCCATCGGGCGCGCCCGGGCCATGGCAGCCATACCAGCAGGGCGGGCCTGAGGGATATCCGAACACTGCCGGAAACCCCGAGCAGCCGTACGGCTCCCCCTACGGAGCACCTCAGCAGCCGCAACAGCCTTACGGCGCACCGTATGGAGCGCCGCAACAGCCCCAGCCTCCGTACGGTGCGCCGTACGGAGGACCCCAGCCCTACGGTGCGCCCCAGCCATACGGAGTGCCCTACGGAGGCCAGCAGCCCTACGGTGCGCCGCAGCAGCCGTACGGATACCCCACCCCCCAGCCGCCCGGCGGCGGCAACCGCAAGTGGTGGGCGATCGGCGGCGCTGTGCTGGGTGCGCTGATCTTGGTCGGCGGCGTCGCGATCTTCGCGTTGAAGGGCGATTCGGGTTCGAGCGGGGACCGCAGTGCCGCGGGCTCATCGCAATCCTCCGGCGTCAGCGATGCCGAGCAGGAGGTGCGGGATTTCCTCGATGAGGTGATGTCGAGTTCCAGTGACCTCAGCGAAGCCCTGCCCTATTTCTGCCAGGCCGACCAGAAACTGTTCGACAAGATCGGCGGTCTGGATGCGATCGATATTCCGAAGACCACCTCTTCCAGCGGGTCGGCGGAGATCTCCAAGATCACGGTGAACGGCAACAAGGCCGTCGTCGAAATCTCGAGCAGCGCGGGTCCCGGCAAGTTGTACCTGCGCAAGGAAAGCGGATCGTGGAAGATCTGCATGTCCGACATGCCGGGGATGCCCAGCATTCCTTGATCCGTTCCGGGTACGGCTCGCATCAGCCCCGGGGACGGGGCTGACATCTCGGGCAGTAGAACGATGACCGGTTCATGAACTTGTCGCGGCGCATCACCGCGCCGCACCGCCGGCACGGCTCCCCTTCGCGGCCGTAGGCATCCAAAGACCGTTCGAAGTAACCGGATTCGCCGTTGACGTTCACATACAGCGAGTCGAACGACGTGCCGCCCTGGCTCAGCGCATCGGTCATCACCGCAGCGGCGGCGTCGAGCACCTCGCCCAATCGGCGGCGCGGCAGCTGCGCGGCGGTCCTGGCTCCGTTGACCTTGGTCCGCCACAGTGCCTCGTCGGCGTAGATGTTGCCGATACCCGACACCACGGTCTGGTCGAGCAGCTGGCGTTTGATCTCAGAGTGTTTGCGCCGCAACACCTCAACCACACGGTCGCGATCGAAGCGGGGGTCGAGCGGATCGCGTGCCACGTGCGCGACCGGTTGGGGCACGGCGGTACCGTCGACCGTCACCAATTCGGCCAGCTGCCAGCCGCCGAAGGTACGTTGGTCGACGAAACTCAAGGCCGTGCCGTCATCGAGCACGGCGGCGATCCGCAGATGCCGGTCGTCACGGATCGGCCCGAGCAACATCTGGCCGCTCATGCCCAGATGCACCACCAAGGCTTCGGTCTCGTCCTGGCCGTCGTCGTCGGCCAGCGTCAACCAGAGGTACTTGCCGCGACGTCCGGTTCCGGTGATCCGGGCCCCCAACAGGCGGGCGGTCAGGTCAGCAGGACCGGCCTCGTGACGGCGTACGGAACGCGGATGATGCACACGTACCGCCGAAATCGATTTGCCCGCAACATGTTCCTGCAAGCCACGGCGGACTACCTCTACCTCGGGCAATTCGGGCATCGGTGCTCACGCATCGTCGAGTGCGGTCCAGGCCGCGGCCGCAGCCTTGAGCTCGGCCTCTTTCTTGTTGCGCCCCACGCCTCTGCCGTATTCGACATCGGCGACCACCACGGTCGCCGAGAATTCCTTGTCGTGATCCGGCCCGGTGGAGGTCACGACGTAGTTGGGGGCACCGAGCCCACGTGAGGCGGTCAGCTCCTGCAGGCTGCTCTTCCAGTCCAGCCCGGCCCCGAGCGTCGGCGCGGTATCGAGAAGCTCACTGAACAACCGCAGGATGACCTCACGGCTGGTGGTCAGGCCGTGCTCCAGATAGATTGCCCCGAGCAGAGATTCGACTCCATCGGCGAGAATGCTGGACTTGTCGGCGCCACCGGAATTCTCTTCCCCCTTGCCCAGCAGCAGGTGACTGCCGAGGCCGCCCTCGGTGAGCCCGCGGCCGACATCGGCCAGCGCCTGGGTGTTGACGATGCTGGCGCGAAGCTTCGCCAGATCACCCTCGGAGCGTTCGGGGTGGCGGTGGTAGAGCTCCTCGGTGATCGTCAACCCCAGCACGGCGTCGCCGAGAAACTCCAGCCGCTCGTTGGTTGGCAGGCCACCGTTCTCGTAGGAGTAGCTGCGATGCGTCAACGCGATGGTGAGCAGACCGGAGGGAAGGTCGATGCCGAGCGCCTCCAGCAGCGCCGTGTGCGAATCGGTCACTCGGCGCCTCCGGGCTCCTCGTCATCGGGCAGCAACGCAGCCAGCTTGGCCCAGCGGGGATCGATCTTGTCGTGGTGATGCCCGGGCTCTGCGGTGTCCAGCGCGACCCCGCAGTCGGGGCACAAGCCCGGGCAGTCCGGACGGCACAACGGGGAAAACGGCAACGCCAACCCGACGGCGTCGATGATCGGCTGTTCCAGATCGACGGTGTCGGACTGACCGGAGGCGCCCACCCGGCCCAACTCGTCGGCCTCGGTGGTCTCGTCGGTGGCGCTGTCCGGGTACGCGTACAGCTCGGTGAGGTCGATCTCGACGTCACCGGCGACCGCGGTCAGGCAGCGTGAGCATTCACCGACAGTGGGAGCCGAAACGGTTCCGCTGACCAGCACACCCTCCGAAACCGACTGCAGCTGCAGATCGAGCGCGAGGGGCGCACCTTTCTCGATGGCGACCAACTCGGCCCCGATCCGCACCGGACTCGGCACCGTCTCCTGGTAGGCCAGAAACGAACCCGGCCGTCGGCCCAGCCGAGCGACGTCGATCACCAGCGGCGATCGGGAATCACTACGCCTTTCAGGCCGTCTGCGCCCAGCTGATCTCGCATGCGTCGACATGCATCAATCCTACGGCGGCGTCAGAACGCCCCACGACGCAGTGCACCGACCCCGTGACCCACCGTCGTCAGCGGGTCGCGTAGTCGTGCGTTCCCGCGGTCGTGCGCAACTGGTGACGTCCGCGCCCGACAGAGCGCAGCGTGCCGTTGAGGAAGTCCTCGAACTCGGCCAGTTTGCTGTCGACGTAGATGTCGCACTCGCCGCGCAACCGGTCGGCTTCGGCGTGCGCTGCATCGACGAGACGGGTGGCCTCGGCGGTCGCCGTCGAGACGATCTCGGTCTGAGACACCAGACGCTGCTGCTCCTTGATGCCCTCCTGCACGGCCTTCTCGTAGGAAATGTTGCCGTTCTCGGTCAGGCGATCGGCCTCGGCCTTGGCCCGGCCCGTGCTCGCCTCGTATTCCCGCTTGGCCGCGGCCGCGAGCCGCGCCGACTCTTCGCGCGCCTCCCCGACCATGCGTTCGCTGTGCTGACGGGCCTCGGCGACCATCCGGTCGGCCTGCGCCTTCGCATCGGCCAGCAGCCGGTCGGCCTCGCCCCTGGCGTGATTGAGCATGCCGTCGGCATCGGCGTTCGATTTGCCCATCACCGACTCGCAGTGTTCCTTGGCTTCGCGCAACAGCGAATCGCGCGCATCCAGCACATCCTGCGCGTCGTCGAGCTCACCGGGGATCGCATCCTTGATGTCGTCGATCAGCTCGAGGACATCACCGCGGGGCACCACGCAGCCAGCGGTCATCGGCACACCACGCGCTTCTTCAACGATCGCGCCGAGCTCGTCGAGCGCTTCAAAAACTCGGTACACGGCAAAACCCTCCAGGTCGTCGTTGTCAGTGACCAGTGTGCCTGGTGTTACGCCTGTGACTTGGGAGCGCAATCGGTGTGTCGCCGATGGGCTTGTTCGTCCGTGTTTGCCCACGTTCGCCGCCCAACCTGAACTTATGTGCCAAATGTCGGCGAAATCTCGCACACGAGCTCAGATTGGTGAGCGTCAGCGGCTGAGCTTCTCCTGCAACCTGCGGTTGACCGGCTCGGGAAGCAACGCCGAGACGTCGCCGCCCAGGGATGCGACCTCCTTGGCCAGCGACGAGGACACGAACGAGTACTGCGGTGTGGTGGCGACGAAGAACGTGTCGACACCGGCCACATGCTTGTTCATCTGAGCCATCTGCAGCTCGTACTCGAAGTCGGTGCCGGTGCGCAGGCCCTTGACGATCGCGGTCAGACCGCGCGTCTGGACGAAGTCGACGACCAGGCCCTGCCCGGCCTCGACCCGCAGATTCGGCAGGTGTGTGGTCGATTCGACGATCATCGCGATGCGCTCGTCGAGATCGAACATGCCCTTCTTGTTGGGATTCACCAGGATCGCCACCACGACCTCATCGAACTGCACCGCCGCCCGCTCGAAGATGTCGATATGGCCAAGGGTGACCGGGTCGAAGGAGCCGGGACATACCGCGCCACTCATGGGTGACGACGGTACAGGCCCGGCCGCCACACCCGCGCCGCTAGCCCACTTCGGCGAGTTCGACGCGGGTGTCACCGTAGCGCCGGGCGCTCAACACATCCCAGCCGTCCGGCCAGCTCACCGGTTGGCTCGACGACCGCCGCTCCACCAGGACGAGGGTGCCCGCGGCCACCCAACCGGCAGCGGCCAACACCGTCAGCATCGCGTCGACCGCGGCGTCACCGAGGTCGTACGGCGGGTCGGCGAACACCAGATCGACCGGACGCGTCGCACCCCCGGCCAACACCGAGTCCACAGTGCCCCGGCGTACCGCGGCGTTGCGGACGCCCAGCGCAGTGATGTTCTCGGCGATGACGGCGGCTGCCCGGGCATCCGACTCGACGAAGGTGGCCGAGGTCGCACCACGCGAAAGCGCCTCCAGGCCAAGCGCTCCCGAACCCGCGTACAGGTCCAGCACCGACAACCCGGTGAAATCCAGCCGCGCCGTCAAGGCGTTGAACACCGCCTCCCTGACCCGATCGGAGGTGGGGCGGGTACCCAGACCGGATTGGTGCTGGGGCACTCTAAGCCGGCGGCCACCGAGTGCCCCCGCGATGATGCGGGTCAGATCGATCCCCCGGTCGCTTCGTTCCTGCCCGCCGAACCGGTCACCACCACCAGCAGGTCACCACCCTCGACCTGCGCCGTGGCGGCCACGGCGACCCGCTCGACGGTGCCGGCCCTCGGGGCCGTGATGGCCGCTTCCATCTTCATCGCCTCGATGGTGGCGATCGTCGCACCGGCTTCCACGGTGTCGCCGGCTGCCACACCGACGGTCACCACACCCGCGAACGGCGCCGCGACATGATCGGGATTGTTGCGATCGGCCTTCTCCGCAGCCGGGACCTCACTGGCGATGCTGCGATCGCGCACCGTGATCGGCCGTAGCTGCCCGTTGAGGATGCACATCACCGTACGCATACCCCGCTCGTCGGCGTCGGAGATCGCCTCCAAACCGATCAACAACTGCACACCACGCTCGAGCTCGACACGATGCTCCTCGCCGTAGCGCAGCCCGTAGAAGTACTGATTCGCACTCAGGCCGGAGGTATCGCCGTAGATCTCCCGGTGCGACTCGAACTCCTTGGTCGGCGCCGGGAACAACAACCGGTTCAACCTCGCCTGCCGCTTGGGGCCGGGCGCGGCCAACAGCGCCTCGTCCTCGACCGAGAGCTCCTGCATCGGCTTGGCCGGACCACGACCCTCAAGAGCCTTGGTGCGCAACGGCTCCGGCCACCCGCCCGGCGGATCACCGAGTTCGCCCCGCAGGAACCCGATCACGCTGTCGGGGATGTCGTAGCGGGCCGGATCGGCGGCGAACTCCTGCGCACTGACCCCGGCGCCCACCAACGCCAACGCCAGGTCCCCGACCACCTTGCTCGACGGGGTCACCTTCACCAACCGGCCCAGCACCCGGTCGGCCGCGGCGTACGCGATCTCGATCTCCTCGAACCGATCCCCCAGCCCCAGCGCGATGGCCTGCTGCCGCAGATTGCTCAGCTGCCCACCGGGAATCTCGTGGGTGTAGACACGGCCCGTGGGTGCCGGCAATCCGGATTCGAATGGGGCGTAGACCTTGCGCAGCGCCTCCCAGTAGGGCTCCAGGTCGCAGACCGCACCCAGCGACAACCCGGTGTCGAACGACGTATGCGCGGCCGCGGCCACGATCGAGGACAACGCCGGCTGGCTGGTGGTGCCCGCCAGCGGCGCGGCCGCGCCGTCCACTGCCGACGCCCCGGCCTGCCAGGCCGCCAGATATGTCGCCAGCTGCCCGCCCGGAGTGTCATGGGTGTGCACATGCACCGGCAGATCAAACCGACTACGCAGCGCACTTACCAGCAGGTGCGCCGAATGCGGACGCAGCAACCCGGCCATGTCCTTGATCGCCAGCACGTGCGCGCCGGCATCGACGATCTGCTCGGCCAGCTTCAGGTAGTAGTCCAGCGTGTACAGGTTTTCGCCGGGATCACTGAGATCCCCGGTGTAGGACATCGCCACTTCGGCGATCGCCGTACCGGTCTCACGCACCGCATCGATCGCCGGACGCATCGACTCGACATTGTTGAGCGCATCGAAGATCCGGAAGATGTCGATGCCGGTTCGGGTCGCTTCGTCGACGAATGCTGACGTCACCAATTCCGGATACGGCGTGTATCCCACCGTGTTCCGGCCCCGCAACAACATCTGCAGACAGATATTGGGCACCGCCTCGCGCAGAGCGGCCAACCGCTCCCACGGATCTTCCTTCAGAAACCGCAGCGCCACATCGTAAGTCGCCCCACCCCAGCACTCGATGGACAACAGCTGCGGCATCGTCCGTGCCACATAGGGCGCCACCTTGAGCAGGCCGGTGGAACGTAGCCGGGTGGCCAACAACGACTGATGCGCATCACGGAACGTCGTATCGGTGACCCCGAGCGCTTCGCTGTCCCGCATCCACCGCGCGAACCCCTCGGGGCCCAACTCGACCAGACGCTGCTTGGAACCGGCCGCCGGCACCGTCGACAGATCCAACGCAGGCAACTTGTCCTGGGGGTACACCGCCGACGGCCGCTCACCGTTGGGCTTGTTCACCGTGACATCAGCCAGGTAGTTCAAGATCTTGGTACCGCGGTCGGCAGGCGTGTGGGCAGTCAGAAGCTGCGGACGGTCGTCGATGAACGAGGTGGTGACCCGCCCGGCGCGGAAGTCGGGATCATCGATCACCGCCTGCAGGAACGGGATATTCGTCGACACACCGCGAATCCGGAACTCTGCCAGTGCGCGCCGGGCGCGCGAGACGGCGGTGGAAAAATCACGTCCCCGACACGTCAGCTTGACCAGCATCGAATCGAAATGAGCGGAGATCTCCGCACCCAGGTTGGATCCACCGTCCAGGCGGATACCCGCACCTCCGGGCGACCGGTAGGCGGTGATCCGGCCGGTGTCCGGGCGGAAACCGTTGGCCGGATCCTCGGTCGTGATCCGGCACTGCATCGCCGCACCGCGGATGACCAACGACTCCTGACTCAAACCCAGATCTTCCAGGCTCTCCCCGGCGGCGATCCGCAACTGGGAGCCCACCAGGTCCACATCGGTGATCTCCTCGGTCACCGTGTGCTCCACCTGGATCCGCGGATTGCACTCGATGAACACGTGATGCCCGCGCTCGTCCAGCAGGAACTCGATCGTGCCCGCACAGCTGTAGCCGATCTGGCTGGCCAGCGCCACGGCATCCGCGCAAATCTGTTCACGCAGAGCAGGATCCAGGTTCGGCGCCGGCGCCAGCTCGATCACCTTCTGATGCCGTCGCTGCACGCTGCAATCCCGCTCGAACAGGTGCATCACATTGCCCTGCGTGTCGGCAAGGATCTGTACCTCGATGTGGCGCGGGTTGATGACGGCCTGCTCCAGGTACACCTCGGGATCGCCGAACGCCGACTCCGCCTCCCGCGAAGCCGCCTCCACCGCCTCGGGTAGCGACTCGGGGTCCGTCACGCGGCGCATTCCGCGCCCGCCGCCACCGGAGACCGCCTTCACGAACAACGGGAACGTCATATCCCTTGCCGCAACGACCAATTCGTCGACCGACGACGACGGCGTCGAGGATGCCAGGACCGGCAGTCCGGCGGCCTTCGCAGCCGCGATCGCCCGCGCCTTGTTGCCGGTCAGTTCCAGAACCTGCGCCGAGGGCCCGACGAAAGTGATGCCCGCCTCCGCGCAGGCGGCCGCCAGTTCCGGATTCTCCGACAAGAACCCGTAGCCCGGATACACCGCGTCCGCACCGGAATGTTGGGCAACCCTGATGATCTCGTCCACCGACAGGTACGCCCGTACCGGATGGCCGATTTCGCCGATCTGATAGGACTCATCGGCCTTCAGGCGATGCAGCGAATTGCGATCCTCGTACGGGTACACCGCCACCGTCGCGATGCCCATCTCATAGGCGGCACGGAACGCACGGATAGCGATCTCGCCACGATTGGCGACTAACAGCTTGGAAATCACGGGTAGACCTAACCGCCAAGTTATTTCTGGAGTGTTACAACAGCGTTGACCAGTATTCCCAGAAACGCACCAAGATCAACAGCACAAGTGAGGTGAACCAGAGCGCCACGAGCGACCACCGCCACTGGTAGACGATCCGGGCGACCCCGTTGGTGTGCAGCGGCCGAAGGGCCACCGCACTCACCACCACGAACAGCGGAATGGTGACCGCCCACACGACCATGCAGTACGGGCACAGGGCGCCGATGCGGTAGAGGCTCTGAAAGATCAGCCAATGCACCATGACCACACCAAGCAGACTTCCCGCCGCCAGCCCGGCCCAGTACCACCGGGGCAACCGAACGCCCGCGACGGCCATCACACCTGTGACCAGCGTGACAGTGAACCCGACCACCCCGATCAGCGAGTTGGGGAACCCGAAGACCGCTGCCTGAGAGGTGGACATCACCGAGCCACAGGAGAGGACCGGGTTGATGCTGCAGGTCGGGACGTAACTCGGGTCGATCAGTAGCTCGATCTTCTCGACCGTCAGCGCCAGCGCCGCCGCCAACCCGAGGACACCGGCGATCAGTATCGCGACCGCGCCGGCCTTGCCGACGGCTACTCCCGGGGCCTTCTGGGCCCCAGAATCGCCGAGTTCGTCAACCTCGGGGGCTGCGGCGTCACTCACGGGTGGGCCGGTGCGGGGGCTGCCGGTGCGCCGGGCGCCGGGGCGGGCGCGGCCGGGCCGGGGGCGGGGCCGTTTAAGGCCGGCAGATCGCCGACGACCTCTTTGACCTTCGCGATCAGCGCGTCGGGCGTGGTCGGACTGTATTCTTCGCCGTTGAACCGGATGGTCGGTGTCGAGTTGATCCCGGCGGCCGCGGCCATCCCCTGCACCATCTCCACGTAGCGCGCCTTGGTGATGCAGTCGGGCACGCCACCGGCGGCACCGGCCTGGCGGGCCAGCTCGATGATCCGGGCGTTGTCCGGGTAGACACCGCCGTTCTCCGCCGGCTGGATGCCCGGGCTGAACAGTGCGGAGTGGAATCGGCGGAACGAATCGATGGACTCGTCGGCGACACAGTAGGCGGCGCCGCCGGCCCGCGACGAGTAGCCGTTGCCCATCTTGTCCAGGATCGCCACCATGTGGTAGTCGACTGCCACCGCACCGGTGTCGATGAGCTTGTTGATGGTCGGGCCCAACAGCTGTTCCAGATTGCCGCACGCGGGGCACAGGAAATCCTCGTAGAGGCTCAGCGTCACCTTGGGCTCAGAGGTGCCCTCTTTGGTGATCACATTGGGCGCCGCCACGTGCACGGCGCGGGCCTCCCCCGAGGCCGGGCGCTTGTGGCCGGTCGACACGATGTAGAACACCAGGCCGACGGCGAACAGCACCACAACGGCTGTCAGCCCGATCTGAACCCACAGGTTGCGCTTGCGATCCGCCGCCTTGAGATCGTATTTCGCGGTCTTCTTCGGTTTGGCCACGTCGACAAGCGTACCGGCGGCACCAGGTCAGCTTTCGGCGTGGCTGAGATGTGCCCGCAGCGCCGAGATCATTGCGCTCGTCGCGGTGGCACTACCGCCTCCCAGCGGGAAAAAATTGGCGAACGCGTGGATCATCGACCGCTCCTCCCGGAGGTCCACCACCACCCCGGCGTCCTGCATGGCCCTCGCGTACCGGTTGCCCTCGTCCCGCAACGGATCGAACCCGGCCGTGACCACCAGCGCGGGCGGCAAGCCGGAGAGATCTTCACTCAGCAGCGGTGACACCACCGGATCGTCAGCGGACACCTCGGCTCCATCGAGGTAGAGCTCGGAAAACCAGTCCATGTCGCGCTTCTGCAGGAAGTACCCGTCGGAGAACAGCGTCTTCGACCGCGTCTCGCTCGACCAGTCGGTGACCGGGTAGAGCAGCAATTGCAGCGCGGGCAGCGGCAGCTCGGAATCGCGGGCCTGCTGAGCCACCACGGCGGCCAGGTTTGCGCCCGCACTGTCTCCCCCGACCACGATGTGGGTGGCGCCGAGGCCGGCCGCATGGTCCAGCGCCCAACGGTAGGCGGCATAGGCATCATCGGTCGCCGCAGGCGCCTTGTGCTCGGGCGCAAGCCGGTAGTCGACGGAGATCACCTGAATTCCGCCGTCCCGGCAGATCAGCCGGCACAGGTTGTCGTGGGTGTCGAGGTCACCGATCACGAAGCCGCCGCCGTGGAAGTACAACAGCAGCGCCGAGGTGACCGGGGGTCCGGTGCCATCCGGGACGTAGCGTCGCGCCCGGAGTGGACCGGCCGGACCGGGAATCGAAATCTCGGTCACATCCGCTCGGATCCGGGCCGTCATCATGGCCGCGGTGGCCCGCAGCGCGGCCCGCGACACGGCGACGCCGGACTCCCGGCTGTGATCGGCGACCAGGCCCCCGACTCCGGCGGCGCGTTCGGCGGCCAGGGTGAACTGCAGTGTGGTGTCCAGGGTGTTGCCGTCGACGACCACCGAACGCCCACCCAGCAGCAGGCGTTTGGTCCGATCGGAAAGGCGCGGAATCGCGGACAGCGTGAACTTGGTTGCCCGCTCGAGCACCGCCTGCTTGACCGTGTCGCGGCTGTGGCCATCAGGTCCACCTCCGGCCGGCCCGCCTGGCAGACTTTCGGTCATGGCTGCTCCCTCTGTGAGTCCGCGTGTCACGCTGAACGACGGTAATTCGGTACCGCAAGTCGGGTTGGGGGTTTGGCAGACCCCTGCCGAGGAGACCGAACGCGCGGTGACGGCGGCCCTACAGGCAGGTTATCGGCACATCGACACAGCCGCGGCATACCGCAACGAGGCCGAGACCGGCCGCGGCCTGTCCGGCTCCGGGGTACCCCGCGAGGATGTGTTCCTGGTGACCAAGCTGTGGAACAGCGACCAGGGATACGACTCGACGCTGGCCGCATTCGACGCGAGCCTGGATCGCCTCGGTGTCGACTACCTCGACCTGTATCTCATCCACTGGCCGGTGCCGGCCAACAACGCCTACGTCGACACGTTCAAGGCCTTCGCGCATTTGCGTGATCAGGGCCGGATCCGGTCCATCGGGGTCAGCAACTTCGCGCCCGAACACCTGACCGTGCTGATCGACGCCACCGGCATCGTGCCCGCGGTCAATCAGATCGAATTGCACCCGCTCTTCCCGCAACACGAGCTTCGCGAGGTACACGCCAGATTGGGCATCGCCACCGAGGCCTGGAGCCCGCTGGGCCAGGGTTCCCTACTCACCGATCCGGTGATCACCGGCATCGCCGAACGGCACGGTAAAACCACCGCACAGGTACTGATTAGGTGGCATATACATCTGGGTAATATCGTCATCCCCAAGTCGGTGAATCCAGAGCGGATTGCCAGCAACTTCGACGTGTTCGATTTCGATCTGGACGCATCGGACATGTCGGCTATCGCCTCGCTGGAGACGGCCACCCGCCTGGGACCCGACCCCCGAACCTTCAACTTCACAGGATAGGTGCCATGACCTCCTCCGACGGGGCTGCGATTCCCACCGTCACGCTCAACGACGACCGCACGATCCCCGTCGTCGGCCTGGGCGTCGGCGGACTCTCGGATTCCGAGGCGGAGCGCGTGGTATCAGCGGCGCTTGAGGCCGGCCATCGCCTGATCGACACCGCGGCCGCCTATGACAACGAGGCCGGCGTCGGCCGTGCCATCGCGGCCTCGGGCATTCCGCGCGAGGAGATCTCGGTCACCACCAAGCTGGCCATCACCGATCACGGTTTCACGTCGTCCCAGGACGCCGGGCGGGCCAGCCTGGACCGGCTCGGCCTGGACTACGTCGACCTGTACCTGATTCATTGGCCGGGCAACGACATCGGCAAGTACGTCGACAGCTGGGGCGGGCTGATGGCACTCAAGCAGGCCGGGCTGGCCCGCTCCACCGGGGTGTCCAACTTCAGCCCAGAGAACCTGTCGACGATCGTGGACCTGACCTTCGTCGCTCCTGCGGTCAACCAGATCGAGCTGCACCCCTTGCTCAATCAGAGTGCCTGGCGCGCCGCCAACGCCCAGTACAACGTCGTCACCCAGGCCTACAGCCCGCTCGGCGTCGGCAGCCTGCTCGACAACCCGGCCGTCACGGCCATCGCCGACGCCCACGGCAGGACCCCGGCGCAGGTGCTGATCCGCTGGAGCATCCAGCTGGGCAACAGCGTGATCTCCCGCTCGACCAACCCGGAGCGGATCGCCTCCAATCTCGACGTGTTCGGCTTCGAGCTGACCGCCGAGCAGATCGACAGCCTCAACGGCCTCGATAACGGCACCCGGTTCCGGCCCGACCCGGCGACCTTCACCGGCTGAGCCCGCCGCAGCACTACCCCGTCGGGCAGGTTCCGGCCGCCTCGCGCAGGACCCCGGCCGACGCGGCGTCGACCGGCAGCGCGTAGCCGCGCAACACCTCGACGAACTGCACCGAATACTGACACCAGAAGGCGTGATTGGGCGGCATCCAGTGCGCGGGCTCCTGATCGCCCTTGTCCTGATTCGGCTTACCGGCGACCGCCAGCAGATTGGCCGGATCGTTGGCGAACCGCAGCCGCAGATCGTCGGGCCAGTCCCGCGCGCCGAGGTCCCACGCCAACGCCAGCGGCACGATGTGGTCGATCTGCACCGAGGCACCGGTCCGGTTACCGCGGACGAACGACACCACCGCATTGGTATACGGATCGTGCAGGGTACCGGTCGCCACGGCGGTCGGACACCGCTTGATCGCGACGAACGTCTTGTCCACGAGGTCACGGTCGAGGATGTCGTTGCGGGTGTCACAGCCGTTGTGTCCACCGGGCGCGCTGTTGTCGTCGTCCCACGAGTCACCGAACGCCGCGCGGCGATAATCGTTGCCCCGCACCCGCACCGGCACCTCGGGCACTCCGGCGAGCAGATCGACCCCGGGCGTGACGGTGGGCGGTTGCGCCTGGGCGGCGAACCGGCCGGGACGTTGTGTCGACCACGCCACCTGGACGGCCACGACCACTGCGAGTGCCACCGCTGCGGCCAGCCACCACATCCGGCGGCGGGTCACGCCTTGTCCAGATATTCGACGCGGTCCGTGTGCACGAATTGTGCTGCCAGCAGGTCTATTCCGGGATCATGGGGACTCTGCGCGTAGCGCTGCTCGCAGAATGCCCGGGCTTCCTGGATCACTTCGAGATGATCCCGCAGAGACAGGAAGCGCAAGTTGACGGTGCGCCCGGACTGGTTGAGGCCCAGCACATCTCCCTCGCGACGCTCATCGAGATCCAGATCCGCCAGGGCGAATCCGTCCAGGGTGCCCGCCACGGCCTTGATCCGTTCACCGGCCTTGGACGTCTCGGGCAGCCGGGTGGCCAACAGGCACAAGCTGGGATGCTGCCCACGGCCGATCCGGCCACGCAGCTGATGCAGCTGGCTGATGCCGAACCGGTCGGCGTCCATCACCACCATCATGGTGGAGTTGGGCACGTCGACACCGACCTCGATGACGGTGGTACACACCAGCACATCGATCTCGCCGGCCCGGAACAAGCCCATCACCGCGTCCTTCTCGTCGCCGGACAGCCGGCCGTGCATCAGGCCGAGCCGCAACCCGGACAGCGGACCCGCACCCAACCGGTCGAAGAGGTCGACCACCGTGACCGGCGGCGGGCCCCCGCGCCCTTCGTTCTTGCCGTCGGGCTTGTCGGACTCGTCGATGCGCGAGGCGACCACATAGGCCTGGCGCCCCGCGGCCACCTCCTCGCGGATTCGAGCCCAGGCCCGGTCCAGCCAGGCCGGCTTCTGCGAGATGAAAATGGTGTTGGTGGTGATGGGCTGACGTCCCCTGGGCAGCTCGCGCAGCGTCGAGGTCTCCAGATCGCCGTAGACGGTGAGCGCGACGGTGCGGGGAATCGGCGTGGCCGTCATCACCAGCAGATGGGGGGTCAATCCATCACGAGCCTTGGCGCGCAATGTATCCCGTTGCTCCACACCGAACCGGTGCTGTTCGTCGACGACCACCATGCCCAAGTTGTGGAACTCGACCGCCTCCTGCAGCAGTGCATGGGTGCCGACAACGATGCCGGCCCGCCCGGACGCCACCTCGTCGCGCACCGCACGCTTCTGCGGCGCCGTCATCGACCCGGTGAGCAGCGCGACCCCGGTCGAGGTATCGGCCCCGCCGAGTTGCCCCGCCATCGCCAACGGCCCCAGCACGTCGCGAATCGAACGCGCATGTTGTGCGGCAAGCACCTCAGTGGGCGCCAACAGCGCACACTGGTAGCCCGCATCGACCATCTGCAGCATCGCCAGCACCGACACGATGGTCTTGCCCGAGCCGACCTCACCCTGCAGCATCCGGTTCATCGGCCTCGTCGAGGCCAACTCGCCCGAGATCACCTCCAGCACCTCGGACTGCCCGGCGGTCAGCTCGAACGGCAACCGACCCCGCATCGCGGCGGCCAATCCGTCGTCGGTTCGTGGTGCAGCAGGGCCGGATTCACTCAGTTCGCTGTACCGTCGGGCCACCAGCCCCCATTGCAGCCCGATCGCTTCGTCGTAGGTCAGCCGCTCGGCGGCCCGCTCCCGCGCAGTGGTGTTCTCCGCCAGGTGGACAGCCCGGAGCGCCTCGTCCTCCGACATCAGATTGTGTTGGCGAACAAAGTCTTCCGGGAGTGGATCCGGAACCGGGTCGAGCACGTCGAGGGTCTGGCGCACGCACGCGTAGATGTCCCAGCTCTGCACCTTCGCCGAGGCCGGGTAGATCGGGAAGAAGTCTCGCTCGAACTCGGCCAGCATCTCCTCGCCGGTGGCCCCCGATGCCGACGCGATGGTCTTGAGTGACTTGGTCCCGATCTGCTTGCCGGGCGGCGGATTCAGGACCAGGAACGCCGGATGGTCGAGTTGCAGATTGTCACGGAAGTACTTGACCTCACCGGAGAGCATGAGCCGCGTGCCTTTTTCCAGCTTGTCGACCATCCACCCGGCATTGAAGAACGTCGCCGTCACGGAGGGCCGGTGCTCGCCCAGGGTGACCCGCAGCCACTTGCGACTCTTCGGCCTGCCCGTCGTCTTGTTGAAGACCGCCTTCATCTCACCGGTCTTGGTTTCGGTGACGACCTCGATGAACGTGACGTGCTCGCCCTCCTCCAGATCGAGTGCCTCCCCTTCTCCGCGCACCGACATCCCGTCGCTGTACTTGCGGGGGTAATGCCGAAGCAGATCGTTGACGGTGACGATGCCGAAATGCTCCTGGAGCGGCTTGGCCGCCTTTGCCCCGAGCACCAGATCCAACCGGTCGCCGAGAGTCGCCACTACTCCACCCCGATCAGCAGGGCGTCACCACGGTGGCCGGTGTGATAGGTCACCAATTCGGCACCGAGGTGCTCGCGGCGCACATGGGCCTTCAGCGCCTCCCCCACGGCGTCGTCCACACCGTCGCCGATCAGCACGGTGATCAGCTCTCCGCCGGCCACCATCAGCAAATCGATCAACCCGGCGGCCGCCGAGGTGAGGTCCGGCCCGACGATCAGCACCTCATCGCCGGCGATGCCGAGCCCGTCGCCCGGCTTGCAGGTGCCCGCCCAGGTCAATGCCTCTTCGGTCGCGATCCGCACCGCACCGTGCCGCGCGCCCGCGGCGGCGCGCGCCATCGTGTACCCGTCGTCGACGGCCTGTCGTCCCTCGTCGTGGACCGCCAGCGCTGCCAACCCCTGCACCATCGAACCCGCAGGCACCGGCACCACGTCGATCCCCCAACCGATCGCGGCCGTGCAGCCCGCCACCAGTTCCTCGGCAGCGACATATCCATTGGGCAGCACCATGACCTGGGCCGCACCCACATCGATCAGGGCACGCAACAACTGCTGCGCGTTGATCGACGCACCGGCATCGGGCCGCAATACCTGCGCACCCTCCCCGGCGAACAGTTCGACACCGCCGTCCCCGTCGACCACCGCCAGCACGGCGCGCTCACGGGCCCATCCACCGGCGGGCCGGACGCCCCCGGCGGCGGTCAGCGCAGTGATCTGGATCCGGGTCAGCGACCCCACCGCCAGCCCAGCCTCGACCGCGGCCCCGGCGTCGTCGAGGTGGACGTGCACCGAGTACTGATCGCTGCCCGAGGCGGCGATCGCCACCGACTCACCGATCTGCTCCAACGCTGCCCGCAGCCCCTCGACGGCAGGCGCACCGCACCCGCTCAGCAGGTACATGACCTCGAACTGTGGCGGCGCCGCCTCGGCCGCCAGCGTGGCCTGCGGGGAGGCCGGAGCGTAGACCGGCCGGCGGGGCACGTGGCCGGTCAATGTGGCCGTCATGGCGTCGAGCAGGACGAGCAGGCCGCGACCGCCGGAATCGACCACCCCGGCCTTGGCCAGTACATCGAGTTGTTCGGGTGTGCGGTCCAGGGCGGCCGATGCGGCCTCGCCGGCCGTGGCAGCCACATCGGCGACGTCGCCGCCGGCGGTCGCGCACCGTTCGCCGGCCTCGGCGGCTGCCTGCAACACGGACACGATCGTGCCCGGCACGTGCTCACCCATGGAGGTGACGACCAGGACGGCGGCGTGCCGCAGCGCCGTGCCGAACAGCGTGCCGTCCACCGCGGAGAGGCCACCGTCACGCCGGGCCGCAGCGGTGGTGATGACCTCGGCCAGGCCGAGCAGAATCTGGGACAGGATCACCCCGGAGTTGCCCCGAGCCCCCTGCAACGCCCCGGCCGCCAACGCGCCCGCCACCGCCGTGAGGTCGGCGCCGACCGGCTCTGCATCGACGTGTGCCCACGCCGAACGCATCGTGAACAGCATGTTTGTCCCGGTATCGGCATCAGCCACCGGGAACACGTTGAGCCGGTTGATCTCGTCGGTATGGACGATCAGCTCATCGACAGCGGTATGGGCCCAGGCCCGCAGAGCGGAAGCATCCAGCTGCCGAGCCGACATCGGACCTCCCAATCCCGAATCAGATCCCCACCGAAACCCGAGGCGATCCCCCATTGCGGCGCGGTCATGGCCGTGGCCGCCAGCCTATCCAGTGACGACGACGAACCCGATCAGAGCACCTCTGGCTGTGCATAACCTGGGTCGTGTTCACGAGCCGTTTTGGCGATCCTCTGGCCTCCCGGTATTCTGATCAGGTTGTCGGGTCGAGCCCCGCCGTTTGCGGCGAGTGGGCCCAGGCCCCCCAAGTACTGATTTCGAGGAGTTGTTGATATGGCTGCCGTGTGCGATATCTGCGGAAAGGCGCCTGGCTTCGGCAAGTCGGTGTCGCACTCGCACCGGCGGACCAGCCGGCGCTGGGATCCGAACATCCAGTCGGTGCGTGCCGTGGCGCGTCCGGGCGGCAACAAGCAGCGCGTGAACGCCTGCACCTCCTGCATCAAGGCCGGCAAGGTCTCGCGCGGCTAGTCTCGCGCGCCTGATCGGTGCGTGACGCTCCTGTTTATCCGAGGTGACGGCGGGGTATGTCCTGTCGTCATGACCTCACGTCGTGCACCACACCCGCCGATCTACGTATTCGCGGCCGCAATCGCGGTCGGTTTCGTGCTGTCCGCATGCGGCGGCACGAGTTCCGATGAAAACACCACCTCGGAGACTCCCTCGACAACGGAGGCTCCGGTGACCTCGGAGGGTCCGGCGACCCACACCGGGACGACTGTCATCGAGACCCCGGTATCGCCCGGACCCGCGACGCCGCCGGCTGAGATGCCCGCGCCTCCCGGCGACGGCGGCGGGGACATGACTGTTCAGATTCCCTCACCGGGTATCCCCTCGCCTCCACCGATCCCGTCACCGCCCGCGATCCCCGCGATCCCCGCGATCCCCGCGCCCTGATCTCCTCAGGGCAGCCGCCATTCGATCGGGTCGGCGCCCTTCTGCTGCAGCAATTCATTGGCCCGGCTGAACGGGCGCGACCCGAAGAATCCCCGCGACGCCGACAACGGCGACGGGTGCGGCGATTCGATCGTCGCGCAGTCGCCTTCGGCCAGCAACGGTTTGAGGGTCGACGCGTCGCGACCCCACAGCACGGCCACCATCGGCTGCTCGCGCGCGACGAGGGCCCGGATCGCACACTCCGTCACCGCTTCCCAGCCCTTGCCGCGGTGCGAGGCCGGCGTACCCGGCGACACCGTGAGCACCCTGTTGAGCAGCATCACGCCCTGTTCCGCCCACGGGGTGAGATCCCCGTTGGCCGGCTGCGGATAGCCCAGATCCTGGGTGTACTCGCTGAAGATGTTGGACAGGCTGCGCGGAAGTGGACGTACCTCGGCGCCCACCGAGAAACTGAGGCCGACCGCATGCCCCGGTGTCGGGTAGGGATCCTGACCGACGATCAACACGCGCACCCGCTCAAAGGGGAAAGTGAAGGCGCGCAAGACATTCTGACCAGTGGGCAGATACCGTCTGCCGGCGGTGAGCTCGTCGCGGAGGAACTCACCCATCTGCGCGACGTGCGTTTCCACCGGCTCGAGTGCACGGGCCCAGCCGTCCTCGACGAGTTCATTCAGGGGGCGTGGAGTCACGGAAGTCCAACTTAGTGTGAGCCGTCAGTCAAACGACTGCCATCCCGCGTTTCCCTCCCACGCGGCGCCGTCGAGGAGCACCGCGGTCGGGCCGGCGAGCACCCGTCCGATGGCCCGCCACCCCGGTGGTGGCGCACCGGGGAAGGTTGCGGCCAGCGCATGGTCCTCGCCACCGCCCAGAACCCAGGCGAGGGGGTCGGCGCCCACCGCCGTGGCGGCCTCGGCGACCGCCAGGCGATCGGTGTCGAGACGGCTGCTGTCCAGGTCGATGCCCACCCCGGAGGCCGTCGCGATGTGGCCCAGATCGGCGAGCAGGCCATCGGAGACATCGGTCATGGCGGTGGCCCCGGCATTGGCGGCCCGGGCGCCCTGACCGTATGGCGGCTGTGGGGTGAGGTGCCGTTGCCGCAGTTCCCCGAACCCGGCGGGCCCTTCGACGCCGCGCTCCCACAGTGCGTAGCCGGCCGCCGACCGTCCCAGCTCCCCTGCCACTGCGACAGTGTCCCCGGCGCGGGCACCGCTGCGGCGCACCGGTTCCCGGCCGCCGAGGTCACCGAGGACGGTGACCGATATCACCCACACCGGAGCGCTGACCAGATCTCCACCGGCGATGCTGGCGCCCAGCCGACGCGCCTCGTGCCACAGTCCGTCGGACAGTTCCGTCGCGGCCGCGACGGACGTGCCGGGCGGTGCACCGAACGCCACCACGAACGCGACGGCCCGGCCGCCCATCGCCTCGACATCGGCGGCATTCTGGGCGATGGCTTTGCGCCCGATGTCATGCGGTGTCGACCAGTCGAGCCGAAAATGGCGGTCCTGCACCAACATGTCGGTGGAGACCACCGTGCGCCCGTCTGGCGCCGTCACCACGGCCGCGTCGTCACCCGGGCCCAGCGTCACGGCGTCGGCCTGCACGCGTCCGGACACCAACCGGTCGATGACGACGAATTCTCCCGCGGTCGCCAGGGTGGGGCCGTCGTCGTCACCGGGATCGTCGCCGATCGTCTCGCCGGTCATATCGCCTCCTGCCGGTCGGCTGCCGCATCGGAGAACTCGGACCCGACCTGCGGTACGTTTGGTGCCTGCGGCCAGCAGTTTATGCAGCGAGACGGAGGAGGCAGCCGGTGGTGGAGGCTTACGTGCTGATCCAGACCGAGGTGGGTCGCGCCGAAGTCGTCGCCAAACAGCTCGCCGGACTGCCCGGCGTGGTTTCTGCCGAATACGTGACCGGGCCCTATGACGTGGTCTTGCGTCTCAGTGCCGACACGTTGGCTGCGCTGCAGTCCGATGTGGTGCCCGCGGTGCAGCAGGCACCCGGAATCACCCGGACCCTGACCTGCCCGATCGCCAACGCCGGCCGGCCATAGAGTTGGTGGCGTGACCGACTCGCACAACTCCGACGGACCGCCCCGCGCGCTGCTGATCGCGGCTGTCGTCGTTGCAGTTTCGGTGCTGATCACGGTCCTCGGTATCGCGGCGTCCCGGCAACGCTCACCCGAGCAGCAACCCGTCGCCATCCCGGCGATACCGGCGCCACAGGCCGACAGCCAGCAGTGCCACAACCTGCTCAACGCACTGCCCCAGCAGCTCGGCGATTTCCGGCGGGCCTCCACCGTCGACCCGACCCCACCGGGCACCGCGGCCTGGCGGGCCGAACCCGACACCGAGCCGGTAGTCCTGCGTTGCGGGCTGGAGCGCCCGACCGATTTCGTTGTCGGCACTCCGCTGCAGGTGGTCGACGACATCCAGTGGTTCCGGGTGGGAGACACAGGCCCGATCGCCCCTGGAACGGAAGCCGACGATCAGGCCCGCAGCACCTGGTACGCGGTCGACCGCCCGGTGTATGTCGCCCTGACCCTGCCCGCCGGGTCAGGGCCGACGCCGATTCAGCAGATCTCCGGTCAGATCGCCCGCGCCATGCCCGCCCAGGAGCCGGTACCGGGTCCGGCGCGCTGAGTCAGCGCAGCCCGGTCCCGCGGGCCAGCGCAGTCTCGACCATCGCGGTCAGCAAGGTGGGATAGTCCACACCGCTGGCCGCCCACATCCGCGGGTACATCGAGATGGTGGTGAATCCCGGCATCGTGTTGATCTCGTTGATCACCGGTCCGTCGTCGGTCAGGAAGAAGTCGACGCGGGCCAACCCCTGGCAGTCGATCGCGGCGAAGGCACGCACGGCCAACCGGCGGATCTCCGCTGAGACGTCATCGTCGACCTTGGCGGGTACGTCCAGTTCGGCTGCGTCGACAAGGTATTTGGTGGCGAAGTCGTAGAAGCCGTCCTCGCGTCCACGAACGCCGGCCACCCGGATCTCGCCCACGGTGCTGGCCTCGATCTGGCCGTCGGGGAATTCGAGCACGCCGCATTCCAGTTCGCGCCCCGGGATCGCGGCCTCGACGATGACCTTGGGGTCATGCAGTCGCGCGAGTTCGATCGCGGCAGGCAGCTCCTCCCACGCCGCAACCCGGCTGACGCCGATCGACGAACCACCCCGGGCAGGCTTGACGAACACCGGTAGGCCGAGGCGCTCCCGCTGTTCAAAACTCAGCGTGTCCGCCGAACCGCCGCGGCTGGGACGCAGCACCACGAAGTCGCCGATCGGCAGGCCCTCGGCGACCAGCAGCTTCTTGGTGAACTCCTTGTCCATGCCGGCCGCGCTGGCCAGCACACCGGAGCCCACGTACGGGATCCCGGACAACTCCAGCAGGCCCTGGATGGTGCCGTCCTCGCCGTAGGGTCCGTGCAGCACCGGGAAGACCACGTCGACGGCGGCCAAGAGCTCACCGGGACCATCGCTCAGCGCCAACAGCTGCCCGCTGCGGTTCGGGGCGGCAGGCAGCGCGAGCTCGGTACCGGACGTCTCGGTCACCTCGGGCAGCCGGCCGTCGGTGATGGCGAGGGTCTCGGGACTTCCGTCGGTCAACATCCACGACCCGTCGGGCGTGATGCCGACGGCGACGACCTCGAATCGCTCCGGGTCGAGATTGCGCAGGATGCTGCCTGCCGATACGCAGGAAATCGCGTGCTCAGAGCTACGCCCGCCGTAGACGACGGCGACGCGGGTGCGGGATCCGGTCTGATTGCGGGCTGTCACAACCTAGAGAGGCTACCGTCCCGGTCCACTCCCGCCTTCCCGTGTATCCCGACCTGGGTTTTCACCGCTGCAGTGCGTGCTCGACGTCGGCGAGCAGGTCTTCGGTGTCCTCGATCCCTGCCGAGATGCGGGCGAACCCGGCGGGCACCGGGTCACCCCAGCGAGCCCTGCGGTCGACCGAGGTGTGGATCCCGCCGAAGCTGGTCGAGGCGATGAGCAGTGCGCTGCGCTCGACCAGGGCGTGCACCGCGGCGGCATCGGCCAGCTCGATCGACACCAGCCCGCCGAAACGCTTCATCTGGGTGGCCGCCAGTTCGTGTGCCGGATCGTCGGGCAGCCCGGGATAGCGCACCGAGCGCACCGCCGGATGGCTGCGCAGCATCATCGCCAGGGCCGCGGCGTTCTGACACTGCCGCTCGAAGCGCAGTCCTGCACTACCGAGACTGCGCAGCACCAACCAGGCCTCGAACGCACCCAGGATGGGCCCGGCCAGCAGCCGGTCGCGCTCCACCGCGGCCATCAGCTCGGGCTGACTGCCTGCCACGTAGCCGGCCACCAGATCACTGTGCCCCGACAGCGATTTCGTGGCGCTGGCCACCACCAGGTCGGCACCGAGCGAAAGCGGTTGTTGGCCCAGCGGTGTGGCCGCGGTGTTGTCGACGACGAGCGTGGCGCCGCGACTGCGGCAGGTCATCGCCAGCCGGTGCAGATCGACGACGTCGAGCCCCGGGTTGGCCGGGGTCTCGGCGAGGACCACGTCAGCGTGAGCGGACGCCTCACAGATATCGGCAACAGTCGCTTCGATCACCGTAATACCCTGCGGCGCAAGGTATTCTACTGCGTAACGACGAACCTGATAATAGCCGTCAGCGGGGACGACAAGCGTGGATCCCGGCCTGGCCAGGACCCGCAGAGCCGAGGTGATCGCGGCCATGCCCGATCCGAACGTGAGCGCAGCGGCGGCCCCTTCCAGTTCGGCGAGGGCCGCTTCGAGCTGCCGCCACGACGGGTTGGAGCTGCGGCCATAGCTGTCGAGCGACTCGGATTCGTCGGGCGAGAGATGGAACGCCGATGCCGGCACCGGGATGGGCGCCACCGGCTGTCCTGGAATCGATTCCAGACCAACAGCTTTGACGCTCCGAGTGGAATCTCCGTACAGACCGTCCATCTACTCACTCCGGCTTGGTGCTGCGACCCAGTAGCAGTAGGACCGCTTCGTGAACCGACAATCCCTTGTGGCACACCCGATGAACGGCGTCGGTCAGCGGCATCTCGACACCGTAACTGGATGCCAGCGCCAGCACCGATTCACACGAGGACACGCCCTCGGCGACATGTCCGCCTGCGGCGATCAACGCCGATTCCATGCTGCCGCCCTGACCCAGACGCACACCGAAGGTGCGGTTGCGGGAATGCCCCGAGGTGCAGGTGGCCACGAGGTCTCCGACACCGGCCAAACCGGCCAGCGTGGCGGGGGTGGCGCCCAACGCGATACCCAACCGCATGATCTCGGCCAGTCCGCGGGTGATGATGGCGGCGACGGTGTTCTCCCCCAGCCCCACGCCCACCGCCATACCGCAGGCCAGCGCGATGACGTTCTTGCAGGCACCGCCGACTTCGGCGCCGACCACATCGGCGTTGGTGTACGGCCGGAAGTAACCCGTGGCCAGGGCGCGTTGCAGCGCGACCGCGCGTCCGGAGTCACTGCAGGCGACGACGGTTGCGGCGGGCTGTTCGTCGGCGATCTCGCTGGCCAGGTTCGGCCCGGTGACCACGGCGACCCGGGCGGGATCGGCACCGGTCACCTGCACGATCACCTGGCTCATCCGCATGAGTGACTCGAGTTCGACGCCCTTGGCGAGACTGACGAGGGTCGCGTCGTCACCGATCAGGTGCTTCCAGCCCTCCAGGTTCGCCCGCAGTTGCTGCGCCGGAACACCCAACAACACCGTGCAGGCACCGTCCAGCGCCTCGGCCGGATCGGAGGTTGCCCGGATCGACGACGGCAGTACGACATCGCCGAGGTAGCGACTGTTGCGATGCTCGGTGTTGATCTCGTCGGCGACCTCGGGGCGCCGGGCCCACATCGTCACCGGATTCCCCGCGTCCGCCAACACCTTGGCCAGCGCAGTCCCCCACGCACCGGCACCCATCACCGCAGCCTCTACCACCTGTTCACCCTATCCGGCGGCGGCGGGACGCGCCGCCTCCGGCCGGGCTGGCAGGATGAACGGATGAGCGGCTCCCGAAGCAGCAACGCCGCAGCCACCCAGGCCGCTGACGTCACCCTCGTGATCGCGGTCAAACGGCTGGCAGCCGCGAAAACCCGGCTGGCGCCGATCTTCTCCGCGGCTACCCGCGAAGCCGTGGTGCTCGCCATGCTCGTCGACACCATCAACGCGGCGTCGTCCGTGGCCCCGGTGACCGTCGTCACGCCCGACGAGACCGCGGCCGAGGCCGCCAGGCAGCTCGGCGCCGGGGTCCTGATGGACCCGACACCAGCCGGCCATCGTGACCCACTCAACAACGCGATCACCGCGGCCGAGACGGCGCTGCGCGCCGAGGCGGCAAATATCGTTGTCCTCCAAGGAGATCTACCAGCCCTGCAACCCCAGGAGTTGGCCGAGGCCCTGTCCCTGGCCCGCGGCTATCAACGCAGTTTCGTCGGCGACCGGCACGGCACCGGAACGTCGGCGCTGTTCGCGTTCGGCACTGCCCTGGCTCCGCATTTCGGATCCGATTCGGCTGCGCGCCATCGCCGCTCCGGTGCGATCGAACTCACCGGAGCCTGGCCCGGTCTGCGCTGCGATATCGACACTCCCGACGACTTGCAGGCGGCCCGGCGCCTCGGCGTCGGCACCGCGACGGCACGCACCCTCGGCAGGCGTGCCAGTAAGTAGCCGAGGACCCGCGCGATAGGGAATGATCGGACGGATGAGCGAAGCGACCGAAGCCGAGCCAGGCACCCGGTCGGACCACTCCCGACGAGACATCGTGACAGTCGTATCGGGGCAATCCGACGAGTCATCGACACCCGGAGCGCCACCGGCGGCCACCTCGCCGGCAGTCGACAACGCGCTGCCCGAGGACCGATACCTCAACCGCGAGCTGAGCTGGCTGGACTTCAACGCCCGGGTCCTGGCCCTGGCCGCCGACACCTCGCTGCCCTTGCTCGAGCGGGCAAAGTTCCTGGCGATCTTCGCGTCCAATCTCGACGAGTTCTACATGGTCCGGGTGGCCGGCCTCAAACGTCGCGACGAGATGGGACTTTCGGTGCGCTCGGCCGACGGCCTGTCCCCGCGCGAGCAGTTGCGTCGCATCAACGAACGCACCCAGCAGATTTCCAGCCGTCACGCCAGCGTGTTCTTCAACTCGGTCCGCCCAGCCCTGGCCGACGAGGGCATCGTCATCGTCAACTGGGCCCAGCTCGACGAATCGGAACGCGCGAAGCTCTCCACCTACTTCCACGAGCAGGTGTTTCCGGTCCTCACCCCGCTGGCGGTGGACCCGGCGCACCCGTTCCCGTTCGTCAGCGGGCTGAGCCTGAACCTGGCGATCACCGTCAGGCATCCCGAGGACGGCGGCCAACACTTCGCCAGGATCAAGGTGCCTGACAACGTCGACCGCTTCGTCGAGCTCAGCGCGCCTGCCGACGGATCGACGGTGGTGCGGTTCCTGCCCATGGAGGAACTGATCGCGGCGTTCCTGCCCGTGTTGTTCCCCGGTCTCGAAATCGTTGAGCACCACGCGTTCCGGATCACCCGCAACGCCGACTTCGAGGTCGAAGAGGATCGCGACGAAGACCTGCTGCAGGCGCTCGAACGCGAACTGGCCCGCCGGCGGTTCGGCTCGCCGGTCCGGTTGGAAGTGTCCGACGACATGACCGAGAGCATGCTCGAACTGCTGCTGCGGGAACTGGATGTGTTCCCCGGCGACGTCATCGAGGTTCCCGGCCTGCTGGATCTCTCCGCGCTGTGGCAGATCTATGGCGTGGATCGGCCCGACCTCAAGGACCGGCCATTCGTACCCGCGACCCCACCGGCTTTCGGCGAGCGTGAGACGCCCAAGAGCATTTTCTCCACACTGCGCGACGGGGATGTGCTGGTACACCACCCCTATGACGCGTTCTCCACCACGGTGCAACGTTTCATCGAGCAGGCCGCCGCCGACCCCAACGTGCTGGCGATCAAGCAGACCCTCTACCGCACCTCCGGTGACTCGCCCATCGTCAACGCCCTGATCGACGCGGCCGAGGCCGGTAAACAGGTCGTGGCGCTCGTCGAGATCAAGGCCCGTTTCGACGAACAGGCCAACATCAAGTGGGCCCGAGCACTTGAGCAGGCCGGCGTACACGTGGTCTACGGCTTGATCGGACTCAAGACCCATTGCAAGACCTGCCTTGTGGTGCGGCGTGAGGGGTCGACGATCCGGCGCTACTGCCACATCGGCACCGGCAACTACAACCCGAAGACCGCGCGACTGTATGAGGACGTCGGCCTGCTCACCGCCGATCCCGACATCGGCGCCGATCTCACCGATCTGTTCAATTCACTGACCGGCTACTCACGCAAAGACGCCTACCGCAATCTGCTGGTGGCCCCGCGCGGCGTACGCAAGGGCATCATCGAGCGGATCGACCGCGAGATCGCCGCCCATCATGAGGGAGCCAAGACCGGAATCCGGTTGAAGGCCAACGCACTCGTCGACGAGCAGGTGATTGATGCGCTGTACCGCGCGTCGCAGGCGGGGATCCCGGTCGAGATCGTGGTGCGCGGCATCTGCGCCCTACGTCCCGGCGTCCCCGGGTACTCCGACAACATCACGGTGCGCTCGATCCTCGGACGCTTCCTGGAGCACTCGCGAATTATTCACTTCCGCGCCATCAACGAGTTCTGGATCGGCAGTGCGGACATGATGCATCGTAATCTGGACCGCCGCGTCGAGGTGATGGCTCGGGTCAAGGATCCGAGGCTGACCGCCCAACTCAACGACGTGTTCGAGTCCGCGATGGATCCGGCCACCCGATGCTGGGAGTTACGACACGATGGTCACTGGACGGCGCTGCCCCAGGAGGGACAGACCGTCCGCGATCACCAGGTGTCGCTGATGGAACGTCACCGGCACCCCTGATCCCCGCCGGGGCCGGGCCCGCCGAATGACCTGCAGGAGTTTAGGTGTCCAACGACAGCACAACAGCCGCTCGAGCGGGCACCAGGCTCGTGCGCGCGGCGGGCGCCGTGTTGTGGCGCGGCGGCCAGGACGCCGCGGGCGGAGTCGTGACCGAGGTGGCGGTGATCCACCGTCCACGGTATGACGATTGGTCCCTGCCCAAGGGCAAGGTCGAGGTGAACGAAACCGATCCGGTGACCGCGGTACGCGAGGTTCACGAAGAGACCGGATACACCGCACAACTCGGCCGTCGACTCGGCTCGATCACGTACGAGATTCCCCCACGCACGAAGCGGGTCCGGTACTGGGCGGCCCGTGCCACCGGAGGAGACTTCACCCCCAACGACGAGGTGGACAAGCTCATCTGGCTGCCGGTGGACGCGGCGATGGATCAGCTGGGCTATCCGCACGATCGAAAAGTGTTGCGCCGCTTCGTCAAACATCCGCACGACACCAATACGGTGCTGATCGTGCGGCACGGTACGGCGGGTCGACGATCGCGCTTCAAGGGCGACGACCGCAAGCGTCCCCTGGACAAGAACGGCCGGGCACAGGCCGAGGCGCTGGTCGGTCAGTTACTGGCATTCGGTGCCACAACGCTTTACGCGGCCGATCGGCTGCGCTGCCATCAGACCCTGGAGCCCCTGGCTCAGGAACTCGGAGTGGACATTCACAACGAGCCGATGCTGACCGAAGAGGCGTACAGCTCCGACCACAAGGCCGGCCGCAGCCGCGTGCTGGAACTCGCGGCCCGGGCTGGGACCCCGGTGATCTGCACGCAGGGCAAAGTGATTCCCGATCTCATCTCATGGTGGTGCGCACGGTCACAGGTACGCCCGCAGACCACCGGAAATCGCAAGGGCAGCACCTGGGTGCTGTCGATGGTCGACGGCCGGCTGGTCGCCGCGGACCATCTCAGCAGTCCCCTGCCTGCCTGCAGCGGCTAACCCACACGAGAAAGGCACGTCGTGAGCTGACTATCGCCCACGACGTGCCTCTTCCGTAATTACTTGCGGCCCTTCTTGGCCGGAGCCTTCTTGGCAGCCACCTTCTTGGCCGGAGCCTTGGTCGCGGCCTTCTTGGCCGGAGCCTTGGTCGCGGCCTTCTTGGCCGGAGCCTTCTTGACCGCCGCCTTCTTGGCCGGAGCCTTGGTTGCGGCCTTCTTGGCCGGAGCCTTCTTGACCGCCGCCTTCTTGGCCGGAGCCTTCTTGACCGCCGCCTTCTTGGCCGGAGCCTTGGTCGCGGCCTTCTTGGCCGGAGCCTTCTTGACCGCCGCCTTCTTGGCCGGAGCCTTCTTCGCAACGGTCTTCTTGGCGGCACCACGCTTGGCCGGGCCCGCCGTGACACCGCGCTTGACGGCCGGACCATCTGCCGGGAGACGCTGCGCCCCAGCGACAACCGCCTTGAACTGAGCGCCCGGACGGAAAGCCGGTACCGAGGTGGGCTTGACCTTCACCGTCTCGCCGGTGCGCGGGTTGCGTGCCACACGGGCAGCGCGACGGCGCTGCTCGAAGACACCGAAGCCGGTGATCGTAACGCTGTCGCCCTTGTGCACCGCGCGGACGATGGTGTCCACAACGTTCTCGACCGCGGCGGTAGCCTGCCGACGATCGGTGCCCAGTTTGGTTGTGAGTACGTCGATGAGCTCCGCTTTGTTCATTCAAAAACCTCCGAAACCAGTGGTCCTCTTTGGACCGACTAGAGGACACGGTAAACCCTGTGACCACTGATTTCCAAGAGCCACGCGCAATTTCAGGCGTAGCTGGGCAACAATCCGGCAATCTTCTTGCCCCACTTGGGCTCCGCCGGGCCGGGTCCAGAACCGGTTTGGCAGGCGGTGAATTCGGGTGCCGAGGCGCCCTTGGGATGCCTCGATCAGGCCGGCAGAGTGCGCGGCTTCCAGGCCGGCCTGCGCTTCTCGTAATCCTCGATCGAAAACTGTTTCCGCAGCGTAAGGCCTATATCGTCGAGTCCCTCGAGTAGCCGCCAGGCCGTGTAGTCGTCAATTCTGAACGGCAACACAACCGTTCCGGCGACGATATTTCGATCTTGAAGATTCACAGTGATTTCCAGCCCGGGATTCTGCTCGATGAGCTTCCATAAGAGCTCGACATCATCTTGGGCGACTTCGGCGGCCAATAGCCCGGCCTTGCCGGCGTTGCCGCGGAAAATGTCGGCGAAACGGGACGAGATAACCACCCGGAAGCCATAGTCCATGAGTGCCCAGACGGCATGTTCGCGCGACGAACCGGTACCGAAATCGGGGCCGGCGACCAACACGGAGCCTTTGTCGAATGGCGACAGATTCAGAATGAACGACGGATCGGCGCGCCAGGCGGCGAACAATCCATCCTCGAAACCTGTTCGGGTTACCCGCTTCAAATAGACCGCGGGGATGATCTGGTCGGTGTCGACATTGGCCCGCCGCAGCGGGACGCCGATTCCGGTGTGAGTACTGAAAGCCTCCATCAGCCTTCTCCTTCTGGTTTCTTAGCGGGTCGCGGCGGGCAGATCGGCAGGGGACGCCAGCTTTCCGCGTACGGCGGTGGCTGCGGCAACGGCCGGTGAGACCAGGTGGGTGCGGCCCCCCTTGCCCTGTCGGCCTTCGAAGTTCCGGTTGGATGTGGAGGCGCAGCGCTGCCCCGGGGACAGTTGATCGGGGTTCATGCCCAGACACATCGAGCAGCCCGCCTGCCGCCATTCGGCACCTGCAGCGGTGAATACCCGGTCGAGGCCTTCCGATTCGGCCTGGGCGCGAACCCGCATCGAGCCCGGCACAACCAGCATCCGGACTCCGTCGGCCACCTTGCGATCGCGTAGTACGTCGGCGACCACCCGGAGGTCCTCGATGCGACCGTTGGTGCAGGACCCGACGAAGACGGTGTCCACGGCGATGTCACGCATGGCCATCCCGGGCCGAAGATCCATGTAGGCCAAAGCCTTCTCCGCCGACTGGCGCTCTGCGTCGTCGCCCATCAACTCCGGGTCCGGGACCGACGCGGACAGCGGAACTCCCTGCCCCGGGTTGGTGCCCCACGTCACGAACGGGCTCAACGCAGCGGCGTCCAGGTAGACCTCGGTGTCGAATTCGGCGCCCTCGTCGGTGCGCAACTGGCTCCACGCGGCGACGGCGTCGTCCCAGTCGGACCCCTTGGGAGCATTCGGACGGCCCTTGAGGAACTCGAAGGTGGTCTCGTCAGGAGCCACCATTCCGGCGCGCGCCCCGGCCTCGATGCTCATGTTGCAGATCGTCATCCGGCCTTCCATCGACAACGCCTCGATGGCACTGCCCCGGTATTCGATGACGTGGCCCTGCCCACCCCCGGTGCCGATCTTGGCAATAACGGCCAAGATGATGTCCTTGGCGCTCACGCCGGGCGGCAGGATGCCGTCGACGTTGACCGCCATGGTCTTGAACGGCTTGAGCGGCAGTGTCTGCGTGGCCATCACGTGTTCGACCTCGGAGGTGCCGATGCCCATGGCGATGGCGCCGAACGCTCCGTGGGTCGAGGTGTGACTGTCTCCGCACACGACCGTCATACCCGGCTGAGTCAGTCCGAGTTGCGGTCCGATGATGTGCACAATGCCCTGTTCAGCATCTCCCATCGAGTGCAGCCGGATGCCGAATTCCGCACAGTTGCGCCGCAATGTCTCGACCTGGGTGCGCGAAACCGGATCCGCGATCGGCTTGTCGATGTCGACAGTGGGCACATTGTGGTCCTCGGTGGCGATCGTCAGATCGGGCCGTCGAACCGGACGGCCGGCCAAGCGCAGACCGTCGAACGCCTGCGGGCTGGTGACTTCGTGCACGAGATGCAGGTCGATGTAGATCAGGTCGGGCTCTTTGGCAGCGCCCTCTCCCTTGCCGCGCGCCACGACATGGTCGTCCCAAACCTTTTCGGCCAGGGTGCGCGGCTTCACGGATGTCTGTGTCGATTGGTCCATCGCTACTTCTCGATTCGATTAACGGCAATGCGGGCCTGCATCAAGAGTCCGCCAGGGCTGGGAGTTACTGTCGCCATCTCATTTGTCATCTCATAATGCGAGACGCTAGTATCTCTCTGTGAGAAATGATAGCGGCATCGGCGTTCTCGACAAAGCGGTGGGTGTACTGCACACCGTCGCCGAGTCCCCTTGCGGGCTGGCCGAACTCTGCGAGCGGACCGGCCTCCCCCGCGCGACCGCGCACCGACTGGCCGCGGGGCTCGAAACCCACCGGCTGCTGGCCCGCGACGCCGACGGCCGCTGGCGCCTCGGCCCGGCACTGACCGAATTGGCCTCCCACGTCAACGATCCACTGCTGGCCGCCGGGGCCGCGGTGCTGCCCCGCCTGCGCGAGATCACTGGCGAGAGCGTCCAGTTGTACCGGCGCGAAGGCCAATCACGGGTCTGTGTGGTGGCGCTCGAACCCCCGGCCGGGCTCCGTGACACCGTGCCGGTGGGCACCCACCTTCCGATGACAGCCGGCTCAGGAGCCAAAGTTCTGCTCGCCTACGCCGACCCGGCCACCCAGCAGACCGTGCTGCCGGTCGCCAAGTTCACCGACCGCACCCTGGCCGAGGTCCGCAAGCGCGGCTGGGCGCAGAGTGCCGCCGAACGCGAGCCGGGTGTGGCCAGCGTCTCGGCACCCGTGCGCGACGGCCGCGGCGCCGTGATCGCCGCAGTATCGGTGTCCGGACCGATCGACAGAATGGGTCGCCGGCCAGGAGCCCGCTGGGCGGCAGATCTGCTCGCCGCCGCCGACGCCCTGACCCGCCGACTGTGAGGCGAATCTCAGTACTTTCGTGACACCTCGGTGTGCCGCGGCGATTCCATTGCCCCGGCGCCCGCCCGCGTCGTCACGCGAGGGTGACAGGACACACACCACCCACGCAACGCAAAGCGCCCAGTTCGTGAGAACTGGGCGCTTTTACTCTGTACCCCCGATGGGATTCGAACCCACGCTACCGCCGTGAGAGGGCGGCGTCCTAGGCCGCTAGACGACGGGGGCTAGAACTTCCGGATGGTCAGCATAGCTCAGGCGATCTCACTGACCTAATCCGCTAGTTGGCTGGGGTACCAGGACTCGAACCTAGAATGGCGGTACCAGAAACCGCTGTGTTGCCAATTACACCATACCCCATTAATCGCCCATCACCGCTGGTCACAGGCGATTTCGATCCGATCGGCTCGGCGGGGGCCTCCCCGTTTTGCTTTTCGGACCGACGAGCAGACTACCAAAGATTTCAGACGGTTTTTCACACCCTCCCCCGGGCCGCCCGCAACCGCGCCAGGCTGCGGTCGGCGCCCAGCAGTTCCATCGACTCGAACAGCGGCGGGCTGATCGTCGCACCCGTGACCGCAACGCGGATCGGTCCGAACGCCTTACGGGGCTTGAGCTCCAGACCGTCCAGCAGCGCCGCCTTGAGCGCAGACTCGATGTTGGCGGTATTCCACTCGGAGACGCCCTCCAAGGCGCCCAGCGCGGCGTCCAGGACCGGCGCGGACTCCTCGCGCAATTCTTTGGCAGCAGCCTTCTCGTCGATCTCGTAGGAGCCGTCGTCCAAGAACTTCAGTAGCCCCCACGCATCGCCGAGTACGACGATGCGGGTTTGGATCAGCGCGGCGGCTTCGGCGAATGCGGCGGCGTCCAAACCGGTGTCGTGACCATGGCCGTCGAGGTAGGTGTACAGCCGGGCGGTGAAATCCTCGGGAGTCAGCAGCCGGATGTGCTCGGCGTTGATCGCGTCGGCCTTCTTCTGGTCGAACCGCGCCGGGTTCGAGTTGACGTCGGCCACGTCGAACGCGGCCACCATCTCGTCGAGGCTGAACACGTCGTGATCGTCGGCGATCCCCCAGCCCAGCAGCGCCAGATAGTTCAGCAGACCCTCCGGCAGGAAGCCGCGATCGCGGTGCAGGAACAGATTCGACTGCGGATCGCGCTTGGACAGCTTCTTGTTGCCTTCGCCGAGAACGCTTGGCAGATGGGCGAATTGCGGCACCTGCTCGGCGACGCCGATCCGCATCAATGCCTGGTACAGCGCGATCTGGCGCGGTGTCGAGGGCATGATGTCCTCGCCGCGCAGCACGTGGGTGATCTTCATCATCGCGTCATCGACCGGATTGACCAAGGTGTACAACGGATCTCCGTTGGCGCGGGTGATCGCAAAATCCGGCACCGAACCCGCTGGGAAGCTCACCGGGCCACGCACCAGATCGGTCCAGCCGAGGTCCTCGTCGGGCATGCGCAGCCGCAGCACCGGCTTGCGGCCCTCGCCGGCGAACGCCGCGCGCTGCTCGTCGGTGAGGTCACGGTCGTAATTGTCGTATCCGAGTTTCGGATTGCGCCCGGCCGCCACATGCCGCGCCTCGACTTCTTCGGGTGTCGAGAACGCCTCGTAGACCTCGCCTGCCTCGAGCAGACGGGCGATCACGTCACGGTAGATCTCGCTGCGCTTCGACTGCCGGTACGGCTCGTACGGGCCGCCGACCTCGGGCCCCTCGTCCCAGTCCAGACCCAACCAGCGCAGCGCGTCGAGGATCGCCGCGTAGCTTTCGTCGCTGTCGCGCGCGGCATCGGTGTCCTCGATGCGGAAGACGAACGTCCCGCCGGTGTGCCGGGCGTAGGCCCAGTTGAACAGGGCGGTGCGCACCAAACCGACGTGCGGGGTGCCGGTCGGCGACGGGCAGAACCTCACCCTGACGTGACCAGAGGGAGATGTCATCACTTACCTCTACTTCTGCTTGCGTACAACCGGATTGGTAAGGGTGCCGATGCCCTCGACGGTGACGCTGACCGTGTCCCCGTCTTCGATCGGACCGACCCCCTCCGGGGTTCCGGTCAGGATCAGGTCACCGGGCAACAGCGTCATCACGGCCGAGACCCACTCGACGATGGCACCGATGTCATGGATCATCAGCGAGGTACGACTGCGTTGCCGCACTTCGCCGTTCACCTCGGTGCGGATCTCCAGATCCGACGGGTCGAGGTCGTTGACGATCCACGGGCCCACCGGACAGAAGGTGTCATGCCCCTTGGCCCGCATCCACTGCCCGTCCTTGGCCTGCTGGTCGCGTGCCGAGACGTCGTTGGCGATGGTGTAGCCCAGGATGTTCTCGGCGGCCCGGGCGGCAGGCACGTCCTTGCAGGGCCGCCCGATGACGATCGCCAGCTCGCCCTCGTGGTGAACGGGATGGGCGTCGGCCGGCAACTGAATGGGCACGTTGGGCCCGACGATCGCGGTGTTGGGTTTGAGGAAGATCACCGGATCCTCAGGAGCTGCCCCGCCCATCTCCGCGGCGTGGGCCTCATAGTTCTTGCCCATACAGATGACCTTGCTGGCCAGGATGGGTGCCAGCAGGCGGACGTCGGCCAGCGGCCAACTCCGTCCGGTGAAGTTGGGGTTGCCGAACGGGTGCTCGGCGATCTCTTTGCAGACGGCATCGGCACCGTCGCCTTCGACACTCACGAAAGCGACGCCGTCGGGACTGGCGATTCGACCTAAGCGCATTTTGACCAGGGTAGTGCGCAGCCTCAGCGTGAACGCCCCGAGTCGGTTTTCGTCAGTACCCGTCGAACAGCGAGGCAAGAAACGGTGTGGAGTCCGGGACCGAGGCCAGCACGGTGCCGGAGTGATCTTCGTCGGGATAGACCTTCAGCGTGACGTCCTGCCCGTTGGCACGTAGCTGGTCGGCGAGCTGCTGCGACATGTTCGGCGGGACGTCCCGGTCCAGCAGTCCGACGCCGAGGAAGATCGGCCGGTCGTAGCCGCTGGTCGGCGTTCCCAGGTAGACGTCGAGCGCTTCGGTCAGCCCGGGCAGGGTGGCCAGCGGCGCCCGGAAGTACCCGGTCGGCGTCATCCCGGCGAGCTGCTGGTCGAGTCGCGGCTTGCACAGCGTCTCCGCCTTGGCGACCGCGTCCAGCCCAGCCGGGGTGAGCACGCTGTCGATGTCGAGATCGGGCCGCGCCTCCCGCAACCCGGCCAGGATGTAACCGGTGTAGCTGTTGGCCGCAGGTCCCGTATTCGGCGGCAGCGCCATGTCCGGGCCGGCCTGTTTGACGATGCCCTCGACGTTGAACGGTGTCCCGGTCGCCACCACGCCGCGGTAGTCCAGGCCGGTGCCGCGGCTGAATTCGGTGGCCCAGCGTGCGCTGTTGACCGCGGCCCCACCGCCCTGCGACTGGCCCACGATGGCCCATTTCGGTGACAACGGCAGATCCATCTGATGCATGGCGATCACCGAATCGACGACGCTGTGCGCGGTGGCCACGCTGTTGAGGTAGCTCATCAGGCCGGGGGTGCCCAACCCGGCATAGTCCGACCCGACAACGGCGTAACCCTGGTCGAGCCAGTGCGTCAGGTATTCGACATCCCTGCCGCTGCGTGGATGCGCCGAGGGAGCGCAATCGTCGCCGAGCCCTACGGTTCCGTGCGCCCATGCGATCGTCGGCCAGCCGCCAGGAGGAGCCTGACCATGCGGAATGAACACCACCGCGGCGCTGACTGCCGGTGAATCATGCTGATCGACAGTTGAATAGAGAATGCGGTAGGCCTGCTCTGCACCCGGAACCGACAGCCTGGGATTCAGCGGAGCGGTCTCGATCAGGCTGCCGGGGCTGGGAATCGGCGCGTCGTAGTGACGGACATCCAGACCCGACCAGTCCGGCTCTGCCGCCGACGCGGTCGGTAGGACCACGAATCCACACATCATCACGACGGCTACCGCCGGCCACAGCTTCACGGCCTCAGGGTATGGCACGCTCGGTGTGTCTCATATTTTGGAATCAAAGTTCGATATCTTGGGACACCGTGGAACGATGCAGCCATGCCCGTTTCGTCGATCAGCACGTTCCGCCGCTGGTCGATGTTGGCGATCGCACTGACCGCCACCACCTGCGCCAACGTATTCATCAACGGCGCGGCGTTTCTCATTCCGACGCTGCACGCCGAACGCGGTCTGGATCTGGCCAAAGCAGGTCTGCTGTCATCGATGCCGAGCTTCGGGCTGGTACTCACCCTGATCGCGTGGGGCTACGTCGTCGACCGGGTCGGCGAGCGGATCGTGTTGACGGTGGGCTCGGTATTGACTGCCGCAGCGGCGTTCGGCGCGGCCTCCGCGCAGTCCCTGGTGTTGGTCGGGGTGTTCCTGCTGCTGGGCGGAATGGCTGCGGCCAGCAGCAATTCCGCCAGCGGGCGGGTCGTGGTCGGCTGGTTCCCGCCCGAGCAACGTGGGCTGGCGATGGGAATCCGGCAGACGGCGACGCCCTTGGGTGTGGGCTTGGGAGCGTTGGTCATTCCACGTGTGGCCGAATCCCATGGGGTGGCAACCGCATTGCTCTTCCCGGCTATCGTGTGCACCCTGTCGGCGGTGATTTGCGCTGTGGGGGTGCTGGATCCGCCACGACCGGCTCGCCATGAGGCACCGGCCGAACACCTGGCCAATCCTTACCGGGGCTCGAACGTGTTGTGGCGCATCCATGCCGTGTCGGTACTGCTGGTGGTTCCCCAGGGTCTGGTCTGGACGTTCACCCTGGTGTGGCTGATGAGCGATCGGGGTTGGTCTGCCGCGTCGGCAGGCACACTGGTTACCGTGGCCCAGTTACTGGGCGCCGCTGGGCGGATCGCCGCGGGCCGGTGGTCCGATGTGGTTGGGCAGCGCCTCCGGCCCATCCGGGCCATCGCGTTGGCCGCAGCTGCGACGATGGGGCTGCTGGCACTCACCGATTGGCTGGGTTCGCCGATCAGCGTTGCGCTGATCGTGATCGCCTCGGTGATCACGGTCTCCGACAACGGTTTGGCATTCACGGCGATCGCCGAGATCGCCGGACCATTCTGGAGTGGACGCGCGCTGGGCACCCAGAACACCAGTCAGCACCTGGCGACGGCCACCTCGGCGCCGTTGTTCGGCGCGCTGATCGGGGTGGCGGGCTATCCGGCGGCCTTCGCGGTGTGCGCGTTGTTGCCGTTGTTGGCGGTGCCGCTCGTACCGGCCGATCCGGTGGGTGAGACGCGATAGGCACGACGAGCGGCATGTACCTCGCCGCTGACCGCACCAACCTCCTCAGCTCCCGATCAGCACCACACCGGCCAGGGCGATGACGGTGACCCACACCGTCGAGACCGTCGCCAACGCGAAGGGGCGAACGCCGACCTTGCGCAGGGTCGTGAAGCGGACGCCCACCCCCAGGGCGAACATCGCGGCCGTGAGGAGTGCGGTCTGGACCACCTTCGCATCGGCCAGGAGCCCGGCCGGCACCAGTCCCGTCGATCGCAGTGTCACGCAGGCCAGAAAGGCGATCACGAACAGCGGCACCAGCGGTGGCCGGACGCTGTCGGCCTCGTTGCGCACCAGCCGTCGTTGCCGCACACTGACCACGGCCATCACCGGAGCCAGCATCAGCACCCGGGCGAGCTTGACCACCACGGCGGCGCCGAGTCCCGCACTGCCGAGAGCGCTTCCGGTGGCGACGACCTGGGCGACCTCGTGGATCGAACCACCCGCCCAGAGTCCGGCTTGATGGTCGCTGAGTCCGATCAGGTTGGACAGCAACGGGATCGCCGGGATCATCAGGGTCCCGAAGATGACAACCAGCGCCACCGCGGTGATCACCTCCTCCTCTTCGGCGTCGATGACACCGTCGACGGCGGCGGCCGCGGCCGCCCCGCAGATGGAGAACCCGCACGCGATCAGCAGCCGCTGAGTCCAACTGAGACCGAGGAATCTGCCCATCACCATCGTGCCCCCGATACCCAGCGCCACGATGGCGACGACCATGACGATCACTCCCCAGCCGAGCGTGAGAACGTCACCGATCATCAACTGCAGGCCGAGCAGCGCCACCCCGACCCGCAACAGTCGCTTGGAAGAGAACTGCAGCCCGGGTGCCAGCTGCGGCACGTTCACGATGTTCGCCAGCACGACGCCCAGAACGATGCCGACGAGCAGCGGACTGACCGCCGGTACGAGCTTGTTCACTGCGAGCGCGACCGCGGTACCGATCGCGCATACCGTGAGGCCAGGGGCAAGTCCCGCCATTGTCGCGGCCGGCGGGGCCGGCAGCACGTTCGGGGTCGGGTGATCTTGTTGTGCGCTCTTCACCCGTCCAGCGTCCAATACATGTGAACCTGCCGGTAGCACCCCATTTTACATAGCGGTCATATCAATCTGATCTGTCGTTTCCGCCATGGCATATCATCGACACATGTCCCGGCTCCCGGATCTGGATGTACTCGAGTTGCTGGTCTGCGTGGATGATTACGGCAGCCTCAGCGAAGCCAGTCGTAAAGTCGGTATGGCCCAACCTAATTCGAGCCGCGCCATCAAACGATTGGAGCGCAGGTTCGGTGTACCGCTGCTGCAGCGCAGCACCACCGGATCCACGCTGACCGCCGAGGGCACGGTGGTGGCGCACTGGGCGCGAGAAATCGTGCGGACCGCCCATCGGCTGCTCGATGTCGCAGAGGGTTTGCGGGTCGAGCGATCTGCCGAACTGACTGTCGCGGCCAGCATGACGGTGGCCGAGCACCTGATGCCGCGATGGCTCGGGCAATTTCGGGTAGAGCACCCGACCGTGAACATCCATCTGCAGGTGCACAATTCGACCGAAGTGCTCGCCCGGATCGCTGCCGGAACCTGTCACGTCGGGTTCATCGAATCTCCGCACGTGCCGCGCGGAGTCCATTCACTCACCGTCGCGCGGGACCGCCTCGTGCTCGTGGTCAACGCGGACCACCCCTGGGCGCGCCGGCGACGCCCCGTCACGATTGCCGAACTCGCCGCGACCCCTCTGCTGGTACGCGAACCCGGGTCGGGTACCCGCACCACACTCGAGATCGCGCTGGACGGTTACGAGCTCGCCCCGCCCCTGCTCGAACTGGGAAGTGGCGCGGCAATCCGCACCAGCGTCCTCAACGGAGTCGGGCCCGCCGTCCTGAGTTCACTGACCGTCGAGGACCAGGTCAGAACAGGAGATTTGCGCCTGGTCGACGTGGCCGGACTCGACCTCACCCGCGCGCTGCGCGCGGTGTGGCGACCTCCGCGCCAACTCGACGGTCCCGCCGGGCAACTCGTCCGGTTGGCCCGCCGGGACGGACACGACACCAGAGACGAGGAGTGAGGCAGAGCCGCCGGTTCGGCGTTTACAGCAGCGACAGAATCCGCTCGCCGACCTCGGCGGTGGACAACACGGCGTCGCCACGGGTGGCCAGGTGCGCACTGACGGCCTTGTCGACCCGCGCCGCCGCATCGGTCTCACCGAGGTGGGTCAGCAGCAGCGCCACGCTCATCACCGCGGCGGTCGGATCGGCCTTGCCCTGCCCGGCGATGTCGGGTGCGCTGCCGTGCACCGGTTCGAACATCGACGGGTTCGTGCCCGTCGCATCGATATTGCCCGAGGCGGCCAGGCCGATACCGCCGGAGACCGCGGCCGCCAGGTCGGTGATGATGTCGCCGAACAGGTTGTCGGTGACGATCACGTCGAACCGGCCGGGATCGGTGACCATGTGGATGGTTGCGGCATCGATGTGCTGGTAAGCGGTCTCGACGTCTGGGTATTCCGCACCGATCTCATCGACGGTGCGCTTCCACAGCGAGCCGGCAAACGCCAGCACATTGTTCTTGTGCACCAGAGTGAGGTGCTTGCGCCGGGTGCGGGCTTTCTCGAACGCAAAGCGCACCACCCGCTCCACACCGAACCGGGTGTTGGTGGACACCTCGGTGGCAACCTCGTGCGGGGTGCCCACCCGGATCGCGCCACCGGTTCCGGTGTAGGGACCTTCGGTGCCCTCGCGCACCACCACGAAATCGATTTCCGGGTTGCCGGCCAGCGGGCTGGAAACCCCGGGGAACAACTTCGACGGCCGCAGGTTCACGTGATGGTCCAACGCAAACCGCATGTTGAGCAGCAAGCCGCGTTCGAGCACGCCACTGGGCACGGAGGGATCACCAATGGCGCCCAACAGGATTGCGTCGTAGCCCTTGAGCTCGTCGACGAACCCCTCGGGCAAGGTCTCCCCGGTCGCGTGGTAGCGCCGCGCCCCCAGGTCGTACTCGGTCCGGTCCACACCGGGCAGGACCGCGTCGAGCACCTTGCACGCCTGGGCGATGACCTCGGGACCGATGCCGTCACCGGCGATTACAGCGAGTTTCATGACAGGTCGACAACTTCCAGCGTCGTGGCGGCAACCGCTGCGGTGATCGCGGCGCGCACATCCTCGGGCACATCGGTATCCAGGCGCAGCATCACGGTGGCGTTGTCGCCCTCGACGTCCTGGCTCAGCTGCGCGGCCAGGATGTTGACGTTCGCCCCGCCCAGTAGGGTGCCGATCTTGCCGAGCGCCCCGGGTTGATCGCTGTAGTGGACGATGAGGTTGAATCCCTCGGCCCGCAGATCGAAGCTGCGCCCGTTGATCTGGACGATCTTCTCGGCCAGTTGCGGCCCGCTCAACGTGCCTGCCACGTTCAGCACGCTGCCGTCGGCGTGCACGGCACGGACGTCGACCACGCTGCGGTGGTTGGGGCTCTCGGTGGCTGTGCTGATCTCGGCGGTCACCCCGCGGGCGGCGGCCAGCGTCGGGGCGTTGACGAACGTCACCTGCTCGTCGACCACCGCGGAGAACAACCCACGCAGCGCCGACAGCTTCAGGATCTCGACGTCCTCGGATGCCAGCTCACCGCGCACCTGCACCGACAGCGATACCGGAGCCGCATCGGACAGGGCGCCGACCAGCAGGCCCAGCTTGCGCACCAGATCCAGCCAGGGCGCCACCTCTTCGCCGACGGCCCCGCCGCCCACGTTGACGGCGTCCGGCACGAACTCGCCGGCCAGCGCCAGCTTCACGCTCGCGGCCACATCGGTGCCGGCCCGGTCCTGCGCCTCGGCGGTCGAGGCACCCAGGTGCGGGGTCACGACAACCTGGGGCAGCTCGAACAGCGGGCTGTCGGTGCACGGTTCGGTGGAGAAGACATCCAGGCCGGCGGCACGCACATGTCCGCTGTTGATCGCATCGGCCAGGGCCTGCTCATCGATCAGGCCGCCGCGGGCGGCGTTGACGATGACGACACCCGGCTTGGTCTTGGCCAGGTTCTCCTTGCCGAGCAGGCCGGCAGTCTCCTTGGTCTTGGGCAGGTGCACCGAGATGAAGTCGGCGCGGCCGAGCAGCTCGTCGAGCGGCAGCAACTCGATGCCGAGCTGGGCTGCACGGGCCTGCGAGACATAGGGGTCGTACGCCACGATGTGGGCACCGAAGGCGGCCAGGCGCTGGGCGACCAACTGCCCGATACGGCCCAGGCCGACGACGCCGACCGTCTTGTCGAAGATCTCGACACCGGAGAACGACGAGCGCTTCCAGGTGTGATCACGCAAGGTCGCGTCGGCGGCGGGGATCTGCCGGGCCGCAGACAGCAGCAGGGCCAGCGCATGCTCGGCGGCGCTGTGGATGTTGGAGGTCGGCGCGTTGACCACGAGTACGCCGCGGGCGGTCGCGGCGTCGACGTCGACGTTGTCCAGGCCGACGCCCGCGCGGGCGACGATCTTGAGTTTGGGGGCCGCGGCGATGACCTCGGCGTCCACCGTGGTGGCGGAGCGCACCAGAAGTGCGTCGGCCTCGGGCACGGCAGCGAGCAGCTTCTCGCGGTCCGGACCGTCGACCCACCTGACCTCTACCTGGTCACCGAGGGCGGCGACGGTCGATTCCGCGAGCTTGTCGGCAATCAAAACAACGGGGAGACTCACGCGAACAGCCTAATGTGTGCGCCCTACCACAGCCGAACCGCGTGCGGTGTACTGATGGGCGTGGACGTCACCATCGTCGGCAGCGGCCCCAACGGCCTGTCCGCCGCGGTCATCTGTGCCCGGGCCGGATTGTCGGTACGCGTCATCGAAGCCCAGCCCACCGCGGGCGGTGGCGCGCGCACCGTGGAAGACCCAGAATTCCCCGGGGTCAGCCACGACATCTGTTCTGCGGTGCACCCGCTGGCGTTGGCGTCGCCGTTCTTCTCCGCCTACGACCTGCAAGCCCGCGGCGTGCGACTGGCGATTCCCGAGATCTCCTATGCCAGCCCGTTGCAGCACCGTCCGGCGGCCATCGGTTACCGCGATATCGAGCGCACCTGCGCCGAATTGGACTCCGGAGATTCCTGGCGGCGGTTGCTCGGCGCGCTGGCCGCCGATTGCGATGACGTGGTCGGTCTCATCCTCGGCGACAAGCGGTCACTACCGCCGTCCTTGGGTACTGCTGCGCGCGTCGCACCCCGACTCCTGGCACAGGGCACGCCACTGTGGCGGTCGCTGGCGGGTGAGGATGCCCGTGCACTGTTCAGTGGCGTTGCCGCACACACGATTTCGACGATGCCATCCTTGGTTTCCGGCGGTGCAGGTCTGATGCTGGCGACCCTGGGACACGCGGTGGGATGGCCGATCCCGATCGGCGGATCCCAGGCCATCCCCGATGCCCTGATCGCCGATCTCACCGCGCACGGCGGCGAACTGGTCCTCGGACACGAAGTCACCGAACCACCGTCGGGCGTGGTCATCTACGACACCGCACCGACCGCGCTGCTGTCCATCTACGGTAAGGCCCTACCTACTCGCTACGCCCGGGCGTTGAGCCGCTACACCTACGGGCCGGGGGTGGCAAAGGTCGATCTCGTGCTGAGCGGCGAGATCCCTTGGCGTGACCCGCGTCTGGCCCAGGCGCCGACCCTGCATCTGGGCGGTAGCCGAGCACAGATGGCACTGGCCGAGTCCGAGATCGCCGCGGGCCGTCACGCCGAGTGGCCCATGGTGCTGGCCGCACTCCCCCACATCGCCGACCCGTCCCGCATCGACGACGCCGGTCGTCGCCCGATGTGGACCTATGTGCACGTGCCCAACAATTCGACGCTCGACATGGCCGCGACCGTGACCGACATCATCGAACGGTTCGCCCCGGGCTTCCGCGATCTGGTGGTCGGGGTCCGCAGCGTGCCCGCGTCGCGGATGGACGAGCACAACGCCAATCTGGTCGGCGGCGACATCGGGGTGGGCGGCAACAACATGACCAGCGCGCTGCTCGGACCCACACCCCGCTTCAACCCGTGGACCACCCCGATCCCCAAGGCCTACCTGTGCTCGTCGGCGACTCCGCCGGGCGGTGGAGTGCACGGGATGGCCGGGTTCTACGCGGCCCGCACCGTGCTGAAACGCGAGTTCGGCATCGCCGATCTGCCTAAGCTGGCGCCATGACCCAGCCGAAGGTAGCCGTCATCTACTACTCCGCGACCGGCCACGGCACACACATGGCCCAGCGCGTCACCGCCACCGCCGAGGCCGCGGGCGCCGAGGTGCGACTGCGACCGGTCGCCGAGACCGCCGATCCGGAGTCCTTCGCCCACAATCCAGCCTGGACCGCAAATTACGAAGCCACCAAAGATCAACCGAACGCCACCGGTGACGACATCGTGTGGGCCGACGCGGTGATCTTCGGGTCCCCCACCCGGTTCGGTTCTGTCGCATCGCAATTGCGTGGATTTCTCGATTCGCTCGGTGGCCTGTGGTCGCAGGGCAAGCTCGCCGACAAGGTCTATGCCGGGTTCACCTCGACCAACACCGCGCACGGTGGGCAGGAGACCACGCTGCTGACGCTCTACGTGACGCTGATGCACTGGGGCGGCATCATCGTGCCGCCTGGCTACACCGACCCGGTGAAATTCGTCGACGGCAACCCGTACGGTGCCAGCCTGCTGGCCAACCACGACAACATCAGCGAGTTCGACAACACCACCTACGACGCCCTGGATCACCTGGCCCGGCGGGTGGTCAGCGTGGCCACGCGGCTGGCGCATAAACGGCGAAAGGCCAGTTACTGCACGCATTTTCGAAGCTCGCGTGCAATAACTGGCCAGTCGACGTGAAAATCAGGCCGTTTCGGTGATCGGCCGGTCGACCCAGCTCATCAGGTCGCGCAGCTGCTTGCCGGTGACCTCGATCGGGTGCTCGGCGTTGGCCTTGCGCAGCCCCTCGAGCTCCTTGTTGCCGCCCTCGACGTTGGCAACCAGGCGCTTGACGAAGGTGCCGTCCTGGATGTCGGTCAGGATGTCGCGCATGCGCTGCTTGGTGTCGGCGTCGATGACCCGCGGACCCGACAGGTAGCCACCGAACTCCGCGGTGTCGCTCACCGAGTAGTTCATCCGGGCGATGCCGCCCTCGTACATCAGGTCGACGATGAGCTTGAGCTCGTGCAGCACCTCGAAGTAGGCCATCTCCGGGGCGTAGCCCGCCTCGACCATGACCTCGAAGCCGGCCTTGACCAGCTCTTCGGTGCCACCGCAGAGCACGGCCTGCTCACCGAACAGATCGGTCTCGGTCTCTTCCTTGAAGGTGGTCTTGATGACACCGGCACGGGCACCGCCGATGGCGGCGGCGTAGGACAGCGCCAGGGCCTGGCCCTCGCCCTTGGGATCCTGGTCGACGGCGATCAGGCAGGGCACACCCTTACCGTCGACGAACTGGCGACGCACCAGGTGGCCGGGGCCCTTGGGGGCGACCATGCCGACGGTGACGTTGGCCGGGGCCTTGATCAAGCCGAAGTGGATGTTGAGGCCGTGGCCGAAGAACAGCGCGTTGCCCTCCTCCAGGTTGGGCTCGATGTCGTTCTTGAAGATCTCGGCCTGCGCGGTGTCGGGCGCCAGCACCATGATCACGTCGGCCCACTTGGCCACCTCGGCCGGGGTGTCGACCTCAAGGCCCTGCTCCTCGACCTTGACGCGGGACTTCGAGCCCTCTTTCAGGCCGACCTTGACCTGCACGCCCGAGTCGCGCAGCGACAGCGAGTGCGCGTGTCCCTGGCTGCCGTAACCGATGACGGCGACCTTGCGACCCTGGATGATCGACAGGTCCGCGTCGGCGTCGTAAAACATCTCAACTGCCATGCGAAATTTTTCCTTCTCTTTCTAGCTCTACAACCGACTAACGCTACTTGACGTGCTTACTTCACTGCGCTGATACCACGCGGTCCGCGCGAGACCGACACCATGCCGGACTGTGCGATCTCACGGATACCGTAGGGCTCCAGGACCCGCAGCAGGGCCTCCAGCTTCTCCGCGGTGCCCGTCGCCTCCACCGTCAAGGACTCGGTCGAAACGTCAACGACCTTGGCGCGGAACAGGTTCACCGCTTCGATGACCTGGCCGCGGTTGGTCGCATCGGCACGCACCTTGATCAGAGCGAGCTCGCGGGAGACGGAGTTGTCGTCCTCCTGCTCCACGATCTTGATCACATTGACCAGCTTGTTGAGCTGCTTGGTGATCTGCTCCAACGGCGATTCCTCGACGCTGACCACGATCGTCATCCGCGACAGATGCTTCTGCTCGGTGGCACCCACGGCCAGGGACTGGATGTTGTAGCCGCGACGGGAGAACAGCGTGGCCACCCGGGCGAGTACACCGGGTTTGTCCTCGACCAGCACCGACAGGGTGTGGGTGGGGGTGGTGTTGCTCATCAGGCGTGCCCCTCGTCGTCGTTCTCGTCGAACAGCGGCCGGATGTCGCGGGCCGCCATGATCTCGTCGTTGCTGGTACCGGCGGCGACCATCGGCCACACCTGTGCGTCGGCGCCGACGACGAAGTCGATGACCACCGGACGGTCGTTGATCGCCCGGGCCTGGTTGATGACGTCCTCGACGTCCTCAGGCCGCTCACAGCGCAGCCCGACGCAGCCCAGCGCCTCGGCCAGCTTGACGAAGTCCGGAATCCGGCGGGAATGCGTGGCCAGGTCGGTCTGGCTGTAGCGCTGTTCGTAGAACAGCGTCTGCCACTGCCGCACCATGCCCAGGTTGCCGTTGTTGATCAACGCCACCTTGATCGGTGCGCCCTCGATGGCACAGGTGGCCAGCTCCTGGTTGGTCATCTGGAAGCAGCCGTCACCGTCGATGGCCCACACCTCGGCCTCGGGGCGAGCGAACTTGGCGCCCATGGCCGCCGGAACGGAGAAGCCCATGGTGCCGAGACCACCGGAGTTCAGCCACGTCTTCGGATTCTCGTACTTGACGAACTGCGCGGCCCACATCTGGTGCTGGCCCACGCCGGCGACGTAGATCGCCTCGGGTCCGGCGATCTGGCCCAGCTTCTCGATGACGTATTCGGGGCTCAGGCTGCCGTCACTCTGCGGACCGTAGCTCAGCGGGTAGGTCGACTTGAGGCCGGACAGGTACTCCCACCAGCTGTCCATTTTCAGAGCGGCACTGGTCGTCCCGTCGCGGCGCAGCACCTCGACGAGGTCGGTGATGACCGCTTTGACGTCACCGACGATCGGCACGTCGGCATGCCGGTTCTTCCCGATCTCCGCCGGATCGATGTCGGCGTGGATCACCTTCGCCTCAGGCGCGAACGAAGACAGCTGCCCGGTGACCCGGTCGTCGAACCGGGTACCGAGGGCGATCAGCAGATCGCTCTTCTGCAGCGCACCCACCGCGGCCACGGTGCCGTGCATGCCCGGCATGCCCAGGTTCTGCGGGTGGCTGTCGGGGAACGCGCCACGGGCCATCAGCGTGGTGACGACCGGGATACCGGTCAGCTCGGCCAATTCGAGCAGTTCGGCGCTGGCCTCACCGCGGATGACACCGCCGCCGACGTAGAGCACCGGCTTACGCGCCGCGGCGATCAGCTTGGCGGCCTCACGCACCTGACGGCTGTGCGGTTTGGTGTTCGGCTTGTAGCCGGGCAGATCCATCTGCGGCGGCCACGAGAAGGTGCACTGGCCCTGCAGGACGTCCTTGGGGATGTCGACGAGCACTGCGCCCGGACGACCCGAGCGGGCGATGTAGAAGGCCTCGGCCATCACCTGGGCGATGTCGTCACCGTTGCGCACCAGGAAGTTGTGCTTGGTGATCGGCATGGTCATGCCGGTGATGTCGGCTTCCTGGAAGGCGTCCGTGCCGATCAGTGCGCGACCCACCTGCCCGGTGATGGCCACCACGGGGATGGAATCCATCTGGGCGTCGGCCAGCGGGGTGATCAGGTTGGTCGCGCCGGGGCCCGAGGTCGCCATCATCACGCCGACCTTGCCGGTGGCATGCGCATAGCCGCTGGCGGCGTGGCCGGCGCCCTGTTCATGGCGGACCAGCACGTGACGCACCTTCTGCGAGTCGAACAGTGGATCGTACACCGGCAGCACGGCGCCACCGGGGATACCGAAGACGACGTCGACGCCGAGCTCTTCCAGCGACCGGACGACCGCCTGGGCGCCGGTGAGCTGCTGCGGTGCAACCCGATTGGGCTGTCCGGAATCTGATTTCGGGTTGGCTGCGCCGTTGGCAGGCGCGGTTCCCGACCGGCCTGGCGGTCGCGTTGTCGGTGCGCTCACGATGTCCTCTTCACGGTTTGCGTCACATTCCTCTTCAGGAACTTCAATTTTTCATTCATTCCGGCGCGCTTGTGGGCAAATAAAAAACCCCCGTCAGCCGGTAGCTGTACGAGGGTGGCGCGTCGATGCGGTGTGCTATGCCCGGCAGGGGGCCAGCGCGGCATCAACGCGCCAACCAATTACTACGAGCGATCCGGGGGTCTGCATAACACCTGACGGTAGCTGCCGTACAGGTTAAAGGTCAAATTGGTTCAGCTGGGGCGCGACGCCCGGTGAGGCCGGCGGGATGCCCCCGGGGGTGGTGCAAGGATGAGCACGTGAGCGCTCGATCGGCAACGGCCCCTGTCGTCATCCGGATATCACCCATGTCGCACCTGGCAGTCGGATTCCTGACGCTCGGACTGCTGACACTCGTCCTGAGCAATCCGATCTGGTTCTCGGTACTGCTGGTGATCCCGATTGCGCTGTCAACGGTCGTCATCCGGTACCGCACCACCGCCGATGCCGACAGCGTCACCGCGCGGTCACTGACCGGCAGCCGCACGGTGTCGTGGGCCGATATCAAGGGACTGCGATTCGACCGGTCCTCGTGGGCGATTGCGGATCTGACCGACGGGACCGACCTGCGCCTGCCCGCCGTGACGTTCGCAACACTGCCGTTGCTCACCGAGGTGAGCGGCGGCCGCGTACCCAATCCGTACGCCTGACGGTTCAAACGACGTTGCACCGGCTCAACCCAGGGGGTTACCGCCGTTGAGCAGCACCCAGATGGCGATGCCCCCGGCCACGCCGAGCAGCAGGGCCACGAAGGATCCGACAAAGGGACGCCGGGCCCAACCGCGGCCGGCGTCGAATCCGTAGCGACCCGGCCCGGTGAGGATGATCGCGGCCGCGGCCGCGACGACGATCAACCGGTATTCGGTGCCGTCGGTGATGACTTCAGCCAGGCGAGCCTGCTCATGCGCCGCCATCGCCGTGGCCAGCACCCCGTTGATCAGGTAGGCCAGCGCACCGGCCGCCGCAACGGGGGTGAACAACCCCAGGACCAGCAGCACACCGGCGGCGATCTGCCCCCCGGTGGCCGCGTAGGTCAGGATGTCGGCGTTCTTGAAGCCCATATCGGTCAGCGACGAGTTGAATCCGTCGAGTCCCGGGCCGCCCCACCAACCGAAGGCCTTCTGCAGGCCGTGGATGATCATCAGTCCACCGAGCGCCACGCGCAGGATCAGCAACCCCAGATCCTGGGTACCGCGTCGGCCTGCCGCCCGGACGCGGTCATCGCTGAACTCGTCACGTTCGATCTCTGCCGGTTCGGCCGAGAAGGGGCCCATCGGCGGGGGTGCGCCGGTCTGCACGTACGGCAGTGGCTCTGGGTCGGAGACCAGGCTGAACGCCGACTGGTCGCCCGATTTCGCGTCGTAGCGGGGGATCGCGGTGGTCTCGAAGTCGCCGCCGTACGTTTCCGACGGCAGGTCGTCTTCAGGATCGACCAGGCTGGCCCCGGTCGGCCTGACGGAATCGTCCGAGTAACCCGGTCGTTGCCAGGCTTGAGGGTCCTGTGGGTGGCTGGTCACAGCTGCCAGGGTAAGTGCAAGTAGGTCCCGATCCGGGTATTTACCCCGGCGCTTCCCCCTGGCACCGGCCTGCTACGAATCGACGCGCGGTCCCGACGTGGCGCGCACTGCCGGGCAATCCGTAACCTGGCGGGCATGAAATCGCGCCGGCGGATGACAGGGGTGGCCGCCGTTCTGTGCGCCGCGATGCTTGTCGGGTCGGGCTGTGCCCGGTTCGACGCGGCCCAGTCCGAGCCTTTCACCACTGAGCCCAAGATGGCACCGGGGCCGACCACGACGCCACCACCACCGCCACCGCTGCCGGCCAAACCGTTCCCCAAGGAATGCAAGGCGACGGGTGTGATGCAGGGCTGCCTGGACAGCACCAGCGGCTTGATCATGCTGCCTGACAGCCAGTCCGCCCTGGTCGCCGAACGGCTCACCGGCGCGGTCAAGCAGGTGTCGGTGAAGGCCGAACCCAAGGTCAAGGTCATGATCCCGGTGGATTCGTCGGGTGACGGCGGCCTGATGGACATCGTGTTGTCGCCGACCTACGGCCAGGACCGGCTGATGTATGCCTACGTCAGCACACCGACCGACAACCGGGTGATCCGCATCGCCGACGGCGACGTCCCGAAGCCGATCCTGACCGGCATTCCCAAGGGCGCTACCGGTAACACCGGGTCGCTGGCGTTCACCAGCAAGACCACGCTGTTGGTGCAGACCGGCGATGCGGGTGATCCGGCATTGGCCGCCGACCCCGGCTCGCTGGCCGGAAAGGTGTTGCGCATCGAGCAGCCGACCACAATCAACCAGGCCCCGGTCACCACGGCACTGAGCGGCCTGGGTGCCGGCGGGAGCATGTGCATAGATTCGTCGGACGGTTCGCTCTATGTCACCGACCGCACTCCGAGCGCCGACCGGTTGCAGCGGATCACCAAGGACTCGAAGGTCTCCACGGTGTGGACCTGGCCGGACCGGCCCGGCGTCGCGGGTTGCGCCGCACTGGAGGGCACGGTGTTGGTCAACTTGGTCAATTCCAAGAAGACCGTCGCCGTGCGACTGGCACCCGATACGGGCGCGGTCACCGGAGACCCGGAAGTGGTCCGCGAGAACGTGCGCGGGCATGCGTGGGCATTGCAGCTCTCCCCCGACGGGAACGTGTGGGGGGCGACGGTGAACCGGACTACCGGAGATGCAGAAATCTTCGACGACGTCGTCTTCCCACTCTTCCCGCAGGGCGGCGGATTCCCCCGCACCAATGCCGACAACACCTGAGGCACAACGTATTTCAATATTGATCCGTTGACTCGGACCCTTCGGACTTGAATGCATTGGCTGCCGCAAGCCCTGAGGTTGCCGCCGCGATGACGTAGCATCATCCGGTGCCTGACCGCCAGCGCCGGAGATACGCACCGCGACTACCGCGTCACGAACGCCGCGAACAACTGCTGGACGCAGCGTTGACCGTTCTCCACGACTGCCCCCTGCACGAGCTGACGATGGAGGCCGTCGCCGAGGCCGGCGGCGTCGGTAAACCCGTCCTCTACACGGCGTTCCGGACCCGCACCGAGCTGGTGACCGCGTTGCTCATCCGCGAGCGTCAGGAGGGACTACGCCAGGTCCTGACCACACTGCCCAAAAATTTCTCGGTAGCCGGACCCGCAGACGCCTACACCGCAACCGTCACCGGTTTCCTGCGCTGCGTGCTGGAGAACCCGGCGCGCTGGCGGCTCATTCTCACGGTGCCCGACAGCGCTCCGCGCGACTTTCACGCCGCGGTCCGCAGCGCCCGCAACGAGATCCTCACGCAGATCGAGCACATGGCGAAAGCGGGCATAGCGGTGGATCCTCGGCTTTCCGCCCTGGATCCCGAGCTTCTCGGCCACACCTTGCTGTCGTTCGCCGAGATGCTCGGCCGCCTGGCCGTGCACGACCCGGCCAGCTACCCGCGCGACCGGCTCGAGCAATATGCCACCGCGGCAATGACGATGTTCGCCGGGCCTGGCGAGCTGACGGGGGCGCTTACCCGCTCTGACCGCAGGCGGCCAGCACCAATTCGCGAACCCGTGCCGCGTCGGCCGAGCCCTTGGTGGCCTTCATCACCGCGCCGACGATCGCCCCGGCGGCCTGGATCTTGCCGCCGCGGATCTTGTCCACGACATCGGGCTGAGCCTCGAGCGCTTTATCAATGGCAGCCTGGATCACCGAGTCGTCGCGCTCGAGCGCCAGACCACGGTCGGCCATCACCTGCTCGGGTTCGCCCTCGCCGGCCAGCACTCCTTCGATGACCTGGCGGGCCAGCTTGTTGGACAGCTTGCCCTCGTCGACGAGCGTGACCACGGCGGCCACCTGGGCCGGGGTGATCGCCAATGCCTCGAGTTCGACCTCGGACTCGTTCGCCTTCTGCACCAGGAAGTTGCCCCACCAGGCGCGGGCAGCCTCGCTGGAGGCGCCGTGGGAGACGGTGGCGGCCACCAACTCCACCGCGCCGGCGTTGACCAGATCACGCATCACCTCGTCGGAGATGCCCCAATCCTGCTGAATCCGCTTGCGTGCCAGCCATGGCAGCTCAGGGATGGTCTCGCGCAGCCGTTCGACCAATTCGGCACTGGGAGCAACCGGCTCAAGGTCGGGCTCGGGAAAGTACCGGTAGTCCTCCGCGGTCTCCTTGCTGCGACCGGGTGAGGTGTAGCCGTCCTCGTGGAAATGGCGCGTCTCCTGGGTGACCGTGCCGCCGGAATTGAGAACTGCTGCCTGACGGCGCATTTCGTACCGGACCGCCACCTCGACGCTCTTGAGTGAGTTCACGTTCTTGGTCTCGGTGCGGGTGCCGAACTCGGTGGCCCCGACCGGCTTGAGGGACAGGTTCGAGTCACACCGCATCGATCCCTGGTCCATCCGCACATCCGATACGCCCAAGCTGCGCAGCAGGTCTCGCAGTGCGGTCACATACGCGCGGGCGATCTCCGGTGCGCGTGCCCCGGTCCCCTCGATCGGCCTGGTGACGATCTCGACGAGCGGAACGCCCGCACGGTTGAAATCGGCGAGCGAGGTCGTGGCGCCCGCGATGCGACCGGTATCGCTGCCCAGGTGGGTCAGCTTGCCGGTGTCCTCCTCCATGTGCGCACGCTCGATCTCCACGCGGAAGGTGGTGCCATCGTCGAGCGGAACGTCGAGGTAGCCGTCGACCGCGATCGGTTCGTCGTACTGCGAGATCTGGTAGTTCTTCGGCTGGTCGGGGTAGAAGTAGTTCTTCCGGGCGAACCGGCCCCACGGCGCGATGTCGCAGTTGAGTGCCAGGCCGATGCGGATCGCCGACTCGACCGCCGCCGCGTTGAGCACCGGCAGCGAACCGGGCAGCCCCAGACACACCGGGCAGACGAGCGTGTTGGGCTCGGCTCCGAACCGGTTGGCGCAGCCGCAGAACATCTTGGTGGCCGTGGACAGCTCGACGTGTACCTCCATGCCCATCACGGGCTCATAGGCGGCGATGACGTCGTCATAGTCAACGAGTTCAGCGGTAGCGACAGACATGCCGTCGATCCTAATGGGGCCCCGACCGCGCCCTCCCGGCGAGCAGGGAAACGGACTAGCCGAAGAACTCGGCGGCGTCGTCGTAACGGGACTGCGGTACCAGTTTGAGCCGGCGGGTCGCATCGGCCAGCGATACCCGGCCGATGTCCTGGCCCTGCAACGACACCATCATCCCGTACTCCCCGGCGTGCGCGGCATCGGCCGCGTTGACCCCGAACCGGGTGGCCAGCACCCGGTCGTACGCCGTCGGGGTACCGCCGCGCTGGACGTGGCCGAGGACCGTGACGCGCACATCCTTTTTGATCCGCTTCTCCACCTCGAGCGCCAACTGCTGTGCCACACCGGTGAACTTCTCGTGCCCGAACTCGTCCATGCCGCCCTGACGCAGTTGCATCGTGCCCTCGGCGGGCTTAGCCCCCTCGGCCACCACGCAGATGAAGTGTGACGATCCGTGCTGGAACCGCTTCTTGACCAGTCGGCACACTTCCTCGACGTCGAAGGGTTGCTCGGGAATCAGCGTCATATGGGCACCCGAGGCCAGTCCGGCGTTCAGCGCAATCCAGCCCGCATGCCGGCCCATCACCTCGACCAGCATGACCCGCTGGTGCGATTCGGCGGTGCTGTGCAACCGGTCGATGGCCTCGGTCGCCACCTGAAGAGCCGTGTCGTGACCGAAAGTCACGTCCGTGCAGTCGATGTCGTTGTCGATGGTCTTGGGCACCCCGACCACCGGCACGTTCTCCTCGGACAACCAGTGCGCGGCGGTCAACGTCCCTTCACCGCCGATCGGGATCAACACGTCGATCCCGTTGTCTTCGAGGGTCTGCTTGATCTGATCCAGGCCGGCCCGCAGTTTGTCGGGGTTGACCCGGGCGGTGCCCAGGACGGTGCCGCCCTTGGCCAGCAGCCGGTCATTGCGATCATCGTTGGCCAGTTGGATACGGCGATCCTCCAACAGCCCGCGCCAGCCGTCGAGAAATCCGACCACCGACGAGTTGTAGCGCTGGTCGCAGGTACGCACCACCGCCCGGATCACCGCGTTCAGGCCAGGACAGTCACCGCCGCCGGTGAGAACTCCGATCCGCATGCGCACCATCTTGCCCCGCCCGGCACAACCGCGCCGGGCATCAGGGTGTGCCGGCTACAACGCGCTGGGCAGCGGACCGCGGGCAGCCTCGTAGGCAGCGCCGACGCGATACAGCCGGTCGTCGGCCAGGGCCGGCGCCATGATCTGCAGGCCGACGGGCAGGCCGTCGTCGGGCGAGAGACCCGACGGCACCGACATGCCACAGTGTCCGGCGAGGTTCAGCGGCAGCGTGCACAGATCGAACAGGTACATGGCCAGCGGATCGTCGACCTTCTCCCCTAGGCCGAAGGCCGTAGTAGGAGTCGTCGGGGACACCAGCACATCCACGTTCTGGTAGGCCTGCTCCAGGTCGCGGGCGATCAGCGTCCTGACCTTCTGCGCCTGGTTGTAGTAGGCGTCGTAGTAGCCCGCCGACAACGCGTAGGTGCCGATCATGATCCGGCGCTTGACCTCCGGGCCGAATCCGGCGGCCCGGGTCAGCGCCATGACCTCCTCGGCGCTGTGCGTGCCGTCGTCGCCGACCCGCAGCCCGAAGCGCATCGCGTCGAATCGCGCCAGGTTGCTCGACACCTCAGAGGGCAGGATCAGGTAGTAGGCATCCATCGCATGGTCGAAATGCGGGCAGTCCACCTCGGAGACCTCGGCGCCGAGCGCGGTCAGCTGGGCGACTGCGGCATTGAACGACTCCAGCACGCCCGGCTGGTATCCCTCACCGCGCAGCTGCTTGACGACGCCCACGCGCACGCCCTTGAGATCGCCTGCCGCACCGGCCCGGGCAGCACCGACCACATCGGGCACCGGGGCATCGACGGAGGTGGAGTCGCGCGGGTCGTGGCCGGCGATCACCTGATGCAGCAGCGCGGTGTCCAGCACCGTGCGGGCACACGGGCCGCCCTGGTCCAGCGAGGACGCACAGGCGATCAGGCCGTAGCGCGAGACGGTGCCGTAGGTGGGCTTGACGCCGACGGTCGCCGTGAGCGCGGCGGGCTGACGGATCGACCCGCCGGTGTCGGTGCCGATGGCCAGCGGGGCCTGGTAGGCGGCAAGGGCCGCAGCGCTACCGCCGCCCGATCCGCCGGGCACCCGCTCGGTGTTCCACGGATTGCGCGTCGGGCCGTAGGCCGAATTCTCGGTAGACGATCCCATGGCGAATTCGTCCATGTTCGTCTTGCCGAGGATCGGGATGCCAGCGGCACGCAGCTTGGCCGTGACGGTCGCGTCGTACGGCGAACGCCAACCCTCGAGGATCTTGGATCCCGCGGTGGTCGGCATGTCGGTGGCGGTGAAGACGTCCTTGAGCGCCAATGGCACCCCGGCCAGCGGCGAGGGCAGCGTCTCACCGGCAGCCACGGCGGCGTCGATCCGCGCCGCGGTCTCCAGCGCGGAATCCGCCGCCACGTGCAGGAAGGCGTTGAAGCGTTCGTCGGTCCCGGCGATCTGGTCCAGATGGGCCTGGGTCACCTCGGTCGAGGACACCTCCTTGGCCGCAATCTGGGCACCCAGGGTCGCCGCATCGCGACGGATCAACTCACTCATGCTCGTCATTCACCCTCTCCGAGAATCCGCGGCACGGCGAAGCGCCCGTCTTCGGCGCGCGGCGCGGCAGCCAGCGCTTCCTCCTGCGTCAGGCACGTCGCGACCACGTCGGGCCGGCTGACGTTGACGTCCTTCAGCGGGTTGTCCGTCGCCTCCACACCGGTGACGTCGACGGACTGGATCTGGCTGACGTGGCCGAGGATGGCATCCAGCTGGCCGGCGAAGCTGTCCAGCTCGTCATCGCTCAGGGCCAGACGCGCCAGACGCGCCAGATGGGCAACCTCGTCTCGGGAGATCTTCGACACGACAAAGCAGCCTAGTCAAGCCACCAAACCGGGTTTCGGCGGGCAGGAGCGCAGCGACTCGGGGATCGGTCCAGCCCCGGCGGTACTCCGGGCCGGTCACCGACATGCTCGACTGCACGCCCTGTGCAAAGGTGATGTACGTGCCTTCGTATCTGCTGCGGGTCCAGCTTGAGGACCGACCAGGCAGCCTCGGCTCACTTGCCGTGGCCCTGGGCTCGGTCGGCGCCGACATCCTGTCGCTCGACGTCGTCGAGCGCGGGGCCGGCTACGCGATCGACGATCTGGTCGTCGACCTGCCACTGGGCTCCATGCCGGACACTTTGATCACGGCCGCCGAAAACCTGTCGGGCGTCTACGTCGACAGCATCCGTCCGCACATCGGGCTGCTGGAGGCACATCGTGAACTCGAACTGATCGACCATGTCGCCGCAGCGCATTCGAAGGCCGCCCGGCTGCAGGTGCTCGCCGAAGAAGCCCCACGGGTTCTGCGGGTCGGCTGGTGCACCGTGGTCCGGTCCACCGCGTCGGGTGTGGAACGCATCGCCGCGAGCCATGGCGCGCCCGAGACCAAGGCGGTGTCGGCGCCGTGGTTGCCGTTGCAGCAGGCCGCCGAGCTCGACGGCACCCAGGATTGGGTGCCGCAGGTGTGGCGCGACATGGACACCACACTGGCCGCCGCACCCTTGGGTGACCCCGATACCGCGGTCCTGCTGGGCCGTCCCGGCGGCCCGGGGTTCCGGCCCTCGGAGGTGGCCCGGCTGGGTTACCTGGCCGGCATCGTCGCCACCATCCTGCGCTGAGGTACCGGCCTAACTCTCATCGGTTGTCGCCTCGTCGGGCACCGATTGCGGGCCTTCGGCGAGCAACGTCCGGAACCCGTCTTCGTCGAGAATCGGCACCCCGAGCTCCACGGCTTTGTCGTACTTGGATCCCGGCGCGTCCCCGGCCACCACGTAGGCGGTCTTCTTCGACACCGAGCTCGCGGCCTTGCCGCCGCGGCTGATGATGGCCTCTTTGGCCTGGTCGCGGGAGAACCCGGGCAGCGACCCGGTCACCACGATCGACAGGCCTTCCAGCGTGCGCTCGATGCTGGCGTCGCGCTCGTCGGCCATCCGGACCCCGGCAGCGCGCCACTTGTCCACGATGGCGCGGTGCCAATCGACGGTGAACCAGTCGATGACCGCGGCGGCGATCGTCGGGCCCACGCCCTCCACGGCCGCGAGCCGCTCCTCGGAGGCTGCGACGATGGCGTCCAGGCTGGCGAACTCGGTGGCCAGTGCCCGGGCCGCGGTCGGGCCCACGTGGCGGATCGACAACGCCACCAGCACCCGCCACAGGGGCTGGGCCTTGGCCTTGTCCAGATTTGCCAGCAGCCGTTTGCCGTTGGCCGACAGTTCCCCGGCCTTGGTGGTGAACAGCTCGGTGCGCAGCAACTGCTCGGCGGTCAGGGTGAACAGATCGCCCTCGTCGGCGATCACCCCGGCCTGCAGCAGTGCGGCGGCCGCCTCGTAGCCGAGGCCTTCGATGTCGAATGCACCGCGGCCCGCGACGTGAAACACCCTCTCCCGCAACTGCGCCGGGCAACTGCGGGTATTCGGGCAGCGGATGTCGGCGTCGCCCTCCTTGGCCGGGGCCAACGGGGTGCCGCACTCGGGGCAGTTGGTCGGCATGACGAACGCATGCTCGGACCCGTCGCGCAGGTCGACCACCGGACCGAGCACCTCGGGAATGACGTCACCGGCCTTGCGAATCACCACGGTGTCGCCGATCAGCACCCCCTTGCGCTGCACTTCGGTCGCGTTGTGCAGGGTGGCCAGGCCGACCGTCGAGCCCGCCACCTTGACCGGCTCCATGTACGCGAACGGCGTGACCCGACCGGTGCGTCCCACGCTCACCCGGATGTCGAGCAGCTTCGTGGTGGCCTCCTCCGGTGGGTATTTGTAGGCCACGGCCCAGCGGGGTGCGCGTGAGGTCGCGCCGAGCCGGCGCTGCAGCGCCACCTCGTCGACCTTGACGACCAGGCCGTCGATCTCGTGGTCGACGTCATGACGGTGCTCCCCCCAGTAGGCGATCCGCTCGGCGACCGCGGCCACACCGGACACCTTCGCCGTGTGCTCGGACACCGGCAGCCCCCACTGGCCCAGCGCGCGATACGCGTCATGCAGTGACGGTGGATTGAACCCCTCGGAATGGCCGAGCCCGTGGCAGATCATCCGTAACCGACGGCGCGCGGTGACCGCTGGATTCTTCTGGCGCAGCGAGCCCGCCGCGCTGTTGCGTGGGTTGGCGAAGGGCGGCTTGCCCTCGGCCACCAAACCGGCGTTGAGCTCCTCGAAGTCGGCGACCCGGAAGAACACCTCACCGCGCACCTCCAGCACGGCGGGTACCGGAAACTCGTCGGAGGCCGTCAGCTGTTCGGGGATGTTGGTGATGGTGCGGGCGTTGAGCGTCACGTCCTCGCCGCTGCGCCCGTCACCTCGGGTGGCGGCCCGCACCAGCCGGCCGTTGCGGTAGACGAGCGCCAGTGCGACGCCGTCGATTTTCAGCTCGCACAGAAAATGCGCGGAATCACCCGTCTCCCCGCTGATCCGGGCCGCCCAGGCCGACAGCTCTTCGGAATCGAACACGTTGTCCAGGGACAACATTCGTTCCAGGTGCTCGGCCGGGGCGAATTCGGTGGCGAACCCGGCGCCGCCGACGAGTTGCGTCGGAGAATCCGGGGTCCGCAGCTCGGGATGCTCCTCCTCGAGCGCCTGCAACTGCCGCAGCAGTACGTCGAAATCGGCATCGGAGATGATCGGCGCGTCTTTGACGTAGTACCGGAACTGATGCCCCCGCACCTCTTCTGCGAGTTCCTGCCAACGTCGTCGCAGGTCAGCGTCTGCAGTGTCGTTCGAGGTCACCCCCGCAGGCTAGTCGAACGGACCGACAGTCAGATCGGCCGCCGTAAGTCGAGGGCGGGTCCGGCCCTCCCCACTAATCTAGGGACATGCCGCACCCGATCATGTTCAGCGACGATGACTTGGGCTTGGCCGAACTCCGTACCGTTGCGCTGGGATTTCCCGAGGCCTTCGAGAAGATCTCGTGGGGCCGGCCGGTGTTCTGCGCGCCGAAGATGTTCGCCATGTACGGCGGCAACGTCAAACCCGAGAGCCGCGGCGAGATGGTGCCGTATCCGCATTCCCTGCTGATCAAGGTCGACGAGAGCGACCGCCGGGCACTCGAACAGGACAGTCGCTTCTTCTTCCCGGCCTACATGGGCCCCTTCGGCTGGCTCGGCCTGGATTTCACTGCGGCGAAGGTGGATTGGGCCGAAGTCCGCGAACTCGTCGACGCCTCGTTCCGCCTGGTCGCAGCGCGCCGGCTCATCAAACAACTCAACGAGAACTGATCGGACGCAACCATGAGTTTCGCCAGCCCCTTCCCCGACGTCGACCTGCCGACCGTCAGCGTCTACGACTACCTGTTCGCCGACATGTCGGCGGCCGACGCCGGCCGGATCGCCCTGGTGGACGCCAAGTCCGGTACCGAGACCAGCTACGGCGATCTGGTGAGCCGGATCGACGCATTCGCCGGCGGGCTGGCGGCCCGCGGGATCGGCGTCGGTGACGTGGTGGCGCTGCTGTCCCCCAACAGTTCGGGTTTCGCGATCGCATTCCACGGGATCCTGCGTGCGGGCGCCACCGCCACCACCGTCAACGCACTGTTCACTGCGCGGGACATCGCCAAGCAGCTCAAGGATTCGAAGGCCCGCCTGTTGGTCACGGTGAGCGCGCTGCTGCCGCAGGCCACCGAGGGCGCGGCCGCCGCGGGCCTGGCCCCCGACCAGGTGGTGGTGCTGGACGGCGACGGCCTCGGCGCGCAGGGCCCGGCGCCCGAGGTGAGCTTCGATCCGGCCACGCACCTGGCCGTGCTCCCGTACAGCTCGGGCACCACGGCCAACCCCAAGGGCGTCATGCTCACCCACGCCAACCTGACCGCCAACGTGGCTCAGATCCGACCGCTGCAGGGCATGACCTCCGATGACCGGCTGTTGGCCGTGCTGCCGTTCTTTCACATCTACGGCATGACGGTGCTGCTCAACGCGGCTCTGCACGCGCGCGCCCAACTGGTCATCATGCCGTCGTTCGATCTCGGTGAGTTCCTGGACAACATCGCAACGCACCGCTGCACGTTCGTCTACATCGCCCCGCCGGTCGCCGTCGCCCTGGCCAAGCACCCACTCGTGGACTCCTATGACCTCTCCTCGTTGCGCGCCGTGTTGTCCGGTGCGGCCTCGCTCGACGCCGACCTCGGTCGGGCTGTGGCGGATCGATTGAGCTGCACGGTGTCTCAGGGCTACGGCATGAGCGAGTTGAGTCCGGTCAGCCACATCACCCCGCACGACGGCGGACTGGCATCGGTCGGCACGCTCGCACCGCTGGCCTCGTGCGGCTGGACCGTCCCCAACGGCGTGAGCAAGCTCGTCGACCCCGACACCGGCCATGAAATCGGGATCCCGGCAGAGGGTTTGAGCGAGACCGGCGAACTGTGGTTCAAGGGGCCGAACGTGATGGCCGGCTACCTCAACAATGAGGCGGCCACCCGGGAGACCATCGACGCCGACGGTTTCCTGCACACCGGGGATCTGGCCCAGGTCGATTCCACCGGCTGTGTCTACGTCGTCGACCGACTGAAGGAACTCATCAAGTACAAGGGCTACCAGGTGCCACCGGCCGAACTGGAGGCCGTACTGCTGGGTCATCCCGCCATCGCCGATGCCGCGGTGATCGGGGTACAGGACAGCGAATCCGGCGAGGAGATACCGAAAGCCTTTGTGGTCAAACAGCCTTCGGCCGAGTTGAGCGCCGACGAAGTGATGGCGTTCGTGGCCGGCCTGGTAGCGCCCTACAAGAAGGTACGCCAGGTCGAATTCATCGATGCGATCCCCAAGTCCTCGGCCGGCAAGATCCTGCGCCGCGAGCTGCGCGGCAACCAGCCGCACTAGATGGCGTCGGGGTCTTCCACGAAGGCGTCGGCGGCCTTCTGCGTGAGTTCCACCGCGGTGCGCGCCCACTGCGCCGTGGCGCCGGCCAACCCACATGCCGGCGTGATGCCGATGCGGTCGCGCAGGACAGCGCGGGCGAACCCGAGACGGTCCGTCAGCGCCACTGCCGCCTTGGCGACCTCCTCCACCGAGGGGCTGCCCTCTGGCGCCGTCGCGGGCACCACGCCGAGCAATACGGTGCGCCCCGAGTCGACGAACTCCCCGATTCCGTCCAGATCCGCGGGCGTCAATGTCGAAATATCGACCGAAACGGTACGAACAGCACTGCGCAACAACGCTTTCCACGGCAGGTCGGACGCACAGCTGTGCAGCGCCACCTCGGAGCCGACCGTCGCCACGCATGCGTCGAGCAGATTCATCGCCAACGGCTCGTCCACCGGATGCACCGGAGTGAAACTGGTGATTCCGGACAGCCGCCCCGCCAACGCGGCCGGCAGCGACGGTTCGTCGAGCTGCACCACCACCGGGGTCTCCAGCCGGCGGGCCACCTCGGCCCGATGGATGGCCAAGCCCTCGGCAAGCGAGGCCGAGAGGTCGCGCAGCGCACCGCGATCGGTGATGGCACGATGCCCGTTGGGCAGTTCCAGCTGGGCGGCCAGTGTGATCGGGCCGGGCGCCTGCACCTTGACCACGCGACCGCTACCTCGCAGCCCGGCGCGCTCCCAGGCTTCCTCCAGCGCGTCGATGTCCTCGCCGAGCAGGCTCACCGCCCGCCGCAGCGCAGCGCTGCGGCCCGGGGCCATGCGGTATCCGCGCGGCACCGTGTCGATCCCGATGTCGACCAGCAGCGCCCCGGCCCGGCCGATGAGGTCGGCGCCGATCCCGCGGGCCGGCAGCTCCACGAGGTGCGACAGGGTGTGCAGTTCACCGACGACGACTTCGGCGGCCGCCCGCGGCTCGGTACCCGGCCACGATCCGATTCCGGTGGCCGTCGCGAAAACACTCATGCGAAAACGCTCACGCGCGCGCGATGGTCGCGCTGGCGATGACCTCGTCGCCCTCGGCGTCGGGTCGGTACAGCACCATGGTCTGGCCGGGCGCCACCCCGCGCAGTGGTGCCCGCAGGGATGCCACCAGCCTGCGCTCGCGCAGCTCGACCACCGCGTCGACGATGCCGCCGTGTGCACGCACCTGAATCTGGCATTCCACCGGCCCGTCCAACGGGGTCCCACCGGTGAACACCGGCTTGTCGCCGAACAACTCCCGCACCTCGAGGTCCTCGGCCGGCCCGACCCGTACCGTGCCCGTCTCGGCGTCGATCGCGGTCACGTACCGCGGCCGGCCGTCGGCCCCCGGTCCCGGAATACCCAGACCCTTGCGCTGCCCGATCGTGAATCCGTGCACGCCTTCGTGTTCGGCGAGCACGGTGCCGTCGTTGTCGAGCACCGCACCCGGCCGAATGCCGATGCGGGCGCCCAGGAACGCCTGGGTGTCCCCCGACGGGATGAAGCAGATGTCGTGGCTGTCCGGCTTCTTCGCGACGGCCAGTCCACGCTCGGCGGCTTCGGCCCGGATCTGCGGCTTGGGCGTGTCACCGATCGGGAAGATCGCATGGGCGAGCTGCTCGGCCGTCAGCACACCCAGCACGTAGGACTGGTCCTTGTCGGCGTCGACGGCGCGGCGCAACCGGCCGTCGGTCAGCCGCGCGTAGTGACCGGTGGCCACCGCATCGAAGCCGAGCGCCAGGGCCCGCGCCGCCAGAGCCGAGAACTTGATCCGCTCGTTGCACCGCACACAGGGGTTGGGGGTCTCGCCGCGGGCATAGGACTCGACGAAGTCGTCGATCACGTCGTCCTTGAACCGGTCGGCGAAATCCCAGACATAGAACGGGATATCGAGGATGTCGGCCACCCGGCGGGCGTCGCCGGCGTCCTCCTTGGAGCAGCATCCCCGAGATCCGGTGCGCAACGTGCCGGGGGCCGACGAGAGCGCCATGTGCACCCCGACGACGTCGTGACCGGCGTCGACCATCCGGGCGGCGGCCACCGAGGAATCCACGCCGCCGCTCATCGCGACCAGGACCTTCATGAGAATGTCCTCCCTGCGCTGGCCAGTGCCGCCTGCCGGGCCCGCTCGACCGCGGCGGGCAGCACTTCCAGCACGGCATCGACGTCAGCGTCGGTGCTGGTGTGTCCCAACGAGAATCGCAGTGACCCCCGCGCAGTGGCCGGGTCGGCACCCATCGCGATCAGGACATGTGACGGCTGCGCCACTCCGGCGGTACACGCCGAACCGGTCGAGCATTCGACGCCCTTGGCATCGAGCAGCATCAGCAGCGAATCGCCTTCGCAGCCACGGAAGGTGAAGTGTGTGTTGGCGGGAAGCCGGCCGGCTCCCCGGGGCCCGTTGAGGGAGGTGTCCTCGATGGTCGACATCACACCGTCGATCAGCCTGTCCCGCAACGCCTGCACGCGGCTGCTGTGCTCGGCGAGCCCCCCGATGGCCACGTCGGCCGCCGCGGACATCGCCACGACGCCGGCCACGTCCGGGGTTCCCGAACGCACATCGCGCTCCTGACCACCGCCGTGCAGCAGGGGCACGCAGGCGGTGTCGCGACGCAGCACCAGCGCGCCGACACCCATCGGACCGCCGAACTTGTGCGCGGCGACGCTCATCGCCGACAGCCCGGTCGCGGCGAAATCGACGGGGACCTGACCGACGGCCTGAATGGCGTCGCTGTGCATCGGGATGTCGAACTCGGCCGCAACGGAAGCCAGCTCGGCGATCGGCATGATCGAGCCGACCTCGTTGTTGGCCCACATGATGGTGACCAGCGCCACGTCGGCGGATCCGCACTCACCCTGCAGAGCCGAACGCAGGGACTCGGGGGCGACGACACCTTCCGCGTCGACCGGCAGCCAGGTCACCTCGGCGTCCTCGTGGTCGACCAACCACTGCACGGCGTCGAGAACCGCGTGATGCTCGACGGCAGTGGTGATGATCCGGCGCCGCTTCGGCTCGGCATCGCGGCGGGCCCAGTAGATGCCCTTGACGGCGAGGTTGTCGCTCTCGGTGCCACCGGCGGTGAAGATCACCTCCGAGGGTCGGCAGCCCAGCAGGCGGGCCAGGGTCTCGCGGGCCTCCTCCATCCGGCGCCGGGCCAGGCGGCCCGAACCGTGCAGCGAGGAGGCATTGCCCACACCGGCCAGCGCAGCCGTCATCGCTTCGATGGCGGCTGGGTGCATCGGGGTGGTGGCGGCGTGATCGAGATAGACCGGCCGGCCCGCGGAGGAGCTCATAACGTCTCCAGGATAGCCGCTGGCAGGCGCCCCGCTCTCCAGCCGCCTCAGGCCACCAGAATGTGCGCGGAAGCGTCAGGAAGCTGCTGATGGCCCCGCACCACCGCCTCACAGCGTCCGGCCAGTGCCCGTCGGTCGACTCCGGGCAGCTGCAACGACCCCACGTGGACGTGGCACACGGTGCGACGTGCGGTGATGACCCGGCGCACCGACCGCAACAGGGTGTCCTCCCCCACAAAGGCCGGAGTCGTCGACGGACGACCGTCGCGGTGGCGATAGACCAGCCGCAGCGGCTGCACCGGCCGGCCCGCGTCGATCGCGGCCTGGAACATCGCAGGCCGAAATGGACCGTAGGCCAGTCCGCACCAGGTGGTGCCCTCCGGGAATGCCACCACGGTGTGCCCGGCGCGCAGCCGTTCGGCCACGGTATGCACCACGGCGGGCAACCGGCGCAGGCTGCCTCGGTCGATCGGGATCACCTTCATCACCCGGGCCAGTCGGCCCAGCGCGGGCCATTCCACCAGATCGGCACGGGCCACGAAGGAGCCCGGTAACACCGCCCCGATCGTGAAGATGTCCAGCCACGACACGTGACCGCTGACCACGAGTACACCCTTCAGATTGCGGATCGGTCCGCCCGACAAGGCGATTCGAACCCCGAAGCAGCGCAACATCAACCGGCAGTAGAACCGCTGCACGTGTGACCGGCCCGGCATCGGCACCGCCAGCAGCGGCACTCCGGGCGCCAACAGCACGGCGATCACCACCCGCACCGTGGTGCGGATCCAGACCACGAGACGGTGACCGGCGTCGGCACTGCCGGCATGAACACAACTGCCGTCGCACGATGCCCTGGGCAGCCAGGAATGCTCACGCGTCGCGGTGGTCACGAGGCGTCCCCGGCCATCCCGTCGACCATGTCGGCGGCCGCCGAGACCGAACGCAGGCGCTTGAGGTAGCGGACGTCCGCGCGGCGCTTGTCCAGCAGGGCCGGGAAATCCCCCACCCCGAAGTCGAGGTCGTGGGCGGGTTCCCCGCACACCTGCGCACCCAGGCGCAGGTAGCCGCGCATCAGCGGCGGCACCGTGGTCCGCGACGGCGGGTCGATGTCGTCGAGCCTTCGGCCATCCAGCACCACCGGCCGGTACGGGTACACCGTGTGTTCGGTGGGCGCCGCGTGGCGGCGACGCACGAAGTCACGGACCCCGCGGATCTGGGTTCCCGGTGGGCCGTCCGCGTTACCCGCGACCGGCACCGATACGCAGCCCGTCACGTAGTCGTAGCCGGAGCGCTCGAGGTAGGCCAGGATTCCCGCCCACATGAGGAGTACGACGGCGCCGTTGCGGTGATCGGTCCGCACCACCGCACGGCCCATCTCGACCAGCGAGGGTCGCAGCACATCCAGACCGCGCACGTCGAACTCGGTGGCGGTGTACAGACCGCCCGCGGCGATGGCGCCCGACGGCGGCAACATCCGGTAGCAACCCACCAGCTCACCGGTGCGGTCCTCACGTACCAGCAGGTGGTCGCAGTGCTCGTCGAACCGGTCGGCGTCACGTCCGTCGGTCGCCTCGGTCAGGGTGAATCCGGGTTCGGAGGTGAACACGTCGTGCCGGAGCCGCTGGGCGGCTTCGATGAGTTCGTGGTCGGCGGCCCGCGCCCGCGAGGCGCGGAACGGATGGAGCAACAGGGTGTAGCGGGGCGCATCGGGCGCCGCGCTGTCGGTGTGATCAGCGGCGATGAGTACAGATGAAGTGCTCATGTTCAGCACGGTGACGCAGCCGTTCGGCGGGGCGGCATCAACCGTGTGACGGGTTGATGTCCGGTTGCGAAACATCGGGGTCGGCTAAGTTCGCCGCATGGTGCAGCGATGAGGAGTCGGGCCGCGATCGTCCGGGAACCCGGTGGCGCATGGTCTGTCGAGGAGTTCGAGCTCGATCCGCCACGGGCCGGTGGTGACCTCTTTCCTGGCGGTGTGCGGGCACTGTCGTTGGTGCACCAGCGGCATGGAGTATCTGTGCGACACGGGCGCAGGCACGCTGATGCCCGGCATGCCCACCGACGGCACGTTTCGCCATCACAGCCGCTGCGGTGAGGACCTGCGGCACACCTCGAAGATCGGGGCGTTCGCGCAGCACACGGTGGTGGCCGCAGATTCGCTGGTCAAGATCGATCCGGGACTCCCGCTGGTGCCCAGTGCGCTGCTGTCCTGCGCGGTACCCACCGGCTACGGGTCGACGGCGCACCGGGCCGGGGTGAGCGACGGTGACACCGTGGTGGTCATCGGCGTCGGTGGCATCGGGACCGCCGCCCTGCAGGGGGCGGCACTCAGCGGCGCGACGAATGTGGTCGCGGTGGATCCTGTGGTATTCAAACGTGATTCGGCGCTTCAGTTCGGCGCAACCCATACCGCTGCGACGGTTTCCACGGCTGCCGCGGTGGTTCGGGAGTTGACCCGCGGCGTGATGGCCGACGCCGTGGTGCTGTCCCCCTCCGCGATCGGGGATGCCGATGTCGCGGATGCCCTCTCGCTGACGCGTAAGGGCGGCACCTGCGTGTTGACCGGGATGGCTGCGCCGGAAACCGGGTCCGTCCGACTGGACCTGCAGGACTTCATCCTGATGAACAAGAACCTGTGCGGCACGCTGTTCGGATCCTGCAATCCGACCACCGAAATCCCCGCGCTGGCCAGGCTTTACCAGGAAGGCAAGCTCAAGCTCGACGAGATGATCACCCGACGGTACCGACTCGACGACATCAACGTGGCGTTCGACGACCTGTTGGGCGGTCGGGTGATCCGCGGTGTCATCGACTTCTCGCTGGAGTGATTCAGTTCCCGTGTCACTGCACTCCCTTGGCGAGCAATTTGGTCTCCAGGTACTCCTCGAAACCGGCCAGCCCCATCTCCCGGCCGATACCGGACTGCTTGTAGCCACCGAACGGGGCATCGGCGGCGTACCAGACCCCGCCGTTCACATTGACGGTGCCGGTGCGCAAACGCGCCGCGACCCAGTCGACCCGGTTCTGGTCGGCCCCGACCACCGCGCCGGACAAGCCGTACGGCGAGTCGTTGGCGAGGCGAACGGCATCGGCGTCACCGTCGTGGGCCAGCACCACCAGCACCGGGCCGAAGATCTCCTCGCGAGCCACCCGGGCCTCATTGGTGAGCCCGCCGATCACTGTCGGCTCGATGTAGAAACCTCGGTCACGGCCCGCGGGACGGCCTCCGCCGCAACCGAACCAACCGCCCTCGGCGATCGCGAGCGTCAGATAACCCTCGACGCGGTCGCGCTGACGAGATGAGATCAGCGGCCCACACAGCGTGCCCGGATCTGCTGGATCGCCACAACCGATGCCGGACATCGCTGCCGACGCCGTGGCTACGGCCTCGTCGTAATGCGCGCGCGGCACCAGTAGCCGGGTGGTGAAGGCGCACCCCTGCCCAGCGTGCATCGCCACTCCGGCGGCCGCGGCCGCACAGGCGGCGGGCAGATCGGCGTCGTCGAGCACGATGTAGGCCGATTTGCCGCCGAGTTCCAGGAATACCTTCTTGACGGTCTGTGACGCGGCGGCCATGACCACCCGACCGGTCGCGGTCGACCCGGTGAACGACACCAGATCCACCCGCGGATCCTCGGTCAGTTGCGCACCGATCCGGTGATCGCTGGACGTGACGATGTTGACGACACCGGCCGGGAAATCCGTGCGGTCCTTGATGATCCGGCCTATTTCGGCGGCACACCACGGCGTGTCAGGAGCCGGCTTGAGCACCACGGTGTTGCCCGCGGCCAGCGCCGGGCCGAGCTTGGCGAAGTTGATCTGGTGCGGAAAATTCCACGGTGTCACGGCGCCGACCACGCCGCAGGGTTCCCGCACCACGGTCCGCCGGGTCGGTTTACCGAACGGTGCGGCCATCCCCAGATCAGTTGTCCATTCGTAGCTTTCAGCGAGATCGGCGATGTAACCCAAGCCGTCCACCGGCATCTGCAACTGCCCGCCGTAGGTCAGCGCTACCGGGGCGCCGACCTCGGCGACCGTTATCGACCGTAGGTGCTCGATCTCGTCGACCAGGGCGTCACGCAATTGACGCAGACAATGCACCCGCAACGCGGTATCACGCGACCAGTCGGTGTCATCGAAGGCGGTGCGAGCCGCGGCGATGGCCCGGTCCATATCGTCGACGTCGCCATCGGCGACCTGGCCCAGCACCTCCTCAGTGGCCGGGTTGATCGTGTCGAAGCCACCGGCGCCGCCGTCGACCAGGTCTCCGTCGATGAGCAGGGACGTTCTCATCTGATCACCATCGCCGCGATGGATCCCGCATCCCGCCAGGCGGCCAGGATGTCGGCATACTCGGTCGGGCCACCGAAGAAGAAGCTGTCCTGGTTCAGCCGGGCGCTTGCCTGCCCCTCTCGGTTGTAGTAGCCGGGGGTACAGGCTTCGCGGCGACCGGAGATGACGCCGGATCGCGCCACCACGGTGTCGACCCACTGCGCTTCCGCCGCAGCGGTGGCCTCCAGTTCGGTGGCACCGTTCGCGAGCGCCCAGGCGATCACCCAGGCGGTGTGCCGCGACTGCGTCTCGATCAGGTACGGGAAGTTCACCGTGAACCCCGACTGCGCGATGCTGGCGATGAAGCAATTCGGAAAACCGTTGACGTGCAGGCCATGCAACGTGCGTACGCCGTCGGACCACTTGTCACTCAACGTCAATCCGTCCCGGCCGATCACCTCGAACCCGGTCCGCCGGGTGTAATCGGTGCCGACTTCGAATCCGGTCGCGAAAATCAGGCAATCCAAGGCGTATTCGGTGCCGGCGACCACCACGCCGTTTCCGTTGATGCGCTCTACACCACGGCCCCGCGTGTCCACGAGCGTGACGTTGTCCCGGTTGAACGCCTGCAGGTATTCGTCGTGGAAGCACGGCCGCTTGCAGTAGTAGCCGTACCAGGGTTTGAGTGCCTCGGCCGTGGCGGGGTCGGCCACCAGGGCATCGACGCGGGCCCGGATCTGCTCCATCTTCGCGAAGTCGGCCAACTCGGCCGCCGATGCGCGCGGGTCTGCTCCCTTCTTGGCGATCGGCATCTGTTTGGCCAGGCTGGTCCAGGCGTCGTCGACGAGATCCTCGTCGGCCTCACCGCCGGCGGTGAGGATCTGAAAGTTCTCGATCCGCCGTTGCTGCCAACCCGGTTCCAGCCCGGCCGCCCATTGCGGGTCGGTGGGCGCGTTCGCGCGCACGTCGACGGTGGACGGGGTGCGCTGAAAAACGAACAACTCCCCGACCGCCCGGGCGAGCCTCGGTACGCACTGGATCGCGGTGGCTCCGGTGCCGACGATGCCCACCCGTTTGTCGGCGAGGTGCTCGAGGTTCGCCCCGGTGTAGGGGTAATCCCAGCGGCTGGTGTGAAACGCGTGTCCGGCGAATTCGGCGATGCCGTCGATACCCGGAAGTTTCGGCTTCTGCAGGTAGCCGTTGGCCATCGAGACGAACCGGGCCCGTATCGCATCGCCGCGGTCGGTGGCGATCACCCACCGTGAATCGGCAGCTTCCCAACGGATTTCCCGCACCTCGGTCTGCAGGCAGGCATTGCGGTAGAGGTCGTAGTGCCGCGCGATGGACTGACAGTGCGCGAAGATCTCGGCACCCTTGGCGTACTTCTCGGTCGGCAGGTAGCCCAGCTCTTCCAGCAGTGGCATGTACACGTAGGACTCGACGTCACACGCGATCCCCGGATACCGGTTCCAGTACCAGGTGCCGCCCACGTCGGCGGCCTTGTCGATCAGCCGCACGTTCTCCACACCCAGGTCCCGCAGCCGGGCCCCGGTGAGCAGCCCGCCGAACCCCGCCCCGATGATCGCGACGTCGACCTCGTCGGTCAGGGGTGCACGGGTGAAATCCGCATCGGCCCAGGGATCGGTGCCGAACCCCGCGAATCTCCCGGCGATTTCCACGTACTGGCCGACACCGTCGGCGCGCAGCCGCCGCTCACGTTCCTCGGAGTAGCGCTGCCGCAAGGCATCCGGGTCGAACGTGGTGCCCCCGCTGTCCCGGCCCGCATCGTGTGCCATCAGTGCATACTGGAACACGTTTCAGTTCCTGGCAAGGTTTCCCCACGGTTCGGCTCAGTCCTGCAGGAAGTCACGCTCAATGCCCATCGCGCCGTACACCAAAGCGCCGCTCTCCCGGCACCGGTGGGCGAACTGCGGCGGCAGGCCCGCAGTGCCTATCGCCGGCGGTGCGGCGTCGACAGCGGCGAGCAGCGCGTCGACCAATCGGACGCGCCGCTCACCGGTGGCCAGGAAGAGATGCCAGGGCTGGGTGTTGGAGTTCGACGGCGCCCGCATCGCCAGCGTCAGCGCCTCGTCCAGCAGCTCATGGGGAACAGGCTTGTCCGGCAGGAACATTCGTGACGATCGACGCGACCGTACGACATCGCCGAACTCGGCCATCAGCGCACCCGTCGGTCCTTGCGGGCTTCCAGTTCCTCGTCGTCGACGAGGACGAGCATGGGTTCACCCGGCACACACAGCATGTTGACCAGGAACCGCAGCGGGATGTCGTCGCGATTGTTGGCGTCCGAGTAGTGGATGACGTCGCCACCCGGTTCCCAGAAGGCCTCGCCGGCCTTGACCACCCTCGACGCCTCGCCCTCCAACTCGAAGAGCATCTCGCCCTCGAGCACGTAGCCGAAGGCAGGTCCGGCGGGATGCCGGTGTGGCGGCGCTCCGGGTGAGCCGGCGGGCCACTCGATGATCGTCGTCATCACCTCGGCATTCGGCGGAATGAACGGCGGTGTCACACAATCGATCACGGTCATCGCATCGTGGAGCGCCTGCTCGCGCTCAGCTGAGACAGGCATGTCAGCGAACCGCGATCCAGTCGGCCCAACGGGTTTCACCGAGAATCCCGTCATCACCGGTCACCAGGCTGTTGTCGTCGACGGCGGTACCGAAATACGTTGCCTGCGGATCGATCACGACCGGCTTGCCGTCGCCCTGCTTGGCCAGCACCGCGCGTGCCATGTCGGCGAACGAGCACTTGTCGGGCCCACCGATGTTGATGATGCCGCCCCGCGGGGCGGCCTGCGCCACCTTGGCCACCTCGGCGGCGACGTCGTCGACGGAGATCAGTTGGATCCGCGCGTCGGGGACCCGGACCTCATCGCCCACCACCAGTGACCCGGTGATGGCCTCGGCGAATTCCTGGAACTGGGTGGCCCGCACGATCGTGTACGGCAGCCCGGAATCGGTGATGTTCTTCTCCTGGGCCACCTTGGCCCGCATGTAACCGCTGTCCGGCAGTCCGTCGGCGCCGACGATCGACAGGGCGACGTAGTGCCCGACACCGGTCTCCGTCGCGGCCGCCGCCAGATTGCGCGAGGACGCGGTGAAGAAGTCCAGTACCGGCCCGTCCTCGAACGACGGCGAGTTGACCACGTCGACAAGCGTGTCGGCGCCGGTGAGTGCCTCCACCAGTCCCTCACCGGTGAGAACGTTGGCGCCCGACGACAGAGAGGCGGCGATCACGTCGTGACCGGCGTCGGTGAGCAACCTCACCACCCGCGAGCCGATCTGGCCGCTGGCACCTATGACTGTGACCTTCATTGCGCGAATCCCTTCCTCTGACCTGCTGACAGGACCAACACTGGCACCGCGTGCCGAGATTCAAACCCTGGAAAGTCCGTAGTCGGACCGCCGCCTTGGCACGCGGGAGTGGCTCTCGGGGTCGAGCGTCCCCTCCAGCGTGACACTCGGCGGGGGTCGTGTGAACCCGTCTGCCCCACACAGCACAGAACCCCGGCGCACCAGGTGCACCGGGGTTCTGTGTTGACGCTACGAGGGAGTTATCCCTTGCGGGCCTTGACCGCCTCGGTCAGCTGCGGGCTGACCTTGAACAGGTCACCGACGATGCCGAGGTCGGCGATCTCGAAGATCGGAGCTTCCTCGTCCTTGTTCACCGCGATGATCGTCTTCGACGTCTGCATGCCGGCGCGGTGCTGGATCGCGCCGGAGATGCCCAGTGCGATGTACAGCTGCGGCGAGACGGTCTTACCCGTCTGGCCGACCTGGAACTGGCCCGGGTAGTAACCCGAGTCGACTGCGGCACGGGAGGCACCGACGGCACCGCCCAGCGAGTCAGCCAGCTCTTCGACGACCGAGAAGCTCTCGGCGCTGCCGACGCCACGGCCACCGGCAACCACAACGCTGGCCTCGGTGAGCTCGGGGCGGTCACCGGCGACGACGGGCTCGCGCTTGGTGATCTTGGTCGCGTTCTCGGCCTGTGCCGGGACCTCGACGTTGACGACCTCGCCGGCACCGTCGGCCGGGGCGGCCTCGATGGCGCCCGGACGCACGGTGATCACCGGGGTGTCACTGGTGACCTGCGCCTCGACCGTGAAGGCACCACCGAAGATGCTGTGGATACCCACCGCACCTTCGCGGACCTCGACGACGTCGACCAGCAGGCCCGAGCCGATACGCGCGGCCAGGCGAGCGGCGACTTCCTTGCCGTCCGCGGTGGCGGCGACGATCACGCCGGCGGGCGCGGCCGACTCGGCCAGCCCGGCCAGCACGTCGACGACCGGGGTGACCAGGTAGTTCTCTGCGTCGTCGGATTCGGCGACGTAGATCTTGGCCGCACCGGCGGCCTTCAGACCGTCGACCAGCGGAGCAGCGGTGCCGGGCTTGCCCACCACGACGGCGGCAGGCTCACCCAGAACACGGGCGGCGGTGATGAGTTCGGCGCTGACCTTTTTCAGTGCGCCTTCGGAGTGCTCAGCGAGCACAAGTACTTCAGCCATGAGTTTCGTCTTGTCTTTCGTTCGATCGAATCAGCTTCTAGATCAATTTCTGAGCGACCAGGTACTCGGCGATCTTCGTGCCGCCGTCACCTTCGTCGGTCACCTTCTCACCGGCGGTCTTCGGCGGCTTCGGGGTCGAAGCCAGCACCTTGGAACCGGCATTGGCGACGCCGACCTCATCGGCTTCCACGCCGATCTCGGCGAGGGTGAGCACGGTGACTTCCTTCTTCTTCGCGGCCATGATGCCCTTGAAGGAGGGGAAGCGGGGCTCGTTGATCTTCTCGTTGACGCTGACGACGGCCGGCAGCGAGGCCTCGAGGCTGAACACGCCCTCGTCGGTCTCACGCTCGGCGGTGACCTTCCCGCCCTCGACGGTCAGCTTGCGCACGTGGGTGAGCTGCGGCAGGCCCAGGTACTCGGCGATCACGGCCGGGACGGCACCGCCGACGCCGTCGGTGGCTTCGTTACCGGCGATGACCAGCTCGGTGCCCTCGATGGTGCCCAGCGCGCGGGCCAGGGCCCACCCGGTCTGGATCACGTCGGAGCCGTGCATGCCGTCGTCCTTGAGGTGTACAGCCTTGTCGGCGCCCATGGACAGCGCCTTGCGGATCGCCTCGGTGGCGCGCTCCGGGCCGGCGGTCAGCACGGTGACAGTGCTGTCTCCGCCCTCGCGCTCCTTGATCAACAGCGCCTCTTCCACGGCGCGCTCGTTGATCTCGTCGAGCACGGCGTCGGCAGCCTCGCGGTCGAGGGTGAAATCGCCGTCGGACAGCTTCCGCTCCGACCAAGTGTCTGGGACCTGTTTGATCAGGACCACGATGTTCGTCATGACTCTGGTTCGTCCTCCTCGATGAGACCGGTGACCCGGGCTCATATCACGTTCTAGGCAACTAGCATCATGTTACCGGTCGGTAACTTTTGATGGTTCGCAGGATCACCATAGCTGGTCGGAGTTTGTATTCCGGCGTCCCCTACCACACTCCTGACGTCAGGGAACGGTTCGCGGATAGGCCACCACCGCTTCACCTGGGTTAGCCTGCCTTCCAATGAGCACTATTGTGGGCGACCCGGACGGCATCGAATCTCGAGCCCTACCCCTGACCGGCGAGCGGACCATACCCGGCCTGGCCGAGGAGAACTACTGGTTCCGCCGTCACGAGGTGGTGTACCAGCGATTGGCCGACCGCTGCGTCGATCGTGAGGTCCTGGAGGCCGGCTGCGGTGAGGGCTACGGCGCCGATCTGATCGCGGACGTCGCGCGCAAGGTGATTGCACTGGACTACGACGAGGCGACGGTGGCGCACGTGCGTGCCCGCTACCCCCGGGTGGACATCCGGCACGGCAACCTCGCCGAACTGCCCCTGGCCGACCGGTCGGTCGACGTCGTGGTCAACTTCCAGGTCATCGAGCACCTGTGGGATCAGGGCCAATTCGTCTCCGAGTGCTTCCGGGTGCTGCGACCGGGAGGCGTGTTCCTGGTCTCCACTCCCAACCGGATCACCTTCTCCCCCGGTCGGGACACTCCGCTCAACCCGTTCCACACCCGTGAGCTCAATGCCGCCGAGCTGACCGAACTGCTGCACGACGCCGGATTCACGGTCGAGTCGATGCTCGGGGTTTTCCATGGCGCCGGGCTCGCCGAACTCGACGCTCGCCACGGCGGCTCGATCATCGAGGCGCAGGTGCAGCGCGCCGTGGCCGACGCACCGTGGCCCGAGCAGCTGCTCACCGATGTCGCCGCGGTGCGTATCGACGATTTCGACCTCACCTGCGCCGACGAGCGCAACATTGACGACAGCCTCGACCTGGTGGCGATCGCGGTGCGGCCGTGACCTCGAATCCCGAGCCCGATCCGGTACCTGAGCCCCCGGTACCCGGGTTGTTCACGCTCGTCCTGCACACCCACCTGCCCTGGCTGGCCCATCACGGCCGCTGGCCGGTCGGCGAGGAATGGCTCTACCAGTCCTGGGCGGCCGCCTACCTACCGTTGATGCGAGTGCTGCGCGGCCTGGCCGCCGAGGGTCGCCGCCACCTGCTCACCCTCGGCATGACGCCGGTGGTCACCGCCCAGCTCGATGACCCCTACTGCCTGACGGGGATGCACCACTGGCTGGCCAACTGGCAGCTGCGCGCCCAGGAAGCGACGACCCTGCGTAGCCCAGAAGGATTGCGACAGTTCGGGATTCGCGAGTATGCCGAAGCCGGTGCGGCCATCGAGGAGTTCGCCGCCCACTGGCGTCATGGTGCCAGTGGGTTGCTGCGCGGGCTGATCGACGCCGAGACCATCGAACTGCTCGGCGGCCCACTCGCGCACCCGTTCCAGCCGTTGCTCAATCCGCGGCTGCGCGAGTTCGCGCTGCGCGAAGGCCTGGCCGACGCCCGGCAGCGGTTCGGGCACACCCCCGTCGGCATCTGGGCGCCCGAGTGTGCGTACGCACCCGGCATGGAAACCGGCTACGCCGCGGCCGGTGTCGGCCATTTCATGGTGGACGGCCCGTCTCTCCACGGTGACACCGCGCTGGGCCGGCCCGTCGGCGAGACCGACGTGGTGGCCTTCGGCCGCGACCTTCAGGTCAGCTACCGGGTGTGGTCGCCGAAGTCCGGTTATCCCGGTCATGCCGCGTATCGCGATTTCCACACCTACGACCACACCACCGGCCTCAAACCGTCCCGGGTCACCGGTCGCAACGTCCCGTCCGAGGAGAAGGCGCCCTACGATCCGCAGCGCGCCGACCGCGCAATCGACGAACATGTCGCCGATTTCGTCGCGGTGGTCCGCCGCCGCCTGATCAGCGAGAGCGAACGGCTCGGCCGGCCGACACACGTGGTGGCCGCGTTCGACACCGAACTGTTCGGGCACTGGTGGTACGAGGGTCCGGAGTGGCTGGGCCGGGTACTGCGGGCGCTGCCCGAGGCCGGCGTGCGGGTGGGAACCCTCGCGGACGCCAAGGCCCAGGGTTTCGTCGGTACACCCGTCGAATTGCCGCCCAGCTCATGGGGTTCGGGCAAAAACTGGCAGGTATGGAACGGACCGGCGGTGAGCGACCTCGTGCAGCTCAACAGCGAGGTTGTCGACGGGGCGCTGAGCACCGTGGACAAGGCGCTCGCCCAGCACACCGCGGTCGGTGCGCCAACCCCACGCGACCGGGTGGCCGATCAGATTCTGCGGGAGACCCTGTTGACGGTGTCCAGTGACTGGCCGTTCATGGTGAGCAAGGATTCGGCCGCCGAATACGCGCGCTACCGTGCACACCTGCACGCCCATGCGACCCGCGAGATCTCCGATGCACTGGCATCGGGCCATCGCGACCATGCCGAGCGCCTCGCCGACAGCTGGAACAAGGCCGACGGCCTGTTCGGCGCCCTCGACGCCCGGCGTCTGCCAAAATGACCATCAGCGCGAGCGTGCGTGTCTGCCGCTCGACACCCCGCCAATCCTCAGCATTGTGCGCACGCTCGCACCGGCACGAAAGCACGTAGGCATGAAGATCCTGATGGTGTCATGGGAATACCCGCCTGTCGTCGTGGGCGGGTTGGGCCGACACGTGCACCACCTGGCCACCGCACTGGCCGAAGCCGGTCACGAGGTCGTGGTGCTCAGCCGCAGGCCCACCGACACCGACCCGAGCACCCACCCCTCGACCGACGAGGTCAGTGAGGGCGTCCGGGTGGTGGCCGCCGCGCAGGACCCGCACGAATTCGAGTTCGGCACGGACATGATGGCCTGGACGCTGGCCATGGGGCACGCGATGGTGCGTACCGGCCTTGCCGTCAAAGACTATTCGGGTGACCGCTGGGTTCCCGACCTCGTGCACGCCCACGACTGGCTGGTCGCCCACCCCGCCATCGCTCTGGCCGAATATTTCGATGTGCCACTGGTTTCCACCATCCATGCCACCGAGGCCGGACGGCATTCCGGGTGGGTCTCCGGCCCGATCAGCCGTCAGGTACACGCCGTGGAGTCCTGGCTGGTGCGCGAATCCGATTCACTGATCACCTGTTCGGCGTCGATGAACGAGGAGATCACCGAGCTGTTCGGACCCGAACTGTCCGAGATCCGGGTGATCCGCAACGGGATCGACGCCGACCTCTGGCCGTTTGCGCCCCGACGCCCCCGTCAGGGGCCGCCCGAGTTGCTCTACCTCGGTCGCCTGGAATACGAGAAGGGCGTGCACGACGCGATTGCGGCCCTGCCCCGTATCCGCCGCGCACATCCGGGCACCACACTGACCATCGCGGGCGACGGTACCCAGCAGCAGTGGCTCGTCGAGCAGGCCCGAAAGCACAAGGTGCTCAAGGCCACCCGATTCGTCGGGCGGCTCGGTCACGAGGAATTGCTGCAGGCACTGCAGGCGGCCGACGCCGCCGTGCTGCCCAGCCACTACGAGCCGTTCGGCATCGTCGCGTTGGAGGCCGCGGCCACCGGTACCCCGCTGGTGACCTCCAATGTCGGCGGCCTGGGTGAAGCGGTGATCAACGGCCAGACCGGAATGTCCTTCGCACCACGGGATGTGGTGGGGCTGGCCGCGGCGGTCCGGGCTGTGCTCGATGACCCCGAGGCGGCCCAGCGCCGGGCGATCGCCGCGCGCGAGCGGCTCAGCGCCGACTTCGACTGGCACACCGTGGCCGCCGAGACCAGCCAGGTCTATCTGGCCGCCAAACGCGCCGAACGCGAACCACATCCGCGCCGGCCGATCGTCGAGCACGCACTGCCCGAGCGTTGACGCACGCGTTCGAGAATCACCGAACCGCTGTCGGCCGCGGATTCCACCAAGCACAATCGAGCCGTGACCCGGACCGGTAAGAACTTAGGTAAGGCGTGCGCCGTGCTCGTCGGCGCGATAATCTCGCTCGGCCTCGCCGCCCCGGCGACCGCCGATCCCAACGGCTCGGCGCCCACACTGCCCGTGTTTGTGCCCCACCCGTCGGACTGGGCGCCGAACTACACGGTGTTCCCGTACAACCTGTGGCAGGTACGCGTCACCGGAGCGCAGCTCGACGCCCAGCGGGAGTCCTGCCAGTGGTTCAACGCCCAGTACGGCACCTTGATGACCCAGATCGTGGGCTTCCAGAAATTCCTGGGCGATCAGCACGACTACTGGACCGCGCCGGGCGTGCAGGCTGCCGGTGACACCGTGAGAGCCAACGTCGACCAGTCGGCGGCGTTCCTCGATCCCCGCGCGCACGCCCTCTACATCACCAACTACCCCGACCAGAGCCAGTATTCACCGCTGTACAACGGCGACTCGATCTATCACCTCTGGTATCAGCTGACCCAGATCAGCGACAAAATCGCCACACAGCAGCCGGCCGGGGTCATCAACGCCAATATCGCCACGGCCAATGTCTACGGCAACGTGATCCGCGACTCCGGGGTGTGCAAAGGGGCCTGATCAGCCCGTTCAGTTGCTGTTGGCGGCTTTCTTGCGCTCGATGTCGGCCAGGGCCTCGGCCAGCTCGGCTCGCTCGGCGGCCGATGTCTCCCAATCCAGCTTGCGGTTCTTGACCACCTTGGCCGGCGCCCCGACGGCGATCGAGAAATCGGGGATCTCGCCCTTGACCACAGCGTGGGCACCCAACACGCAACCACGGCCGATCGAGGTGTTGCGCAGGATCGTGACCTTCGCGGCGACCCAGGTGTCCGGGCCGATGCGCACCGGGCCCTTGATGATGCCCTGGTCCTTGATGGGCATGTCGATGTTGTCCATCTTGTGGTCGAAGTCGCACACGTAGCACCAGTCGGCCATCAGCGCGGAGTCGCCGAGCTCGATGTCGAGATAGGTGTTGATCACGTTGTCGCGGCCCAGCACCACCTTGTCGCCGATGCGCAACGAGCCCTCGTGACAGCGGATCGTGTTCTTGTCACCGATGTGCACCCAGCGGCCGATCTCCATCTGGGCCAGTTCCGGCGTGCACTGGATCTCCACACCCTTGCCGAGGAAGACCATGCCGCGGGTGATGATGTGCGGGTTGGCCAGCTTGAACTTCAGCAACCGGAAATACCGCACGAGGTACCAGGGGGTGTAGGCCCGGTTGTCGATGACCCACTTCAGCGACGCCCTCGTCAGGAAGTCGGCCTGGCGCGGATCACGTAGCCGGGAGCCCCGCCAGCGTTTGTGAATTGGGGCGCCCCACATCGTCGTCATGGCCGGAAAGCCTACGCGAGGCCACCAACCGCCCCCTTCACGAGTAGCGGCTACCCTCACGTGAGTCACAAATACGAGCGCGCTGCGTTTTCGGCGACGAAAGGACACCGTGTTCCGGCGATACCTTGCACTTGTGGTCACGGTGCTTTTCACGGGCCTTCTTGCCGGTTGCGAAAACACCGATTCCTGGGTCGACCCGCACGCCGCACCCGGCTGGTCAGCGCAATACGGCGATGCCGCCAACAGCAGCTACACCCGGTCCCGTGGTCCCGAGGCGCTGCGGCTGGAGTGGAGCCGGTCGGTCAAGGGTGCACTGGAGGCCCAGGTGGCGCTGAGCGGGAACAACCGCCTGGCGGCCAACGCGCAGACCGCCGGGGGCTGTTCGTTGATGGTGTGGGAGGCCGACAACAACGCCCGGCAACGCTGGTGTACGCGACTCGTGCTGGGTGGCGGCTGGTCCAGCCCGCTGTTCGACGGGTTCGACAACGTCTACGTCGGCCAGCCCGGCACCATCCTGTCCTTCCCGCCGACGCAGTGGATCCGTTGGCGCCAGCCGGTGATCGGCATGCCGACCACGCCCCGGCTGCTCGATGACGGTCAGCTGCTGGTAGTCACCCATCTGGGTCAGGTGCTGGTGTTCAACGGGCATCGCGGCACGACCGAGGGCACACCGCTGGATCTGGTCTCCGGCGTGGACCCGACCGATTCACAGCGTGGTCTCGCCGACTGTCTGCCTGCCCGCTCCCGCTGCCCGGTGGCGGCCGCACCCGCGTTCTCGCATGAAGCGGGCCTGGTGGTGCTGAGCGTGTGGCAGCCCGGTGCCGAGGCGCCCGTGCTGATCGGATTGCGCTACCACCCCGGCCAGGCGACATTGCTGACGCAGGAATGGACGAGCACCGCGGTGGGCCGTGGGCCGCTGGCCAGCCCGGTGCTGTCGGCCGACGGGTCGACGGTGTACGTCAACGGCCGCGATCAGAAGCTGTGGGCGCTGAACTCCGCCGACGGTTCACCGAAATGGTCGGTGCCGCTGAACTATCTGGCCCAGACCCCGCCGTCGGTGTCACCGGACGGGTTGATCGTGGCCGGCGGTGGGCCCGACGCCAAGCTGACCGCGGTGCGCGACGCCGGCGATCACGGCGAGGTCGCCTGGACCCGTGACGATGTCGTACCGCTGACCACGTCGAGCCGCGCGGACGGGGTGGGTTACACGGTGGCCCGTGAGGGCGGGCACGGCCAGACGCTGTTGGTCTTCGACACCGGCGACGGGCACACGCTCAACAGTTATCCCGTACCCGAGGCCACCGGCTGGCCGGTCGGGGTTTCGATCGGGCACGACCACCGGATCGTCACCGCCACCAGCGACGGTCAGGTGTACGGGTTCGCGCCTGCGTGATCTGAGCTCAGGCCAGCAGGGCCGCCACGGCGGACCGCGGGACGTTGGCCTGGCTGGCTCCGGCGGCCTCGGGCAACAGTTCACCCTGGCCGAAGAAGAAGGTCACCGAGTCGTCGGTGATCGCAAAGTTCTGATAGTGCGCGGGGTCCAGGCCGATGGTCGGCGCGATGGCCTGTTCGACGCCGGACTGCTTCTGCAGTTCGCGCTGCACGATCGGGAAGATCACGTCCAGCGGCTTGGATCCGGGCTTGAACAGGGTGTCGAAGGTGATCGGTGCCCGGGTGGCCTCGTTGTAGTTGAACGTCTTGTACCAGGTCTGCGGGTGGGCGCCGCCGACGTTCTGATACACCTCGAACACCAGGCTCTGGGTGCGTTGCGGCGTCCCGGAACTGTAGGCCGAGCCCTTGGCGTCCAGGACGTAGGGCTGGTCGCGTGATCCGGGCATATCCGAGACGTTGACGAAGCCGTCGCGGGTCTGGATCAGGTATGCGGCCACCGCCTGCTGATCGGGATACCCGACCGGGAACGTGTAATCCAGCGTGTAGGTGGCGTTGGCGGTGTGTACCTGACAGATCTGATCGTCGTCGACGCTGCCGCCGAGGTCGGCGCAGGCCGACTGCGCAGCCACCACGGGCATGCCGAGCCAGCCGACCAGCGCACCGGCTGCCAGCAGCACTGTCACAAGGGGAATTCGCATCGTCAGTCGTCCTCGCAGGCGATCAACTCACACCGACGGATCCACCGGCGTGTTTGGGACCAGGTTACTTGGCGGTTATCGGGACGGGCGACAAATGAATGCCCTTGCCCGGCTCGCCGCCCCGGAACCGAGCCGGGCGATCACCACCGCCAGGCGTTCGGTGCCGCGCAGCCGCATCCGCGTCCGCAGCGCATCGGGGTCGACGTCCACGCCGCGAATCAGGATCTCCAGTACCCCTACCGACCGCGCGGCCAGCGCGGCCCGAAGCCGGCGTTCCTGAAACTGCAGCTGCTCGAGGACCTCGAAACCTCGTACCCCGGCGGGTAACTCATCACCGGACAGGTAGGCGATGTCCGGGTCGATTTGCCACAAGCCGTGCCGGGCCGCGTAGTGGCGCACCAGTCCGGCGCGCACCACCGCACCGTCGGGATCGACGATCCAGCGACCCGCCTCGGCGACGGGGCAGTCGTCGGGTTCGGCGTCAGTGATCTGTTCGGCGGTTTCCAGCATGCTGGCCCGCCGTCGCACACCGGGTTCGGTCAGACCGGGTGACCACAGGCATGCCTCCCGTACGCTGCCGCCCACCGAGGTCACCTCGATCTCCCCGGTGAACCCCATCTTGGTGAGCTCGCCGAAATCGATTCCCGGTGCGCACTTCACCACCAGATCGCGGCCACCGTAGACGTCCAGGACCGCGTCGAGCGCCGGGGTGTAGGCCCGCGGGTCGAAGCGGCGCCGTCCCCCGGACCGGCGGGCCGGGTCGATCATCACCACCGTGTCCCGGGTTACCGGCACCAGGGCGTCGGCCCGGCACAGGTCCACCCCGTCGGCGTTGTTGGCCGCCATCGCCAACCGGACCGGGTCGAGGTCGCTGCCGACCAGCTGAGCGGTGCAATCACGCAGTGCCACAAGCTCACTGCCGATCGAACAGGTGGCGTCGTGCACCCGCGCCCCGGCCAGTCGGCGGGCACGATGGGCGGCCACCGGTGCGGCCGTGGCCTGTTGCAGCGCCTCGTCGGTGAACAGCCAGCGGTCGGGGTCGTCGAACTTGGCTGCGGCCCGGCGCCTCAGCTGCACGGTCTCCACCAGAACTGCGGCACGGTCACCGAATTGTGTTCGGACAGCAGCGATATCGCCGACCAGGCTGGCTCCGGTGAGGCGGCGCCCGGCCACCTCACCCAGGGCCTGCTCCCCCGCCTCCGACCGCAGGTACGCGACGTCGGCGGGATCGAACGCTACGACGGCTTAACTCCGGTGACCATCACGTTGTAGAACCAGCCCTTGGGGACGACGCGGCGCCACACGTTGGAGTCGACCCAGCTCAACGTGGTCCAGCTGTTGAACGCGAACTTGGCCCAGCCCCAACCCAGGCGCCCCGGCGGCACTGCGGCTTCGAAGGTACGCACCGGCCAGCCGAGCATCGCCGCGGTGAATTCCTCGCTGGCGGTGCGTACTTCTACCGCACCGGCGTTGGCGGCCATCCGCTCCAGATCGGCCGGGTCGAAGGTGTGCAGGTCGACGACGGCCTCCAGGGCCGCGGCGCGGGAGGACTCGTCGAGTTCGGCCTGGGGCCGACGCCAGTTGCTCAGCCACGGCAGCTTGGTCAGCTTGGTGGTGGCGTGCCAGGTCAGGGTGGACAGCTCACGGGCGTACTTGTTGCCCACCGTGGTGGGCTCTCCGGCGAAGACGAAACGGCCGCCGGGCTTGAGCACCCGGACCACCTCGCGCAGCGAGAGTTCGACGTCGGGGATGTGGTGCAGCACGGCGTGCCCGACCACCAGGTCGAAGGTGTTGTCCTCGTACGGGATGCCCTCGGCGTCGGCGACCTTGCCGTCGATGTCCAGGCCCAGTGACTGACCGTTGCGGGTCGCGACCTTCACCATGCCCGGGGACAGGTCGGTGACCGAACCGCGCCGCGCCACCCCGGACTGGACGAGGTTGAGCAGGAAGAACCCGGTACCGCACCCCAACTCAAGGGCCCGGTCGTACGGCAGCTCACGCTGCTCGGCCTCGGGGACGATGGCGTCGAACCGACCGCGGGCATAGTCGATGCACCGCTGGTCGTAGGAGATCGACCACTTCTCGTCGTAGGTTTCGGCTTCCCAGTCGTGGTAGAGCACCTGCGCAAGCTTGCTGTCGTGCATCGCGGCTTCGACCTGTTCGGCCGTGGCGTGCGGATTAGGAGTCGGCATACCGGCAAAATCGGCGTCGGTGCCGGAATCCTTGATGTCAGTCATGCAGGGCAGCCTAACGGCCCGGGTCGGGTCGGCGTCAGGGCCGGTCCACCACTTTGTCGACGGCGGCCTTCGCCGCGGCCAACACGTCCACCGGGTGGTCGACGAATCGCCGTGCCCAGGCCAGTGCCTCGTCGTAGACGTGGTCGGGTGCCACCATCTGGTCGATCAGACCGAGCTCCAGGGCTTCCTCGGCGCCGACGAAGCGTCCGCTGAACACCAGTTCCTTGGCCTTGCTGGCGCCGATGGTCTGGGCCAGCCGGGCTGCACCGCCGGCTCGGGGCGCCAGGCCGGCCAGGATCTCGGTGGCTCCGAACTTGACGTTGTCGCCGCTGACCCGCCAATCGGCGGCCATCGCCAGGGTCATCCCGCTGCCCAGTGCGTAGCCGGTGATCGCGGCGACGGTGGGTTTGGGGATGGCAGCCACGGCTTCGACGCATCGGCGCAATGCCGTGTCCGCGGCAGCGGCCTCGGCGGCGTTCAGCGTGCGCAGCTCGGGTACGTCGTCGCCGGCGCAGAAGATCTCATGACCGCCGAACAGGATCACCACGGAGATGTCGGTGCGTTCACCGAGCTCGTGGGCGGCCGCCACGATCTCGCGGTACATCTGCCGGGTCAGGGCGTTGGTCGGGGGCCGCGACAGCATCAGGGTGCCGACGCCGTCCTGTTCCGGCGTCGCCCCGGTGATCACGCTGATGAACTCGCTCACTGGCTGGTATCCCCCGCAGCGCCGCCCCGGCCCAGTGGCGCCCGGTGGTTCCGGGCCGCGTTGTAGCGGCCGCTGTCGAAGAACTCGATCTGCCAGCTGCCTTCGCCCAGGGAGAGGTTGGGTTCGGTGGCCACGATCTTGCGTTCGGTGGCCAGTACATCGGCGACGGAACGACCGCTGAGGGAGTTGAGCTGGGTCCAGGTCGGCGGCAGCAGGAACGAATTGCCCTGTTCGAAGTCGTCGAGGCCGGCCTGCGGGGTACTCCAGAAGGCGCGGTCGGTTTCGGTGTTGTCGCCGTCGGCCCGCTGTCCCTCGGGCAGGGCGCCCACTAAGAAGAAGGTGTCGTAACGGCGGGTGCGTTCTTCCTTGGGGGTGATCCAGTTGTCCCACGGCCGCAGCAGGTCAGCGCGCAGCACCAGCTTCTCGTCGCGCAGGAAGTCGGCGAACGAGAGCGAGTGGTTGGCCAGAGCGGCACGCGCTTCGCCGTAGACGGACGCGTCGGACACGATCCCGTCGGGATCGCTGGCAGGTCCGGCGAACAGGACCCCGGATTCCTCGAACGTCTCGCGGGCCGCGGCGCACACCAGCGCCTCGGCCAGCCCGGTGTCCACACCGAGCCGCTGTGCCCACCAGTCCGGTTCCGGACCGAACCAGGCGATGTCGGCGTTGCGGTCACGCTCGTCGACTCCGCCGCCGGGGAACACCATCACGCCGGCCACGAACTCCATCGCCGCGTGCCTGCGCATCATGAAGACTTCGATCGCTTCGGCGGCGTCCCGGACCAGCATCACCGTGGCCGCCGGACGCGGCACCAGTGGATCGTCGCTAGGGGTACTCATTCACGCCTCCTATGAGCCGCACGGCTCCTGGTTCGCCGGGCGAAGTAGCGCCCGTCGATCACATCCAGGGCGATCGACTGACCGAACGCCTTGGACAGGTTCTCCGCAGTCAACACCTCGGTCAGCAGACCCGAGGCAACCGCCTGGCCCTCCGACAGGATCAGCGCGTGGCTGAAACCCACCGGAATCTCCTCGACATGATGGGTGACCAGCACCATGGCCGGCGAGTCGGGGTCGGCAGCCAGATCGGTCAACCGCGCCACCAGGTCTTCCCGGCCGCCCAGGTCGAGCCCGGCCGCGGGTTCGTCGAGCAGCAGCAGTTCGGGGTCGGTCATCAGCGAGCGGGCGATCAGGACCCGTTTGCGTTCACCTTCGGACAGGGTCCCGTATACCCGTTCGGCGAGATGTTCGGCGCCGACGCTTTCCAGCATGTCGATGGCCTGGACGTAGTCGACGTCCTCGTAATCCTCACGCCAACGGCCCAGCACGGCGTAGCCGGCCGATACCACCAGGTCGCGCACCACCTCGTCGTCGGGGATCCGCTGTGACAGCGCCGAGCTGCTCAGTCCGACCCGGGCCCGCAACTCGGACATGTCGGTGCGGCCCAGGCGTTCACCGAGCACGTACGCGGTGCCCGACGAAGGATGTTCGGTGGCGGCCGCGATCCGCAGCAGCGAGGTCTTGCCTGCACCGTTGGGACCGATCACCACCCAGCGCTCGTCGAGCTCGACGGTCCACGTGATGGGCCCGACGAGGGTGTTGCCGCCTCGCTGCAGGCTCACCCTCGCGAAGTCGATCAACAGGTCGGGGTCGGTTCCGTCTGAGTCATCGCTGGTTGTCGAGTCGGTGAGTTCCCCTGCGGCCACTCGCTCATCGTAGTGACCGGTTCCCGTTCCGCCCGGGCACGTCCGTCGCTGAAATCGTGGAACAACAATGAGCGTGGCGTCAGCCGCAGGAACAGCTGCACGAGCGGCCCGATCCCGAAGGCGTAGACGAGGGTGCCGATCCCGACGGTGCCGCCCAACAACGCACCGACGGCCAGCACGGTCGCCTCAATTCCGGTACGCACCAGCCGCACCGACACTCCGGTGCGGGCCACCAAGCCGGTCATCAGGCCGTCCCGGGGTCCGGGGCCCAGGCCGGCGCCGATGTAGAGCACGGTGCTGATGGCGTTGAGCACCACGGCACCGATCAACATTGCGATGCGCACCGGTAACGCCGACGGCGCCGGAAGGACCGCCAGCGTGGCATCCACCGTGACGGCGATGACGATGACGTTGGCGACGGTCCCGATTCCGGGCCGGTTGCGCAGCGGAATCCAGGCCAGCAGGACGACGACGCCGACGACGGCCGACGCCATCCCGAGTGACAGCGGGGTATGCCGGGTGAGGCCCTGATGGAAGACGTCCCACGGATCGAGTCCGAGCCCGGCACGCACCATCATCGCCATCGACACGCCGTAGCCGCACAAGCCGATGAGGAGCAGCGCGCCGCGTTGGAAGGGGGCCCTCATGCGTGGTCGGGGAATCGGACGCGGATCGCGTCGAGCTCGCGGCGCACCCGGCGGGCATCCACATCACGCTCCCCGGCACGGTTTCCCGGGGCAAAGGCGTGGCGGTACTTGCCTGCCAGTCGAGATAGCCATGTTGTTCGCATAGGTCCCTTTGTAGGTCGATCTGGATTGCACTTCAATATCCAGTTGGCCCATACTGGCCTTATTATGTCGACGGATATGGCCGCTCGCACCCTCGATGTGGACCTTCTGGCCCGCGAACTCGGCAACTGGCGCACTTCGAACCAAAGTGGCCCCGCCTACCTCGGGCTGGCCGACGCCATCCGACTGCTGATCGTGGACGGTCGCGTCCCGGTCGGTTCACGCATTCCCAGCGAACGCGCGCTGGCCGACTCGCTACGGGTGTCACGCACCACGGTCACGGCGGCGTTCACCCAACTGCGCGACGACGGCTACCTGCACGCCCGCCGCGGAGCGCGCAGCATCGCCGCCCTGCCCGCCGCCGGCCACGTCCCGTCCGGCACCACCGCACCGACGGTCAGCCTGGCCGCCGCGGCACTGTCCGCGCCCGGAACGGCTGTACTGGAAGCCTTCGCCGAGGCCGCACGAGATATCGCGCCCTATCTGCGCGAGCCGGGTCACGAACTGATGGGTGTCGGCCCCCTGCGTGCGGCCATCGCCGAAAGGTATTGCAGCAGAGGTCTCCCCACCGATCCGAGCCAGATCATGGTGACCAGCGGCGCCCAGCACGCCATCGGATTGATCCTGGCCAGCCACACCCAGCCCGGCGACCGGGTTCTCGTCGAGCAACCCACGTATCACGGTGCGCTGGCGGCGATCTCGACTGCCGGGGCACGGCCGGTTCCGGTCGCACTCACCGAGGACGGCTGGGAACTCGACGCGGTACATGCCGCGCTGCGACAGCTCGCGCCGAGCCTGGCCTACCTGGTTCCCGACAGCCACAACCCGACCGGATTCACCATGCCCACCGCAGAGCGAAAGCGGTTGGGGCAGATCATTTCCGACACCCGAACCCGTACGATCGTCGATGAATCGATAGCCGACATGTGGATCGACGAGGCGCCGCCCGAACCGTTGGCCGCCTCGGTCCCCCGCAATGATCTGGTGCTGACCATCGGCTCGATGTCGAAATCGTTCTGGGGTGGGCTGCGGGTCGGCTGGATCCGCGCCGAGCGCGGCACACTGGCCACCATCGCGGCGATCCGTCCTTCGGTGGACCTCGGCACCCCGATCCTCGAACAACTCGCCGCGGCGAAACTCCTCGCGATGCGGACGGACGTACTGCCGGAGAGGCGTGAAATCCTGCGGGTCCGCCGGGAGTTCCTGGTGGCACTGCTGGCCCGAGAGCTTCCGGACTGGCAGCCCGGGCACGGCCGCGGCGGAATGTCGTTGTGGGTGAAGTTGCCCGCACCGATGAGTACGGCATTGTCGGCCGCCGCGATGCGGCTGGGTCTGGACGTGCCCGCCGGGCCGCGGTTCGGGGTGGACGGCACGCTGGAGCGGTTCATCCGGCTGCCTTATGCGCTGCCGGAACCGGAGCTCGAAGAGGCGGTGCGACTGTTGTCCCGTGCCTGGCACAGCATCACCGGCACGCTCAGTGCGGCACCTCAGACGCTGGTGGTCTGAGCCGCGGGCGCTACGGCTGCTGTGACATCGCGTAACAGGTGGCGTAATGCTCGATGGTGCACGGAATTCCGTTCACCGTCGGCAACTGGCCGGGCCGGCTCTGGATATTCGCGTCACCGGTGCCGGGCGCCATCACCGGCGGCGCCACCGCGCCCATCCCGCCGCCGGACGAACCGGCCACGCATACACCGTCGAACTTGGTCGCCTTGGTGCCCGACGGGCACCGCTTGGCCTCGGCAGGTGCCGCGACCGACAACTGCCCCAGGACGGCAGCAACGGCGAACACACCGACCACGACCGTGTTCTTCAGGCTCGCCATGCCCCCCACCCTACGTCAGGGGTGCCCCGGCGCGGAGTCAGTCCTCGGGGATCTCGACGCGGCGCAACACGCCGTCTTGGGCATCAGCGGCCTCGATCTCGCCGCGGGTGACGCCGAGGATGAACAGCACGGTGTCCAGATAGGGGTAGCTCAACGACGCGTCGGCGACCTCACGCAACGCGGGTTTGGCATTGAAGGCGACGCCGAGGCCGGCGGCCGCCAGCATGTCGATGTCGTTGGCCCCGTCTCCGACGGCCACGGTCTGTTCCATGGGTACGCCGACCTGCTGGGCGAAATCGCGCAGCGCCTTGGCTTTTCCTGGGCGGTCGATGACCTGGCCGATGACCCGCCCGGTCAGCTTGCCGTCGATGACCTCCAGTTCGTTGGCGGCCACGTAGTCCAGCATGAGTTCGTGGGCGAGCGGTTCGATGACCTGACGAAAACCGCCTGACACCACGCCGCAGTGGAAACCGAGTCGCCGCAACGTCCGGATGGTGGTCCGGGCGCCCGGTGTCAGCTCGACCTGCTCGGCGACATCGTCGAGTACCGAGGCGGGCAGGCCGGCCAGGGTCGCCACCCGACGGTGCAGGGATTCGGCGAAATCGAGTTCGCCGCGCATCGCGGCTTCGGTGACGGCGGCCACCTGGGCTTCCATGCCGGCCCGGGCGGCCAGCATCTCGATGACCTCACCCTGGATCAGGGTGGAATCGACGTCGAAGACGATGAGTCGCTTGGCCCGACGGGAAAGGCTGTAATCCTCGAGCGCGATGTCGACACTTTCGTCGACCGCCACCTGCGCCAACGCGGATTGGAGTCGGCTGTAGACCGTGCCGTCGGGGCCCGTCGGCACCGACACCCGCAACTCCAGGCCGGTCACCGGGTAGTCGGACACCCCGCGGATCGTGTCGATGTTGACACCCAGACCCGCCACCGCGCGGGCCACCACGCTGAAGGCCTCGGCGGTGATCGGACGGCCCAGCACCACGATCGTGTGGGTCGACGGCTCGCGCATGACCGGCATGTCGTCGCTGCGCTCGATCGTCACGTCCAGGCCGAGGCGGTGAATCGCTGCCTCGACGTCACTGCGCAGCGCGTCGGCCACCGATTCGACCGGTGCCGCGACCAGCACACCCAGGGTGAGCCGGCCGCGGACCACGACCTGTTCGACGTTGCGCAGTGCCACCCGATGGCGGGCGAGCACCTCGAACAATGCCGAGGTGACGCCGGGCCGATCGACTCCGGTGACGGTGATCAGTACCGACGAGTGCTCGCGTGGAGCACCGGTCATCGAATCACCGTCGACGTGCTCGTCCCCGGATGCTGCCACCCGTCAGCTGGAGCTGTCCGCAGACTCGAGCTCTGGGTGATGCGTGCGGCCCACGTGGGCCTCGGCACGCATCCGCTCGACCATGTGCGGGTAGTGCAGCTCGAACGCCGGGCGTTCCGAACGGATCCGGGGCAGCTCGGTGAAGTTGTGCCGCGGGGGCGGGCAAGAGGTCGCCCACTCCAGCGAGTTGCCGTAACCCCAGGGATCATCGACCGTCACCGGTTCGCCGTAGCGCCAGCTCTTGAACACGTTCCACACGAACGGCAGCGTCGAGATGCCGAGGATGAAGGCACCGATCGTCGAGACCACGTTGAGTGTGGTGAAGCCGTCGGACGGCAGGTAGTCGGCGTAGCGACGCGGCATGCCCTCGTCACCGACCCAGTGCTGCACCAGGAAGGTGGTGTGGAAGCCGATGAAGGTCAGCCAGAAGTGCAGCTTGCCCAGGCGTTCGTCGAGCAGACGTCCGGTCATCTTCGGGAACCAGAAGTAGATGCCCGCGTAGGTGGCGAACACGATGGTGCCGAAGAGCACGTAGTGGAAGTGCGCGATGACGAAGTAGCTGTCGGTGACGTGGAAGTCGATCGGCGGGCTGGCCAGCAGCACGCCGGACAGGCCACCCAGCAGGAAGGTGATCAGGAAGCCGACCGAGAACAGCATCGGCGTCTCGAATGTCAGCTGGCCCTTCCACATCGTGCCGATCCAGTTGAAGAACTTGATGCCGGTCGGGACCGCGATCAGGAACGTCATGAAGGAGAAGAAGGGAAGCAGTACCGCACCCGTCGCGTACATGTGGTGCGCCCACACCGCGATCGACAGGGCCGCGATGCTGATGGTGGCGTAGATCAGGGTGGTGTAACCGAAGATCGGCTTGCGGCTGAACACCGGGAAGATCTCGGACACGATGCCGAAGAACGGCAGCGCGATGATGTACACCTCGGGGTGCCCGAAGAACCAGAACAGGTGCTGCCACAACAGGACACCGCCGTTGGCCGGGTCGTAGATGTGAGCGCCCAGGTGGCGGTCGGCGGCCAGGCCCAACAGTGCGGCGGTCAGGATCGGGAACGCGATCAGCACCAGGATCGAGGTCACCAGGATGTTCCAGGTGAACACCGGCATCCGGAACATCGTCATGCCGGGTGCACGCATGCAGACCACGGTCGTGATCATGTTGACGCCACCGAGGATGGTGCCCAGACCACCGACGGCCAGACCCAGGATCCACAGGTCACCACCGGCACCGGGTGAGTGGATGGCGTCGGTCAGCGGCGAGTAGGCCGTCCAACCGAAGTCCGCGGCACCACCGGGGGTGATGAAGCCACCCATGGCGATCAGCGCACCGAACAGGAACAGCCAGAACGACAGGGCGTTCAGCCGCGGGAACGCCACGTCGGGCGCACCGATCTGCAGCGGCAGCACCAGGTTGGCGAACCCGAACACGATCGGGGTGGCGTAGAACAGCAGCATCACCGTGCCGTGCATGGTGAACAGCTGGTTGAACTGCTCATTGCTCAGGAATTGCAACCCGGGCATCGCCAGTTCCGTACGCATGAACAGTGCCATCAGACCGCCGATGAAGAAGAAGGCGAAGCAGACGACGCAGTACATGATGCCGATCAGCTTGTGATCGGTCGTCGTGATGAGCTTGTAGATCAGGTTGCCCTTGGGGCCCATCCGTTCCGGAAAAGGACGACGTGCCTCGAGTTCTCCGATTGGGGGCGCTTCGGCTACCAAGAGATCCTCCAAAGATTCGTCGGGAAATCCCGCATATCGACCTGAATCCTAACGCTCCCGAAGCCTCGCGCGCCCCTGGGTCCTACAAACTGTCGTACTGAGTCGCGCCGCGGCGGCGCAATTTGCGACAGCGAGGCCCTGACCAGCGGCAAAGCCGTGAATGTTACGGTCGGCCGGTGCTGATGAACCGACCCCGAGCCGCAGCCGCGGTGATCGCCGCGGCCGCGACACTCGCCAGTGGATGCGGCTCGGCGGAGCAGACGCCGCAGTCGCAAACGTCGATCTCGACCAGCGTCACCAAGATCGCCGATTCGGGCGTGTTGGGCAATCAGCGCAAGCCCGACGAATCCTGCGCGGCAGAGCCGGCGGCCGTCGATCAGTCGGCGCGGGAGGTCGGCAACGCACGCGCCGACGGTGCCGACATTCCGGAGTCCACCGAGGTACGCGGCGACCCCGAGCGCATCGTCGCACTGTCCGGTGACCAACTGGACGCGTTATGTGCGCTGGGTCTGCAGTCCCGGATCGTCGCGGCCGCACTGGCCGACGGATCGTCCGAGCAACCCTCCTATCTGGGCGCCGTCGTGCACGGTGTCGCTCCGGCAGGCAGTCGGGGTGCGCCGGACCTGGAGGCCGTCAAGGCCGCCGACCCGGAATTGATTCTGGGTTCGGCAGCGCTCACCCCGGCGTCCTTCGGCGCGCTGTCGGCGATCGCCCCGACGGTGTTCACCGGCACGCCCGGCGCCGCCTGGCGTGACACGTTGCGCGCGGTGGGTGCGGCGACCGGTCGCGCCGACGCCGCCGCCGACCTGATCGCGAAGTTCGACGACGCCGCGGCCGACACCGGTGCGCAGAACGACGCCCCGCACTTCCAGGCTTCGGTGGTACAGCTGACCGAGGACAGCGTCCGGGTGTACGGAGCCGACACCTTCCCCGGCAACGTGCTCGCCGCGGTGGGATTGGATCGCCCTGCCACGCAACGGTTTACCGACAAACCCTACGAGGAGCTCGGCACCACCGATGCTGATTACCGCAGCGCCGACGCCGACATCGTCTACGTCTCGTTCGCGTCTGCAGCCGCCCGGGACAACGCACCCAAGATCCTGCAGAGCCCGGCCTGGCGGGCGCTGTCGGCAGCCAAGGACAACCGGGTGTTCGTGGTGAACAACGAGGTCTGGCAGACCGGGCAGAACATCGTGGCCGCCCGTGGCATTCTCGACGACCTGCGCTGGGTGAACGCCCCGATCAACTAACCTCACGAACGTGTTCCACGTCCTCACCACGACTTACACCCAGCCCATCGATGTCGTCGACCAGACCCGTCCCGCCCACGTGGCCTGGCTCAAGGAGGAAGTGGCCGCGGGCCGCATCCTGTTGGCCGGACGTCTGGAGACGGCGACCGGCGCGGTGCTCGTCACCGGAGACCTCAGCGAGGAAGAGGTCGAGGATGTGATTGCCCGCGATCCCTACACCGTGGCCGGGCTCATCCGCTGTGAGCGCACCTCCTTCAACGGGTCGGTCCGCGCACCCGGGCTCTGACCCCGGCCCGGCTCGATCCGGGATACATGTCACAGGCGGTAGCGGGATTACCGCTGCCGCCTGCATCGTTGCACGTTGCGGACTGCCGTCACAGGCAGTGATCGGTTAACCGGACTAATCTTTCCGGGATACACAAGACGACGAGCAAAGAGGGCTTTGATGAGCACTGTTTATGCCTATGCCGCCAACTCGGCGACCGAGCCGCTGGCGAAGACGACCATCACCCGCCGCGAGGTAGGGCCGCACGACGTGGCCTTCGACATTCACTTCGCCGGCATCTGCCATTCCGACATCCACACCGTGAAGGCCGAGTGGGGTACCCCGAACTACCCCGTCGTGGCCGGCCATGAGATCGCCGGCGTCGTCACCGCGGTCGGTTCCGAGGTCACCAAGCACAAGGTCGGCGACCACGTCGGGGTCGGCTGTTTCGTCGACTCCTGCCGCGAATGCGACAACTGCAAGGCCGGGCTGCAGCAGTACTGCACCGGCGGCGGCATGATCGCCACCTACAACTCGACCGAGCGGGACGGCACCCCGACCTACGGCGGCTACAGCGGCGCGATCGTCGTCGACGAGAACTATGTCCTGCGCATCCCCGACAGCATCCCGCTGGACAAGGCCGCTCCCCTGCTGTGCGCCGGTGTCACCCTGTTCTCGCCGCTGCGCCACTGGAACGCCGGACCGGGCAAGAACGTGGCCGTCATCGGTCTCGGCGGCCTCGGCCACATGGGCGTCAAGCTGGCCCACGCGATGGGCGCGCACGTCACCGTGCTGTCGCAGTCGCTGAAGAAGATGGAAGACGGCCTGCGGCTGGGCGCCGACGAGTACTACGCGACCAGCGACCCGGAGACGTTCAGCACGTTGCGGGGCCGCTTCGACCTGATCCTCAACACCGTGTCGGCCAATCTCGATCTCGGCGCCTACCTGGGCCTGCTGAAGATGGACGGCACGCTGGTGGAACTCGGCGCACCGGAGAAGCCACTGGTGGTGCCGTTCTTCCCGCTCGGCGCCATGCGTCGCAGCCTGTCCGGTTCGATGATCGGCGGCATCCCCGAGACCCAGGAGATGCTCGATTTCTGCGCCGAGCACGACGTGACTCCCGAGATCGAGGTCATCCAGCCGGATTACATCAACGAGGCCTACGAGCGCGTGCTGGCCAGTGACGTGCGGTACCGCTTCGTGATCGACACGGCGTCACTGCGCGGCTGACACACCCCGTCAACGCCGAGGATTGCTGCTCAATAGTGGCTGCAATTTTCGGTGTTGACGCGTTATTGGCCTTCTGAGTCGGGGCCGGCGTCGGCTTCCAGGTCGACGCCGGCCAACGGCCAACCCCCGGCGGCCAGTTTGGCCGCCACCCGCTGAACGTTCTCCGGGCCGGCGTCGTGCTCGGTGACTTCGGCGATGAATTCCGCGATGTCGTCGCGCTCGATCGGATCGTCGACGTCGGCAGGCGCTGAAGCCTCGGCGATGTTGCGTACGATCTCGGCCACCTGCGCCTCGGTGAGCGGGGTGGACCGCAACAGGGCGAGCAGCGGCACCCGATCGGTACCCGGCACCCCTTCCGGATAGCCGGCCCGCAGCCAGTTCAGGACCGAGATCAGCAACGACTTGGTTGACACACCACGAGTTTCCCGCCGAGCAGACGTGAAAGCACCCGGAATTCCCTAACTCGGGGCGGCCTGGACATTCGTCGGCGGCTCCAGCGTCGAAACCGGCAGCGCGGTCTTATCCACGCCGGGGGTGTTGAGTTGGCCGGCCAGCCACGGCAGGGCGATGCCGAAAGCGTTGGCGGCGAAGGCCCAGTCATGGCGGCCAGGAGCCGTCTGCACCGAGCACGTGATCGCTTCGGCGCGGGCCGCGTCGCACAGCGTGGTCGCAGCGACATCTTGAGCCTCTGGGTTGGCCGCCGGGTCATGTGTGACACCACCGCGGTGCGGCACCTCGAACCACGCCGTCACGTCGGAGTACGGTCCGTGCCGTCGCATGATGGTGACCGGATCGTATGCCGCCCAGGCGTCGGCATCCCCACCGAACAGACGGCTGATCGTCTGCGCCTTGTCCCCCGCGTTCGGGCGAAGGTCACCGGCGATGTCGATGAACGACCGGAACATGTCGGGATGCATCACCGTGAGGTCCACTGCGCAGGTGCCGCCCATCGACCAGCCCGCAATCCCCCAACCCTCACGATCAGAACGCACGCCGAAGTTCGAGATCAAGTATGGGACCACATCTTTGGTCAGATGGTCTGCGGCGTTGCCTCGGATTCCGTTGACGCACTCGGTGTCGTTGGTGAATGAGCCGGTGGCGTCGACGAACACGAAAACCGGGGCGTTGCCGCCGTGCGCCGCGGCGAACCCGTCCAGGATGCCCAGCACGTTGCCGGCGCGCAGCCAGTCGGCCGGGGTATTCAGTTGCGATCCGATCATCATGACCGCAGGCAACTCCGGCGGCGGGGTGCTCGCGAACCACGCCGGCGGAAGGTAGACGAGTTCACCGCGGTGGCTGAACCCGGACGCCTGCGAGTCGATGGTCACCGGCACCAGCACGCCGCTCGGCGGCCGGAAGTGCGCCAGCTGCATCTTCGTGACGGTCAACCGATCCGTCTGCCCCGGCAGTGGACTCGAGGTGAGCTGCTTCCACATGGCATCCATGGTCGGGAAATACCCGACCCACATGTTGAGCGTCAGTCCACAGGCCAACGCGCAGACCCCGATCGCGGCGACCGACGCGGTGCGGCGCCACCATCGCGCACTCACCCACCCCACCATGGCGACCCCACCCGCCAAGGCGGTCAGCGCGATCCAGATCCACAACTCCGGCGGTCCGGCGTTTCCGGCCACCCCGATCGAGTCGATGTACCAGTAGGCCACACCCGCCAAGGCGGCCGCCGAAACCACCAGCACCGGCAACAATCGGCTGCGCCAACGCGACGAACGCCAGCCCACGGCGGCCCCCAGCAGCAGTGCCGCGATCAGCTGGACGACTACCGGAAACCAGCCGTGGATCAGCGAGATCTGCGAAATGAGCTGGTGCATCGCTTCTTTTGATATCAGTGTCAGCTGTCAGCTAACTGAATGGTTACTGAGTGCGCGCGCACGGACAGATACCACGAGCCAGAGGCCAGCGCCTAAGCTGGCATGATGCGCATGAAAATCCTGGTGGCCCTGGTGGGCGCCGTGGTCGGCGCGAGCGCCGGCGTCCCAGGTACGGCCGCGGGCGACCCTACGCCACCACCTCCCCCACCGGCACTCGATCTCAACGCGCTGACGGCGGTGAAGCCCTCGGACTTCGCCATGCGCAATGGGGAGTTCTACGCATTCGCGGTGCCAGGCGATATTGCCTGCGCCATCAGCCGCGGGTCGGGTAGATACGGCTGCAGCGGCCCACTGCCCGCAGCACCGGAGGGGGCCAACATGGTCACCGGCGCTCAGCAGGGGCTGCCGACGTTCGTCAGCGACAACCGGTCGCTGTTCGACTTCGACGGGCTGCCCAACCGGTTGCTGCCCGGATCGCGTATCAGTTTCCGCAACGTGACCTGTGGAACCGACGGCACAGTGACGTTGTGCAGCAACTCCTTTGACGGGGCCGGGTTCGTCCTCAGCCCGGGTGGCAGTTATGTCCTCGATGTAAACAACCCGCTGCTGCTCAATACCGGTGAAGGGCACAACCCGTACTTCAACTGAGAGGCCAGGGATCCTGCACCAGAGTCATGACAGGTAGAACCCGCGTATGCGGTGATAGCGCCCGTGACCGAGCAACGCATTGGCTGCCTCGAGACCAGACATCACCGCAGCCTCGATACAACCGGCGTTGAGGCCGCAGTCCGTCCAATCGCCGGCCAGGATCAGGTTGTCGTAGCCGCTCTCGTCGGGCCGCAACCGGTACTTGTCACTACCGGGCACCGATTGCACGTAGCGGTCGGACGGGTCGATGTTCACGCTGACGTGCTGGGTGGCCATCGCCGCGGCGCCTCGCTGGCCGTTGTTGCCGCACAACAGTTCCCAATTGAAGCCCTGCTCGGATACGGCGTTCGGGAAGTAGAGCCCGAGATATCGGTCCACGTAATCAGCGGCGTCCCGGAGTACGCGGTTGCGATATCGGCGGACGTAGCCGGAGTGGTCCATGTCCACGGGCCATGGCGCGTCGAGGCTGCCGCAGAAGTAGGCAACGGAGCCAGGATGATCGGAGCCGGGCCAGTTCTCGGTCCACAGCGTCTGCGGCATCGACGCCCACGTCTCGAATGGTCGAGCATATGCGGTGATCGTCGCACCAGGATTCGACCAACCCAGCGTGTGTTCGTCCGGGCGAAGCCACAACTGGAAGGCCTGTGTTGCCACGGTCTTCACCTTCGCGACCATCTCTTGCCAATCCGGACGGTCCTCGATGAGTTCTGCCGCGACAACGGGAATCATGCCCAGTGACACCGCCAGTACGACGTGATCGAAGTCTTTGCCCCGCTGCAGAACCGTGGTCTCGATGTCGTCACGGACGGCGTAATGCGACTCGAGGTCTTCCAGTCCTGGTCGCTCCTGGATCTGGTCACCGCGCGGTGCGCTGGGAAATACGGCGAGCCCACCGACATCGACCAAGGGATCGTAGTGGTCGACCCCGTCCGCAAGGAGCACCTGACGACCCAGTGTGATCGCATCCACCGTCACGCCCCGGTCATCGACATGCAGTGAATCCACCCGGTGGAAGAACTCGAACTGCACACCCCGTTTCCGCAGTGCCTGGTAGAGCGGGGCCATGACGACTTCGCCCATTCCGGCCGTCATCTTCCAGAAGATCGCCCCCTTGTATTCGAACAGGACGAATCCGATCAGGAAGACCATCACGCCGGCAGCCACCGCGGGCCGCTGCGGATCACCGCGCTCGTAGCCGAACACCAGGTCGTAAAGTCCACGTACGAAGGCTGAATCGAGTACATCGGGGTGGCCGCCGTGGCGCAGCACCCAGTCACCGAACTCCTCATCGTTGATGGCCCTGAACCCGTTCGGATGCGTGATGAGATTGTCGGCGATCACACCGCGGACCGCTGCGACGACAAGCGAGATCAGCAGCCAGCTACGCCGGTGGTCGGGGCGATCCTCATAGTCGATCACCATGCGGACCGCATCCACCGCGCGTTCAAGGAGCTTGCCCGGTGGGCCCCTGCGTACCTGCGGCTCTGCGATCGCCAGCAGGGCGGCAAGGATCCCCCGCTGCACGGCGCTGACCGCAGGAGGCGCCGATGATGCCGGCTGTTCCGCCGAGGCAGTCAGCTCCAGATCTGCCGGAGTCGCACCGCGCAGCGAGTCGGTGAACGCGATGACCAACTGCACGGCCCGCTGCACGAATTCCACCACCGTGATCTCTTGACCGGTGCCCCCGGGTTCGCCCGGCAGGAACTCGTTGCGAGGGTGCGTGCCCAGCCAGGTCAGCCAATCGGTACCCCACTGCTCGGCCAAGCCGGGATTGTCCGCGGGAACAATAGCCTCGTTCCAGGTCCGGATCGGGCACAAGGGATCCGTTGTGGCTCTGTCCAGTTCGGCGTAGCACTCACGCAGCACGGTGAACGCGTTCTCGTACGATCCGAGCCAGACATGCAGTCCGTGTTCCTCGATCCGGTCGTTCTCGCCGCGGCTCGACGCCCCCTTGCCACCCAACCGCCAGCCCCGCTGATAGACGGTGATGGAATCGAACCGATCGTGCCAGCCCGGCTCGCTCAGCCGCCAGGCCGCGCTCAGACCGGCCATGCCGCCGCCAAGGATGGCGACCTTCCCGCCGGGGCGCCTCACCCGAGCATTGTCCTGGCGTGGACCACATCGGGCCAGGCGCAGTCGGCGGGGAACCGGTGCAGCGCTGCGGCGAGCGTCTCCCTTGCCGGCTCACCGAGCAAGCTGAAATAGTCAGTGGCAGCCCGTAGTTCGAAGACGCGCGCATCCTGGCCGCGGCCCAGCTCCATGGCCTCTACCAATGCGGCGTGACGAGACTCCGGGTCCTCAGTGGTGAGCGCACGGAGCCTCGTCAGCTCGGCGTCGTAAAAGTGCATTCCCGTCTGGCGGGCCAGCTCCAGACCAGTCTGCAGTCTGGCCTGCGCCTCCTCGAATTGTCCTGCCGCGATCAGCAATCGGGCCAGCAGTGCATCGTAGAACGTGATGAGGGCAATCACCCCCACCGCACGCCAGGTGTCGACGAAACCGGTCAGCAACGCGATGTGGGGGGCGAGCGCGGCAGCATCCGCGGAGGGGTCGGACAGTGCGATCAGTGCATTCACGGTCGCGTGTTGCGCTGCTCCGGCAAGCTCCCACGAGTCGAAGCCGTGTTGCTCGCCGATTGCGCCGAGTTCGACTGCCGCGTGGGCAGCCCGATCGAGGTCGCCGGCCTCGATACGTATCAATACCTCGGCCTGGCGGGTATACGCCAAGCTGAATGCACCCTTGGGGAAAGGCATTTCGGCACAGCGACGTCCGGCATTCCGCAGCTGGGCATCGACACCCGCCAGGTCGCCGTCCAGGCAGCGGCTCAACGCGAGGTGGGTGTACAAACCAGCGGTCGGATCGTTGGGCATGAACAGCATTGCGTCGAGGGCCCGTGCGCCTTCCTCGGTCAGCGTCAGTGCTGCAGTGTCCATCTTGACCCGCGCATAGCCGAACTCACCGCGAAACCAGGCCAGCATCCCGAAGGCGAAATCGTTGACCGGCAGGAACATCTCTCGCGGTCCGGTGAGGCTGCCCCTGATGGATTCGACCAGTCGCAGTGCACGTTGGAGATCTGCCCGCATGGTGTAGTACGGATAGAGCGACATCACCGTCGACAGCAGTTCGTCGTCCTGAAGGTCGCTGCTGCACAGGTGAAGACAGCGCTCGAAGTCGGCTGCGGCATTGGGGCTGAACACCCCCTCAGCTGCCTGGGCAAGGAAGGCGCGCCCCAAGCGCAGATGGACCTCGAGGCGATCGCGGTCTGGTCCGGCCGGCGAATTCTCGACGTGCGTCACGGCATGGCTCAGGTAGGTCAAGGCCTCCCCGAGTGCACCGCGCTGACGGGCATTGGCAGACGCCTGCGCATAGCTTGCCGCCGCCTCGGCATAACGCTCGGCCTGCTCATAGTGGCGCGCGATCAGTGGCCAGTCCGGATTGCCGACCTCTGCTGCGGATGCCAACGTGTCGGCGGTGCGACTGTGAAGCTCGCGCCGTAGGCTCGGTGGCGACAGTTCCGCCGCCACCTCACGTAACAGTTCGTGGTGAAATCGCCAGCTTTGGTTGTCGAGCGGCTCAAGTACGCGGCTCTGCACCAGTTCTCCGACGACGTGCTCCACTTCCTGCTCGTCGAGATCCACCACCGCGGACAGCAGGGTGCGCTCCACGCGACTACCAATAATCGCCGCAGCCTCAACCACCCTGATCGCATTGCTGCTCGACCGGAGTCGCGCATACAGCGCCTCGTAGAGGGTGTCCGGCACTCCGCCGTCGGTAGCGGACAGGTCCGACGGTTGGGCTCTGAGCTTGGCCACCACCTCTTCGATGTACAGCGGCACTCCGTCGCACCGCCCCCGCACGACGTTCCGTTGATCGCGCGTCGCATCGGGGTGAAGGGCGACGATAAGTTCGTCGGTTTCGCTGTCGCTCAGCGGCTTCAGGTCGACTACGTCGGTGTGCGGGCTTGCCGGCACCATCTGCTCCCGGCTGGTCATGACCACCAGCACATGTCCGTCGAGCTCGGCGTCGAGGAGAGACCGGACAACCTCAACGGTGTCCTCATCGAACCAGTGCATGTCCTCGACAAGCACGAGCGCGGGGGTCTCGTGCACGCACGCCAGCAGGTAATCGCCAACGGCGGCACAGATCTGGCCGTAGAGCTTGCGGCCTTCGGCAGAAACAGATTGATATCCGACCTGCGGGTCGATCCCGAGCAGAGGCGCCAACAGCGGTAGCACGGTGGTCGGGTCGAGTGAACGCTGCTCGATCTCGGCCTGCAGAAGCTGCAGGCGTTCTGCCGGGTCCGACGTCCGGTCGATGCCGCAACGACGCTCGAGCAGGCGGCGGATCGGCCGCAACCCGACATCGGTGTGGAACGGCGATCCGAGCAACTGCAGGATGATTCCGTGCGACTGCGTGGCCAGGTCGACGGCTGACCATGCCAACCGGCTCTTGCCGATGCCGGCCTCGCCGTGAATCGCCACACCCGGAGTCCGCAGTGTCCCGGCGGCAGCTTCGGTCCAGCATCGTTTGAGATGCGCGTACTCGCGTTCTCGTCCGACCAACGGGCCCGGGTCCGCGCGGGTCATATCGCGTTCGACGATCACCCGGTAATGGCGGACAGGATCTTCGACGCCTTTGACGTGCCTCGGCAGCCGCGCGTGCAGTTCGAATGACCCGCGGACGAGCGGTTCCACGGACTCCGATATCGCCACGGAACCGGGGTCGGCGAGACTGCACATCCGGGCGGCGAGGTTCGCCGCGAATCCGTAGACATCGTCCTGTGCGGTATCGAGGTACACGATTCCTCGATGTATCCCGACTCTGACGTTGATCTCGACGCCGAAGCGACGCCGGACGCGGGTGCTCAGCTCGGCGATGACTCGCGTGATGTCGAGGGCTGCCTGCACCGCCCGGTGGACGTCGTCCTCGTGGGCGTGGGGGTGGCCGAAGGAGGCCAGTAGTCCGTCACCCTTGGTCGAACCGACGTGACCCTCGTATCGCTCGACGATTCGCAGTACGTCGTCTCGGTAACGCCCGACGACGGTTCGATAGGTCTCCGGATCGATCCTCGTGGACAAGGCGGTGGAGTCGACCAGATCTGCGTAAAGGATTGTCAACCGGCGGATCTCACCGTATTCGGCCGGCGCTGCCAGGAGGTCCTCGGCGTCGGTGTTGTTGCGGTCGACGGCCAGTACCTGACCCGCGAGCAGACTGGCCGTCGCCCGGTCTCCCTCCGCGGCGGCACGCAACGCTCGATCAAGCAGTTCATCGACACCGGTCGGCCCGTCAGGATGGCTCACAGCGCGAACGAGACCTCTACCGTGGCGTCGAGCGTATTGGTGTCGAGCGTGTGGGCGGTGACCTGTCCGATGTAGACACCGCTGCACAGGCCCGCCGAGTTCGCGATCATTCTGAATGAATCCGTGTTTGCGGGCAGAACGCCGTTGGACAGGTCGAAACTGACGTATTTCCGGATGTCCTCGCTGGGTACGTCTTTGCGTGCCATGGCGGCGACCGCCAGCGTTCGGTCGTATGCCTTGGGTGCGATCGCGATGTCGTCTGAGTACAGCACCGGGTCGCCGTAGGCGCCTGGGCCCGCAGCGATCGTCTGCGCGATCTCAGCGCTGCGAAGCATGCCGATCCGCACCACTTTTACCGCAGACTTGACCAGTTCGTCCCGGTCGACGTTCGTCGGATCCTTGTCGATCAGATTCGCTGCCTCAGCGGCGATCTGGGTCGTTTCCAGAAGGCCGCGCCGGATCACTGTGCTGATGTGATCGGCCAGTAGCAGCACCCGGGCATCCGGCGGCGACTGAAGTGGGATCCGCGCGATGTCTGCAGCACCCTTGATCGCGATGCGCGTCATATCGAAGAAGGACTTGATCGCGTCTTCGGTTCCGAAGGTAGAGGGTTGGGCGTTGATCTTCGCGTAGGCGTCGTTCGCAACCTTGGCCGCATCGTCAATGGTGTCGTTGACCTCTTTGGCGTACTTGGCGGCAATCACTTTGGGGTCATCCATTGCCGAGTTTCTCCTTCGGAGGCTTGACGTTTCGCTCAGCGGTGTCATACACATCGAGCGCCCACGCCCGGAGATCGCTGCCGATGTCCCGGGTGATGTCTTCCACGTCGCTCCTGATCAGCCCGTCCATCCACAAGCTGACGGCACTTCCGATGTTGCCGGTCACTTTCGCGACCAGACTCTTGGCGAGATTCCTGGTGTCATCGACGGTGTCGGCAAAGTTGATCGGCAGAGTCGCCGGGACCTTCGGCGGAATCATGGGCGGGCCCTTGTCCACTGCACCGGCCATGGCGGCCTTGTTCGGCCAGCCTTTCAGTGTTCTGCCGGGAGGCAGCGGCAACGTGCCGTCCATCGCTTTGCTCGCAGCCCCGGCAAGCATTTCCTTACCGTTGTCGGCCCAGCCGAGAAGGCAGCCGAGCGCCGCGGTCGCCGTCGGGCTGAGTCCGTTGACCCGTTCTTCCTTACTGGTTCGGATCCGCACCCCTTTCCCGCCCGGTCCTTCGTGGGTCGGGGTCACCCACAGGTAGCCGTTGTCGATCTCGACGATGCCTGCGGACAACTCCTCGCCAGTGCGGTTGGTGTCCAACTTGTAGTTGATGATGATGCCCTTGCCGTTTCCCTCGTCGTCTTCTCGTTCATCGAACGAGAAGACGAGAGCGGTCCGCAGCTTGTACTCATCGGGTTCGGCGGAGATCGACTCGATGATGCGTAACCATCCGTCAGCTGTAAGTCGTCCTGGGGTCTGCTCGGTCATCCCGTTGAAAAAAGTGGGGCAACAGAGGTCCCAGTTGAGCGGGTGGATGACCTTCTTGATGTCATCCACCGTCAAACTGGGGTCTTTGGAATCGGTGTAGAGCGTGCTGCAGTACTCCCCGCCGGAATCTTCCAGCGTGCCGAAGCATGGTTTCGAACGTTCGGCAAACTCTGGACTGATCACCTCGCTTCCGACACGCATGAATGATTCTCGATCGACGATCTCGTCAAACCGCATCGTGAATGCTTCGGCTTTGTCTTCCGCCGTGAGGATTCGCCCTTCTTTTTCCACCGGCCAGGGGTCGAGGATTCCGGGCAGGATTTGTAGCAGCTCGTTGTCCCGCGGGATTGGTTGCGTTGAGAAAGAATTCTTGACTCGGCGAATCTTTTCGATGACAAGAACTGCATACGCGGCCCGCGCCAACGCGGGATGCCGGTCATCATCGAGGGGTTCGAAAGAGAACGCGGATCGGGCCTCCATCGGTCGAATTCCACCCAGCGCCACGATCGCCTCTTCGTAGCTCGGGAAACGAAAGGGCTCGCCGCTGCGGGGTCCCCGGACTCGGGAGCTACCGAGAAAGCTCTCCAACTCGAGAAACCAGCCGCGCTGGCCAAGCCCCGTACTGTTCGGCAGGAAATTCTCAATCGTCGTCAGCACGGCATCATTCATCGGGCCAGGATCTTTATCCGCGTCTATGGCTTCCTGGTCGATCTGACCGAACAAGGCCAGTGAATACCCACGTATATTCGGCATGATCAGCCGCCTTCCGCAATGCGCGGCCTTAGCATACCTTCGTGCAGTTCAATTACTTGAGCAAATTGACGGGTGCCGCAGGTGACTGAGCGAATGCTGGGGGACGACAGCACGGTCAATGACCTCCCGTGGGCAGCGGTGTTCGATCCCGCCGCCAACATCCGTGCGCTCGGTGCGGTGCAGTCACAGGGCTTGCGCGCCGCCACCGAACTCGTCGACCGGTTTGTGACGATGGCCGGCGACAGCTCGAATGGTCGTGAGCACGACGGTGATCGAGCAAAGTCGGCGAATCGCCCCGACGATGCTCATTTGACCGTGGCAGATACCGACCGGGTGGTGGCGACGTGGGAGTCGTTGATGCGGCGACTGGCCGCCACGATGACGGCCGCGGGCCCGGTGCCCCATGGCGCCGGCGCCTGGGATCTGAACGGCTCGGGTTCGACTGCCGCTGTCCATATCGAAGCCCGGGGCACGGGTCCGGCATGCGCGGAGGTCTGGCTGCACAACGGCGGACCGACCGGTCACGGTGATATCAGTCTGCGGTGCAGCGATCTGTTGTCCCACAACGGCGATGTGATCACCGCGGACGCCATCCAGTTCGACCCCGACCCGGTGTCAATGCCCGCGCGGAGCAGTCGCGGCATCCTCGCGACCGTGCAGCTTTGCGACGGCTTCAGGCCCGGAATCTATCGCGGCACCCTCCTCATCGAGGGCCGCCCGAACCTGTGGCTTCCACTGGTGCTCTCCTGGCAGCCCCTCGACCGATGACCGAACTCGCCGACCGTGCAGCCCTCGTCACCAATGTCGAAAACCGGCTGCGCGACGTGGGGCGCGCGGTACGTCGCACAATGCTCGACGCGATGCCCGATGGTGAACCGGTGCAATGGTTGTACGGGCCGATGCGCGAGTATCCGTCTCGTCCGGGAAAGGCGCTTCGTCCCGCCCTGTGCCTGTCGGCGGGGCGGGCGTTCGGGGCCAGGTCGGAGGAACTCCTCGGAATTGCAGTCGCAATTGAGCTGCTGCACAATGCTTTTCTCGTACACGACGACGTGGCCGACGGAAGCGAGATGCGCCGCGGCAGACCGACGCTCTCGGCGGCCTATGGGCTGGCGGCGGCGCTGAACGCGGGCGACGGCCTGGCCATCGTCGCCGGACAGGTGCTGCGCAGGGCCACCCGGCGCCTCGACCGGGATCTCGCGGACCTGGTGTGGAGCGAGTTCGACACGATGGCGATGCGCACCCTCGAGGGTCAGGCGACCGAAGTCGGATGGCAGCTCGACAATGTCGAAGGTCTGGGCCCGGAGGACTACCTGCATCTGATCATGCATAAAACATGTTGGTACACAACGATTCACCCTCTGCGAGTGGGTGCAATCATCGGTTCTGGGGGCACCCTCGACCTCGGCCCGCTGGTGCGTTTCGGATTTCATTTCGGTGCGGCATTTCAGATTCGAGACGATCTGCTGAATCTCGTCGGGGATGAACACACCTACGGAAAAGAGATCCTCGGCGACATCTACGAAGGCAAGCGGACCCTTCCGCTGATGCACCTCTTGAGCGTCGCGGACGACGCGGACAAGGCACTCGTTCACCGCTACCTGCGACTGACACGGCCCGAACGGACGCCCGAGATGGTGCAGACGGTACGCAGGATGATGGACGACTACGGCAGCATCAATTTCACCATTGAGTACGCCGAGGGCATCCTGCTGGTCGCCGAGGAACATTTCGAGCAGGCGTTCGCCGTCGCACAGCCAGGTCCCGATCTGGATTTCCTGCGGTCACTGGTCCCCTACGTGTGGGCCCGGTGGCGATGACCGTCTGGCCGGCGAAGACTAGAAGTCCCAGTCCTCGTCTTCGGTGACAACAGCCTTGCCGATCACGTACGAGGAACCGGATCCCGAGAAGAAGTCATGGTTCTCGTCGGCATTCGGTGAGAGCGCGGACAGGATCGCCGGGTTCACGTCGGTCTCGTCTTTGGGGAACAGCGCCTCGTAGCCGAGGTTCATCAGCGCCTTGTTGGCGTTGTAGCGCAGGAACTTCTTGACGTCCTCGGTCAGCCCGACCTCGTCGTAGAGATCCTGGGTGTATTCGACCTCGTTGTCGTAGAGCTCGAAGAGCAGCTCGTAGGTGTAATCCTTGAGCTCGGCGCGCTTGGCCTCGTCGACCAGAGCCAGCCCGCGCTGGTACTTGTAGCCGATGTAGTAGCCGTGCACGGCCTCGTCGCGAATGATCAGCCGGATCATATCGGCGGTGTTGGTCAGCTTGGCCCGGCTGCTCCAGTACATCGGCAGGTAGAAGCCCGAGTAGAACAGGAAGCTCTCCAGCAGTGTGGAGGCCACCTTGCGCTTGAGCGGTTCGTCACCCTTGTAGTACTGCATGACGATCTCGGCCTTGCGCTGCAGGTTGGGGTTTTCCTCCGACCAGCGGAACGCGTCGTCGATCTCGGCCGTCGAGCACAGCGTGGAGAAGATATTGCTGTAGCTGCGCGCGTGCACCGACTCCATGAAGGCGATGTTGGTGTAGACGGCTTCCTCGTGCGGGGTGAGCGCATCCGGGATCAGGCTGACCGCACCGACCGTGCCCTGGATGGTGTCCAGCAGCGTCAGCCCGGTGAACACCCGCATGGTGAGCTGCTTCTCGTGCGCGGTGAGCGTGCCCCACGACGGGATGTCGTTGGACACCGGCACCTTCTCCGGCAACCAGAAATTACCGGTGAGCCGATCCCAGACCTCGGCATCCTTCTCATCCTGGAGACGGTTCCAGTTGATCGCTGAGACACGGTCGATCAGCTTCATGCCTTCGCTCACCAGAACCCCATTTCCCCAGGTTGTCTTGTTTGCCGGACAGTCACCACGACACTACCCCTGGGGTTAAGCACCCGCGGGGACCCCAGCATCTTGTGCCTTCGTGTCGCGGTCGGCACGGATGAAATCGAACTCTTCCGCGTCCAGCTTGCGCATTGCCAGCCAGTACTGCCAGGTCATGCCGCTCCACAGGGTGCGGTTGACGCCGTGAGCGTCCATGTACCAGCTCCGGCAACCTCCGGTGCTGAATACGGTGTCGGCCAGATTGTGCTGCAGCTCGGCATTGAACTCCGCCTGGGCTCGCGGGCTGGGCGACAGTGCAGCGGCCCCGGCCTTGTCGACGGCGGCGATCGCCTGACCGACATAACGGATCTGCGACTCGATCATGAACACCACCGAGTTGTGCCCCAGCGCAGTGTTCGGCCCGAGCAGGAAGAACAGGTTCGGCATGCCCGCGACCGCCACCCCGCGGTGCGCAGACATCCCCTCCCGGTTCCACCGGGCCACCAGGTCCTCGCCGCCGGCGCCCTTGATGTCGACGTAGGTGTAGGAGTCGGTGACGTGGAAACCGGTGGCCCATACGACCACGTCGGCCGGATGCTCGACCCCGTCGGCAGTGACGATGCCGGTCGGCGTCATCCGGGCGATGGACTCGGTGATCACCTGGGTCTTGGGGTTGGCGATACCGCGATAGTAGGTGTCGGAGTTGAGGATTCGCTTGCACCCGGCGCGATAGTTCGGGGTGAGTTTGCGGCGCAGCTCGGGATCCTTGATGCTGCGATTGATGTTGTAGCGGCCCAACGCATCGCCGATCTTGAGCAGCCACGGCTGCTGGGTCATGGCGAAACCGACACCCTCGTGAATCCAGTAAATGGCGGCCCGCATCGCTGCGCGAGTGCCGGGCACATAGCTGAACATGCGCCGAATCGATTGCGGGAACTTGGTGTTCACCCGCGGCATCACCCAGGCCGGGGTCCGCTGGTAGAGGTGAAGCTCGGCGACGTCGTCGACGATGGCAGGCACGATCTGGATGGCGCTGGCCCCGGTGCCGATCACCGCGACCCGCTTGCCGGTGATATCGACGCTGTGGTCCCACTGAGCGGAATGGAATGCCACACCGGCAAATTCGTCGCGTCCCTCGATGTCAGGGATCGAAGGGATGTGCAGGCCGCCGGCGCCCGAGATCAGGAACTGGGCGATGAACTCCTGACCGGTGTCGCTGAACACGTGCCAGCGCAGTTCCTGTTCGTCCCAATGCGCGCGGTCCACGTGGGTGTTGAACCGGGTGTAGCGGCGCAGCCCGTACTTGGTCGCCACGCCGAGCAGGTAATCCTGGATCTCGGGCTGGAAGGACCACATGTGGCTCCAGTCCGATTTCGGCTCGAAGGAGAACGAGTACATGTGCGACGGGATGTCGCACGCGCAACCCGGATAGGTGTTGTCGCGCCACGTTCCACCGAACTCGTCGGCCTTCTCCAGGATGAGGAAATCAACGCCGCGGCGTTGCAGCTCGATCGCCATTCCCATCCCCGAGAACCCGCTGCCGATGATCAGGGCGCGGGTGTGGATGGGTTGCTGACCCTGCGGTGAGGGTTGGGCAGCCGTCATAGCTCAAGTCCTTTTCTGGGAACGGCGGTACCGGATATTTCCCAGTCTCCGGACGTGGGGGGCGGCTGTCAACGAGGCGGTCAGCTGGCGTGCTGGCGACGCTGGACACCTTCGTGCAGCGGCAGGTCCGGGTCGATCCAGACCCCGAGCAGTTCACAGGTGCCGTTGATGGAACCGACCATGATGGTGGTCAGATGGTTGACGAACTCCTCGGCCGGCATCCGGCGCGGGCTGTCCTCATCGGTGCCCAGCCACCAGTCCGTGGCCGACGCGCAGGCACCGAAGGTGGCGAATGCCGCCAATTCGATCGCGGCCCCGTCCAGTTCCATCTCGCGTAGTTCGTTGGAGAACATGTCGGCCATCGCCAAAGTGATGCCGCGACCCTCGTTGAGGGCGCGCATCGTCGATTCGCTCTGCTCGGCGAACCGGCCCTGGATCAGGAACCGCAACACGTTCGGGTGTTCGTCCACGAGCCGGACGTACTGCTCGACGCTGCGCCGGATGACCTCCCGGGCCGGGTCGGCACCGAGATTGATCGCCGGGAAGATCGCCGACCACAGCATGTCGCGCAGCCGCTCGCCGATGGCCTGGAACAGATCCGACTTGTCGGCGAAATGACGGTAGATCTTGGGCTTGGCGGTACCGGCCTCTTCGGCGATCTCGCGCAGGCTCACCTCGGGTCCCAGACGGTCGATCGCCCGGAACGAGGCGTCGACGATTTCCGAGCGCACCTTCTTGCGGTGCTCACGCCAACGCTCGCTACGGGCATCAACCTTGACGCCCGGGCCATCGCTGGAATGTGATCTCGACGTTCGCCGCACGCGATCACTGTACTCGCCCTGATGGCGCTGACCTGCTCAGACCGTCACGCAACACGCGGTTGTGCCGTTTGACCCGGGCGTTCGCCCACCAGCCTGGTGACATGCCGCTTCGGTACGATCGCAGTGACGTCCAACGGATGAGGCGAGGCTCATGACGCAGCGATACGACCTGGTCATAGCCGGTGGCGGCCCTTCGGGGTCGGCCGCGGCGTGGCAGGCCGCGCAGACCGGCGCCAAGGTGCTGGTCCTCGATAAAGCGGAGTTCCCGCGCGACAAGCCATGTGGTGACGGTCTCACCGCTCGCGCGGTGAGTTACCTCCAGAAGATGGGCCTGTCCGACGAGGTTTCCAAGTTCCATCGGGTCAACAGGGTGACCGTGTTCAGCCCCAGCGCGTGGGAGCTGTTCTTCCCGCGTCGCCCCGGCATGCCCGACCATGGCCATACCGTGAGCCGCACCGAACTCGACACGTTGCTGCTCAAGCATGCCGAGTCAGCAGGGGCCGAGGTACGTCAGGGCGCCGAGGTTTCCGGACCCGAATTCGACACCAGGGGCCGCGTGATCGGCGTCGTGCTCAAGGGCGGTGAAAAGGTCTACGGCGACGCGGTGATCGCGGCCGACGGTGCCTACTCCCCCATCAAGCGGGCCCTGAAGATCAACTCCGAGTACAACGGCTACTCGGCCATCGCGATCCGGTCCGAGATGCACGCCAACCGTCCCGATTCCGACGCTTTCGAGATCTACCTGAAGCTGTTGTTCCAGGGCGATCAGCTGCCCGGCTACGGCTGGGTCTTCCCGATGGGCGGCGGCCGGTTCAACATCGGCCTGGGCTACGTGAACAGCTACAAGAACTGGCAGTCGATCAACGCCACCCAGTTCCTCGGCGATTTCCTGCGGACCCTGCCCGCCGAATGGGAGCTGCCGCCGATCGAGGAGCTCAAGAAGAACAAGAGCGTGCGGGCGTGGCGATTGCCGATGGGCTTCACGGCATGGCCGCCGTGGCGTCCGGGGGTGCTGTTCGTCGGGGACTCGCTGGGCGCCGGCAAGCCGGTGTCGGGGGCCGGCATCTCCAAGGCGCTCGAATCCGGTTTGACCGCAGGCGAATGTGCGATTGCCGCGCTCACCAACGGTGGACCCGACGACTTCACCAACTATGAGCAGCGGATGTATGCGACCTGGGGCCGGGAATACCGACGCGGCCGGTTCTTCAACAGGCTGGCCGGGATTCCCGCGGTCGCCGGCGCGGGTCTGAAGGCGTTGGACAACCACACCTTCCGCGACCTGCTGCTCAAGTCGTTGTACAAGAAGGCGCAGAGCCCGCAGCACACGTAGACCGCGACTGTGCCGAATGGCCAGTTGTTGCACGCTTTCTCGACTTTCGTGTGTCGTAACCGGCCATTCAGCATTTGCGCGGAGGGTCAGCCCTCGGGATAGAACAGAAACAGCACGCAACCCTCCGTGGATTGCGGTACGTGCCACGACCCGGCGGGGGCATGCAGGAATGTGCCTGCGGTGTAGTCGTTGACACCGTCGTTGAAGACACCTGAGACCACATAGACCTCTTCGGGACCCGGGTCGTGGAAGTCCTCACCGACCCAGACCGCGCCCGGCGCGATGGTTGTGATCGCCGCCTTGGCACCGTTTGCACCCTTCCAGAGCGGCTGGACGGTGATTCCGGGAAAAACTTCGATCGGTACGACGTCGGCCGCCGCTTTCCATACATATCCAGGTGCGTTGGGACCGAACAATGCAACATCACCGGTAGTTGTCATATGTGCACGAACCTTGCGCGCCGACTCACAATTCCCCGGGCGTCAGCGTCGGCCGCGCGTGGCCTTGCCAGGCTTGCGGGCGACCTTGCCCGCAGCCGCGCGGGCCGCCTGCTTCGCGAGAGTCTTCTCCCGCGCGGTGCGTTTCGGCGCCGGTTCGGCCTGTCCCCGCGACGAACCGGCTTTGCGGCCCCGCACGATGCCGACGAACTCCTCGACCAGTTCCGACTGCGGCCCTTCCGGGAACGCGAGTGCCACGGGGCAGGTGGGCGCGTCGGTGATCGGGCGGTACGTGAGGTCCTTGCGGTGATGCAACCGCGCCAAGGATTGGGGAACGACGAGCGCGCCGAGGCCGGCAGCGACGAGTTCTATTGCGTCCTGGGTCGTCTCGGGCCGGTGATCGACGAGGGCGCCGGGAGCGTCCGCCCAGGCGACGACATCGTCGAGTGGGACCAGCGTCGGCTCGCCGTCGAGATCCGCAGCGGTGATCTCGTCGACGGCGGTGAGAAGGTGCTCGGTCGGCACCACGGCCACCGTCGTCTCCTCGTAGAGCGGGATGACCGCCAGCCCGGACGTGTCGGCCGGCAACCGGAGCAACGCGACGTCGACGGTGCCGTCCCGCACGGCGTCGGCCGCATCCGCCGCGGCGACGGCGTGCAACCGCAGTGGCACCCCGGGGTGGCGCTCCGCCCAGATCCGAGCCCATTTCGCGGGCGTCCCACCCGGGACGTACCCGAGGGTGAGGGAGCTTGGGGTCACCGCCTCAGGCTACCGATACGCTGGTGCCATGAGCAGGCCGAACGCGCAGTCCATGAAACCCGCCACGGCGGCGAAGAAGCTGGACGTGTATTTGCCGGCCACGCCTGCCGAGTTCCAGGAGAACGCGATCACCCGCGCCGAACTGGCCGCACTGCAGGCGGACCCGCCGCAATGGCTCAAGGATCTCCGCAAGGACGGGCCGCACCCGAAGAACCTCGTGGCCGCCAAGCTGGGCATCTCGATCGCCGGTCTGGCTCGCGGCGCCGTCGGGGATGCACTCACCACCGAACAGATCGATGGGTTGCTTGCGGAGAAGCCGGAGTGGCTGGTCGCCGAACGCGAGAGCTACCAGAAGGTGCTGCGCGAGGAACGACGCCTGAAGTCGCTGCGCGCGGAGCAGGCGCGGGAGAGCTGAACGCCGAGCGGCCAGTTATCACACGTCTTTTCGAGAACGACGTGCCATAACTGGCCACTCGGCGGGCTCAGAACATGCCTACAACATGCAGCTGACGCAACCCTCCACCTCAGTGCCTTCCAAAGCCATCTGACGCAACCGGATGTAGTACAGCGTCTTGATTCCCTTGCGCCAGGCGTAAATCTGCGCCTTGTTGACCTCGCGGGTATCGGCGGTGTCCTTGAAGAACAGCGTCAGGCTCAGCCCCTGGTCCACATGCTGGGTGGCCGCGGCGTAGGTGTCGATGATCTTCTCGTAGCCGATCTCATACGCGTCCTGGTAGTAGTCCAGGTTGTCGTTGGTCAGATACGGCGCCGGGTAATAGACCCGACCGATCTTGCCTTCCTTGCGGATCTCGATCTTGCTCGCCACCGGGTGGATCGACGACGTCGAGTGGTTGATATAGGAGATCGACCCGGTCGGCGGGACGGCCTGCAGGTTCTGGTTGTAGATGCCGTGCTTGCGCACCGACTCCTTCAACTGCTTCCAGTCGTCCTGCGTCGGGATGTGGATGTCCGCATCGGCGAAGATCTGCCGGACCTTGTCGGTGGCCGGTTCCCACACCTGCTCGGTGTACTTGTCGAAGAATTCACCCGATGCGTACTTCGAGTCCTCGAATCCGCCGAAGCTCGTACCGCGTTCGATCGCAATGAGATTCGAGGCCCGCAGGGCGTGGAACAGCACGGTGTAGAAGTAGATGTTGGTGAAGTCGATGCCCTCTTCGGACCCGTAGTGAATCCGCTCGCGGGCCAGATACCCGTGCAGGTTCATCTGCCCCAGGCCGATCGCGTGGGAGCTGTTGTTGCCCTGCTCGATGGACGGCACCGACCAGATGTGGGTCTGATCGCTCACGGCGGTGAGCGCCCGGATCGACGTCTCGATGGTCTGCGCGAAATCCGGCGAGTCCATCGCCTTGGCGATGTTCAGCGACCCGAGGTTGCACGAGATGTCCTTGCCCACTTTGGCGTAGGACAGGTCCTCGTTGAACAGCGAGGGCGTGGAGACCTGCAAGATCTCCGAGCACAGGTTGGAGTGGGTGATCTTGCCTGCAATCGGGTTGGCCCGGTTCACGGTGTCCTCGTACATGATGTACGGGTAGCCCGACTCGAACTGCAGCTCGGCCAGCGTCTGGAAGAACTCGCGCGCCTTGATCTTGGTCTTGCGGATCCGACCGTCGTTGACCATCTCGTGGTACTTCTCGGTCACCGAGATATCGGCGAACGGGACGCCGTAGACCTTCTCGACGTCGTAGGGCGAGAAGAGGTACATGTCCTCGTTCTTCTTGGCCAGCTCGAAGGTGATGTCCGGGATCACCACGCCCAGCGAGAGCGTCTTGATCCGGATCTTCTCGTCCGCGTTCTCGCGCTTGGTGTCGAGGAACCGGTAGATGTCGGGGTGGTGCGCGTGCAGGTAGACCGCGCCGGCACCCTGGCGTGCGCCGAGCTGGTTGGCGTAGGAGAACGAGTCCTCCAGCAGCTTCATGATCGGGATGACGCCCGAGCTCTGGTTCTCGATGTTCTTGATCGGCGCGCCGTGCTCACGAATATTGGTCAGCAGCAGGGCAACTCCGCCACCGCGCTTGGACAGCTGCAGGGCCGAGTTGATCGAGCGCCCGATGGACTCCATGTTGTCCTCGATGCGCAGCAGGAAGCAGGACACCGGCTCGCCGCGCTGCTTCTTGCCCGAGTTGAGGAACGTCGGCGTGGCCGGCTGGAAGCGGCCGTCGATGATCTCGTCGACGAGCTTCTCGGCCAGCACGGTGTCGCCGGCGGCCAGGGTCAGCGCCACCATCACGACACGGTCCTCGAAACGCTCCAGGTAGCGCTTCCCGTCGAAAGTCTTGAGCGTGTAGGAGGTGTAGTACTTGAACGCGCCCAGGAAGGTCGGGAACCGGAACTTCTTGGCGAAGGCCCGATCCAGGAGCTGCTTGACGAAGTTGCGGCTGTACTGGTCGAGCACCTCGCGCTCGTAGTACTCCTTCTCGATCAGGTAATCGAGCTTCTCGTCCTGGCTGTGGAAGAACACGGTGTTCTGGTTGACGTGCTGCAGGAAGTACTCACGCGCGGCGAGCACATCCTTGTCGAACTGAATCTTGCCGTCGGCGTCGTACAGATTCAGCATCGCGTTGAGCGCGTGGTAATCCGTTTCGCCCGGAAGTGCGTGGGCGGCGGTGGTTACAGGCTCTGCAGCTGTGACGGTTGGTGGCACGTCTGGTCCTTCCAAAAGTCTTTCAACCCCGCGCGGACGGCGTCGACGTCGTCCGGGGTTCCCATGAGTTCGAATCGATAGAGGTATGGCACAGCGCACTTGCGGGAGATCACGTTGCCCGCATAGGCGAATTCCGTACCGAAGTTGTTGTTGCCCGCGGCGATGACGCCGCGGATCAACGACCGGTTGTGCTCATTGTTCAGAAAAGCGATGACCTGCTTGGGGACGTAGCCACCGTTGTTGATGTCGGGGGTGGCACGGCCGCCGCCGTAGGTGGGAAGGATCAGAACGTAGGGTTCGTCCACCTCGATACGGCCGTGCAGCGGGATCCGGGTGACGCGGTCTTCGGACCATTCCAACTTCTGGACGAAGCGGTGGGTGTTCTCCGAGACACTGGAGAAGTAGACCAGATGGCTCATCGTGTCCGACTCCTCTCCCCCGTGGTGGTGATGCTTTTCGTTTACGCCGTTGCCTTACGCCGTTGCCGCGACCGTGCTGAGTGCCTTGATCCGGTCGGGGCGGAAACCCGACCAGTGCTCATTGCCCGCCACCACGACCGGGGCCTGCAGGTAACCGAGCGCCATGACGTAGTCACGGGCCTCGCTGTCGAGGGTGATGTCCACCTTCTCGAACTCGATGCCCTGCTTTTCCAACGCCTTGTAGGTGGCGTTGCACTGCACGCATGCGGGCTTGGTGTACACGGTGACGGTCATCTTCGGTACGGCTCCTCTTGCGGAAAGTGAAAAAACTAGACAGGTGACTGGCAACTAATCGGGGTCTTACGTTTCGCTTAAGTTCAGCGACCTTCGGGCCGCCAAAATTCCTGCCGGTCGAAGCCGCTCTCCGGCTGGCCGTGAAACCGACTCGGCCGGGTTCGCTACGCTCCGACCGGCTCCCGAACTGTGGTGGCCTGTCGGTCTGACAGACACTACACCTAGTGGCCGACAGTTCGAAGTCATACAACATGTTCTGAATAACATTTCTGGAATTCCCAGGTCGTAAGCTTGCCAGCAACCGCGCTCACGGCGTGTCGCGCTCGACTTGACAGACCGTGTCGCGCCGCACCCCTAGATGTACCACCAGCCACCGACAAGTCTGGCCGCCGCACAGCGCAAGACCCCCCAATAGCAAAGCCGCCGGCCAGGTCGGAACGACCCAGCCGGCGGCAGGAATTTTGCCGCAAAGCGGCCCTGACGGCAAAACGCCTAGACGACTTCTCAGCCGACCTCGGCCGAGAGCTTGCCCACGATGTCGCGCAGCGCCTCGGCCACCTCGACGTTCTCCCTCGGGTGCGTGCCACCGAGCGACTTGGACGGCACCGAGAGCTTGAGATCCTCGACCACGCGCGGCCCGGCGATACCGAAGGACTTGCGCGTCTCGTCGTGCGCCCACACCCCGCCGTACTGCCCGAGGGCAGCGCCCACCACCGCGAGCGGCTTGTCCTTGAGCGCGCCGTCGCCGAACGGCCGCGACAGCCAGTCGATGGCGTTCTTCAACACGCCGGGGATGCTGCCGTTGTATTCGGGGGTGACGACGAGTGCGGCATCGGCGTCGGCGGCCACCGCCCGCAGAGCGGCCACGGGCTCGGCCACGTCGGCGGTGTCGATGTCCTCGTTATAGAACGGCAGTTCCCCCAACCGGTCGAACAGGCGCAGTTCCACCCCGTCGGGCGCCTGCTCCACCGCCAGCTCGGCGATCTGTCGATTGATCGACGCCGCCCGCAAGCTCCCTACCAACACCAGCACCTTGATATCGGCCATATTCACTCCCCTTGCTCGATTCCACGCGATTCTCGCAACAGTCAACCGGACTGAGGTCCGATTAATTCCGTCTGAGTTAAAGTGCAGTGGTGGCAGCCTCCGACCGCCCGACCCAGCTCGTGGGCACCGATCCGGCGCCACAAGAACGCGGCCCGGGGCGTGTGGATGCCGCCCGGAACCGCGCCCTGATCCTCGACGCTGCACGTCGGCTCATCGCCGAACGCGGCCCCGACGCGGTCAGCACCGACGACATCGCGGTTGCGGCCGGCGTCGGAAAGGGCACGGTGTTCCGCAGGTTCGGCAGCCGTGCGGGGCTGATGATGGTACTGCTCGACGAGGACGAGACCGCCGAACAGGATGCCTTCATGTTCGGCCCGCCACCGCTGGGTCCCGGGGCACCGCCGTTGGACCGCCTACTGGCCTACGGCGCGGATCGTCTCCGGTTCGTACACTGCCACCAGGCTCTACTGTCCGATGCCGTCCGCGATCCCGCGCTGCGGTACACCGGCCCGTTCACCCTGCACCGCACCCACGTTCGGATGTTGCTCGAAACAGCGGGCACCACAGGAGATCTCGACGCGCAGGCCGATGCGCTGATCGCGCTGCTGGACCCTGACTACCTGGCCCACCAACTGTCCCTCGGCCGCAGTCTCGACGACCTGACCGGCGCGTGGCAGGACACCGCCCGCAAGTTGTGCGGCCGCTAGCGTCATGACCGCCTGGGTGCTGCATGTCGACCTGGACCAGTTTTTGGCCTCGGTCGAGTTGCGGCGCCACCCCGAACTGCAGGGCCTGCCGGTCATCGTCGGCGGCAACGGTGATCCCACCGAACCGCGCAAGGTGGTCACCTGCGCGTCGTACGAGGCGCGCGAGTTCGGGGTGCACGCCGGGATGCCATTGCGCACCGCGGCACGCAAATGCCCCGACGCCACGTTCCTGCCGTCGGACCCGGACGCTTACGACGAGGCGTCCGAACAGGTGATGGGACTGTTGCGCGATCTCGGCCATCCGCTGGAGGTCTGGGGATGGGACGAGGCCTACCTGGGCGCTGACGTCGAAGACCCGGTCGAGCTGGCCGAGCGCATCCGCACGGTGGTCGCCGCCGAGACCGGGCTCTCCTGCTCGGTGGGTATCAGCGACAACAAGCAGCGCGCCAAGGTCGCGACCGGGCTGGCCAAACCACCGCGCACGCGAGGAGCAGATCAGGCCCCGGGCGTCTACCTGCTCACCGAGTCCAACTGGATGCAGGTGATGGGTGACCGTCCGACCGACGCACTGTGGGGCGTCGGACCCAAGACCACCAAAAAGCTTGCCACGCTGGGTATCACCACTGTTGCCGATCTTGCCGCGACCGATGCCACGGCGCTCACCTCGGCCTTCGGGCCGACGACCGGGCTGTGGATCCTGTTGCTGGCCAAGGGCGGCGGCGACAGCGAAGTCAGTTCTGAGCCCTGGATTCCGCGGTCACGCAGTCATGTCGTCACCTTCGCCCGGGATCTCACCGACCGCAGCGAGATGGACGATGCCATCCGCGAACTGACCGGACGGACCCTCGACGAGGTGGTCGCACAGGGGCGCGTCGTCACTCGGGTGGCGGTCACGGTGCGCACCGCCACGTTCTACACCCGCACCAAGATCCGCAAGCTGAGCTCGCCGAGCACCGACGCGGGTGTCATCACCGAGACCGCGCTGGCGGTGTTCGATCAGTTCGAGCTGGACCGACCCATCCGGCTGCTGGGTGTTCGGCTCGAACTATCGATGGACGAGATTCCCGCTGCCCCAATTGTCACCGCCGACCAATAACCTCGACACCATGCTGCAGACGATCGCGATCCGGGGTTACCGCTCGCTGCGGGAGGTGATCCTGCCGCTGGCCGAACTCACGGTGGTCACCGGGGCCAACGGCTCCGGCAAGTCGTCGATCTACCGGGCCCTGCGGCTGCTGGCGGACTGCGGGCGCGGCCAGGTGATCGGCTCGCTGGCCCGTGAGGGCGGTCTGCAGTCCGTCCTGTGGGCCGGTCCCGAGCAGCCGTCCGAGCACACCCAGGGCACCACCCGCACCCGCCCGGTTTCCCTCGAACTCGGCTTCGCCGCAGATGATTTCGGCTACCTGGTGGACCTGGGCCTGCCACAGATGGCCGGTTCCGGAGGTGAGCCGTCGGCATTCACCCATGACCCCGAGATCAAACGGGAGGTGGTGTTCGCCGGACCGGTGTTGCGTCCGGCATCGACGCTGGTGCGCCGTACCCGCGAATACGCCGAGGTCGCTGCACAATCCGGCCGGGGTTTCGATGAGCTGACCCGTTCGCTGCCCTCGTACCGCAGCGTGCTCGCCGAGTACGCCCACCCCGACGCGCTACCGGAACTCTCCGCGGTGTCGGATCGGCTGCGCGACTGGCGGTTCTACGACGGATTCCGGGTCGACGCCGGTGCGCCGGCCCGCCAACCCCATGTCGGAACCCGCACCCCGGTGCTCTCCGATGACGGCTCCGATCTGGCTGCGGCGGTACAGACGATCATCGAAACGACCTTCGACGATCTCGCCCGCGCGGTGGCCGACGCCTTCGACGGAGCCACGATCTCGGTGGCGGTCAACGATGGCCTGTTCGATCTGCAACTCCGTCAGCGCGGCATGCTTCGGCCGTTGCGTGCCACCGAATTATCCGACGGCACACTGCGTTTCCTGCTCTGGGCGACGGCACTGGCCAGTCCGCGTCCGCCGTCGCTCATGGTGCTCAACGAGCCGGAGACCTCGTTGCACCCCGATCTGATCCGACCGCTGGCCACTCTGGTCCGCGCGGCCGCCAAGCGGTCTCAGGTGCTGGTCGTGACGCATTCGGGTGCGCTGTTGGATTTCCTGGAGACCACCCCGGCTGCCGACGAGCAGCGGGACGCCGCGATCGAGGTCGAGCTCTACAAACAATGGGGCGAGACGAAGGTAGCGGGCTTCGGCATGCTCAACACCCCGTCATGGCACTGGGGAAAGCGTTAGCGCTGCGCGGATTTCGGCCGCAATGCCCGGCTGAACAACACGTTCACCTGACGCATGGCCACGCTGTAGGGCCACCATGCGGCCCGCTTGAAGGCGTACAGTGCGCGAATGTCGACCGACGTGTAGATCAGGAACCGGTTGCGCCTCATCCCGGCCAGGATCTTGTCGGCGGCTTTCTCCGCTGAGATGGCGTGACCGGCGAATCGGTCCACCCATTTCTGCACATTGGGATCTTCGCGGTCGACGCCGGCGATCTCAACAGTCTGCACCAGGCCGGTTTTCACCGCGCCGGGCACGACGACCGATACCCCGATGCGGTGCCGCGCCAGGTCGAAACGCAGCACTTCACTCAGCCCACGCAGGCCGTACTTGCTGGCGCTGTAGGCACTGTGCCAGGGCAGCGCGACAATGCCCGCGGCCGACGATACGTTCACCAGGTGCCCGCCCCGCCGGGCCTGCACCATCGGCGGTAGAAAGGTCTCGATCACGTGGATCGGACCCATCAGGTTGACGTCGATCATCGAGCGCCAGTGCTGGTGGGTCAGTTGGTCAACGGTCCCCCAGGCTGACACCCCGGCGATGTTCATCACCACATCCATCGACGAATGTGCGGCATGGATGTCGGCGCCGAACGCGGCCACCTGGTCGTAGTCGGAGATGTCCAGCGCCCGGTGCGCAGGCACCTCGGCGCCGAGTGCCTCGGCATCGGCGACGGTCTGGGTCAGCCTCGCTTCGTCACGGTCGGTCAGGTACAGCTCGGCTCCCTGCGCCGCCAGGGCGAGGGCGGTGGCCCGGCCGATCCCGCTTGCCGCACCCGTGATCAGACATTTCTTACCCCGAAAGTCCGCCCGGCCGTTACCCGCGGTATCACTCCCCATAGCGGTGAACCTTACCTGTGACGCTAGGCCTCCTGGCCACCCCACAGCGCGTTGAGCCACAGTCGCTCGACCACCTCGAGCGCACGTGCCGGGTCGGTGGCCCGTCCCACGAAGGCCGAGTCGTGCGAGAGCGTCAGCGCGGTGGTCGCCACCAGGGTGCGTACCAGCGCGGGAAGGTCGTCCGAGATCGGACGCGCCCCGTCGTCCTGTTCGACGAGGCCCACGATCTGCTCGATCACGGCGTCCTCGTAGTCGTTCATCAACTCCCGGATCTGGGCGTCGGTGTTCTGCGCGACGGTGCAGGCCGACATGATCGGATCGTTGGTGGCGAACACGGTGGCCGCACTGCCGACCATCCGCTTGGCGAAGGCGGCCGGTGTTTCGCCGGCGTCGCGGGGCGCGTAGTTGTGCGTCAACGCGGCGAGTTGTTCCATCGCCTCGGACACGATCACCGCCAGCACCGCGTACTTCGAATCGAAGTAGAAGTAGAAGCCCGACCGGGCCACCCCGGCGCGCTCACTGATCGTGCTCACCGACATGTCGGCGAACGACTGCTCTTCGAGCAGTTCCCGGACGGCCGTCACGATCGCTTCCCGCTGCCGGTCCCCCCGACTGAGCCGGGCCTGCGACCGGCCGGCAGGGCTGCTGCCGGCGCCGGGGATCGATTCGGCTGTCATGGGTTTAAACCTTTGCACCCATGACGCGCCACTTCAAAACTTGACATGCGTCAAGTCTGACAGTCAGGATGGCCTCACGTGGTGACATCGACCACACTTCGTCGGACTTTGTTGGTCAGGAGCGGCCCATGGCAACCATCAGCACCCCGCACTACCTGCTCGATCAGGCCAGGCGTCGGTTCACCCCGACGCCCAACACGCTGCCTGGCATGGGGCTCTTGGAGAAGCGACTCAAGGCCAAGCAGTGGGACCAGTTCGTGCTGGCCGACCCGCCGGCCGGCAGCGGCCTCAAGCCGGTCCTTGGCGATTCCGGACTGCCGATCATCGGCCACATGATCGAGATCTTCCGCGGTGGCCCCGAGTTCGTCCTGGAGCAGTACCGCAAGCACGGCCCGGTCTATTACGCTCAGACCCCGGCGTTGTCCTCGGTGATGGCACTCGGACCCGATGCCACCCAGGCGGTGTTCTCCAACCGCAACAAGGAGTACTCGCAGCGGGCCTGGGATCCGGTGATCGGACCCTTCTTCGAGGGTGGTCTGATGCTGCTCGACGGCGAGGAGCACATGTTCCACCGCCGGATCATGCAGGACGCCTTCACCCGCAGCCGGCTCACCGGCTACGTACCGCACATCGACTCCGTCGCCAAGGCCGTGATCGCCAACGACTGGGTACCCAACGACGCCAGGTTCCTGTTCCACCCGGCGATGAAAGAGCTCACCCTCGACATCGCCTCCGAGGTGTTCATGGGTGTGCCCGCAGGAACCGACCGCAAGCTGGTGACGACGGTCAACGAGGCCTTCAGCACCACCACCCGGGCCGGCAACGCGATCGTCCGCAAACCGGTGCCGCCGCTGTCCTGGTGGCGCGGCATCCAGAAACGCAAAACGCTGAACGACTACTTCTCCACCCGGATCGCCGAGAAGCGACGCGCCGAGAGCACCGACATGTTCAGCGTGCTGTGTCACGCCACCGACGAGGACGGCCAGAGCTTCACCGACGAGCAGATCGTCGCCCACATGATCTTCCTGATGATGGCCGCGCACGACACCTCGACGTCGACGATGACGACGATGGCCTATCACCTGGCGGCCAACCCGCAGTGGCAGGACCGGCTGCGTGAGGAGTCGGAGCGCATCGGCGCCGGCCCGCTGGACATCGACGCACTGGAGAAGCTGGAAACCTATGACCTGGTGATCAACGAGTCGCTGCGGATGCAGACGCCGCTGCCGTTCAACTTCCGCCGGGCGGTACGCGACACCGATCTGCTGGGCTTCTACATCCCGGCCGGCACCGACGTGGTGACCTGGCCGTCGATCAACCACATGCTGCCGGAGCTGTGGACCGATCCGCAGACCTTCGACCCGATGCGGTTCGCCGAGCCCCGCAACGAGCACAAGAAGCACCGCTACGCGTTCGCCCCGTTCGGCGGCGGCGCGCACAAGTGCATCGGCATGGTGTTCGGTCAGCTGGAGATCAAGACCGTGATGCACCGGCTGCTCAGCCGCTACCGGCTCGAGCTTGTTCATCCCGGCTATCGGCCGCGCTATGACTACGGCGGCATGCCGGTGCCGATCGACGGCATGCCGATCGTGCTGCGACCGCTGCACTGACGCATTCGATGGCCGGTTGGGCGCTGTCAGGCCGCCATCAGCCGATTGGCGCAGGCAATCACCGCGGACAGTGCCGACTGCACCGGGTCGTCGGCCAGACCCATGGCCCACTGGCTGTGCAGTCCGTCGCAGCCCTCGATGAACGTCGCGGTCCGGCCACCGGTGGGCAACTGGTGAAAGGACCTGGTCTCGACGGTGATGCCACGCGCGTAGAGCATCTCGGTCAGTGCAGCGATGGGTCCGCTCGCGGCCGCGGTCGAGGTGCTGATGGTGTCACCCAGGGCCAATGTGGCCTGGTAGTGGCGAGCCTGCGGACCCAGCCGGCCGGCTGAACGCCCGGTATCGGTGCAGGTCCACTGGCCCAGTTTCAATGCACCCGGGCCGGCTGCGTACTCGTCCAGGAATTGGTCCCAGGATGCCGACTCGCCGGCTTCGCGCAGGCCACGCGGCAGCGGGTTGGAGAAATGGGCGGCGAACGACGGCGGTGTGGCCGATTGCGGTGCCGATGTGCTGAGTTGCATGTGCCGGTCTTCTCTGACTAGAGGAAGTGACCGACGAAGTAGCGAACGACCCACAGCGGGGGGTCGGTCTGATCAGACCCCGCTGCGGGTTGCTACTACGAGTCGCCTTGGCACGTTGGCGATGCTAGACCCAGCCGGGTCGGTCACGCAAACATTTTTGACTCCGTAATCTCGGCAGAGTGGGAACGGCATGAGCGTCGGCGAGGTCGCCCTGCTCGTCCTGGCCGGGATTGCCGGCGGACTGACCGGCAGCATCGCCGGCCTCGCCTCGGTGGCCACCTACCCCGCACTGCTGCTGATCGGATTGCCCCCGGTCACCGCGAACGTGACCAACACCGTGGCTCTGGTGTTCAACGGCGTCGGATCGGTGCTGGGGTCTCGGCCCGAGCTGGCCGGGCAGCGCGAGTGGATCAAACGGATCATCCCGATCGCGGTGGCCGGTGGGGCGGTCGGCGCGGCCCTACTGCTGTGCACCCCGGCCGAGGGTTTCGAGCGGGTGGTCCCGGCTCTCCTGGCGTTCGCGTCGGTGGCGATTCTGCTGCCGCGCGGCCGCGGACGGGAGACCCGGGTGGCCAACCATCGAGAACATCGGATCAAGGTCACCATGGAGGCCGCGGCCATCTTTCTGATCACCGTCTATGGCGGCTATTTCGGTGCCGCCGCCGGGGTGCTGCTGCTGGCACTGCTGTTGCGGACCGGCGGCGCGACACTCGCGCATGCCAACGCCGCCAAGAACGTGATCCTCGGCGTCGCCAACGCGGTGGCGGCGCTGGCGTTCATCGTGGTGGCCCCGGTGTATTGGCCGGCCGTCATCCCGTTGGGTGCGGGGTGTCTGATCGGCTCCCGCCTGGGCCCGGTGATCGTGCGGCACGCACCGGCTGCGCCACTGCGGTTCCTGATCGGTGCGGCCGGCGTGGCCCTTGCCGTCAAGCTGGGGCTCGACACGTACTGATCCCCAGCGCGAAGCAACTCAGCCGAACGGGTTGTCGCCCTTGGTGACCCGCGTTCCCAGCCCAAGGAGATTCTCCGCCGAGGCGTGCAGTTGCTCGCCGGCGTCGCGGCTGGCCCGCCCGGCCAGGTAACGCGACCAGGTGCCCTCGATGACGATGCCGAGTTTGAAACAGGCCAGCGCCACATACCAATCCAGCCGATCTGTCTGGCGGCCTCCGGCGGCGCGGTACGCCTCGATGAGTTCACTGCGGTGGGCGAGTCCGCCGAGCGCCGCAAGCGCCGACCCCGCGTTGATCGGATTGGGATCGTCGGGCCAGCACACCAGCATCCACCCGAGATCGAGCAGTGGATCTCCGATCGTGCACATCTCCCAGTCGATGAACGCCGCCAGTTCGGGGGTGTCGCGGCGCAGCAGGACGTTGTTGAGGTGTGCGTCGCCGTGCATGATGCCAGGTTCGGTGTCGGCCGGTCGGTTGTCCTCCAGCCACTGCGCCAACTCCCCCACCCCCGTCAACGCCTCGGGCGAATACTGCTCGTGGCGGTAGCTGTCGAGCAGACCGAGGAACTGTGGAACTTGCCGGGCCAGAAAGGAACCCGGCCGGCGGATGGCGGCGAGTTCACTGTTCTCCCAGGCGACATTGCCCAGCTCCGCCAGACTGGCGGCGTAGGACAACCCGACCCGGTAGCGCAGGTCGGCGTCGTCGCGGTAGGCCTCGCTAACCTCGGTACCGGGGTTGAACCCGTCGACCTCTTCCATCAGGTAGAACACCACGCCGATCACGTCGAGATCGGTGCAGGCAGCGATGAACCCCGGATGCGGCACGGCCGAACCCGCCAAGGTGCGCAGCACCGCGATCTCCCGCAACATGGTCTTGTCACTGGTCGGTCGTGGGTGTAAAGGCGGACGCCGCAGTACCATTCGGCGACCGTCGACGCTCATACCCACGACGATGTTCTGGGTCCCGCCGGTCAGCGGTGCCACGTCGGTCAGGGTCGTTCCGATCCGCGCATCCTGCAACCACCGCTGAATGGCGTTCTGATCGGTGACACTGAGTGTCGGCAATTCCTGAACGTCGTCGGGCATGCAGTCATGGTGCCAGCTGCCCAGTCCGCTCAGTGCGTGTTCGCCACCGTCAGCAGGTATTCCCACGGCATCGTGGAACCGGTGAGGAACTTGTCGCCGAGCGCGGCGATCTCCGCGTCCAGGGCCGCAACCCGATCGGCGTCGGCGGCGATGGCCCGGTAGGCCGAGATCGTCGGACCGTAGTCGGCCTTGAAATGGTCACGGAATGCTGCGCCATCGGGGTAGGCGGTGACGTCCAGTTCCCGCCGCTCACAGGTCAACTCGCCGATCCGGTCGCCAAGGAGACCCCGCAGGTAGTCCTCGTCTCCCCACCTCGGCGGCGGGGACACCCCGGGTGGCGGTGCGGGCACGTACGGCTTCATGGTGGCGAACAACTGGCCGATGAATCCTTCTGGTGTCCAGGAGATCAGACCGATCCGCCCGCCCGGGCGGGTCACTCGCACAAGTTCATCAGCGGCCTGCTGGTGGTGCGGGGCGAACATCACCCCGATGCAGGACAGCGCGGCGTCGAACGAGTTGTCGGCATAGGGTAACGCTTCGGCGTTGGCCTCGGCCCAGTCGATCGTGACTCCGGCGTCAGCACTGAGCCGACGTCCCTCTTGGACCAGTTCCGGGCACAAGTCGCTGGCGGTCACCCGCGCGCCCGTCGCGGCGGCCGGAATGGCCACGTTGCCGGTGCCGGCCGCGACGTCGAGTACGCGGTCACCGGGCCCGATACCGCTGGCCTCGACCAGGACGGGCCCCAAGGGACGCACGATGGTCGCGGCGATCGCCGCGTAGTCACCCAGCGCCCACAGTGCCCGGTGTTTGGCCTCAAGCTCGATGTCGGTGGTCGTGACGTTCATGACGGACTCCTCTCGCGGATTGGCTTCATCGTCATTCCCCGCGGTCGGCGATTCCAGTACCAGATCTGTAGCGGACCCGGTTCTGGATCTGTACTGGCTTCCGGGCCCCGACAGCGGTGTACTTAGAAGGCCGCGCACTTTCCGGGGAGGAAGACCGCCGATGTCGACATATGGCCAGTTCTGTCCCGTGGCCAAGGCCATGGAATTGCTCGACGAACGCTGGACCTTGCTGGTGGTCCGGGAACTGCTGCGCGGCAGCGCGCACTTCAACGACCTACGCCGCGGTGTGCCGAAGATGTCGCCGGCCCTGCTGTCCAAGCGGCTCAGGTCGTTGGCCCGCGCCGGGGTGATCGAGCGTTCCGAGATCGACGGGCGGACAAGCTATTCCCTCACCGAGTGCGGTCAGGAACTCGCCGGCGTGGTCGACGCGCTCGGTTCGTGGGGGGTGCGGTGGATCGGTGAGCTGGGCGAGCAGGATCTCGATCCACACCTACTGATGTGGGATATGCGCCGCACCATTCCGATCACCAACTGGCCGCGTTCACGCACCACGGTCGCGTTCGTCCTCGACGGTGTCGCGCCGAAGGCCTCGAGGTGGTGGCTCACCGTGAGCGACGGGCAGGCCGATGTGTGCGATTTCGATCCCGGCTACGAACCGGCGGGGACCGTGCAGACCGACCTGCGCACGCTGGTCGAGATCTGGCGCGGCGATATCGGCTGGGCCCGGGCGGTGCTCGACGGCAGCGTCGCGCTGTCAGGATCTGCCGATGTCCGCCGTGCCATCCCGAAATGGCTGGGTCAGAGCACGGCGGCCGCGGTTCCCCGGCCGGCGTGACCGTTGACGCGAGGCGCGCCCCCGATCACGCCGGAACTCAGACTACTTGGGAGCGAAGCGCTGGCCGGCGTCCAGACGCAGGCACTGGCCGTTGAGCATCGGGTTCTCCGCGATCGCCACGGCGAGCTTGGCGTACTCCTCGGGCTTGCCCAGACGCTTGGGGAACGCGGCATCCTTGGTCAGCACCGAGGCGAACTCGTCCGGAATGCCCTCGGTCAGGCCGGTGGCGAACAGGCTCGGGGCGATGGCCAGGACCCGGATGCCCAGGCTGCCCAGGTCGCGCGCCATGGTCAGGCACATTCCGGCGATGGCAGCCTTGGACGCGGTGTAGGCGACCTGGCCGATCTGGCCCTCGAACGCCGCGATGGAGGCGGTGTTGATGATGACGCCGCGCTCTTCGGCCTCTTCGTCGACGGGCTCGTTCTTGCTCATGTGCCAGGCCGCGAGCCTGCTGATGTTGAACGTGCCGATCAGGTTGAGGTCGATGGTGGAGCGGAACGAGTCCAGGCTGTGCGGGCCGTCCTTCTTGATGGTGCGCTCACCGATGCCGCCACCCGCGGTGGTCACGATGATGTGCAGGCCACCCAGCGCCTTGACGGCCTCTTCCAGCACCTTTTCGGTGCCGTCGAAGTCGGTGACGTCGACGGCGAAGAACGAGCCGCCGATCGCGTCGGCCACTTCCTGGCCCTTGGACTGCGGTCGATCCAGCACGACCACGCTGGCGCCGCGCTTGGCCAGTGCCTCAGCAGTAGCGCGGCCGAACCCCGACGCGCCGCCGACGACGATAGCCTTCTTGCCTTCGATCTCCATCTAGCTCCCTTTCCAAAAATGACCGGAATCGTAAAGCAACCTATCCCATCAACCCTTCCCGTAAGCCTTTCGGGTTCCCCCTTCCGGTCCCCCTGCACCGCGAGCGCGCGCGGCTGTCTCCCGACACGCCGCATTTCGTCCACAATCAGCGCACGCCCGCCGCTGATGAGCGTGCACAAACACCGGAGGATGTCTGAGCCCAGTGGCACGCTGAGGCCGTGTTGCTCGCCGACATCGCTGCCGCATCCGCCGACATCGCGGGATCCTCGGGGCGGCTGGCCAAGATCACCCGCATCGCGACCGTGCTGTCCGCCGCCGCTGCCGGGGGCGACGCCGGCACGGTAGTGGTCACCGTGGCGTGGTTGTCCGGGGACCTTCCCCAGCGCCAGATCGGTGTCGGCTGGGCCGCGTTGCGTTCGCTGCCGGCACCGGCGGAGGTCCCCACATTGACTGTCACCGGGGTCGATGCCGCATTCACCCGGATCAAGGGAATCGCAGGTAAGGGTTCGCAGTCGCTGCGCGCCGATTCGGTGCGCGACCTTTTCGGGGCAGCCACGGGTACCGAGCAGACTTTCCTGCGGCGGCTCCTGGGCGGCGAACTGCGTCAGGGCGCGCTGGCCGGGGTGATGGCCGACGCGGTATCCCGCGCATCGGGTATCCCGGCAGCCGACGTCCGGCGCGCGGCGATGCTCGCCGGCGATCTGCCCGCGGTGGCTGCCGCCGCGCTGACCGGCGGCCCCGACGCGCTCGCCGGATTCCAGCTGCAGGTCGGACGCCCGGTCGGGCCGATGCTCGCGCAGACCGCGACCGGCGTCTCCGACGCGCTCGAACGGCTCGGCGGCGCAGCGATTCTGGAGACCAAACTGGACGGCGCCCGCGTGCAGATCCACCGCAAGAGATCGGAGGTGTCGGTGTTCACCCGCAGCCTCGACGACGTCACCCACCGACTGCCCGAGGTGGTCGAGGCGACGCTGGCATTGCCGGCAACCGATCTGATCGCCGACGCCGAGGCCATCGCCCTGCGGCCCGATGGACGACCTCAGCCGTTTCAGGTCACCGCAGCCCGGTTCGGCCGCAAGACCGCCGACGATCTCGAACCGTTGTCGGTGTTCATCTTCGATCTACTGCACGTCGATGGGCGGGATCTGCTCGATCTGCCCACCGAAGAGCGACTGGCCGCGCTCGACGCGGTGGTCCCGCCGGACCGGCGCGTCGAGCGCATCGTCACCGCCGACGCCGCGGTCGCGCAGCAGTTCCTGGATCGCACCCTCGAGGCCGGTCACGAGGGCGTGATGGCGAAGTCCTCGACGGCACCGTATGAGGCCGGCCGCCGCGGATCCGGCTGGCTCAAGGTCAAGCCCGTACACACCCTGGATCTGGTGGTGCTGGCGGTCGAGCGGGGGTCGGGCCGGCGCACCGGCAAGCTGTCCAACATCCATCTGGGCGCACGGGATCCGGACACCGGCGGATTCGTGATGTTGGGCAAGACCTTCAAGGGTATGACCGACGCGATGCTGGTATGGCAGACCGAGCGCTTCCACGATCTGCAGGTCGAGGACGACGGCTGGGTGGTCACCGTGCGACCCGAGCAGGTCGTCGAGATCGCCTTCGACGGGGTCCAACGGTCCAGCCGTTACCCGGGTGGTGTCGCGCTGCGCTTCGCGCGGGTTCTGCGCTATCGAGACGACAAGCTCCCGGCTGAGGCGGACACCATCGACACCGTGCGGGCATTCCTGACCTGACGCGACCCCGCCGGCCTGGCTAGGGTGCGGAAACCGGGATTCGATGCCGCGCGGTTTGGCGCGGTGAAAAGATCACACACGACGCGTACGACACTGGGCGAGCGAGGAGAGACCGTGGCAACACCGGAGGCCCCACCGGCGGATCGCATCGAGGAGCACGACGGCGACGTCACCTATATCCGCACCGACCGAGACCTCCCGCCGGTGGCGATCATCGACCGCTCTCCCATCACCGCCAAGCACAAGGCGATCTTCGCTACCGTCGCGGTGCTGGGCGCGGTCGCCTGGGCGATGATCGCCTTCTTCCGCGGTGAGACCGTCAACGCGGTCTGGTTCGTGATCGCCGCGATCTGCACCTACGTCATCGGATTCCGGTTCTACGCCCGGCTGATCGAGATGAAGATCGTACGACCCCGAGACGACAATGCCACTCCGGCAGAGCTTTTCGAGAACGGCACGGACTACATGCCGACCGACCGGCGGGTGTTGTTCGGACATCACTTCGCCGCGATCGCCGGTGCCGGCCCGTTGGTCGGCCCGGTACTGGCCATGCAGATGGGCTATCTGCCCGGCACGATCTGGATCATCATCGGCGCCGTCGTGGCCGGCTGTGTCCAGGACTACCTGGTGCTGTCGATCTCGGTGCGCCGCCGTGGGCGTTCGCTGGGTCAGATGGCACGCGACGAGCTCGGTGTGGTCGGTGGGGTCGCGGCGATCGTCGGTGTGCTGGTGATCATGGTGATCCTGCTGGCGGTCCTGGCCCTGGTCGTGGTGAACGCATTGGCCGAAAGCCCGTGGGGCGTCTTCTCGATCGCGATGACGATCCCGATCGCCATCTTCATGGGCCTGTACCTGCGTTTCTTCCGCCCGGGCCGGGTGTCGGAGGTCTCCCTCATCGGCGTGGCGCTGCTGCTGCTCGCGGTGATCTCCGGCGGTTGGGTGGCCGAAACCTCATGGGGCGCCGACTGGTTCACGCTGTCGAAGGTCACCTTGTCGTGGTGCATCATCATCTACGGCCTGGCCGCCTCGGTGCTGCCGGTGTGGTTCCTGTTGGCCCCGCGCGACTACCTGTCGACGTTCATGAAGGTCGGCACCATCGCCCTGCTGGCCGTCGGCATCCTGATCGCCCAGCCGGTGATGCAGGCGCCCGCGATCTCCCAGTTCGCGGCCAGCGGCACCGGCCCGGTGTTCGCCGGCTCACTGTTCCCGTTCCTGTTCATCACCATCGCCTGTGGTGCGCTGTCGGGCTTTCACGCGCTGATCTCCTCGGGCACCACGCCCAAGCTGCTGGAGAAGGAAAGCCAGATGCGGCTGATCGGCTACGGCGGCATGCTCACCGAGTCGTTCGTCGCGATCATGGCCCTGGTCACCGCGGCGATCCTCAACCAGCACCTGTACTTCGCGATCAACGCGCCGACCGCGGCCACCGGCACCACCGCCCAGACCGCAGCCGATTACGTCAACGGCCTGGGTTTGTCCGGGCAGCCGATCACCGCCCAGGAGATCACCGCGGCCGCCGAGGGCGTCGGTGAGCATTCGATCGTGTCGCGCACCGGCGGCGCACCCACCCTGGCCTTCGGCATGTCCGAGGTGCTGCATCAAGTGTTCGGCGGCGCGAGCCTCAAGGCGTTCTGGTACCACTTCGCGATCATGTTCGAGGCTTTGTTCATCCTCACCACGGTCGACGCCGGCACCCGGGTGGCCCGGTTCATGCTGTCCGACAGCCTGGGAAATCTCGGTTGGCCGCTGAAGAAGCTGCGCAACCCCAGCTGGCGGGCGGGCGCGTGGGCCTGCTCGATCATCGTCGTCGCCGCGTGGGGCTCGATCCTGCTGATGGGTGTGACGGATCCGCTTGGCGGCATCAACACCCTGTTCCCGCTGTTCGGAATCGCCAACCAGCTGCTGGCCGCGATCGCGCTGACGGTGGTCACCGTGGTGGTGATCAAGCGTGGGTTGGTGAAATGGGCATGGATTCCCGGCGTTCCGCTGTTGTGGGATCTGGCCGTGACGATGACCGCGTCGTTCCAGAAGATCTTCTCCGGGGATCCGAAAGTCGGCTACTGGACCCAGCATTCGCAGTACGTCGCGGCCAAGGACGCCGGTAAGTCGGCATTCGGGGCGGCCAAGAACCCCGATCAGATCGACGCTGTCATCCGCAACACCTTCATCCAGGGCACCTTGTCGGTGGTGTTCGCGGTGTTGGTGCTGATCGTGTTCCTCGCCGGTGTCGTGGTGGCACTGCGGGCGCTGCGTGGCGCGGGCCCAGCGCTGGCGCTGGACGAGGAGGTGCCGTCGCGGACCTTCGCACCGTCAGGACTGATCGCCACTCCGGCCGAGAAGGAGGTGCAGAAACAGTGGGACGCCTTACCCGGAGCACACTCCAGGCCGCACGCCACATCGGGTGGTACTGGTCAACATTGATGGGCGACAACCATTATCGGCGCTACGTCGCGCACCGAGAGCGCACCCATCCGGGTGAGCCGGTGCTGTCCGAACGGGACTACTGGAAGATGCGGCACGCCAACACCGAGGCCAATCCCGGCGCGCGTTGCTGCTGAGCCGAGCGCTCACCGCGGCATCACATCGCGGTCAGTACACCAGCACGGCGCTGTCGGGCTTTCCGTCGAGCGAATCGATGTCAAGGTCGGTGCCATTCGCGGTGAGCCGGATGATCTGCGCCAGCTGCTGCGGATTGTCGTTCTGTGGGTAGTGGTCCGCCGTCGGCAGTAACCAGTAATGGTTACGACCGGGCTTGTCACGCAGGTGTTCGGTCCAAACATGGTTGGCCACGCGGACCGGGGCGATGTTGTCGTGAAGTCCCCACACCAGAGTGGTGTTCACCGAGCTGGCCGCGAGCGCCTCGAGCCACTCGCTCTCCCCTTTCGCGCGCTCGTTCAGATACTGAATGGTGTCCGGGAGGACGCGAATCTGATCGTTGTAGGCGAAAGTCTTGGCCAGCGCGAGGATTTCCGGGTCGTCGGCGGCGCGAGGAGGCATGAACGTTCCCATTCCAAGCCCCGCTGCCAACATCTCCGGGGTGACCGCCTCCGCGGTGGCACGCCCGCTCTGTGGGTCCAGGATCGCCTTTTGGAAGTCCGTCAGATTCGCCAGCGGCAGGTACACGTTGCCATTGGTGATGATCAGATTGTCCGGTGCCGCACCGCCGGTATCGGACATCATGCCAAGGGCGATGAGGCCGACACTGTCCCCGCGATCGTGGGTGAGCATGGTGTAGCTGCTGAGCTGCCAGATTTCAGTGATCGCGTGCTCAAGCAACCGGGCATCGTCGAACAGTGAATACACATACGGTGCGGATGGCTTCTCCGACAATCCGTAACCGGGGAAGTCCAGTAGGAAAATGTCGAAGTCGCTGAGTTCCTTTGTCAAGGCGAAGAAATCGATGCTCGATGTCGGGAATCCGTGCACGAAGACCAGCGCGGGTGCACCCACCGTGCCGTGGCGGTGCGCAGCGATGCGAACCGTGCGGCCCTCGTTGGCCGGCGTAGTCGATCGCCAGTGGATATCGGTTGCACCGCGGAGCCACTCGTCGAAGATGTCCATCCACGATCCCCTTCACCCGATGTCGCGGTTGCCCGGCCGCCACCTCCACGCACCGGCCCGTCGCCTACGAACACCAGGGTAGAGGGCTTTCGAGGGCGAACCGGTGCAGATACATCGATCCAACCCCGGGTCAACCGGCCGCTGCCGGGGATATACTGTGAGCCATACCGTAAGGCAGTCGTGAATGGAGCGCGTTCGTGAATAAAGACGACATGATCCTGATCAGCGTGGACGATCACATCGTCGAACCACCTGACATGTTCAAGAACCACCTGCCCAAGAAATATGCCGACGAGGCACCGCGGCTGGTGCACAATCCGGACGGCAGCGACACGTGGCAGTTCCGCGACATCGTGATCCCCAATGTCGCGCTCAACGCCGTCGCCGGCCGACCCAAGGAGGAGTACGGCCTGGAACCCCAGGGCCTCGACGAGATCCGCAAGGGCTGTTACAACGTCGATGAGCGCGTCAAGGACATGAACGCCGGCGGCATTCTCGGCTCGATCTGCTTCCCGTCTTTCCCCGGTTTCGCCGGTCGCCTGTTCGCGACCGAGGATCCCGAATTCTCGCTGGCACTGGTGCAGGCTTACAACGACTGGCACATCGATGAGTGGTGCGGCGCCTACCCGGCCCGCTTCATCCCGATGGCGATTCCGGTGATCTGGGACGCCGAGGCGTGCGCCGCCGAGGTGCGCCGGGTGTCGAAGAAGGGCGTGCACGCCCTGACCTTCACCGAGAATCCGGCCGCGATGGGCTACCCGAGCTTCCACGACGACTACTGGACCCCGCTGTGGAAGGCCTTGTGCGACACCAACACCGTGCTCAACGTGCACATCGGGTCGTCGGGCAAGCTGGCCATCACCGCCCCCGACGCGCCGCTGGACGTGATGATCACCCTGCAGCCGATGAACATCGTGCAGGCGGCCGCGGACCTGTTGTGGTCCAAGCCGATCAAGGACTATCCGGATCTGAAGATCGGGCTTTCCGAGGGCGGCACCGGCTGGATTCCCTACTTCCTGGAACGCGCGGACCGCACCTACGAGATGCATTCCACCTGGACCAAGCAGGACTTCGGCGGCAAGGTCCCCAGCGAGGTGTTCCGCGAACACTTCCTGACCTGCTTCATCTCAGACCCGGTCGGGGTGACCCTGCGCAACAAGATCGGCATCGACAACATCTGCTGGGAAGCCGACTACCCGCACAGCGACTCGATGTGGCCCGGCGCCCCCGAGGAACTGTGGGACGTGCTGACCGAGAACAACGTTCCTGATGACGAGATCAACAAGATGACGTACGAGAACGCCATGCGCTGGTACTCGTTCGACCCGTTCACCCACATCGCGCGCGAGCAGGCGACGGTCGGAGCGCTACGCAAAGCCGCTGAGGGCCATGATGTTTCGATCCAGGCACTGAGCCATCACGAGCAGGGCACCCGCGGTGATGCACTGCATGCCGCGGCGAAGGCCAACTCAGGCGAGTAGGCACCAACGCCCAGTGTGACGCAGGGGTCGTTGCCAGCGCGACGGAACGACCCCTGCGTCACACTCGCGTTCAGCGCACGGTGTAGCGCACCGGCAGGTGCTTGAGTCCGCCGACGAACGTCGTCGCGGTGTGCGCGGGTGAGCCGGCCAGCTCGATCGAATCCAGCCGCGGCACAAGCTCACTGAAGAAGCTGTTGATCTCCATCCGGGCCAGCGCGGCGCCCAGACAGAAGTGCACGCCGTAACCGAACGCCACATGTTTGTTGGGATCGCGGCCCACGTCGAACCGGAACGGATCTTCGAATTCCTCCTCGTCCCGGTTGCCGGACGGGTAGGCCAGCAGGACAGACTCCCCCGCCGCGATGGGAGTGCCACGCACGGTGGTGTCGACCGCAGCGGTACGCATGAACGCCTTCACCGGTGTCACCCAGCGGATCATCTCGTCGGTGGCCGTGCCCATGAGTCCGGGGTCGGCCCGCAAGCGTTCGAGCTGATCGGGGTTCTGCATCAGTGCGAGCATGCCGCCGGAGATCGTGGCACTCGTCGTGTCATGACCCGCGGCCGCCACAATCGCGTAGTAGGACACCGTCTCGATGTCGTTGAGGGGCTCACCGTCGATGCGGGCGTTGGCGATTGCCGAGGCCAGGTCGTCGGTGGGGTTCTCCCGCCGTGCGGCGGTCAGCGCGGTGAAGTACTGGAACATCTCGATCAGCGCGGACATCGAGTCTCCGGCGTCGCGCTGGTATTCGTCGTCGTCGCTGCCGAACAGTTCCTGCGTGAGCTTCAGCATCAACGGGAAGTCCGCCTCGGGAACCCCGAGCAGGGACATGATCACGTACAGCGGGTAGTTGACCGCGACCTCCTGCACGAAGTCGCATTCGCCACCGGCCTCCAGCAATTTGTCCACATGGATCTTCGCCAGTTGGTCGACGCGAACCTTCAACGCCCGCATGGCCTTCGGGCGGAACCAGTCCGCTCCGATGGCCCTCATCACGCGGTGTTCCGGGTCATCCATGTGGATCAGGGTTCGCACCCCCACCGCAGCCTGGTTGTCGTCGTTCTCACTCGTCATCAGCACGGGGCGGGGCGAGTTGGTGAACACGTCGTTGGCCCGTTCGATCGCCATGATGTCGGCGTACTTGGTAATCGCCCAGAACGGCTTGTAGCCGGGCACCTCGACCCACGAGACCGGGGCGTTCGCCCGTAGGTGGGTCAGGGCCGCATGGAATGACGTCTCGTCTGCGTACGCAGATGGGGTGGCGAACATCTTGGCGACGTCGTCGATGGTGCGGACGGTCATACGTTGCTCCTCACTGGCGGGCACTCACGAAATTCCTGTAGCACCGCGTTGACGGTTTCCGGGGAAACCGCGGCGGGAAAGCCGGGCAGTACGCGGTCGATGACGCCGTCGCAGCGGCGCCGCAGCGCGGCGGCCAATTCGGGGACCGGGGCCACCACGGCGAAGGCGTCGAGCACGTCGTCGTCGATGAGCTCGCCCATCGCGTCCCACTGGGCGTCCAGCGACAGCCGGTGCAGTTCGGTGTGCAGATCACCCCAGCCGTGTAGCTCCAGGACTTTGCGGTAGGCCGGTGTCGAGCCGTAGAACGCGAGCTGTTTGCGGGTCGCGACCGATGCCGCGGCCATCTCCTGCTCGTCGGCGCCGGTCACGATGAATACCGGGCAGGACAACTCGAAGTCGGCGCGATCACGCCCGCTTCGGTCCATCCCGCGCTGCAGTGCCTGCGTGGTCACCTCGTCCAGATAGCGCCGCGTGGTGAACGCGTGGGCAAGCAGTCCATCGGCTACCTCACCGGCTACCTCGGTCATCAATTCGCCCACCGCCGCCAGGAACACCTTCGGGAACGGAAGCGTCGACGGCTCCGGGGTGAACATCGGCGTCATGATCTTGTGGGTGTAGAACTCACCCTCGAACCGCAGCTTGGTGCCGTCGCGCCAACAGCTCCAAATCGACTGCAGCGCTTCGATGTACTCGCGCATCCGGCGGGCCGGATGACTCCACGGCATGCTGAAGCGCTTCTCGATGTGCGGCTGGATCTGGGTGCCCAGCCCGAGGATGAAACGTCCGCCCGAGTAGGTCTGCAGATCCCAGCCCAGCTGGGCCATCGTCATCGGATTGCGGGCGAAGGCCACGGCGATGCTGGTGCCGATCTGCATCCGCTCGGTGTGCTCGGCCGCGATCGCCAAGGGTAGGAACGGGTCGTGGTTGATCTCGCCGGTCCAGCATCCGTCGTAGCCGTGCGCCTCGAGCTCCCGTGCGATGGCCGGCACTTCGGCAAGTCTGCTGGGAATGCCGCGGTCGATCTTGACGGCACGAGGAGCCGGGTCGCCCATCAGCGGCTCAACCCTTTGCCAGCTTCGTCGATCACGCGCAACCCACCCACCTGATCGAAGCTACAGTAAGCAATTCAGTATGGTCAACGGCGGTAGGCTTGAACACCCGATGACGGACGCTCGACACGTGAGGACAGTGGCATGACAAGGACGCCCGCATGACGAACGACCCGGAGTGGAAGGAAACGCTCGAGGATCTCGCTCGCCGGCGTGAGCACACGTTCGGGATGGGTGGTCCCGAACGAGTGGCCAAGCATCACGGCAAGGGCAAGCTCGATGCCCGGGCGCGGGTCGCACGACTGCTGGATCCCGGCACGTTTCAGGAATTCGGGACGCTCGTCGGGGGCGACATCGCCGCTGACGGCCTCATCGCGGGAGCGGGCCGCATCGACGGCACACCGGTGATGGTGGGCGCCGAGGATTTCACCACACTGGCCGGCAGCATCGGCCCGGGCGGCAACGCCAAACGGTATCGGCTCGCCGAGTTGGCCCTACGCAACAAGATCCCGCTGGTGATGTTGTTGGAAGGTGCGGGTTTTCGCCCCAGCGGTGAGCACTACGGACGGACACCGACCGACCTGATCGCCCAAGCGCGATGTTCGGGAAAGGTGCCCACGATATCGGCGATCCTCGGCCCGTCCGCCGGCCACGGCGCCCTGGTGGCTCCGGTGTGCGACTTCAGCATCATGAGCCATCAGGGGGCGATCTTCACCGCCGGGCCACCGGTGGTGAAAGAGTCCACCGGCGAGGATATTTCGAAGGAGGATCTCGGCGGTCCGACCGTGGCCCTGGCCAGCGGAGTGATTCACAACTACGCCGAGGACGACGAGACCGTCATCGACGATATCCGCCGTTACCTGTCCTACTTTCCGTCCAGCGCCTGGTCGTATCCGCCGACCCGGCTTGCCGACGACACCGCGGACCCGAGGCTCACCCCGGAGATTCTCGACATCGTGTCCCGCGACAACCGCCAGATCTACGACATGCGCGCGGTGATCGACGAGATCTTCGACCGGCCCGACTGGTTCGAGGTGCAACCGAAATTCGGGCGGGCGATCATCTGCGCCCTGGCTCACCTTGGCGGCTATCCGGTCGCGGTGGTGGCCAATCAACCACAGGTGACGGCCGGTTCGATCGACGCCGACGCCGCCGACAAGGCAGCGCATTTCATCTCCGTGGCCGACTCGTTCCACTTACCGATCGTGTTCCTCGCCGACAATCCCGGCATGCTGCCGGGCAGCCGGTCCGAGCGTAGCGGTGTATTACGCAGCGGGGCACGCATGTTCGCCGCTCAGACCGCGGCCACCACCCTCAAACTGCACGTGACGCTGCGCAAGGCCTTCGGCTTCGGCTCGATGGTGATGTCGCTGCTGGGTTTTGACGATCAGGTCGCGACGTTCGCCTATCCCGGGGCGACGATGGGCGCGATGGGTGCGGCCGCACTCAGCGCCGCCACCCATGCCGGTGAGGACTACACCGAGGTGCTCAAGCGCATGGAACTCGAGGCGTCCTTCCGGTCGGCGGGCCATCTCGGTTTCGACGAGCTCATCTCGCCCGAGGAAACCCGCAATGCGCTTCTGGTCACCTTGCAGCACGGCATCTTCAGCCGCCAGGCGGTCGCCGAACCGGTGTCCCGCACCCTGATCATGCCCTGACCGGCTACTTCCCGGTTCCAGCCGGCGACCGGGTGGCCCGGTACTCGGTGACGATCGGCTCGAGTTCGTCGGGGGTGGCGCCGTGCATGATCACCGCATCGGCTCCGTAGTCGAACTCCTGGCGGATGCGGTCCACACACTGGCTCGCCGATCCGGTGGCCGACGGTTCCAGCCATTCGTCGGGGATGAGGGTGGCGATGTGTTCGATCTGTTCGGCGCTGGCCTTGTGATCGATGCCGCCCGGAATCGAGGTGACGACAGAGTCCTCCCGGAATCGTTGCAGCACAGCCGGATCCCAATTGTTGGTCTTCACCAGCAGATCGCCATAGCCCTGTAGATAGGTGGCCAGGCGGGCCACGGTCTTCTTCAGTCGCAGTTCCTCGGGCAGGTGATCGCCGACGGTGGCGAAGCAGGACCACACCCGCACGCTGTCAGGGTCGCGGCCGGCCTGCTCGGCGGCGTCTTTGACGGTCTTGACCGCACGCTGCAGTGTCTCCGGGGTGAAATAGGTGTGCAGGATGACGTCGTCGAACTCCCGCCCACCCAGGGCCAGGGTCTGCGGGCCGAAGGCCACGATCGCCAGGCGGATGTCCTCGTTGAAGTCGGGGTCCAGGAACAGCACCTGATACTTGCCGAGCGGTCCGTCGTGGTTGAAGACCACCTCGCCGTGCCACAGCTTGCGCATGACCTGCGCGAAATCCTCCATCTGCGCGGTGGTCACCGCGGGTACCCCGAACGCGTTGTACATGGCGGCGACGCCGCGGCCGATGCCCAGCGTGAATCGGCCCCGGGACAGTCGGTGCATCGTGGTGGCCCACGATCCGGTGATCAGCGGGTGGCGGGTGTTGTGATTGGTGGCCGCCGTGGCGATCTGCATGCGCTCGGTCACCGCGCAGGCCGCCCCGACGAGCGAGGATGCTTCCTTGACGTTCCACCGCTCGGAGATGAATGCGGTACCGAAACCGAGTTCCTCGCCGCGGCGGGCCTCGTCCATCAGCGTGGCCGGACCTTCACCGCCGGCACCCGCCAGTAGGTAGTAGCCAAGCTCATCGAGAACTACTTCGCTCATACCCAAACTCCTTGTTTGTAGCCACAATTCCATACTTCGGTGATGCGTCCGTCGATGACGCGAAAGATCTCCATGCTGCTGACCGTCATCGAGTTGCCGTCGGTGAACGTCATCGGCGACTCGTACACGATCGTGACGAGTTCCCCGTCGTCGCCGGCAACAACGAGCTTGAGGTCGAAGCGGACGGTCTCGAACATCGCCCAGTGGTCGACCACCCGGGCGACGGCTTCGTCGTGAGTCAGCACCGTCACCTCCCCTACGTCGTGACGGGTGACGGTGTCCCCCAGTAACTCTTCGGCGAGCGAGAAGTCCTTCTCGTTCCAGACCACCAGGTTGTAGAGCTCCACCACTTCACGCGCGGTTCTCATGAAAGCTCCTCCAGGGCATTGATGTCTTCGATCGCCGCGACCGCGCGGTCGATGAGCGTCAGACATAGCTGCCGGGACCGCTCCGGTGCGACGTCCCAGGTGAGCAAGGCGACCACCGGCATGTACAGCAGCAGCGCGGTCGCGAGACGGTAATGCCGCCAGGCCTCCTCGAACGGGTACCCGTCGACCTGGCCGACATATTCGCGCAGCAGGCCCTCGTCGTGGCCGCGGCGCACCTCGGTGGGCAGACCTTGACTGACCAGATACGCGATATCGGCCGCACCCGCACCGCGAACCGTCAACTGGAAGTCCACCACCTTCAGCGCCTCATTGCGGAAGAACATGTTGTCGGCCCGGATATCTCCGTGCAGCAACATATTCCGCTCTGAAAGCGCGGCAAGGGCGGCGGGTGCGAGATCGGCGAACCGCTCGGCGAACGCGGCGACCGCCGAGGGTAGCGGCTGGCGGGTGTGGTCTCGGTAGAGCTGCCACCCAGGAGCGAAAGCGGGCAGGAACAGGTCCCGGGTCAACGAGCTGTCGATGCTCGGGAATTCCCGCAGTACAGCATCGTCCACGCCTGCCGACCAGGTGTGCAGGCCGGCCAACTGTTCGATACAGAGCCGGGCACGCGGAAGCGACAGTCCGGCCAGATGATCGGCGTTCTCCCAGTCCCGCAGGTCTTCGAGCACGAGCACGAAGTCGGACCCGGAGTTCCGCGCGACATGGCAGCGCGGCGTGGCAATAGGCGCATCCGGCGCGATATGCCGGTAGAAGTACAGCTCGCGGTCATAACCCCCGAGCATCTCCATCCCGCCCCGAGCCAGTGAATCGGCGGGGAGTTTGACGATCAAAGTCTCTGGAGCATCATCGGATCCAGTCAGCTGGATCCGATACAGCGCCGCGGAGAAACCGGTATCCAACGCGATCCGCTCGGCCCGTACCGCACTCACCGGCACACCCAGCGCCTCCGTCAACCACGCCGCGGTGACGTCATCGATGCCCGTGGGTACCGGCCCGGAAAAGGGCGCTGCGACCGATGTCATCTTCGACCTCCGCACAGAAATTTGACGCAGAACAACTAAGTTAGTTGTCGGCAATCTAATATGCAAGGGTGCCTTCCCCAGCTCAGGGCCTCACCCAGCCGGAGCGCGTCGAGCAGTCCTCGCTCCGGCTGCTGCAGGCTGCCGCTGAGTTGATCGTCGAAAAGGGCTGGGAAGCAACGACTGCCGCTGAGATCGGCCGGCGAGCCGGGTACAGCCGGGCCATGGTGCACGCCCGCTACGGCAGCAAGGATGCCGTCCTCGACGCCTTCCAGGACAGGTACGTGGCGCGACTGAACCCCGACCCCGAACCGGCCGCCACCGGAATGCAGCAGGTACTCGCACATTTCGAACGCGTGCAGGAGATTCACGCCGAGGATCCCGCGGTGACCAGGGCCATGTTCGTGTCGGCATTCGAGGCGGTGAAGACCACCTCGCCACTGCGCGACAGCGTGCGCGCGCAGTTGGCCGGTGCTGCCGTCAAGGTCGAGGCCGGGCTCCGCACGGGCATCGCCGACGGTTCCCTGCGACCCGATATCGATGTCGACATGGCACTGCGGGACATCACCGGATCCATCTTCGGTATCGCCTTCCAGTGGGTGGTCCTACCCGAGGACCACGATCTCGACCACGAGATCAACTGTGTGCGAGCCCGGATCACGTCAAGCTACGGTCGTTAGGAACCGCCCGGTCACCTGCTGCACCGCACCGGAGAACAGCTGCCCGACATGGCTGCCGTCGTGCCAGTAGAGTTCGCCGCCCCATTGCTCGTGCATGGCCAAGGCCGAACTGCGCATCGCCATCCGGTCATGCCACGCACCGACGATGAGACGCCGGTCGGCATGCGGCCGGCTATGCAGCGGGTCGATCACCGAGGTCATCGCCGCCACGGTGGCCGACTGTAGATCTCGCGCGGATTGCTGTCCCGCTGATCCCCAGCGGCCCAGGTGCATACCGATCATCGTGTTGAGTCCGAGAATTGGGGTGTAGAGCGCCACCGCGTCGGCCCGAGCGTCCAGATGCGACACCAGCGCCGCCACCGCGCTGCCCAGTGACAGACCGGCGACCGCGATCGATGATGCCTGTGGTTCCAGCCAGCCGATCAGGGCTCGCACCTCCGACACCGCCCGCATCATCCCGGCCACGTTGGCCAGCGGATCGCGCGCGGGATACTCCGGCCAGGAACTGCGCCGTGGCCCGTGTCCGGGCTGCACCGGCAACGCCACGTTGAACCCGAGGTCCCGCAACTGCCGCACCCGGGCCACCAGTAGATCCATCGGATCGCCCTGGCCGGCACCATGTACCCAGATCAGCCAGGGACGCCCATGATCGCCGCAGCGATACAGCCGCACGCGGCCGGTAGCCACCCCGCCGTGACCGTCGGCCAGGACCGAGGCAGGCAGTGTGGGCTCGTGGTCGAATACCAGTTCCTCGAAGGTGAGCGCTCCGAACCGGCGCGGCCGGATGTGCTTGACCTGCAGGGGATCCGGGCTGTGATGCGCACCGTCGATACCGAGTGCGCCTAGTTCGCCGGCGGCCCGCTCATAGTCGCTCAGCGGTCGCGGCAACTGCGGGGGCGGCCCGGTCAGCGTCATCCCGGTGACGACCAGTTCATCGAGGGCCACCTCGCCCAACTGGCGCAGACCATCGATCGACAATGCGTTCCAGTCTCCGGACCCGGTCAGCGCCCCGACTGAGCGGGGCAGCACGCCTCCGAGCTCCCAGACGATCTGGGCCCCCCTACGCAACGGTGAATCCGGTGTATCCGTCAGCGGCGATCTCGTCACAGCGGCGACGGTATTCGGGGATACCCGCGGTGTACCCCAGGTACATCCGCTTCTTGCCGGGCACGTTGCCGCCGTTGTACCAGGAGTTGCAGCTCGGGTGGACCAGCACGGTCGGCGCTACCAGCGCGGTGGTGTGCTCGACCCATTCGTCCTGCGCCTGCGACGTCGCCTCGATACAGCGGTGCCCCCCAGCCCTCAGATAGGCGATGCAGTCCGCGATCCATTCCACGTGCTGCTCCAGTGCGGCCACGAAATTGGATGCCGCCGAGGGACTCCCCGGCCCCTGGATGGTGAACAGGTTCGGGAAGCCGGCCACCGCCAGCCCCAGGTAGGACAGTGCGCCCTCCTTGGCCCAGTACTCCCCCAGTACCAAGCCACCCCGGCCGCGCACGTCGATCCGACTCAACGCGCCGGTCATGGCATCGAAGCCGGTGGCGTACACGATCACGTCGAGATCGAAATCGCCTTGTTCCGTGGAAATCCCGGTCTCCGTCACCGCACGGATCGCACCCTTGCGTAGATCGACGAGGGTGACGTTGTCGCGGTTGAACGTCTCGTAATAGCCCTGGTCGATGATCGGCCGCTTGCACGCGAACGGGTGACTGGGCGTCAACGAGGCCGCCGTCTGCGGATCGCTGACGATGCGGGCCAGTGCCTGTCCGTACAGCTCGGTGGCCATCCGGTTGGCGTCGATGTCGAAGAAGATGTCGCCCCAGTTGAGTGCGCCCATGACGCCGTGCTCCTCGACCGCGCGCTGCTTGTCCTCGGGCGTAGCCGATTTCACCGGCGGCCGCACCAACATGTCCAGCAGTACCGAGAACGCACTGAGCCGGGCCGCCCCGACCGGATGTTCCCGCTGCGCGGCGCGGATCTGCGGGTAGTCGGCCTTGAGTGCGTCCAGTTCACCCGGTTCGAAGGCACGAATCTGCCAGGGCAGGGTGAACGCCGGAGACCGTTGGAACACCGTCAGTTGTTCGGCCTCCCGAGCGACGACGGGGATCAGTTGCACTCCGGTGGAACCGGTGCCGATCACCCCGACCCGCTTGCCGGTGAGGTCGACACCCTCATGCGGCCACCGGCTGGTGAACAGCGACGTGCCGGTGAAGCAGTTCATTCCGGGTATGTCGGGTTCCAGTGGCACCGAGAGGATTCCGGTGGCCGCGACCACGAAAGGTGTATGCAGCGTCTGCCCGTCGGCGGTGTCGATCGCCCACAGCGCAGTGTCCTCGTCGAAGGTCATCGCCACGACCTCGGTACCGAACTCGATGTCGCGACGCAGATCGAGCCGGTCGGCGACGAAGTTCAGATACGCCTCGATCTCGGGCTGAGCCGGCATCGTCTCCGTCCAGACCCACTCCTGCTGAATCTCATCGCTGAAGCTGTAGGAGTATTCGATGCTCTCGATGTCACAGCGTGCACCCGGATAGCGGTTGACCAGCCACGTGCCGCCGACGGCATCGGCCTTTTCCAGAACCCGCACCCGCAGGCCCTGCTCCCGCAGCCGATGCAGTGCGTACAAGCCGGAAAACCCGGCTCCGACGACGATCGCGTCCCAGTCTGCGGCACTCACAGGTCGATGACCTTCTCGTCGCGGCTTTTACGCTCGACGTAGAACTGTGCTGCCCGGCCGATCGATTCGGCGGTCGGCGCTGGTTTCCACCCCAGGTCGCGGGTCGCCTTGCCGTGGTCGGCCGGCGACGTGAGCCACAGCAATCTGGCGGAAGTGAGGTTCATCGGCTGCTCGGTGCCGAACAGCCGGTTCGACATACCGACCAGCCAGCCGAAGGCATATACCAATGCCATCGGCACCCCGAACCGCGGTGGCCGAGCGCCGACGGCCTCGGCAGCGGCGGTGAACATCTCACGTTGTGTCATATAGCTTTCGGACACGATGTAGCGCTCACCGATCCGTCCGTGTTCGGCTGCCAGCACGAGTGCCTCTGCCGCATCGTCGATTCCGACCACCTCGGCGCCGACGCCGCGGATGTAGACCGGTGTCTTGCCGAATGCCGCCATCGCGATGAGTGCCCCCTGCCGCGGATTCCAATCCGGCGGCCCGTACGGGTTGGACACGCACATCGCCACGGCGGGCAGGCCACGTTCCCTGGCGTAGGACAGCACCAGGTCTTCGGCCTGGCGCCGGGATTCGATGTACGGCCCGCCTTTGCCGGCCCAGTTGAACGGGGTGTCCTCATCGACGGAGGCGCCGTCGTCGCCGACCGCGATGGTTCCGATGGTGGACAGGAAGACAAAGCGCTGCAGGTCGAACTTCACGGCCACGTCGAGTACGTTGCGCAGGCCCTCGACATTGGTGGAGAACAGTGGCGTCGGGTCAGCCAGGTGGGCGCGGGTGTCGACAACGCAGTAGAACACCACGTCCCGGTCGGCCATCGCCGCCGCCACCGCATCGGTGTCGAAAATGTCCCCGTAACAGCGTTCGACGTCGAGTCCGTCAATGCCCTTGGTCGAGCTGCTGCGGCGCAGCAGTACCCGCACGTCGTCTCCCCGCTCGACGAGTTGGCGGGTGACACAGGCTCCCACGTTTCCGCTTGCGCCCATCACGAGTACTTTTCGTCGGCGATCCATCCCTGCTCCATCCCGTCTGACGACCAACGATGGATGCTACGGTAATGCTTACAGTATCGGGCCGAAACCGGGAGATCGATGAAGTACACCCTGGAATATCCCAGTGAACTGCCCACCGCGCCTGACGATTTTCTGCAGCCCGAGACCATCCGCGCGGTCGCCACCCAGGCCGAGGCCGCGGGCTTCTCGGCGATCGCGTTGAGCGAGCACCCGGCCCCGTCGGTCAAGTGGCGGAACAACGGCGGCCACAACACCCTCGACCCGATCGCCGCGCTGAGCTTCATGGCGGCAGCCACCACGCACATCCGGTTGATGACCAATCTGTACGTGCTCCCCTTCCGCAATCCGTACCTGTCGGCCAAGGCGCTGGGCAGTCTGGATCTGGTTTCCGGTGGCAGGCTCATCGCGGGCGTCGGAGCGGGCTACCTGCGATCCGAATTCTCGGCGGTGGGCGTGCACATCGACCGCCGCGCCGAACTCCTCGACGAGGCCTTGACGGCACTACGTTCCATTTGGACCGACCCCGAAACACCTTTTACCGGTATCGATTTCGAGGCCTTCGGCCGGGTCCATCTGCAACACCCGGTCCAGCGGCCCCATCCGCCGATCTGGATCGGCGGGAACGGCGCGGCCGCGATCCGGCGCGTGGTCGGCCACGGCAACGGGTGGATGCCGATCATCGCCGCGGCAGACATGGCATCGACGATGCGCACCGCCGCCATCGAGAACACCGAACAGTTCGGCGCCGCCGTGCAGCGCCTGCGCGATCGACTCGCCGACGCCGGCCGGGACCCGTCGACCGTCGATATCCAGGTGGTGTGCCCGCCCGTCGACCTCGATGACGACGCGTCGCTGCGGCGTGCCCGCGACACCCTCGCCGAACTGGCGGGCCACGGCGCCACCTGGGCGGTCGTGCATGTCGACGGCAGCAGTCCACAGGCCGCGCTCGACTACATCAGGACGTTCGGCGAAGTGATGGATCTTGTCGCAGGGCAAGGTATCTCAGAATCACGCTGGTAGCGCTGCGGCGGTGATCGACGCGATATTTCGCCACAGCGTTACGCGCGCGGCAGCTCACCTGGCTAGGCGGTCGTGAACTTCAACAGGGTCCGGGTCAGGTGCAGGCTGGTGATCCGCCATGTGCCGTCACGCTTTTCGTATGTTTCGTGGTAATGGCCCGCCCCGTGCAACTCACCGCCGTCGGGGAAGAACAACATGTCCTCCATGGCCCAGATACCTGTCGCGGTGGTGTCGGAGGTCAGCATGATCTCCGGGGTGTGGCAGTGGTGCACCGTCGCAGCATGCTCGACACCGCCCCAGACCACCGGGAAGAACTCGTCGAAGCCATTCAGCGGCGGAGCCGTCTGCGGGTCGGCGCCACCGGTCGAGACGGCCATGTCGAGCGTCACCACGACCTCGTCGACGAACAGCGCCCGCCAGGCATCGATGTCCTTGGTGTCCAGAAACCGGCAGTACCGCGCCTTGAGCTGTTTGATCGCTTCGATGTCGTCGGACAACGGATCACCTCCCGGTCGGCTGCGGAGCACTATACGGTAGGTGCCTCAGTTGGCGGAACCCTGCACTCTTCCTATACAGAAATAGCTACTGTAATGTCTTCCGTACGTATTGCGAGAGCAGAGAAACGGGAGGGCAGCGGGCATGAAGGTGCCGTTCACCTGGAAGGTCACCGGCTGGTTCATGATCGGCTGGTCGGCCGAGTACGAAGTCGGCGATGTCAAGGCGCTCAAGTACTTCGGCGAAGATCTCGCCGCCTACCGCGACGAGTCCGGCGACCTGCATGTGCTGGAAGCGCACTGCAAGCACCTGGGCGCCCACATCGGCCACGGCGGCAAGGTGGTCGACGACTGCATCGAGTGCCCGTTCCACGGCTGGCGCTGGAACGGTGCCGGCAGCAACACCTACATCCCCTATCAGCCCGACAAGCCCAACCGTGGCCTACGGCTGCGCTCCTACCCGGTCAAGGAGCAGTACGGCTGCATCTTCATGTGGCATCACCCCACCGGCTCCGAACCGCAATGGGAACTGCCCGACATCTTCGGCAAGTTCCCGCAGTTCGAAACCGATCCGGATGCCTACTACCGGCCCTACCCGGAATTCTCCAGCCGCGCGGACAAGATCCACGTACATCCGCAGATCGTGGCCGAAAATGCCCCCGACAGTTCACATTTCCGATACGTGCACGGCGCCACCGTGACGCCGATCTGCCTGGACTGGGAAGGAGTCGACGAGGAATGGCGATTCGTCACCGGTTGGCCCGATGTCCGCAGTGACGACCCGGACAAGATGGCACTGCGCATTCACAGCCACTACTCGGGACTCGGGTTCGCGATGAGTGCGTTCGAGGGTTCCTCCAACCACCGCCTGATCTTCGCCTGCACACCGGTCGACGACGAGGTATCGGACATGTTCTATTCGATCTGGTGGCCCAAACTGCCCGGCGAAACCTCTGATATTCCACCCCAGCAGGTACGGGACAAGGTAGAGAAGCAATTCCTCAAGACGGTGTGGGAAGACTGCGACATCTGGGAGTACCAGAAGTACATCGAGCATCCACCGCTGGCCAAGGTCGACGCTAAACACTATATGGCCCTGCGTAAATGGGCTACCAGGTTCTACGAGGTACCTCCCGTCGACAGTGCCGCCGCCAACGTATGAAGATCGATCTGACCGAACTGGTCGCCCCCGAGCACACCGCCATCGTCACCCAGGAATGCCAAGGCGCGGTGGTCGGTCCCGACGCCGGACTGGCCGCACTGGCCGACGAGGCCCGACGCGTTGCGCTGCCCAACATCGCCAGGCTGCTGCCGGTCGCCCGGGACGCCTCAGCCCGGGTGGTGCACTGCCTGGTCCAGCGGCGCCCGGACGGGCTGGGTTCCAACCACAACGCCAAGATCTTCGCCATCGGCCGCAACGACGTCGGCATCCTGCCCGGCAGCCCCGGAGCCACGCTACTGCCCGAGTTCGGCCCGGAACCAAGCGATCTCGTGCTGTCGCGCTGGCACGGACTGGGCCCGATGGGCGGCACCGATCTGGATCCGATCCTGCGCAACCTCGGGGTGACCACCATCGTCGCCGTCGGTGTCTCGGTGAATCTGGCGATCACGAACCTGGTGATGGACGCGGTCAACGCCGGGTACCGGGTGGTGCTGCCCCGCGACGCGGTGGCCGGCATTCCGACGGCCTACGCCGATGCGGTCATCGACAACACGCTGTCCCTGCTGGCCACCATCACCACCACCGATCATCTGCTGCACGCCTGGCAGCGCTGACCGCCCAAGAGGAGAAACCCGTGCAGTTCACCGTTCCGGCCGTCGCCGACGCCGTCGCCGCCGCCCTCGGCGACCGCCCACTGATCGTCCAAGGCGACCGGCGTTATACCTACCGCCAGATCGTGGACCGGTCGAATCGGCTGGCGGCGTATCTGCATTCGCGCGGACTGGGCGCCCAGACCGAACGCGGTGAACTCGCCGGCCACGAGGTGGGTCAGGACCTGCTGGGCATCTACGCCTACAACGGCCCCGAGTTCGTCGAATCCCTGCTCGGCGCCTTCCGTGCCCGCGTCGCCCCGTTCAACGTCAACTACCGCTACGTCAAGAACGAATTGCAGTATCTGCTCACCGATTCCGGCGCATCAGCACTCGTGTATCACGCCGCCTTCGCACCACGGGTGGCCGAGATTCGCGACGACCTTCCCGATCTGCGGGTCCTGATCCAGATCGCCGACGAGTCCGGCAATGAACTGCTCGACGGTGCCGTGGATTACGAGAGCATCGTCGGAACCGATGTCGCCCCGCCGCCGGTCGAACCCTCTCCCGATGACCTCTACGTGCTCTACACCGGCGGCACGACCGGCATGCCGAAGGGCGTGTTGTGGCGCCAGCACGACATCTTCATGACCGCGTTCGGTGGGCGCAACATGGTGACCGGCGAGAAGGCGCAGTCCGTCGAGGAGATCGTCGGGCGTGCGGTCGACAATCCGGGCACCAGGCTGATGATCCTGCCGCCGCTGATCCACGGCGCGGCACAGTGGGCCGCGATGACGGCGATCAGCACCGGTCAAACCCTGGTATTTCCCGCCGTGGTGGACCGTTTCGATGCCGACGACGTGGTCCGCACCATCGAACGCGAACAGGTACTGGTGGCCACGGTGGTGGGTGACGCCATGGCACGCCCGCTGCTGGATGCGATCAAGACAGGAGCTGCGGACGTGTCCTCGCTGTCGGTCGTCGCCAACGGAGGCGCGCAGCTGACCCCCTACGTCAAACAGCAACTCATCGATGCCAAGGCCAACCTGATCGTCGTCGACGGGGTCGGATCGTCGGAGACCGGCGCCCAGATGAGCCACATGTCGGCACCGGGTGCGGTGTCGACGGGAACGTTCAACGCCGGCCCCGATACCTGCGTGGTCACCGAGGATTTCACCGCCGTCCTGCCCGCCGGCCACGAGGGGCTGGGCTGGCTGGCACAGCGGGGGTTCGTGCCGCTGGGCTACAAGGGCGATGCCGCCAAGACCGCGGCGACGTTCCCGGTGATCGACGGCGTGCGCTATGCGACGCCGGGTGACCGGGCCCGCCACCTGGACGGCGGAGCCATCGAACTCCTCGGCCGTGATTCTGTGACCATCAACTCCGGCGGCGAGAAGATCTTCGCCGAGGAGGTCGAATCCGCGATCGCCTCACATCCCGCGGTGCGGGACGTGGTGGTCACCGGCCGGCCCAGTGAACGCTGGGGGCAGGAAGTGGTGGCTGTCGTTGCGTTGAGCGAGGACGCGCTCGCCGACAACACTATTGCGGCCGACGAGCTCATCCGGCACGCCGAATCCTCGATCGCCCGCTACAAGCTGCCCAAGGCGGTGGTGTTCCGCCCGGTCATCGAGCGCAGCCCGGCCGGCAAGGCCGATTACCGGTGGGCCCGCGAGCAGGCGCTCAGCGAAACTTCTTGAGTCTGGCGGCTGTTCGGCTGCGGGCCCGTCGCAGACTGAGGTCCGCGCTGACCCGCATCGCCGCACTGAACGGCCGGGCGGCCTGGCCGGTGACGCTGAACGGCAAGTCGGTGCCGACCACGGTGCGGTAGTGGCTGAACGCATCGAAACCGGCCTTCCCGTGGTAAGCGCCGGTCCCGCTGCGCCCAACGCCACCGAACGGGGCCTCGGACGGGATCATGTGCGCGGCAAAGTCATTGCGGGCCACGCCACCACTGCGGGTATGGCCGACGAAGTGCCGGAAATCGGCATCGTCGGGCCCGAACCAGTACGCCACCAACGGCGACGGGTTGGCGTTGATGTGCTCGATCGCCTCGGTGAGTCTTGAGTAGCCGCGGACCGCGAGCACCGGTCCGAACACCTCTTCGCTCGCGATCTTCATCCGGTCGTCGACGTCGCGCACGATGGTCGGAGCGATCTTGCGCGAGCCCGGATCGGGCAGGATCTCCCCCGCAGGCACGACCGAGTCGATCCGGGCCCCGTGCGCGCGGGCGTCGGCGATCAGGCCGACCACCCGGTCGAAATTGGCCTGGTTCACCGAGGAGCAGTAATCGGGATTGCCGAGGATGGTGGGAAACAGGTTGGTCAGGGTCTTGCGCGCCACCGCGACGAACCGGTCGACCTCGGCATCGGGCACGAAGACGTAGTCCGGACATACACACACCTGACCGCCATTGACCATGCGCGCCTGGGCGATTCGGCTCGCCGCCCGTTCGATGTCGGCACCGGGCGCCACCACCACCGGGTTCTTGCCACCCAGCTCCAACGTCACCGGAACCAGGTTGTCCGAGGCCGCACGCGCCACCAGGGCCCCGATCGAGGGTGAGCCGGTGAAGAACAGGTGGTCGAACGGTAGGCCGGCGAACTCGGCGGCGACATCCGGCCCACCGGTCACGACCTGCAACTCGGTCGGATCGAAGTACTTCGGCGCCGACGCCGCCATCAGTTCGGCGGTGCGCGGGGTGACCTCCGACATCTTGATCATCACCCGGTTGCCGGCAGCGAAGGCAGCTGCCGCGGGCAGCACTGTCAACTGGATCGGGAAGTTCCACGGACCGATCACGCCGATCACGCCGAGCGGGCTCGGCACTACTTCGGCGCGCAGCCCGGCGAATCGGGCCACCCGCATCAACTTCGTCGCACGCATCCATTGCGGCACATGCGCTCTGGTGTGCTCGATGACCGAGAGCATGCCGAGGATCTCGGCGAAGAAGGCCGCCGACCGCGACCGTGAACCGTAGTCGGCCGCGGTGGCAGCGACGAAGTCCTCGGAGTTGTCGAGGACCATCGCGAGCAGCCGGTCGATGCGGTTGCGGCGCAACGCGATATCCGGCGGACCGTCGGCGATGAATGACCGTCGCTGGGCGGCCAGCAGCTCGGCCGGCCCCTCGCGCTGGGGTTGGACCGCTGCCCGTTCCTCGATCGCGCTCATCGATTCCGCCCCCTCGTCAGGCACGCACCAGATACTTCCGGAGGCCCCCTCCGGTAAGGCTCACGGTAGCACTATCGAGGAGGTCTGAAGCTGATTGTCCGACCGGCCCGAATTGTTTACAGTCATCCTTACTGTCGTTCATTCAGTGAGAGGTTGGGGCATGTCGGAAGCCGCACGCAGGATCGTCGTCGTCGGAGCCGGATCCGGGATCGGGGCGGCCACCGCGGCGCACTTCTTCGAGCGGGGCGACCACGTACTCGCGGTCGACCTGCGCCCAGGCGACACCCCGGCATCCGAGCACGCCACCTGCGACCTCCGGGACCCCGCTGATATCGCCCGACTGTTGAGTGAGATCGGTGACGGCTGGGACCTGCTCGCACATGTCGCAGGCGTTCCGGGGACCGCGCCGGCCGCCGACGTTCTCAAGGTCAACTATCTCGGCATGCGATTGATGGCCGAGGGCATGCTGCCCCTGCTGCGCCACGGCGGGTCGATCGTCACGGTGGCCTCGACCGCGGCGCTGGGCTGGCAGCAGCGCATCGACATCCTCGACGGCCTCCTCGAACTGACCGACGGTGACGCGGTGGCCCAGTGGCAGACCGGACAGGACCCGAATTTCCCGGTCTACACCACGTCCAAGCAGGCCGCGATCCTGTTCGTCAAACGGGTGGCGGGCCCGGCCTGGGCCAAGTACGGGGTGCGGGTCAACACCGTGAGCCCTGGCCCGGTCGAGACGCCCATCCTGACCGATTTCGAACAGACCATGGGCAAAGACGTGCTGGACCTGGTACGCGCCACGGTCGGCCGGCACGCCACCGTCGACGATGTGGTTCCGGTGATCGCCTTCCTGGCTTCCCCCGAGGCCCGTTGGATCAACGGTCAGGACATCCAGGTCGACGGCGGCTTCATCGCAGCGATGAGCAACGGGGCACCGATCCCACTCTGACCGTTCAGACCCGCGCAGATTCCGTTACTGTAATATTTACAGTAATATGCATCAATATGATCGGTCCGTTGCGAGTGGTGGGGTGAGCTGTGGATAGTCAAGTCCAGGATGTCGCTTCCGACGAAACTGCCGACGGCTCCGTCGTCGACACCGCCGCCCTACTCCGCGACCCCTACCCGATCTTCGCGCGGCACCGCGCCGAGCACGGTGTGTTCCGCGGCTCGGTGATGGACTGGTCGAAGACACCGGAATCGCTTCTGCCGGAACATCAATTCGCCGCCGTGTCCTTCGATGCGGTCAACACCGTGTTCCGGGACGGCAAGTCATTCAACTCGAAGATCTACGACAACACCATCGGACTGTTCATCGGCCCGACGATATTGGCCATGGAGGGCAAGACCCACCGCGACCACCGCAACCTGGTCTCGGCGGCCTTCAAGTCACGTTCACTGCAGCGCTGGGAGCCCGAGGTCGTTCGCCCGATCTGCGAGGCACTCGTCGACGAGTTCATCGAGGCCGGCAGCGCCGACCTGGTGCGCGACTTCACCTTCGAGTTCCCCACCCGGGTGATCTCCACGCTGCTCGGCCTACCCGAGGAAGACCTGCCGTGGTTCCGGCAGCGTGCCGTCGAACTGATCAGCTACACGGTGAAGTACAAGCGTGCATTCGAAGCCTCCGCAGCGCTCAAGGACTACTTCCTCGGCCAGATCGACCTGCGCCGGTCCAATCCCACCGAGGACATCATCGGTGATCTGGTCGCCGCGGAGATCGACGGCGAGAAGCTGACCGATGAGGCCATCTACTCGTTCCTGCGGCTGCTCCTGCCGGCCGGACTGGAGACCACCTACCGGTCCTCGGGAAACCTGATCTATCTGCTGCTCACCCACCCCGACCAGTTCGCCGCGGTGCAGGCCGACCACGAGCTGATCGGCCAGGCCATCGAGGAGGGGTTGCGTTACGAAACCCCGCTCACCACGGTGCAACGCTCGACCACCCAGGACGTCGAACTGGACGGCGTGGCACTGCCCGCCGGTGCGGTGATCGACGTCTGCATGGGATCGGCCAACCGCGACGAGAATCGCTGGGACCGGCCCGAGGAGTTTGACATCTTCCGGAAGCGGTTGCCGCACATCACGTTTGCCGCCGGTGAACATACCTGCATGGGGTTGCACCTGGCCCGGATGGAGACCCGGGTGGCGATGGAGAGCCTGCTGAGCCGGGTGCGAAACCTGACGCTGGTCACCGACGACGATCCGCACATCTTCGGTCAGCCGTTCCGCTCCCCCACCGCCGTCCCCGTCACTTTCGAACCGATCCGCTAGCGGGACGCTGTCATGGCCACGCCCGCACGCACCAACGGACGCCGGCGCCGCGAACGCGGATCCATCAGCATCGACGAAATCCTTTGTGGTGCTTTCGAAGTAGCCGGGCAGGAGTCGATCGACAACCTCAGCATGCCGCAGCTTGCCCGCCATCTCGACGTCGGGGTCACCAGTATCTACTGGTACTTCCGGCGCAAGGACGACCTGCTCGACGCGATGACCGAACAGGTCCTGCGCGAATACGACTTCAGCGTGCTGTCCATCGAGACCGGCAACTGGCGTGCATCCCTCCGCGCCCATGCCCACCGCATGCGGAAGGTGTTCACGGACAATCCGATCGTGTGCGATCTCATCCTGATCCGCGGCACCCGAGGGATTCCGGCGGCGCGCACCGCACTCGAGAAGATCGAACAACCCGTGGCCGCCCTGGTGGCAGCCGGCCTCACCGCCAAACAGGCATTCGACACCTACACGGCCATCTCGGTGCTGGTGCGCAGTTCGTCTGTGCTGCAGCGGCTGCAGAGCCGCACCGCCGAAGTCCAGTTCCCGCGGGAGTATTGGGAGCAGGTGCTCGACGCCGAGGCGATGCCGTTGATCGCCTCGATTCCCGGGCGGGGCTACCGGATCGGGATGGCCGACGACATCAACTTCGACCACATTCTCGACAGCATCCTCGATCGCGCTGCATCGTTCGCCACCGCACAGGGGTAAATCACCTCTGCCGAGCAGCAATCTCACTGCCGGGGCAGGCGCCAGCCGATGGTCTTGGTCTCGGTGTACTGTGCGAACCCCTCGATGCCGCACTGTCTTCCGACACCGCTGTTCTTGTATCCACCGAACGGGGCATCAGCGCCGTAGTACATGCCGCCGTTGACACCGATTGCGCCGGTCCTGATCCGCCGGGCGATCCCCATCGCCCGCTCGGACGACGCCGACATCACCGCACCGGCCAAGCCGAACGCACTGTCATTGGCGATCCGTACCGCTTCGTCATCATCGTCGAACGGGAGCATCACCAGCACCGGACCGAACACCTCGTCCTGGGCGATCGACGAGCCCGGATCGGCCCCCACGATCACGGTGGGTGCGACAAAGTGTCCATCTGCGAGATGCGCGGGCAACCCGTCGGGCACACCGCCGCCGACCACGACGTCGGCGCCGTCGCGGCGGGCACTCTCGATGGCATCGAGCACACGTTGCTTGGCCGCCGCGGTGATCAGCGGGCCGACCAGCGTGGTCGGCAATGCCGGATCACCCACCGGCACCGCGCCGAACGCCATCGTCACGTGGGCGACTGCCTCGTCGAACAGGCTGCGGTGCACCAGCATCCGGGTATTGGCCGCACACGCCTGCCCGGCGTGCACGCACGCCCCGATCGCACCGGGGATGATGTGGCCGGGCTTGGCGTCGTCGAGCACGATCATCGCCGACTTGCCGCCGAGTTCGAGGAAGGTGCGTTTCATGGTGTCCGCACCGACCCGCATCAGATGTCTGCCGACGGCTGTGGATCCGGTAAACGACACCATGTCGACGCGGGGGTCGGTGCCCAACTGTCCGGCCACCTCGTTGGACGGTGTCGGGACGACGTTGACGACGCCCGGCGGCAGGTCGGTGCGCTCGGCGATCAACCGGCCCAGCCGGGTGGCGTTCCACGGCGTGTTGGGATCGGGTTTGAGCACCACGGTGTTGCCTGCGGCCAGCGCCGGTCCGAGCTTGTTGAGGATCACCTCGATCGGGAAATTCGACGGGGTGATCGCGGCGACCACTCCGACCGCTTCCTTGACCACGGTGCGGGCGTTGCGCTCACCGAACAGCCCGCCGCCGTCGAGCGTGCGCTCCCATTCGAATTCGTCGATCAGCCGGGACGGATACCGCAGCGCGTCGGCCAGCGGCCAGTCCAGCTGGGCATTCTCCGTCGTCATCGCCGGGCAGCCCACCTCGGCGATCAATTCCTCACGCAGATCGTCTTTTTCGGATTCGATAGCCTCTTGCAACTGGGCCAGAACACGCTGCCGCAATCCGCGATTGGTGCTCCAGTCGGATTCGTCGAACGCGCGGCGGGCCGCTCCGATCGCTCGATCCATGTCCTGGGCACCGGCGGCCACCGTGGTTCCCAGCACCAGGCCCGTGGCCGGACTCAGATTCTCGAATTCCGCGCCGGACGCCGCGGCCACCAGCTCCCCGTCGATCAGCATCCGCTTCTCGGCCCGGCCGGCGGCGCGCCGCCCGATGTCCACACTGGTGACAGACTGGTCCACGACTTCGCTCACGCGCTCAACTGTAACACTTACAGTATAGAAGTCAGCAGGCTTCCACCTGCACCGGCACCCCCGTCAGCCAGGACATGCCGGCCAGCGCCTCGATATCGGCCGGATCGCTCGACATCAACTGGTTGACGTTGGCCCCACCCGCCTGATTGGCGATCCGCCAGCCGCCGTTCCCCCGGTGGCCCCAACCGTGCGGTATCGCGACGGTGCCGCGCACGATGTCATCGGTGAGCGACAGTGCGATGTCGATCTGACCGTAGGGCGAGCGCACCCGCACCGCGTCGCCGTCGGCGAGGTGACGGGCAGCAGCATCCTCGGTATGCATGAGTGCGCGGTGAATCCTCTTGCCGCGCATGAGCAACGGTGAATTGTGCAACCAGGAGTTCTCGGAGCGCGGTTCACGCATGCCGATCATGCGCAGCGGGTAACCGTCGGGCTCGGCTCGTCGCGACAGCGCGGTGATCTCGGAGGCGATGTCCTCGTGTTCGAGCCGGATCCGCCCCTTCGGGTACACCACGACCTCGCCGAGCACGCCGGTACGGATGTTCGGTGCCACCACCACACCGTGCGGATGCTCTTCGGCCAAGCGGCGGAACGTCAGCCCGCCGCGGCGCAACCCGAAACGGTCACCGCCGTCGGCCATCCGGATCATTCCGTCGATCACCGGCCGCGGGCTGAGCCGCTTCCCGCGTCGCGTCGCCCGCCTGGCCGCCATCCGCAGCGCGACGAAAACCGGTGTGCGAACCTTCATTCGGCTGATCAGGTCGACGACGATGTCCCATTCGGTGCGGGCCTGGCCGCGCGGGGCCACCACCGCATCGGTGACCTGACGGAAGGGGGTGGCCTGGAACATCTGGAACGTGACCGCGAAGTCGTCACGTTCGTACATCGTCGTCACGGGCAACACGTAGTCGCAGTGTGCGGTGGTCTCGTTGACGTAGAGGTCCAGGCCGACCGAAAGATCCAACGATTCCAGCGCATTTTCCATCTCGAGGCCGTTGGGGACCGACAGCACCGGATTCCCCGCGCCGATGAACATCGCCCTGACCTGCCGCCGACCGGGTGTCGTGATCTCCTTGGCCATGAACGCCGCGGGCTCGGCCCCGATGACCAACGGCAGGCCGCCGACCCGGGTGCGCTTGGTGCGATAGCTCCGGCGCAGCGAGGCGCCCATCGCCATCGATCCCCACCTCTGACCGGGGATACCCAGCGTGCTGAACACACTGCCGCCCGGGGTATCCAGGTTCCCGGCGACGAGATTGACCGCATCGAGCAGGTAGGTGGTCAGCGTGCCGTTGCGCCCGACGCAGGTGCCCAACCGGCCGTAGACCGCGGCCCGTTCGGTGGCGGCGAGATCGCGGGCCAACGCGCGCACGGTGTCCGGGTCGATGCCGGTGTGTTGTCGGGTCCGCTCCGGCGTGAACGGTGCGCACTGCTCTTGCAGCCAGTCCAGGCCCTCGGCCTGTGTCCGGGCCCGCGCACTGACCAGCCCCTCGGTGAACAGCACCTGCAGGATCGACATCAGCAGATACGCATCGGAATCCGGGATGATCCCGAGCCACTCGAACTGGGCGGCGGTTTCACTTCGCCGCGGATCGACCACCACGACCCGTCCACCGCGCTTCACGATGTCGTGCATGCGGTCCTTGATCCGCGGTGCGGTGAGGAAACTGCCGTGCGACACCACCGGATTCGCGCCGAGCATGACCAGCAGATCGGTACGCACCAGGTCCGGGATGGGCACCGGGAACGGTGCGCCGTAGAGGAACTGGTTGGCCAACAGCCGGCTGCTGGTGTCCTGGGTCGAGGAGCTGAAGAAATGGCTGTCGCCGCCGATACCCTTGGCGAACGCCATCGCGGCGAACAGGTGCGAGTAGCTGAAAGCCGCGGGGTTACCCATGTACCAGGCCAGAGCACCCGATCCGTGGCGGCGGTGGATCTCGGTGAGCCGGGCCGCGATGTCGTCGAGCGCTTCGTCCCAGCTCACCGGTTCAAAGCCGTCCGGAATCCGCTTCATCGGTCGGATGACCCGATCGGGATCGTTGACCACCTCGGTGAACGCGATGCCCTTCTGACAGGCGAATCCGGCCGACAGCGGATGGTCCTTGTCAGGCCGCAGGGCGGTCAGGCGGCCGTCCTCGATCGTGGCGATCATCCCGCACAGCGGCTCACAGATCCGGCAGAACGTGGACTTGGTGTCAGCCGCGGAGTCACCCTTGTGCTCGGTCACTTGGACTACGTTACTGTAAGAGTTACAGTTGCTAGACATTTTCGGCTGATCACGGAGGAAGCGGACCCATGCAGAAGGCCCTGGCGCCCGAGATCTCGACCTGGCCCGACGCCGAACCCCAGCTGATCGGCAGCCGCTGCACCGACTGCACGGCCACCACCTTCCCCGCCCAGGCCCGCTGCCCCAAATGCTCCGGCGGCAACACCGAACAGGTGAACCTGCCCCGACGCGGCACCGTCATCGCCTGGACCACCCAGGGCTTCCCACCCGGAGCCCCCTACAAGGGCCCCACCGGCAAGGACTTCGTCCCCTTCGGCGTCGGCCTGGTCGAACTCGCCGACGACACCGGACCCGTCCTGCGCGTCGAAGGCCGCCTCACCGAAAACGACCCCGCCAAACTGCAATTCGGCATGAACGTCGAACTCACCATGATCCCGTTCACCACCGACGACGAAGGCAACGAAATCGTCACCTTCGCCTTCCAGCCCATCTAGAGAGGCCGCGCATGACCAACGATGTAGCCATCATCGGCGTCGGTATCCATCCGTTCGGCCGATTCGAGGGCAAGTCCGCGATGCAGATGGGCGTCGACGCGATCTTCGCCGCCGTCGCCGACGCCGGAGTCGACTGGAAAGACATCGGCGCCGCGACCGGCGGCAGTTGGACGGTGGCCAACCCGGACGCCATCGTCGGGATGGTCGGGCTGACCGGCATCCCGTTCACCAACGTGTTCAACGCATGTGCCACCGCGGCGAGTGCCACCAAGGCGTGCGCGGACGGAATCCGACTCGGCGACTACGACATCGGCATCGCCGTCGGCCTGGACAAGCACCCGCGCGGCGCGTTCACCGAGGATCCCGCCCTGGTCGGCATGCCCAGTTGGTACGCGGAGAACGGCCAGTACCTGACCACCCAGTTCTTCGGCATGAAGGCCAACCGCTACCTGCACGAGCACAATATCTCGCAGCGCACGCTGGCCAGGGTGGCCAACAAGAACTTCCGCAACGGTGCGCTCAACCCGAACGCGTTCCGGCGCAAGCCGATCAGCGAGGACGACATCCTCAACTCGACGATGCTCAACTACCCGTTGACCCAGTACATGTTCTGCGCGCCCGACGAGGGTGCGGCCGCGGTCGTGATGTGCCGTGCCGACATCGCCCACCGCTACACCGACAAGCCGGTGTACCTCAAGGCCGTCGAGGTGCGGACCCGCCGTTACGGCGCCTACGAGGTCAACACCACGTGCGCAGCAGTCGAGGAGGACGTGGCACCCACGGTGTACGCCGCTCGCGCCGCGTTCGAAAAGGCCGGGGTGGCACCCGAAGACGTCGACGTCGTACAACTTCAGGACACCGACGCCGGTGCCGAGATCATCCACATGGCCGAATGCGGCTTCTGCGCCGACGGCGACCAGGAGAAGCTGCTGGTCGACGGCGCAACCGAGATCGGTGGATCACTACCGGTCAACACCGACGGCGGACTGATCGCCAACGGCGAGCCGATCGGCGCCTCGGGCCTGCGGCAGATCCACGAACTCGTGCGGCAGCTGCGCGGCGAAGCCGGCGACCGCCAGGTGCCCGGCAACCCCCGCGTCGGGTTCGCCCAGCTCTACGGCGCACCCGGCACTGCCGGCGCCACCGTCCTGACCCGCTGATCTTCATCGCCGGACAAAAGGAACCACAGACATGACCGAACAGTTCCGGAACGCACCGATTTTCGATGCCGACCAGCACATGTACGAGACCGGCGAGGCACTGACGAAGTTCCTGCCGGAGAAGTACTCACGGGCCGTGCAGTACGCGCAGATCGGCCGGCAGACCCGGGTGGTGATCAACAACCGGGTCACCGACTTCATCCCCAACCCGACCTTCGAACGCGTCGCGGCACCCGGGGCACACGAGAAGTTCTTCGCCGGGGAGAACACCGACGGTCTGACGCTGCGCGAGATGCAGGGCAAGGCCATCGACGCGCCCGCGGCCACCCGCAACCCGGAGGACCGGGTCGCCGAACTCGACCGCCAGGGTGTCGTCGAGGCGCTGAACTACCCCACCCTGGGCAGCCTGGTCGAGCACTCCAGTGCCGATGACCCGCAGCTGACGCTGGCGATCGTTCACGCCCTCAACCAGTGGATCCTCGAACACTGGAGCTTCGCCTACGCCGACCGGGTGTTCTCCACACCGATCATCAATCTGTCCGAAGTCGACGCGGCACAACGCGAACTGGCCTGGATCCTGGAGCGCGGCGCCAAGGTCGCCCTGATCAAACCGGGCCCGGTCAACGGCCTGCACGGCTGGCGTTCGCCTGCCCTGCCGGAATTCGACCCGTTCTGGCGGGACGTCGAGGCCGCCGGTCTGCCGATCGTCCTGCACGCCAGCTATCCCCCGCTCGATGACTACGTCAACAAGTGGGAGCCGCCCTACACCCAGAACTTCATGGCGCAGAGTGCATTCCGCTGGATGGTGTTGGGCCACCGCGAGATCGCCGACATGCTGACCGCGCTGATCTGCCACGGCACCCTGACCCGGTTCCCGAAGCTGCGCATCGCGAGTGTGGAGAACGGCAGCAGCTGGATCTTCCCGCTGTTCCACGATTTCGCCGACCTGTACAAGAAGATGCCGCAGAACTTCCCCGAGCATCCACACGACGTGTTCCGCCGCAACATCTGGGTCAGTCCATTCTGGGAGGGCTGCGTATCCGACGTGGTGGAAACCGTCGGGTGGGACAAGGTGCTGTTCGGCTCGGACTATCCGCATCCCGAAGGGCTGGCCGAGCCCAAGGGCTTCTGGAAGTACGCCGAGGGCATGGACATCCGTCGCACCTATGACTTCATGGGTGACAATGCACGCCGGTTCATGGGCCTGCCGATCGCCAACCCGGATCCGGAAGCCGCCAAACCGCCGGCCCTGACCAGCGCCTAGCTGTTCTTCGCGCTCGACGGGGCGGGTGGCTACCCGTCCCCGGCAGGGACGCGGACCCGGACCGGAACGTTCTCGTAACCGGCGACGCTGGTCATGGCGACTCGACGCAACCCGTCATAGTCGACATCGAACTCGGGCATGAAATCGAGCAGTCGATCAAGCGCGATGCGGCATTCCATCCGGGCCAGTGCCGCACCGAGACAACTGTGGATGCCGTAGCCGAATCCGAGGTTCTGGGCTTCGGTGCGGTCTCGCTCGATATCGAACCGGCCGGCGTCGTTGAATGCCCGATCGTCGCGGTTCGCCGACGCCTCGACCAACATCACGGTGCTATCCGCCGGAATCTGCACGCCGTGTAGTTCGATGGCTCTGGTCGTGGACCGCACTGCGTACTGCGCTGGGGCGTCATATCGGAGGAGCTCTTCGATCGCGGAAGGTATCAGGCTGCGATCGGCGCGCAGCTTGGCCCACTGATCGGGGTACCGGGAGAACATGACCGCGGCGTTACCAATCAGCTTGGTGACCGTTTCGGCGCCAGCCCCGCCCAAAAGGATCGCAAACCCGGCGATTTCGACGTCGTCGAGCTTGGTTGACGTGCCGTCCTCGCGTTCCACCTCCACGGCGATGAGCGAGCTGATCATGTCGTCACGTGGTTCGACCCTGCGCTCCTGGATCAGGTTGAAGATCGCCATGCCGTTCTCCAACATCGCCTGTCGGCCTTCGTCGGTCATCCCGACCTGACCAGGTTCACGTCGCAACCCGATGTCCTGATTGATCCGGAACGTCTGCCGGAAGTCCTCGGGCACGCCGAGCATGCCGGTGATCACCTCGACGGGGAAGAGCGCCGAGAAGTCGGCGACCACGTCGAATCCCTCGGGATCGAGCATCGCCAGGTATCGGTCGACGAGTTCGTGCACCAGCGCCTCTTGCGCGGCGATGGCGCGAGGCGTGAAAACCTTGTTGACCAGGCTGCGCATCCGGCGGTGTTCGGGCGGATCATTGTCCTTGAGCGCCGCCGCCACATCGGCATGACGGGTGAGCGCGTAGAAGTCGTATTCCTCGCTGTAGTAGACGGGCGCCTCATCACGCATCCGTTGATAGATCGGATACGGGTCCTAGAAGTACTCGGCGGAGAACGGGTCGAACACCAGGGTCGCGGGAGTCACGAATCTACCTCCGGGTCAGGGTAACTCGACGGAAGCCGAACAGTTCGACAGTCGTCGATCTACTGTTCCGCGAACTTCCACCGCACAGCACCAGAGTGACACTCGTTACATATTTTGTAAAGAGCGGGGTGACCCGACTACGAAACCTTCGCCTTGGGCGGTGAGTAGTTCGGCTTGCCCAGCCCGAGCACATGTTGGGCGATCATGTTGCGGAACACCTCGAGCGTGCCACCGTAGATACCGACCAAGGGCGCGAAGCGGTAGACGTACTCACTGCGGTCGTCTGCTCCCCCGTCGGCTCCGATCGGCAGTGCGGCAACCGATCCCGCGATGTCCATCAGATCCGGGGCGATGTCACGCATGGTCTGCGCCAGCGCCACCCGACCGAAAATACTCGGCGAGGACAGTGAGGCCTCCATGCGTGCCACGCTGCGCCCCAGGCGATATGCCACCGATCCGTCGTCGATGGCCGCGCGACCACTGACATCTGGAGTGCCCACCAGCGCGGCCACGTTGTCGGCGGCCTCGGCCATGAATCCGGCCTGATGCATCATGATCGCGACGTCGGCCAGACCGTCGTCGGCGGCGGCGACCGCCCCGTGCTCGGCATCGAGCGGTTCACGGACCACCGTCCAGCCGCCGTTCACATCGCCGAGCCGGTACTTGTCGTCGACCCGCACATCGGAGTAGTAGACGATGTTGGTGCGGTCACCGTCGACGGTCCGGATGCCCTGGATCTCGATGCCCTCGGAGTCCAGAGGCACCAGGAACATGGTCAGGCTCTTGTGCTTCGGCGCTTCCGGATCGGTGTTGGTGATCAGGAAGACGTACTGGCAGTTGTGTGCACCGGTGGTGAACATCTTGGAACCGTTGATCACCCACTGGCCGCCGTCACGGACGGCGCGGGTCTTGCAGGTGGCCACATCGGAGCCGCCCTCGGGCTCGGTGTAGCCCAGGCACAACCGCACGGTGCCGTCGAACACCCCGCGCAGCACGTCGTCTCGGATCTCCGGGGAGGCGAACTTCGCGACCGACCGCGCCACCATCGACGTGGTCCCCCAGGTCACCCACGGCACCTCGGCCCGGCGCTTCTCCAGCTCCCAGATCCGCCTGCGCACCCGGGAAAAGCCGCCGTCGGCCTCGGTCTTCCATTCCTTCTCCAGATAACCGGCAGCGCCCAGGGCCAGGTGCGCGCCCTCGTGAAAGTTGTCACCGGTTTCACGGTCGTGGCGGATGACCTCTTCGGTCACGACACTCGACAGGAATTCGCGCACTTCGGTGCGGAACGCCTCGTCCTCCGCGGACAGTTCGACTGTTGAGAAATCCACGTCTGTTCCCCTAAACCTTTGTGACTTCCCGGCTCTCGCGAGCCGCGACGATCTGAGCAATGCGGACCGCGGTGGCACCCGGGTCACCGCCGGCGAGGGCCCAGCCGCGGGCCCGCACCAGGTACGCGGTGGCCGCCGCCTCGGCGGACACCCCCAGTCCACCTTGGACGTGTACCGCCGTGGTGGCAGCCTTGGCGGCCTCCTCGGCCATGAATACGAACGCCGAGGGGGCCAGTTCCGGCCGCTCGTCGGGCTCGTTGTCGAGGAACCATGCCGCCCGCCGCACCAGGCCCCGCCCGCTCTGGACGGTGATGGCGATGTTGGCCAGCGGGTGGGAGATACCTTGCAGCGTCCCGATCGGCACACCCAGGGTGTAGCGCGACTTGGCGAACTCGGCGGCGATCGTCATGGTCTCCTCGACCAGACCCACCAGCGCTGCTGCGGTCAGCAGACGCCATTCGTCCAAGGCCCGTTGGTATTCCGCCAGGGCGCCGGCACCGCTGGCCAACACCACGCGGGTGTCCGCGGCGGCTGGGTCTACCCACGCCATCGGCAGCTTGCCGATGTTGTCGACCCGGGCCGGGCGCGTCGAGAAGCTCAACTGCACGACGTCGTCGCCGTCGCGGACGACGATGTGGTCGGCGATCGACGCAGTCGGGATGAGGCGCGGCCCGGTCGGTGCGACCTGCGCGGGATCGAGCGCGATGATCTGGGTGCCCTGCACGATCTCTTCGGATTCGCACGCCCCCAGCCTGGCCAGCAACCGCCCCGCCACGACGTGGTCGATCCACGGCACCGGCGCCAGCGACCGACCCAGTTCCTCGGCCACCAGGGTCAGATCCACCAGTGTCGCGCCGTCGCCGCCGACGGATTCCGGCAGCGCCATGGTGGTGGCGCCCATGGCGCACAACCGTTCCCACAGACTCTTGTCGAAGCCTGCCGGTTCGGCCGCACGTACGGTCTCGATGTCGGAGTGCGTCTTGAAGAACTGCCGGTACGCGGTCTGCAGGTCGACGTGGTCCTCGGTGAGGCTGTAGTCCAGCCTGCGCAGTTCGTAGCGGTCCATCAGCTCTCCTGATTCTGGCCGAAGAAGAACTCCGCGGCATTGTTGTAGAGGTAGTTGTCCAGCACGTCTTCCGGCAGATCCAGCGCCAGTGCCTCGGGCACCACGCGTTGCATACGCAGCACGGGGAAATCCGAGGCGAAGATGACCTTGCCTTTCCCCCGGGTACGCATGAAGTGCAGCAGCGACTCCGGCAGCCGCTTCGGCGACCACGCCGACGTCATCAACCGTAGGTTCTGATACTTGATCAGCATGCGGATCGCGATGTCCCACCACGGATCTGCCCCGTGGATCATGCACAGCTTCAACTCCGGGAACCGGACGCACACGCGGTCGAGGTGGATCGGATTCTGCACCTCGCCCGGGATCGGCGGACCGGGCAGGCCGGTGTTGACGCACAACGGCAACTCGAGTTCCGCGCACTTGGTGTAGAGCGGGTAGTACACCGCGTCACTAGGTGGGTACTGCCCGTCTCCCCAGAAACTGGGTCCGACAACGGTATAGGCCACCGGCAGGTCGGCGGCTATGGCAGCGAGTTCACGCAACGACGGGATGGGCCGCAGCAGGTTCACCCCGCCCATCGCCAGCGCGAAGCGGTCGGGATGCGCCTCGACGAACTTCCGCGCGGTGACCGACGGTTTGGCCAGCGAATCCATCAGGATGGCCTTCTGCACCCCGTGGGTGTCCATCTCGTCGAGCATCTCCGACAGGTCGATGGGGTCATACATCGACGTCGGGCCCTTGAAGTAATCGTCACGCACCTTCTTCATGAAGGTGGGCTGGTTCTGGGTCTCGCCGAAGTGCACGTTGGCCAGACAGTCAATCACCTTGTAAGTCATGCCTTCATCTCCGCCTGTTGGGAGGCCAGGCCCTTGGCCCAGCGATAGTCAGCCTTGCCGTTGCCGAGCCGGCGGATCTCCTCGACGAACAGCACATCCTTGGGGAGTTTGAACCGGGCCAACCGGGTGGCGCAGTGCTCTCGAAGCGCGGCCGCGTCGACCGTGTCCCGCACCGCCACCAGCGCCACGACCTCTTCGCCCCACCGCTCACTCGGGCGGCCCACCGCCAGCGCATCCACCACGTGAGGATGTGCGCGCAGCACTTCTTCGATCTCCTCGACGAACACCTTCTCGCCACCGGTGTTCACCACCAACGAATCCCGGCCGAACAGGCGCAAGGTGCCGTCGGCCTCCAGCGAGGCGCGGTCACCCGAGACCACCACTCGTTCGCCGGCCACCTCGGGGAAGGTCTTCACCGTCGCGGCCTCGTCGTTGAAGTAGCCGAGTGGGATCCGGCCATTACGTGCAGCCCAACCGACCTCGGGGTCGCCGGGATCCAGAAAGCGGGAGTAGTCGTCGGCCAGGACCAGACCGCCGGCCCGCAGCTGGAAGGTCTCGGCAGTCGGAGTTGCCCGCTGCGTGTGACCGAACCCCATGTTGCCGGTTTCCGAGGAGCCGAATCCGTTGATGACGGTGATCTGCGGGATGTGTTCCAGCAGTGCGCGTTGATGTTTCGGGTTGGTCGCAGCACCTCCGGTACCGATGGCGAACATCGCGGACAGGTCGTAGGACCGTCGGCCCAACTCCTCCACGATCGGCGCGGCGTAGGCATCGCCCACCATCGTCATCAGCCCGATCCTCTCCCGTTGCGCGGTTTCGAGCACGGTACGCGGATCGAATCGAGGTTTGGTGTCGTGCAGCACCACGGTCTGACCGGACAGCAGCCCGGAGAAGGCGGTCCACATTCCGGCGGCGTGCATCAACGGTGACACCGCGAACCACGGCGGCCCGGCGTGGGCGACCTTGTCGTGAATCTCGCTCACCTGATCGTGGTCAGCGCCGTTCATCGACGACACGTAGATGTCGCCCTGGCGCCACATCACCCCTTTGGGACGGCCGGTCGTGCCGCCTGTGCAGACCATCAGTAGATCATCGGGGGAAGGGATGGCGCCTCGATCGGTATCCCCTTGCGCCAGCGCCTCTTCCAGTGTCACCGAACCCGGTAGCTCGGCACCGTCGCCGTCGTCGATCGAGATCAACACCTCGGTCTGCAGCGCTTCATCCCCCAATACGGAAGCGAACTTCGCCCCCAGGGAACGGTGGTAGATCACCGCACGGGGCTTCAGGTAGGCCAGCAGGTCGGCCACCTCACCCGGTGCGTAGTTGTAGTTCACATTCACCGGGACCGTGCGCGCCTTGAGACAGCCGATGACCATCTCGGGGTACAGGTCGTTGTGCATGACGAGCGCGACGACGTCCTGACCGCATTCCCAACGGTTCAGATCCCGACGCTCCCGGTGGGCACCCAGCCCCCGCGAGGACAGGAAGTTCGCCAGCCGGCGGGTCAGGTCAGCACCCTGCGCGAAGGTGGTGCGGCGGGTGCCGCACACTGTCATCTCCCGGTCGGGTACCGCCTCGGCGATCGCGTCGACGACGGCGCCGATGGTCCATTCGCCCATCTCGGTGGCTACGCCGATACCAGACCGGAGACACCGGGCGCCGTGCGCGCGGGGTCACCGAGGAGTTCTAGTGCGTTGTCGCGCATGACCTTCCGGGTGTCCTCGAGGCTGAACTCCGGGAACTGTGGGATGTCCGCGGTGAAGGTGGTCGGGTCGGCCAGACCCTCGCCGTGCGGCCAGTCCGAGCCGAACAGAATCTTGTCGACGCCGATGGTGTCGGCGAGCAGTTTGACGTCGTCCTCGTAGTACGGCGCGATCCAGACGTTGTTGCGCAGCTGCTCTACCGGGTCCTCCGTGAAGTGGTACGGCGCGTTGTTGGCGGCCTTCTTCAGTCGCTTGATCAGCCGGTACACGAAGTAGGAGCCGTTCTCGATGCTCACGACCTTGAGCTTGGGGTGCCGGGTGAACACCTGGTGCACGATCATCGAGGCCATGGTGTCGTGGATGGCACGGTCGTCCATGATCACCATGTCGAGCGGATCGCGCTTGCCGAATCCCTTGAACACTCCGCTGCCGCCCCACAGCGCTGGAACCGCCATGTATCCGGAGTCGGACAGATGGAAGACCACGGCGACACCGGCCTCGGCCAGGCGGGCCCACACCGGATCGTGTGACGGGTCACCGAGGGACCGCGGCCGGACCGCACCCGGTACCGGAGCGGGCCGCACGCACACCAGCTTGGCCCCGCGGCCGATCACGAACTCGACTTCCTCGACCGCCTTCACCGGATCCGCCAGCGAGATGATCGGCGCGGACACGAACCGTCCGTCGGGCCGGTCGAAGCCCCAGTCCTCGTCGAGCCACAGGTTGAAAGCATGTACGGAGGCCATGGTGGCCTCGATATCGTGCTTGAGCCCCTCCTCCACGCCGCACGCGAAAGTCGGGAGCATGAACACGGTTTCGAGACGTTGGCGGTCGAGCACCTTGAGCCGCGCATCGCGGTTCTGGTACTCGGGGTGCTCGGCCAGGCGGTCGACCTTCATCAGGGAGGCAGGATCCACCCCTTCCGGGATCTCACCACGGAACAGCAGATCCAGGCAGCCCGGTTCGATGATCGGATCGAAGGTGGGGTTGGGGATGAAGTGATTGACCGTCCCGCCCATCATCGCCAGGGTCCGTTTACCGTCGTGCACCATCTGGACACCGCGGCTCTTGAATTCCTTGGGCAGGTGCCGGGTGAACGCGTCCACCGGTTCGTAGTAGTGGTTGTCGACGTCTACGGCGAGGTACGGAAGCCGTTCGGGAGCTTCGGTCATGTCATCAACCTTCTTTCAGAGCCGGGAAATTCGGGGGCCGTTTTTCGAAGAATGCGGTGATGCCCTCGACGAGGTCGGGGCGGACCATGGACTCGTGCATGAGTTTCTCGGCGCGGTCACTGACGTCCATGACGTTGTCGTTGGCATCGCCGTAGAGCTGACGCTTGATCACCGCCATCGACGCCGGCGAGCAGTTGCGGGCCAGATCCTCGGCGTACTCCAGTGCACGGGTCAGCAGATCCTCAGGTGCGACAACCTCTTTCACCAACCCGAGCGCAGCGGCCTCCTCGGCGAGGAAGGTCCGGCCGGACAACAGGAGGTCCGCCGAGGCACCCCAGCCGACCAGTCGCGGCAGGATCCAGGTGATGCCGTACTCGCCGATCAACCCGCGACGCGGGAACGCGGTGGCGAACTTCGCACCCGCAGCGGCGAATCGGACATCGCACATCAGCGCGTGGGTGAGACCGATGCCGACGCACGCCCCGTTGATGGCGGCGATGACCGGTTTGCGCAGTTCGGTGAGAAAGTGCGGGTGACGTTCGCCGACGATCTTGCTGACGTCGGTGTCCTCGTTGATGCTCGCGCCGAGTTCCCGTACCGCGCCCATGTAGGCGCCGGCACAAAATCCGCGTCCGTTACCGGTCAGGACGATCGCCCGGACCGCCGGATCGGCTTCGGCGCGATCGAAACTCGCGTAGACGCCGGCGGAGATGTCCGCACCCCAGGAGTTCAGTCGATCGGGACGGTTGAGGGTGATCACCGCAACCCCGCCATCGGTGACCTCGTAGAGGACCGCCTCGGTTCCCACACTGTCAGCGACCGTCACGCGCAGATACCTCCCGATGCCACACCAGCCGTTCAGACATACATACTGTATACCTATCGGTAGTGCATTCCGCAAGCTCGGTGTCAGTGCTACGACCTGCGCAAAGACGGTTCAGTCATCGATCAAACCGAGCTTGCGATAAGCGGCCTCGATCTGGGTCTTGGCAGCATCCGGCAGCATTGCCTGGGGCGGACGGGAATGCGGGTAGTCCCCGACCGGCAGCCCCAGCACCGAGGCCGCGTACTTGAACGCGTCGGCCCAGTGGGTGAAATAGTCGGCGCGGCCCGGGTAACAGGTGAACCAGGACCCCATGTCCACGCCGAACTGGTCCAACCCGGACTCCCGGCCGAAGTCCATCGCCTCGATGAGCCGGTCGGCGTACACCAGGTCCCAGTACTCGGTGAAGATGCGGCGTTGCGGGGTCTCGTAGAGGTATCCGGCCGTACCCAACTGGGCCGGGCAGACAATGCCGTCGCGTAGCCAACCGGCCCGGTACACGGTGGTGTCGCATTCCCAGACCGCCAGATACGGCGCCAGGTCATGCAACCGACGGCTCGCCGCGGGCCGGAACGCACCCTCCTTGGTGGCGCACACGGCCGGGATCGCCTCGGCAATCCGGGCGCTTTCGTCGGGTGTCAGCACGTACCCCGAGGACGGTGAGTTGAACATCCCCAGGGCGATATCCGTGCGGTCGGCGATGTAGGAGAAGAAGCGGAGAACGCCCTCGCCCGCGTGCGCCTCCATCATCGGCGTCTGGATGTAGACGATGTCGGCGCCGGCCTGCTGCGCATGCAGCGTGAGTTCCAGGCAGTACTTGGCCGAGGTCGCCGCGGTGCAGGCCTGGACCACGACATCGGGGTTGGCGCGGCGCCCCTCCTCGATCGCCACCTCGAGCAACTGCTTGCGTTCGGCCAGCGTCAGCGCCCAGAACTCGGCCAAACCGCTGGTACACCAGAGCATCTGGTGGCCGAGGTCGCCGACGCAGTAACGCACGAGGTATCGGTAGGCATCCCAGTCGATGTCGTCACCGTCGGTTCCGCAGAACGGGGTATAGAGCGAGTCACCGATCCCGCGCAGTGCACCTCGCGCCCAGTCCCGCGCTTCGGCTGCCTTTGCCATGTCGCCCCTTTAGATGAAGTCCGATCCGCCGTCCACATTGACGTTGGCCCCGGTCATGTAAGAGTTGCGCTTGGATGCGAGAAACGCTGCAACAGGTCCGATTTCGCTGGGAAGCCCGGCCCGCGGTACGTGGGCGGGATGCCCGAAATGCTCGTCGATGGCCGCCATCAACGCGTACGGGTCATTACCGTCGACACCCACCGTCTCGGCCCAGCCGCGCAGCGCCTCCGACGAGATGCTGCCCGGGGAAACCACATTGACCATGATCTCGTCCTTGGCCAACAACAACGACAGGTTCTTCGACACGCTGTTCACGGCCGCCTTGGCTGCCGTGTAAGCCGGCAACCGGGTGCTCTGCCGCTGGGTGGAGTGGGCCGAGAAGTTGACGATGCGCGCCCATTCGGCCTTGCGCAGCAACGGCAGTGCGGTACGCACACAGCGCACCATGCCCATCAGGCCCGTGTCGAACGCTTCTTGCCACTGGTCGTCGGTCAACTCCTCGAAGTTGCCCGCGGCCCCGGGGCCGACCGTGTTGATCAGCGCGTTGAGCTCGCCCCAACGCTCACCCACCTCGACGAAAGCCCGCTCGACCTGGGCTCCGTCCGAGGTGTCGGCGACGATCCCGACCGCCTCCGGCGATCCCAGCCGACCCAGCTCCGTTGCGGCAGTATCGAGTACGTCCTGGGACCGACCGACGATCGCTATGCGCGCGCCGTCCTCGGCCAGACACTGGGCGGTTGCGAAACCCATCCCACGGCCACCGCCCACGACAACGGTGGCCGCACCTGCGAAACCGAGATCCATGGCCAGTTACTCCCCGGTCGCTTCGCTCCTGCCCGCCGGTCTCAGGAACCCGTCCAATTGGGCGCCCGCTTCTCGGCGAAGGCGATCGCCCCCTCCTTGGCGTCATTGGAGGAGAACACCGGTCCGAGCAGTTCGCCCTGCTTCTTCCACATCTCGTCGGCCGACCACTCCGACGACGACGCGATGATCTCCTTGGTCACGGCCACGGCCAGCGGGCCGTTGGCGGTGATCCGATCGGCGAGTTCGAGCGCACCGTCAAGGGCCTCACCCGGCTCGGTCAGTTTGTTGACGAAACCCCACGCGGCGGCTTCCTCGGCGGTGAAGCTATCACCGGTGAGCGCAAGCTCCATCGCCTTCTGGTACGGGATGCGCTGGTGCAGCCGCAGCAGGCCACCGCCACCGGCGACCAGACCCCGCTTGACCTCGGGGATACCGAATTTGGCGACCTTGGAGGCAACCACCAGGTCGGTCGCCAGGACCAACTCGGTACCACCGGCGAGGGCGAACCCCTCCACAGCGGCGATCAGCGGCTTGCGCGGTGGACGCTCGGTGAAGCCGGCGCCGCGACCGGGCACGTAAGGCAGTTCCCCCGATGCGAACGCCTTGAGGTCCATGCCGGCGCAGAAGTTTCCGCCCGCGCCGGTCAGGACGGCCACCGACAGTTCTGGGGTGTCGTCGAGTTCGTCCATGGCATCGGCGAGGCCCTGGACCACCGCGAGATTGAACGCGTTGCGTGCTTCCGGACGATTGATCGTGATGATGAGCGTGCGACCCCGACGCTCCCGCAGAACTACTTCCGACACCAACTGCCCCTTCGCTTGCGGCCCAATTACCCGGAAAAGCCTACTATAGGGGTTACAGTAAAAAGCCGGAACCCCGTCCAATACCTCCGAGCGACGCCTCGGCGCCCACTGTGGACGGCAGCAACAGAGAGGCTACCGGTAAGCTCGACAGCGACAAGACCCCGCGACACGCGCACATTGGCGCAGTTCAGGTGGTGGCCGGCGGTAAATTCACCTGCGATTGACCCGCGCCACAGGACGGCTTGAGCAGGATCGATTTCGATGGAGGTGCCCGCAGTGGCAAAGCAACCGACCGCTGAGAAACGTCAACGGCGCGAACGCGGGTCCATCAATCCCGAAGACATCATCAAGGGTGCATTCGAACTCGCCGAGCAGGTGTCGATCGACAACCTCAGCATGCCGCTCTTGGGCAAACATCTCGGCGTCGGCGTCACCAGCATCTACTGGTACTTCCGCAAGAAGGATGACCTGCTCAACGCGATGACCGACCGCGCACTCCGCGAGTTCGTGGTCGCCACTCCTTACGTCGAAGCGAAGGACTGGCGCGAGTCGTTGGCCAACCACGCCAGGACCATGCGAAAAGCTTTCATGGGCAACCCGATTCTGTGTGATCTCATTCTCATTCGCTCCGCCCTGAGCCCGCGTGCCGCACGCCTCGGCGTGCAAGAGATGGAGACCGCGATCTCCGGCCTGGTGGAGGCCGGATTGCCAGTCGAGGACGCCTTCGACACCTATTCGGCCGTCTCCGTACACGTGCGCGGCTCGGTGGTGCTGCACCGCCTCTACGAAAAGAACCGGGCCAACGACAACGCACCGGGCGACTACGAAGAGACCATGGTCATCGACCCGGAAGTCACGCCTCTGCTCGCACAGGTCACCACCGAGGGACACCGCATCGGCGCGGCCGACGAGAAGAACTTCGAGTACGGCCTTGAGTGCATCCTCGACCACGCGGCCGCACGGATCGCACAACCGACGGCGACCAAGTCCAAGCGCAAATAAGCGCAACCTTCACCTGAGCCGAAGTCGCCCCTGGCACTCCGGCCATCTCCGTGCGCCACCAATCCGGAATTCCGTTCGCGGCCGGGCGATTTCGCGCACCCACCGCTTCCCGGTGAGCCGGCACCCAGCTCACCTGGCCCGTGACGTCATCGCCGATTGTTACATTGACAAATGTAACAGTCTGTGGTGACGTACCCCTCGTGACCGCAGTTGCCTCACCCGACCTGCCGGCTGTGCCCAGTGGCCGTTCCCTGCGCGCCGTCGTCGCGGCCGCCACCACCCGGTGGACGTTGGGTTGCCTCACCGGCGTGATCCCGATGAACCGTCCGGGAGTGTGGTTCTCCCGCGGACTGATCGCCACCATCATGGGGACGTTAGGATCGATGCCCGACGGCACCAGGGTCATCCCGGTCCGCCGGCCCGGACTGCGCGGCGAATGGGTGATCGGCCCGGGCGTGAAGTTCGGCACGCGCGCCGGCTATTACATCCACGGCAGCGCCTACGTGATCTGTTCGGCACACACGCACCGTAAGCTGGTGGCACGGCTTTCCCAGGCCACCGGCATCCCGTTCTTCTCGGTCGACTACCGCCTGGCTCCCGAACACCGATTCCCGGCCGCCGCCGACGACGTCGAAGCGGGCTATCGGTGGTTACTCGCGCAGGGATATTCGGCATCGGACGTCGTGATCGGCGCGGACTCCGCGGGTGGCCACCTGACCTGCGACCTGCTGCTCCAGCACGCCGACGAACCCGGTTTCCAGCCCGCCGGAGTCGTGCTGTTCTCCCCTCTGATCGACCTCACCATGGCACTCGCGCTCCAGCAGGAACAGGTGCGCCGTGATCCGGCGATGTCGGCGACGGCGGCGCGGCAGTTGGTCGGGCTGTACACGGCGGCACAGAACCCGGACCAGCCGCGGCTGCGCCTCGACTTCGAGAAGGCGGATCGCCTGCCACCCATGCTGATCCAGGTCGGCGAGTTCGAAATGCTCAGCGCGGACGCGCGCTACCTCGATACCGAGGTCACCCGGAACGGAGGGGTGAGCACCCTCGAGGTCTGGCCCGCCATGGTGCACGTTTTCCAGGCACTGCCCCGGCTGGCGCCCGAAGCAGCGACGGCGCTGCGGCGGGCGGCGGGGTTCTTCTCCGCCGTGCTCGCGGACGGCCGACCCGATACCCAGATGGAGGTGTGCTGATGTTCGGAATCGACATGCTGCTCAACGCTTTTCGTGGCGATCGGCGTTGCACCGACGCGAAGGCGGTCGTGACCGGCGCAGGTAGCGGCATCGGGCGGTCGTTCGCCCTTGAGCTCGCCCGGAGGGGTGGCGAGGTCATCTGTGCCGATATCGATTCCGACCGGGCCGACGAGACGGTGGCGCTGATCGAGGAACTCCGCACCGGGAAGGGCCACGCCGTGGTCTGCGACGTATCCGATCGCACCGCAGTCGAGCAGTTGGCCAAGCAGGCCGCCAGTGTTTTCGGCGGTCCACCGACCCTGGTGATCAACAACGCCGGCGTCGGCGTCGGCGGCAAGCCCGTCGGCGCCATCGGATTCGAGGACTGGGACTGGGCGCTCGGAATCAACCTGTGGGGTGTGGTGTACGGGTGTGAGGTCTTCACGCCGATCCTGCGCGAGGCCGGCCGAGGCGGGATCATCAACGTGGCCTCGGCAGCGGGATTTGCTGCGGCACCGTCGATGGCGCCGTACAACGTCTCCAAAGCGGGCGTCATGTCGCTGTCGGAGACACTGGCCGCCGAGCTCGCGGGCACGGGTGTCGCGGTGACAGTGCTGTGCCCGACCTTCGTGAAGACCAACGTCTTTCAGGACGGCCGCATCACCCCCGGCTCGATGAACCTCAGCCAGCAACTGGCCCGGTGGACCGGGCTGTCTCCCGAGAACGTCGCAGCCCGCACCTTGGACGCGCACGACAGCGGCCGCCTGTACGTGGTGCCCCAGATCGACGCCACTGTCATCTGGCACCTGAAGCGGCACTTCCCCGGTCTCTACGTCCGGGGCGCCGGACTGCTCGGCCGAGTTCTCCCCAAAGACTGAACTCTTTCCGACACCCGCTCTACCGAAAGGACGCACCATGGCGATGGATCTCGACAACATGCTGCAGATGATCAAAGACAGGCAATGGGCTCTGATCGACATCGACTGGGACGCACCGGGAGCCGAGCTGATCGAACCCGAACTGCACGCCAAGCTCAAGCCGTTCATGACCGACCTGATGTGGATCGAGAACGTCGGCGCCCGCGGCTTTGCCGCGCTGGCGAAGAAGGCACCGAATCCGACGCTCAAGAGCATCTATGAGCATTTCCACGCCGAGGAACAGAAGCACGCCAATGCCGAACTCGCCTTGATGCGCAGGTGGGGCATGCTCGAGGACGACGAGATCCCACCGCCGAACGTCAACGTCCAGTTGGTCATCAACTGGCTCGACAAGCATTCCGACGGAATGGGTCTGACATTCCTCGGCACCGTCATCCCCATGCTCGAGGTCGCGCTGGACGGGGCATTGATCAAGTTCATCACCGACGAGGTCAAAGATCCGGTGGCACAGGAGGTGTTCAAGCGGATCAACTCCGACGAGTCCCGGCACCTGGCCGTCGACTTCGAGGTGATGGACATCCTCGGGCATGCCGATATGCGCAAGCTGCTGATCGAGCTGGTGGGCGGCTGGATCAAGCCCACATTCCTGGTCGGAGTGCTCAGCTACTTCCCGCTGCTGAACAAGATGCGCGACAACATCGTCGAGATGGGTGTCAACGAGGACCGGCTGTACCAGGCGATGCGCAGGTTCCAAAGCGTCGGCGAGCGCAGCGAATTCGCCCGCCGATTGCCGATGTACCGCATCATCTCGTGGCAGAGCCGCAAGGTGATCGACCGGACCTCCAAGTACCACTGGCTGGCCGATTCACTGGTCAAGATCACCGGAGTGATTCCGATGTCGTTGGTCGAGAACACCCCGACCTGGTCGCAGGAACTGACCTACGAACCCGTCGCCTGAAGGAATCCCTGACATGACTTCTTCTTCCATCTCTGTTGCCATCATCGGTGCCGGATTCGCCGGCATCGGCGCGGCCATCCGGCTCAAGGCCGAGGGCGTCGAGGATTTCGTGATATTCGAGCGCGATTCCCGAGTCGGAGGGACCTGGCGCGACAATACCTATCCCGGTGCGGCGTGCGACATTCCGTCCCGGCTGTATTCGTATAGTTTCGCTGCCAACCCGGACTGGTCACACACGTACTCCGGCAGTGCCGAGATCCTCGAGTACATCGACGGCATGGTCGAGTCGTCCGGTATCGGCCCGACGATCCGGTTCGGCCACACCGTCCTCGGCATCTCCTACGACGCGGAGGCCGGCGAGTGGACCGTCGACCTCGAAGGCCGCGAACCGGTACAGGCCCGGAGTGTGATCGTCGCTGCCGGTCCGCTGGCCAACGCCAGCTTCCCGAACATCCCCGGGATCGACACCTACGAGGGCCACAAGATCCACAGCGCCCGATGGGACCACGACTACGACTTCGCCGACAAACGGGTCGCGGTCGTCGGGACCGGTGCCAGCGGCGTGCAGATCGTGCCCGAACTGGTGAAGACGGCGAAGTCGGTCAAGGTCTTTCAGCGGACCCCCGGGTGGGTACTGCCGCGGATCAACACTCCCACCAGTGGCTGGCTGAAGCGCCTCTACCGCAACCTCCCGGTGACCCAGAGCCTGATGAGAAGCGCCTGGTACTGGGGACACGAGTCGGTTGCCCTCGGCGTCGTCTGGGACACCCCGTTCACCCGGCTCGTCGAGGCGGTCAGCAGCGCCAATCTCCGTCTGCAGGTGAAGGATCCGTGGTTGCGGCGCCAGCTGACGCCGGATTTCTCCGCCGGATGCAAGCGGCTCCTGATGACCAGCGAGTACTACCCCGCCTTACAGGCCGACAACTGCAAGCTGGTCACCTGGCCCATCGCTCGGCTGTCCCCCAACGGGATTCGCACCGTCGAGGGCATCGAGCACCAATTCGACTGCATCGTGTTCGCCACCGGGTTCGATGTCTGTAAGACCGGCACCCCGTTCCCGATCACCGGCATCGAAAGCCGTGAACTGGCCGCCGAATGGAGTCGCGGTGCCTACGCGTACCGCAGCGTCGCGGTATCGGGTTACCCGAACCTGTACTTCACCTTCGGCCCGAACTCCGGTCCCGGACACAGTTCGGCACTGGTGTACATGGAGGCTCAGATCAATTACATCGTCGAGGCGATCTCGACGCTCCTGCGGCACGACTGGAAGTCTCTGGACGTCCGCCCGGAGGCCCAGAACCGGTACAACGAGGACATCCAACGGCGCCTGGTCTCCACCACATGGAACTCCGGTTGCCAGAGCTGGTATCTGACCGAGGACGGTTTCAACGCGACCATGTATCCGGGGTTCGCCACCCAATACGTCAATCAGCTGAAGACGGTGAACCTGCACGACTACAAGATCACTGCGCGTCGCGACAACGAGCCCGCGGCGGGCCGCGACATGAGCCCCCTGGCGCAGGTCAGCGGCAGCCCCGCGGCCACCGGATAGGATTCCGGGGTGACCGAGTATCGGATTGACGACCTCGCTCGGGAGGCGGGGACAACAACCCGGAACGTACGCGTATACCAGGACAACGGGCTCCTGCCCCGGCCCCAGCGTCGGGGCCGGGTGGCCATCTACACCGATCGGCACCTGCGTCAGCTGCGCGCCATCACCCGGTTGCTCAGTGAGGGCTTCACGCTCAAGCACATCATGAAATTCCTGACGGGGTTGCAGCCCGGACAGAACCTCGTCGATGTGCTGGACCTGTCCGACCTCGAGGAACTGGTCACCGCACCGTGGTCGCACCCGCAGCCGCGCACCATGTCCCTCGAGGAGCTGGAAGGACGGCTCGGCGACCTGGACACATCGATGCTGCGCCGGCTGACCAACCACGGAATGATCGCGCCGACGGCCGATGCGAATATCTACTCGGTCCCCGATGTACGGCTCATCGATGACTTCGGCTCACTCGTATCCCGCGGAATGCCGCTGGAGATACTTCTGAAAACCAGCACCGCGGTCGACAAGAAGCTCGACGCCGCCGCCCGTGAGCTGACCCGCGGCGGTCATACCGAAGTTGTCCGCCAGCGGGGTCCGGGCTGGCTGCCCACCAATGATGCCGAGCTCGCTTGGGCGGCCGACCTGGTGGACACCATGCGGAGGGCCGCCAGACGACTTGCGCATGCCAGCCTGGACCGCGCCTTCGACGAAGCTGTTCGTGCCGAGTTGCACGAGTATCAGGCAGCGGGCAAGGCCGAGGCCGGCCCGGAGACCGCTGCCGGACCTGAGCCAGACGGGGAGACCACACCGGATCGCCCCCGCCGGGCTCAGGTCAAGCGATCTAAACCTCGATGACGACCGCGCCGCCCTGACCGCCGCCGGCGCACATCGCCGCGACGCCGATGCCGCCACCACGGCGCTGCAGCTCGTAGACCAGCGTGGTGACCATGCGGGCACCGGAAGCGGCGATCGGATGTCCGAGGCTGCAACCGCTGCCGGAGAAGTTCACCAACTCCTCGTCGATGCCGTACTTGCGCACCGCGGCGATCGGCACCGAGGCGAACGCCTCGTTGATCTCCCACAGCGCCACATCGGAGGGCTTGAGCCCGGCCCGGCCGAGAACCTTGCCGATCACCTCGACGCCGCCGAGGCCGGTGTCCTTGGCGGGAACGCCGACCGCACCCCAGGCCCTGACCTTGGCCAGCACGTTGAGATTCTCCGCGGCCGCATAGTCGTCGCCGACGAGCGCGACAGCAGCGGCAGCGTCGTTGGTACCGCTGCTGTTGCCCGCGGTGATGGAGAATCCTTCGATCTCCGGGTGCAGGACCTTGAGTTCGGCGAGCTTCTCGGCCGTGGTGCCGCGGCGCGGATGCTCGTCGACACTGAACTCGATGACCGAGCCGTCCGGCTGGGACACCTTCAACGGCACGATCTCGTCGAGGAACTTGCCGGCGTCGATCGCGGCGATGGCGCGCTGGTGCGACCGCGCCGCCCAGGCATCCATGTCCTCACGGGAGATCCCGGCGGACTGCGCGGTGTTCCAACCGACCGTGATCGACATGTCGCGCATCGGTGCTTCCGGCGTCTCGACATGCGTCGGGGTCATCCACGGCTCGATGAACTCGATCTCCGGCCCGAACCCGGGCACCCGCCACTTCATCAGCGGCGACGAGGACAGCGACTGCACACCGCCGGCCACCAGGACTCGTTCCATGCCCGAGCCGATCTGCGCGGACGCGTTGCCGATCGCGGTCAGCGACCCGGCACAGTGCCGGTTGACGGCCTGCCCGGGTACCGACTCCCAGCCCAGCGCGTCGGCCGCGTAGCGCGCGATATCACCGCCGCCGTAGTTGGATTCGGCGAAGATCAGATCGTCGATCGCCTCCGGGTTGATGCCGGCCCGGCGCACGACCTCCGGCAGGACGGTGGTGATCAGGGTTTCCGGTGGTGTGTTGACCAGCGTCCCTTTGAAGGAGCGGCCGATCGCTGTGCGGGCAGCGCCCACGATGACGGGTTGGGGCATGGTTTCACCTTTACGCTATATCGTTTTTCTGTAACGGTATCAGGACGGGTTTCTACTGCGGTTCCGGGACGTGGAAATGCTCGTCACGCAGCCGGAACGCCTCCTTGGTGCCATGTTGGGCCCGGGTCTTGACGAAGTTGAACTCCCCCGGGGAGAACTGCAGGTTGGTGCCGTAAGCATGGAAGAGATAGCTGGCCACCTCTTCCCCCTGATAGGCCTGGCTCTGCTCGACGAGCCGGAAGGCCTCCTTGGCGATCACCACCCCGTCGGCGGGCATCTTCGCCGCCTTGGCCGCCCAGTACTGCGCCCGCGCCGTTACCTGGTCGGCCGCACAGGTGTCGGTGAAGATCCCGAGGTGCTCGACGGAGCCCGCCTCGATGATGTCCCCGGTGAGCAGCATCCGGCGGGCCAGTACCGGACCGAGCCGGTGGAAGAACATGTGCAGGCTGCCCAACGCCGGGCCGAGGAACCTCGCGGCCGGCATCCCGATCTTGGCATCGCGGGCGATCACCGAGATGTCGGTCATCAACGCCATCTCGAATCCACCCCCGAGTGCGTAGCCGCTGATCTCGCCGACGGTGACCTTCGGGAAGCCCATGAAGTTGTGGTAGAAGCCAAATGACTTGCGGTCCACGGTAAGTCGACGACGCTGGCTGGGACGGGACTTCCGAGAAGCCTCTTTCGCTCCAGCACTTTGCTCTTCGCGCGAGCGTTCATCGCCGTACCAGCCGTACGCGTTGTTCATGTCTGCGCCGGTGCTGAACACCCCCTCGGCCCCGCGCAGCAGCACCACGGTCAGGTCGTCGTCGTCGGCGACGACGTCGAGACAGCGGGCGACCTCGTCGCGCATCGCCGCGTCATAGGAGTTGCGCTGCTTGGGATTGTTCAGCGTGATGGTGGCGATGCGGTGGTCAGCATCGACCTCGAAGAGCACCCGGTCATCTGTCATGCGAAATCAGCCTCGCTTCAATCGTTTTGTCGTTACCGGCGGCCAGCGTCGTGCTCCGCGCGGCGGTGAGATGGTCGGCCGAGAGCTTGGTTGCCCTGGCTGAGTTGCCGTCGGCGATCGCCTCCAGCAGTCGCTGGTGATCGCGCAGCGCCGCCCGCATGGTCTTGGCCGACATCCCGACACCGTCTTCCCCGGTCCACACCGACGATTCGTGCGCCGACCAGATCAGCTCCAGCGAGCCGATCAGCAGGATCATCGGCTCGTTGCCGCATCGGGACACCAGCGCCTCGTGGAACCTTCGCGCATTCGGCACATACTGCGAGGTGTCCTCGAACTGTGCTGCCTGAAGGTCGATCTCGGCCTGGAGGTAGGGCACCACCTCGGTGGCGCGGTCAGTGCGGTCCGCGCACATGCCCGCGCAGATCGGTTCCAGGCGCAGCAGGGCCTCGCTCACATCGGCCGGCGTGGCAGCGCGGGTCTGCAACACCATGCCGATCATGTGGGCGGTGCGGTCGGCCGAGGGCATCTGCACCACGGCACCGCCGACATTTCCGCGGCGTACCGAGATCAACCCGTCGGTCTCCAGCAGATGGATGGCCTCACGCAACGCGGGCGGACTGACCCCGAACTCACCGAACAGGCTCTCCTGGGTGGGCAGGATGTCGCCTTCACGCAGACGTCCGGACAGGATGTCGTCGCGCAGCTTGGACGCGACGATCTCGGCAACCCGTGGCTGCCGGATGCGCCTCGCGTGTCCTTCCATCAGCGCCCTTTCCTTGCTAACTTGTACAAGATAGTAACCGCATCGCCTACTGTATGGGCAACTGTATAGATTGGGAAAGGCTGGAATCCAGGTGAGTGACGGTTCGGTGACCACGTCCCGCGCGGACTCCACCCTGCGCATCACCCTCGACCGCCCATCGCGGCGTAACTCGTTGAACCATCAGATGATCGACGAGCTGGTCAGCATCTTGTCGGCGGCTGCCTACGACGATTCCCTGCGGGCGATTGCCCTCACCGGCGCCGGTGAGGACTTCTGCGCCGGAGCCGACTGGGTCGCCACCAACAGCACCGGGCAGCGCCCTCGGACCGGTGACCTGGTCCGGAGAATCCCGCACACCGCGCACCGCGTCATCGAGTTGGTGGCCACCATCCAGCTTCCGGTGGTGTGCACGGTGCGCGGCTGGGCGGTTGGGTTGGGCTGCAACCTGGCACTGGCCGCCGACTTCACGATCGCCGACACCGGGGCCACCCTCTGGGAACCGTTCATGAACCGTGGATTCACCCCCGACTCCGGGGCGACCTGGCTGCTGCCGCGACTGGCCGGGGTGGCCCGCGCCAAGCGGATGCTGCTGCTCGGCGAGAAGGTCAGTGGATCGCAGGCGGCCGACTGGGGACTGATCCACAGCGCAGTCCCCGCCAACCAGTTGGATACGGCAGTGGACTCCCTATTGGCGCAGCTGGCCGCCGGGCCGACCGTCGCCATCGGACTGGCCAAACAGGCCATCGCCTACGGCCAGCACGCGACCCTGACCCAGTCCATGAACCAAGAATTGTCCAACCTGGAACTCTCTTGCCGCGCAGGCGATTTCAAAGAAGGCCTGGCCGCGTTCCGGGAACACCGCGATCCGGACTTCACCGGACGATAAGAGGAATCGATGACTGATTACGAGACCATCAAATACGAGGTGGACGGCCACAAGGCCACCATCACGCTGAATCGACCCGACGCGCTCAATGCACTGTCGCCGCACATGATCACCGAACTGCGGGCCGCCTACGACGAAGCCGAGAACGACGACAACGTCTGGCTGATGATCGTCACCGCCGCCGGACGGGCCTTCTGCACCGGCGCCGACGTCAAGGAGATCCCCGGCGACGGCAAGGTCATCAACGAGCGGCCCTACCTGTCCACCTACGAGCAGTGGGAAGCACCGCAGGAGGGCACCCCGCCGTTTCGCACCATGGCCAAGCCGGTCGTGGTGGCGATCAACGGAATCTGTTGCGGCGCCGGGCTGGACTGGGTCACCACCGGCGATATCGTGATCGCCTCGGACAAGGCGACGTTCTTCGACCCTCATGTGAGCATCGGTCTGGTTGCCGCCCGCGAAATGGTGCGCCTGGCCCGCGCCCTCCCCCGGTCGGTGGCGCTGCGGATGGCGCTGATGGGCAAGCACGAGCGGATGACGGTCGAGCGCGCATACGAACTCGGGTTGATCACCGAGATCGTCGAACACGCTCACCTGCTCGAGCGTGCCCACGAGATCGCCGACACCGTCTGTCTCAATGCCCCGCTGGCGGTACGCGGAACCCGGTTGGCCATTCACAAGACGCTGGATCTGCCGCTGCACGAGGGCGAGATCCTGGCCGAGACGTTCCGCGAGCGCGTGGTCCGCACCGAGGATGCCCTGGAAGGACCGCGGGCGTTCGTCGAGAAGCGCAAGCCCAACTGGCAGGCACGCTGACAGTGGAAACCATCCTGCTCGACCTGGACCACGAGACCCGTGTCGCTACGGTGACGCTGAATCGCCCCGATTCACTGAATTCGTTCAACCGGGCCATGTGTCACGAAATGCGCGACGCCTGGCACACGATCAAAGATGACGAAGGCATCAACGCGGTGGTGTTGCGGGCAGCCGGTGACCGGGCGTTCAGCGCCGGACTCGACGTGAAATCAAGCTACGGACAACCCGAGATCGTGTGGAACCACGAGGATCCCGGTGAACTGCTCAGCCCCAAATGGCAGAAGATGTGGAAACCGGTGGTCTGCGCGGTGCAAGGCATGTGCACGGCCGGGGCGCTGTATTTCGTCAACGAGGCCGACGTGGTGATCTGCTCGCAGGAGGCCACCTTCTTCGATTCCCACGTCAGCGCCGGACTGGTGTCGGCGCTCGAGCCGATCGGGCTGATGCGCCGGGTCGGGCTCGGTGACACCTTGCGAATGGCGTTGATGGGCAACGACGAACGCGTGGGCGCCGAGACCGCGCTGCGCATCGGACTGGTCACCGAGGTGGTGGCCAGAGATCAGCTGTGGGCCCGCGCGCACGAGATCGCCGCCACCATCGCCGCGAAGCCGCCGACGGCGACGCAGGGCACGGTGAAGGCCATCTGGGAGTCCCTGGACAAGCCTTACCGCGCCGCCATGGACCAGGGTCTGATCTACACCAGGCTGGGCAATCCGATCGCCAAGACCGAGCTGGCCGAACGCCCGCTGCCCAAGACTGCGCCGCGGGTCCGCTGATGGTGCATCCACTTTCACGGCGCATCGACGAGGTCCTCGATCTGGACCCGGCCGCACGTGCCATCCAGTACGACGGCCAGTGGTCCACCTGGGGCCAGGTCGCGACGCTCGCGCGGCGCATCGGCGCGTTGTCGGCCGGCGCGCGGGTCGGAATCATGCTGCGCAACCAGCCCGCCCACGTAGCAGCCTTACTCGGTGTGCTGGGTGCCGGCGGCACCGTCGTGGTGATCAACCCGTCCCGCGGAGACGAGCGCACCCGTGCCGACGTCGAAGCGCTGCACCTACCTGTGCTGATCGGCCTGACCGAGGACATCGCCACGTTGGCGACGCCCTCCCCGACGACCACGACGGTGACGATCCGCGATCTCGACACCGCACCCGAGGTGGTCCCGGCCCCTGGTCCGGCTCACGATGCAGGTCGGCCGGGCGTGGCGGTGTGGATGTTGACCAGCGGCACCACCGGCCCACCGAAACGGGTCGATCTCACCTACGACATGCTGGCTCGCAGCGTCATGGGCGCCGACCCGGAGAATGCCCCGGCACCAACCGAACTGCGACGCGGGGTGGCTATCGTCAACTCCCCGCTGGTTCACGTCGGCGGAGTCTTCCGGGTGTTGTTGTGTATCGCCGAGGCCCGGACGTTCTTGCTGCTGCCCAAGTTCGAGCTTCACCGCTGGGCCGACGCCGTGCGAGAGCATCAGCCGCGGGCCGTGTCGCTGGTGCCTGCGGCACTGCGCATGGTGCTGCACTCCCAGCTCACCCGCGACGACCTCGCCGGTATCCGCGCGGTCACCTCCGGCACCGCGCCGCTGTCGGCCGACGACGCCGACGCCTTCACCGAGAAGTTCGGCATCCCGGTGCTGACCTCCTATGCCGCCACGGAATTCGGCGGCGGTGTGGCCGGCTGGACGCTGGCCGACCACCAGAAGTACTGGAAAGCCAAGCGCGGCAGTGTGGGCCGGGCCAATCCCGGCGCGCGACTGCGCGTCGTCGACGAGGACGGCACACCGCTCCCACCGGATCAGCAAGGCTTGCTGGAGGTCAAACCTGCACAGTTCGACGCCGACGCGGACTGGTTGCGTACCACCGATCTGGCCCGCATCGATACCGACGGATTCGTATGGATTCTCGGGCGCGCCGATCAGGCCATCATCCGCGGCGGATTCAAGGTGATGCCCGACGACGTCCGCACAGCGCTGGAGAGCCATCCCGCAGTGCGCGGCGCGGCGGTGATCGGCGTACCGGACGAGCGATTGGGCGAGACACCGGTGGCGATGGTCGAGTTGCGCACGCCTGCCCCCGCGGCCGAGCTCACCGACTATCTGCAGGGCCGGCTGGCCCGATACGAGATCCCCACCAGGATCGAGATCGTCGACACCATCCCGCGCACGCCGTCGGGCAAGGCTGATCTAGGTGCCGTCCGTGAGCACTTCGCCACCGGCTGACACGCTGGCCGCTCTGCTCGCGGGCCTACGCGACCGGGCCGACCATCCCCTGCTGATCTGCGACGACGAGCGGATCAGCTACGCCGAGGCCGACATTCGCTCGGCCTCCGTCGCGTGCGGCCTGATCCGGCTAGGCGCAGGCAAGGGCACCCATATCGGGGTGCTCTATCCCAACGGCGTCGACTTCGTGGTGGCCGCGCTGGCCGCGGCACGAATCGGCGCGGTCGTGGTGCCCTACTCGACCTTTCTCACCGCGGCCGAGCTGGAGACCCAGCTACGTGACAGCGATACCGCGATCCTGCTCTCGGCACGCTCCTACCGGAATCACGAATACGCGCAACGCCTTTCCGATGTCGACACCCCGTGTCTGAGACACGTGTTGTTCGATCTCCCTTGCGCTGACGTCCCGGCGCCGGCCGACATCGAAGACGATGTCGACGGCTCCGATCCCCTGGCCATCATCTACACCTCGGGCTCAACCGGTCCGCCCAAGGGAGCGGTACACACTCACGCATCGCTGATCGGCCATCAACGCCACCTCAACGCGATCCGAGGCTTGACCGCGACCGACCGGCTCTTCTGCAATTCGCCGTTCTTCTGGATCGGTGGTTTCGCATTCGGTCTGCTGGCCACGGTGTCCGCCGGTGCCACGCTGATCTGCTCGAATGCCACCGACCCGGCCATCACCCTCGACCTCATCGAAGCCGAGAGGCCCACCGTCACCAATGGTTTCGCCGCCGGGATCGCGCATCTCACCCGCCACCCGTCCTACCCCGACCGGCGCTTCACGGCCCGCCGCGGCAACCTCTACCCGATCATGGCGCCCGAGGTTCGTCCGACCGATCCCGAGCTTCGCCACAACATGCTCGGCATGACCGAAGCCGGCAGCGTGGTGTTGATCGACGGGGACGAAACCGATCAGCCCGAACACCGGCGCGGCTCCTACGGTCGCCCGGCGGCCGGGTTCGAGACCAAGCTGCTCAACACCGGCGAACTGTGTATCCGCGGACCTCATCTGATGCAGAGCTACTACGGACGCACCAGGGAAGACTGCTTCGACGCCGACGGCTGGTTCCACACCGGAGACCTGGTGCGCGTGGACCCGGAGGGGTACTTCTACTTTCTGGGACGCGCAGGCTCGATGATCAAAACCTCGGGCGCCAATGTGACACCTGGCGAGGTGGAAAAAGCCCTCGCAACACTGGGATTCACTGCGCATGTGCTCGGTCTGCCCGATGAGGTGCGCGGCCAGGTCGTCGCCGCCGTCATCGTCGCCGATCGGCGGGTCGACTTCGACGCCCTACGTCAGGCGCTGCGAGCAGAGTTGTCCGCATACAAGATTCCGCGGGCATTCGCGGTATGCCCACCCGCCCAGGTGCCGATGCTGTCCAGCGGCAAGGTCGACATGCCGGCATTGGCGAGGCTGTTCGGTGCCTGAGCCAGGACCTGACACCATCGATGCGCTGCTTCATCACCATGCGGCGTCCACCAAACCCATGGTGATCGATCCCGATACCCGCATCAGTTACGCCGAACTCGACGCCGGCACCCGCGAACTGGCCGCCGGACTCATTCGCGCCGGTATCGCCAAGGGGTCTCGGGTCGGCCTGATCATGCCCAACTCCGCCGACTGGGTACGGATTGCCCTGGCAATCACCAGAATAGGGGCGATCCTCGTCCCGCTGAGCACACTGCTGACCAGCCGGGAACTCACCGCACAGCTGCGGACCGCCTCCGTGCAGTACCTGATCGCCGTCGAACAGTTTCGCGGCCGCCGTTACCCGCACGATCCGGTGCCGTCGCTGCGCGAGACCTGGACACCCGATGACATCCTGGCCTTCACCGGCAGCGCGTCACTGCCGCCCGTGCGGCCCAGCGACCCATTGGTCATCATGTTCACCTCGGGCAGCAGTGGCGCACCGAAAGGCGTCGTCCACTCCCACCTGAACGCCTTGGCTGCGGTGCGGTCCGGGCTCCATGCCCGGTGCATCGACACCGAGACCCGGCTGTATCTGCCGATGCCGTTCTTCTGGGTAGGCGGTTTCGGCGCAGGCGTCCTGTCGGCACTGGTGGCCGGGGCCACGCTGGTGACCGAGCCTGTTCCCCACCCCGAGGCCACCCTGAAACTCCTTCAGCGTGAGCAGGTTACGTTGTTCCGCGGGTGGCCCGAGCAGGCCGAGGCGCTCGCCCGCCATCCCGCGGACGTCGACCTGTCTGCGCTACGAGCGGGGAGCCTGGAGGCCCTGCTCCCCGCCAACCTACGTTCTGAGCCCGGCGCGCGGGCATCGCTGTTCGGGATGACCGAATCGTTCGGGCCCTACTGTGGCTATCCGGCGGATGTCGACATGCCCCGTTCCGCGTGGGGAAGCTGCGGTAAACCGTTCCCGGGAATGGACGTTCGCATCGTCGACTCCGCAACCGGTCAGCCGCTGCCCTCCGGCGCGGTCGGCGAGATCCAGATCCGCGGGCGCCATGTCATGCGCGGGATCTGCCGACGCAGTCGCGAAGACGTCTTCACCCGGGACGGCTACTACCCCACGGGCGATCTCGGGTACCTCGACACTGACGGATTCCTGTTCCATCGCGGCCGCTCCGACGACATGTTCAAAGTCCGCGGCGCGACCGTATACCCGAGTGAGGTGCAGCGGGCGCTTCGGTGCCTGCCCGGAGTCCGGGCAGCTCACGTCGTGAACGTTCCTGACGGTCAGGCCAATCGGGTGGGCGCCGTGCTCGTCGGCGACCGACTCTCGGTGGAGACGCTGCGGACCGCGACACAGGCCGCCATCAGCTCGTTCAAGGTGCCCACGCTCTGGCTGCTGCTCGACGACGAGGACGCGGTTCCGCGCGGAGCCACCGGGAAGGTCGACAACACCGCCCTGCGCGCCATGCTGAGGGACGGTGCGCTCTAGCGGTTCCCGGTATTCCAGGGCGCCAGTAGCAGTTCACAGGCATACCGCACGTCCGCTACCGCGCTCTGTGCATCGAGTTGCCCCGCCGTGGCCCAGGTCAGAATCCCGTACATACATTGCTCGACCATCCGGGCCAGCCGATGATCTTCATCGGCGGGTTCGACGACTCCTGCGACCGCCAGGATCCGCTCCCGCGTCGACAGGTCTGCCGGTGCGTCTGCCGACGACCGAATCGCGTTGATCGAAACCAACATCGCCCGGGCCAACGGCGGCTGCGCCAGCAGCCAGTTGGCGGCCTCGCCGAGGAAGTCACGCACTGCCGCGACGGGATCGTCCGGGATACCTGCCGGTTCGGGCATCGCTCGGACCGACTCGACGAGCGCCGCGGCGAACAGATGATGTTTGGACGGGTAGTAGCGATAGAGCGTGCCGAGCGCAACGCCTGCCTCAGCGGCGACGTCTGCCATCTGGACCCGCTCGAGCCCGTTCAACGCCCCCAGCCGGACCGCCGCGCGCAAGATGGCGGCATTGCGTGCCAGTTGACGGGGCGTCGACGCGTGCCCGGGTTCCCGTGGCGTTCCGATGCGCGGCATCGTGTCGAACTCCTCACATAACTAGAATTGATTCTAGAAATTTGGACAGGGCGATGCTACAACAGACTGGTGACCGAACAAGAAGCCCAGCTCGGCATGACTGCATTCGACGCCCGCAAATACGGTCCGTGGGCCGTCATCACCGGCGGCTCGGAAGGTGTCGGCAGATCTTTCGCGCTCCGACTCGCCGCGGCCGGAATCCATCTGCTCCTACTCGCCCGCAGGTCAGGGCCACTGGAGGAGACGGCCGACCGCTGTCGCGCACTCGGGGTCGAGGTTCGCACCCTGAGTCTCGACCTCTCGGAGCCGTCCTCGGTCGATGCCGTCGCCGAGGCGGTCGCCGATGTCGAGGTGGGCCTGCTGGTCCACAACGCCGGCGCCAATACGCACAGCGCGGAGTTCCTCGACGGCGACCTTGCCGCGTTCCAACGGGTCATCGATCTGAACATCACCACTCCGCTGGCGTTGGTTCATCATTTCGGGGCCGCGATGCGCAGCCGCCGCCGTGGCGGCATCCTGCTGGTCGGGTCGATGGCCGGGTATCTCGGATCGAACCGGCACACGGTGTACGGCGGCGTCAAGGCATTCGGCAGGATCTTCGCCGAAAGCCTGTGGCTGGAATTGCGGGACGACAACGTCGACGTGCTCGAACTCGTCCTCGGAGTGACCCGAACCCCGGCGATGGAACGCGTCGGACTGAACTTCGACATCCCCGGAATGGTGGTATCCGAACCTGACGACGTCGCCGCAGAAGGTCTCGCCGCGCTCGGCAACGGCCCCGTGCACGTCGTATCGCAGCACGCGAAAGTTGCTCTTGCCCACAATAATCCGGACCGCGCCGCAACGATCCTGCGATCCGACAAGATGATGCGTCGGCTGATCGGCGCCGAAGGTCCGGACGACGCACGGTGAAACTCGGCCTGGCCACCCCCGTCGTGATCCAGCAGCCCGGTGTCGCCTCACCGTGGGAAGCGACTGCCGGACCCGACGAACTCGCGCTGATCGCCGAGGCTGCCGACGGACTGGGCTACGACCACCTCACGTGTTCGGAGCACATCGGTGTGCCCGCGCCGGCCGCCACGGTGCGCGGTGCGACGTACTGGGATCCACTGGCCACCCTCTCGTTCCTGGCCGCACGGACCCGGCACATCCGGTTGGCCACGTCGGTACTGGTCCTCGGCTACCACCATCCGCTTCACCTGGCCAAGAGCTACGGAACGCTCGACCGCCTCAGTCAGGGACGGGTGGTTCTCGGCGTCGGGGTCGGTTCACTGAAGGAGGAGTTCGATCTACTGGGCGCCGAGTGGGCCGATCGCGGCGCCGCGGCCGACCGTGCCATCGAGCAGCTCCGGGCGGCGTGGGGGCAACGCGAGGTCGACGGTTTGATCATCGAACCGCACGCGCTCGCCACCGATCCGCCCATCTGGGTGGGTGGCCGGACACCACGCTCGTTGCGACGGGCCGTCCACTTCGGAACGGGGTGGGTGCCGTTCGGCCTTCGTCCCGAGGCGATCTCGGAGTTGCTCGCCAAGTACGCACTGCCCGACGATTTCGAGGTCGTGCTGTCGCCCGGTCCGGTGTTGGACCCGATCGGAGCGGCCGCCGCGGCACGTCGCGAAATCGAACGGCTCCGCGACGTCGGCGCCACCATCGTCACCTGCCGCCTGCAGGCGACGGATGCCGGCCACTACTGCGACCAACTGGCCGCCCTGCAATCGATAGCGACACCACTGTGACGTCACATCAAGGAGATCCCATCGAATCCCGGCTTCGTGAACTCGAACAGCGTCTGCAGCTACTCAGCGACCAGGTCGAGGTGACACAGCTGATCGCCTCCTACGGTCCGCTCGTCGACGCCGGCGTCGCCGGTGCCGTCGCGGCACTGTGGAGCGAGGACGGCAGCTACGACGTCGAAGGCTGGCAGATGCGCAGCCGCGCCGATGTCGAGGCCATGGTGAACTCGGATGCGCATCAGACCCTCATCGGCCGGGGCGCCTGCCATTTCCTCGGGCCCGCCCGAGTCACGGTCGACGGCGACACCGCACAGGCGGTGTGTGCATCCCTACTGGTGGTGCACCGCGACGGAAAGTGGATCGTGGCACGCGCCGGTGCCAACCAATTCACCCTGAACCGCATCGACGGCCGCTGGCAGATCGTGATCCGCACCACCCGGGCACTGAACGGGAGCCCCGAGGCGCGGGCGCTACTGGGTTAGACGATCGCGTTCGCCCGGAGCTCCGTGATCTGCGTTGCGTCGTAACCGATCTCACCCAGTACCTCATCGGTGTGCTCCCCCAGCAGCGGAGCCCGTCGCCGGATCGTGCCGGGCGTCGCCGACATCCGGAACGGCGTTTCGATGATCGGCACATCCCGCGGCGCCCCGGGAAACGGCACCCGCCGGAGGTAGCCCATGGCCTGCACGTGCGGGTCATCGAGGACGTCCTGGGTGGAATACAGCGGCGCGGCAGGCATTTTCGCCTTCTCCAGGAGTTCGAGTACCTGCTCCTTGGGCTTGTCGGCACACCAGTCGGCCATGATGTCGTTGAGGATGTCGCCGTTGGCCCAGCGGATGTCGTCGTTGGCGAACCGGGGATCGTCGAACAGTTCTTCCCTACCCACCAGGCGGCACCACCGCTTGAACATGGGCTGTCCGGCCACCTGCAGCAACACCCATTGGTCATCGGCAGTGCGGTAGAGATCGCACGGCGCCACCGACGCCCCCTTGTTGCCCATCCGGGGTTTGTCCACCTGCAGCAATTCCCGCTCGATCAGGAACGCGTTCGAGAGCATCAGCGCGGTCGGCAGCAGCGCCCCCTCGACATGCTGGCCCTCCCCTGTCTTGTCCCGGTGATACAGCGCCATCATCACACCGATCGACAAGGTGAGTGCCGTCCCGAAATCCGCATAGGGCACCACCGTTCGGATCGGCTGATCCGGCAGGCCCTGCCGGTAGACCGCTCCCGACATCACCTGGCCCGCCCCGTCGAAGCCGATCTTCTCGCTGTACGGACCGCCCTCGCCGTAGGCGGTGGCACTGGCCAGGATGATGTCGGGTTTGACCGCCCTGAGTGTCTCGTAATCCAGTCCGTTGGCGCGCATCCCGGCCGCAGGCATGTTGGCGACCACGATATCGGCCTGCGCCACCAGACGTCGGGTGATCTCGGCGCCCGCTGCGGTGGTGGAGTCCAGCGTCAGTGACCGCTTGTTGCGGTTGCACTGCAGGAACGTGCCGCCCTCACCGCCCTCGGTGACGGCCTGCACCCAACGGTCCTCCCCGCCTTCACGTTTCTCCACCCGCAGCACATCGGCACCCATGTCGGCCAGGATCGCGCTGCACCACGGCGCGGCGATGAACCGGCCGTAGTCCAGTACCCGGATCCCGTCGAGAACTCCTGGCGTACCTGGCATTACCCCACCCTTCTACTGAGCTCTACTGGATCACGCCGAGGCGCTCGAGGTGATCGGTGAGCGGCTTGGAGGCCGCGCACAGGTGCTCGGCCATTGCCGCACGCGCCACCTCCCCGTCATGTTCTTCCAGAGCCGCCAGGATGCGGCGGTGATCATGGGTGGCCTGCTCGGGCCAACCTTCGGCCATCGGGTACACCGATTCCAGTGCGTACCTGGTGATCTGGGACATCAACTGCGCCAGTTTCGGTGACTCTGCGGCCCGGTTGACGAGCCGATGGAACGCGTGGTTGAACCGGACCGCTCCATCGTGGTCACCCTGCGCGTACGCACCCTCCAGTTGCCGCTGGATCTGATCGAGCTCTAAGAGCTGCTCGTCGGTGATCTGGCCTGCCGCCCGGGCCGCGAGTTGTCCGCCGATGTGCGCCTGCACTCCGGCCACGTCGTCGATGTCCCGGCGGGTGACCGGCAGCACCAGAAACCCGCGCCGGGGCTGCTGGGTCAGCAGCCCCTCGGTGCGCAGGCCGAACAACGCCTCCCGCACGGGGGTCACGCTGATCCCCAATTCGGCCGCCAGCTGTTCGAGCCTGATGTACTTCCCCGCCGGATACGTGCCGTCGAAGATCCGCCGTCGGATCAGCCGGGCGACATCCTCGGCCAGCTGCGGCCGCGCGGTGAAATCGGGTGCGGACACGGTTCAGACCCGGTAGTCGGACAGCAGCCGCTTGCTGATGATGTTCTTCTGGATCTCGCTGGTGCCCTCACCGATCAACAGGAACGGTGCGTCACGCATCAGCCGCTCGATCTCGTACTCCTTGGAGTAGCCGTACCCGCCGTGGATACGGAAACTCTGCTGGGTGACCTCCGAACAGAACTCGCTGGCCAGGTATTTGGCCATGCCGGCGGCCACGTCGTTGCGTTCCCCGGAGTCCTTGAGCCGGGCGGCGTTGACCATCATCAGATGCGCGGCCTCGACTTTGGTTGCCATCTCGGCCAATTGGAACGCCACCGCCTGATGCTCGGCGATCGGCTTGCCGAACGTCTCGCGCTGCTGCGCGTAACGCACGGCCAGCTCGAACGCGCGGATCCCTACGCCGCAGGCCCGCGCCGAGACGTTGACGCGACCGACCTCGACCCCGTCCATCATCTGGAAGAAACCCTGACCGGTGACGCCGCCCAGCACGTCGTCGGCGCCGGCCCGGTAGCCGTCGAAAATAAGCTCGGTGGTGTCGATGCCCTTGTAGCCCAGCTTGTCGAGCTTGCCCGGAATCGTCAGCCCCGGAACGACCTCGCCGAAACCGGTGGGCTTCTCGACCAGGAAGGCGGTCAGGTTGCGGTGCGGCTTGTCGGCCCCCTCGTCGGTACGCACCAGCGCGGCCACCAGCGTGGAACTGCCGCCGTTGGTGAGCCACATCTTCTGGCCGTCGATCGTGTACGTGCCGTCGCCGTTGTTCTTGGCCCGGGTCCGGATCGCGGCCACATCAGAGCCCAGCTCGGGCTCGGACATCGAGAAGGCTCCCCGTGTCTCACCAGTCGCCATGCGCGGCAGGAAGTTCTGCTTCTGGGCGTCGGTGCCGTGCTGCCGGATCATGTAGGCGACGATGAAGTGGGTGTTGATCACCCCGGACACACTCATCCAGCCCCGGGCCAGCTCCTCGACGCACAGCGCATAGGTGAGCAGCGACTCGCCGAGCCCGCCGTATTCCTCGGGGATCATGAGCCCGAACAGGCCCATGTCCTTCATCTGGTCGACGATGGCCTGCGGGTAGGTGTCGGAGTGTTCCAGCTCCTGGGCCGTCGGGATGACCTCTTTGTCGACGAATTGCCGTACGGTCGAGACGATCTCGGTCTGGAACTCGGTGAGCCCCAGAGTCTGGGCAAGCCTGGTCATGACAGCCTCTCGAAGATTGCGGCGAGCCCCTGGCCACCGCCGATGCACATGGTCTCCAGCCCGAAGCGGGCCTGACGCCGATCCAGTTCCCGGGCCAGGGTGGCGAGCATCCGCCCGCCGGTCGCCCCGACCGGATGTCCCAGCGAGATACCCGACCCCCGGACATTGGTGCGTTCGAAGTCGGCCTCGCCGAACTTCCACTCCTTCATCACAGCCAGCGCCTGCGCGGCGAACGCCTCGTTGAGCTCGATCAGGTCGATATCGCTCAGTTGCAGATCGGCCTTGGACAGGGCCACCTCGGTGGCGGGCACCGGGCCGATGCCCATGACGTTCGGGGCGACGCCTGCCGAGCCCCACGAGACCATCCGGACCAGGGGCCGCAGGCCCAGCTCGGCGGCCTTCTCCGGGGTGGTGACGATGCACATGGACGCGGCGTCGTTCTGGCCACTGGAATTGCCTGCGGTGACGGTGGACTCCGGATCCTGCTTGACGAGAACGGGTTTGAGCTTGGCCAGCGCCTCGACGGTGGTGTCGGCACGGGGGTGCTCGTCGGTGTCGATCACCGTCTCGCCCTTACGATCGCGGACCGTCACCGGGATGATCTCCTCGGCCAGGACCCCGGACTGCTGGGCCGCCACGGCACTGCGATGCGAGCGGACCGCGAGTTCGTCCTGCTCGGCGCGGGTGATGTCGTATTCGCGACGCAGGTTCTCCGCGGTCTCCAGCATCCCGCCCGGCACCGGGTAGAACTGCCCGCCGGCCGTGGTTCGTCCCCGCGCGAGGCCGTCGTGAATCTGCACCCCGCTGCGCGACCCGCCCCACCGCATGTCGGTCGAGTAGAACGCGACGTTGCTCATGCTCTCGGCGCCGCCGGCCACCACCAGGTCGTTGTCCCCGCTGCGCACCTGCAGGCAGGCCTGGATCACGGCCTGCAGGCCGGAACCGCATCGCCGGTCGACCTGCATGCCGGGAACCGTCACCGGCAAACCGGCATCAAGGGCCACCACTCGACCGATGGCCGGAGCCTCACTGTTGGGATAGCAGTGGCCGAGAATCACATCCTGCACCTGCTCGGGTGCCACACCGGTGCGCTCCAACAGACCTCTCAGTGCGGCGACCCCGAGTTCGACCGCCGACAGGGACGCGAACATGCCGCCGTAGCGGCCGATCGGGGTGCGGACCGGTTCGCAGATGACCGCCTCGCGGGTACTCATACGTGCCGACCACCGGTCACCTCGAGCACGGTGCCGGTCATGTACGACGACAGGTCGCTGGCCAGGAAGAGTGCCACCTTGGCCACCTCGTCGGGCTCACCGGCGCGACCCATCGGGATCTCAGCCAGCTTCTCATCCCAAATCCGTTGCGGCATGGCCTCCGTCATGGCCGAGCGGATCAGGCCCGGCTGGATGGCGTTGACCCGTACCCCGAGGTGGGCGAGCTCCTTGGCCGAGGCTTTGGTCATGCCGACGATGCCGGCCTTGGCGGCCGAGTAATTGGTCTGGCCGATCAGGCCGACCTTGCCCGAGATCGAGGACATGTTCACGATCGCGCCGCGCTTGTTCTCCCGCATGATCGCCGCCGCCGACTTGGTGCCGTTCCAGGTGCCCTTCAGGTGCACCGCGATGACCTGATCGAACTGCTCCTCGGTCATCTTGCGCAGCGTCGCATCGCGAGTGATGCCGGCGTTGTTGACCATGATGTCCAGCCCGCCGAACCGCTCGACGGCGGCCTGCACGAGTGCCTCGACCTCGGCCGACGACGTCACGTCGCACCGCACCGCGGTCGCGACCTCGGGCCCACCCAACTCCAGGGCAGCCGCCTCGGTGGCCTCCAGGTTGACGTCGCCGAGTACCACCCGGGCGCCTTCATCGATGAAACGCTTCGCGATGGCCAGGCCCAGACCCTGGGCACCGCCTGTCACCACTGCAGTCTGACCGGTCAGCAACGACACCTGATCACCTAACTTTCGGTCGTGGGGGCTCCGTCTGAGCCAGATCATATTTCATATACGATATTGGAGATTCATCAGCCCCGCGAATCTCGGCGCGACGAAATGGAGCTTCCCTGTGACCATCACTGCGGCCCCCGCCGAAGTCAGCGACGACGATTTTCGGGAGATCCTGGCGCAGACCCGCAGCTTCATCCGCACCGCCGTGGTGCCCCGCGAGAACGAGATCCTGGCCACCGACCGGGTGCCCGACGATCTCCGCGACCAGGCCAAGAACATGGGGTTGTTCGGCTACGCGATTCCGCAGGAGTGGGGCGGCCTCGGGCTCAACCTGGCTCAAGATGTCGAGCTGGCAATGGAATTCGGCTATACCTCCCTGGCACTGCGGTCGATGTTCGGCACCAACAACGGCATCGCCGGGCAGGTGCTGGTGGGGTTCGGCACCGATGAGCAGAAGACCCGGTGGCTGGAAGGCATCGCCTCCGGCGACGTCGTCGCCTCGTTCGCCCTGACCGAACCCGGCGCCGGATCCAACCCGGCGGGCCTACGCACCAAGGCCGTTCGCGACGGGTCGGGAGATGACGCGGGCTGGGTGATCAACGGCCAGAAGCGGTTCATCACCAATGCCCCCACCGCGAATCTGTTCGTCGTGTTCGCCCGCACCCGGCCCGCCGACGACGCCGGCCCGGGAATCGCTGTCTTTCTCGTGCCGGCCGAGGCAGCCGGTGTCGAAGTAGGCGCCAAGGACGCCAAGATGGGCCAGGAAGGCGCCTGGACCGCCGACGTCAACTTCACCGACGTGCGGGTGCCCGACAGCGCCCTCGTCGGCGGCAGTGAGGATGTCGGCTACCGGGCCGCGATGACCTCACTGGCCCGCGGCCGGGTCCACATCGCCGCGTTGGCGGTGGGAGCAGCCCAGCGCGCCCTCGACGAGTCGGTGACCTACGCCGCCGCGGCCACCCAGGGCGGCCAACCGATCGGCAGCTTCCAACTGGTGCAGGCGATGATCGCCGACCAGCAGACCGGGGTGATGGCCGGACGCGCGCTGGTACGCGACGCCGCGGCCAAGTGGGTGTCCGGCGAGGACCGCCGCATCGCACCCTCGGCGGCCAAGCTGTTCTGCACCGAAATGGCAGGCAATGTCGCCGATCTCGCGGTGCAGATCCACGGCGGTAGCGGTTACATGCGTGAGGTTCCGGTCGAGCGGATCTACCGGGAAGTCCGGCTGCTACGTCTGTACGAGGGCACCAGTGAGATCCAGCGGCTCATCATCGGCGGTGGGTTGGTCAAGTCCGCCCAGCGTCAACTCTGAAATACCTATCCCCCAAGGAGAATCCATGACCGAGCGGCTCGCCGGAAAAGTTGCCTTCATCACCGGGGCTGCCCGCGGCCAGGGACGCGCGCATGCGGTCCGGATGGCCAAGGAGGGCGCCGACATCATCGCGGTCGACATCGCCGCGCCACTGCCGCCGAGCGTGCCCTATGACTCGGCGACACCCGAGGATCTGGCCGAGACCGTGCGCCTGGTCGAGGCCACCGGCAAGCGGATCCTGGCGGTCGCCGCCGACACGCGTGATCTCGACGCCCTGCGAGCGGTGGTGGACAAGGGGGTCGCCGAGTTCGGCCGGCTCGACGTCATCATCGCCAACGCCGGCATCACCGTGCCCGAAGCCTGGAACGAGACGACCCCCGAATCGTTCCGCGATGTCATCGACATCAATCTCACCGGGACCTGGAACACCGTGATGGCCGGCACCCAACACATCATCGACGGCGGCCGCGGTGGCTCGATCATCCTGATCAGTTCGGCCGCCGGCATCAAGATGCAGCCGTTCATGGTGCACTACACGGCCAGCAAGCACGGTGTCACCGGCATGGCCCGCGCCTTCGCCGCCGAGTTGGGCAAGCACCGGATCCGGGTCAACAGCCTGCATCCCGGCGCGGTCAACACCCCGATGGGCACCGGCGACATGATGACCGCGCTCAACCGGGCCAACGAGACCAACCCCGGCCTGATGCAGATGGTGACCCCGTTCCTGCCTGATTGGATCGCCGAACCCGAGGACATCGCCGACGCCGCATGCTGGCTGGCCAGTGACGAATCTCGGTTCGTCACCGCCAGCAAGGTAGCCGTGGACCTGGGCTCGACCCAGTTCTAGGCATGCCCGGCCCTCTGAGCACGGACTTCGCTGACGTCCTGGCGGCCGGGCTTCAGGCGTACGGCGACCGGCCGTTCATCGAGTTCGCCCGAAAGTGGTATTCGGGCAACGAGATCACGCAGTTCATCGAGCAGATCTCGGCCGCGTCGGACGAGGCCGGCGTACTGCCCGGCGAACCGGTCGGCATCGTCGTGCGGAACCGGGTGGCCCACGCCGCGACAATCCTCGGGTTCATCGCGACGCGACGCCCCGTGGTGATGATCTACTCGTACCAGTCCGCCGCCGCGATCGCCCGGGACGTCGGCAGCCTTGCGTTGCCGGCAGTTCTGGCCGATGTCGACGACTGGACGCCGGAACTCAACGCCGCCGTGCGTGCGGCCGGGTCGGCCGGTCTCTCCCTGTCCGGCGATCCGCTCCGGGTCGGCGTGACAGTGACGCGGCAACCGGGCAGCAGGCACGACCCGGCGCTGGAACAGTCCGGCCTGCACATTCTCACCAGTGGCACCACCGGACCGCCCAAGCGAATCCCGGTCGCCACCAACGTACTTGAGCACACCGTCCTGAGCACGACGATCGGTGCGGGCACCGAGGCTGTCGACCCCGACACGCCGCCCGCGTTGGTGTACTGGCCGTTCGGCAGCATCGGTGTCTGCCAACTACTGGCCGCGCCGTGCGCCGGCAAGCGCATGGTGCTGCTGGAGAAGTTCAGCGTCACCGAGTGGGTTCGTGCGATCAAGACCTACCGGATCACCCGGGCCGGGGTGCAACCCGCAATCCTGCGAATGCTGCTGCAGGCCGACGTTCCACCCGAGGATCTGGCCTCGCTGGAGGGGTTGTCCGGGGGCTCCGGTCCGTTGGAGCCGGAATTGCGGGCAGAGTTCGAGGGGCGTTACGGGATTCCGTTGTTGTGGGCCTATGGGGCAACTGAATTCGCCGGATCGGTGTGCAGCTGGACCCCTGAGCTGTACCACCGGTACGGCGCGGACAAACCTGACAGCGTCGGACGACCACTGCCCGGCGTGCGGGTCCGCATCGTCGACCCCGACACCGACACCGAAGTGCCCACCGGCACCATCGGAATGCTCGAAGCCGCCGTCGCAGTCATCGGACCGGATTGGGTGCGCACCACCGATCTGGCTTCCGTCGACGACGACGGCTTCGTCACTCTGCACGGGCGCGGTGACGGTGCGATCAACCGGGGCGGCTTCAAGGTCCTCCCGGAAGCGGTACGGCGGGTGTTGATCTCGCATCCCAGCGTGCTCGACGCCTGTGTCGTGGGGGTTCCGGATTCCCGGCTCGGCGCGGTTCCGTTCGCCGCGGTCGAGCTACGCCGGGATGCCGTCACACCCACCGAGGCCGAACTGAAGGACCTGGTGCGCGAGGAACTGCCGAGCCATCACGTGCCGGTGGCCGTGGCGGTCGTCGATGCACTCCCCCGCAATCCCGCGCTCAAGGTGCGTCCGGGAGACGTCGCGGCGCTGTATCGCCCCTGACGTCTCCCGCGAGCAGACATCAGCCCAACGTCCGGGCGAGGAACCTCACCTGATCCTCGACGGCCGTATCGAACCAGTCGTGGCCCGGCCACACATCGAAGTGGTCGCACGGGTAGTGATGGACCTGGGCCCTGGCCTGCACGGCCGTCTTCATCACCGAGTTGGCCGGCACGAACCGGTCGAAGTCGGCAACCTGAATCAGCACAGGACATTTCAGTGTCTTGGCAGCGGCCCCGGTCCGAATCTGCACCAGCTCCATGCCGATGGCCGAATCGACCTCGTTGCGCCACGTCGGCCCGGCGATCGCGCGGTAGCTGTCATATGCCCCGTCGAGGGCCAGTGCACCGGCCTCCCCTGGTTCGGCCGCCAACGGCATCAGTGTCGGCGCCCGGCCCGCCGCTACAGCTACGCGACTCTTCACGCCCGCCAGGGTCCAGCGCAACGCCGATGCGATGTCGCGGTGTGCCACGGCCGCCCGACTGGCGGCCAGCCCACTCGTCAACGGAGTCATGCCGATCACGGCGGCCACATCGGCGCACTGCGCGGCCACCCGCAGGACATGGCTACCGGAGAACGACGATCCCCACAGCACCACCCGCCGAGGGTCCACGCCCGGCAGTTGTTGGGCCGCCGCGATGGCCGCACCGTAATCCGCCATCTGACGCTCGACCGAAACACTCTGCCGCGGTGTTCCGTCCGAGGCCCCGAAGCCCCGATAGTCGAAGGCCACCGCGTCGAGGCCGGCCGCACTGAACCGCTCCGCGAAGGGTTGTAGACCGGAGTCCTTGGTGCCGCCGAAGCCGTGAGCCATCACCACCACGGGCCGGCCCGCCGGGCCGGTGAAGTCGTCGCCCGCGGCGGGGAAATACCATGCGCTGCAACGGTCACCGGCCGAATGGAACGTGAGCTCGGTGTAGGTCACGCCGGCACTCCCACGATCAGGCCGGCACCGTCGGCGGCACGCTCGGCCCCCGCAGGTAGCTCGCGCACGCGGAGGTCATGCTCGTAGATGAAGTAGTCCACCTGTTGGGTGTGCCGAGGCCGGTCGGTGCAGTGTCCGGCGTGTAGCTGTTGATCGGCATCGATCACCCGCTCCATCTCTGCCACCGGCGGCAGACCGTACCGCCCCACCGCATAGGCCGCCAGCAACCGCGACTGGCTCTCCACGAACGGGAACAGTGTCGGAATCGCCTGGGCGAAACCCATGAACACCAGATCGTTCATTCCGGGTTTGAACATCCGCTTATAGAGTCGGATGTGGTTGCCGGGGGCATCGACGACATCCCGGTCGAAGAACGGGAAGGTGATGTTGTAGCCCGTCGCGTACACGATCACGTCGAAGACGTCGCTTGTGCCGTCCTCGAAATGCACCGTGTCACCGTCCAACCGGGACACATTCGGCTTGGGAACGACATCACCGGACCCGAGCCGCAACGGCAGTTCTACCGATTGTGTCGGGTGCGCTTCGAAGAGCTTGTGATTCGGAGCCGGCAGTCCGTACATCGTCGGATCGGTGCCGAGCACGGGCGCAAGCATCTGCGCGAACTTGCGCTGCCACGACAACGGCAGATAGGGATTGGTGCGGAAGTATTTGTCACCTGGCTGTCCCGCAATGTATTTCGGCACGATCCAGGCGCTCGATCGGGTGGACAGCGTCACCTGGTTCTGCAGGGACTTGGATGACAACTCGACGGTGATGTCGGCGGCGCTGTTCCCGATACCCACCACCAGAATCCGCTTGCCGGTCAGCTCCAGCGGTTCGGTGGGGTCGATGTAGTGGTGCGAGTGGATATGTTCACCGGTGAACGTCCCGGGAAAGTCCGGCAGCCGGGGATCCCAGTGATGGCCGTTGGCAACGACGAGCAGATCGAACTCGCGGCGGGCGCCGGCCTGATCCTCGATCTCCCAACCACCCCCGTCGACGCGGGCCGCGTGCACCACCCCGTTGTTGAACTCGATGTTCTCCAACAGCCCGAAGGCATTCGCGTAGGCATCGAGATAGGCCTTGATGTCGGAGTGGTGCGGGAACGACGGGAATTGCTCGGGGATCGGAAAGTCCTTGAACGACAATCGATGCTTGCTGGTGTCGATGTGCAGTGAGCGGTACGCGCTGCTGTGCCCGTTCGGATTGCCGAAGGCCCAGTTTCCACCGATGCGGTCCGATCCCTCGAACGTGGTGTAGGGAACCCGGTAGTCCTTGAGCATCTTTCCGGCGGTGAGCCCGCTGATGCCCGCGCCGATGATCGCGGTCCGCGGCAGTGAACGCTGCAAAACAGTGCTCCTTCTACATTGTGATGCAGAACACTAACAGCGGACTTTGACGGACGTCAACGAATTCTGACAAGTGTCAGAAACGCCGCGAGCAGTCCCCCGGACGGGAGACTGCTCGTCGGAAAGGTACCGGGAACCCGGCCGCAGATCAGCCGATGAAACGGACGATCGACTCGGCGACCGCAGCGGGCTTGTCCGAACCCTCGATCTCGACCGTCACCGTCATGGTGGCCTGGACCGCGCCGTCGAGTTGCGCGACGTCGGCGATCGCCGCCCGCGCCCGCACATTGGCCCCGACCCGCACCGGCGTGATGAACCGAACCTTGTTGTAGCCGTAGTTGACCGCCAACTTGACGTTGTCGACGCGATACAGCTGGTGGGTGAAATGTGGCAACAGCGACAGGGTCAGCAGACCGTGCGCGATGGTCCCACCGAACGGCCCATCGGCCGCCCGCTCGGGATCGACGTGAATCCACTGATGGTCATCGGTGGCATCGGCGAACAGGTTCACCCGATCCTGGGTGATCTCCATCCACTCGGTCGGGCCCAACTCGCTACCCGCCGCCGCCACGAACTCATCAAGACCATTGAAGACCTTCACGCTCAACTCCTCCCGAACCGTGGTCAGAAGACTACGGTCTGATTCCCGAACCGGATTACGCGGTCCTCACAGTGCCACAGGACCGCCCGAGACAACACCAGCCGTTCGACATCGGCACCCAGACGCCGTAGATCACCGACCGAGTGCCGGTGGTCCACCCGGACCACGTCCTGCTCGATGATCGGGCCCTCGTCGAGATCGCCGGTCACGTAATGCGCTGTCGCACCGACCAACTTGACCCCGCGTTCCTTGGCCCTGCGATACGGCGCCGCACCGATGAACGCCGGCAGGAACGAATGGTGGATGTTGATCAGCGGACAGCCCACGCCGTCGAGGAACTCCGGGGTCAGAATCTGCATGTACCGGGCCAGCACCACCAGATCGACGTTGCCGCGCAACAACTCCAGTAATCGTTGCTCGGCTTCGGCCCGGTTGTCCGGCGTCGCGGGAACGTAGAGGAACGGCACACCGAACGCGCGCACCTGATCGGCGAGATCGGGATGGTTCGAGATGACCATGACGACGGACATGTCGAGCTCACCGCGCCGGTTGCGCCACAACAGATCGAGTAGACAGTGGTCCTCGCGGGAGGCCATCAGCGCCACGCGCTTGGGTTTGGAGGCCTCCGTGAGACGGAAGTCCATCTCGAACGGATCGGCCACCTGCTGCCGGAAATCGCGCTCGAGTTCGTCGCGCACCGCAGCCAGGCCCGGCAGGTGGAAGATCGTGCGCTGAATAAAGGTGCCGCCGGTCTGCTCGGTGGAGTGCTGATCCAACGACACGATGTTGGCACCGGCGCCGGTGAGGAAGCCGCTGATGGCCGCAACCAGACCCGGGCGGTCTCCGCAACGCAACAAGAGCCTGCCGACATCCCGGGCCGGCAAGGCAGTTGTTTTCGGGTACTCCTCGGTCATCGACACCAGAATCTCATCCCGCCTCCATCCACCGGCACACGGCCCGCCATTGCGCAGGCGATCCGAAAGACCCAACGCCCCGCCGAGGCGATCGGCATTCACCGCCGATGCGCAATCCCAACCGGGCCGACCGAGAACCTTCGCAGCAAAATTCCGCGGCGCCGCCGGACCGCCACCCATTCGACATCAACATCAAATCATAATTTTTGCCATGCGCTCGAACCACACGCTTATTCGGCGTAAATAGCGATTTTCGAATTTGCCATAATTGCACGGATCGGTGCGAAAATCAGTGACCGCCATGCAAAGTGCATCCCGTGTCCAGACAAGATTTCCCGGCTTGCTGGAATTCACTATGGGGCAGCGCAATACTCGTCACGTATTCGCTACGCCGTGCCCCTCACCGAAATCAGCCGTCCAGTCGGAAGGCACGGCTGACCGACGAAATGGATTCCAGATGACCGCTCCCCAACTCAATGCCGTCGCCCGCCAGAACGTGACGTTGGAAAAATCCCCGAATTGGTGGGACCCCGACAGTGAGTGCACGATCATCGTGACCCGGCCGTCCGCCGAGCGCGAACTGTGGAACGAATACGTCCGCGGAGCCGAGACGAACTACCGCAAGCACGGCGTGGAAAAGGCATTGGACCCGAAAGCGCTACAGACAGGCGCAGATACGGCGCTGTTCTGTGTCGGAATCAACGACGCCGGCCGGGTTGTCGGCGGCCTGCGTGCCAAGGGGCCACACCGAAGCGTCGAAGAAAGCCACGCGATCGTCGAATGGAGCGGGCAGCCCGCACTCGACTCGGTGCGAAAAATGATCGAAGACCGCGTGCCATTCGGAGTGGTGGAGATGAAGACGGCCTGGGTATGCGACGACCCCGAACAGAGTCGCGCACTCACCGATACGCTGGCACGTACGCCGCTGCATGCCATGACGCTGTTGGACATTCAGTTCGTCATGGCCACCGCGGCGGCCTATGTACTGAAACGCTGGTTGTCTTCGGGCGGTGTGCTTGCCGCCAAGATCCCGGCGACACCCTATCCGGACCAGCGGTACCAGACAAAGATGATGTGGTGGGACCGAAGAACTTTCGCCAGCCACGCCGATCCGGGCCAGCTGTCGCGCTACTTCGCCGAGGCCCGGCGAATTGGCACCAACCCCCCAAGCGCCGATTTCGACGCCCTCACCTCCACCCTGGCAGGACGATGATCCCCGACGTGAGCGATCACAACGACCCCGACCAATACCGAGCGATATTCGTCGACCACGATGACCATTCGGGTGGCACCCTCGACCAGCTGCGCCGGGATCCGCGTATCACCGTCATCGACGAATGCCGCCAACAGCAGGCTGCGCTGCGCACGCTGGTGCCTGCGGTCGACACCGAGATGCTCGACGAGCCGACCCGGTGGGCGTACTACCCGTGGCGCCGGTGCCTGGTCCATATTCTGGGGCCGGCCGCGTTCACCCGGCTACGGCTGGATCGCAACCGCAATCTGATCAGTGCCGACGAGCAGCGCCGCCTTTCCACCCGGAAGATCGGCGTCATCGGCCTCAGCGTCGGCCATGCCATCGCCTACAACCTCGCCACCGAGGGACTGTGCGGCGAGATTCGACTCACCGACTTCGACGAGCTGGAGTTGGCGAACCTCAACCGGGTCCCGGGCACCGTGTTCGACCTGGGTGTGAACAAGGCCGTGGTGGCCGCCCGCCGGATCGCCGAGATCGACCCGTATATGAAGGTCCGTATCGATCGCAACGGCGCAGTGGCCGAGTCCATCGATCAGTTCCTGCGTGGCCTCGACGTCGTTGTCGAAGAATGCGACTCGCTGGACGCGAAAGTCCTTGTCCGCGAGGTCGCCCGAGCCCGGCGGCTGCCGGTGCTGATGACCACCGGCGACCGTGGGCTGCTCGACGTCGAGCGGTTCGACCTGGAACCCGCGCGGCCGATCCTGCACGGTCTGCTCGGCGACATCGCCGCCCGCGACCTGACCGGACTCAGCAGCAAGGACAAGGTGCCCCATGTCCTGCGGATCCTCGACGCGGCCCAACTCTCTCCCCGGATGGCGGCATCGCTGGTGGAGGTCGGCAAGACACTGAGCACCTGGCCCCAGCTCGCCGCCGAGGTCGTACTCGGGGCCACCGTCGTCGCCAATGCCGTGCGGCGCATCGGTCTCGGTGAGCCGATGCCGTCCGGGCGCGTGCGCATCGACGTCGCCGAAGCGCTCGACCGCATCGACGATCCACTGCGCAACGGATCCGCACTTCCACCCGTCGACGTCCCCATCGAAGTCCACACCGAACCGACCCGGCTGGCAGACATCCTCACCAACGCAGCGATACGCGCCCCGTCGGGCGGCAATGTCCAACCGTGGCTCATCGAGGCCAGCGACGACCGGATCAATCTGCGCCTGGCGACGACGTGCACGACCACCATGGACGTCGGCTACCGCGGCAGCGCGGTGGCGCTGGGAGCGGCCGCATTCAATGTCCGGATCGCCGCGGCCGCTCACAACCTGACCGGGCACGTGCAGTGGTCCCGCGGCGACGAAGGCACGCCGCTGTGCGGAACCGTGGATTTCGTGCCCGGTAGCGCACCGCAGTTGGCCGAACTCTACGAACCGATGCTGGCCCGGGAGACCAATCGACTCCGGGGCACCTCGGCACCCATCGGCGCCGCCGTGATCGACGACCTGCGGGATGCCGCCCGAAACGAGGGTGCCGAACTGAGGATCCTCGACGGGCGGGCCGAGATCGAAACCGCCGCACGCCTACTCGCCGAAGCAGACCGAATCCGCTACCTCACCCCGACCCTGCACCGCGAGATGATGTCGGAGCTGCGCTGGCCCGGCGATCCGGACGCCGATACCGGTCTCGACGTGACCACACTCGGGTTGGATCCGGCCGACATGGTGATGCTCGATATTCTGCGTCGGCCCGACGTGATGGCGAAGCTGTCGGAGTGGAACGCCGGCGCGGCTCTCGGCGACGACACCCATGAACGGGTCACCTCGAGCTCGGCGCTGGCCGTCGTCTCGGTTCGGGGCCGCCGGCTGACCGACTACGCGCTGGCCGGATCGGCGGTCGAGGCCGTCTGGGTCCGCGCCCAACGCCACGGGCTGGCGGTTCAACCGGTGTCGCCGGTGTTCCTCTACGCCCATGACGATGACGACCGCCAACTGCTCTCGCCCGACCACGCCGACGCACTGGGCGACCTGCAGTACGCTTTTCGCAGGTTGACCGGCACCGAGCGCGACGAATCACTGGCGCTGGTGCTCAGGTTGTCCTACGCGCCGCGTCCGACCGTGCGCAGCAGACGTCGAGCCCGATCGGGTTCGGCACCGCAGTACGGCTGAGTCACGTGCTGAGGTATAGGCGGAGGTATCTGGTGCCAGGCAGCCTCGAACTACTGGTCACATCGGTGGCCACGCAACTGATGGCGGTTGATGCCGCGACCTCGGTCCCGGTGAGCCAACAGGTGCTTGCCGAACTGATCTCGTTCTTCGACGTGGACGTGAGCTTCCTGCGTCACAACGATCATGCGGCGCACGCGACGCGGCTGGTGGCCGAGTGGCCGCCGCGCCCACCCGACGCCCAGGCCGACCCGCTTGCGGTCATCCACTTCGCCGATGCCGATCCGGTGTTCGCGATGGCCGAGCACCTCAAGGAACCGGCGGTGTTCCGTCCCGAACCGGCCACCGACGACTACCAGCGCACGATCGAGGCCGGACGCCACATCGCGAGCACCTCGATGGCCTGTGTGCCGTTGTTGTCCGCCGACATCACCACCGGTGTCCTGGGGTTCGTCAAGTTCGGCGACCGCGAATGGTTGCCCGCCGAACTCAACGCCCTCAAGGCGATCGCCTCCTTGTTCGCCCAGGTGCAGGCGCGCATCGAGGCCGAGGACCGGTTGCGTTACCTCGCCGATCACGACCACCTCACCGGTCTGCACAACCGACGAGCGCTGATGGCCCACCTGGAGGCGCGGCTGGCACCGGGCCAACCCGGCCCGGTCGTGGTGATGTTCTTCGACCTGGACCGGCTCAAGGCGATCAACGATTACCTGGGACATACCGCCGGGGATGCCTTCATCAGCATCCTGGCCGAACGGTTGCAGCACGGGGACGACCAACCCAAGCTCATCGCGCGGCTAGGCGGTGACGAGTTCGTCGTCGTCCCCGCGGCGTCGATGACCGCCGAGGCGGCCACCGCACTGGCCTACCGGCTCCAGTCGGTGCTGCGCGAACGGGTCACCATCGACGGCGAGATGCTCACCCGCACCGTCAGCATCGGCTTGGCCGAGGGAATGCCAGGCCGCGACTCCACCTCCGATCTGCTCAACCGGGCTGACCACGCAGTGCTGACCGCCAAGAACTCCGGCGGCAATCAGGTCGCGGTGTTCTCCGATGCGATGGCGATGGAAATCGACTTCCGCAACGACATCGAGTTGCACCTGCAGAGCGTCATCGAGAGCGGGGCGCTCGTGTTGCACTACCTGCCCGAGATCGACATGCGTACCGGCGAGGTGCTGGCCGCCGAGGCCCTGGTCCGCTGGCAGCACCCGACCCGCGGCCTGCTGTCCCCCGACTCGTTCATCGGCGTGGCCGAATCCATAAACCTAGCAGGCGAATTGGGGCGCTGGGTGCTGCGGAACGCGTGCGCCGAGTTCGCCCGGTGGCGGTCCAACGGTGTCGGCCGCAACATCGTGCTGCGGATCAACGTGTCGCCGGTGCAGCTGGTGACCGACGGATTCGTCGAGTCGGTGGCCGGCGTCATGAAGGAGTTCCGTCTGCCCCGCGGATCGGTCTGTCTGGAGATCACCGAGAGCATCGTGGTGCAGGACATCGAAACCACCCGTTCGACCTTGACCGGACTGCACAAGGTGGGCGTGCAGGTGGCCATCGACGACTTCGGCACCGGATACAGCGCGCTGTCGCTGTTGAAGTCCCTGCCGGTGGACACGCTCAAGATCGACCGCAGCTTTGTCGCCGGACTCGGTTCAGACCCGGGCGATCTACCGATCGTGCGTGCGGTGATAGCCCTGGCCGGAGCCTTCGGGCTCCAACTGGTGGCCGAAGGCGTGGAGACCGAGCGGGCCGCGCTGACGTTGTTGCGGCACGGCTGCTACCGCGCACAGGGCTTCCTGTTGTCCAAGCCGATCCTCGGCCACGAGATGGCTGCGCTACTGACCAAAGGTCGGGTGGCAGTGCACTTCTCAGCCGCGCCGCGGACGTGAGCGATACGACTCACGCTTCGCGTCGCGCACTCCCCCGGAGCTGCAGTCGCCCGACGCCGCTCCGTCCCGACTGAGTTCCAGCAGTTCCACCCGGCCGAATCTGCTCGCGCTGTAGCCGACCAGGCCCACCTGCAGCGGTTTACCGGGCTCGAGGAGCTGATCGGTCACCGAGCCCGCACCACGGGGTTCGGTCGACAGGGCCACGCCGTGGCGGGCCCGCAGGGTCAATGGACCGTCGGCGGTGTCGATCACCGCGCCCAGTACCTCGCCCTCCTCGAACACAAGGCGCTGCAGGGTGGCGTTGTCCAGGGTGGGGATCTGCCGGTCTTGCACCTGTGCCGACAACCAGTCTCCGAGCACCGCCGCGGGACCTGCGGCCGGTTCGACCTCGACTGCGCCCAGCATCTTGACCTGGATCTCGTCGCCGGCGCCGGACGCCATCGAGGTGGTACCCCGGTCCGTCAACCGCGTGTAGAGCACGCCGTAGGAAGAAGTCAGGCATTGTTGCGCCCAGTCCTGTAGCCGGGCGCCGTAGAACGGCGCGATCCGGCCGCGTCCGGTGACCGGGGTCCATTCGCTGACCGTCCGCACCGTCGGAGCGGTGTCGGACTCGGAGTCGTCGAGCGGTGTCAGATCCGCAGCCAATGCGTCGAGGTACTCGCGGGTCTCGACATCCTCGATGCCCGCACCCAACCACGGTGTCTCCGGTCCCGACGGTACCGAGGGCAATGCTCCCGGACGCACGATATGCACGTCCAGCCCGGCATCCGCCGCCGCGACGGCCGCGGCCAACGCCCCTAAGCCTGAGCCACAGCAAACGACGTCGACTTCGTCATCCCACATCGGCTAGCGGCACTCCGGCTGAACTACGGGGTGCCCCATCAGGGTCGAATCACCTTGGTAGGCACCAGAATTTGGGGTCGCCATGGCCCGCACCGGGATTCGAGGGGGATTGCCGGTGCAGGCCATGGCAACGCTTCCACGATAGCCCTTGGCTACTGCCGACCGCCACATGACGGTGTTCGCCGCGGCTCCCGCGGCCGTGGCAGATGCCACCGCCGAGCGGACAACCCGCGACGAACCAAGAGTTATCACCCTAAGCACGATACATACCTTTAGAATGTTATGCACATATGGCGAAGACTTTGAGTCTGCAGGTCGCGACGATGAAACAGGACACGTCGGCCTGCCGACCAGAGGCAGGAAGGCCCCGTGGTGACTGAGCAGCTCGACCGCCGAGCAGAGCTGACGCGCCTTCAGATCCTGCAAGCGGCTGCGCGACAGTTCGCCCGCACTCCCTACAGTCTGGTCAGCCTCGACGACATCCTGGCCGATGCCAACGTCACCAAGGGTGCGCTGTACTTCCACTTCCGGTCCAAGCACGCATTGGCGCTCTCGATCGTCGAGCGCCGGGTCACACTGGCCAAACGAGCCGTGGAGGACGTCCTGGCCCGCAATCTATCCGGTGCGGAAACGCTGATCGACCTGTCGTGCCTGGCGGCCGCCGAGGACATCGGCGATCCGATCGCCCGGGCCTGCCTGAACCTCATAGAGTCCATCGGCCACGCCGACGGCGTGCGCGCCCGGACCCTCGACTCATGGGTGCAGGGCTTCGCCGGGATCGCCAAGCGGGCGATAGGCGAAGGCGATTTCACCGCCGACACCGACCCCGAAGCGGTCGCCCGGTTGCTGGTCTCGATCCACCTGGGTGTGCGTCAAACCAGCGACCTCGACGATCCGCATCGCTTCCTTTCCGATCTGGAACACACCTGGCGGCTGGTATTACCCGGGTTCGTCGAACCGGAGCGGCTCGGTTACCTCACCCAGTACATCCAGCGTCGCACCGCGATGGGCCGAAGAAACGTGACCCCGCTATACGTCGCAGGCCCGACCGAGCACCCAACGCAGCAGGACTGAGGTCGCCACCATGGCACGTCAAGCCCGATCCGAGATGACCCGGCACAAGATCATCACCGCGGCCGTCGGCCTGTTCAACGAACGGGGGTATCCGGGGACTGCGCTGGGAGACATCATCGCGCGGGCCAAGCTGACCAAGGGCGCGTTCTACTACCACTTCGATTCCAAGGAATCGCTGGCCGAGGCGATCATCGACGAGGGTTGCGGCGCAACGCTGGCCACCTTCCGGGCCGTCACCGAATCGCCTTCCCCGGCGCTGGAGAACACCATCCACGCACTGTTCGAGGTCGCCGATTTCACGCGTACCGACAAAATCGCCCGCATCGGTGTCCAGCTGCTGCGAACGTTCTGCGGTATCAATGCCGTCGCCACCGACGTCTATATGAGTTGGATCAACGAGATCACCGAGCAATTGAGCCAGGCTGCCGAGGACGGCGATCTCCGGGACAACCTGGACTTCGTGGGCACCGCCGGAGTCATCCTGGGATCCATGCTGGGCGCCGAGGCCATCTCGCGCGCCACAGCGAACGGCACCGACTTTCGCGACCGGGTAGCGCACACCTGGGATCTGCTGTTGCCCGCGATCGTCGCCCCGGATTCGATGGGCTACTTCCGGGAATTCCTGGCGCGGGAATCGCTGCGGCGCTCCCAAGCCGCCGGTTGACCAGCGCCTATAGTTCGTCGGCCCACAGCTGTTCGGTGAGGTCCTGGAACGTGGCCAACGCAACCGGATCATCACCGCGCAGTAGCGCCGATTTGCTCATCCGGGCCCGCACGACCGACCCGTCGTGGTGCATGAGCGCGACGAGCAGACCGGCATGAGCGCGCATCACCGAGACCGCCGAAGCACCGGCCGGCAACTCGTGGAACACGCCGGCAAACGGCATGTTCATCAGGTCCTCGGTGCTGCGACCCACCATCTCGCCGAAGGCACTGTTGGCGAACAGGATGGTGCCGGCCTCGGCAATCGCCAACACCGGCACCGGGAACCTCTCCAGCACCACCAGGGCAGGAAGGTTCTGCAGCAGTGCCATCGGAGATTGGGGGTCCTGACCGCTTTGGCGACGATCCACGCCCTCGATTATCGCCTGTGACCTCGGTCGGGCACCACCTCCACCCAGCAACCTCGGACCGCATCGCACTCGCATCGGGTCGGCCGCAGGTTGCGGGGTGGCCTGCGCCACTTGACTAACTAGGTTTACTCTGTGGAGCGACATCAGCAGACAGGGGCAGGCATGGACCTGAAGTGGTCGACGAGCGACCAGGAATTCCGCGACGAGGTTCGCGACTTTCTCGCCACGAATCTGACTCCCGAACTCCGGCGCGCGGGCCAGTTGATGACCAGCGTGTATGCCGATCACGACGCCAGCATGGCCTGGCAGAAGATCCTGCATGAGCGGGGATGGGCAGCCCCGGCGTGGCCGGTGGAACACGGCGGCTGCAACTGGAGCTTGACCCAGCATTACATCTTCAGCCGCGAATCGACCCTGGCCGGTGCCCCGTCACTCTCGCCGATGGGCATCCGCATGGTGGCCCACGCCATCATCAAATTCGGCACGCAGGCGCAGAAGGACTACTTCCTTCCCGGCATCCTGACCGGTGACGTGTTCTTCTGCCAGGGCTACTCCGAGCCCGAGGCCGGCTCGGACCTGGCGGCGCTGTCGATGGCCGCGGTCGTGGATGAAGCGGCCGGGGACCTCATTTGCACCGGCAGCAAGATCTGGACCACCCACGCCCAGGAAGCCAACTGGATGTTCGCGCTGGTACGCACCACCCGGGGCGCCAAGAAGCAGCAGGGCATCACTTTCGTGCTGATCGACATGAACTCCCCCGGCATCGAAATCCGCCCGCTGGTCATGACTTCCGGCGAAGAGGTCCAGAATCAGGTCTTCTTCGACGAGGTCCGGGTACCGAAGGCCAACGTGATCGGCACGATCGACGACGGCTGGACGGTGGCCAAGTACCTGTTGGAATTCGAGCGCGGCGGTGGCGCCAACGCGCCGGCCCTTCAGGTGCTGGGCGACGAGATCGCCGCGGTTGCCGCCGAGCAACCCGGACCGTCCGGTGGCCGGCTCATCGACGACCCGGCATTCAGCCGTCGGCTTGCCGACGCCCGACTCCGCACCGATGTGCTGGAAATCCTGGAGTACCAGGTGCTCGCCGCGGTCGCCGAGGGCGGTCATCCCGGCACGGCATCGTCGATGCTGAAGATCCTGAGCACCGAACTGAGCCAGACATTGACCGAACTGTCGATGGAGGCCGCGGGCCCGCTCGCCCGCGCCTACCAGCCGCACGCCACCTTCCCGGGCGGCCCGGTGGCCGACTACGAACCACCCGCCGACGGCTATCACAGCGGAGCGCCCTGGCAGGCGGTCGCTCCACTGCGCTACTTCAACGACCGGGCCGGCTCGATCTATGCCGGTAGCAACGAAATTCAGCGAAACATCCTCGCCAAGGCGGAACTGGGGCTCTAGATGGACTTCAACCTGACCAACGAACAGGAACTGCTGCGCGACGGGCTGACCAAGTTTTTGGCCAGTCGCTACGACCTGGCATCCAGCCGGGCCGCGGCCAAGACCGGCCCCGGCTGGCAGCCCGAGATCTGGCGCAGCTTCGCCGACGAACTGGGAATCCTGGGCGCCACCCTGCCCGAGGAGGCCGGTGGCATCGGTGGCGGCCCGGTCGAAACCATGGTCATCGCACAAGCTTTGGGTCATGCCCTGGTGATCGAGCCGTTCATCGACACCGTGGTCGTCGCCGGCGGACTGCTGCACCGGTCCGGCGCCGCGGCCCTGCTGGAGAACATCGTGGCGGGTTCGGCGATCGTCGCACTGGCGGCCACCGAGCCGACGTCTGGGGACAACTGGCGTGACGTGTCCACCACCGCGCGCCGTGACGGTGACGAGTGGGTGCTCGACGGTGCGAAGATCATGGCCGTCAGCGCGCCCCTTGCCACCCACCTACTGGTGACCGCACGTACCTCGGGGGAACGCGCCGACACCGAGGGAATCTCCCTGTTCCTGGTCGATATCGCCTCGCCGCCAACGGGATTCACCGCACACTCGTACCGGACGGTGGACGACCGCAGGGCGTCGGACCTGACGTTCGCCGACGTTCGGTTGCCTGCCGGGGCGTTGCTGGGCACCGAGGGTCAGGCCTGGCCGTCGCTGGAGCTGGCCCGTGACGAGGGCGCGGCGGCCGTGTGCGCCGAGGCCGTCGGCGGAATGCGCAAGGTGCTGGCCGACACGGTGGAGTACTGCAAACAACGCCAGCAGTTCGGTCTTCCCATCGGCAGCTTCCAGGCGCTGCAGCACCGGATGGTCGACATGCACATGGAAGTCGAACAGGCTTCGGCGGCGGTCTATCTCGCCGTACTGAACCTCGATGCCGAGCCCGCGCAACGGGCCAAGGCGGTGTCGGCGGCCAAGGCCACCATCGGACGGGCCGCGCGCTTCGTCGGGCAGAACTCCGTGCAGTTGCACGGCGGCATGGGCATGACGGAGGAACTGGCGATCGGTCACTACTTCAAGCGGCTCACCGCGGTGCAGTACGAGTTCGGCTCAACCGATTACCACGTCGCCCGCTACGCAGAGTTGACGCGGGCTTGAGCGGCCGGCCTATTTGGTGTTGATGACGCGGGCGACCCGCACACCCCGCGACCCCGATCCGCAGACCGAAGCCGAAATCAGCCGCGCAGGCCCGCGCTGAGCATCTCCTCGACCGACACGAACTTCACCCGCGGCCGTGCGGCCTGCACGCCACGGTCCCGTTCCGCGGCGTCGATCGCACGCCATCCCGGCCAGCCGAGCGGCTCGGCACCCCGCGCCGCTAACAGCGCATCGAGCGACTCGCGGCCCTCGACCTCACGGGCCAACAGGCCGGCATCGACATCCGCCCACAACTGGGCCACGGTCTGCTCGGCGCACAGCCGGTTCGTACCGATCACCCCGCTCGGTCCGCGCTTGATCCAACCCGTCACATAGGTGCCGGGCACGACACGGCCCGAGTCGTTGGGCACGGTCCCGGAGTCGTCGTCGTAGGGCAGCCCGGAGACGGGCAGGCCGCGGTAGCCGATCGACCGCAGGATCAGCGACGTCTCGATCACCTCGGTACCGCGGACGTCGCTGCCGACCTCCAGCCCTCCGGCACGATCGGTTCCGTGGATGGCGACCGGGGTGGTGCCGAATCGGAACACCACCCGCCTGTTCCCGGGAGTCGGGCTGCGTTGGGCGTATTCGCGCGCGACAGCCAACTTGAACGAGGTCTCGACGTCGTCATATTCGTCATCGGCCGGTAGGTCCTGCGGGTCCACGATCACGTCGACCCCGTCGAGATGCCCCAGAGCCAGGAACTCCCCCGCCGAGAACGCGGCGTGCCCGATGCCGCGGCGTGCCAGGATCACCACTTCCCGGATTGCGCTGTCGGCCAAGGCATCCAGGGCGTGCTGGGCAATATCGGTGGCCTCGAGCGCGGCCCTGTCCATCAACAGCACCCGGGCGACATCGAGCGCGACGTTGCCGTTGCCGACGATGACCGCGCGCTCGCCCGACAGGTCGAACTGGTGCGCGGCGTGGTCGGGATGCCCGTTGTACCAGCCGACGAACTCGGCCGCGGCGTGGTGACCGAGGAGATCCTCGCCATCGATACCCAATCGCCGGCTGGTGGCCGCACCCACCGCGTAGATCACCGCGTGGTGATGGGCCAGCAGCTCGTCGTGGTTGATGGTGCGGCCGACCTCGACGTTGAAATGGCCGGCGAACCGCGGGCTGGTGAACACCCGCTCGAAGATGTCGACCACCGACTTGGTGTGTTGGTGGTCCGGTGCCACGCCCGCCCGGATCAGACCGAACGGCGTGGGCAGCCGCTCGAACAGGTTGATCTCCACACCGTCGACGTCGATCAGCTCGGCGGCGGCGTAGCAGGCGGCCGGACCCGATCCGACGATCGCCACCCGCAGTGATCCGGCTTCAACCACTGCGCGGGAAGTCGGCGCCGGTACGGTCACCGGTTCGAGCGGATGGCGCTCGAAATAGGCGGCATTGAGGTCCTTGAACCGCTGCAGTTCCCCGGGCAGGTCCTCGTCGTAGTAGATCGCGCCGACCGGGCATTCCTCGTAGCACGCGCCGCAGTCGATGCACGATTCCGGATCGATGTACAGCATCTCGGCCGACGCGGAATCCAGCCCGCCCTCGGCAGGACGGATGCAGTCCACCGGGCACACCGGAACACAGCTGGCGTCCTTGCAGCAGTTCTGCGTGATCACATAAGCCATCGACCTCCCCTTTCAGATCTGGGCAGATCCTACTGGACACATGTCCGGTTTATCGACCCGAATGTCTCGCTCGCATTTTCACCGATGATCGAACTGCACAGATGACACCGCTGAATATGAGTCAATTACGTGCAGTTTCACTGATTGATTGCCAATCGCTCCGCCGATCGATACCTTGGACACATGTCCAGGCCAGCAGTGCCTACGGTCACCCATCTCCACGACGCACAGGGTCGACGCATCCGCACGCAGCGTCGTGTCTTCGGTGCGGCAACACAACTTCTCGACGCGCACAACGATGTCTCGGTGCCGGCCCTGGCCGCGCGCGCGAAGCTGGCACCCGCCGCGCTCTACGCACACTTCCCATGCATCGAGGTGGTATTCGCCGAGCTCTACCTGGACCGGGTCATTCAGCTGCCGCTCGACGTCGATCCCGCTGCCGGTGCGACCAGCCGAGTCGTTGAGCAGCTCACGGCACTCACGCTGTTGATGGCCGATGAACCTCGCTTGGCACGTGCCTGCACTCACGCCTTGATGAGCACCGATGACGAGATCGTCTACGACGTGCGCGGGCGGATCGCCGCAGAGGTCACCCGCCGCATCTCGACGGCCCTGGGCGGCGGAGCCTGGCCGGAGGTACTCGCCACCCTGGAATCGGTGTTCTGGGGCGCACTGCTGCAGGCACAATCCGGCGCGATGAGTTACCGGCAGATGGCCCGTCAGCTCGAGACGATGGTCTCGTTGATCGTGCCCGGCGGCTGACCCGCCGATCGGCCTGTCACTCAATACCTTCCCGGGGCAGCCACCCATATTTGGTCGAAATCCAGTACCGATGCCGCAATCTCAAAGTCCGCGTCGTAATGCACCACCGTCAACCGGTGACGACTTGCGATCACGGACGTCAACAGGTCGGAAATACCCACCGAGCGATGCCGGCCGGCTTGCGCCAAACGGAATTGCGCATCAAAGGCCGACTGCCAATGCTCATCGTCGGTCGGCAGATACTCGTACGCAGCGCGCCGGTCCGCGCGCAACTGCGCGTACTCATCCGCCGACCGGGCGCTGAAAAGCGCTTCGGCTTCAAGCACCGCACAGGTGGCCACCAGCCCCGCTTCGACCAACGGTCGGAGCCGTTCCGACACCTCCGGGTGTGCCATCCGTGCGGCGGCACTGGTGTCGATGAGGAACCGTGCCGTCAGCGCCATACCTCGTCCCGGTCACGTCGCTGCGCCAGGGCGGACAGTCCGCCGGCGGCGAGCCAATCCGCCTGCCGCACGCGGGCCGATCGTGTTGATGCGAGACGCAATGCCGACCGGACGGTGTCCGCGATTCCAGTCGTTTCGAGCTCTCGCTGAGCAGCGGCCAGTAGCGCGTCATCGATGTCGATCAGCCGCTTGGTCATGGACACCTCCGATATATACATCAGGAACTCTCAATATATAGGCTGACGCGCGAGCATGCGTCTTCGAACCTGCGCCACTGAGCCGGTGTTGGACGTGCGGGTGCACCCGTGACGGCCTCGGCACTGACCTGCAGGCCAGGAGCGAGCGGTGAAACGAGACTGGCAATCCGCAGAATGGCACCTGCCGGCGAATCCTCGAAACTTTCGAATACGCGCTTATGTATCCAGTCTCGACCGCTGACGACGCCTTCCGCGAGATCCAATGTAGGCAGTCGCAGTGCGCCACCGCATCGTGCGGCATGCTCCTCGTAGCGGTCGTCCCAGCATTCGGTCTGCCACCCTGCCCACAGGTGCGGCAGCCGGTGGAACACGTTCTGTGGTTCGTCGGTGTACCAGACACCAATACGTCGCCTGCCGGCATCAATGTGAACCCCACCAACCGGAATCTGACCGAGACGCAAACGCGCAAAACCCTTGCCCGGAAGCAATTCCATGAGGCCTGACCCATGTCGGGCGGAACTCACTCCCCACCACAGCGGCCACAACCGCAGGTGGCCGGCGGTGTCGATCATCGACACCACTTGACATGGACCGGTGCCGTGTTTGCGCGCCAGTTTCAGGTCGGGGCCGCGAAGGTCGTCGTCCCACTTGCAGTCGGCGCCCACATAGCTCGCGAGTTCGTGAGTCCCGCCATAGGCCCATCCGACTTCGTAGTCGGGCCACATCGCAATCAGTACCACGAACATCGCACGCCGGATCGGCATGTCACACATGAGTTCATCACCGAAGAACAGGAGCCGCTTGCGGTCTACATCGATGACCGCGCCGCCGTCAGACCACAACGGACACGTCCAGTCGGTGCGTGGCAACGCCTCCAGCGCCTTGACGTAACGCAACGCGAATTCCGGGCCGAAGGCAAGCGCATCGAGCATTCGGCAACCCGCCCAATGGGAGTAATACAGCTGCCATTCACCGTTTTCGACAATCACAAAGTTGGCTCGGTTACCCATGTCGCGTCCCTTGTTCGCAGGAATGATTGCGACAACCGTCTCGCTGCACACCGACAACCAACCCCGCGGAACGACGAGTTATCCCCAGCGCGGAGTTCATCCCCAGACGAGGTCGTCTCTTCCGCCTCACGCCATCGCAGCCAACCAACCCCGGTATTCGGTGATGTCCCGACCTTGTGTGGGAGCGATGTGGTCACAACCGAAACCGGTGATCCAGCGGCCGTCGTCGAGCTCCACCTTCCCGAGCAACATCGGCGCGGGTAACTCAGCCAAGAACTCGCCCAGCGCGGCCGGGGACAACAGCCACCGCTCACCGACGATGGGTGCCCCGTCCTCGTAGACGCGGATCAGGCCCGGTTTGGGCGGAACCGTGTCGAGCGCAAACAGGCGGTAGTGGGGGGCCGTGGTGATGGGACCGGCCCAGCGCGCGCCCCGCCCGGTGAGCTGGTGCTCCAGTGGCTGCCCGCGCAGATGCGCACCGAACACCGCAAGCTCGGTCAGCGGCGCACCGCCCGACTCGGGCCAGGTCTCGGCCGAGGCACCGTCGACGAACCGGGCTGCCAGATCGGCGATGACGCCGTCGTGAAATCCCGGTGCCAGCAAGGTGATTCCGAACTGCGCGCCATCGGACACCGTGCCGGCGGGAACCGCGACGGCGCACATGTCGAAGAGGTTGCAGAAGTTCGTGTACCGACCCATCCGGGAGTTCACCGCGACCGGGTCCGCCGCGACCTCGTCGATGCGCGGATGCTCGGGAGCCGTCGGGACCATGAGTGCGTGACAGCCGGCGAGCTGGGCCACGGCTTTCACGCGGAGCTCCTCGACCCGCCGCCGGTCCCGCAAGAGATCGGCGGCCGGATGCGAGCCCGCCGCGGTGATGATCGCCGCCACGGTCGGGTCCAGCCGCACGTCAGAACCGGCCGCGCTGACGAACTCCCCTACCGCATCCCACCTTTCGGCGACAAGTGCGCCGCTGTAAAGCAGGCCGGCCGCGGCGAAGAAGTCATCCATCGGAATCGGGACCGTGTCGAATCCCGCGTCGTTCGCCTGGCGTACGGCGGCGTCGAACGCGGCCCGCCATCCGTCATCGAGCCCGGGCAAGGTGTCCGGGATCGCGATTCTGGGAGTCACCGCCGCAGCGAAGGGAACATCGGTCGGCCACGGCCGTTGCGGCGCACCGGCACTCATCACGGCCATCGCCGACTGCGCGGTGGCCAGGTCGGCGGCGAAGATCGTCACACAGTCATAGCTCGCGCAGGCCGGGACGACCCCCTCGGTGGAGACCAGGCCGACCGTGGCCTTGATTCCGACGATGCCCTGCAGTCCGGCCGGGACGCGACCCGACCCTGCCGTGTCGGTGCCGATCGCGATATCGGCGAAGCCGAGCGCGACGGCCACCGCCGACCCCGAACTCGACCCGCCGGAGATGTAGTCCGGCCGGCGGGAATCCCGCACGGCGCCATAGGGACTGCGGATCCCGACCAATCCGGTGGCGAACTGGTCAAGGTTGGTCTTCCCGATGACGACAGCACCGGCGGCCTTGAGAGCGGTCACCGCCGGTGCGTCGGCATCGGGAAGATAACTGAAATCTGGGCACGCCGCAGTGGTCGGGATGCCGGCCACGTCCACGTTGTCCTTGACCGCCAGCACCAGCCCGGCCAGTCGGCCGTCACCGGCAAGCGCCACACGGTGTTCGTCCTCCACCTCAGCCTGCGGACGTAGGTGGATGAACACCTCGTCGCGTCCGCTGGCTTCGATGTTCCGGTAGATCTCGGCAATCTTGCTCACACGGACTCCTTTCGTACGAATTCTCCTGCCGCCGCCCAACGCTCGCGCTCCTCACCGCGCGCCGCTTCCATCGTCGCGCGGGTCACCGCGATGTCCTCGGCATTGGCGGCCAGGAACTGCTCGTGCTCGGCAAGCGAGAATGTTCCGTCGGTGATCTCGACCTGACCGCGTCCGGCGGCCATATCGGCGCGCAGGTCCGACAGCTCCTCGGCGGACACCGGATACCACTGGATGCGGTCGAAAAACCGTAACAGCCAGGGGTGTTCGGGATCGAAGCCTTGGGCCACCAGCGGGTGACGGTGGTTCCAGATCTGGGTGGTGCGGCCGACGAACTGGTATCCGCCCGGTCCCTCCATCCCGTAGATGCACAGGTATGCCCCACCGATACCGACCGCGTTCTCCGGGGTCCAGGTCCGCGCCGGGTTGTACTTGGTCGTCACCAGACGGTGACGCGGATCCAGCGGCGTGGCCACCGGTGCTCCCAGGTAGACGTCACCGAGCCCGACCACCAGATACTCGGCGTCGTAAACGATTCGGTGCACGTCGTCGACCGAGGCCAGGCCGTTCATCCGCCGGATGAACTCGATGTTCCACGGACACCACGGCGCATCGGCGCGCACCCCGTGCATATAGCGGTCGATCGCTTCCCGCGTCGACGGGTCATCCCAGCTCAGCGGCAACCGCACGGTGCGACTGGGCACCACGAGATCCTGCGCGGCAGGTAGCGAGGCTTCGAGCTCGGCCAGCAGCGGCACCAGCTTGGCCTGCGGGAGCCGGGCCGGGTCCACCTTGACCTGCAGCGAACGGATCCCGGGTGTGAGGTCGATCAGCCCGTCGGGCCGGTGTTGTTCCAGCGCGTGGTGCAGCGCGTGGGCTCGGGCCCGCAGCGCCAGGTCCAGTCGCATCTCGCCGTACTCGACCAGGACATTGTCGTCCCCGATCCGGCGGTAAGTGACTGCCGTCGTGCCATCGGATGAGGTGGTGCCGGCGATGATTCCGTCGTCCTCGTCACCGCCGGCGGAGAACACCGCGGGGATCGAAGCGCGGCGGCCCGGGCCGAGAGTAGCGGGTTGTGGCGCCGCCGATGCCTGCACGGGGACGAACCGGATGGTGGCACCCGGGGCGAGTTGGCCCAGCTTCCAACGGTCGGCGGCAGTGACGGTGACCGGGCAGACGAAACCGCCGAGGCTCGGACCGTCCGGGCCGAGCAGGATCGGGGTGTCCCCGGTGAAGTCGAGTGAGCCCACCGAATAGGCGTTGTCGTGGATGTTCGACGGATGCAGTCCGGCTTCCCCGCCGTCGGGGCGGGCCCATTCCGGCTTCGGCCCGATCAGCCGGACGCCGGTGCGGTCGGAGTTGAAGTGCACCTGGTAGTCGTGGTTGAGGAGCGTGTGGATATCGTTGCGCGTGAAGAACTCCGGTGCGCTGTGCGGGCCGACGGTCACCGCGATGTACCAGTGGTTACCGATGGCCGGCTGTTCCTCGAACAGGATGCGCCGCCGGGTTCCCACCGCCGCATCAGCAGTTTCGAGCTTGTCCCCCACCGCCAGCACCCGGCCCTCGTGCCCACCGAACCGGCCGAGGGTGAATGTCGATGCACTGCCCAGGTATTCGTCGGCTTGCAGTCCGCCGGCCATCGCGATGTAGACGCGCAGGCCCGGGCCGTCGACCATTCCCACGTCCAGGACCTGACCGGCCTTGACCAGGACGGGCACCCACTGCGCGACCCGCGTCCCGTCGACGGTCACCGGCGCGGGCGCACCGGTGACACACACCCAGGTGTCGGTGTCGAACTGCACCGCCGGTCCACCCATCGTGGCCTCCAGACCTGGAGCGCCCTCCGGATTGCCCACCGCGACGTTGGCCAACCGGAAGGACACGTCGTCCATCGGTCCCGACGGCGGCACCCCGATCTGCCAGTAGCCGGTCCGCCCCGGCCAATCCTGCACCGTGGTGGCCATGCCGGGCCGGATCACCTCAAGTGTGGTCATGGGCGGGTCACGATCATTCGCACGGCGGTGGGGTCAAACCCATTGCAGGGGTTGTTGATCTGCGGACAGTTCGACACCAGCACCAGGGTGTCGATCTCGGCGCGCAACGACACGGTCTTGCCCGGAGCCGACAGGCCGTCGACGATGCCCAACGCGCCGTCCGGATCCACCGGGACGTTCATGAAGAAGTTGATGTTGCTGACGATGTCGGCCTTGGTCAGTCCCCAGCGGGCACCCTCGCCGATGAAGTTCTCCACGCAGGCGTGCTGGTGTTTGGTGTGGTGTCCGTAGCGCAGGGTGTTCGATTCCTGCGAGCAGGCCCCGCCGAGGGTGTCATGGTTGCCGACCTCGTCGTCGACGATGGTCAGCATCGGTGCACCGTCGCTGTCGCGCAGCACCGATCCGGTACTCAGGAAGATGTTGCCCTGAGCCGTGATCGTGACCGGGGCGCTGTAGCGCACGGTGTGGTCCTCGGCCCCGTAGAACAGGGTGTCCACAGCCTGGTTGCCGTGCAGGTCGACGATGGTGAGCACGTCTCCGGCGCGCACGATCTTCGACCAGGGGGCGCGGGGCGCGACGATTTCATCGACCAGGGTGTGGGTGGCGGTGACGGTCATCGGGCACTCCAGACATCTTCGGAATTCAGGTAGGCGCGTTGGTATTCGGGGTCGCGGTCACTGACTCCTGCACCGATCTCGGCGAGGTCACCGGGCGCCGACCAGGCCAGCACCTCGAGCGAGCCGACGGTGAACTGCGGTGCCGGATCCAATGGATGGGCGGTATTGGCGATCGCCACGATCAGTGGCAGGTGGGTGACCAGTTCGACGTCGGTGCCGGCACCGGCCGACCCGGTGGACACCAACGTGCCGTCGAGGTCGACCCGCACACCGTGGAAGAACGACACGCTCGGTGCCACGTCGCGGCGGGTCAGCCCGTTCTTGAGCGCGGCCAGCGCGAGCAGTTCGCGCCCGGCGGGGCTGGCCGACTCCACCTCGCCCGCACCGTATTTGGTTGCGTTGCCGGTCAGGGTGCTGGTTCCGCACAGGGCGTCGTGGTGGCCGGAGGTGTCTGACACCAGGGTGGCCAGCACCCTGCCCTGGTCACTGAGTAGCGGGTGGCCCGTCGAAAGATAGGCCTGCCAGGGCACTTTCACCGTGTCGGCGACGTTGAGCCGCTCCCAGGGGGCGTCGGCCCGCCACAGCAGCACATGGGCGCACGCGGTGCCGTCCACATCGCGCAGACGCATCCGGGTGCCGCGGGCCAGCACCTTGCTGGTGTAGCGGCCGCCGGGAATCGTTTCGGCCCAGGTCAATTGCTCAGGAGACACGTTCCGCGGCGGTGTGGGCCACGCCGAGGCCGGTACGACCGGCATCGAATCGGTGAGTGTCCCGGCCTGGGCCCGGGCATGATCGCGGGCGCCGGCGGTGGTTGCAGTGGTCATCAGCAGGCTCCGATCGTGACGGGTTTGGGGTGGGTCTTGCCGCGGGGGAAGCAGAGTGCGCCGAGGACTATCGCGGCCGCGATGCTCAGCGGACCGGCCCACTGCAGGATCGGCATGTCCCCTCCGGGGTTGAAGATCTCGGCTCGGGGCCAACCGAGGTTGACGATCATCACCGTGCCGTAGAGCACCGCCAGGACGTTGACCGCGATGCCGAACTTGCCGAGCGAGAACAGCGGTAGCCCTTCGGCGTCGACCTGGTTGCGTTGAGCAGGCCAGCCTTTGATGCGTCGGTACAGCAGTGGCGCGGTCACCATCAGGTAGGCCAGGTAGATCAGGATGATGCAGACGCTGGCCAGGGTCGCGAAGATCGCCGAATTGCCGACATTGACCAGCAGCACGCCGATGCACAGCAGACCGATGAGCACCGACGGCCAGATCGGGGTTCCGGTGCGGCTGTTGACCTTCGACAGGATCGCCGATGCCGGCAGCCGTCCGTCGCGGGCCATCGAGAACATCAGTCGGGAAGCTGCGGTCTGAATTGCCAAGGTGCAGATGGTGATCGCGATGCACACGTCGACCAGCAACACCGTTCCCCACGGTGAGGACAACACGGTGTCGAGTACGTACGGCAGTCCCTCGGTGGCCAGCCTGCCATCGGTCAGGCTCGGGGCGGCCATCAGCGCACCCAGAATCATCAGCCCGCCACCGAGCGCCGAGACCGACAACGCCATCCGGATGGTGCGGGGCGCGACCCGGCGGGGATTGCGGGTCTCCTCGGCCAACTCGCCCGCCGACCCGAAGCCGACCATGACGTAGGCGGCCATCAGCCCCGACATGATCCAGGCCCAGACATAGCCGGGTTGCCCTCCGGCGTGACCGGTGTCGAACACCACTTGCGGTCCACGCTGTGCGTGGGTGAAGAACACTCCGATGACGGCGATGACACCGACGATCTCGCAGATCACCCCCGCGCTGTTGACCCGCGACATCCATTTGACGCCAAGGCAGTTGATCGTGGTGGTGAGCACCAGCAGCACCGTGCCGAGCAGGACCGCGTTGGCCGCCCCGCTCGGTGAGGTCAGGGCCGGGTCCTCGCCGATGACCTGGAAGCCGGACCAGATCGTGGGGAGCACCACCTGTAGCGCGATCGCCGCGGCCGAGGCGGTGACGATCTGGGCCAGGATCATGAACCAGCCGCCGAACCAGCCGATCACCTCGCCGCCCATCCGGCGGGACCATTGGTAGATGGCCCCCGAGATCGGGTAGCGCGCGGCCAGTTCGGCGAAGCACAGCGCCACCAGGAACTGGCCGAGGAACACCGCGGGCCACGTCCAGAAGAAGGCGGGACCACCGAAGCCGAATCCCAGGCCGAACAACTGGAAGATCGTGGTCAAGATGGACACGAACGAGAAGCCCGCGGCAAAAGATTCGAACTTGCCGAGCCGACGGTGCAACTGCTGGTCGTAACCGAACTCGGCCAGGTCGTCGTGGTCGCCAAAACGGTCGGACACATCGCGTCCCGCGGTAGCGCTGCTGGTCATAGGCATTTCTCTCAGGCTCGGGGGCGGTGCTGCCAGCTTCTTAACTGTCACTCGATAGATAAGCCTCTTGGCGTGTCCGAGCTGTCACCCGCGTGTTTCGTTCATGTAGCGAGCGGTAAGCATTGCGTTGCCGAAACCTCACCGGCCCGGTGTCCTGTCACAATCACCGACATGGCTGTGGCTGCGTTGGACGATGCCCGTCGGCGTATTGCGTCAGCGGCCGGCGAGAGCGAGCTGGTGGCGGCCACCGCCGCCGCCCACGATGCGGTGCGGAAGGTGGCCGACGCCCGGGCCGGGGCCGCCTCGCTCGCCGCGGCGTGGTCGGCCGTCGCCCGTGCCGCACTGACGACCGCGGCGCGATTGGTGGACCCCCGCGGCGGTTGGTACGCCTCGGGCAGCGTCGGCCGCGGCGACGCACTCCCCGGATCCGATCTGGAGACCCTGGTGGTCCGCAGCCCCGACGTCCCAGCAGACGCCGCCCTCGCTCAGGCGGTTCATGTGCATGAGCTGCTGGGCTGTTGCGGTTTCCGTGCCGACGACAACGGCGCGGTCGCATCCCGGGTGCGCTTCAACCGGACCGCCCAGGAGTGGGCGATCGGCATCGGCCGGTGGGCCGCCGATGCTTCCGCCGACCGGGGCGTGGTGATGATCGGTCTGCTGGCCGACGCCGTCCCCCTCGGGGCATCGCCCGATCTGCGCGATCAAGCCGGCATCGCGGCGCGGGCTCAACCGTCGTCGCTGGCCGCGATGCTGCAGGATGCCACCTTCACCCGCGGCCACATCCCGTCCCGGCTGCGGGTACTGACGTCGGGTGACAGCCGCGTCGACGTCAAACTTGCCGCCGTCGACCCGGTGGTCCGGATCGCGCGCTGGGCCGCGCTCAGTTGCGGATCCGACGCGCTGCCCACCACCGAGCGGATCGCGTCCGCCGCCGGCACCCGCTATCTCGATCCCGATGACGCCAGGGTGCTGGCGAAATGTCACGCGATCGGATCCAGCATCCGGTGGCGGCTGCGGGCCGCACGCTGGAACCCCGACGGTACCGAGGACCACGTCGACGAGCGTGTCGAGATGTCGGATCTGTCACCGCAGGACCGCACCGCGCTGCGCAGCATCGACCGTGAACTCACCGGAGTCCGGCGAAAACTCGACTACCTGGCGTCGACCTCGACGTTCTCCACGTGGTAACCACCAAGCCCGAGGTCGGGTGCCACGCCCTGACCCAGACCATCGCCGCCGAGCGGCTGGAAGGCTGGCAACCCACGGCCGAACAGATCGCCTCCCTGACCGCTCTGCTCGCCGGCGCGGTAAGTTTCGGCGAGTACCTCGGGCCGCAGCTCCCCACCACTGCCCCACCGCCGCGCCGGCGGGTGTTCGCCCGGCGTAGGCCGTACTTCACCCCGGGAACAACGTTGCTGCGCAACAACTTCGGTATACAGGATGCCGCGCTGCTCGCACAGCTGGAATACGTGGCGACCGCGGGCCGGATCCTGCAGGTCCACCTGCATGCCCACGACACCGATCTGGACATCCGGTCGCTGCACCGGCATGTGTTCGGGGACGTGTACGCCTGGGCGGGCGAGCCACGCATCGTCGAACTGCGCAAGGGCGACAGCATGTTCGGCTCGTGCGCACGGATTCCACGCGCCCTGGAAGCACTGCAGGTCGAGATCAGCAGGCTCGTCGACGAGGGCACCGAGATCGATGACGGCACGCTGTCCTATCGGCTGGCCCGAATCTATGCCGACTACAACCAGATCCACCCCTTCCGGGAAGGCAACGGACGCACCGGAACCCTGCTGCTGCATCTTCTCGCCCACCGGGCCGGACGCCGCTTGTCTCTCGACGACCTGACCCGTGAGGAGTGGATCAGCGCGTCCCGCGACTCCATGCCGTTCCGGCGCGATGGCCGCGCCGACCCGCGGCCGTTCGTCGCGGTGCTGCGCGGACGGCTGCAGCTACGGATTCGGATCGGTCAGGTAGCGCTGGACGGCCGGCCCCATCCAGGCGACCAGATCGTCTATGCCGGCCGAGGCCAGCGGCTCGATCTTGAGTTGATAGCGGGCGAAGGCCAGACCGACCAGGTGGACGGTCACCAACTCGACGCGTAGCTCGGCATTGTCGACGCCGAATTCCCCAGCAACCCGCTGAGCCACCGGCCCCGCCAGAGAATCGTGTAAGAGCTTGCGTGCCAACGGTTGAATTCCCGCCGATCGCCACACCGTCAGCAAGGGGTCGAAGGACCAGCCCTCGTCCCACCGGCCAATGACATCACGGATCAGGCGTGCGCCGATGTCGCCGGTTCCCTCGTCGAGCAGATTCGCCAGCTGATGCAACGGGTGTTGGGGGGTGTCGAGTACCGACGCGGTGAACAGGCCCTCCTTGTTGCCGAAGAAGTAGTAGACCATCGCGACATCCACACCGGCATCGGTGGCGATCCCCCGCACCGTCGCGCGCTCATAACCGTCACGCATGAAGCGTTCGCGCGCGGCGTCGATAATCCGCTGCTTGTTCTGTTGGCCGGTGCGCCACCGGCCGCTCCGCCGGGTCTCCGACATGGCGCGAAGTTTAGTTCAACAACCGTTGACCTATGTGGAAGCCGAGGCGTAACGTTTTCTTCAACAGTCGTTGAAGAAAGGAGTGCGACATGACCCAACGGCGACTCTGGTGGCGACACACCATCTCGGTGCTCATCGCCCCCGCCACGATGACGATCTTCATTCCGGGCCTCATCATCTGGCTGACCGGCGTGAAACCCCCTGACCTGACCACGACTTCGGGTCTACTGCTCACCCTCGCGGGCGCAGCGTTGATCGCGTTCGGGCTGTGGTTCCTGGTCTGGACGGTGATCCTGTTCGACCGCATCGGAAAAGGAGCCCTGGCCATCGGATCTCCGGTCAACCTGGTCGTTCAAGGTCCGTACCGCCACGTCCGCAACCCGATGATGACCGCGGTGTTCTGCATCCAACTCGGTACCGCAGTGGCCACGGCCTCACCCTGGCTCCTCGGTTGGTTCGCGCTGTTCTGCACGCTGACCGTGATCGCGATTCCAGCCTTCGAGGAACCCCACCTCCGCAGGCGGTTCGGCGCCCAGTACGACGAGTTCCGGCACAACGTTCCGCGGTGGATTCCGCGCTCAACCGCGTGGGTTCCGCAGTACTCCACCATTGATTCCGCAGCGCGGCACGGCACGTCATGACCACACAGGTCCTTGTCGTCGGTGCCGGACCGACCGGACTCACCATGGCGCTCGAGCTGGCAAGGCGGGGCGTCGGCGTCCGCATCGTCGACGCCGCCGCGGCGCCGACGACCGAAACCCGCGCACTCGGCGTCCAACCCAGGACCCTCGAGCTGTTCGAGAAGCTGGATCTTGCCGACGCCGCCGTGGCCAAAGGCGTTCCGGTCACTGAATTCAACGTCTTCAGTGAGGGAAAACGATTCCTGCATCTAGACATCCACACCTTGGACACCCCGCACCCCTACCTGCTGATGGTGCCGCAACCCCAGGTCGAGGAACTCCTGACCGCCCGGCTGGCCGACCACGGCGTCACCGTCGAACACGGCGTCGAACTGACCACACTCGCCCACGCCCCCGACGACGTCCGGGTCGGTCTGCGGCGTGACGGAACGACGAAAGAAGCCCACGCGTCGTGGGTCATCGGCTGCGACGGCGCACACAGCAGCGTGCGGCGTCAGCTCGGCGTGCCGTTCGTCGGCGCTGCATTTGAGGAGAACTTCGCCGTCGCCGACGTCCAGATGGACTGGTCATTGCGCTGTGACGTGTTCTACTCGTTCCTCAACCGGGCCGGTTCGTCGCGTTCTTTCCGATGCCCGCCGGCCTGCACCGCCTCACCATCGCGTACGGACCCAGCCAATCCCCCGTGGGGGGAGTAACTTTCGAGGAGCTGCAGACCGCCGTGGAACGGTGCGCGCCGGCCGGGGCCCGCATCTCCGAGATCACCTATGCCGGCCGATTTCGCATCAACCAACGCAAGGTGGCCCGGCATTCTGTCGGGCGGGTCTTCCTCGCCGGCGACGCAGCGCATGTGCACTCTGTGGTGGGCGGGCAGGGAATGAACACCGGCATCCAGGACGCGTTCAACCTTGGCTGGAAACTAGCGGCTGTGGTGCACGGTCAAGCTGCGCCGGAGATACTCGACAGTTATGCGGCCGAACGCTCCCCGGTGGCACACCGACTGGTGAAGGGAACTCGGAGGGCAACCCGGATGACCCTGTTGCGCAACCCAATTGCCGCCGCCGCCCGTCGCCATCTGGCGCCACATGTCACCGCCCGGCCGGCCGTCCAGCGCGTCTTGCAGCGCGCACTGACCCAGCTCGACGTGTCGTACCGCGATCGCACCGGAGGTGCCAATGACACGCACCTGGCAGTCGGCGACCGATTCCCGCGCATCAACGTGCTCGACTCATCCAGGTTCACGCTGCTGCATTCCGGTCCGGAGCCGCCCGGACTCCATGCCGCAATCGGGCCTCATGCGGAGCTGATCGATGTCAGGCACGACACCGCTCAGGCGGGATACGGGGGGCTCACGCTCGTGCGTCCCGACGGTTACGTCGCACTGCTCGATTGCAATGTCCACGAACTCCGCGACTACCTCGGTCGGACCTTCGCTCGCCCCGCGGCCGGCGACTACACTGCGGCAACGGGTCACGACAGTTAGCCGCTACTCCGGCCCCTCGGACTCCGCCTGGTCCTTGTACTCCCAGCTCGCCCCCGCGGTCAATGTGCCGGGTTCCAACTCGGTGCGACCGGCGTCACGCACATGCACCGTCTGCGCCAGAATCTCATCAGGCTTGCCCCCGATCACGATGACCGGGTGCTCGTATTCGATGCCGTAGAGCTTGAGTGCGGCATGCACGGCGTGCGCGGCGGCCTTGCCGCGCGACATCTTGGCGTTCGAGTTGACCCTGATCACCAGCCGGCGTTCCGGTGCTTCGGCGTCTTCGGCGTCCATGCGCATCAGCCTAGAGCGCGCTCCGTCGCTGAGCACAAAACTTGTCGTACCCCCTTGAGACAATGACGTTATGTCTTCGACCGCAGCCGCTTTCGATGGTGAGGTGAGCCCTGCACAGCGGCTGGAGGGGTTGTTCGGGGAGTTGGAGGAGCTGACCGGTCAACGCAATGCGATCGACGGCCGCATCGTGGAGATCGCGGCCGAGATCGACCGTGATGAGTTGTGGGGCATGACCGGTGCCCGCTCGATGAAGGCGTTGATGGCCTGGAAAACCGGCGTCACCCCACGCAATGCCGAGGTCGTGGTGGCGGTGGCGCGGCGACTCGACGAGTTTCCCCGCTGCGTGCAGGGGCTGTGTGAGGGTCGGTTGTCGCTGGATCAGGTGGGGGTGATCGCCGAGAAAGCCGCCGACGGATCCGATACGCATTACGCGGAGTTGGCGGCGGTAGCGACGGTCGATCAGTTGCGTACCGCGGTCAAGCTGGAGCCCCGCCGCGAGCCCGAATCGGAATTAGAGCCGGGTCCCGATCCGGGGCGGTCGATCACCAAAACCGACGAGGGTGAGTACACGACCTATCGGATCCGGTTGACCCGGTTGGAGGCGGCGAAGTTCGACGCCGCCCGCCAGTCCCATCATGACGGATTGGTCGCGGACTGGAAACGCGATCACGACACCGATGACAGCGAACCCGACGGTGAGGTCGAGGCACCGCCATTCCCCACCAGTGTGGATGCGTTCATGAGCCTGGTCGAGACCGGCTGGGATATCGAGGCGGCACGCCGTCCACACGGGCAGCACACCACCGCAGTGGTGCATCTCGATCTCGACAAGGATGGCGACAAGCCCGTCGCCACACTGCATCTGGGTCCGCTGCTGACCGACGATGAACGACGCGACCTGCTGTGTGACGCCACCTGTGAAGTCTGGTTTGAGCGGTCTGGCCAGGTGATCGGCTCCGGACGCACCACTCGTCAGATCAGCCGCCGACTGCGCCGGGCCCTGGAGCACCGCGACCAGGGCTGTCGGGTTCCTGGCTGCGGGGCTACCCGTGGTTTGCACGCCCACCACATCCGACACTGGGAAGACGGCGGACCCACCGAACTTCACAACCTCGTACTCGTCTGCCCGTATCACCACCGCCTGCACCATCGGGGCGGCATCACCATCACCGGGCCCGCCGACCGGCTGGTGGTCACCGACAGCGCCGGACAGCGGTTACACGACGGGTCGCTGGCCCGCCCACCCACAACACCCCCACCTGATGTCCCGCCGTGCCCCGGACCGACCGGGGAACGCGCGGAATGGTGGTGGTACCAACCCTTCCAACCACAGCCACCACCGAAAGTCGCATAACGCGACCCTTCGTCAACGGCGAGATCGCCGCCCGTCACGGCTCCTCGGAAACCACTTCCCGCAGGAACTCCCCGCCGTGGATCGCGGCGAGCAGTGAATTCTCCGAGGTGCGGTTGGCGGTGAACAACAGCTCGTCGCCGGCTTCGAGCACATCGTCGGGGGTGGGCATCCTGACCTTGTTTCCGCGGACGACGGTGACCAGCGCGGTGTCCACCGGCAAGTCCAGGCGGTCCACCCGCTGACCGACTACCGGGTTGTCTTCCGGCAGCGTGAGTTTGGTCAGCTCTACCCGGCCGCCGCGCAGTGTCATCAACCGCACCATATGTCCGACGTCGATTGCGCCCTCGACGCCGGACACCAACGAGCCCGGTGTCGAGACCGCGACGTCGATGCCCCAGTCCTGGCCGAACAGCCACTGGTTGCGGATGTCGTTGATCCGGGCGACCACCCGCGGCACGCCGAACTCGGACTTGGCCAGCAATCCGACCACCAGATTCGACTTGTCGTCACCGGTGGCGGCGATCAGCACGTCGGCGGTTTCGATCCCGGCGCCCTCCATCGCGGAGAGCTCGCAGGCGTCGGCCAGCAACCAATCGGCGTCGGGCACCGTGTGCGGCTCGTACCGCCGGTGCAACTGCTCGATCAACAAGACCTTGTGGCTATTGTCGAGCAACTCACGCGCCACGGAGCGGCCCACGTTGCCCGCTCCGGCGATCACGACTCGCATCTTCCGTCCGCCCACTCCACCATTTTCGCCTATCGGCATGGTCCACCCAGGGTCCATTGTCCTGATTAACTAATTCCCGATGAGTCTGAACCAGCTCTACCTCACTTTGCTCACCGGCGGCATCGTGCTGCTGGCGAGCATCATCGGCACGCGGGTGGCGACCCGAATCGGCTTTCCCAGCCTGCTGTTCTTCCTGGCAGTCGGCATGGTTCTGGGAGTCGACGGGATCGGGCTGGATTTCAACAACGTCGAACTGGCCCGCAACGTGTGCACCACGGCCTTGGCGATCGTGCTCGTCGAGGGCGGCCTGACCACCCGTTTTTCCGATATCCGCGGAGTTTTGGCACCCGCGGGCGTGCTGGCCACCGTCGGAGTCTTGATCAGCACGGCCATCACCGCCGTCGGCGCACATCTGCTGCTGGGTATGGACTGGCAACTCGCCCTGCTGCTCGGTGCCATCGTCTCCTCCACCGACGCGGCCGCAGTGTTCTCGGTACTGCGGATCCTGCCGCTGCCCCGCCGACTGGCCGGACTACTGGAGGCCGAATCCGGTTTCAACGACGCACCGGCCGTCATCCTGGTGCTGACGTTCAGCGTGGTGCCGTTCGTGTTCCACCCCGAGGGCGCCATCACCGGCCTCGTATACGAATTGGTTACCGGTTCCCTGCTGGGCCTGGCCATCGGGTTCGCCGGTGCATTTGCCCTGCGTCGCATCGCGCTGCCGGCCTCGGGGCTCTACCCGATCGCCACGTTCGGACTGGGCCTGATCGCATTCGCCGCCGCAGGCAGCGCGCACGCCAGCGGCTTCATCGCCGCGTACCTGTCCGCGGTGGTCCTCGCAAACTCTGGCCTGCCGCACAAGTCCGCCACCCGGTCGTTCGCCGAAGGGGTGGGCTGGCTGGCCCAGATCGGGTTGTTCGTCCTGCTCGGCCTGCTCGTCAATCCCCACGATCTGGCCGATGACCTCGTCCCGGCGATCGCCATCGGGCTGGTATTGCTGTTGATCGCCCGCCCGGCGTCGGTGGTCCTGTCGCTGGCCGGATTCCGTATCCCGTTGCGCGAACAGCTCTTCCTGTCCTGGGCGGGCCTGCGCGGTGCCGTGCCGATCGTGCTGGCCACGTTCCCGATCGTCGCCGGGGTGCCCGACAGCTACCGCCTGCTCAACATCGTGTTCGTCCTCGTGGTGATCTTCACCCTGATCCAGGCGCCCAGCATCCGATTCGTGGCGAACGCGCTCGGGCTGATCACCCGCGACGTCACCCGCGAAATTCAAGTGGAAGCCGCACCACTGGACGTACTCGACGCCGAGCTGCTGACCATGACGGTGCAGCCCCACTCCCGGTTGCACAACGTGACGATCCTCGAACTGCGGCTGCCCGATCCGGCGGTGATCACGCTGATCATCCGCAACGGCCGCACCTTTGTTCCGCTGCCGGACACCCGCATCGCCATCGGCGATGAACTGCTCATCGTCACCACCAGCAAGATGCGCACCGCCGCCGAGGCGCGGATGCGCGCGGTGAGCCGACGGGGCAAACTCGCGTACTGGTTCGACGAGTACGGGCTCGAGGACTGACGTCCGTGAATTCGAGAACGCAGGCGCGCAAGCCGATTTCGGCAATCCAGCGGACAATGTGAGCGCGCCGGGCGAGTCGACTTGACGACAACGGTCGAACGCGTGTTCTAATATCTGCGACCGCCAGCCCGCCTAGCACGAGCCGATGTTCGAGAGGGAATTCAGTGACGATAACTGCAGAAGCCCAGGCACCAGAAGCCTTGGCCGCCGACTCCGACAGCGCCGCACCCACCGTTGAAGCTCCCGTCGAGGAGAAGCCCAGGAAAGCACCTGCCAAGAAGGGCCCGGGCAAGAAAGCCAAGACCATCGAGCTGACCCTCGCCGTCACCGGTACCGCCGACGGCGAGTGGCGCGCCGAGCTCAAGCAGGGCACCACCTACCTTGCTCGCGACCTATCGGTCGCGGCTGCCGCCGTCTCCCGCGCGGCAAAGGAGCTCCACGATGACCTCGCCACCCCGATCGATGCGGTGATCGAGGAGGCCCGTGCTCAGCAGGCCGCCAAGGTTGCCGCCCTCGAAGCCGAGCTCGAGGCGGCGCGAAAGGTTTTGTCCGACTTGGAGTGAGGCCTTTCGACAGCTCGACAGGCACTGCGCGGACGCCCTGCCCAGCCCAGTCCAAACCGATTGCCATTCGGGGCGAATGGCCGTCGCCAACATATGCAGGCGTGATGGCGGAAATCACGTGACGCTTCGAGTTGGCCAACCTACAGAAGCAGCGAAATGCGTTGACTGCGATTAGGTCAAGTCTGAAGATTGCAGAAGCAGGCGATGGCAAAATGGGCGCAGGAACGGGGATCCGATGACGCTGTACGCGATCAGTGACGGCAAGTTGGTGGAGCAGACGCCGTCGTCCTTCGAAGACCTGGCGATCCGCGAACGCGCAGATCTGCAGCGATTGCTGCGCCAGCAACCCGGCGCATTTGGTGAAGATCTGAAGATCATCGCCGAGGAGTTCGGAAGCTGGGAGGACTCTCGACGACGTATCGACCTGCTCGCGCTGGATCGGAATCGACGGCTCGTGGTCATCGAACTAAAACGCGGTGATGACGGCAGCCACATGGAACTCCAGGCGCTGCGGTATGCGGCCATGGTCGCCCCCATGACATTCGATCAGGTGGTGGAAGCCTATTCGCGTTCGCAGGATCAAAACGGCGATCCCGAAGCGGTAGACGGACTCCAGGATCTTCTCGAATTCCTCGGCCAAGAGGACGCCGACGATGTCGAGATCGCCGACGACGTCCGGATAATTCTCGCGGCACAAGGATTCAGCCGCGAGATCACAACAACCGTCCTGTGGCTCAACGAGTTTGAGAACATGGATATTCGGTGCATGAAGCTCGTGCCCTACACCATCGGCGGCGAAACCTACATTGACATACAACAACTGATCCCGCTTCCCGAAGCGGCGGATTATCAGATCCGCGTCCGCAACAAGGAGGCCGCGCAGAGGCGCGTAGCCGAACGTCCCGATAACCGCGATTGGACTCAGTATCAAGTGATCGTCGACGGCAAGGAACTGCAACCAATGCGAAAACGGCAGGCGGTGCGAACGATGATCAAAGAGCTCGATCGCAAAGGAGTTCCCCTCGCAGAGATCGCCGCACAGCTACCCGAGTATGGGTTGCGCGCGATCCCCGGACGAATCGACGACCAATCGGCGCTGACCGCAGCACTGACGACGCAATACGGAGTCAGCAACCCGTCGCGCTGGTTCGTCGAGGATCCTCTCCACGACGACACCGCGACGTGGGTCGTCTACCGGATGTGGAAGGGCGGCGACACCGTGGCGGCACTGCAGAGTCTGTCCGAGGGATTTCCGGATCGTGGTGTCAGCTTCCGGGTGGCTACGTAGAACGAACTCCAATCGGGTCATCGAGACAGCACAGGCCCCTCTTTGAGCTCGACAGCTAACACAAAAACCCGCCCCGACCGAAGTCAGAGCGGGTTTTTCAAACGTGGAGCTAAGGGGATTCGAACCCCTGACCCCCACACTGCCAGTGTGGTGCGCTACCAACTGCGCCATAGCCCCGTTTGTCGTGCCCCACGAAGTTACACCACGGCTACCCCTGGTTCAAAATCGCTGGTCAGGGGACCTCGCCACCGGCCTCCGGACCGAGCGCACGGGCCGGAGTGTGCACGGCAGACGGCTGTCCGCGGGTCTCGGGAGCGAAAATCCAGCCCACTGCAGCGATCAACAGAATCACCCCGCTGATCACGAAGGCCCAGGAGAACGACAGGTACTGCGCGATCAGGCCGACCAGCAGCGAACCGCCGACCGATCCGACGTCGGCCATCATCTGGAAAGCCGCCACCGCGGTGCCGCCGCGGGCCTTGTTTCCGATGATGTCGGCGACCGCGGCCTGCTGTGGCGCGGTGAAGATGCCCGTCGAGAAACCCGCGATATAGGCGGCCACCAGAAACAGCGTCAACCCGTCGGTGAACCCGACCATCACGGTCGAGATGCCGGCCGCGGTGAGTCCGACGATCAGCAGGATTCGTCGGCCCACCCGGTCGGACAGGTAGCCGCTGGGGATCACCGCCGACACATTGCCGATGGCGAAGGTGGCCAGCGCCAGCCCAGCCATCCCGGGACCGCGGTGCAGCACGTCCACAACGAACAACGGCACCAAGGCAATTCGGAGCCCGAAGGCCGACCAACCGGTGGCGAAGTTCGACAGCAGCGCCGCCCGGTAGGCGGGATTGCGCAGCGCCGCGCGCACGGTCACCTTGGGGCCGTCGTCCGGCGCGGGCGCGGCCAGCGACGAATGCCGCAGGCTGATGAACACCACCGCGGCCGCCACCAACAGTGCGGCACCGTAGATGAGGAACGGCGCATTCAGGCCCAGGCCGGCGGTGAGGCTGCCGAGCACCGGGCCGCCGACCGAGCCGACCAGGAACGCCGAGGAGAACATGCCGGCCACCCGGCCGCGGGCGTCTTCGGGGCTGATCCGGATCATCAGCCCGAGCGCCGAGACGAAGAACATCGTCGACCCGACACCGCCGAGCGACCGGAACAACAGCAGCTGCCAGTAGCTCTGGGCGAATGCGCACGCGCCGGTGGTGACGGCGACGATCAGCAGGCCCCACACATAGATCCGTCGCTCCCCCAGCCGCTGGATCATCATGCCGCTCGCCGGAGCGAAACACAGCCTCATCAGCGCAAACGCGGTGATGACGAACGTTGCGGCGCTGATGCTGACGCCGAAGTGGCGGGCATAAGCCGGCAGCACCGGCGCCACCACGCCGTAGCCCAGCGCAATGACCGCGTTGGCGACGATCAGGACCCAGACCTCGCCAGGCAGCTTCGCCTTGGTCTGGCAGTCACCTTCCGCGACAGAACTCACCCGATGACTGTATTAACCACGCGCTTCGCGGCCTCCTGCACCTCCGCCAGATGGTCGGCCCCGAGGAACGACTCGGCGTAGATCTTGTAGACGTCCTCGGTTCCTGACGGCCGGGCAGCGAACCAGGCGTTCGCCGTCGTGACCTTCAGCCCGCCCAACGCCGCCCCGTTGCCGGGAGCGGCGGTCAGCTTGGCGGTGATCGGCTCACCGGCCAGTTCGGTGGCGCTGACCTGCTCGGGTGACAGCTTGGCCAGCCGGGCCTTCTGGTCGCGGTCGGCGGGCGCGTCGATGCGCGCATAGGTGGGCGAGCCGTAGCGTGCGGCCAGCTCGGCGTAACGCTGCGACGGCGTCGAGCCGGTGACCGCCAGGATCTCCGAGGCCAGCAGCGCCAGGATGATGCCGTCTTTGTCGGTGGTCCAGGTCGACCCGTCGGTACGCAGGAACGAGGCCCCGGCACTCTCCTCGCCGCCGAAACCGATGCCGCCGCCGATCAGTCCGTCGACGAACCATTTGAACCCGACCGGCACCTCGACCAGCTTGCGACCCAGCCCGGCCACCACCCGGTCGATGATCGACGAGCTGACCACCGTCTTGCCCACAGCCGTCGAGCCCGGCCACTGCGGCCGGTGGGTGTAGAGGTAGTCGATCGCCACGGCCAGATAGTGGTTGGGGTTCAGCAGCCCGCCGTCCGGGGTGACGATGCCGTGCCGGTCCGAGTCGGCGTCGTTGCCGGTGGCGATCTGGTAGGTACCGGGGTTGGCGCTCATCGCCCGAAGCAGCCCAGCCATGGCATTCGGTGAGCTGCAGTCCATCCGGATCTTGCCGTCGGTGTCCAGCGTCATGAACCGCCACGTCGCGTCCACCAGCGGGTTCACCACGGTCAGGTCCAGGTTGTACCGCTCGGCGATCGCGCCCCAGTAGTCCACGCTGGCACCACCGAGTGGGTCGGCTCCGATGCGAATGCCCGCAGCCCGGATCGCGGGCAGGTCCACCACATTGGCCAGATCCGCGACGTAGGCATCGAGATAGTCGTGGCGCTGGGCCATCTGCAACGCGCGCGCCAGCGGCATGCGTTTCACGTCCCGGTATCCGTCACGCAGGATCTCGTTGGCGCGCTTGGCAATCCACCCGGTGGCGGCGGTGTCGGCGGGTCCGCCGTTGGGCGGGTTGTATTTGAAGCCGCCGTCGCGCGGCGGGTTGTGAGACGGGGTCACCACGATGCCGTCGGCAAGATCAGAATCGCGGCCGCGGTTGAAGGTCAGGATGGCGTGGCTGATCGCCGGCGTGGGCGTGTAGCGGTCCGATGCGTCCACAACGGCTACGACATCGTTGGCGGCCAACACCTCCAGCGCCGACGCCCACGCCGGTTCCGACAGCGCATGGGTGTCGCGACCGAGGAACAGCGGACCGGTGGTGCCCTGCGCGTCCCGGTATTCGACGATGGCCTGGGTGGCGGCCAGGATATGACCTTCGTTGAACGCGGTGTCCAAACTGGAACCGCGATGCCCAGACGTGCCGAACACCACCTGCTGCGCAATGTCCTCGGGATCGGGCCGCCGGGTGTAGTACGCGGTCACCACCTCGGCGACGTCGATCAGATCCTCGGGTTGAGCCGGTTGCCCGGCACGCGGATTGGCAGCCATGGTTCCCGCTTTCCCTCCGACAATTGGCGTTCGACGGTCAGGGCAAGCCTTACACAAGTCGGTTACAAGTGGGGCCCGGCAACGTGGCTGCCGTGAATACACCCAGGCAACCCACCCGACTCGTCACCCTTACCGCGCGGCGCCCCGGCGATCCCGAACCCGACCTGCTCGGCATCAGCCTCGCGCACCGCGCCATGGTCACCGATGTCGGCCGCATCGCGGCATTGACCTCGGCTTTCGCGGACGGGAAGCTGGCGTGCACGCCCCGGCGCGCTCGCGCGGTCACCCGGTACGTGAACCTGTTGTGCGACTCGATCCACCATCACCACATGACCGAGGACCAGGTCCTGTGGCCGGTGATCGAAGCGACCGCAGGCGGATCCATCGATCTGACCGAGCTGACCGAGGACCACGCCGCGCTCGATCCGCGGTTGGACCGGTTGCGCGCGCTGGCGGCGGGGTTCCGGCTCAACGTCGGCGATCGCGACTCGGCGGCACCGTTGGCCGCCGCCCTCACCGAGCTGCACACACTGCTGCACGAGCACATCGCCGATGAGGAGCGCGAGATCTTCCCGGTGATCCGGCAGTACGTGTCGGTCGACGATTGGGCCGCCGTCGAGAAGGCCGCCCAACGGGGCGGACGGATGTCGTTCGACGGGCCACGCACCGTGGCGGTGATGACCGAGCACGAGCGCGTCGTATTGTCCGAAACCACCAGCCCGATACTGCTGGGGCTTATCACCCTGTTGTCGGTGCGCCACCGGCGATTCGACCGTCGGGTGTTCGGCTGAGCACCCGGGCGGCGTCCGCCCCGAGTCGCTGACGGAGCGAAGCGGCATCGGCGCGGTAGCGGCGGGCCAGTTCGGCCTCACCGGTCAGTTCGGCGACAGCGGCCAGCGCCTCGTCCACCGGTCCGGTGAGCAGGGTGCCGTTGTCGAGCCCGGCCATCCGCCCCGAGTAGGGCAGCAGCTCCTCGGCCGTCGCCGTGGCGGCCGCCGCGTCGCCGATCGCCGCCGCCGCGTGCGCCCGCAGCGTCGTCACGGCCAGCCAGTAGTAGGACCGCTCCACCGGCGGGCGCTGGGCCCAGACCTGTTGTGCTTCACCGGTTCTTCCGGCGGCCAGCAACGCCAGCACCACGGCGTCGCAGACCGCCTTCGACACCAGGTTGTGAACGGCGAGCAACTCGTCGGCCAACGGAGCGAGATCGTTGCGGAACAGCGCCCCCGTCAGCCGTCCGACGAGCGCCATCAACGCGCCGTTGGGGGCGCCGTGTTCGGACAACTGGGCGGCCGCCGCCGCATAGCGGCGCTCACCTTCGTCGGGCCGGCCCGCCAGCACCGTCAACTGCGCCTCGAACACGTCGAGCACGCCCAGAAGGTAGCCCAGCTGCCCGGTCCCGGCCCGTGCCACAGCGAGATCGACGTGTCCTAGGGCGGCGGACAGATCCGAGCGTCCTGCCGCGGAAAGGAACAGCAGCCATTGCGCGACGGCCTCGTAGTCGACGGCACCGCACTCCTGCGCCACCACGAGCAGTTCACCGGCCATGGTTTCCCGTTCGGCGGCCAGATCGGGGCCCAGCGCGGCGAAGGCACGGGCATTGAGTGCCGCGCACATCAGCCGGCCGTGGGCGTCGGGATCCTCGGCGTGCGCGATACGCGCCAACGCGAGCGCTTCCGCGCTGGCCGCCAACGCAGCCGGCGTATCCGCCCCCTCCAACTCGGCGAACAACGTCGACAACAGTCGCGCCCGCACGGGCACCGGATGATCCCGGTCCAGCACACCACGCAGTGGCACCACGATGTCCTGGTCGGCGGCGTCGGTGACCCGCAGCCGCCACACCAGCGGGGCATCCCACCGGGTGAGCACGCCGACCATTGACGCGTCGTGGCCTGCGGCCAGTGCCAACGTCCGCTTCTGTTCGTCGCGTGCCGCAACCACATCGCCGGCCCGGGCCAACGCCGCGAAAAGTCCAGACCGCGCGAGAACCGTCCGCTCCGGCAGGTTCGGTTGCGGGGCCACCGGCCGGACATCAACGAGCTCCAGCATCCGAACGGTCGCGCGCCACTGTCGCACCGATTCCGCCGGAGCACCGACGGTATCGGCGTCGCGAGCGGCGGCCATCGCGAAATCAGCTGCCTCGCTTGCTGTGTCCGGTGTGGCTGCGGCCACGGCGTGATAGGCGACCGAGGAGGAATCCGCCGAACTCCCCGGCCGGCGGAGCAGCCCCAGAGCAGCAGCGTGCAACCGGGTCCGGCGCAGGATCGACATGTCGTCGTAGATGGTGTCGCGGATCAACGCGTGGGCGAACCTGGCCCGGCCGGGCGCCGGCTCGTCGAGAAGCCCGGCCAGCACAGCCGGTTCGAGCGCGTCGAGCAGCTCTTCGGAGTTGCCCCACGCAAGGTCGCCCAGGAGGTCGAGATCCACGTCCCGACCGAGTACCGCGGCCTGGCGCAGTGCCGTGGCGGTAGGTGCGGGCAGCCGGGCCAGTCTGCGCCGCAAGACATCACGTACCCCGGCCGGAACACTGCCCTTGCCGGCCTCTACACCCTCGGCAACCATCAGCCGGGCCAGTTCCCGAATGAACAGCGGGTTGCCACCGGTCCGCTCACGCAGGTTTCGCAGGGTATCGCCGGCCAGCGCCGAAAGACCGTACTCGGCAGCCAGTTCCGCAGTGGCCGTCTCATCGAGACCGGCCAGTTCCAGGTGGGCGGCGGCGTGATTGGCCAATGCTGCGCGGGCGGCCTCGAGCTCCGCGCCCGATTCGGACGGCCGGTACGTGCCGATGATCAGCACGCGATGGCCACCGAGCTGATCGGTCACGAACCGCAGCAGCTCCAGGGTCAGACCATCGGTACGGTGCAGATCGTCCAGCACGACCACCAGCGGTCGGCGGGCAGACGCCTGCCCGAGGAGGCCGGCCAGCGCCTGGGCCAACCAGAACGTTCCGCCGCTGTCGGCACCCGCCGTCGCGCCCTCGTGCAACAGCGGGCCCAACGCCGTGAGCTGATCGGGTTCGCACGAGGCCACGAATTCACGGATGACCTCCGTCCACGCCCACCCCGGCGGGGCACCGTCCACCTCGGGGCAACGTCCCGAGGCCACCGCCCAGCCGGCCGCGCGTAACCGCCCGGCGGCGGTATCGACCAGGGTGGTCTTGCCCAGGCCCACCTCACCACTCACCCACAGCACGCGACCACCTTCGCGCTCAACCATTTCCGCGGTCTGAACGATCGCTGCCAGTTCGGCGGTCCTACCGCACGACCGTGCCGGCGTCGGCCCGACCCGCGGGATCGCCATCGACCGCGCTGCGACGGGAATCGGCTCGAGATGATCGGCCTGCTGCAGGATGTCGCGTTCCAGGTCTCGAAGCGCCCGCGCCGGTTCGAGCCCGAGATCATCGACCAGGTGATCGCGAGTGCGTCGGAGAACGTCCAGTGCTGCGGTTTGACGGCCGGTCCGGTACAGCGCGGTCGCGAGTAACCCGGCGGCGACCTCCCGGCCCGGATGGTCGCGGGCGTGTCGCTCCAGAACCCGCACGACCGTTGCGTCGCGACCCAGCACCGACTGCGTCTGCGCAAACGATTCGGTGGTGGCCAAACGCAATTCGGCCAGCCGGGCCACTTCCGGGGCCGCCCACAGCGCGTCGGCCACCTCCGCATAGGGGTCACCCGACCACCCCCCGAGCGCATCCTCGAGCAGTCTGGCCCGCTCGGTGGGATCGGCTTCCTGCTCTGCCGCAACAACTTTCGACTCGAAGCACCACACGTCGACGGCCTCGGCCGGCAGTCGCAGACAGTATCCCGGGGCAGCGCTGACGATGACGCCTGCGGCGGTGCGCGGTTCGCGCCCCGGCTCGAGCACGCGACGCAGATGTGAGATGTAGGCCTGCAGCGAGGACAGCACCTTCGGCGGTGGCTCGCCCTCCCACAGGTCGTCGATGAGCCTGTCGACCGACACCACTTCGCCGTGCGCGGACACCAACCGAGCCAACACCGATCGCTGCCTGCGACCGCCGAGTTCCACCGGTTCGCCGGCCACCCACGCCCGGATCGGCCCCAGCGCAGCCACCCGCACCGTGGACAGTGAAGAATTCCCGGGCGCCGTCATGGTGAGCCGACCTTAGCTGTCGGGCCGCCGACCGACATACTTTGCATCATGTCCCGTCACGACCCCCGTGAACTCGCCGCGGTGTTCGTCGGTGGCGCACTGGGCACGCTGGCCCGGGCCGTCCTGACGGTGCTCGTCGCGCCCGAACCCGGGCATTGGCCGTGGCCGACGTTCGTCGTGAACATCGTCGGCGCGTTCCTGTTGGGGTACTTCACCACACGACTGCTGGAACGGCTGCCGGTGTCCAGCTACCGGCGGCCCTTGTTGGGTACCGGGTTATGTGGCGGGCTGACCACGTTCTCCACGATGCAGGTCGAGACGATCACGATGCTCGAGCACGGGCACTGGGCGCTGGCGGCCGGCTACACCGCGGCCAGCATCACTGCCGGCCTGCTCGCGGTGGCCGTCGCGACCGCACTCGTGCGCCGGGCCATGGTGCGCGGATGAGCGCGCCGATGACCGCTCTGGTGTGGACGGGGGTGATGCTGCTCGGCGGCGCCGGCGCGGTCTGCCGGTTCCTCGTCGACCGCACAGTGTCCGCGCGGCACACCCGCGGCTTCCCGTTCGGCACATTGGCGGTCAACCTCACCGGCGCGTTTCTACTCGGTTTCCTCGGGGCCCTGGCCCTGGACCGGCACACCGCGCTGCTGGCCGGCACCGCATTCGTCGGCTCGTACACCACGTTCTCCACCTGGATGCTGGAAACCCACCGCCTGGGCGAAGAACGCCGGATCGGGCCCGCGGTCGGCAATGTCGTCGCCAGCGTGGCGCTCGGCCTGATCGCGGCGTGGCTGGGCATGTCGCTGGGGTGCCGACTGTGAGTACCACCGACTACCTCAAGCTCACCGCGTACTTCGGCGAGAGGCAACGCCACGAACACCGCTTCGTCGCCGACGCGCTCCTGGACCTGTACGGGGACCTCGATGTCGCGATCAGCGTGCTGCTGCGCGGGATCGCCGGCTTCGGCCCACATCACAGTCTGCGCACCGACGAGACACTGACCGCCTCGGAGGATCCCCCGATCGCCATCGCCGCCGTCGATGCGGCCGACAAGATCTCGGCGCTCGCCGAGCGGACCGTCGCGGTCATCCCCCGCGGCATGATCACCCTCGAACGCGCACAGCTGATCCGGCGCCAATCAGTGGCACCGACAGTCACCGAGATGTGCAAGCTGACCGTCTACGTCGGCCGTCATCGCCGCATCGCGGGGGTTCCGGCCTACCGGGCGGTGTGCGATCTGCTGCACCAGCGCGGCTTCGCCGGCGCCACAGTGTTTCTCGGGGTGGACGGCACCGCACACGGCCGGCGTCGGCGCGCCGCGTTCTTCAACCGCAACTCCGAGGTGCCACTGATGATCATCGGGCTCGGGACCGGGGCCCAGGTCAACGCCGTGATCAGCGAGCTTTCCGGGCTGCTGGACGACCCATTGCTCACGGTCGAGCGGGCGCAACTGTGCAAGCGCGCCGGGCACCTGCTGGCCCGCCCGGCCGAGCTGCCGGAGACCGACGCCGAGGGCCACCCGCTGTGGCAGAAGTTGATGGTGCACACCTCCGAGACCACGCACCATGACGGGGTGCCCGTTCACCGGGCCATCGTCCGGAGGCTGATGCAGACCGGCGCCTCCGGCGGTGCCACCGTGCTGCGCGCGGTGTGGGGATTCAGTGGCGCGGAAAAACCGCACGGTGACCGGATGTTTCAGCTCGGACGGCACGTACCGGTGACGACGATCGTGGTGGACACCCCGGAACGGATCGCGCGGGCCTTCGAGATCATCGACGAACTCACCCGCGAGCACGGCGTGATCAGTGCCGAGATGGTGCCCTCGGCGACCGTCGTCGATGCCGGCCGACGCCGCGGCGGCACCGGCCTGGCGCGGTTCGATTACTGACCCGGTGATGAAGCCCGACTACCCGGCGGCACCGAAGGTGTCCTCGGGGGTTCGCGGCAGTGCGTAGAGGGCCATCCGCCGGTTCGACATCTGGTGCTCGCCCAGGAATTCGCATCCGGCGAACTCACATACCCGCCGCGCAGCGGTGTTCCGGTGGTCCGGGTCGAACATGATCCGCCGGCAGTTCGGGTCGAGTTCGAACACGTTGGCCACGATGCGGGGCAACAGGAGTGGGGCGATGCCACGGTTGACGAGCGCCAGATCGGCAATCGCGGCGTGGATGCCGATGTCGTGAGGATCGGCGGCGTAACGGGGCGCGATGGAATCCTTGGCCGCCCGGTACAACTCGACGTACCCGGAGGCCTTGCCGCGGAAGCTCGCGATCAGCGGCCGCGAGTACTGGCCGTCGAGTTGAGCCTGCAGGTAACGCCGCCAGCGGTCAGGCGCCCAGTCGTACTCCCAGGCCTCCGCCAGGTGCGGAAGGTTCATCCACTCCGAGATCAACTCGGCGTCGGCGGCGTCAGCCAACCGGATGCCGTATGGCTCGGCCAGCACCGGGATGGGGGCGGCGGCGACCGCGCGCACCTCGTCGGGGATGTCCGTCAGCTCGCGTTTGAGGACGGGGACCCCCGACAGGTCGGCCACCTCGGCATCGATATCGGTCATTTGAGCGCCGATCCTACCGTAGCGAATGAGGGTAGGTTTACCTACCTTCCTGGTGGCCGACCGGCCATCAGGCTCAGGCGAGGAGCTTGGCCAACACGGTCAGATGACTGAGATCGACCAGGATCCGGTTCCCCTCATCGGGTTGGTCGCCGCCATGCCGTGCGATGGTAGTCGGCATGAGCGTCGATCGGGTCGCAGAATTGCAGCGCTGGCAGGATTCCGGAGCCCATTGGCGGGTCCTCACCCGCACCCCGGACAGCCTCACTATCTCCTTGCTGCGCTGCGACGGCGGCGAGGAAGTGGACCGGTTCAGCTCCTCCGATCCTCAACTCCTCGCCTTCGTGGGGGCCCGCACTGCGAGCGACGACGACATCTGAGAACGGCGACCCCCAGATGCGTCCCTTGAGCCGGGTGCTACCCGGCCCCGACGGTACGCCGGGTCGATATCCGGAATGGGCATTCACCACGGCTGCAGGTGAAATTCTGCCTCAGGAAACACTTCTCGGTGCGGGGTCCAACTCCCACGCACCCCGGCGCATCACCCCGAGCACCGTCAGATCCGAGTCCAGCAGCACGAAATCGGCTGCGGCACCCGGGTTCAGGACGCCGGCGGACAGGCCCAGCGCACGGGCCGGGTTGAGCGAGGATTGCCGAACGACGAGCATCAACGCCTCGTCCCGGGTCAAACCGCAATGGGCCGCGGCGAATCGGACCACCCGGTCCATCGTCGCGGTACTTCCGGCGACCGTGTCCGTGCCTCCGACCAGGGCCACCCCGCCGGTCACATCGACCGGTACCGGCCCCAACTGGTAGCGGCCGTCCGGCATCCCGGTCGCCGCCATCGCATCGGTGATCAGTGAAACCCGATCCGGCCCGACGCTTCGCGTGACGTGTCGATAGATGGCGGCGTCGAGGTGCACCCCGTCGGTGATGAGTTCGACGGTGACTGCGGGGTTCTCGATCAAGGCGACCACCGGGCCCGGTTCGCGCCGGTCGATCGGGCGCATCGCGTTGAACAGATGCGTACCCACGGTGGCACCGGCGGTAATCGCTGCCCGGGTCTGTTCGTAGGTCGCGTCGGTGTGACCGACCGCCACCACCACGCCGGCATCGACGAACCGCCGGATCGCGGGCAACGCTCCGGGTCGTTCCGGGGCGATGGTCACCATCGCGATGGTCCCGGCCGCGGTAGCCAGCAACCGGTCGATCTCGTCGAGATCCGGATCCCGCATGAGAGCGGGTTGATGGGCCCCGCACCGCGCCGTCGCCAGCCACGGGCCTTCGAGGTGGATCCCGTCGATCAGACCGGCACGCACCTGCTCGGCCAACTCCGAGACTTGGCGCAACAATTCGTCCGGGCCGCTGGTGACGAGGGAGGCGATCATGGTGGTGGTGCCGTGCCTGCGGTGCAGCGCCACCGCAGCCGCCGTATCGGCCACCGACGCCTCCGAGAAACTACCGCCACCGCCGCCGTGCGTGTGGGTGTCGACGAATCCCGGCAACACTGTCACGGGGCCGAGATCGCGATCCGCGGGCCGGGGCGGCGCACCCTCACCCACCGCCGTAACCCGTTCGCCCGAAACGTCAATCCAGCCCGGCCGCAACAGTTCTGCGCCTGTGATCAACGTGTCGGCGGTCAACAACACTCAGATTTCCTGCCAATCCGGTTTCGAGCGGTAGGTCTCACGATAGAAGTCGATGAGCTCAAGCCGCTGCGCGGCCGCGTCGTCGAGCAGAACGGTGACGTGCGGGTGATGCTGCAGGACGGTCGCCGGCCACCTGGCACTGACAGACCCTTCGACCAGGTGGTACACCGCCTCGGCCTTGTTGACACCGAGGGCCACCAGGATCACGTGCCGAGCCGCCATGATGGTGGCCAACCCCTGGGTGAGGCAGTGTCGCGGCACCGCGTCGAGATCGCCCCCGAAGAACCGGGCGTTGTCGAGGCGGGTCTGATGCGTCAGCGTCTTGATGCGGGTCCGCGACGCCAGCGACGAGCCCGGTTCGTTGAACGCGATGTGCCCGTCGGTGCCGATCCCGACGATCTGCAGATCAACCCCTCCGGCGTCGCGAAGGGCATCCTCGTATGCCGCGCACGCTGCCAGCAGGTCCGCCGCCAGGCCATCGGGGCCCACCACCGCGTCCGGGGTGAAGTCGACCTGTGAGACGAACACGCTGTCGATCACATTGCGGTAGCGCTCCGGATGGTCGGCACGCAGGCCGACGTACTCGTCGAGGATGAATGCCCGGGCCTGCCGGAACGAGATCTGCCCGGCAGCACACCGTGCGGCGAGCTCGTCGTAGATCACCAGCGGCGACGAGCCGGTGGCCAGGCCGAGGACCGCTTCCGGCGCGCGGCGCAACAGCGCACCGATCGCATCTGCGGCGAGGCTGCCGATCTCGGCGGCATCGGAGAGGACGACGACTTCCATCGACGCGCTCTACCTGCCCGCCGTGAAAAGCTCTGCACCCGCACCGATATCGGCTCCGGTCGAGACCGCCTCGGCCACGGTCACATTGCCGGGTTCACGTTCGTCCATGACCACAACGGGGACAATCGGATTGAGCCCCTTCGCCTCGACGACGGGCACCTCGTAGGTGATCACCACCTGACCTGCGGTGACCTCATCCCCTTGACTCACATGTGTGGTGAAACCCTCGCCGTTCAAGCCGACGGTGTCCAAGCCGAGGTGGACCAGCACGCCGACGTTGTCGGCCGTCATGACGACGTAGGCATGCGGCATCAGTTTCACCAACCTGCCGCTGACCGGGGCGATCGCGTCGACGACGCCGCGACGCGGATCCACCGCGGCACCGTATCCCACCATGCCCGCCGAGAACACGGGGTCCGGCACGTCCTGGAGTGCAACGGCGCGCCCGGCGACCGGGGCGAGTACTGGCGTCCTGCTCACTGTGGTGGCTCCTTCGTGCCGCGTGGTGCTCGTGCCCCAAACAATACGAGCGTGACGGAACGACGGTCACCAGTTCGCCTCTTCCACCCCCGCTCTCGTCTAAGCTTCCGCTCAACTTCGCGGCGGATCGCGGCGGGCAGCCAGGAGGGCGATGATGCGATGAGCGCTACGACGAAACCTGAAGGTGCACAGGGCAAATCTGGGTTGAACATCCCGGCTTTCGCTCAGCTGCAACGACTCGGCAAGAGCCTGATGCTGCCGATCGCCGTGTTGCCCGCCGCGGGCATCCTGCTGCGACTGGGCCAACCGGACCTGCTGGGCCGGATCGACTCCCCGGTGATCGGACCGTTCTTCAAGGCGATGAGCGCCGCGGGCGATGCCCTGTTCACCAACCTGCCCCTGCTGTTCGCCGTCGGCGTGGCGATCGGCTTCGCCCGCAAGGCCGACGGGTCGACCGCACTGGCGGCGGTGGTCGGCTATCTGGTGGTGGAAGCCGTTTTCAAGACCATGTCGCCCATCGTGTTGGCCGGCGAGATGGACAAGGCCGGCGATCAAGCCCAGATCAATTACAGCGTATTCGCCGGTATCGTCGTCGGCCTGCTCACCGCATGGTTGTTCGACCGCTACCACACCATCCAATTACCTTCCTATCTGGGGTTTTTCGGCGGCAGGCGGTTCGTCCCGATCGTGGTGTCGCTCGCCAGCCTGTTCCTTGCCTTCCTGATGAGCTACTTCTATCCGATCTTCGATGCCGGCCTGACGGCGCTGGGCCGGTTCATCGGCGGGAGCGGGGCGTTGGGCGCCTTTGTCTACGGCTTCGCCAACCGCATGCTGATTCCCCTGGGCCTGCACCACATTCCGAACTCATACGTGTGGTTCATCTACGGCGATTATCAGACCCCGGATGGCACCGTCGTCACCGGCGAACTCACCCGGTTCGCGGCGGGCGACCCGACCGCGGGCCTGCTCACCTCCGGCTTCTATCCCGTCCTGATGTTCGGTCTGCCGGCGGCCGCGCTTGCGATGATCGTCGCCGCGAACAAGAAGCAGCGCAAGGTGGCGGTCGGCATCCTGTCGGCGGCGGCCCTGACCGCGTTCCTCACCGGCGTGACCGAACCGCTCGAGTTCGCGTTCATGTTCGTCGCATTCCCGCTGTACGTCATCCACGCGGTACTGACCGGCCTGTCCCTGGCGATCGCCTATCTGCTCGACATCCACCTGGGCTTCTCGTTCTCGGCCGGGCTGATCGACCTGCTGCTCTACGGCGGTGCGCCGGCAGCGAAGAACATCTTGCTACTCGTCGGGATGGGAGCGGTGTTCTTCCTCGTCTACTTCGTGTTGTTCTACGTCGCGATCACGAAGTGGAACATGCGCACGCCGGGCCGCGAACCCGAGACCGAATTCGCCGCCGAGGAAAGGGCGAACCTCGGCGAGGGGGCCGAGTCGGTGACGGCCGTGGTCGCCGGCGGAACCCGCACCGCACCGGCCCGCACTGACACCCAGGCCGAGCAGGTCATCGCGGCATTCGGCGGCCGGGAGAACCTCGTCAACGTCGACGCCTGCATCACCCGGTTGCGGATGGAAGTGGGCGACAGGTCCAAGGTCGATCACGACCGGTTGAAGGCACTCGGCGCCGCAGGGGTCATCGAGGTCGGCAACAGCGTGCAGGCGGTATTCGGTACCAATTCCGAGGCGCTGAAGAACGCGATCATCGACAGCTTGTAGGCATGCAGACGGCGGTCACGCTCGCGCATCCCTCGGCGAACCCGGCCCGGCTTCGGGCGCGGCCCGGGTTGCGTCCCCGGCTCCGACCAACTGCTCGAAGAGCGCGCGATAGTGCACGATCGCCTCGCGCTGCGCCTCGGTGCCGATGTCACCCTGTTCTTGCGCGAGATGAAGGACGTGGGCAGCCCGGTAATGTTCGACCACCTTGGGGTGATCCACCGAGACATCAGCGGCGCGCTGCTCGAAATCGTCTATTGGATAACCCCGTTCGCGCATCACCTCGGTCACCAGACGATCCGCGTCCGCGACTGATTTCGACGGGTCGTCGACGAACGACGCCTGAGTGACGCCCCACGCCTCGACGTATCGCGTCCGCGATTCCGGCGTCAACTCAGCGATGTCCAGCTTGTTGTGCTTGCGTTCGCGCGCACGCAGTTCCCGCTCCGCGGCGCGCTGACCACCGGCTGTTTCGACGGCATGCTCGTACTCCGGACCGAACCGATCCTGGAGCCGTTCACTTCGCTTCTGACGCATCATCGGGGCGGCAACCACCACCCCGAGCGCCACGATGGCCACGGCAACTACCGCGATGACAATCCAACCCCAAGTAGGCATTTTTCAGACCTCCTGCGGCCAGGAGTACCCGCCCGGCGCCTTCGGAAACGTCAATTCCCGGATGCGCCGACTGATCAGCGGCGGTAGGACCGGCGATAGCCAGCCGGGCCATCATCAGAGCTTGGCGAAGCAGGCGTCCTCGGAACCGTCGTTGGGGATGGACGCATTCTGGCTGGAGAACCTGCCCACTACTCCGGTGTCGGTCACCGAGACGCTGTCGGCGTGGATCCCGAGCGGGTAGGCATCGTTGAGCTTCGTCATCAGGGCGTCGAGGGCCGTCTGCACGGTGTCCTTCTCGAACGGGCCGCTCACATCGATGATCTGCAGGTCCAGGTTTCCGTTGTTCACCACCGGTTTTGCGGTCACCTTGGTGTCCCCGACGGCCTGCATCGTGATGGTGCCCGCGGCCGGGTCGGTGCTCACATCGGTCACCAAAGCGCCGACGCCGGGCAGATTCTCGGCCACCGTGTCCTTGATTCCGGCCGACGTCCAGGTCAGCGTGGCGGTCAGCGACCCGATGGTGCCCTTGGAGTCCGCGGTGCCCTGCAACCGGATGTCGGACAGCGCCACGTCCGCGGTCATTCCCTTGGCGGCCTGCACCTGCTTGCCCGCGGTCTGCACCGAGATGTTGGTGTAGTGCCCGGTGATGTGCTGCCACAAGAACGGCGGACTGACCCCGAACGAGACCGAGGCGTTGTCCTCCACCACACATTCGGCGACCGAGACCAGCAGGGAGCCGGCCTTGTGGCGGGCGAACAGTTCACCGCCGGTCAAGCCGATGACCACCAGCGCGACGGCGATGACCGCAATCAGGACGATCGCCTGCGGACTGCGCCATTGCGACGACGGTTTCGCCGCCTCGGGCTGAGGCTTGGGCTGAAGCTGGTCGGGTGCGGGAGCCGGTGCACGGGGCTTCGTGATCTTCTCGGTCGCGGCCTCGGGTGGCTGATACCGCGCCCGGATCTGTTCGGTCGCGGCCTCCGGCAGTCGAGGGCGCGCCCGGAATTGCTCGGTCGGCACCTCGGGCCGGCCGGGGCGGGGCAGCCGCCGAGTGGCCGGGTCGGGCGGCGGCACGGGACCCCGGCCTCGACGGTCGGGTTCGCCGGGGCGTTGCGGCGGTGTCGGCATCACCGCAATTCTGCCTCATCACCCCGGCGGTCAGCCGGGTGGCGCGCCTGTGGGTCCGCTCCTCATTCCCCGCCGGCTGCCACACCCGGCGCCGCGACTTCGGGCTGTTGCTGCAGGTCAGCGGGATTCACGGTGGCGGCTGCCCCGATCGACAGACCGGCGATCACCAGGCAGATCACCATGTAGACCAGGCTGCCGGTGGGATCGCCATCCGCGGTGAGACCATCGACCGCACCGAAGTAGGCCGGCAGGGCCGTCAGCCACAGGACGGTCATGACCGCCAGGTAGACCGCGGCGTAGCGCAGGATGAGCGGGTTCGCATAGCGCACGCCCGCGAGGTCGGGGTCCTTACGCAGGCTGGCCCATTGACCGAACAACACCGGAATCGCCACCAGTGCGATCAGGACGAGTTCGGCGGCGTAGATGAACCCGCCGACATCGGTGCTCCCCGAGATCGACGTGCCCACGGTGGCGGGCAGGGGCAGCACCGCGGTCCCGATGGACGCCAGGACGCCGACGACGATGGTGCGGCCCAGGATCTGGAGGCCGGTGAAGGTCTTGCCGTCCTCGACGTGCCGGCCGACGAACAGCTGAACGCAGAATGCCAGCGACATCGGCCACAGGGCCGCGAACACCACCACGCTGGGCAACGGCACCGAATCGAAGAACGGCTGGTTCATCGGATGGTCCAACGTCCACTCCCACCACCGCAGCTGCGGGCCCAGGTGGTCGAAGATCTCGTAGAACGCGTGGTGGACGAACCCGACACAGATCGCGCCGACCAGCACACCGCGGCGGCGGAAAACCCCGAGGATCCGGACGATCTCGTAGGCCACCGTCGCCATCATCGGGTAGATCGCCACGATGTAGAGCGGCAGCCGGCCCCACAGGAAGTCCACGGTGAACACGTTGTGCGCGAACATGGTGTCCACGTGTTCGCTGATCCCGAACGCGCCGGGGAAGTACAGCGGCGGTTCGATGATCAGCAGATAGGCAATGGCGCCGAACCACAGCACCAGGTTGGTCGGATCGTTGTGACGACGCAGCCGGACGATCGCGTAGACCAGGGCGAGCACCGCGCCGACGATCACGGTGATCTCCAGCACCGGAAGCGTCCAGTTCTCCAGCCCGAACGGATTGCGGAACTCGACCACTCCCCCGGCGGTATCACATGAAAAGCCAAGACGTTGAGCCAAACCCGCGAAGGTCGGGGTACACAGATCAGACATCGGCGGTGGTCGCTTTCTGTTCGATGGCGTCACCTGCGGTGTACCACTGGGTGACGTCGTAACCGGCCTCGTAGCGCGAGAACCACTCGTCGGCCAACACCGGCAGATTCTCGTGGGCGGGATTGTGGCCCGGAATCTGGCTGCGCACAACACCGACGAGGGCGGTCAGCATCTCGCGGACCGGCAGGTGGTCGAACGCATTCGCCACCGGTCCGTCATACGCGGTCTTGGTGAACGGAAGCTTTTGCAGCAGAGCCTTTTTCCGGGCCTGCATACCGAACATCGACACCGCGTCGATCTGGCGTTCCGCCAGCGGGACGTGCTTGTTGAAACCTTCCGTGGCGATCTTGAGCACGGCCCACACGTGCTTGAAGACCGACGGGGCAACCCGCATCCGGTACCACGGGTCATCGGCCACCGCGTCGTAGATGATCAGCGCCGAGCTGCGGTGCTCAACCTCTTCGACGAAGTGCCACAGGAACAGCGACGCCACCCGGTCGTCCCCCGGGGCGAACAGCGTGTCGTCATGGTCGAGCATCAGCTTGAAGACCGGGGTGAAGGTCGCCTCCAGATCGGCGGTGTAGGCCAACCGGTACTTCAGCGGCGTCTGGGCGGTCAGATCGTCGAACGCCTTGATCACCTCGTCGAGGGTTTCCTTCAGCGCCGGATAGGTCTTCAGCAGTCCCTTGGCGTGCTGGCGGTGGGCCATCGAGTGTTGGCCTTCCTGCCGCACGAAGGCCTGGGCCTCCGCTGCCACCGCCGGATCGGCGATGAACGGCATGGCCTCGGTGATCATCTGGCCGATCATTTTCTCGAAGGCGATCGCCAGGAACGACACCGCGTTGGCCATCGACGAGAACGCCGGATTGTCCTCGTTCCACAGGAACGGGACGCGATGGTCCGCGAACGCGAACCTCATTTTCCGCACGATCAGATCCGTCATCGGTGCCACCTCAGCTCTTCCGGAGCAATCATACAAATGATGCCTTCGTTGTATGATTACTACACACGGCTGCGGCCCGTCAACGGCAGAGGAAGATATTCTGCAGGGATGTTGCTGGCCAGAACTCCGGACCGTGGCGCGTAGGCGCGGGTGGGACGGGCGGCCGCCCGCCAGCGACGAGGAAGCCTCCGAACGCATCGTGGCCGCCGCCGTGGCGCTGATTGCCGAGACGGGCACCGGGATCAGCATCGCCGACGTCGCGGCGTCGCTCGGAGTCATCCGCCAGACCGTGTACCGCTACTTCCCCACCGCCGAGGCCCTGATGCACGCGGCGGCGATCGCCTCGGTGGAAGGCTTTCTCGACCGGTTGGCCGAAAGCGTGCGGGGGATCACCGATCCCGCCGAGGCGATGACCGAAGGCGTCATGTTCACCCTGGAGGAGGTCGCCCGCATACCGCACATCCGCATCATGCTGTCCGGTCCGCAGGCTGCCACCAGTTCGGTCAATGTCGCCTCCGGCGAAGGTCAGGCCTTCGGTATGCGGATGATCACCCGCTTCGACGTCGACTGGGAGAAGTACGGATACGACGAAACCGCACTGCGCGAGCTGGTGGAATTCACCCTGCGCACGATGCTGTCGTTCTTCGTCGCCCCCAACGAGCCGGGCCGCAGCCGAGAAGAGTTGCGACGCTTCGTCAGACGCTGGCTGGGCGGGGCGATCCTGGCTCAGCCGGCCGAGGGTTCAGGGTGACATCGCCGGACACCACGGGGATCAGCGGGTCCCGCGCACCAACCGTCCCGGTCGGGCCCCGGTGTCGACACCGTGGCGACGGGTCACTGCGCCACTGACGATCGTCGCATCGTAGCCACTTGCGCCCTGCACCAACCGCTTTCCGCCGGCGGGCAGGTCATAGGCCATGCTCGGCGCATGCAAGGTCAGCGCGTCCAGGTCGATGACGTTGATGTCGGCCTTCTTGCCCACCCCGATCACGCCGCGGTCCGACATGCCGTAGAGCTGCGCAGTGTCGTGTGACTGCTTTCGGATCACGTACTCCAGCGGCAGCTTCTCGCCGCGGTGCCGGTCGCGGGCCCAGTGCGTCAGCAGGAACGTCGGGTACGAGGCATCGCAGATCATGCTGCAGTGCGCGCCGCCGTCCGACAGCCCCAACACACCGGCCGGGTGCGTGAGCATCTCGCGGATGGCGTCGTGATTCCCGTCGGAGTAGTTGAACATCGGGTACATCAGCATCGCCCCGGCATTGGCCTCGAGCATCAGGTCGTACATCGCGGCCAGTGGGTCCAGGCCGCGCTGCTTGGCGATCGCCGCGACGGTGCGCTCGGCGGTCGGCTCGTAGTCCGGCGGTTCTCCGATGTGATAGAGCCGGTCCGCCACATTCTGCGCGAGCATGAACATGCCGTCGAACAACTTGGTCGGGTCGATCGGCAGGTCCTCCTCGGCCAGGATCGCCGCGCGCACCTGGGGGTCCGCGAGCCGCTCCGCCAGTTCCGCACGCGTGCATTCGGCCTGTAGACGCCGGTAGGTCGGACGGTGGGTGAAGGCGTGATGCCCTGGGAAGCCCAGCAGCATGCCGAACGGCCGCGCCGCCACCTGCGGGAACAACCGGCTACCGGCCTGATGTGCGGCCGCCGACAGATCGAGCTGCTCGCGCCACAGGTTCGGGTCGGCGTCGACCTGGATCAGCGCGAAGCTCATCGCGCAGTCGATCTCCTCGCCGAGGCGACGCATCCATTCGAGTTCCTTCTTGGGGGCGACGATGTCCTCGCCTGCCGCGCCCTGCGGGGCGAGCTCGAACACCGCGGCCTTACCGGCGGCGGCGGCCCGGCCCAGGGCAAACAGCTCGTCTTCAGCGGCGAAGGTACCCGGCACCGGCTCGCCGTCCATGGCGGTGTGCGCGATGGTCCGCGACGACGAAAAGCCCAGCGCCCCAGCCTCGATTGCCTCCTGCACCAGGGCAGCCATGGCCTTGATGTCATCGGGCGTGGCCGGTTCGTTGCGGGCACCGCGCTCCCCCATCGCGTACGCCCGGATCGCGCCGTGGGCGATCTGGGTGCCCATATCGACGGCGAGTTCACGCTTGCCGATCACGTCCAGATACTCACCGAAGGTCTCCCAGCCCCAGGTGATTCCCTCGGTCAGGGCGGTGCCGGGGATGTCCTCGACGCCCTCCATCAGGGAGATCAGCCATTCCTCCTGGCCGGGCTGGACCGGCGCGAATCCGACACCGCAGTTGCCCGCCACCACGGTGGTGACCCCGTGATTACTGGACGGCTCGAGCACATCGTCCCAGGAGACCTGCCCGTCGTAGTGCGTGTGGATGTCGACGAAGCCGGGGGCGACGATCTTGCCTGTGGCGTCGATGGTTTCGGCCGCATCGCCGGCCAGGGCCGGGTCGTGTGCACCGCGCCGGTGCACCTCGACGATCTTTCCGTCCTTGATCGCGACATCAGCGGTGAACCGGTCGGAACCGGTGCCGTCTACGACGGTGCCGCCGGTGATTTTGAGATCGAACACGAATTTGCTCCCTTGAGGCGTGGAGGCCGCTACGGTCGCAATGTAACACCGTTACAGTGCGACCGTAGCGAGTTTGTCCTTCTCAGCGGGAGGTCTTCCATGACCCTGGGCTCCACGCACACCGACAACCCCCGACGGGTGGACGCGATCGGCGATCCACCGGCGCGCCCCACCATGGTGCCGGCCGAGCGCTATTACTCTCCCGAGTTCGCCCGCCTCGAAGTGGAGCGCATGTGGCCACGGGTGTGGCAGGTCGCATGCACGGTCGATCATGTCGCCGATGCCGGCGACTACTTCGAATACCGTTGCGGCCCTTACTCGGTTCTGGTCATCCGCGGGGACGACGGCGAATTGCGCGCCTTCCAGAATGTCTGCCGCCACCGCGGCAATGCATTGTGCACCGGTGCCGGCTCGTCGCTGCGGGAGTTGAAATGCGGCTACCACGGCTGGACGTGGGATCTGGCCGGTGCACTCAAATGCATCCCGAACCGCAAAGGGTTCGGCGCGGTGCACATGTCCGAGTTTCCGCTGGCACCGGTGCAGGTCGACACCTGGGAGCGACTGGTCTTCATCAACCTCGACCCCGGGGCGATGCCGCTGGCCGACTACCTGGAGGCGGTCCCCGGCGATATCGCCTGGTGCGGCCTCGGTGACTTCCGTTGCTACGCCACGATGACCATCGACGTCGACGCCAATTGGAAAACGATCGCTGACGGATTCAGCGAGACCTATCACATTCAGACATTGCACCCCGAGTTGCACCGATGCATGGACGATGTCTATGCCCCGCAGACGATTTGGGGACATGCCGGCAAGTCCGAGCAGTTGTACGGCGTGGCGAGCCCGCAGCTCAAGGACACCCTGACTGACGCCGAGGTATGGGACGCCTACGTCTGCACCCAGGGGGCTTTGATGGGTGTCGCCGAGGGCACCCCTTTCCCGGAAGACGACTGCAACGGTCGACCGGTGTCCGCTGTGATCAGCGAGTACACACGAGCTTTCGCCGCCCAACGCGGTGTCGATCTGAGCTGGGCGAGTACGGACCAGATGATGCGGCTGCACCAGTACAACGTGTTTCCGAACATGACACTGCTGACCAACGCCGACCATCTCACGGTCATGACTTCCCGGCCCGGCGCGGATCCCGATCACGGCGAACTCGTCATGACCCTGTGGACTCGGATGCCTCCCGGGTCGCCGCGAACGAAGCCGGCCGATGTCCGGCTGACAGCCGAGGAGGCACACCCCGGTGTGGTGCTGACCCAGGACATCTCGGTCCTCGCCGGACTTCAGCGCGGGATGCACCAGCCTGGGTTCACTCATCTGACCCTGTCCAACGAGGAACGTCGGGTCATCAACCTGCACCGCAACCTCGACCGCTATCTGGAGCTACCCGAGTCCGATTGCATCGCGGGGGGCGATGAACGTTGACAGCCCAGAAGGGGCCCGCCGCAGGGAAACCCAAGGGCGAGCGAGACGCCGTCAACGCCGAGATCATTCTCGAGAACGCGGCTCATCTGATCGAGCGTCACGGCGTCGATGCGTTCTCCATGCGTGGCCTCGCCGAGCAGCTCGGGGTGGCGGCCACCTCGATCTATTGGCATGTGGGCGGTCGAGACAAACTCCTCGACAGCCTGGTTGACCGGTTACTCAGCCAGATGGCGCAGCTGCCGATGCAGGGTGACACCCCCGTCGAGCGCATTGCATCGCTCGCCCGATCCCAGCGGCAGGCACTCATCGAGCGTCAGCACCTGCTGGCCATCGCGCACGAGCGCGATCGGACGCCGCAGTTGTTCCTGCCGATACAGCAGAACTTGGCCGCGCAACTGGCCCAGTTGGGTGTGATCGGGGAGCATGGTGCGCTGGTCCTGCGAGCGGTGCAGGTGCACGTAATTTCGTCCGCGGTGATGCAGTTCTCGGCCGTCCGCGGAGCCAAACACGACGAGGAAGATCCATCGCTGTGGACCAACGACTGGCCCGATCAGGCGCTCGTTGAGGCACTTCAATCTCCAACCGACTACGACGCGGTGTTCGAGTACGGCCTGGGCGCGCTGCTGGCTGCGCTGGGGAACACCGCATAGCAGCGAACAACCTGAGCGACAAACTGATACGAGAGGGATGACCACATGCGTTTCGGAAACTTCATGGCCCCGTTCCACCCGGTCGGGCAGAACCCGACCCTCGCCATCGAGCGAGACCTCGCCCTGATCGCGGCCATGGACCGTCTGGGCTTCGAGGAGGCGTGGATCGGCGAACACCATTCCGCCGGGTTTGAAATCATCTCGTCGCCCGAGGTCTTCATCGCCGTCGCCGCGGAACGGACCAAGCACATCAAGCTCGGCACCGGCGTCAGCTCCTTGCCCTACCACAACCCGTTGATGCTGGCCGACCGTATGGTCCTGCTCGACCACCTGACCCGCGGCCGGGTGATGCTGGGCTGCGGCCCCGGCCAGCTCACCTCCGACGCGCACATGCTCGGGATCCCGGCCGACGAGCAGCGTCCACGCATGGAGCAGAGCCTCGACGCGATCATGCGACTGCTCCGCGGCGAGACCGTCACCATGGCTACCGACGGATTCACCCTGCAGGATGCGCGTCTGCAACTGAAGCCATACAGCGACCCGTGCTTCGACGTCGCTGTCGCAGCGTCGTTCTCGCCCACCGGTCCGCGCGGTGCCGGCAAGCACGGCATCGGCATGTTGTCGATCGCGGCCACCGCCAGGCAGGGCATGGATCTGCTTGCCCACCATTGGAAGACGTGGGAGGAGGTGGCGCACGAGCATGGCCACGTCGCCGACCGCTCGAAGTGGCGGCTGGTCGGTCCGATGCACCTGGCCGACACCCGCGAGCAGGCAGAGCGCGACGTCGAGTTCGGCATCGCGCCGTTCTCCCGATACTTCACCCACATCCTGCCCGGAGGCCCGGTGCAGGGCGACACACCGGCAGAGATCATCGCCAACAACCGGGAATCCGGCTTCGCAGTGATCGGCACCCCGGATGACGCCGTGGCCAAGATCGAGGAATTGATCGAGGCAAGCGATGGCGGGTTCGGGGCGTTTCTGCTCTTCGACCACGACTGGGCCCCGCCCGCGGCAAAGCTGCACAGCTACGAATTGTTCGCGGAGTACGTGATGCCGCACTTCACCGGTCAGCTCACCGGGCCGGCCGAATCCCACGACTGGGTCGTGGGCAGTGGGACCGAGTTCGTGGACCGGGCAGCACATGCGATCGGCAAGGCGATCGACGATCACGCCGCCGAGCAAGCCGCCAAACAGACCTCCAAGGTCTCGTAGGCGACCGGGGCTGGCATCAGGGCAGCACGGTCTTCATCAGCATGACGTTGTAGGCCGACCACAGCGACAGGTTGTAGTACAGCTCCTTGCCCGTCGACCACGGATGCAGATACGGCGCGTAGATGCCGCCAGGAATCTGCGACGAGGGTGCGATCAACTGCTCGGGCCCCCACGGACCCTGTGGTGCCGGCGCGGTCCGCATCACGACGTCGTTGGCCCCGTTGCCGTACAACACCAGGTACTGCTTGAGATACGTGTTGTACTGGGCCGACATTTCGCTCACGGGACCCGGGATCACCGGTGTCGCCGCCGCCGGATTACCCGGCACCCAGGCATTGCTGTCGGCGTTCCAGTATTCGTATTTGGTGAGATCCGGAATCAGCGCAGGAGCCACCCGTGCGATGTACGCCGATCCGCCTCGTCCGTTCGGGGTCCCGAAGGTGTACATGTAGGGATCGCCGGGTCCGGGCTTGAGGAACGCACCCATCTGGAAGTTCTGGTTACCGCCGGCGGGAGTACGGATCGTCCCGGGGTAGACGCCCCAGTTCTCCCCGTTGTCCGGTGACATCGCAATCGCCGAGAAGTTGGTCGACCACGCTCCCGGGCTGTCCCAGTTCCGGATCGACATGAAGTTCACATACTGATTGCGCCCCACCGCGACACCCGCGGTCGGGATGATGCCCGTCTCCTCCGGTGCCCGACCGATGCTGTTGATGATCTGCTTCGAAATGCCCTGCCGCCACACCGGCGATCCCGAGTACTTGTTGGCGACCACGCCGTCGGGCACGGCGACGGTGTTCGACAGCGCGCCGTCCTGGCTGCGGAACAACGCGTTGTACCGCCACTGCTTACCCGGAATGCCGCAGTAGCCGTTGGTGTCACCGAAGGCCATCAGCACCTGGCGGTTCACCGGATCCCCGTTGTCCCACATGATTCCGAGGTCGGTCCCGGTGATGGCGAAGCGCTTGATCGTCTGGTTGGGACTGTCGGGACCGGTCACCCACCCGACGATCGACGTGCCGGGGGGCGCACCCGGGGCCGGTTGCGCCGCGGGAGCGGGAGCGGGTGCAGGCGCGGCCGGGACCGGAGCCTGCTGAGCGACATTCGGGACCGGTTGGACACCACCGGGATTGGGCGCTGGGACGACTGCCGCCTTCTGCCTGACCTGCCCGGAGTTCGGCATCAGCGCTTTGAGGAGAGCCAAGGGCAACTGGCCGAGTTTGGGTAGCGGGGCCTGGTCGTTGGCACCCACCGGCTTGTGTCCGATCGGGCGATTGAGCGGGGCGAGCTTTGACGGCTTGGGAATCTGGAAGGCCTGGTTCGGCAGAGGTTGCGCGGCCGCAGCAGCGCCTTCGCAGGGTTCAGCCGATGCCGACGGCGCCACGCCGACGGCCACGACAAGTCCGATTGCGGCCGCCGCTGCCATCGTCGAAGCACCCCGAGGACGTCGCGACATGTCACACCTTCCCAATGCTGGGACGCCGACACGACGTCACAGTTGCTGATGCGACGTTAGTGATCAATGGTGCCGATGTGACCAGTGATGCACTGATAGGTACCGTCCCGTGATCGTGTCGCAACCGACGGGCCGTCTTATCGGCGCGTGCCGCGGTTCGTCGCTACGGTGGGCAGTGGTGCAACGATCGAAACGAGCGAGAGGGAACACCATGGCAGGAGCAGGATCATTCGATCCGAAAAAGGGCGGCAAGTTCGAGCCGACCACCAAGGCCAAGCCGCCGCCACCGCCGCGGCCTGGGGGCAATAAGAAGTAGTCAGACGACACTGCCCACGTGCGAGCTTTCGGCTCACACGTGGGCAGTTTCGTTTACTGCGCGGTCGTCGCGGTGCCTGCGCGCTGATGCTGCAACTGGGCCAGCCGTCGTTTCGACGCGGCGGACTGGATCACCTGCGGCCACCAGAACCACCGGCCCAGCAGGGCCGCGATGGCCGGGGTCATGAACGACCGCACGATCAGGGTGTCGAACAGCAGGCCGAGCGCGATCGTCGTACCGACCTGAGCCATGACCTTGAGATCACTGAACGCGAACGACGCCATCGTGAAGGCGAACACCAGACCCGCCGAGGTCACCACCGAACCAGTACCCGCCATCGCCCGGATGATGCCGGTTTTCAGGCCACCGGGCAGCTCTTCCTTGAAACGGGACACCAGCAGAAGGTTGTAGTCGGATCCGACCGCCAGCAGCAGGATGACCGACATCGCCAATACCATCCAGTGCAATTCCAGACCGAGGAGATGCTGCCAAACCAGCACCGACAGGCCGAATGACGCGCCCAGGGACAGCAACACCGTGCCGACGATCACCGCGGCTGCCACCACGCTGCGCGTGATCAGCAGCATGATGATGAAAATCAATGACACCGCGGCGATTCCGGCGATCATCAGATCGTAGAACGATCCGTCCTTCATGTCCTTGTAGGTGGCCGCGGTACCCGCCAGATAGATCTTCGAGCCTTCCAGCGGCGTGCCTTTGAGCGCCTCCTTGGCCGCCAGCTTGATCGGCTCCACATGGTTGACGCCCTCCGGCGTCGCCGGATCTCCCTCGTGACTGATGATGAACCGCACCGACTTTCCGTCGGGTGAGATGAAGTTCTTCATCCCGCGCTTGAAGTCCTTGTTGTCGAAGGCTTCCGGCGGAAGGTAGAACGTATCGTCGTTGCGAGCCTCGTCGAAGGCCTGGCCCATCGCCGTCGAATTCTCCTGCATGGCGGCCATCTGATCCTGCTGACCGGCCTGCGTGGCCCGCTGCGTCAGCATCATCGTCTTCATGGTCTTCATGGACTCGATCTGCTCTGGCATCAACGCGGCCAGCTGCGGCATCAGGGTGTCGAGGTGCTCGAGGTCAGGTAGCAGGTCCTGCACGTCATCGGTCAGGGGGTCGATCCCGTCGAGGGTGTCGAACATCGACCGGACCGACCAGCACAGCGGGACGCTGGAACAGTGCGGTTCCCAGTAGAGATAGTTGCGCAACGGACGCAGGAAGTCGTCGAAATCGCCCAGATGGTCCCGCAATTCGACGATATCGATGGTCATCGCCTTGGTCTTGGCGACCATCGAATGCGTGATGTCGGCCATCTGCTGGGTCAGCTGCGACATCCGTTCCATCGTGTCGATGGTCGTCTGCATCTCGTCGGCCTGAACCAGCATGTCAGCCATCCGGTCCTGGTTGTACTTCCGGTTCATCGTGTTCAGCGTGCCCTGCCGGCTGAGCAGGAACGGGATGGACGTGTGCTCGATCGGGCGCCCGTTGGGTCGGGTGATGGCCTGCACCCGGGACACTCCGGGAACCCGGACGATTCCCTTGGCGATCTTGTCGATGACGAGGAAGTCTGCGGGGTTTCGCAGGTCGCGGTCGGTCTCGATCATCAGCAGTTCCGGATTCATCCGCGCGGCAGTGAAATGCCTTTCGGCGGCCGCATATCCGACATTGGCCGACAGATCGGAGGGCAGGTACTTACGGGCGTCGTAATTGGTCTTGTACCCCGGCAGGGTGAGCAGGCCGATGAGTGCCAGGCCCAAGGTTGCGACCAGGATCGGACCGGGCCACCGGACCACCGCGATGCCGATCCGACGCCAGCCTCGCGACCGGATATTGCGCTTGGGCTCGAAACGCCCGAACCGGCTACCGATCACGATGACCGCCGGGCCCATCGTCAGCGCGGCGACGACCGCGACGAACGTGCCCACCGCACACGGCACTCCCATGGTCTGGAAGTACGGCAGGCGGGTGAGGCTCAGGCACAACATTGCGCCGGCGATCGTCATGCCGGACCCGAGGATCACGTGAGACGTACCGCGAAACATCGTGTAGTACGCGGTTTCCCGGTCTTCACGGGCACCGCGGGCCTCTTGATAGCGGCCGATCGCGAAAATCGCATAGTCGGTTCCCGCGGCGATGACCATCAACGTCAGGAGGTTGACCGCGAATGTCGACAGCCCGATGACCCCGCTGTGGGCCAGGAACGCCACGATGCCGCGAGCCGCGCCGAGCTCCATGAACACCATGAGCAGAACCAGGAGCATGGTGGCGACCGAGCGGAAGACGATCAGCAACATCACCGCGATCACCAGCAGCGTGACGGCGGTGACCCGCGCGACGCTCTTGTCACCGGCATGGTGCTGATCGGATACCAGCGGCGCCCCGCCGGTCACGTACACCTTGATCCCGGCCGGCGGCGTCGACTGGTTGACGACGTCACGGACCGCTGCCACCGATTCGTTGGCCAGCGTTTCGCCCTGGTTGCCGCGGAGATAGACCTGGACGTAGGCCGATTTGCCGTCGTTGCTCTGCGCACCCGAGGCCGTCAGCGGGTCGCCCCAGAAATCGGCCACGTGCTGCACATGAGCGGTGTCGGCTTCGAGCTTGTCGACGATGCCGTCGTAGTAATGGTGCGCATCGTCGCCCAGGGGCTGCTCACCTTCCAGCACCACCATGGCGTTGCTGTCGGAATCGAACTCCTGGAAGTTGCTGCCGATCTTGTGCATGGCGATCATCGCCGGCGCATCCTTGGCGCTCAGCCCGACCGTGTTCTCCTCGCCGACCTTCTCCAGCGGCGGGACGAGCGTATTCGTCAGGACCGTCAGGACCACCCAGCCGAGCAGAATGGGCACGGCCAGTACGCGGATGACCCGGGCGATGCCCGACCCGTTCGGTCCCTTGCCGTGGCTGCTCATCGTGTGCCCTTGGTCTGCACAACCCGCCCCTTCGATCAGGCCACTGTCGCCCGGTGGGACAGGTCGCAAGCGATACACATTCGCAGTCGCGCGTAATATACCTAGCCTGTCAAAGTGTCGGTGTCAACAATCACTGTGCGGGTCCGCTGACAGCACTTTCACAGCTTCGGCGCATCCGCTCCCACGGATAGGTCATCAGAGCCCAGACGATGAGGACGATCGCGACCTCGGCCAGCAGATACACCGGCCACGAACCCAGTACGTCCAGGAGTGACGCGGTGGGCGGCTTCCGGTTGAGGTAGCCGTAGTTGGCGCCGGTGATCGCGTTGAAGGCGAGAGTGACGGCGGCCCAGGCCAAGGTGACGATGACGGCGAAGCGGTAATCGCGCCACCGCGGTCGCATGCCTCTCCCCCACGTGAGATAGATGGCCGCCCACACGACGAGCACGTGGAGCGTGAAGAAGGTGACGAAGAGATGGTGCGGAAAGGCGGGGGCGCCCTCCTTCGGCGTCCCGATATCCGGTGTGATCAATGCCTGCGAGCTCAGGACCAGACCCCAGTAATAGGTGAGAACGAAGGCCCAATGCCGTTGCGACCACAGGGCATAGGCCGCCGCGAGTTCCGCGAGGTCACACAACTGCAGCGGTACCGAGGTGTCGATGGTGGGGTCGGCCAGCTTGTAGGCCAACGCGACTCCGAACGCGGCGATGAGTAGCACCGCCAGGACTCGGCTCAGGACCCGGGCCTGCGGTGGGGTCTGCCTGCGGCCGATCATCACCAGAAGCACGGCGCCCGTTGCGAACACCGCCAGCACGATCAGGTGCGACGGGTCATACGCCGAAAACTCTCGCTGCGCAGAGAACAATTCGATCAACTCCTCCGTTTCGTCACACGTAGGAACCGTCATCCATGATCGCAGGCAGGTGCGGAAACTTCATCAACCTGCCTCAGGACCCGATCGGATCGCCCTATACTCCTGCCGAACCCTGCGGTTGGCGGGAGTCGAGAATGGTCAGGCGCGCGGCGGCAACGGCTTTGGGACAGCACTCTCAGGGCGCAGCTTTTCGCGGGCTGCTGCTGCAATTCGCCCTGCGGATTCTGTTGGTGACGTTCATCTTCTTCGCGTTGTTCCTGCAACCGCCCGAAACGTACCGCTGGCCCTACGGACTGCTCTGGACCGGCTACATCGCGGCGATCGTCGGCTGGGCTTTCTGGGCGATGCGGCCGGCCAATCACGCCGGGATCGAGGCCCGGCGTTCGATTGCGCTGCTCATGTTGTTCGCCGATGTCGCTGTGGTGTCGATACTTTCGGTGGAATCAGGACTCAGTTCACCGAACACCTGGACCTCCGATGTACTGCATTACGGACTGTTTCTGATCCCACTGATCGCCGCGGCTCAGCTTGATCCGTTCGTGAGTGCGGTGATCGCCGTCCCCACCGTCGCCGCGTACGTCGTTGTGCTGTGGGTGAACCAGGCTGCCAACGGCGACGAGCCGTGGGGTTCGATTCTCACGACGACAGGCGTGCTGTTCGGTTTGGCCGCGGGCTCGGTCACGCTGTCATGGATCCAGCAGTCGAAAGAGTTCACGATCGCCCGGTTGGCCCAGGAACGGAGCCACCTGCTCGAAGAGATCGTCACCCTCGAAAAGCGCGAGAGACAAACCCTGTCCGAACGGCTGCACGACGGTGCGCTGCAGTATGTGCTGGCGTCGCGCCGGGAGATGGAAGATGTGCGAGAAGGATCCGCCGAATCGATGGACCGCGTCGATCTGGCGCTCGGCGAATGCTCCCGGTTGCTTCGCGATGTGGTCCGGGAACTGCACCCCGAAGTCCTGGCGCGGGCCGGGCTCAGGGCCGCCATCACCGCACTGGCAGACGGCATCGCAGCCCGCACCGACCTCACCGTCCACGTGGACTTCCAGAACTGGCCCGATGATGTGCGGACCGACGCCGATCACCTGCTCTACAGTGCGGCGCGGGAGTTCTCGACCAATACGATCAAGCATGCCGACGCCGACAACCTGAGGTTCACCCTGCAGCGATCCAACGGGCGCGCCACGTTGTCCGTCGCAGACGACGGCGTAGGCATCCGACGCGAGCGCCTCGCGGTCAGCGTCGAAACCGGTCACATCGGCTTCGCATCGATTCGCGCCAAGGTGTTGGCCCTCGGTGGGGCGTTGGACGTCAACGATGCCGGCGGCACCGAGATCGCGATCTCCCTACCGTCGCAGACAGCGGTCTGAAACCGTTCAGACCCATCCGATACCGGTGGACGGCGAGGCAGGCCCAGGTGTCGACGAACCGGGCCCCGGCGGCGGCCCGTACCCGGGCGTCTCCGGGCTGTACCCCGGTTGCGGACCGCGCACCGACGGGTCCGGGCCGGAACCCGGCAACGGGCCGTACGTCGGCACTGAGCCCGACCCCGGCAGCGGGCCGAACTCAGGCAGCTGACCGTAATCCGGCAACGCCGGCCCATACCCGGGCACCGTCTGACCCGAACCGGCCAACAGCTTGGATGCAGCGAAAGCCGCCGCCTGGGTGGTGTACACGGGGACGTAGCCCTCAGTGTGTCCACTCCATTCGTTGCCCTGGCCCTCGTGACAGATCGGATCCATGGGGTTACACAGATCGATCGCCTTGGACCCGTACAGCGCGCTCTGGGTTGCTATCGATTGCTTGGTGCGGGTGCCCACGTCGCCGAAGGTGGTGATCGCCACGACGTTGCCCGCGTATTGAGGCGGGAGCGAGTCGCCCCACTTGATGTTGCCCAGCGGGTTGCCGGCCACGATGTTGATCACGCTGGCGCCCTGTGAGTAGCCGCCCAGCACGATTTTGGTGTCCGGGCACGACGACAGCGTCGACTTGATGTGGGAAATCGCGTCTTTGGCACCGTCACCACCGTGCAACTGCAGCTTGCTGGCCTTGTAGTTCACCCCGTAGCTGGTGATGTCCATGCCGGGGGTCTGCTTGCGCAGCGCGTCGACGAAGGCATCGCCGACCCGGCCCATACCGGCCGGCTCATCGGTGCCGCGCGCGAAGACGACCTCCGCATCTGCGCAGTCGGCGGCAGCCGCTATCGGCGGCGCGGAGAGTCCGACGAGTGGGATGCCAGAGGTGAGAAGTGCAGCAGCGCCAAGCCCGACCCAGCGACCACCTGACCGCGCACTGCCCGTCCGAGGGCTGTGTTTGCGGCTAGAGAACATGCCTCAACCTAACCTGTATCCCGCGACGATCAAGCTCAAGGCCTGGATAGCCTGCCCGGCGATCTCGCGACGAGATGCCGACGGCAAGGGATAACAAGGCTCTGAACTGCATCTTCTCGGAACGACTCGCACCTTCTCCGATCTGTTTACTTACGTCGGCGCAAGTTAGGTAGTCGACTACGCTACCCGGGCCTTGCCATCGCCCCGGACCATGAAATCTCCCAGCTAGCAACTGAGCAAGGAGGACATCGTGGCTTACGACAGTATTCGCGAACTCGTACAGCCGGTATCACGTGCGGCAAAGGAAGCCCATCTACGTTCCCTGCGAACGGAATCGCGGATCGGTGCCATGGACTTCACCGGGAGTGGCGATGCGCCCGCCTTGTTTCGGGAGAACGAGCTGCTGATCGGTGCCGAACATGCCGACGCAATCGACGAGTTGACAGGGAAATTCGGCGGAACGGTGATCCAGCCGCGGTCGTTTCCGCCCCGTCCGTCCGAACTGGGGCCACCCAGGCGCGACCTACCGCAGCATGAACCCCCGCCGGACAGCGTTCGAGTTGTGTTCTCGGAACCACCACAGGTTCACGACGCCGCGGCGATCTTCGACCGGACCGCGAGTCGATCCACCGGCTCACCGCTGCCGCACTTCTCGTCAGAGATGGCGGCGTCAGTGGCAGCGCTTGTCGCGAGTATCGACATACCGAGAGAGTCAGTCGGGCTCAACCACTTGGTGGAACCCGCCGGGCTGAACATGTTGTCCACGACAGAAGCGAAAGTCACCGAGTGGGGGCAGAGCGATCCGCAATTGTGGCCGGCGTTCAGCGGACGCGCGCGCATCGTGGAGGCGTGGCAACTCGTCGACTCCTATCGCGCCGGCAACGGGGGTTCGGCGTTGACGACGCTGGCCGTCATGGACAGTGGCTTCTGGTTCGACGCCGCCGGTCAGCCTCTCCGGCATCCCGGGCAGACCGGCTCCGATTTCGACCGCGGCGTGTTCACGTACAACATCGACCAGGACGACCGCGACATCAGCGAAAGCAGCTCCAATCACTCTTGGCACGGCAACGGCGTGGTCAGCCTCGCAGCGGCAACCGTCAACAACCAGCAGGGCGCCGCAGGAGCCGGCGGCACAGTCGCGTTCCCCGTGTTGATGAAGTACGGCGGCGACATCTTCTCGGTGATGCGCGGCGTCAAGATCTGCGGACTGTGGGGTATCGATGTTGTGAACATGAGCTTCGGAGTGGGGCCGCAGACCATATGGGACTCCTTCCCGGACTCCGATTGGGTCAACGCGTTCCAATATGCCGTCGACCGCGACGTCGTCATCGTCGTTGCGGCGGGCAACTCGGCGTATCGCCTGCCTGACAAGTGGGTCCGTCCCGCGACGCGCACTCCGGGTGTCATCACCGTCGGCGCCCTCGCCGCGGACAACGTCACAGCCAGGGCAGACTCCAATTATGGCCCCTCAGTGACACTTTGGGCTCCCGGAACCCTGCTCCCAGTGATGCCGGACGGCGACGACCCAATCGGCAGACGCATTTCGGGGACGTCGGCCGCTGCCCCGCTGGTCGCCGGTACTGCGGCAATGTTGAGAGCAGTCGACCCGTCGATCTCGAACGCGGACGTCGAGCCGTTGCTGCAGCGGACCGGCTGGGTCGGAGACCCCGGCTGGCTCGGAACCGGGAAGGTCACCAGGGGCCTGGATGCGTTCGCCGCTGTGAACGAGGTGCTTCAAGGCGTGCTCCCCGACCCGGGAGACGCCGGTGACAGCCTTGCCACCGCTCGACCGTTGCAGACCGACATCATGGGTGGCGTGCGGATCCCGCGTCCGGACGGGCTCGCCATCAGCAAACAGAACGGCGACGCCGACTACTGGTCGTTCAGCACCACCGACTACTCGGAGCTGCGGATCCAAGTGGTCTGGTATCACAAGATCGCCAATCTGTATGTCGAGGTTCTCGATGCGTCGGGCCATGAGATCGAAGGCTTGACAACGGATTACCCGGCGGACGGCGTCTTCTTCGCGGCGGGGAACGTACCCCAGGGCGACTACATCGTGAAGGTGAAGAGCTACGGGGGCGTGACCGCATATTCACTCGGCGCCGGACCGTGGCTGACGCCGCTGCAGCCCGACAAGTTCGAGCCCAACGACTCGTTCGACTCAGCGACCGAACTCCGCTTCCACAAGCCGCCGCTGGACATCGGGCAGGGGCACGGGCCCGGCACGTTCCACCTGACGCTGCACCGGTACAAGTCGTTGGCGGCCACGTTCCCGTACGGGAACACGTGGAAGGTCGACACGGATTACTTCCGGTTCTGGGCACCGGCGCACGACGGTAAAGCGATCCCTTTCATCTTCATGAACTCCGACAAGCCAGTGACCGTCACGCTGTTCGACGAACACCGCAACGTCCTTCGCCAGTGGGGTCCTGACACGTATCACGACGTCCGGCCCCCCGAACAGGCCACGAGCTTCTTCAAGGTGTCCGGTGATCAGCAGACGCGGTACAGCCTGACGTTGGCCATGATGGCTGACCCGCGATTCCGGCCCGCCGATCACCCGGAGTACGAGGTGATGCCGGAGTGGTGGCTGGATCCGGACGCGATCAAGTTCGTGAATCCGGAGGTGCGGTATGCAGTCGAGCTCACGACTCACCCTGCGGAAATGGGTGTCGCCGTTGGCGAGTCCATTGCCCTCGGGGGCATTTCGCTCGAAGAAGTGCCTGTGACAGTCGAACTGCTGACCCTAAATGGGAACGTTGCGGCAAAAGGTGAGCACACGGCCGGCCGCATCGAAATCAATACAAGCGGGCTCGAACCCGGGCTGTATGCGCTGCGGCTCGTCCGGCCCGACGACGCGACGGTGACCGATCTCCGGTTCGTTGCGCCAACGCGATGAGCCGAGTCGGAACCTCAAACCTGGGGTCGTCGTGACGAACAAGGAATCGCCGGGTTGAAGGTGGCAACGGTGAAGGCCCAGATCTGAGATCTACTCAGACCTGGGCCTTCAGTCGTGGAGCTAACTGTCATATTTAGAGTGTCTTCCGTGTCGTCTGTATGCCGTCGCATCCGGCGCGGTCGAGGAAGAGTGTCTTCCACCATTACAGCAGAGCGGTCGCCAAAGTCCGCTTTGCCACGTCGCCCGCCGGCGACGCCGCGACCGAAGTTCCGCTACAGCACACGGGGTCCTTAATCCGATCTGCTACTGGCGGGCCAGGGCGATCCGCACGGCCTCGGCGGGGTCCACCTGATGGCCGGCGGCGTCAGATTCCTCGGCGATCGCCAGTTGCACGCCGCGCACCCGGCCGGTGAAGCGGTTGTCACCTGGCCGGTAGTCGGGTGAGACCGCCGAACCGGTGTCCGCACCGACGTCGAGCCCGTCGTCGGCGGAGTACACGTTGGTCAGCGTTGCCGCCACCTGCCCGGTACCCACCGCGGCGCCGTCGACGAACAGGGTCACCGTGCCGCCCTTAGCCAGACCCGGCCCGTCGTAGGCGAATTCCATGCGCACCTGATGCGCACCGGAAGGCAGCGGTTCGGCGGATTCGGCGAAGAAATGCTGCAGGCCACCGAGGTTGTAGCAGTACTTGAGCTTGCCTCCGTGGGCGTACAGCGACCAGCCGCCGATGTTGGCGCCCTGCGCGACGATCACGCCTTCGGCGCCGCCCTCGGGCACGTCGATCTCGGCGGTCACCGAGTGCGACTTGTTCTTGAGGTTGAGCACGCAGTTCTCCGAGAGCCGCCCCATCCCCGCGAACAGCACCTGCGTGTTCCCCTTGATCAGCGTCGGGCGTCCGGCCAGGTCGGGATTCATCCTGACCGTGAGGTTGTCGTCCAGCGGCAGGACGTTGAATCGCGTCGCCTCGATCAGCCACAGTCGCTGCAATTGGTGCAGACGCTGCGGCTGCTCCTTCGACAGATCCTTCGCCTGGGTCCAGTCGACCGTGGTGTCATAGAGTTCCCACACGTCGTCATCGAATGCGACGGTGTCCTCGCCCATGAGCACCCACGGTGTCTTGTGCTTGGTCACCGCGGTCCAGCCCTTGTGGTAGATGCCGCGGTTGCCGAACATTTCGAAGTACTGGGTCTCGTGCCGGTCGGCGGACCCGCCGTCGTTGAACGAGTACAGCATGCTGGTGCCCTCGATCGGCGCCTGCTGCACCCCGTTGACGAACAGCGGCTCCGGGATCCCGGCGGCCTCCAGCAAAGTGGGCGCCACGTCGATCACGTGATGGAACTGATCACGATGCTCGCCGCGGGACTGGAAACCGTTGGGCCAGTGCACCACCGTGCCGTTGCGGGTGCCACCCCAGTGCGAGGCGACCTGCTTGGTCCACTGGTATGGGGTGCACATGGCGTGCGCCCAGCCCACCGCGTAGTGGTTGTAGGAGTCCGGGCCGCCGAACTCGTCGAGGCGTTCCATCAGGAACTCGGGTGTCTCCAGCGCGGCCATCCCGTTGAAGTTCAGCATCTCGTTGAACGTGCCGTTGAAGGTGCCCTCGGCGGAGGCGCCGTTGTCCCCGACGATGTAGTAGACCAAGGTGTCGTCGAGTATTCCGAGCTTGTCCAGCGCGTCGATGACCCGGCCGACGTGGTGGTCGGTGTGCTCGAGGAACCCTGCGTAGACCTCCATCTGCCGGCGCAGCACGGGCTTGAGCTCCTCGGGCATGTCGTCCCAGGCCGGGATCTGCTCGGGCCGCGGCGTCAGCTCGGCGTCCTGCGGGATCACCCCGAGTTCCTTCTGCCGGGCGAAGGTCTGCTCCCGCAATGCATCCCAGCCGGCGTCGAACTTGCCGCGGTACTTGTCGATCCAGTCCTTGGGTGCGTGGTGCGGGGCGTGGGTGGCGCCTGGCGCGAAGTAGGTGAAGAACGGCTTGTCCGGTGCGAGGGCCTTCTGCTGACCGATCCAGGCGATCGCCTTGTCCGCCAGGTCCTCGGTGAGGTGGTAGCCCTGCTCGGGGGTGCGGTCCACCTCGATCGGGGTGGTCCCCTCGTACAGCGAGGGGTACCACTGGTTGGCTTCGCCGCCGATGAAGCCGTAGAAGTGCTCGAAACCCCCACCGGCGCTGGGCCAGGCGTCGAACGGCCCCACCTGGCTGGTCTGCCACACCGGCACTTCATGGCATTTGCCGAACTGCGCGGTGTTGTACCCGTTGAGCTTGAGGGTCCGCGCGATCGGCGACATGGTGTTGGGCAGCACCGAGTTGTAGCCGGGCTGGCCGGTGGCGATCTCGGTGATCCCACCCATCCCCGCCGAGTGATGGTTACGCCCGGTCAGCAGGGCCTGCCGCGTGGGTGAACACAAGGCGGTGGTGTGGAACCGGTTGTACTTCAGACCGCCGGCCGCGAGCCGTTCGGCGGTCGGGGTGGCGCACGGCCCGCCGAACGCGCTGGCCGCACCGAACCCGACATCGTCGAGCAGGACCACCAGGATGTTCGGGGCGCCCTCCGGGGGCCGGATGTCGCGGATCAGCGGATGCGGGGTGTCCGGATCCTTCGCGTCGTAGGTGACCAGTCCCGTTCGCGGCGCGCTCGGAATCGGCAGATGGGTTCTGGAAACCTGTGGGCCCGTTGTCATTTGCTGGTGTCCTCTCCGCGGCCCCGGCGGGCCGTGTTCCACGCGTCGGTGTTCTCCGGCGCGTCTCTATCCTTCACGATCTGGCCGCCTCCCACTCCCGGCTCGCCCGAATCCGGCCGGGCCACTGTGGGTTTCGGTCGGTTAGCTCTTCGATACCTTCGGTGGCGTCCAGCTGCCGTCGCTGATCGCCTGCTCGGGCCAGTAGGTCCGCAGGATCATCTCGAAGTCGCCGGCCGGGGTGGGCAGCCAGTTGGATTCCTTCTCCGGTCCCGGCGAGGTGTGCTGCAGGTAGAGGGTGATCCCGCCGTCGGGGTTGCGCACCAGGTCCGGCAGCATCGGCGAGTTGATCAGGTACCTGTTGATCGGGTTCTCGACCAGCAGGATCTCCGGCAGTTTGTACATGGTGACCGACCAGAACGCCTTCACCGGCGGGAGCTGCCCAGCGGGGAAGGTCAGCGTGTAGGTGTTCGCGCCGTTGAGTTTGGCGCCGGCCGAGTCGTTGGTCAGCGGGATATACATGGCTTCGGCGCCCGGCAGTCCCAGGATGCCCATCACCGCTCCGGCGAACCGGTACAGGTAGTTGCCGCCCAACTGCTCGGCGGACCCGAACAACTGACCGGAGGTCACCTTGCCGGTCTGCATCTGCTCGGTCTGGAAGGTGTGCAGCTCGGCCCACGCATCAGCCATGCCGCCCTCGATGGCATTGCGCTGCTCGTCGCTGAGCGTGGCGAGATCGAAATCCCCGTCGGGTCCGATCCCGATCTTGGCGAACCGATCCCGCAGCTCCTTCTCCTCCGGCTTCACCGGTGCGTATTTCAGCGTGAAGCCCAGGACCTTGAAGAAGTCCAGCGACGTCTTCTCCTCGTCCGGTGTCAGCGGCGTGATGAAGTCGACCGCGGGCGCAGGGGCTGGGGCCGGCGCCTTCTGGAACGTCGAGAGCGGCTCGACCTTGTACTGGGCCTGGATCTTCTTGACGTTGTCGAGGTCGGCCGGGTTGAACAGCTGCGTGCGGTACAGGACCAGCCCGAAGTCAGTGTCGGTGCGGATCACCTTGTCGACGCCGGCGGGTTTCTCGCCCTGCCAGCCGGGGCCGGCCAGCAGGTAGGTGCCACCACCATTGCCGGTCGTGCGGCTGCCGATTAGGTCGTAGACGTAGGTGTAGCTGTCGATGAACTGCAGCGAGAAGTACCGGCCCTGCTCGATCGGCGGCACCGTCAGCACCAGCGGCTCGGTCCGCAGGTCGGTTGCCAGGAACGAGTACGGCGTATCGGAGTTGGGTGTCTGCACCGTGGTGTCGGCCGGGGTGAAAACGCGGGCGATGCTGTGGATCTGGTTCCAGTCGCCCAGGTACTGGCCGCTGTCCTTGCTGACCGCGTAGGCGTTCTCGATGCGGTACATGTCCACCATCGGGAAGCCGTACACGTATGCCTCTTTGGCGATCGTGCGCATCTCCTGCGGCGTCACCGCCGAGCTGCCCGTGGGCGCTTCGGATTTGCCGCCACAGCCCGCGATCGCTGCGACCACCGCCGCGGCGATACCAATCGCCATGGCCTTGCCGAACCTCATTCGTTCTCCTCTGATTGTCAGTTGGCACCGCGGGTCCGCTCGCGGGGCCGCTCGGGTGCAGGTTAGCTGGTGTGGCGCCGCGGTGTGTGCAGTCGCCGCTGGTCAGCAGGGTTGGCCGGGCGGGGTGAAGTACGGAACGCCTTCGACGGTGTAGCAGGGGATCTCGCCGGGCACGTACGGGACATGCTGGGCCGCGATCGCCGCACCCACGGCGACGTCGCCGGCGATGTTGGTGCAGCCGCCTGCGGAGAAGTGCCGGCCCCCGGCGCTTGCGCAGACATCCGCCGACGCCGTGGCCGCGTTGATGATCGGTGCGATGGTCAGCGGAGCGGCGGCGAGTGCCGCGGCGGCCAGCAGCGTTGTGATACGTCGGTTCACGGGGTTCCCCTGGTTCATCTCCGTTGTGGCCCACCCTTATCGGGTCGGCCACAACACGTCACGGTTCCCCGACCCGGGCAACCACTTTGCACGACCCGGCACCCGCTTGTCTTGACTTTGCTGGACCTCTTCTTGACTATCATGGACATGCATCTGGTCCGTGGATCGTCGCTCACCGGGTTCGCTCCGCTTGTCAGCACTCACGGGGGAGATCCGGACGCGCTGCTGGCGTCGGCCGGGATCGATCCCGCCGACGCGGGAAACGATGACCGCTTCATTCCGCTGCGCAGCGCCATCGCCGCGGTCGAAGACGCGGCCACGGTCCTGGATGTGCCCGACTTAGGACTCCAGCTCGCTCAGCACCAGAGCATCGACATCCTCGGCCCGGTCGCGCTCGCGGCCCGCACCACGGCCACCGTCGCCGAGGCGTTCACCATCCTGGACACCTACATGAGCTCCCACAGCCCCGGTATCATCGCACGCATCACCGACCATGCCGATCCGGCGCTGCGGCGGTTCGAATACGACTTCCTGCTGCAGCCGTCGCCCCCGCAATCCCAGGCGATCGAACTAGCATTGGGCCTCACCCTGCAGGTGCTGCGCCTGTTCCTGGGCGCCGCGTACCGACCCGTCGCCGTGCACGTGCCGCACCCGCCGCTGGGAACCGATTCCGACTACCGCGGCTACTTCGGATGCACAGCCCACTTCAACGATCCGATCGCGGGATTCACCCTGCGCGCCAAGGATTTACAGCGCCCGCTCACCCACGATCCGCTGGCACACCGACTCGCCATGCACTACCTGACAGAAGCCCACGGTCAGCGCACACGCGACATCGCCGACACGGTGCGCAGCATGGTGCGCCAACTGCTACCCACCGGCGAACTCACGGCGGGGTTGGTGGCCCATCAGTTCGGCATCCACCCCAAGACCCTGCAGCGACGCCTCGTCGCGGAAGGGACCACCTTCCCCGAACTGGTCGACCAGACCCGCCGTGAACTGGCCCACCGCCTGCTCGTCGGCACCGACCTACCCGTGTCCCACGTGTCGCGCCAGCTCGGCTACGCCGAGCACAGCGTGTTCACCCGCGCCTGCAAACGCTGGTTCGGGGTGACCCCCACCGCGTACCGGAACCGGTACCATCCCGGTGGGGGACGACTTGCCTTCTGTATGGGGTAGACCAACGCCGCGTTTTGACGGTGCGTTTTGGTGACGGTCTGTCGATCCCGGCGGGGCGTCGCCCGAGCGGCGATCGGATCACGCCGACGATGCGTCCGGTGTAGCTTCTGCGGACTTGGGCCGGGCGATCATTGTGCTCGATTCGCTCATCGAACCGATCCGCACAGATCCGCGTGGGCGAAACTCGTTACTCCCCCCGCTGGCCTCGCCGGATTCGCGTGACGAGTTCGATCTCCGCCCGCTCGTTCTCGGCATCAAGCTGCCGCGCGAACAGTGCGGTGGCGAAGCGGTCGAGTTGGTCGTGTAGGTCACGGTTCTTCTGGCGTAGTTCGGCGATGGTCTGCCGGTCGTTACGGATCGCAGCGGCATTCAGGCTGTCACCCCTAGTCAGGTTCGCGGTGAGTTGCTCGAAGCGGCTGTTGAGACGGTACGAGCTGTTCTCGATTCGGTCCTGAACGAAGGCGCGAGCGACGGCGTCGTGACTCCGGCCGGTGATCGCTTCGATTTGTCTTTTGGTGCGTGGCATGTCGGAGCTGTTCTCAATGGCGGTGATGGCGTCGGCGATCGCTTGCATGACGGCATCGCTGACGCGCTTGCGGGTGGGGCTAGGCATGTTCGTTCTCCTGGTCCAGGTCGTCGTCGTAGAGGTCGTCTGGGTCGTCGGCCGTGGTGAGTTCGCGGCGGATGCGGGCGAGGTTTGCGCGGTCTCGGCGCATCTGTTCGATGAGAGCCGGATGGCCGCGCTGTTGATCGAGGTAGGTGTCGATGCGGTCGATGGCACTGGCGATCACGCCGACATGTGCAGAGCGCAGTAGGGCGTTGGTGCAGTCGACGCCGACGCACACGTGGTCGCCGAGTTTTGGGCGGTCGCCGCCGCAGCTACTGGTTGCCGGGTTCCACATGCAGTCATTGGTGAGCCCCAGGTGAAGTCGCTCGGCTAGCGTTGCGGTGAGGCGATCGGCGCGGTCAGAGTTGGTGATGATCTGTGCGCGGAATCCGGTCACGTGGTGAGCTGCCGGCCCTGCCACGGGACTATCCGCCTGCAGCAGGGCGGCGGCGTCGCTGTGCAGGACGCGTTTGCGTTCGTCGTCCATCAGGCGTACGGCCCGTTGTTGTCCGTCACTCATGTAGCCGGTGGTCATCCGCCATGCGCTGTGTCCCAGTTGGATTCCCAATCCGAGTTCCGCTCCGGGGCGGGTGGTGGCGAAGACACTGAACGCACGTCGGAGGGAGGTTGCGTTGACGGCCTGGCCGTTCGGGATCGCGATGTGTTCCAGCCCGAGTCCCCGACCGCGTCCTGGTCGTTGGGCGGGGTCATCGTTGACGAACGCGATGAGCCTGGCGATGTCGCGATTCGGGGCGTAGGAGCCAGCGTTGCCACTGCGGCGGGCGAACAGATGCGTGTCGTGTCTTGTGAGTTCGCCCAGCACCTCGACGGTCCGGATGACAGGTCTGGGTGCCCACCACGTTCGGCGCTCACCGTCAGGATGGTCGTTGCCCTTGTGCTGGATGCTGCGGAGCGCGGCGAGTCCGTCCTTGGTGGTGTGACTGTCGCATGTCAGTTCCTGGATCTCGCTGTCGCGCATGCCGGTAAGACTGGCGATCAGGATGTAGCAAGCAGCGCGGAGCACGCTTTCGAGATACTCGGTTTCACCGAGGCCCAACTCCTCCACCCACGGGCTGCTTGTCCCGTCCGGGTGGGAGACGACGGCAGTCGGCACGTGCAGTCCTCCGAAAGTCGCCCGCTGCGGGTCGGCCGCAGCGGTTGCGATTAGTGCCGTGGCGTCCGGCATGTACTGGTGGCTCGCCCGGTTGAGGACGTTGGCGTTGATGCCGAGGAGTTTTTCTAGCAGTGTCGTATTCGGCTCTCCTCGTTGATGTTTGGTGCGGCCGAACCCGGTATGCAGGGGTAACAGACCGCGCTGCTCCGTCCAGTCGAGCAAGGCGTTGTACGCGTTGGCTCCAGCTGGTCCTCGTGGCTCCTTCGGAAGCGCAGCTCGAGTATCGGTCGCGGCGATGATGTCATCGCTGAATCGGTCGACGATTACCCATGATGCGGTGATGAGCGGCGCCCAGGTCTCCCACGGGAGGGGCGGCGTGGTGTTCTCGGTGTGCGTGACTTCACCGCTGACGCTGGAAGCGCTGCGGCCCGCCCAGGGGAAGAAGGAAAGCGCATCGGGCAGAACTGCCTGGCACTCTCGCAGCAACCGCAAGGTGGTGACGTACCCACGGATACTCGTCGCGGTGAGTCCGACGCCGCCCGCGCGGTGCTGGCCAGTGCGGAGGTCATCGAGGAAACGATCGGCGTCGGCTTGAGTCCAGTCGGCGAAGCGGGCGGTTCCGTTGTCCTCGGACCACTTGGCGATGACGACGAGCTTGCGAAAGCAGTCGTATAGCCCTGCTGGTGGTGTTCCGTCGCCGCGGCGGATGACGCCCGCCTCTACGACGACTTCGCGGTCGGGGGCTGCGACCGTCATGAGGATGTTCTTGACGGTCATGCGGTGCACATCCGGAGCGCTGGCGAAGTGAATGTAGCGCTCTGCCATGTTGACCCGGTTGGCCACAAGGGCGAGATCCCATGGGTCGTCGCCGTATTGCGGGCCGCCGGCAAGATGGGGCCAGACGCGCACCTCCGCGGTGAAGGGGTTCCTCCACAATGCTGGGGATTCTCGCGGGGATCTTCTGGCCGTCACGATGCCGGTGCTTCCGGGACGCCACGCATGTCGTTGAGAATGCCTGCGTCGATCGGTGTCAGGTTCGCTTGCTGGCGGGCGTGCTTGACCTGCTCGGGAGTGAAGGTCGGCAGGACCACCTCAGTGATGGTGTCGTAGATCGGTTTCCAGTGCGTCTGCCAGGTTTCCGGGTCGGCGGCGCGATCGGGATGTGTCATGTCCTGGATCGCGAGGGCAGCCGGCAGGTGGTGCAGCGTGATGAGCGCGTTGGGGCACGCGAAGCAGGTGCCGGTGATGGACTTGGTGCAGACCGTTCCTTTCTTCTCGTAGGGGCTGTCGAGAGGATTGCGGCATCCGGTGTGTGGTCCGTCGAGTTGGCCGGCAACTAGAGCGCTGGCGGTGTCCTGGTCGAGGCCGGGCGCGTCTGCACCGGCTCGGATGGCTTGCTCAGCGTCCGGGCTAACGATGGTCGGACCGTTGATAGCGCTGTCGAATATGTCGTTGACGCTGTCGATGAGGATGCGGCCGGCTTCGGCGCGGAGAACAGTGCTGTTGGTGTAGTGGCCGAAGAAGGTCTTCGCGGAGTGGCGGCGCCCGTTAGCCAGGTAGGACTTGGGGTCGGCGAGCACTTCGCGGGTGGTGGCAACCTTGCGCAGCCGTGCCCATTGGTTCGGACCCGATAGCGGAAGGCTGTTCCGCGCGGCAATCTCAGATAGCCGGTAAGCCAGGCGCTGCCAAGGTGGTTGCTTCACTCTCCCATGAACATCCTCCATCAGGATCAATGAGGGGTTATCAGATTCGGCGCGGGCGGCTGCGTTGAGCATCACGGCCCAGCGAAACGCGGTGAATGGAGCGGTGTCACGGCGGGCGTACACCTCGTCGTACGTTTCGTGTGCGCGGTTCTTGGTGTATCGGACGCGGAGCAGGTCGATGAGGTCGTTCTCGGCGAGATAGCGGAGTCTGTCTATCGGCGACAGCGTGGACACCGAGTCCTCTGCTTCGGCCGTGGTAGTGGCTTCGATGTCGTGAACGGTCAGGGCGCGGAGCACCTCAGGCGGTTCGCCGGTTGCGAGGCTGAGCAGTACGTGTGTGGCGGTCTGGACGTCGATGTCGGTAATGCCTCGGTCCGGCTGGGACAGAGCATTTTTCGCCTTCTGGTAAGCCCATCGGCGCCATGCGCGGGTCTCCTGCTCGCTCAGCGGCGGCAGTCCGTCGTTGCGGTGGTGCCATAAGCGCGGTTGTCGCGCCAACCGATCGGCGATCTGTTCATGAAGCGTGCCGGGGTGGTCATCCTCGTGCCGTCGAAGGAGGGCGAAGACGTGGACGACTTTGCGATAGGCGGTGTCTGATTTCGCTTCTCGGTGACTAGCCAGCATATTGAGTTCCCACAGGTCCAAATGTGCCCGGCGCAAGTCCCGCAACGCGAATGCGGTCTTCTGATCGTCGGTCAGCGGTAGCGTACCCATCGACCGCAAGAAGCTCAGAAGCCCTGACGTGAGTGAGTACTCCATGCGCCCGAACTCAGTAAGCACCTCGAGCCAAGTCCCTGCGAGTTCGGCTGCGATAACCGGTGTCTCAAACGTCGAGGGGTCAATGGTGTAGGTCAGTGTGTCGCTGTACACGGCCCACTCGAAGGTGAACCGGCCATCGTTCGACGCCGACGGTGTCGCAGAATTCGCGGGCACGTCGGGGGTCGAGTAGGAGCCCCTCACTGAACGTCTCCGGCATCGGGGCCAACGTCGGGCTCATCCCAGTCGTCCTCGATGGTCTCGGGGTCGGGGCCGGGGTCGTCATCGGTATGTCCTACGACGTCGGCTGCGGTTCCCGCGAGGGCGGCCGGAACGTCTTCGGTCCATGTGCCTGCGGCGTGGAGGTAGTGCATGGTGGTCTGGACGCTGGCGTGGCCGAGGAGTTCCTTGACGGTCAGTACGGGGTTTGCCAGCAGCAGGTAGGCGTCTCCGGCGCGCTGTCGTCCTTCCTTCATGAGCGCGGCCAGCATCCGGACCGCGTAAGAATGTCGCATCGTGTGAGGTGTGACGTGAACGTGGCGGGGCGGCTGGTCTCGGTGGCCGGAGTGGCGGACTCGTTCGCGAGCGTCGGCGAAGAGTTGGTTCCAGCGTTCGAGTCCGGGTGGGAGTCCGCTGCGGGATACGAACAACGCGAGTGGGTCGATGGTGCCGTCATCGAGGAGCCGGACGGCTTTGGCCCGGTCCTTGTTGGTGAACCGGACCAGTGGAATGCGCTGGGATCCGATGGCGACGTAGAGCTTTCCCCGCCGCTCGATTAGGTCGTCGACCACCAGCAGAGAGCCGTCACGAATCTTGGCGCGGAGGCTGCGTTGGGCCGCCTTTACGACGCGGTGCCGTTCCGTCCGGCGGTAGAGGTCGGTGGCGTGGGCTACCTGTGCGGTGATGTAGATGGATCGGACCACCTGCTTCTTGCCGAGCCGGTCGAAGACCTGGATGGACTCGGATCCCATCGTTTCGGGGGCCGGAACCTCGGCGTCGAGGAGAAGCGCGCACTCCTCGCGTCGGAGGCCGGTGGTTGCCAGTAGCAGCCCGTACACGTAGTCGCGTTCGGGGTAGGCGGGCGCACCCGCGGGGTCGGAGCCGTCACCGCGCAGGCCGACCTCGAGGAAGTGCTTGGTCTGGGCCGCCTTGAGGAATCGCGCTCTACGCTCGCGATGTTTGTGGGAAATGAGAGTGTTGCGGTTGTTGCGGCCCCAGCGCGGGATCGGGTCTTTCTCCATCCAGCCGATCTGGGCGGCGTAGTAGAAGAACGAGGAGAAGCAGCCAAATTCGGTAGCCAGCGTGCTGTCCAGGACTTCCTGCTGGCGGGCATCCCGGTAAGCGGTCAGATCCTCAGTCGTGGTGGCGGTGAGGTCCACCAATTCCCCGCCGCGGCGCTGGCGTACGAACCGCAGCAACCGAGCGAGATGGTAGGCGTGAAAGCTCCGCAGGCTGTCGAGGTCGTAGGCGCGTTGACGCCATGCGGTCAGCAGGTAGGTGTTGAGTCGGTCGCAGCCGGTCAGTGAGCCGTCGTCATCGACGATGAACGGAAGGCCGTCCGGGATGTCCTGCCGGTCGAGCGCCTGCACAACCGACGACCATGGGAGCGTTGTCACGCCATCGGGAGCTTGCAGAACTTCGCCCTCGCGAGCGCTTCTCCGGACCATGACTATCCGCATGCAGAGACCTCCTTACCGCCTGTGCATCCAGTCGTACCGCAGGGGTATGACACTTTTGCTCGTCGGCAAGGAGGTCTCGAATATGAAGTTATCTGTGTTCTATCGGTGGAGCTGCCGGGAATTGAACCCGGGTCCTACGGCATGTCCTCGAGGCTTCTCCGTGCGCAGTTCGCTGTGCCTCTACTCGGATCTCTCAGTCACGCGAACAAGCTGAGATGACGATCCCAGTCGCTGTTTGATGTCCCCACGGATTCCGCGACCGAACCCGTGGGTGGGTCCCTCTAGCTGATGCCAGGGTCCGGGCCGAGGGCGCTCCCGGTCTGACAGACACGCAGTCGCTTAGGCAGCGAGTGCGTAGTCGCGCTGATTGGAATCGGCGCTTAATTGGTTGCAACGACGCTTACGGTGGTCTCTTGCCTGCACCGGCACGCTTCCCTTGATTCGATGCGCGAAGTCGAAACCGATCAGCCCCTCGCATCCCTGCCGACTTCCGGCAGGACTGTTCATAGTACGCCAGGCCCAACGGCGAACGCCAAGTGATTATTCCGGCGGAGGTTTCGTGTCGCTCGCAACCGCCAAGGGTGCGCGGACTGCCGGTGAAATACAGCGTGTCGGGCAGCAGACGCGCACGCTCGCCGTGCTCAGGACATGCCCTTGGCGCGGCGGCCCAACTCGCGGGTGATCTCCCGGTCGGCGTCACGCTTGGCGATGTCGTGACGTTTGTCGTGGGCCTGCTTACCGCGGGCCAACGCCAGCTCGACCTTGACCTTGCCGTCGGAGAAGTACATCGACAGCGGCACCAGGGTCAGGTTGCCGTCCCGGATCTTGCCGATCAGGTTGTCGATCTGACTCCGGTGCAGCAGCAACTTACGGTTGCGCCGCGGCGCGTGGTTGGTCCAGGTGCCGTGGTGATACTCCGCGATATGCACGTTGCGCAGCCAGATCTCGCCGTCGTCGACGGTGGCGAACGCGTCTGCCAGCGAGGCCTGCCCCTCACGCAAGCTCTTGACCTCGGTACCCATCAACGCGATACCCGCCTCATAGGTATCGAGGATCATGTAATTGTGCCGCGCCTTGCGATTGCTGGCCACAATCTGCTTGTTACCGGCGGGGCTGGATTTCTTCGTCGCCACTAAGCCACAACTACCTTCGTATGTAGAGCCGCAGCGTCACGTAGGCGGTGATGCCTGACATCGCCAGGCCGAGGAACAACATCCACGGTGCACTGAAGTAGAGCACGTCAGCGTAGTCGACTCGGGCAATCAGATTCGACTGATAAAACTGGTCGAGCGCCTTCTCCAGGAACACCGCGCGCACCACGATCAGCCCGACGATCGCGATCACCACGCCGATCAGGGCCGCGATCATCGCCTCCACGAGGAACGGCAGCTGCGTATACCAGCGGGTCGCACCGACCAGGCGCATGATGCCGATCTCGGTGCGCCGCGTGTAGGCAGCCACCTGGACCATGTTGGCGATCAGCAGGACCGCACCGATCGCCTGCACCAGTGCCACCGCGAACGCGACACTGCTGAGGCCGTCGAGCACGGCGAACAACCGGTCGATCAGGTCTTTCTGGTTGAGCACGTTGAGCACCCCGGGCTGGCCCTGCATCGCCTTGTCGAACGCCTCGTGCTGTTCGGGGTCGTTGAGCTTGACGATGAACGACGCCGGGAACGCGTCCTTGCCCGCGACATCCTTGTACTGGGGGAACTTCTTGATCGCGTCTTCATAAGCCTGCTCGCGGTTGAGGAAGCTCAGCGAGCGCACGTCGTCGCGGTCGTCGATCAGTCGGTACAGCGCCTTGCACGCGTCGCCGTCGCAGGTGGGGTCGTTGGCCGAGATGTCGTCGGTCAGGAACACCTGGCTTTCGACCCGGTCCAGGTAGATGTCGCGGGACTGGTCGGCCAACCGGATCACCAGCAGACCTCCACCGAACAACCCGATGGAGATGGCAGTGGTCAGGATCATCGCCACCGTCATCGTGACGTTGCGACGAAGCCCGGTCAGAACTTCATTGACGAGAAATCCGAAGCGCACTTAGCGATCCATTCCGTAGACGCCGCGCTGCTCATCACGAATCAGCCGGCCGAGTTCGAGTTCGACGACCCGCTGGCGCATGGAGTCGACGATGTGATGGTCGTGGGTGGCCATCAGCACCGTGGTGCCGGTGCGGTTGATCCGTTCCAGCAGATCCATGATGTCCTTGCTGGTCTCGGGATCCAAGTTTCCGGTGGGCTCGTCGGCGATCAGGACCAGCGGACGGTTGACGAAGGCCCGCGCGATGGCGACGCGCTGCTGCTCGCCACCGGACAGTTCGCTCGGCAGCCGGTTGGCCTTTCCGGACAGACCGACCATCTCCAACACGTCCGGGACCACCCGGTTGATCACCTCGCCGCGCTTGCCGATCACCTCGAGTGCGAACGCCACGTTTTCGAACACGGTCTTCTGCTGCAACAGCCGGAAGTCCTGGAAAACGCACCCGATGACCTGACGCAGGCTCGGGACGTGGCGGCCGGGGAGCTTGTTGACGTGAAACTTCGACACCTGGATGTCACCGGAGGTCGGCGTCTCGGCGGCCAGCAGCAATCGCATGAACGTCGACTTGCCCGAACCCGACGGGCCGATAAGGAAGACGAACTCACCCTTGTCGATTTTCAACGAGACGTCGTCGAGCGCTGGGCGCGCCGAAGACTTGTAATGCTTAGTCACGTGGTCGAGGGTGATCATCACGGCACGCCAGTCTAGCGGGGCGAAAGTATCCGGCTGGTCAGGCTAGCGCGGCAATGTCGGCGCCACCGGCTCCAGGGCTGGTTGCTGCTGCTCGGCCGGAGGACTCGGAGCCGCCCCCGGGAGCACCGGCAACGTGATGGGCGGAAGCAGTCCAGGACCGTCCGGATCGACCACCGTCGTACGCGGAGCGCCCGGCGACGGTGTCGTGCTGGGAGTCGTCGGCACACCGGGTATGGCGGTCTCGGTGGTCTCCGGCGTCTCGGTCGGCGTCGTGGTCGTCGGGATGGTGGTCTCCGGCGTCTCGGTCGGTGTGGTGGTACGGGGCGCCTGCACCTTGGTCCGCGGCACCCAGGTGTAGTCGGGATCGGGCACGAACCCGGGCGGCACCACCTGGGTGTCGGGCGACTGCGGCTCGGCCTGCGTGGGCCGGTACTCCTGTTGCACCCACGACAGCGCGATGAACACCAGGATCAATGCCACCGTCGACGTGCGAACCCGGCCCACCCGGCTGTGCCAGAACTTGGTCGCACCCTCCGTCAGCCGGGTGAAGTCGACCCTCACTTCTTCGGCTCCTGCGCCGTGACGGCCTGCGCCTGCGCGACGACGTCTGGGTGGATCACGTCGCCCGCAGCGGCGATCGATGCGTCAGACGCTGTCACCACCCCGGCCCGGCGCAGCGCACGCACCACGCGGACCCGCAACCGTCTGCCCACATCGAACTGTTTGCCCGGCAGGGTGCGCGCGACCATCCGCAGGTTGACGGTGTCGAGTCCGATGCTCTCGACACCCATCAGCTGGGGTTTGTCGAGCAACAGCTTGGACAGCTCGCCGTCCTCGGCCGCCTTCTCGGCGACGTCGTTGAGCACGTCGTTGAGCACGTCGTTGACCACGTTGAGGTCCACGCCCACCGGTACCGGGATGTCGACGACCGCGCGCGCCCAGTCCTTGGACAGGTTCAGCGCCTTCACGATCTGCCCGTTGGGCACGGTGTACATCTCGCCCTCGGATGAGCGCAGCTTGGTGACCCGCAGCGTGACGTCCTCGACCGTGCCCTCGGCTTCGTTGGCCGCCGCGATGGTCAACCTCACGAGGTCGCCGAAGCCGTACTGCTTCTCGGTGATGATGAAGAAGCCGGCAAGCAGGTCCTGCACGATGCGCTGCGCACCGAAACCCAGCGCGGCGCCGAGCACTGCGGCCGGGGCGACCAGGGAGGCGACCGGCACCTCGAGGGCGTCGGTGACCTCGACGAGCACGATGATGAACAGGACCGCCACCGACACCCACGAGATCACCGAGGCGACCGCCTGCCGGTGCTTGGCGCTCTCCGAGCGCACCAGCTGATCACTTTCCTGGTACTCGGCGTCGATCCGGCGCACCACCCGTTGCGCGGCCCAGTTGATGAATCGCGCCGCCAGCAGGCCGCCGATGATCAGCAGGGCGATCCGCAGCCCGGTGGTCAGAATCCACACACCGATCTCGCCGGCCCAGAAATCGTGCCAACGGGCGGCGAGGGACATGGTCAACAGCGTATTAGTCGTCGTCATCTTTTCTGTTGCGCCATCTGATCCCGGCCTCCAGGAATCCGTCGATGTCCCCGTCGAGGACCGTGCTCGGATTTCCGACCTCGTACTCAGTGCGGAGATCCTTCACCATCTGATAGGGGTGCAGCACATAGGAGCGCATCTGGTTGCCCCATGAGCTGCCGCCGTCGCCCTTGAGCGCGTCCATCTCGGCGCGTTCTTCCAAACGCTTGCGTTCCAGCAGCCGTGCCTGCAGAACCCGCATCGCCGCGACCTTGTTCTGCAGCTGCGACTTCTCGTTCTGACAGGTCACCACGATGCCGGAGGGGACGTGGGTGAGCCGGACCGCGGAGTCGGTGGTGTTCACCGACTGTCCACCCGGGCCGCTGGACCGGTACACGTCGACGCGGAGGTCGCCTTCGGGGATCTCGATGTGGTCCGTGGTCTCCACGACCGGGAGTACCTCGACGTCGGCGAACGAGGTCTGGCGCCGGCTCTGATTGTCGAACGGGCTGATGCGCACCAGCCGGTGGGTGCCCTGCTCGACCGACAGGGTGCCGTAGGCGAACGGGGCGTGCACGGCGAAGGTCGCGCTCTTGATCCCGGCTTCCTCGGCGTAGGACGTATCGAACACCTCGACCGGGTAGTCATGCTTCTCGGCCCATCGGATGTACATCCGCATCAGCATCTCGGCCCAGTCCGCGGCGTCGACGCCACCCGCGCCGGAGCGGATCGTGACGACGGCCTCCCGCTCGTCGTACTCCCCCGACAGCAGGGTGCGGACCTCGAGGGTCTCGATCTCTTCGCGAAGCTTGGCGAGCTCGGCATCGGCCTCGGCGAGCTCGTCTTCGCCACCCTCTTCGGCTGCCAGCTCGAACAGCACCGGCACATCCTCGACTCGCTGACGCAGTTCCTGCACCCTGCGCAGTTCACTCTGCGCATGCGAGAGGTCGCTGGTGACCTTCTGGGCCCGCGACTGGTCGTCCCAGAGCTTCGGATCGGACGCCTGCTGCTCGAGCATGTCGATCCGCTGGCGCAGGCCATCGATGTCGAGCACCCGCTCCACGGTCGTCAAGGTGGTGTCGAGTGCGGCTATGGCGGCTTGGCGGTCTGGATCCACGAATGTTCAGGGTACCCGGCGCGATTTCGGCGGCAGTTCTCTCCGACTCGCGGCAGCGCCGACGATCTGTGTTTAAAGTCGGGTGGTACTCGGCCCAGCACGTCATCGGCCGGGTCTGTGACGGTTTTTCCGCTCGTTAAGAAGGCAGGGTATGCGCCCATATCACGTAGCGATCGTCGGCTCCGGCCCTTCGGGGTTCTTTGCTGCCGCATCGTTGCTGAAGTTCGCCGATCTCCCCGACTCTGATCGCGACGTCCGCGTCGACATGCTCGAGATGCTGCCGACCCCGTGGGGGCTGGTGCGCTCGGGGGTGGCACCCGACCATCCGAAGATCAAGTCGATCAGCGCGCAGTTCGACAAGATCGCGGCCGATCCCCGGTTCCGGTTCTTCGGCAACATCAAGGTCGGCGAGCACGTCACGCCGGCCGAGTTGGCACAACGCTACGACTCGGTGGTCTATGCCATCGGTGCACAGTCCGACCGGGCCCTGCACATTCCCGGGGAGGAGTTGCCCGGCAGTGTGGCCGCGGTGGATTTCGTCGGCTGGTACAACGCCCATCCGCATTTCACCGGTATGGCACCCAATCTGGCGGGCGGGCGGGCGGTGGTGGTCGGTAACGGCAACGTCGCCCTCGATGTGGCTCGCATCCTGGTCAGCGACCCACAAGCCCTGGCCAACACCGACATCGCCGAACACGCGCTGGCCTCGCTGGACACCCGCGGGGTGGAAGAGGTGGTCGTGATCGGACGCCGCGGGCCGTTGCAGGCGACGTTCACGACACTGGAACTGCGCGAACTGGGCGACATGGAGGGGCTGGGAGACGTCGACGTCATCCTCGACCCGGCCGATTTCGCGGACATCACCGACGACGATCTCGAAGCCGCGGGTAAGACCGTCAAACAGAACATCAAGGCGCTGCGCAAGTACATCGACCAGCCGCCCCAAGAAACCAAGCGGCGCATCGTGTTCCGCTTCTGCACCTCCCCCATCGAATTGCGCGGTGAGGATCGGGTCGAGTCGATTGTGCTGGGCCGCAACCAGCTTGTCCGCGATGAGGACGGGCGCATGGCGGCCAAGGACACCGGGGAACGCGAGGAGCTGCCGGTCCAGCTGGTGGTGCGGGCGGTCGGCTACCGCGGCGTACCCACGCCGGGGCTTCCGTTCGACGAACGCTCCGGCACGATCCCGCACACCGACGGGCGCATCGACGGCAGCCGCAACGAATACGTGGTGGGTTGGATCAAGCGGGGACCCTCCGGCGTGATCGGCAGCAATAAGAAAGACTCGCAGGACACCGTCGATACCCTGCTCGGCGATCTTCGGGCCGGCGGAATTGAAGAGCGAGGCCCCGAATACGCCAACGAACTGGCCGAGTGGCTGCTGGAACACCAGCCCGCCCTCGTCACCAACGCACACTGGCAGCTGATCGATGCGCACGAGCGGGCCGCCGGCGAGTCGGTCGGGCGGCCTCGCGTCAAGCTGGCGAGTGTGGCCGAACTGCTGCGGGTCGGCCACGCCTGATCAGGCCGGTGGCGGCTCCGCGGGCGCGAAGGCCCATTTGTCCGGATTGCCCGGCGAGTAGACGACGGGGAACAACGCGCCCATGGCCGGCCAGTCGTTCACGTCGACGGCCATCCTCTGGTACACGACGTGCTCGCTGACGGTCGGCCCGGTGATGACGCCGGTGATCGTGACGTACTGCTCCCCCGTGACGTCCGGGCGCGGACTCACCCCGGTCACCAGCAACGTGCCGTGCGCCAGCTCACCGCGAATTCCCCGGTGCCGCATGATCCGTGGCGCCAGCAACAGCACCAGCGCACCCACGAGCAAGAGAAGTATGCCGAATTCCCACACCAGGCCATGGTAGGACTGCACGCATGGGTAGCACCGCAGAAGACATGGCATTGGCCCTCGACTTGGCCGATCAGGCCGATGCACTCACCATGGATCGCTTCGGCGCGCTCGATCTGCACATCGAGACCAAACCCGACCTGACCCCGGTCACCGACGCCGACCGCGGAGCCGAGGAAGCACTGCGTGCCGCACTGGCAGCAGCCCGGCCCGACGACACGGTGTTCGGCGAAGAGTTCGGTGGGACAACGACATTGACCGGACGTCAATGGGTGATCGATCCGATCGACGGAACCAAGAACTTCGTCCGTGGCGTTCCGGTGTGGTGCACCTTGATCGCGCTGCTCGAAGACGGTGTCCCGACCGTCGGCGTGGTGAGTGCACCGGCACTGGCCCGGAGATGGTGGGCGGGCCTGGGTCAGGGCGCGTTCGGTTCGTTCGCCGGGACGACCCGCAAACTGTCGGTGTCAGGCGTCGGCGACCTGGCATCGGCAAGCCTGTCCTACTCCGACCTGACCACCGGCTGGGACGACCGCCGGGACAGCTTCGTCGCGTTGACCGATGCGGTGTGGCGGGTGCGCGGCTACGGCGACTTCTGGTCGTACTGCATGGTCGCCGAGGGCGCGGTCGACATCGCCTGTGAGCCCGAGGTGAAGCTCTGGGACATCGCCCCGCTGGACATCCTCATCCGCGAGGCCGGCGGCACGTTCACCAGCATCGACGGGGCTCAGGGCCCGCACGGACGTAGCGCATTGGCCACCAATGGACTGCTGCACGAGGCGGTGCTGACCAGGCTGTCCGCCGGGTGAACGGGCCTCGTCACGAGGTGTGAAGTTGGTAACAGATGCCATACCTTACTCCGGAGTAAGATACGGTCAGATGCGTCGCCACGACCAGCAGAGGCAGCCGACATGACCAACACCCTGCCGTCCAAGAACGGCACCCCCTCCCGTCCCTCCAGCTCCGGCCGGCACAGTGCGGTTGGACTGCACAAGCACAAGCGCACAGCGACCGACATCGGGCTGGCGCTGATCACGCCCCTCGTCGGCCAGGAATTCCTGGACCGCTACGGCCTGCGCGATCCGCTCAACCGCGGTCTGAAATACGGTGTCAAACAAGCGTTTTCGACCCTCGGCTCGGCCACCCGGCAATTCCAGAAGGTCCAGGGCCTGGGCAAGGCGCCGACCCGACTGAAGGCCAGCGGGGCCGACTACTTCGACCTGACCCCCGACGAAGACCAGCAGATGATCGTCGAGACGGTCCGGGAGTTCTCCGCGGAGATCCTGCGACCGGCCGCGCATGACGCCGACGAGGCTGCGGCCTACCCGGCGGACCTGATCGCCAAGGCCGCCGAACTGGGTATCACCGCGGTCAACGTGCCCGAAGACTTCGACGGCATCGCCGAGCACCGCAGCACCGTCACCAATGCGCTCGTCGCGGAGGCGCTGGCCTACGGCGACATGGGTCTGGCCCTGCCGATCCTGGCCCCCGGCGGCGTCGCCTCGGCGCTGACCCACTGGGGCAGCGCCGACCAGCAGGCCACCTACCTCAAGGACTTCGCCGGCGACAACGTGCCACAGGCCTGCGTGGCGATCGCCGAACCGCATGCCTTGTTCGACCCCACCGCACTCAGGACCACCGCGGTCCGCACCCCGGGCGGCTACCGGTTGTCCGGCGTCAAGTCGCTGGTGCCGGCCGCCGCCGATGCCGAATTGTTCATCGTGGCAGCGCAATTGAACGGTAAGCCGGCGATGTTCATCGTCGAGTCCTCGTCACCGGGGCTCACCGTCAAGGCTGATCCGAGCATGGGCATCCGTGCGGCCGCCCTCGGTCAGATCGAGCTCGACAACGTGGCGGTGCCGCTGGGCAACCGTCTCGGCGAGGACGGCGCGACAGATCAGGACTACAGCGAGGCGATCGCCCTGTCCCGGCTGGGCTGGGCCGCGCTGGCCGTCGGCACCTCACATGCGGTGCTCGACTACGTCATCCCCTACATCAAGGAACGCACGGCCTTCGGCGAGCCGATCGCCCACCGCCAGTCGGTGGCGTTCATGACCGCCAACATCGCCATCGAACTCGACGGCCTGCGGCTCATCACCTGGCGCGGCGCCGCCCGCGCCGAGCAGGGGCTGCCGTTCGCCCGCGAGGCGGCACTGGCCCGCAAGCTCGGCACCGACAAGGGCATGCAGATCGGTCTGGACGGTGTGCAGCTGCTGGGCGGTCACGGTTACACCAAGGAACACCCGGTCGAGCGCTGGTACCGCGACCTGCGGGCCATCGGCGTCGCCGAGGGTGTCGTAGTCATCTGACCCGGCGTCATTCCTTTTCCTGAGCTGAAAGACTAATCATGGCAATCAATCTGGAAATGCCCCGCAAGCTCCAGGCGGTCATCGACAAGGGCCACCAGGGCGCCGCCGAGATGCTTCGCCCGATCTCGCGCAAGTACGACCTCGCCGAGCACGCCTACCCCGTCGAGCTGGACACGCTGGCCACGCTCTTCGAAGGCATGTCGGCAGCCAAGACGATCTCGTTCGCGGGTGCCGATGCGTTCCGCGACGACGCCAACGCCAAGGGCGACAAGACCACCGTCAACGGTGCCAACATGTCCGCGCTGCTCAACGCACTGGAGGTCAGCTGGGGCGATGTCGCCCTGCTGCTGTCGGTGCCGCGCCAGGGCCTGGGCAACGCCGCCATCTCCTCGGTGGCCACCCCTGAACAACTCGACCGTCTGGGCAAGGACGTGTGGGCCGCAATGGCCATCACTGAGCCGTCATTCGGGTCCGATTCGGCGGCGGTGAGCACGACCGCGGTGCTCGACGGCGACGAGTATGTGATCAACGGTGAGAAGATCTTCGTCACCGCGGGTTCGCGGGCCACCCACATCGTGGTGTGGGCGACTCTGGACAAGTCGTTGGGCCGGGCGGCCATCAAGTCGTTCATCGTGCCGCGCGAGCATCCCGGGGTCACCGTCGAGCGTCTCGAACACAAGTTGGGTATCAAGGCATCCGACACCGCGGTGATCCGCTTCGAGAACGCCCGCATCCCCAAGGACAACCTCCTGGGCGACCCGGAGATCCACGTGGACAAGGGTTTTGCCGGGGTCATGGAGACCTTCGACAACACCCGGCCGATCGTGGCGGCCATGGCCGTCGGTATCGCCCGCGCCGCTCTGGAGGACCTGCGCGCGATCCTCACCGACGCCGGCATCGAGATCTCCTACGACAAGCCCGCCCACGCCCAGAGCGCCGCGGCCGCGGAGTTCCTGCGCATGGAGGCCGACTGGGAGTCCGGCTACCTGTTGACCGTCCGCTCGGCCTGGCAGGCCGACAACAGGATCCCCAACTCCAAGGAAGCCTCGATGGGTAAGGCCAAGGCCGCCCGGGTGGCCAGCGACATCACCCTCAAGGCCGTCGAAATGGCCGGCACCACCGGCTATTCCGAGCAGACCCTGCTGGAGAAGTGGGCCCGCGATTCAAAGATCCTCGACATCTTCGAAGGCACCCAGCAGATTCAGCAACTGGTGGTTGCCCGCCGCCTGCTGGGTCTGTCCTCGGCTGAATTGAAGTAGTCGCATATTCAGCCGGTTCTCCCGGCGAGCAGACGCCCCGGATCGGGCGCGCACCCACAGATAGCGAAATCGCCCAGAACACCAAGTGTTCTGGGCGATCTCGTTATCGCGTGTTGTTCGGCTCAGCCGAGCACCCGCTGCAGGTCCGGAACCATGGCCTGCAACTCCGCGCCCCAGTAGGCCCAGTTGTGGGTACCGGATGCCGGGAAGTTGAACACACCGTTGGTGCCGCCCGCGGCGATGTAGTTGTCCTGGAAGGTGCGGTTGGTCTTGATGGTCAGGCCTTCGAGGAAGGTGGCAGGCAGGTCGCCGCCGCCCAGCTCGTTGGGCTGGCCGTTACCGCAGTAGATCCAGAGCCGGGTGTTGTTGGCAACCAGCGTGGGGATCTGCACCATCGGGTCGTTGCGCTTCCAGCCGCTGTTCGGGTCCTCGGTCGGGCCCCACATGTCGTTGGCCTTGTAGCCACCGGCGTCACCCATGGAGATGTTGATCAGGAACGGCCACCAGCCCTCGGAGGGGTTCAGGAAGCCCGACATCGAACCGGCGTAGATGAACCGGTCAGGGTGGTAGGTCGCGAGGATGAGCGCTGCGGAGCCGGCCATCGACAGGCCGATCGCTGCGTTGCCGTTCGCCGCGACGTCGCGGTTGGCAGCCAGCCACTGCGGCAGCTCGCTGGTCAGGAAGGTCTCCCACTTGTACGTGGTGCAACCGGCCTTACCGCAGGCCTGGTTGTACCAGTCGGCGTAGAAGCTGGACTGGCCACCGACAGGCATGACCACCGACAGGCCGCTGTTGAGGAACATCTCGAACGCGTTGGTGTTGATGTCCCAACCGTTGAAGTCGTCCTGAGCGCGCAGGCCGTCGAGCAGGTACACCGCGTGCGAACCGGGCCCACCACTCTGGAACTGAATCTTGATGTCGCGGCCCATCGACGGCGACGGGACCATCAGGTATTCCACCGGCAGACCCGGACGGGAGAATGCTCCCGCGGTCGCCGACCCGCCGGTCACGCCGATCAAGCCAGGCAGCATCAGCGCTGCCACGGCCGCCACCGTCATGCGGCGGGCCCAATGGCCACGAATCTTGTCAATGAAGGTCATACTGCGAATCCATCCGTTTCCGGTCAACTAACGCCATTTGCGCGATCAGCGATGAGTATCGCCAAGAGACACCGCAGCGACCGAGTCGCTGCACTGTCACGCCCGCTCGCCTGAGCCGGTGCCTCTGATGAGCGGACCGAAGAATTCAGTTGTTGCGCCATGAGTAAATCACGCGCCCACGAAGGTGGAAAACCCGCGGCGCGCCGCCGAACTGCACATCTGCGGATTTCAAAAAGTGATTTCGACTTTATCTATTACGCGTTGGTGGGCGATCTACCTGGGAAAATGGCCCAACACTCGCGACCGCGCGGACGGCGGTCGATGAACACCGATGCGCATCTGTTCACAACTGGTGTCCGGACGGTTATCCGATCGTCGCCATCCAGTTTTCGAAATGCCCGGCCAGAGCCTTCGGGACCGCCCCGACCAACGCCATACTAAAAAGTATGGTAACTTTCGGCCATGACCTCGCCCCCCACCACGGACTGTGTCATCACCGCCGAATTCGTCGCCCGCCTGGCCGAGCGGGCCGGCGAAGCCGAGGAGCTACGACGGCTTCCCGACGCGACAGTGACCGACCTCGTCGACTCCCGCTTCACCGAACTGCTGGTTCCCGCCCGCTACGGCGGTCAGCAGGCCGATTTCCCGGCGATCCTGGATCCGGTACGCCGGATGGCCCACGGGTGCACGTCGAGCGCCTGGACCATCGGCTTCCTGGCCCTGCACAACTGGATGCTGTCGCTGTTCGGCGAGCAGGCCCAGGAGGAGGCATTCGCGAGCCGCCCGTTCCTGGCACCGGCCCCACTGGCACCGACCGGGCGCGGCCTGCCCGCCGATGGCGGTGTGCGCCTGAGCGGCAGGTGGTCGTGGGCCACCGGCGTCATGCACGGGAACTGGATCATCGTGGCCGCACTGTGCGGACCCGACGATGCGTTGTACCCGGCGCTGGCGCTGCTGCCCATCAGCGATGTGACCGTGGCCGACGTGTGGCACACCGACGGCATGCGAGCCACCGGTTCCAACGACGCCATCGCCACCGACGTCTTCGTCCCGGAGCACCGGCTGGTGAAAGTGCTCGACATCTATTCCGGTACCGCGCCGGGCGCCGGGTTGCACGACAGCAGCACCTACCGCTGGCCGATGGTGCCCGCGCTGGCCCTGCTGGCGGCGATGCCCGCCCTCGGCAGCGCCGAGCGGGTCACCGAGATCTACGCGCAGCGCCTCGGCGAGCGGGTGCTGCCCTACGAAGGCGTCATGCAGAAGGACAAGCCGATCGCTCAGGCGCATCTGGCCGGGGCCCAGGTACGGGTGCGCGCGTTGCGCGCCCTGCTCGCCGACACCGTCGGTGAGATCGAGGCCATCGTTGGGTCCGGTGACCCGGTGGACAAGCCGGTGCGCGCACAGGCCCGGCTGGCGGCGGCGCACATCGTCGCCGAATCCAAGGCGGTGATCGCCGATCTGATGGGCGCGGGCGGCGCGAGCATCCATTTTCTGTCCAGCCCGTTGCAGCGGTTCAAGCGCGATGTCGACGTGTTGTCCGGCCACGTGGTGTTCGACTACGACACCAGCCGCGAGTTGGCCGGTGCGCTGACGCTGGGGATGAAGATCCCCCGTACCTCCATGATCTGAGCGAGCTGATCTGACGGAAGAGATTGATGAAGACTCTGTGGATCGAGGCCAGCCCAAAGGGGGACGACGCGTTGTCCTCGCAACTGGCGCAGGCCTATCTGGATGCTGCCGACACGGTAGGCGGCGTGGAACGCCTGTCAGTGTGGGACGACGATGTACTACGGTTCGGCCGGGATGCGGCGATCGCGAAATTCGCGCAGCTGTTCGGCGAGCCGATCACCGAGGACCAGCAGGCGGTGTGGCAGCAGGTGCTCGCCGAGATCGAGCGGGTACGTGGCTTCGACCGGCTAGTGGTGTCCTCCCCCATGTGGAATTGGCACGTGCCACATGCCCTCAAGGCCTGGATCGACATCATCGTGCAGCCGGTGGCCAGCTTCACCCTCAACGAACGTGGTGAACACGTGGGCACTCTCGGTGAGGGAAAACCGTTGCAGCTCATCCTGACCCGCAGCAGCGCGTACGACGGCCGCCACCCTGAACTGCAGGATTTCCAGAAGCCGTATCTGGAGTACGTGTTCGGGATGCTCGGGTACCGCGTCGACACCCTGGTGGTGGAACCCACCACACGATGGACACCGGCCGAGCGGGAACGGATGCGCACAGAGGCAGTCGCCCGGGCACGCGCGGCAGCGGGCGCCTCCGGAGCTTGACCGGCCCGGCAGGATCCCGACCCTCAACCCCCTTGTCGCCAGCGGTAACAAAAAGTAAAGTCACTTTCAGTTTTCATTCCGAACCGTTCAGGAGTCGAGCATGGAATCCTTCGTCCATCTGCGTAAAGGCAAGACCCCCAAACGGGTGCATGCCGATCTCGACGGCCTCAAGGACGACGAACTCGGTCGCGGCGGGTTCGTCGGCCGCACCGCCAACATGTACCGGCGCAATGACCCCACCGCCTACCGCACCGTCGGCCCGCTGCGCCCCACCGACGTGTTGTCCAGCGAGCTCAAGCCCAGCGACGCCACCGATGCGCACGGCGGGCCGCTGCTGATGTTCTCCAACGCCGACTGCCAGGTGCTGCTGAGCCGGCGTACCGAGGAGATGCCGTTCTTCGTCCGCTACGTCGACGGCGACCTGCTGCTGTTCGTGCACAAGGGATCGGGCCTGCTCGAAACCGAGTTCGGCCCGCTGCGCTACCGCGAGGGCGACTGGGTCTACATCCCGAAGGCCTGCACGTTCCGCCAGGTGCCCGACAGTCAGAGCACGTGGCTGATGATCCAGGCCACCGACGATTTCCGGGTCCCGCCGGCCGGCACCCTGGGCCGGCACTTCCCGTTCGACCCGGCGCAGGTCACCATCCCCGAGCCCGCGCCGATCGACGACGATGGGCGGGAAGAGTACGAGGTGCGCCTGATACACGATGGTGGCCCGACATCTCTTTTCTACCAACACAATCCCCTCGACGTGGAAGGCTGGCGGGGCGACAACTTCCCGTTCACCTTCAACATCGAGGACTACACCGTCATCACCTCCGAGAGCGTGCACCTGCCACCGACCGTGCACCTCTTCATGCAGGCCACCGGCGTGTACGTGATGAACTTCCTGCCCAAGCCCGCCGAGAGTGTGCCCGGCACCGAGCGCACTCCCTGGTACCACCGCAATGTCGACTACGACGAGATCGCGTTCTTCCACGGCGGAACCCTCTACGGCATCCCGATGCCGCCCGGCCTGGTTTCCCATGCACCGCAGGGCGTTCACCACGGGGCGCCCGAGAAGGCGCGGGAACGCGCGCGCCGCAAATTCGACGATTACGACCGGGTCGACTGGTCGGTGATCGCCATCGACACCCGTCGTCGTCTCATCCCGTCCGCCGAAATCCTCGCCAACGATCTGGGGCAGCACTAATGACAACAGCCGAAGCACCCGTGAAGCACGAGTATGACCGCGTCCCGTATCTGGTTGCCTACCAGAACAACTCGTCGGTGCGCGACGTGTACGGCGGCGTCGCCGAGCTCGTGGTACTCGAGAGCTACCTGCTACGCCCAAAGAAGCCGTCCGACACCGTATTGGTGTTCATGCACCCGATCGGCGGCGGCGCGTACCTACCGATGATCAATGCGCTGGCCCGCGCCGGACACCATGTCATCTACTGCAACAGTCGGTTTCGCGGCACCGACTCGGCCCTGCTGATGGAGAAGGTGGTCGAGGATCTCGGCGAGTGCATCAAGGACGCCAAGAACCGGCTGGGCTACGACAAGGTGGTGCTGGCCGGGTGGAGCGGCGGCGGCTCGCTGTCGGTGTTCTACCAGCAGCAGGCACAGCACCCGACGGTGACGGCGAGCCCGTCCGGCGACGGGCCGGACCTGACCAAGCTGGGCCTGACCCCGGCCGACGGAATCATGCTGCTGGCCGCGCACATCAGCCGGCACGGCACCATGACCGAATGGATGGACGCGTCGATCCTCGACGAGAACGATCCGTCAAAGCGGGATCCCGAACTCGACCTCTACAACCCGGACAACCCCAACCAGCCGCCGTACACGGCGGAATTCCTGGAGCGCTACCACGCGGCCCAGATCGCCCGGAACCGGCGGATCACCAAGTGGGTCAAAGAAAAGCTGGCCGAGCTCAAGGCCGCCGGGCGGCCGGATGACGAGTTCGCGTTCGTCGTGCACGGCACCATGGCTGACCCGCGATGGCTGGACCCCACCGTCGATCCCAACGATCGCAAACCCGGTACCTGTTATCTGGGTGATCCCCAGGTGGTCAACATGAGCCCGGTCGGCCTCGCGCGATTCTGCACGCTGCGCAGCTGGCTGTCGCAGTGGAGCTATGACGATGCCAACGGTGACGCCGTCAAGGCCGGGCCGGATATCGCGGTCCCCGCCCTGGTGATCGGGAACCTGGCAGACGACGCCTGCACGCCCAGCCACACCCGCCGGCTCTATGAAGCGATCGGCCATTCCGACAAGGAGATGCACGAGATCCCCGGCGCCAACCATTACTACTCGGGCCCAGATCAGCGCGGCACCCTGCGCCAGGCCGTCGCAGTCTGCACGGATTGGCTGCACCGGCACGGATTTTCAGCATGACCACCGGAGCCTTGGACGGGGTTCGGGTGATCGAGCTCGGCACCCTGATCTCGGGTCCGTTCGCCGGCCGGCTGCTGGGCGACATGGGCGCCGAGGTGATCAAGATCGAACTTCCGGCCACCCCGGATCCGTTACGCACCTGGGGGCAGGCCGAGCTCGACGGGCACCACTTCTTCTGGACCGTGCACGCCCGCAACAAGAAGGCCGTCACCCTGGACCTTCGGACCGCCAAGGGCCGCGAGTTGTTTCTCGAGCTGGTCGAACGGTCCGACATCATCGTGGAGAACTTCCGGCCCGGCACCCTGGAGAAGTGGAATCTGGGCTACGACGTTCTGCGCGAACACAATAAGGGCATCATCCTGGTGCGGGTGTCCGGGTACGGGCAGACCGGTCCGGATGCAGGCAAGGCCGGCTACGCCTCGGTGGCCGAAGCGTCGAGCGGACTGCGGCATATGAACGGGTTCCCGGGCGGTCCCCCACCGCGGCTGGCCCTGTCCCTGGGCGACAGCCTGGCCGGCATGTTCGCCACCCAGGGCGCCCTGGCCGCACTGTACCGGCGGACCGTCACCGGCGAAGGTCAGATCGTCGACACCGCACTGACCGAAAGTTGCCTGGCCATACAGGAATCCACCATCCCCGACTACGACGTCGGCGGGGTGGTGCGCGGGCCGTCGGGCACCCGGCTGGAAGGCATCGCGCCGTCGAACATCTATCAGAGCGCCAACGGCAGCTGGGTGGTGATCGCGGCCAACCAGGACACCGTGTTCCGCCGGTTGTGCGCGGCGATGGACAGTCCGGAGCTGGCGACCGACGATCGGTTCTCCAATCACGTTGCCCGCGGCCGTAATCAGGACGAGCTGGACAAGATCATCGGCGACTGGGCCGGTAAGCGGCAGCCGGAGGACATCATCGACACCCTGTCGCAGGCCGGGGTGATCAGCGGGCCGATCAACACCGTGGCCGAGGTCATGCAGGATCCGCAACTGCAGGCCCGCGGCATGCTCGCCGACCACTTCGACGAACGGGTGCAGCGCAACGTCAAGGGCCCCGGCGTCGTCCCGGTGCTCTCCGAGTCACCCGGCACGATCCGCAACGCCGGGTCGGCCCGGCCGGGCCAGCACAACGACGAGGTGTACGGCGGCCTGCTCGGACGCAGTGCACACGACCTGGAAACCCTGCGCGCCGAGGGGGTGCTGTGAGATGAACCTGCCCACAAAGGTCGACATCCGCGAGGTGTGCCTGCGGGACGGCCTGCAGATCGAGACGCCGATCCCATTGTCCGCCAAGGTGGCGATCCTCGAGGCCATCGTCGCCACCGGAGTGCGGGAAGTGGAGGCGACGGCGTTCGTCTCCCCCTCGAAAGTGCCTGCCCTGGCCGACGCGGCCGAACTCGCCGAAGAACTGCACAGATTCGGTGACGTGGAGTTCTCCGCGCTGGTCGCCAGCGCAGGCGGCGCCAAACGCGCCATCGCCGCGGGCCTACGTTCCATCGAATACGTGGTATCCGCATCGGATGCCCACTCCCACGCCAATGTCGGACGTACCTCGGCGGAGGCCACCGCACAGATCGCCGACATCGTGGCCATCGCGGCGGACAGCGGTACCTCGGTCGAGGTGATCATCGCCACCGCCTGGGACTGCCCGTTCGACGGCCCGACCGATCCGCAGCGGGTGCTCGACATCGCCTCGGCTGCGGTTGGTTCCGGTGTCAACCGGATCGCCATCGCCGACACCATCGGCACCACCACCCCGCGCCGGGTGAGCTCCTTGATCGCGCAGGTCCGGCCGCTGATCGGTGACCTGCCGCTGGGCGCACACTTTCACAACACCCGCGGCGCCGGTCTGGCCAGCGCTTACGCGGCCGTGCAATCCGGGGTCACCCGCCTGGACGCGTCGGTCGGCGGATTGGGCGGCTGCCCGTTCGCCCCGGGTGCGAGCGGCAACATCGCCACCGAGGACCTGGTCTACATGTTGCGCGACAGCGAGATCGCCGTCGACGTCGACCTGTCCGCAGCCATCGAGGCAGCACGTGTCGCGCAGGAGTCCGTGGGCCACGAGCTTCCCAGCGCCCTGCTGCGCGCCGGCGACCGGATCTTGGGCTGAGACGTCGATGACCGCTGCCGAGCTGGGCACGAAAGGCCGCCAGACGCGCGCGGCGATCGAGCTTGCCGCGCGGAAACTGTTCGCCGAGCGGGGTTTCCACGGGACCACCCTGTCCGACATCACCTCTGCCGCGGGCAAGAGCCCGGCGGTGTTCTACCGGTATTTCACCGACAAAGAGGACCTGCTGGCGGCCTTGGCCGAATCGTTCCTGCACGACGTCGTCGAGCCGTCCGGTCTGAACCTGCACCTGCCGGACTCCCCGGAGGACACCGAGTTCTTCACCACCGTGGCCACCGGTTACTGGAACATCTTCAAACAGAACATCGGCATCATGATCGCGGTCGCCCAACTGGCCGCCACCCAGCAGCGGTTCGCCGATGTGCAGAACAAGTTCCGCCGGTTCGGCATCGACATCGTCATCGCGTCGGTGCACCACGCGCAGGAGCAGGGCCACGCCCAGGGACTACAACCAGAACACGTGGCGGCGGCCATCGCCCTGCTGTTCGAGAACTTCACCACGGTATTCGTCGGCCAATCGGGGCTCGGCATCGAGATCAACGACGCCGAAGCCATCACCACCCTGTCCACCATCTGGAAGAAGACCCTGTACGGCTTCTGATCCGAGAAAGAGAGATCGCAGTGGATTTCGCTTTGCCCGAACATCTTTCAACCGTGCTTTCCGAGATGGACGAGTTCATCGAGGCTGAGATCAAGCCGCTTGAGCGCGAACACATGCAGTACTTCGACCAGCGCCGCGAGTACGCCCGCACCGACTGGGACAACGGCGGGATACCCGCCCGGGCCTGGGAGGATCTGCTGGGCGAGATGCGTCGGCGTGCCGATGCTGCCGGCTGGCTCCGGTATGGGTTACCGGCCCGATTCGGCGGGCGTGACGGCAGCAACCTGGACATGGCGGTGATCCGGGAACACCTGGCACACAAAGGCCTCGGACTGCACAACGACCTGCAGGACGAGTCCTCGATCGTGGGCAACTTTCCGCAGGTGATCATGATGGACCGGTTCGGCACCGAGGCGCAGAAGGCCGAATGGGTGGAGGCGATGCTCACCGGCAAGCGCTCGATGGCGTTCGGCCTGACCGAACCCGACCACGGTTCGGATGCCACCTGGCTGGAGACCACGGCGATACCTGACGGGGATGGCTGGATCATCAACGGCCGCAAGCGGTGGAACACCGGAGTACACCGGGCCACACACGATCTGATCTTCGCCCGGACCTCCGGCGAGCCCGGACAAGCCCGTGGCATCTCGGCATTCCTGGTTCCCACCGACGCGCCGGGATTCACCGTCCCGTTCTACTGGTGGACGTTCAACATGCCCACCGATCACGGTGAGGTGGAGCTGGACAACGTGCGGGTGCCCGCCGATGCGGTGCTCGGCGAGGTTGACCGCGGCCTGGAGGTCGGGCAGACCTTCCTGCATGAGAACCGGATTCGTCAGGCGGCCAGCAGTCTGGGCGCCGCCCAGTTCTGCATCGACCGCGCCGTGGACTACGCCAACCGGCGCATGGTGTTCGGCAAGCCGCTAGCGGTGAACCAGGCCGTCCAGTGGCCCTTGGTGGAATTGCAGACCGAGGCGCAGATGGTCCGGCTGCTGGTCCGGTACGCCGCGACGCAGCTGGACCAGAACCACCACATGGAGGTCTCCGACAAGGTCTCGATGGCCAACTACCGCGCCAACCGCTTGGTGTGCGAGGCCGCCGACCGGGCCATGCAGGTGCACGGCGGCATCGGCTACAGCCGTCACGAACCGTTCGAGCACATCTACCGCCACCATCGGCGCTACCGGATCACCGAAGGTGCCGAGGAGATCCAGATGCGCCGGGTGGCGCAGCGACTGTTCGGGTTCGGCAAGGCCAAGCGGTGACCGACATCGGCTCGCTCTCCACCGGGCTGGTCGACGTCCTCACCCCGGTGCTGGGCGCCGGCGTCGCTGTCGAGAATCTTCGCGAGCTGACCGGCGGAGCCAGCCGCACCACCTGGTCGTTCGACGCTGTCACGGACTCGGCTCGGCGCCCCCTGATCCTGCGTACCGGCGCTCCCGATGAGGTCCACGCCGGAATGGAACTGGAGGCCGGTGCCCAACGGGCGGCGGCGCTGGCCGGAGCACCGGTCCCCCACGTGCTGGTCGCCGACAATTCCGTTGCCGCGCTGGGTGATCCGTTCCTGATCTGCGACTTCATCGGTGGTGAGACCATCGTCCGGCGTATTCAGCGCATGCTCGACGACGCCGGCCGGGCCCGGCTGCTCACCCAGTGCGCACAGGCACTGGCGGCCATCCACCGGGCCTCACCGCCCGCTGTGCCCGGCCTGGTCGAGCAGGACCAGGTAGCCCAATGGCGTGAGCAACTCGACGAGATGGGCGATACCACCGCCACTTTCGAGTGGGCGTTTCGCTGGCTGGATGCCAACCGGCCGCCCGCGTCACCGCTGCGGCTCGTGCACGGCGACTTCCGGATGGGCAATGTCATCGTCGACGACTCGGGCCTGGCCGCGGTACTGGACTGGGAGTTGGTGCACCTCGGCGAGGTGTACGAGGATCTGGCCTGGTTCTGCATCCGGGCCTGGCGGTTCGGTGCGCCCGCCGCCCTCGGGGCGGGCGGACTGGGCAGCATCGAGAGCTTTCTGGACGACTACGAGGACGCCGGCGGGCAGGCGCTGGACCGGTCGGCGATCCGCTGGTGGCTCGTCCTCGCCACCCTGCGCTGGGGCGTCATCTGCCGCTACCAGGCCGAGCGGCATCTGAGCGGGCAGACCCGATCGGTGGAGTTGGCAACCATCGGCCGTCGGGTGTGCGAAACCGAATGGGACCTGCTGTGTCTGCTGGACGGGAGCAGCTGGTGAGCAACCTGTACGGACGACCGACCGCGGCTGAACTCGTGGCCGCGGTGGCGGAGTTCCTCGACACCGAGGTACGTGAACACACCGCCGGACCCGTGAGCTTTCACGCCCGCGTGGCGGCCAACGCCCTGCGCATGGTCGAACGCGAACTGCTGGCGTCCGACACCCCTGCTACGGCCACCGCCTCGTCGGCGGCCTTGACCGGCATCGGGTTCGCCGACGAGGCCGCGCTGGCGGCGGCGATCCGGGCCGGTGAACTCGACGACCGAGCCGAGGACGTCACCACCTGCCTGCGCGTCCTGGTGCGTCAGCGACTGGCCGCCGCACACCCGGGCTACGACAAACCGTGAACCCCTGTCGCGCCGAGATCTACACCACGGTCGTGGCAGCCGAGGCCGCACCGCCCTGGTGTAGATCTCGGCGTGCAGGTGTGGAGTCCGTCGTTCGAATCTGAATCCAAGCCAAGGAGGCCGATGATGTCCCCCACCCACACCCAGGTCATCGAGGATGTCGCACACCGACTGTTCGATGCGATCGAACGCGCCGACAAGGACGGGGTGGCTCGGCTGTGGGCCGATGACGTCGCGGTATGGCACAGCGGCGACTCCCGTGACAACGACCGCGCCCGTGCCCTGAAGGTGATCGACTGGTTCATCGAGGCCACCGGTGCGCGCCGCTACGAAGTGCTGGACCGGCAGTTCTTCGACGGCGGATTTGTCCAGCAGCATGTCCTGCACGCCACCGCCCGTGACGGGGCATTGATCGCGTTGCGGGTGTGCATCGTGATCAAGGTGGGTACGGACGGTCTGATCCACCGGATCGACGAATACTTCGATCCGAAGGACATCGCACCCCTGTTCATCTGACCTCGAGCCGACGCATTTGGAGGTGTCATGGCCACACTCAGCGACATCCTGACCACACACGCGGGAAACTGGACCCTGGTCCCGGGCCGGTCCCGGGTGTCGTTCCAGAACAAGACGCTGTGGGGCCTCTCCACCGTCACCGGCCGGTTCACCGAGTTCACCGGTGAGGGCACCGCCGCCGATGAGGTGAGCGGCCGGGTGGTGATCGCGGCGGCATCGGTGCATACCGGGATCGGTAAGCGGGACAACCACCTGCGATCCGCCGATTTCTTCGATATCGAGACACATCCCGATATCACCGTGCAGGTGACGGGCCTGGGGGCGGCCGACGACGGCAGCGCGCGGTTGACGACGGTCCTGACGATCCGGGGCGTGTCCAAGACCGTCGACCTGCCGGTGACCCTCCAGGTTCTCGACGACGGCGCCCTGCAGCTGTCGGGCCGGTGCGAGGTCCAGCGAGGCGACTTCGGCGTGTCGGGAGACCTGCTCGGAATGGTCGGTCCGACAACCGTCCTGACCGGTGAACTGGTGTTCACCCGGGGCTGATGCGCTGCAACAGAATTCGCTGAGTTGTCCGGCCAACGGGGTCATGCGCAGTAACATCGCCAGCATGGCCGGCCCCGCGCCGCTGCGCATCCTGGTGTACAGCGACAACCCGCGCACCCGCGAGCAGGTACGTCTGGCACTGGGCAAACGCCTGCGCCCGGAGATTCCCGAACTGCGGTACGTCGAGGTCGCGACCGCACCGATGGTGATCTCGAAGATGGACGCCGGGGGCATCGACCTGGCCATCCTCGACGGCGAAGCCACCCCGGCCGGGGGCCTGGGAGTGGCCAAACAGCTCAAGGACGAGGTGGCGGATTGCCCACCTGTCCTGGTGCTCACCGGGCGACCCGACGATGCCTGGCTGGCTAGCTGGTCACAGGCGGAGGCCGCCGTGCCACACCCGATCGACCCGATCCGTCTGGGCGATGCCGTGGTGTCGTTGCTGCGCTCGCCGGTACGATAATTTTTCCGCGAATTACCCTGTTGCCGTTGACTTTCGCGGCACAGCTGTGGCCGCAGCGACACTCTGCCCCGATATGAAACGATACTAACCAAAATGTGTGGCGTAGGCCGCAAACCTCGCTAGGCTGTGGGTTAGCTCACATCGACAGCCCACCGAGGGAGCGATACGCGGCATGAATCTCTACACGCCCATCCTGGTTCTGGGAGCGATCGCGGCTGCATTCGCGGTGGGTTCCGTGGGCATCGCGCTCCTCATCGGGCCGCGCCGCTACAACCGGTCCAAACTTGAGGCCTACGAATGCGGTATCGAACCGATGCAGCCCGGGGCCGCCGGCGTGACGGGCCAGCGCATGCCGATCCGGTACTACCTGACCGCGATGTTGTTCATCGTGTTCGACATCGAAATCGTCTTCCTCTACCCCTGGGCCGTGGCGTTCGACAACCTCGGCCTGTTCGCACTGGTGGAGATGTTGCTGTTCATGCTCACGGTGTTCGTGGCGTACGCCTATGTCTGGCGGCGAGGGGGTCTGAATTGGGACTAGAGGAGCGCCTGCCGGGTGGAATCCTGCTGTCGACGGTGGAGGCGGTCGCCGGTTACGTCCGTAAAGGGTCGTTGTGGCCGGCCACCTTCGGCCTGGCCTGCTGCGCCATCGAGATGATGTCGACCGCCGGGCCGCGTTTCGACATCGCCCGGTTCGGTATGGAGCGGTTCTCCGCGACGCCACGACAGGCCGACCTGATGATCGTCGCCGGCCGAGTCAGCCAGAAGATGGCACCGGTGCTGCGACAGATCTACGACCAGATGGCCGAACCGAAATGGGTGCTGGCCATGGGGGTTTGCGCATCCTCCGGCGGCATGTTCAACAACTATGCGGTGGTCCAGGGCGTCGATCATGTGGTGCCCGTGGACATCTACCTGCCCGGTTGCCCACCCCGGCCGGAGATGCTACTACACGCAATCCTCAAGCTGCACGACAAGATTCAGCAGATGCCGCTCGGGGTGAACCGCGAGGAGGCCATCCGGGAGGCCGAACAGGCAGCACTGGCAGCCACCCCCACCATCGAACTCAAGGGGCTGCTGCGGTGAGCGCACTCGACGGTAGTGGTGCGGGTACCGACCCGGCCACCGGCGATTCTCCCGAGCTGATCGCAACGCGGCGCGGCATGTTCGGCGTCTCGGGAACCGGCGACACATCGGGGTACGGCCGTCTGGTGCGGTCGGTGGAATTACCCGGAAGCTCACCTCGACCCTACGGCCGATATTTCGATGACGTCGTCGACCGACTCGCCGAAATCCTCGGTGACGAGCGCTATGCGGTCTCGATCGAGCGGGTCGTGGTCTACCGCGACGAGTTGACGCTGGAGGTCAGCCGAGTCCAGTTGCCTGCGGTGGCCAGTGTGCTGCGCGACGATCCCCAACTGCGGTTCGAACTGTGCCTCGGCGTCAGCGGGGTGCACTACCCCGACGACACCGGCCGCGAACTGCACGCGGTGTACCCACTGATGTCGATCACCCACAACCGGCGGATTCGGCTGGAAGTCGCCGCCCCCGACGCCGATCCGCACATACCGTCGCTGTTCGCGGTTTATCCGACCACCGACTGGCATGAACGCGAAACCTACGACTTCTTCGGCATCGTGTTCGACGGCCATCCGGCACTCACCCGGATCGAGATGCCGGACGACTGGGTCGGTCACCCTCAGCGCAAGGACTACCCACTGGGGGGCATTCCGGTCGAATACCACGGCGCGCGGATCCCACCGCCCGATCAGCGGAGGTCCTACAACTGATGAGTACCGAAGCTCCCGTTGTGGTCGTCGGCGGACAAGACTGGGACGACGTGGTCGCTGCCGCCCGCGAGCACGCCGGCGAACGCATCGTGGTCAACATGGGCCCGCAGCATCCGTCGACCCACGGGGTGCTGCGGCTGATTCTGGAGATCGAGGGCGAGATCATCACCGAAGCCCGTTGCGGCATCGGCTATCTGCACACCGGCATCGAGAAGAACCTCGAATACCGGAACTGGACGCAAGGCGTCACCTTCGTCACCCGGATGGACTACCTGTCCCCGTTCTTCAACGAGACCGCGTACTGCCTGGGCGTGGAGAAACTGCTCGGCGTCACCGACGATGTTCCCGCGCGCGCCAGCGTGATCCGGGTGATGCTGATGGAGCTCAACCGAATCTCCTCGCACCTGGTGGCGCTGGCCACCGGCGGTATGGAACTCGGCGCGATGTCGGCCATGTTTTATGGGTTCCGCGACCGCGAGGAGATCCTGCGGGTCTTCGAGTCGATCACCGGCTTGCGGATGAACCATGCCTACATCCGGCCGGGCGGGTTGGCCGCCGATCTGCCCGACGATGCGGTCAGCCAGGTGCAGGCATTACTCGATCTGTTGCCGAAAAGCTTGCAGGACTTGGAGGATCTACTCAACGAGAACTACATCTGGAAGGCCCGCACCATAGGGGTCGGGTATCTCGACCTGACCGGGTGCATGGCACTGGGGATCACCGGGCCGGTGTTGCGCTCCACCGGGCTCCCCCACGATCTGCGGCGCGCGGAACCGTACTGCGGATACGAGGACTACGAATTCGACGTCATTACCGACGACCGCTGTGACTCCTACGGCCGGTACCTCATCCGGGTCAAGGAGATGCGGGAGTCGTTGAAGATCGTCGAGCAGTGCCTGGACAAACTGGGGAAATTGGGTCCAGGCCCGGTGATGATCACCGACAAGAAGCTGGCCTGGCCGGCAGATCTCAAGGTCGGTCCGGACGGCCTGGGCAACTCCCCCGAGCACATCGCCAAGATCATGGGCCACTCCATGGAGGGCCTGATCCATCACTTCAAGCTTGTCACCGAGGGCATCCGGGTACCGGCCGGACAGGTATACGTCGCAGTGGAGTCCCCGCGTGGCGAGCTCGGGGTGCACATGGTGTCCGACGGCGGAACCCGGCCCTACCGGGTGCACTACCGCGATCCCTCGTTCACGAATCTGCAAGCGGTGGCGGCGATGTGCGAGGGCGGCATGGTGGCCGACGCCATCGCCGCGGTGGCCTCGATCGACCCGGTCATGGGAGGGGTTGACAGATGAGTGAGGTGTTCCTGGAGCTGGGGCAGCGCCCCGATGAGGTGGGCCCGCCGATCAACGGGCCCGCGGCGTATCCGGAGGATGTGACGGCCCGGCTCACCGCCGACGCCGAGCAGATCCTTTCCCGCTATCCCGATGCGCGCTCGGCCCTACTACCACTGCTACACCTGGTACAGGCCGAGAACGGTTGTCTCACCCCCGCCGGGATCGGTTTCTGCGCAACACTGTTGGGGCTTACCGACGCCGAGGTCACCGCGGTGGCCACGTTCTACTCGATGTACCGACGCACGCCCGCCGGTGACTACCTCGTCGGCGTATGCACCAACACGTTGTGCGCGATCATGGGTGGCGACGCGATCCTGGATGCGCTCCAGGAACATCTGAACCTCCGCGCCGGTGAAACCACCGACTCCGCCGAAGGAAAGGCCACCGTCACCCTCGAGCACATCGAGTGCAACGCGGCATGCGATTACGCCCCGGTGGTGATGGTGAACTGGGAGTTCTACGACAACCAGACCCCTTCCTCGGCACGGGATCTGGTGGATGGGCTACGCGGTGGAACACCCCCGGAACCCACCCGCGGGGCACCGCTGTGCACGTTCCGGGAAACAGCGCGCACACTGGCCGGCCTGACCGATCCGCACGCACCCGGCGGCGCCCCTGGGGCGGCCACCCTGGCCGGACTGCGCGAAGCCCGCAAACGTGGCATGTCCGCCCCCGAAGCGCCAGGTCCGGTCACATGACGGCGCTGTCTCCGGTACTGAGCCGATTCTGGGACGAACCGCAACCGTGGACGTTGGACACCTACCGCCGTCACGACGGGTACCTGGGGCTGCAGCGCGCCCTGGCGATGGCACCGGACGACGTGATCGCGTTGGTGAAGGATTCCGGGCTGCGCGGGCGCGGCGGCGCCGGGTTCCCGACCGGGACCAAGTGGTCGTTCATTCCGCAGGAGCGGAGCGACCCGACTGCGCAGGGTGAGGACGGCGCCGGCGCCAAACCGCACTATCTCGTCGTCAACGCCGACGAGTCGGAACCCGGTACCTGCAAAGATATTCCGCTGATGCTGACCACCCCGCACTTCCTGGTCGAGGGCATCATCATCGCGGCATATGCGATCCGGGCCAGTCATGCGTTCATCTATGTCCGTGGCGAGGTGGTGCCGGTGCTGCGTCGCCTCCAAGCGGCGGTGGCCGAGGCGTACGCGAACGGATACCTGGGCACCGACATCCTCGGTTCGGGCTTCGATCTGGAACTGACCGTTCACGCCGGTGCGGGTGCCTACATCTGCGGTGAGGAGACCGCGCTGCTGGATTCCCTGGAGGGCCGTCGAGGCCAACCACGCCTGCGCCCACCGTTTCCCGCCGTCGCAGGTCTGTACGCCTGCCCGACGGTGGTCAACAATGTCGAGTCGATCGCCAGCGTCCCGCCGATCATGGTCAACGGGGTGGAATGGTTCCGGTCGATGGGTTCGGAGAAATCCCCCGGCTTCACCCTGTATTCGCTCTCGGGGCACGTCAATCGGCCCGGCCAGTACGAGGCGCCGCTCGGGATCACCCTGCGCGAACTGCTCGACTATGCCGGCGGTGTCCGCGACGGGCACACGTTGAAGTTCTGGACCCCGGGCGGTTCGTCGACACCGCTGCTGACAGCCGAACACATCGATGTACCACTGGATTACGAAGGTATGGCCTCGGTCGGATCCATGCTCGGCACCAAGGCGCTGCAGATCTTTGACGAGACCACCTGTGTCGTGCGGGCGGTGCGGCGCTGGTCACAGTTCTACGCCCACGAGTCGTGCGGAAAATGCACACCGTGCCGCGAAGGCACCTACTGGCTGGAGCAGATCTACGCCCGGCTGGAAACCGGTGCGGGCACCCAGGACGACATCGACAAACTGCTCGATATCGCCGATACCGTCTTCGGAAAGTCCTTCTGCGCGTTGGGTGATGGTGCTGCCACGCCGGTGATGTCGTCGATCAGCCATTTCCGCGACGAGTACGTGGCGCACTTGGACGGGGGCTGTCCGTTCGATCCACACGCCTCGACATTGCTGGCGGCCGAACAGGCGGGTGCGTAGATGTATCTCACCGCGAGGAGAGGGGGACGTGCATGACGCTGGCCGAGCCGACCAAGGACACCCCGCCGGTGGAGATGGTGTCACTCACCATCGACGGCGAGCAGATCAGTGTCCCCAAGGGCACCTTGGTGATTCGTGCCGCCGAGTTGATCGGCGTCCAGATCCCGCGGTTCTGTGATCACCCGTTGCTCGACCCGGTGGGGGCGTGTCGGCAGTGCCTCGTCGAAATCGAGGGCCAGCGCAAACCGATGGCCTCGTGTACCACCACCGTCAGCCCCGACATGGTCGTGCACACCCAGCACACCTCCGAGGCCGCCGACAAGGCCCAGCACGGTGTGATGGAACTGCTGCTGATCAACCATCCGCTGGACTGCCCGGTCTGCGACAAGGGCGGCGAATGTCCACTCCAGAACCAGGCGATGTCCAACGGGCGACCGGAAACCCGCTTCGACGACGTCAAGCGGCCGTTTCCGAAACCGGTCAGCATCTCCACACAGGTGTTGCTGGACCGTGAACGGTGCGTGCTGTGTGCGCGCTGCACCCGGTTCTCCACCCAGATCGCCGGCGACCCGTTCATCGAGATGCTGGAACGCGGTGCGCTGCAACAGGTCGGGATCGCCGGGAGTGAACCTTTCCAATCCTACTTCTCCGGTAACACCGTGCAGATCTGTCCGGTGGGGGCGCTCACCGGGACGGCCTACCGGTTCCGGGCCCGACCCTTCGATCTGGTGTCCAGCCCCAGTGTCTGCGAGCACTGCGCCTCCGGCTGTGCCCAACGCACCGATCACCGGCGCGGGAAAGTGCTGCGGCGCTTGGCCGGTGACGACCCCGAGGTCAACGAGGAGTGGAACTGCGACAAGGGCCGGTGGGCCTTCACCTACGCGAGGGTCGGTGACCGGATCACCACGCCGTTGGTCCGCGAGGACGGCGCGCTACGTCCGGCGTCCTGGTCGGAGGCGCTGACGGTCGCCGGGGCGGGCCTGCTGGCGGCGGGTGCCAACTCCGGTGTTCTGGTGGGCGGCCGATGCACCGTACAGGACGCCTATGCGTACTCGAAGTTTGCTCGGATGGCTCTGGGCACCAACGACATCGACTTCCGGGCCCGGCCGCACTCGGCTGAAGAGGCCGATTTCCTCGCCGCCCGCATCGCCGGTCAACCCATGACGTTGCGTTACGCCGAACTGGAGCAGGCCCCGACGGTGCTGCTGGTCGGTTTGGAGCCCGAGGAGGAATCCCCGATCGTCTTCCTGCGGTTGCGCAAGGCCGCCCGCAAGCGCGGCCTGCAGGTGCTCGCGATCGCATCGTTGGCCAGCCGTGGGCTGACCAAAATGGCAGGCACCCTGATCCCGACCGTCCCCGGGGACGAGGCCGCAGCACTGGATGCGCTACAGACCGACGAGCGGCTGCGGCGACCCGGCGCGGCGATCCTGGTGGGTGAACGGTTGGCCTGCTCACCGGGGGCATTGTCGGCGGCGCTGCGCCTGGCCGCGGCGACCGGGGCCCGGTTGGCCTGGATTCCACGTCGCGCCGGTGAGCGCGGCGCGGTGGAGGCCGGTGCGCTGCCGAACCTGTTGCCCGGCGGACGTCCCGTGAGCGACAGCGACGCCCGCGCACAGACCGCGGCGGTGTGGAACAGCACCGAGCTGCCTTCCACGACCGGCCGCGATACCAGCACCATCCTGGCGGCAGCCGCCGGCGGAACGATCTCGGCACTCGTCATCGGCGGCGTCGAGATCACCGATCTACCCGACCCGGCCGTGGCGGTGGCGGCGCTGCGGGCCACCCCGTTCGTGGTGAGTCTCGAACTGCGCGAGAGCGAGGTCACCGACCTGGCCGATGTGGTGTTCCCGGTCGCACCTGTGGTGGAGAAGGCCGGCGCATATCTCAACTGGGAAGGACGGATTCGTCCGTTCGGACCGGCATTGCAGACCAACGCGATTCCCGACCTTCGGGTGCTGCACTACCTGGCCGACGAGATCGGCGTCGATCTCGGCCTGACCGGACCCGAAGGCGCCGACGGTGAGCTGGCCCGGCTCGGCCCCTGGACGGGTCCCCGTGCCACCGCACCGTCGGAGACGCCCGCGAAACCCCCGAGTGTGGGTCCCGGGCAGGCGGTGCTGTCGAGCTGGCGTCTCCTGTTGGATGCCGGACGTCTTCAGGACGGTGAGCCCTACCTGGCGGGCACTGCGGTCAGCCCCGTACTCCGTCTGTCGGCGGCCACGGCCGCCGAACTCGATGTGACAGCCGGTGATCCGGTGACCGTCCGCACCGACCGCGGCGCTGTCACGTTGCCGCTGTCGGTGACCGACATGCCGGACCGGGTGGTGTGGGTACCGACCAATTCCCCGGGCTCGGCGATCCATCGCCAACTCGGGGTGACCTCGGGTGCGGTGGTATCGATCGGACGGGCCGACTCATGACCTACCCGGATCCCACCCTGTTCGGCCACGATCCGTGGTGGCTGATCCTGGCGAAGGCCCTCGGGGTGTTCGTCTTCCTGCTGCTGACCGTGCTGGCGGCGATCCTGATCGAACGTAAGGTGCTGGGCCGCATGCAGATGCGGCCCGGCCCCAACCGGGTCGGACCCTGGGGGCTGCTGCAGTCGTTGGCCGACGGCGTGAAACTCGCACTCAAAGAGGGCCTCACCCCGACCGGCGTCGACAAACCCCTCTACCTGCTGGCCCCGATCATCTCGGTGATCCCGGCGTTCATGGCGTTCGCGGTGATCCCGATGGGCGGCGAGGTGTCGGTGTTCGGTCACCGCACCGCACTGCAGTTGACCGACCTGCCCGTGGCGGTGCTCTATATCCTGGCCGTCACCTCGATCGGGGTATACGGCCTCGTGCTGGCCGGTTGGTCGTCAGGATCGGTCTACCCACTGCTGGGCGGCCTGCGGTCCAGCGCCCAGGTGATCTCCTATGAGGTCGCGATGGGATTGTCGTTCGTCGCGGTGTTCCTCTACGCGGGCACGATGTCCACCTCGGGCATCGTCGCGGCTCAGGATCGCATCTGGTTTGTGTTCCTGCTGCTGCCGTCGTTCGCCGTGTACGTGACCTCCATGGTGGGCGAAACCAACCGGGCGCCTTTCGATCTCCCCGAGGCGGAGGGAGAACTCGTCGGCGGATTCCACACCGAGTACTCGTCACTCAAGTTCGCGATGTTCATGCTCGCCGAGTACGTCAACATGACCACCGTGTCGGCGTTGGCCACCACGATGTTCCTCGGTGGCTGGCACGCACCGTTCCCGTTCAACCTGATCGAGGGCGCCAACAGCGGTTGGTGGCCGCTGTTGTGGTTCACCGCCAAGGTGTGGACCTTCATGTTCTTCTACTTCTGGCTTCGGGCCACCCTCCCCCGACTGCGCTACGACCAGTTCATGGCATTGGGCTGGAAGGTTCTCATCCCGGTGTCGCTGGTGTGGATCATGGTCGTCGCGGTCACCCACAGCCTGCGCGAGAACGGGTACCACAACTGGTCCACGGGTTTGGTGACGACGGCGATCGTGGTGGTCGCCGTGCTGGCGGCTGCGCTGTGGAAAACGCTGCGGGGCAGAACTCTTCCACCGATACCCGAGCAGAGCACCGGCGTCTATCCGGTGCCGCCGCTGCCGAATGCCGGAAAGGAGGCTGTCGATGTCTAAGAAGCCCAAGATCCTGGAGGCCCTGGCCGGGTTTGGCGTCACCTTCGGCTCGATGTTCAAAAAGCCGGTGACCGAGGAGTATCCGGAGAAGCCGGGACCCGTCGCACCGCGCTATCACGGCCGCCACCAACTCAACCGCTACCCCGACGGTCTGGAGAAGTGCATCGGCTGCGAGCTGTGCGCCTGGGCCTGCCCGGCCGACGCCATCTTCGTCGAAGGCGCCGACAACACCGATGCCGAACGCTTCGCGCCCGGTGAGCGCTACGGCCAGGTGTACCAGATCAATTACCTGCGCTGCATCGGCTGTGGGTTGTGCATCGAGGCATGCCCCACCCGTGCGCTGACCATGACCAACGAATACGAGATGGCCGACGACAATCGGGCAGATCTGATCTGGGGCAAGGACAAGCTGCTGGCCCCGTTGCAACCCGGCATGCAGGCACCGCCACATGAGATGGCGCCAGGCAGTACCGACGACGACTACTACCTCGGCCGGATCAACCCACTGTCCCAGGACACACCGTGAGACCGGACCTGCTGGTGTTGGCGGCCGGGCAGGGCGCACAACTGGTCGACGCGGGTGCGGCCCGCACCTCGACGTCGGAGGCGGTGCTGTTCTGGATTCTGGGAACGGTCGCAGTGCTCGGCGCCATCGGAGTGGTGGCGGCACCGAAAGCGGTGTATTCAGCGGTGTTCCTGGCCTGCACCATGATCGCCCTGGCGGTGCTCTACATCGCCCAGGACGCATTGTTCCTCGGCGTGGTGCAGGTGGTGGTCTACACCGGAGCGGTGATGATGCTGTTCCTGTTCGTGTTGATGCTGATCGGGGTCGACCTGAACGAATCGCTCACCGAAACGCTGCGCGGGCAACGCCTCGCGGCGTTGGTCGCCGGCACCGGCTTCGGGGTCCTGCTGATCGCCGGGATCGGCAACGTATCCGTCAGCGGGTTCACCGGAGAAGGGGCCAACGCTACATCGATGGGTCGCTCGGCGAGCCTCGCTCCCGAAGCCAACGTGGAAGGACTCGCCGCGCTGATCTTCACCCGGTACCTGTGGGCATTCGAGCTGACCAGCACACTGCTGATCACCGCGGCGCTGGGCGCGATGGTGTTGGCGCACCGGGAACGCTTCGCGCGCCGTAAGACCCAGCGCGAACTGGCCATCGAACGGTTTCAGCGCGGTGGTCATCCGACCCCGTTGCCGAATCCCGGTGTCTACGCCCGGCATAACGCGGTCGATGTTCCGGCGCGGCTGCCCGACGGCTCCGACGCGGCAGTATCGGTCAGTGCGATTCTGCCGCGGCGCACGATCAATGACTCGTCGGACTCCGGAGGGTGATGCGATGAATCCCGACAACTATCTGTACCTGTCGGCGCTGTTGTTCACCATCGGTGCGTCGGGAGTACTGTTGCGGCGCAACGCCATCGTGATGTTCATGTGCGTCGAGCTCATGCTCAACGCGGCCAATCTGGCGTTTGTCGCGTTCTCCCGCATGCACGGCCAACTCGACGGCCAGGTGGTGGCGTTCTTCACCATGGTGGTCGCCGCCTGCGAGGTGGTAGTCGGCCTCGCCATCATCATGACCATCTTCCGCACCCGCCGCTCGGCCTCGGTCGACGATGCCAGCCTGCTGAGGCACTAAGGGCACCATGACGATTCCTGTATGGCTCGTGATCGCCCTCCCCGCCGCCGGGGCCGCGGTGCTGTTGTTGGGCGGCCGCCGAACCGACCGCTGGGGACATCTGCTGGGTTGTGCTGCCGCGCTCGCATCGTTCGCTCTCGGGGCGGTGCTGTTCACCCAGATGCTGGGTCGCCCCGACGAACACCGCGCGGTCCAGGAATCTCTGTTCTCCTGGGTTCCGGTGGCCGGCCTGCAGGTGGATTTCGGGTTGCAGCTGGATCAGCTGTCGGTGTGCTTCGTGCTGTTGATCACCGGAGTGGGCTCGCTGATCCACATCTATTCCATCGGCTACATGGCCCACGATGCAGGGCGGCGACGATTCTTCGCGTATCTGAACCTGTTCCTGGCGGCCATGCTGTTACTCGTGCTCGCCGACAACTACCTCGGCCTGTACGCCGGGTGGGAAGGCGTCGGCCTGGCCTCGTATCTGTTGATCGGGTTCTGGTCGCACAAGCCCTCGGCCGCCGCCGCGGCCAAGAAGGCTTTCGTCGTCAACCGGGTCGGTGACATGAGCATGGTCATCGCGCTGATGATCATGTTCGCCACCATCGGGTCGATCTCGTTCGCCGGGGTCTTCAGCGCCGCACCGGCATTGGGGGAGAACACCCTGACCGCGATGGGTCTGCTGCTGTTGTTGGCCGCGTGCGGCAAATCGGCCCAGGTGCCGCTGCAGTCCTGGCTGGGGGACGCGATGGAGGGCCCGACCCCGGTATCCGCGCTGATCCACGCCGCCACCATGGTCACCGCCGGCGTCTATCTGATCGTGCGGTCCGGCCCCATCTTCGACCTGGCCCCCGGCGCCCAGACCGGCGTGGTCATCGTCGGCGCGGTCACCCTGCTGTTCGGGGCGATCATCGGTTGCGCGAAGGACGACATCAAGAAGGCGCTGGCCGCATCCACCATGAGCCAGATCGGCTACATGGTGCTGGCCGCCGGACTCGGGCCGGCCGGGTACGCATTCGCGATCATGCACCTGCTCACCCACGGATTCTTCAAGGCCGGGTTGTTCCTCGGCGCCGGATCGGTGATGCATGGCATGAACGACGAGGTCGACATGCGCCGCTACGGCGGGCTGCGCAAGGCACTGCCGATCACCTTCGCCACCTTCGGCCTCGGCTACCTGGCCATCATCGGGGTGCCGCCGCTGGCCGGCTTCTTCTCGAAAGACAGCATCATCGAGGCTGCCCTGGGCGCCGGGGGTGTGCGGGGTGCGGTTCTCGGCGGCGCGGCCATCCTGGGCGCCGGGATCACCGCGTTCTACATGACCCGGGTGATGCTAATGACCTTCTTCGGTGAAAAGCGCTGGGCCCCAGACGCAGATCCGCACGAGGCACCCGCCGTGATGACCTGGCCGATGATCCTGCTGGCGATCGGCTCGGTGGTCTCCGGTGGCGCGCTGGCCATCGGCGGCACGCTGTCGCACTGGCTCGAGCCCGTCGTCGGCAGCCACGAGGCACACCACGCGATCCCGGCGTGGGTGGTCACCGCGATGGTGCTGGCGGTGGTGGCGGTCGGCGTCGCGGTGGCCTACCGAATGTACGCGCAACGGCCGGTGCCGGCCGAGGTGCCCGATGGGTCGGCATTGACGGTGGCAGCGCGACGCGATCTCTACGGCGACGCATTCAACGAGGCAGTGTTCATGCGAGGCGGCCAGACCCTGACCGCGGCCCTGGTGACCGTCGACGACAAGGTTGTCGACGGTACCGCCGGCGGGCTGGCGGCGCTGGTCAGCCGAACCTCGGCCGGAATGCGTCAGCTGCAGACCGGCTTTGCCCGGTCCTATGCGCTATCGATGTTGGCAGGGGCAGCTCTGGTGGTGGCGACGATCCTGGCGGTGCGACTGTGGTGAGCACGTTTCCGTGGCTGACAGTGCTGTGGGCGATCCCGACGGTCGGGGCCGCGGTGGTGATGCTGCTCCCGGCCGGGCAACGAACCCTGGCGAAGTGGCTGGCGCTGACGATCTCGCTGGCGGCCCTGGGCCTGACGGCGGTGATCGCGGTCGGCTTCGATCCGGCCGGTGAGCAATACCAGTTCGTCGAATCGCACCCCTGGATCCCGTCATTCGGAACTGGCTACATCCTCGGGGTCGACGGCATCGCACTGGCCCTCGTGGTTCTGACCGCCGTGTTGCTGCCGCTGCTCATCCTTGCGGGCTGGAACGACGCCACCCACCAGACCGGTCTCCGCGGCCGGGGCGTTCAGGCCTATCTGGCGTTGACACTGGCTTTGGAGGGCATGGTGTTCATGTCCCTGGTGGCGCTGGACATCCTGCTGTTCTACGTGTTCTTCGAAGCCATGCTGATCCCGATGTACTTCTTGATCGGTGGGTATGGAAGGGACCGTGGTGAGTCCTCGAAAGCGGCAGTGAAGTTCCTGCTGTACAACCTGTTCGGCGGACTCATCATGCTGGCCGCGGTGATCGGCCTGTATGTGGTCACCGCGGGTAGCGACGCATTCAGTTCGGGCACTTTTGATTTCCGGGCCATCGTCGCCGCAGTGTCGTCGGGTGAGCTCGTGATCAACCCCGCGGTGGCGAACTTCCTCTTTCTGGGCTTCATGTTCGCTTTCGCCGTCAAGGCGCCCCTGTGGCCGTTTCACCGGTGGCTGCCCGATGCCGCGGTGCAGGCCACCCCGGCCAGCGCGGTGCTGATGATGGCGATCATGGACAAGGTCGGCACCTTCGGCATGCTGCGCTATTGCCTGCCGCTGTTCCCGGACGCCTCAACGTATTTCCGTCCTCTGGTAATCACGCTCGCGGTGATCGGCATCGTCTACGGCGCCGTCCTGGCCATCGGCCAGACCGATGTGATGCGGTTGATCGCCTACACCTCGATATCGCACTTCGGTTTCATCATCCTGGGCATCTTTGCCATGACGAGCCAGGGTCAGTCCGGATCGACGCTGTACATGATCAATCACGGGATCTCCACCGCCGCGTTGTTCCTGATCGCCGGATTCCTGGTGTCGCGGCACGGTTCCCGGTTGATCGACGCCTACGGCGGTGTGCAGAAGGTGGCCCCGGTACTCGCCGGAACGTTCCTGGTCGCTGGGTTGGCAACCTTGTCGCTACCCGGCCTGGCGCCGTTCATCAGTGAATTCCTGGTTCTCCTGGGTACTTTCACCCGCTATCCGGTGGTCGCGGTGTTCGCCGCCACCGCACTGGTGTTGTCGGCGGTGTACATCCTGTGGATGTACCAGCGGATGATGACCGGTCCGGTCCGCGACGGGATCGCCGACGGCGAGCGCCGGGTCAGCGACCTGGTGCCTCGCGAGATCGTCGTGGTGGCCCCCTTGATCGCGCTGCTGCTGGTGCTGGGCATCTATCCCAAACCCGCCCTGGACGTGATCAATCCGGCCGTGCAACACACTCTGACCACCATCGGGCAGACCGATCCCGCGCCCAGTGCACCACCGACCGTCGCCGAGGGGGGCCGCTGATCATGGTGACACCGAGCATCGAGTACAGCCTGCTGTCCCCCATGCTGATCGTGTTCGGGGTGGGGGTCGCCGGTGTCCTGGTCGAGGCATTCCTGCCCCGGACGGCCCGTTACCGGGTGCAGGTTGCCCTCGCGCTGGGCGGGCTGGTCGCCGCAGTGGTGGCGGTCGTCCTGCTGGCCCGGGACCTGCACGGCAGCCCCGGCCGCCCGGCCGTACTGGGCGCGGTGGTGCTCGATGCACCGGCGCTGTTCCTGCAGGGCACCATCGCCGTGGTCGGCATACTGGGCATTCTGCTGATCGCCGAACGACAGCCCCGGTCGGAATCCGCCACCGGTGAAAGGGGTTTGGACGGGTTCGCGCCACAGGCCTCGGTGGCGCCGGGCAGCGTGGCCGAGCAGCTGGCCACCAAGGCCGGAATCATGCAGACCGAGGTCTTTCCGCTGACCATGTTCGCCATCGGCGGCATGCTGCTGTTCGGGGCCGCCGATGACCTGCTGACCATGTTCGTCGCGCTGGAAGTCTTGTCACTGCCCCTGTACCTGCTGTGCGGGCTGGCCCGTCGCCGGCGGTTACTGTCGCAGGAAGCGTCGCTGAAGTACTTTCTGCTGGGGGCATTCTCGTCGGCCTTCTTCGTGTACGGCGCCGCCATGATGTACGGCTATGCCGGCACGCTGGACCTGCGCGGCATCGCCGATGCCGTCACCGCCGGAGCGCCGCATACCCCGTTGGCATTGATCGGAATCGCCCTGCTGCTGGTCGGAGTGCTGTTCAAAGTCGGTGCGGTTCCGTTTCATTCGTGGATCCCCGACGTGTATCAAGGCGCCCCCACCGCGATCACCGCGTTCATGGCCGCGGCCACCAAGATCGCCGCGTTCGGTGCGATGCTGCGGATCTTCTATGTCGCGGTACCAGAGTTGCGCGACGATTGGCGGCCGGTCCTGTGGGCGATAGCGATCCTGACCATGGTGGTCGGCACCCTCACCGCCGTCACCCAGACCGACGTCAAACGCATGCTGGCCTACTCTGCGGTGGCACACTCGGGGTTCATTCTCACCGGAGTCATCGCTGCCAACCAAGCCGGGGTGTCCTCGACTCTGTTCTATCTGTTCGCCTACGGATTCAGCACGCTCGGCGCGTTCGCGGTCGTCGGTCTGGTGCGCAATGCCGCCGGCGAGGAGGCCACCGCGATGGCCCAATGGGCCGGGCTGGGTCGGCGCTATCCGATTGTCGGCGTGGTGTTTTCACTGTTCCTGCTGGCATTCGCCGGGATTCCGCTGACCAGCGGATTCGTCGGTAAGTTCGCGGTGTTCAAGGCGGCTGCCGAAGGCGGTGCGATCCCGCTGGTCATCGTCGGCGTCGTCGCCAGCGCCGTGGCGGCCTACTTCTACGTGCGGGTGATCGTGCTGATGTTCTTCACCGACCCGCCCGAGGACGCACCGGAGGTGGTCGTTCCGAGCGGACTCACCACCGCCGTCGTCGCCTTCACTGCGGTCATCACGTTCGTGCTCGGCGCGCTGCCGCAGCCGGTGCTGGATCTGGCCGACAACGCCGACACCTTCCTGCGCTGAGTTCCCCGCGAACCTCGGGCTACATTCGACCCCATGACAACCGTCCTGACCGCTGACCACGGCGCCGTGCGCGTGCTCACCCTGCATCGTCCGCAGTCGCGGAATGCCCTGGGACGTGAGCTGATCGAGGAGCTCTTCGGCGCCCTCGAGGACGCCGATACCGATCAGGACGTGCGGGCCATCGTGCTCACCGGAACCGACCCGGCGTTCTGCGCCGGCGTCGACCTCAAAGAAGCCCAGACGCTCGGTATGGAGTATTTCGAGGAGTTCCGGTCGCACAACTGCATCACCAAGACCGGCGAGCTGCGTACCCCGATCCTCGGGGCGATCAATGGAGCCACGTTCACCGGCGGACTGGAGTTGGCCCTGGGCTGCGACTTCCTGATCGCCTCCGACCGCGCGGTGTTCGCCGACACGCACGCCCGGGTCGGGATCCTGCCCGGGGGCGGGATGACAGCGCGGCTGCCCCACGTGGTCGGTGCTGCGATGGCGCGCCGGCTGTCGATGACCGGTGAGGTCGTCGATGCCCTCCGCGCCGAACGCCTGGGCCTGGTCACCGAAGTGGTGCCCCACGGGCGACTCCTGGACCGCGCACTGGAGCTCGCGGGCCAGATCGCCGAGGTGCCCGGCCCGATCATGACCGGGCTCAAGGAGATCTATGTCCGCGGCACGGCCCCACTGATCTCACCCGCGCTATCGGCGGAGCAGGACATCGCCGGCACGCAGGCGCGTGATTTCGACGGTCTGGGTGACCGGTATCAGACGGTAGCCCAACGGAATCGCGGCCAGATCGACCCCACCGTCAGGCCGACCCGGGAGGGTCGTCGGTAGTCACCGACCCATGCACCAAGATCGCCGCCGTCTGCGTCACCCAATTGTCGTCGAGTTCACGCTCGGGCCACAGCAGCATCCGCAGCAGGGTCGATCCGCCGATGAGCTCCACCAGACGGTCCGGGTCGACATCGGCCTGCACCTCACCGCGCGCGATGCCGTCGACGATCCGGGCGCGCACCGCGACGAACATCCCGGCGAACCGCTGCATCACCCTCGCGTTGAGGTCGGTGTCGGCGGCGACATCGGCAACGAGTCCGGGCAGTGCCGCGCGCACCACCGGGCTGGTGAATACGTCGCGTGCGGCACCCATCATGGCCTGGATATCGGCGGCGATGTCACCGGCCGGGGTGGTCAGCGCCGTGGCGGAGGCGGGAAAGACCGCCTCGTGTACCAACTCGGCTTTGCTCGACCACCGGCGGTAGAGGGCAGTTTTCGTGGTTTGCGCACGCTCGGCCACTGCGGCCATCGTCAGGTTCGCGTAACCGATTTCGACAAGCAGGTCCGCCGTTGCGCGCAATATGGCAGCGTCGATGCGCGGGTCGCGAGGACGTCCCGCTCCGGAGGTCTTGCCAACCGCTGATGGCTCTGCTTTCATAACGCTACTAACAGTATCGTAATTGGGTTCGTAAGGAAAAGTTGAATGGCAAACGAGGCCGTGGACGCTCCTGTCGAGAAGATCGACCACCTGCAACGCTCCAGCCGCGACGTCACCACCCTGCCATCGGTGCTGTCGAAATGGCTGTCCACCGTGATGCCGGGAGGTGTCGCTCCCGAGATCACCGTTGAAAGCGGAGTCGACTCCAACGGCATGTCGTCCGAAACGATCATGCTGACCGGTCGCTGGGAAGAAGATGGCGAGGCGGTCGAGCAACGGTGGGTGGCCCGCGTCGCCCCCACGCCCGAGGACGTTCCGGTGTTCTCGTCGTACCGGCTTGACCACCAGTTCGAGGTGATGCGTCAGGTCGGCGAACTCACCGACGTGCCGGTCCCCAACGTGCGCTGGATGGACACCACCGGCGAGGTGCTGGGCACGCCGTTCTTCCTGATGGACCGGATCGACGGCCAGGTGCCGCCCGATGTGATGCCCTACACCTTCGGGGGCAACTGGTTCGCCGATGCTCCGGTCGAACGCCAGCGCGAACTGCAGGACAGCACGGTGGAGGTACTCGCAAAGCTTCACGCGATCCCCGACGCAGCCGAGCGGTTCGCGTACCTGTCCGAGATCGGCCAGTCGGGCGACACCCCACTGCGCCGGCAACTGGGCTGGCTCAAGGGTTGGTACGACTACGCGGTACCCGATATCGGCCGGTCCCCGCTGGTGGAGCGGGCACTGCAATGGCTGGAGGACAACTTCCCCGAGGATGTGGCAGCCTCGGAAACCGTTTTGACGTGGGGTGATTCGCGTATCGGCAACGTGCTGTACGACGATTTCCGCCCGGCCGCCGTCCTCGACTGGGAGATGGCCACCCTCGGCCCCCGCGAGCTCGACGTTTCATGGATCATCTTTGCGCACATGGTGTTTCAGGAGCTGTCCGGTATGGCCGGGCTGCCGGGACTGCCCGATGTGATGCGCGAGGAGGATGTCCGCGCCACCTACCGCGAGTTGACCGGGGCCGAGTTGAGCGACCTGCGGTGGTTCTACATCTACTCAGGTGTCATCTGGTGCTGCGTGTTCATGCGCACCGGCGCCCGAAGGGTGCACTTCGGCGAGGCCGAGAAGCCCGACGACATCGAAACGATGTTCTACCACGCACCGCTGCTGCGGCGTCTGATCGAGGAGTCCTGATGCTCGGCCCGATGGACGAATACCCGCTACATCAAGTTCCCCAGCCGATCGCCTGGCCGGGATCTTCGGACCGGAACTTCTACGACCGTTCGTACTTCAACGCCCATGACCGCACCGGCGACATCTTCGTCATCACCGGCCTCGGCTACTACCCCAACCTCGGGGTGAAGGACGCCTACTTCCTGGTGAGGCGCGGAGACGAGCAGACGGCGGTGCACCTGTCCGACGCGATCGATCAGGACCGGCTCAACCAGCACGTCGGCGCTTACCGGGTCGAGGTCACCGAACCGCTGCGCAGGATCCGCATCGTGCTCGAGGAGACCGAGGGCGTGGCCGCCGACCTGGCCTGGGACGGCCTGTTCGACACGGTCCAGGAGCAGCCGCACCTGATGCGTCAGGGGAACCGGGTCACGCTCAACGCCCAGCGGTTCGCCCAAATGGGTTCCTGGAGTGGATTTCTGGAGATCGACGGCCAACGTATCGACGTCGACCCGGAAACCTGGATCGGCTCCCGCGACCGGTCCTGGGGCATCCGCCCGATCGGTGAGGCCGAGCCCGCCGGGCGTCCGGCAGACCCGCCCTTCGAAGGTATGTGGTGGCTGTACGTGCCGATGGCGTTCGACGATTTCTCGATCGTCTTCATCATCCAGGAGGATCCCAGCGGGTTCCGCTCGCTCAACGACTGCAGCCGCGTCTTCAAGGACGGCCGCGTCGAACAGCTCGGCTGGCCGCGGGTGAAGATCCACTACCGGTCCGGTAGCCGGATCCCGACCGGGGCCACCATCGAGGCCACCGCTCCCGACGGCACCCCCGTCCGGTTCGATGTGGAATCCAAACTGCCCGTGCCGATCCACGTCGGCGGCGGGTACGGCGGCGACGTCGACTGGATCCACGGCGTGTGGAAGGGCGAGAAGTTCACCGAGCGGCGCACCTACGACATGACCGATCCGGCGGTCGTCGGCCGGACGGCGTTCGGCGTGATCGACCACGTCGGGCGGGCCGTCTGCACCGAGGGCACGAGCAACCCCGTCGAAGGCTGGGGGCTGTTCGAACACGGTGCGCTCGGCCGCCATGACCCGTCCGGTTTCGCCGACTGGCTCACCGTCGCTCCCTGACCCGCCCGGCGTCACACCAGAGTGGCTGTCAACGGCGACATCCACTCTGGTGTGACATTCGGTGCGCTAGGCGGCCCAAAACAGCGCGGCCGCGCCGGCCGCCTCGACCAGGCAGTAGAACCAATTGGGGTAGAAGGCCGTCCGCTCGTCGAACACGGCGGAAAGAGCGCGGCCGACTGCCATCCCCGCCAGTGCGGCGCCGACGGTGAGCAGTATGCCGGTGCGCACCTCCCCCGGCGCCACAGCCGCGTAGGCCAGCACCGCAGCAATGGCGATACCGAAACCGCCATACACGCCACGCACTTCCGCGCGGGCCGCGGCGGTTCTGAGATCGTAGTCGAACGGCCGCAGAATCGCCTTCGGCGCTGCCAGCGCATACACACCCATGCAGGCGAAGAACACGCCGACGACGGCGATCACAGCAAAAGTCACGATAACCTCCCGATCAAGTGGTCCGCTCATGATGCAGACTGAACCCATGCCGGCGCTTCCACAAACCTGCTGTCCCACGGTGTGGTTGTGGCCCGGGCAGGCGCTGTACTCCGGACCCGGAATGGGTTTGCAACCGCACTCCGGATCGGTGTGGTGCCTGGCCTTCGGCGTCGACGGACCTCTGACAGTGACGATTCAGGGCAATGAGATCGTGGCGCGCAGTGTGTTGATCCCACCACGACTCACCCATCACCTTGCGATGAAGGGCGGGTTGGTGTCGTGCTATCTGGATCCCGGTTCGCCGCGGACCGTATCGTGCCGTGAGCAATTCACCGAATTCCGACACAGCATCGGTGTCGGTCATGACGCCGAGACCGCGCTGACGGCGGCACCGGCGGACGACGACGCCGCCCAGCGCTGGCTGGACCTGGCTGCCCCGGACACGCCACATCGGATCGATCCACGGATCGAATTGGTGGCCAAGCAGATTCGTGACAATCCGGCGGAGGCGGTATCGGCATATGAGTTCGCGACGGCTGCGGGGTTGTCCGAGTCGCGGTTCCTGCATCTGTTCCGCCGCGAGGCCGGGACCAGTCTTCGCCGCTACCGGATGTGGAGCAGGCTTGTCGCGGCAGGAAGCGCCGTGGCGGCCGGCCAGAGCCTGACCACCGCCGCCGCCGATTCCGGGTTCGCCAGCCCGTCACACCTGGCCGACAGCTTCAAGACCACGTTCGGGCTATCGGCCACACAGCTGCTCTCGACGGGACTGCGCATCCGCACACCGTGACGAGCGTGCGCAAACCGCCGATGAAATACGGCGCGCCGGGCGGCAGACACGCACGCTCGCATGATCAGGAAGCAGCCGACTCGGCAGCGGGCGCGCGGCCGAAGACCATCGACTCGTCGATGCGGTCGAAGCGGTGGTCGATGGCATCCAGCAGATAGTTGTGCCGCACGTGCCACGGCCGCTTGGTGCCCGAACGCGGCAGCGCGTGCTCGGAACGCTGGATGTAGCCGGCCTCGAGATCCCAGGTCCGCTTCTCCGGCATCGGTGCCGCGCCCTTGTGCGGGTAGGCATGGGTGTAACCGTGAGCACCCATGTACGCCAACAGGTTCGCAAACGCCCGCGCGGTCATGTCGGACCGCAGCGTCCACGACGCGTTGGTATAGCCGATGCACCAGGCCAGGTTCGGCACGTCCTCGAGCAGAAACTCCTTGTAGACGAACCGTTCGGTCGGCTTGACCTCCTGACCATCGACCGCGAGGCGGGTGCCGCCGAGCGCCTGCAGTTGCAGGCCGGTCGCGGTGACGATCACGTCGGCATCCACCCGCCCACCGGATTTCAACACGATGCCCGTGGCGTCGATGTGATCGACGTGATCGGTGACGACGTCGACCCGACCATCGCTGATGTGCCCGAACAGATCCCCGTCGAGCACCAGGCACAACCGCTGATCCCATGGTTTGTACCGCGGCTTGAAATGCACGTCGACCGGATACCCCTCGGGCAGCGCCGCCGTGAGCTTCTTGCGCAGGAAGCTGCGACCGAGATCGGGGGCCGAGCGGAAGAAGAAATAGCTCAGCACGTGGATCATCGCGTTGCGGAACCGCACAACCTGGTGAGATAACTTGCGCGGCAATATTTTACGGATGGTCTGCACCGACGGAACGATGCGGTCCGCTGCCACCATGTAGGTCGGTGAGCGTTGCAGCATCGTCACGTGCGAAGCCTGCTGCGCCAGCGCGGGTACCAGACTGACCGCGGTCGCCCCACTGCCGATCACCACGACCCGCTTACCCGAGTAATCCAGCGACTCGGGCCAGAACTGCGGGTGCACCACCTCGCCGCCGAAGGTCTCGACACCCGGAAACTCCGGGGTGTACGGCTCGTCATAGTTGTAGTAGCCGGTGCCGAAGAACAGGTACCGGCATCGGTAGATCCTGGCCTGGCCGTCCTGCTCCGTCTCGACGGTCCAGGTGTCGGTGCTCGAATCCCAATCCGCCGACAACACATGGGTGTTGAACCGGATGTGGCGGTCGATACCGTGCTCCCGGGCGGTCTCGGTCAGGTAGTCGCGAATATCGGCGCCGTCGGCGACGTTTTCGGGCTTGGTCCAGGGTTGATACGGGAAGCTCAGCGTGAAGATGTCGCTGTCCGAGCGGATCCCGGGATACCGGAACAGGTCCCAGGTGCCGCCGATCCGCTCCCGGCGTTCCAGCACCGTGTACGTCAGTCCGGGGTTCTTCTCATGCACCCGGTAGGCCGCGCCCAAACCCGAGATCCCGGCCCCGACGATGAGCACATCCGAATAGTCCGGATCCGCAGCACGGCGAGCACCGCCCATGGCGAACCTCCTTTGGTCCCGACGAGTACCACCACCCTAGGCGTTCAGTCGCGCAGTGCGTCAACGATCTGGGCAAGCGAATCCACTGCGATCGGACCCGGCTGATACAGGCAGATCCGATCGGAAACCCCGGCCACGCGCTCACGGATGTGGGCGGCGATGTCGGCGGGGCTACCGCACGCCGCGATGGTATGCAGCACCTCGTCGTCGATCAGCGAACCCATCTCCTGCCAACGGCCCTGTTTGGACAGCGCGTTGAGCTCTGGCTGCAGATCGCCCCAGCCGTGCGCGTCGAGTACCGGCCGATAGGCCGGGGTGGAACCGTAGAAAGCCAGCAGTCGTCGCGCCGCATCGTGATCGTCCCCGACCGACACGATGATCTCCGGGACGATCGCCAGGTCCGCTTCGTCACGCCCGGCGGCCGCGAGCCCGTCACGCACCGCGGGCAGGGTCGCCTCGTGCAGGAACCGCTTGGAACCGAACGGCATGACCAGCAGGCCGTCGGCGAATTGTGCGGTGGCCCGGGTGAGCCGGGGGCCCAGCGCACCGACATAGATCGGCGGCGGACCGTACGGGTTGTCCTGAGGGGTGAACGTGGGCGTCATCAGGGTGTGCCGGTAGTACTCGCCTCGAAAATCCAGCCGCTCGCCGGTGTCCCAGGCCGCGAAGATCGTCCGCAGCGCCGCGACGAACTCGGACATCCGGGCCACCGGCCGGTCGAAGTCCGCACCGAATCGCTTCTCGATCTGCGTACGGATCTGGGTGCCGAGGCCCAGGGTGAAACGCCCGCCGGAAAGGATCTGGTGGTCGACGGCCTGGTGCGCCAGGTGAATCGGGTTACGGGGAAACGCAATTGCCACATTGGTCATCAGGTCCAGATCCCCGACGGTGCTGGCCAGCGTCAAGGGGGTGAACACATCGTGGGGGCCTTCAAAGGTGAACACCCCACTGGCACCGGCCTCACGTAGGGCCGCGGCCCGACCGATCGCGTCTCGCGGACCGAACAGTGCTGTCATGACCTTCACGCGTGAGAGCCTAGACACGTGAGTATCCCAACCAGCACCGACGTTGTCGTGGTGGGCGCCGGCTTCGCCGGCCTGACCGCCGCCCGCGCCCTGCTCCGGCTCGGACACGAGGTGGTGGTGCTCGAGGGTCGGGACCGGGTGGGGGGTCGCTCGTCGACCACCACGGTCGCCGGGGTGCCGGTCGACCTGGGCGGCACGTTCGTCGGCCCCACCCAGGACGCGGTGCTGGCGCTGGCCGACGAGCTCGGATGCCGCTCCGTGCCCACCTATGACCGCGGCAAGAACCTGATCCTCTGGCACGGGCGGGTCCGGTCCTATCGCAGCACGATCCCGCGGCTGTCGATGATGGAACTGTTCGACGTGTCCCGTATCCAGTGGCGCTTCGAACGCCTGAGCCGCCTGATCCGGGTGAAAGAGCCGTGGAACAGTGCGAACGCCCAGAAGCTCGATGAGCTGACCCTGGAACAGTGGCTGCGCTCGGTGGGCGCCAACGCCTCGACCCGCAACCTGATGGCGATCATGTCCCGAGTCACGTGGGGCGCCGAGCCCGACGAGGTGTCGATGCTGCACGCCGCCCGCTACGTCAAGGCCGCGGGCGGGCTCGACCGCATGCTCGACGTCCGGGGCGGCGCCCAGCAGGAGCGCTTTCCCGAAGGCACCCAGCAGATCGCGTGGAAGATGGCCGAGGAACTCGGCGATCGGGTGGTGCTCAGCGCCCCGGTGAACCGCATCGAGCGACACGACGACGGCACCGTGGCGGTGAGTTGTCCGTCCGGCGTGGTTCGGGCACGCGCGGTGATCGTGGCGATCCCGCCGCAGCACCGGACCGGGATCGAGTTCAGCCCGGCACTGCCCGAGCCCTACACCGAACTAGCCGCCAACTGGCCGCAGGGCAACCTCAGCAAGGCCTACGCCGCCTACGAGAAGCCGTTCTGGCGCACCAACGGATGCTCGGGCGAGGCATTGTCCGACGAGGGGCCGGTGTTCATCACGTTCGACGTCAGCCCGGGTGACGGTGGTCCCGGCATCCTGCTGGGTTTTACCGACGCCCGAACCTTCGACCGGCTGCCACCGGCGGAGCGCCGCGAGCAGGCCCTGGCCGGGTTCGCCGCCCTGTTCGGCGATGCCGCCCTGAAACCGATCGATTACCTCGATCACTGTTGGAGCGCAGAACAATTCGCGCCGGGCGGACCGACCGCGGCGGTGCCGCCGGGATCGTGGACGCAGTACGGTAAGTGGCTACGGGAACCGGTGGACGCGATCCACTGGGCCGGCACCGAAACCGCGGACAGGTGGACCGGTTTCCTCGACGGGGCGGTCCGGTCCGGTCAGCGTGCGGCCACCGAGGTGGCCGACCGCCTCACCGGCTGAGCGCGTTACCGAATGTCTGCCTCAGGTGACGTCACCGATGCGGCCAGCGCCCGCAACTGGGCGTTCACCTGTGACGGGCATTCCAGAATGGCGCAGTGTCCACCGGGCATCTCGACGAAAGCACTCAGGTTCGGAGCCTCGGCGGCGATGCGGCGGGCGGCGTTGATCGGCAGCAAGCGGTCCTTGGTGCTGCCGACCACCAGCGTGGGCACCGACAGGTTCTGCAGCGAGATGTGTTGCGCACCCAGCCCGTTGACCAGAGTGCGGGCCCAGCCGCCGCGTCCGGCCGACGGAGTCTCGGCGAACAGTTGATAGATGAACTCCGCCACCCACGGGTCGGCGTCACGGCCCACCGCCAGGTGCGCGACGAAACGCTTGTTGGGCCGGTCGATGAGCCGCGGGATGCGGGTACCGCCGAAGGTCCGGATCGCCGTACCCGCGGCCAGGACGCGCGTCGATGCCAACGGCGCAGGCACTCTCAGCAATTTCACGTCGCGCACCAGATCCCCGGTGGTGGTGTTGATCAGTGCGACCGCGTCGGCCCGGGCCGCCACCTGGGCCGGATAGCGCTGCGACCACGAGGTGATCGCGATGCCGCCCATCGAATGCCCGGCGATGACGGCCCGTTCACCGGGCTTCAGCGTGGCATCGAGCACTGCGTCCAGGTCGGCGGCGAGGTGGTTGAGGCTGTAGCGGTGGCGCCCGCGTGGAGCCTCGCTGCGGCCGTGCCCGCGATGGTCATAGGCAATGACCCGGTGGTCGGTAGCCAGATCGGCGATCTGATGGGCCCAGACCCCGATCGCACAGGTGATGCCGTGGGCCAGCACGATCGGGTAGCCGTCCTCGGGGCCGAACACCTCGGCGTGCAACCGCACGCCGTCGACGGCGCGAACCTGGACGGTACGTCCCGGCGGCAGCGGGGGAAGGGTCATGATGCTCCCATCGTCGACGTCGTTGCCAGGTGAAACCGGGGATTCACGATCCCTGCCGCTCCGGTAACCGGCACGTCGACGAGCTGTGGGTCGGCTCCGGCATCGAGCACCGCCGCGGCGCGGGCGTTGAGCATCCGGTGATGCTAAGCCACCGACTTGACACCTGTCACAATTGGCTGGCGAACCACCAAAGGAGACACCGATGCGTGCAGCTCAGATCACCCGACTCGACGGTCCCGACTCGGTGCGGGTGGCCGAGGTCGAAGAACCCTCCGGTACCGACGCGGTCGTGATCGACGTCCACGCCGCGGGGGTCGCGTTCCCGGACGCCCTGCTCACCCGCGGGCTCTATCAGTACAAACCGGAGCTTCCGTTCACCCCGGGCGCCGAGGTCGCCGGTGTGGTGCGCAGCGCCCCCGCCGGAGCGCACGTCCGCGCCGGTGACCGGGTGCTGGGCCTGACCATGCTCTCGGGCGGGATGGCCGAAGTCGTCGCCCTGCCCGCCGAGCGGGTGTTTGCGCTGCCGGACGCGGTGTCGTTCGAGGCCGGCGCCGGGATCCTGTTCAACGACCTGACCGTCCAGTTCGCCTTGCGCACCCGCGGCCGGTTGGCAGCCGGCGAGACCATCCTCGTGCACGGCGCGGCGGGCGGCATCGGCACCTCGGCGCTGCGACTGGCACCGGCACTGGGGGCCGCACGCACCATCGCGGTGGTGTCCACCGAGGAGAAGGCCGAGATCGCCCGGGCCGCAGGCGCATCCGATGTGGTGCTGGCCGACGGATTCCGCGACGCGGTGAAGGAGCTCACCGGCGGTCGCGGTGTGGATGTCGTCGTCGATCCGGTCGGCGGTGACCGCTTCACCGACTCATTGCGCTCGCTGGCCGTCGGTGGGCGACTGCTGGTCGTCGGGTTCACCGGAGGCGAGATCCCCACGGTCAAGGTCAATCGTCTGCTGCTCAACAATGTCGACGTCATCGGCGCGGGTTGGGGCGCCTGGACGTTTTCGCATCCCGGCTATCTGCAGGAGCAGTGGGCCGAACTGCAACCGCTGCTGGCTTCTGGCGCTGTGCCCGCACCCCAGCCCGAGGTGTACCCACTCGAGCGGGCCGCCCACGCCATCGCATCGCTGGAGAACCGCAGCGCCAAGGGCAAGGTAGTGCTCACGCTTCGCTGATCGACCCGTATCCAGGAATAACCGCACCGACGTCGATGTTGCGGGATGCGTGACCGAGCATGCCGAACTGAGCCCGACCGACTGGGTACGCGAGCAGACCCAGCGCATCCTGGAACAAGGCACCACCGACGGAGTCGAGATACTCGACCGCCCCATCGTGCTGTTCACGACGACGGGCGCCAAGTCCGGCAAGAAGCGGTACGTACCGCTGATGCGCGTGGAAGAGAACGGCCGCTACGCGATGGTGGCCTCCAAGGGCGGCGCCCCCGAGCACCCGTCGTGGTACTTCAACGTCAAGGCCAACCCGGCCGTGACAGTGCAGGACGGTGACACGACCGCGTCGCTGACCGCCCGCGAAATCTCCGGTGACGAACGCGAGCACTGGTGGAAGCTGGCCGTCGCGGCCTACCCGCCCTACGCCGAGTACCAGACCAAGACCGACCGACAGATTCCGGTCTTCATCGTCGAATGACGGCTACCACCAACCGAGGGCGTCCGACAACTGCCGGGCCAACTCGGTGGTGAGCGTGCGCACATAGGCCGCCGACAGATGGTGGGCATCGTGGTAGACCAGCACGTTGCCCTCGACGGCGCGGCAGATGGTCGGGCGGCATACCGCGTCACTGAGGTCGAGGGCCTTCATCAGCGGATAGTCGGCCAGGTGGGCGAGGGTCGGATTGCGCTGGGCCAGGGCTTCGTTGCGCGGCACCCCGCAGGACTCGGCGTCACCGCCGGACGACAGACAGTCCACCGGCGAGAAGAACCAGCCGCCACGGATCATCCACGGTGTATCACGCACGCCGAGCATCGGGATCCCGTTGGCGGACAATTCATCCCAGATCCCCAGGTAATAGTCGGGCACATAGTCGCCCGGGCCGTTGAGGATCGGACGTGTCGAGGTGAAGAACACGTAGTCCGGTCTGTCCGCAATGATCTGCGCCAAGGCGTTGTCCGACCACGTTCGGCAGGACGGGTACGTCTCGAAGGACCCCGCGATGATCGGCACGCGTTTGGTGGTCAGCGGACAGCCGAACTTCAGGTAGGTGGTCACCCTGACGCCGTGCTGACGACCGATCTGGTGCAGCGCGGTCAGCCAGTGCTCGGAATGTGACCCGCCGGCCAACGCAATCGTGTGGGCGCCCTTGGGGTCTCCGTACACGCACGTGACGACCTCGCCGCCGGTGAACCCCGTGACGCAATGGTCGACCGACGACGGAGGGATGTCGTCCTCGGCCTCCAGCGCACTCGGGCGCATCGGCAGCTTCGCCACCGTGCGGTTCTCGATGAGTGCCTGCGCGCCCGGATAGTCACGCATCGAGAGCATGCCCAGTTCCGCACCGCTGGTCCGGGCGAGTGCGACATGTCCCTGCCACATGAGCGATGACGCCACGAGCATGACCGCGACCAACACCACGACCGCACCCGACACCATCCTGATACCGACCCCGCGATGCCATCGCAGGTGGGCCCACCTCGCGGTGAGGACCGCCAGCACGACGGCGACCAGCATGACCGCGATGCCATCGACCGGGCCGACGGCGTCGTCGTTGGTGGTCGCCAACCAGAAGATCAACACGGGCCAGTGCCACAGGTACAGCGGATAGGCCAGCATCCCGGCGGCGACCAGCGGGCTGCTGCGCAAGAATTCGTCCGTCCTCGACGACGTCTCCGCGATGCCGCTGACGATGATCAGCAGCGTCGCCGCCACCGGAATCAACGTCCAGATGCCCGGGGACTGCACAGTCCGGTCGGTGAGCACACCGCACACCAGGATTGCCGCCAGCCCGATTGCCGGCGCACCGGCCCGCCACCGGCCGCTGGGCCGGATGCGGCCCACCCGGCCTGCCACGAAGGCCGCGGCCAGCACCCCGGCCAACAGCTCCCAGGCCCGAGCGGCGGTGCTGTAGTAGCCGAGCATCGGGCTGTGTGACTGCGTGGTGACCGCGTAGTACAGCGATACCGCCATCGCGGCACCGGACACGGCAACCAGAATGGTGCGTCGCGCGCCACCACCTCGACGCACCGTCACCGCGACGACCGCAGCGGCCAGTACGACGAACGCGAGCGCGAACTGGCCCAGCACCGAGACCGCCCACAGGTGGTGCAGCGGGGTCACCGCCGCACCGGCCTGCACATAGTCGTCCGCCGAACCGAGCAACTGCCAATTCTGATAGAAGCCCAGGCCGGCCAGGGTCTGCTCGGCGAAGGACTCCCACCGGGTCTGCGGCTGGATGAGCACGGTCAGCACCGCCGACACGACCAGTACGAGAACGAGCGGCGGCACCACCCACCGCACCACCCGGCCCACCTCCGCGGCCAATGCGGACGGGCTGGCGGTATCGATACTCCCCAGGACGCGACCGCCGACGAAGTAGCCGGCCAGGACCAGTAGGACATCGACGCCGCCGGATGCCCGTCCGAGCCAGAAATGGCAGACGACCACCATCACGATGGCCACACCGCTCAATCCGATCAGGTCGTCACGGCCCCGCCGCGTGGCAGCAGGAACGCGAACCGGATCGTCAACAATCACGTGCACGCTGAACTTTCCCTGGGCTGTCTTCGCCGGTCACTGACGACGAGAACACCCGGGGGCACGCCGTTCGCCGCACCGAGCATAGGCCACCGGGACATATGGTCGCGGTGGCGGCCGGACAAACCTGAGGGCCGAAACGGATAGATGACGCTTATCAATTGTACGGAACGGCCATGGGCATATTTGCTCGGCAAAATCTAGCCTTGAGTCATGACCGCCACCGCCACCGCCACCGCCACCCCGGCCGCCAAGAAGTCCGTGTACCGGCCCTTGGAACTGTTCGCCACCGACCGACTGCTCGATCACGACGAACGCGAGATCGCAGCAACGGTGCGCAAGTTTGTCGATACCCGGCTGAAGCCCAACGTCGGGGAATGGTTCGAATCGGCGACTCTGCCCAGGGAGCTGGCCAAGGAGTTCGGCAACCTCGGGGTGCTCGGCATGCACCTGCAGGGTTACGGCTGCGCGGGCACCAATGCCGTCAGCTACGGCCTGGCCTGCATGGAGCTCGAGGCCGGTGACAGCGGGTTCCGCAGCTTCGTCTCCGTCCAGGGCTCGCTGTCGATGTTCTCGATCTACCGCTACGGCTCGGAAGAACAGAAGAACGAATGGCTGCCCCGACTGGCCGCCGGCGACGCGATCGGCTGCTTCGGCCTGACCGAGCCCGACTTCGGTTCCAACCCCGCAGGCATGCGTACCCGCGCCCGCCGCGACGGCAGCGACTGGGTGCTCAACGGCACCAAGATGTGGATCACCAACGGCAACCTCGCCGACGTGGCCACCGTGTGGGCACAGACCGATGACGGTATCCGGGGCTTCCTGGTGCCCACCGACACACCGGGATTCACCGCCAACGAGATTCACCGCAAGCTCTCGCTGCGGGCCTCGGTGACCTCCGAACTCGTGCTGGACAACGTGCGGCTGCCCGCCTCGGCGCAACTGCCGCTGGCCGACGGACTGTCCGCCCCCCTGTCCTGCCTCAATGAGGCCCGGTTCGGCATCGTGTTCGGGGCGCTCGGCGCGGCCCGCGACAGCCTGGAGACCGCGATCGACTACGCCGGCTCGCGCGAGGTGTTCGACAAGCCGCTGACCAGCTACCAGCTCACCCAGGAGAAGCTGGCCAACATGGCCCTCGAGCTCGGCAAGGGGATGCTGCTGGCGATCCACCTCGGCCGCATCAAGGATGCCGAGGGGGTCCGGCCCGAGCAGATCAGCCTGGGCAAGCTCAACAACGTCCGCGAAGCACTGTCCATCGCCCGTGAATGCCGGACCCTGTTGGGCGGCAGCGGAATCACGCTCGAATACGCACCGCTGCGCCACGCCAACAACCTGGAATCCGTCCTCACCTACGAGGGCACCTCCGAGATGCACCTGCTCTCCATCGGCAAGGCGCTGACCGGGCAGGCGGCCTTCCGCTGATGACCGCCGTCATCGAGCACCTGATCGGTGGGCAGTGGGTGCCCGGCACCGGCGATGAGCTGCTCAGCGTGAACCCGGCGCAGCCGAGTCTGGTTGTGGCTCGGGGAAATGACGCACGTGTCTCCGATGTCGACACCGCGGTGCGTGCCGCCACGGCAGCGGCGGCACCTTGGGCCACCACCCCGATGCACCAGCGCGGAGCAGTCCTGCTGGGCGCTGCGGACATCGTCGACCGCAATGCGCAGACGTGGGGGCTGGAGCTGGCCCGCGAAGAGGGCAAGACGAAAGCCGAAGGCATCGGCGAGGTTCGGCGGGCTGCGCAGATCCTGCGCTATTACGGAAATGAAGGAGATCGGCAGTCGGGCGAGATCTTCTCCTCCCCCCGGGTCGGCGAACAGATCCTCATCACCCGCAAGCCGTTGGGTGTGGTCGCAGTGATCACGCCGTTCAACTTCCCCATCGCCATCCCGGCCTGGAAGATCGCACCCGCGTTGATCTACGGCAACACCGTGGTGTGGAAGCCCGCGAGTACCGTTCCGCTGCTGGCGATTCGACTCGCGCAGGCGCTGACCGAGGCCGGCCTGCCCGCCGGTGTGCTCAATCTGTTGATCGGCGGACCCGACATCGGTAACGCCATCGTCGACCACCGCGGTATCGACGGCATCACGTTCACCGGTTCCACCGGGGTCGGGCGGTGCATCGCCGCGGCCGCGGCGGCGCGTGGAGTTCCCGCACAGGCCGAAATGGGCGGCAAGAACGCCGCCGTCGTCCTCGATGATGCCGATATCGATCTGGCCCTCGAACAGGTGATGCTCGGCGCATTCCGCTCGACCGGGCAGAAATGCACCGCCACGTCCCGTCTGATCGTCACCGAAGGGATCGCCGAGAAGTTCCTGGCCACGCTGGCCGAGCACGCGGCGGCACTGACCGTCGGAGACCCGACCGACGATGCGACCCAGATGGGCCCGGTCATCAACGGCACTGCACACCAGTCCATTTCGGCGGGGGTTCAGGCCGCGGCCAGGCAAGGCGCCACGGTGTTGACTGGTGGGCGCCCCTACGCCGACGGCCCGCTGGCCGAGGGCTACTTCATCGCTCCCACCATCATCGAACTCGAGGGTGCACCGGCCGACGTGTGGACCGACGAATTGTTCGGACCGGTGCTCGCGGTCAAACGGGCCGCCGATGCCGACGCCGCGTTCGCACTCGCCAACGACAGTGAGTTCGGCCTCTCGGCGGCGGTTTTCACACAGGACCTGACCCGGGCGCTGCAGGCAGTCGAGCAGATCGACGTCGGAGTGCTGCACGTGAACTCCGAGTCTGCCGGCGCCGATCCGCACGTACCGTTCGGTGGCGCCAAGAAGAGCGGGCTCGGCCCCAAAGAGCAGGGTGGCGCGGCACGGGACTTCTTCACCCACTCCACCACGGTGTACCTACGCGGCGGGCGACCGGGCGCATGAGCGAAGCTTGCGAGCGGATTCCGGGTACCGGCGCACTGGACGGTGTCGTCGTCGTCGATTTCAGCCGCGTGCTGGCCGGGCCGTACGCGACCATGATGCTCGGTGATTTCGGCGCGGAGGTCATCAAGATCGAACGCCCAGGTACCGGCGACGACACCCGGGCCTGGGGACCGCCCTACGATTCATCCGGAGTGGCAACATATTTCAACTCCGTCAACCGGAACAAGCGGTCACTGGTGCTGGACCTGACCGACCCGGACGACCGGGATCACGCCCGGTCCCTCGTGGCCGGTGCCGACATCGTGGTCGAGAACTTCCGGCCGGGCACCATGGAGAAACTGGGACTGGGCTACGAGGACCTGCGGGCAATCCGTCCCGATGTCATCTACTGCTCGATCACCGGGTTCGGCCACGACGGCGGCGCCGGATTGCCGGGCTATGACCTGTTGGTGCAGGCGGTCGGTGGGTTGATGAGCGTCACCGGCACCGAACCCGGCGATCCCACCAAGGCCGGCGTGGCCCTGGTCGACGTGCTGGCCGGACTGCACGCGCTGAGCGGAATCCTGGCGGCACTGGCGCATCGCGATCGCACCGGGGTGGGCCAGCGCGTCGACACCAACCTGTTCTCGGTGTTGTTGTCCTCCATGGTCAACCAGGCTTCCGGGTATCTGGGCGCCGGTGCAGTACCGCAGATGATGGGTAACCGCCATCCGAGTATCGCGCCGTATCAGACGTTCGACACCGCCGACCGGCCCATCGCGGTCGCGGTCGGCAACGACAAACAGTTCCGTGCCTTCGCCTCGGCCATCGGCGAACCTGAGCTGGCCGACAACCCCCGGTTCCGCACCAATCCGGAACGGGTCGCACATCGGGATGAGTTGTGCGCCATCATCGAAACCGCGTTGAAGAACCACGGTGCCGACCACTGGTACGCGGCACTGACCGCCGCGAGTGTGCCGGCCGGGCCGATCAACGACCTGTCGGAGGCCTTCGCGTTCGCCCGCGAACTCGGGTTGGAAGCGACCGTTGCGGTGCCCGGAACGTCCACACCCCAAGTGGCCAACCCGATCACGTTGTCGGCGACACCGGTCACCTACCGCAGCGGCCCGCCTCGGCTCGATGCCGATTCGCTGGACGAGGGCGACCTCACCCCGAGCGGGACGCCAGTAGCTGCCAGGCCCTGAGCGCCAGCCACAGCTGCGCCCGGGTGTCGGCCGATTCAAGGTCATCGCCCAACAGATGACAGATGCGGCGCATCCGGTTGCGCATGGTGTGGCGATGAACCGCCAGCTCGGCAGCCGCCGCCTCCATCTGGCCGTTGCGGCCGAGAAAGGCCGCCAGGGTGGGGATCAGCTCGTCACCCCCGCCCAGCGAGTCCAATGGTGCTGCCAATACCCGGAGTTCGGCGGTACTTCGCCCCTCGAGCAGCACCCCCATCGGGCTGAGTTCACCGAATTCGCCGAACCGCCCGCCCCCGGAATGCGCCGCGATGCGGGCCTGTTCCAAGGCCGTGTGCAGATCGGCCAGCCCGGCGGGCCGGCTCATCCCACCACCGACCACGATTCCCGTCTGCTGTTCGAGCTCCGCGACGACACTGCGGATACGACGTCGGCTCCCGCCTGCCGGGACCACGAGCACGATCTCGTCACCCATCGGAGCCATCAGAAACGATGCCAGCACCCGGCCCAGTACATGCTCGGCGGCCAACACCGGCCCCGCACCGGTGAACGACGCCACCACGATGTCCCCGTCGGGTTCGAAACCGAAGTAGCGCAACACCGCACTGTCCACCGCACCGGCGCCCGAAATTATCTCGCGGGTCACCGCTGTCCTCAGCAGTTGCTCGGCATCGACCACCCGGGCCGGCTTCTCGATCGCGATCGAGATCAGCGACACGGCGTGCGCGACCAGGAACCGGTCGGCGTTGGACATCGGGTCGGCCGTGCGGACCGCAAGCCGACCGCGAACGGGTTGGGCGGCCCGCAGGGTCTGAATGGTGACATAGGCATCCCCGTCCGTGGTGACATAGGCGCCCTGCCTGCGCGTCGGAGGAACCTGCTCGCCCAGTACGGAGATCAGCCGCTCCTGGGCACCACCCGCGGCGGCCAACACGGTGTCGTCGGTGTCGACCACCACGACGGTCGCGGACAGACAGTCGGCCAGCGCATCGACCACCCCGGGGATGCCGCCCCGCAGCGTCGCCCGGGCCAGCACCTCCTGATCGTCCACGACACGCTGCACCGATCGCAGTTCGTCGGCCTTGAGTGCGTCGATCACCATGCGGGCGATCGCGATGAACGGCGTCGACGCGGGAACCTCAAGCACCGGGATCCCCAACTGATCGCCGGCGGCGCGCACCGCCTGCGGGATGTCGGCAATCGTGGTGCCGGTGTCGATGGCCAGCGCCGCGGTCCCGGCCGCGGCCAGCCGTGCCACGTAGGCGGCCTGTGCATCGGCGTCGGCCCCGATGTTGATGCCGGTGGTCATGACCAGTTCACCACCGGCCAGATACGGGGTCGGGTCGGTCAACTCGATCGCATGTGCCCAGGAGATCTCACGGTCCGCACCGCGCGCTCCGGCCACCAGAACGAGGCCGAGGTGCTCCAGCTCGGTCAGATCCCGCACGGTGAGTGCCACAGGAGAAGTCTTACTCCTTTTCGGCAGTCACCGGTCAGCCGCGGCCGAAGTACGGCATCGACCGCGCCATCACCGTCAGCGACGGGACCGACACCTCCAGGGGTAGATCGACCAGGTGCGTGATCGCGCGAGCCACATGCTCGACGTCGAAAGTCGGCTCCGCTGCCAGACTTCCGTCGGCCTGCAGAGTCTGGTGACTGAATCCGGCGGTCATGTCGGTGGCGGCATTGCCGATGTCGATCTGCGTGACACAGATATCGATGTCGCGCAGGTCCAACAACATTGACGCGGTCAGCCCACTCATCGCGTGTTTGGTGACGGTGTATGCCAGGCTTCTGGGCCGGGGCCGGTGCGCCGAGATCGATCCGTTGTTGATGATTCGCCCGCCCCTGGGCAGCTGGGCCGCCATGACTCGGGCTGCTTCCCTGGCGCAGAACACCGCGCCGTCGACATTCGTGCGCCACGTGGCGTGCCACTGCTCGTCGTCGATGTCGGCGACGGATGCCGACGGTCCGAACACCCCGGCATTGTTGAACAACACATCCACCCGGCCGAACGTCGACACCGCGTTGGCGAACAGTGCCTGCACCGAGGCGGAATCCGTGACGTCGGTGGGTACGACGCGGGCATTCGGGTTCTCGCCGCCGATCTCGGCCAATGGTCCGGCGCGACGGCCGGCCAGCACCACCCGGTGCCCGGCCTCCAGCAGAACCCGGGCCGTCGCACGGCCGATGCCGCTGCCCGCGCCCGTGATGACCACGACTTTGCGCACGGATTCGATTGTGCCCGACCTCGCCTCGGCGTCCGTGCGTCCGTGCGTCAGTGCGTCGGCGTGCCGCCCGCCGGGTTCGGGTGTGCGGCGGTGAACAACGCCGTAACCACCGCAAGCACACTGATCACCGCCGCGGCCGTGAAGGCCGCATGCACCCCGGGAAGATCGGGCGCACCGCCCGATTGCGAGGCCTTGGTCATGACCGTCACGAAAAGTGCCGTGCCGGCCGCGCCTCCGACCTGTTGCAGAGTCGTGAGGATGGCGCTGCCATGTGAGTAGAGCCGGTCGGGCAGAACACTCAGGGCGTCGGTCATCAACGGGGTGAACATCATCGACAACGCCACCATCATGACCGTTTGGAGGACAACCAGTTCCCAGACCGGCGACGCCCCCGACAGCATGGTGAATCCCCACAGGGCCACGCACAACGCCACCGACCCTGGTACGACCAACCGTCGGGCGCCGTGACGGTCGTAGGCCCGACCGACCAGTGGACCTGCGATGCCCATCAGCAGCCCACCCGGCAGGCTCGTCAGACCGGCGACCAACGCACTCTTCCCCAGCACATCCTGCACATACAGCGGCACCATGATGATGGCACCGAACAGCGCCATGAAGCCGAGGACCACCAGGCCCAGCGACACCGAGAACCGCCGATAGGTGAACGGCCGAAGGTCCAGGAACGCGCGGTCACGTCGTTGCAGCTGTATCTGCCGGGCGCCGAAGATCAACATCGCCACCGCGCCGATCGACATCGGCACCCACGCGGGGACGGCCGTTTGACCGTGGGCGGATTCACCCATCAGCGACAGTCCGAACACCAAGCCCGCGAACGCCATCGCCGACAGCGGTACCGAGATGGGGTCGATGGGCGTCGGCTTCTGCCGTTCCTCGTCGACCCCAAGCCAGAGGAGACCGGCGCCGAGGGCCACCAGGGCGATCGGCAGCACGATCCAGAACATCCAGCGCCAGTCGAGCGAGCCGAGGATGAAACCCGACAACGTCGGTCCGATCGCCGGCGCGACCGCGATGACGATCGAGATGGTCCCCATCATCTGCCCGCGCCGGTCGGCGGGGATCAACGTCATGACCGTCGTCATCAGCAGCGGCATCATGACCGCAGTGCCACACGCCTGCACGATCCGTCCGGCCATGAGTACCGCGAACCCCGGCGCGAGCGCGGCCACCAACGTGCCGGTGCAGAACAAGGTCATCGATGTCAGGTAGATGCCGCGGACCGGGAACCGCTGCAGCAGCGACCCGGACATCGGGATGACGACCGCCATGGTCAACAGGAACCCGCTGGTCAGCCATTGCGCAGTGTTCGCGGAAACATCCAGATCGACGATCAGCGCCGGTAGCGCGACGCTCATGATCGTCTCGTTGAGGATCATCACGAACGCCGAGCTGACCAGCAGCGCGATGATGACGTGAGCGCTCGACTGGGTGCGCAGCGGCGTCGCGGTGTCCTCCGCCCCGATGCTCATGCACACTCCCCTTGTCGCCGCACTCCTCATGTGTGCGGCTACCCAGGGTAGGTGGGACACCTGTGGCCGTGAAACTCAATTTCCGCGCGCACACCCTGCCCAAGAGACGTACCGTCTGGCAAGATGCTCGACAGTCCACTGACAAGACGCTCTGTCTAGTGAGATTCTGACGACGCGAGGAGCACGACGAGATGCCACAGACGGCCGCCCCGGGACCGCAGCCGGCGGAGTACGACGAGGACTGGGTGCGCGCCAAGTACGCGCACGAGCGCGACAAGCGCCTGCGGGCCGACGCCGTCGACCAGTTCGTCGAGGTCACCGCGGACTTCTCGCACTACGCCGATGACCCGTGGGCGCAACCCCTGCACCGCGATCCGGTACGCGACCACGTGCAGGTCCTGATCATCGGGGCCGGGCTGGGCAGCCTGATCGCCGCGGCGCGACTGCAGGAGGCCGGCATCGACGACGTCCGGATCGTCGACACCGCCGGCGACTTCGGCGGCACCTGGTACTGGAACCGCTATCCAGGCGCCCAGTGCGACATCGAGTCCTACATCTACCTGCCGCTGCTCGAAGAGTTGGGCTACATGCCGACGGAGCGCTACGCGCACGGGCCGGAGATCCGCGAGCACCTGCAGGCCGTCGCCCGCCACTATGGGCTGTACCGAAATGCCTTGTTGCAGACCACTGTTACCGGCATGCACTGGAACGGCGCCGCCGCGCACTGGCAGGTGACGACGAATCGCGGTGACCTGCTGACCGCGAACCTGGTCGCCGTCTCACCCGGATCGCTCACCCGGCCGAAACTGCCCGGAATTGCGGGCATCAACGAGTTCGGCGGGCACACCTTCCACACCAGCCGCTGGGACTACGGCTACACCGGCGGTGACGAGACCGGCGGGCTGACCGGACTGCAGGACAAGCGGGTCGGCGTCATCGGCACCGGGGCGACCGGGCTGCAGTGCATCCCGCACCTCGGCCGGTGGGCGCAGAAACTGTATGTGTTCCAACGGACTCCGAGCACCGTCGCCGAACGGAACAACCGGCCGACCGACCCCACCTGGGCGGCCAGTCTGATGCCGGGTTGGCAGCGCGAACGGATGGAGAACTTCACCCGCGTCACCTGCGGGGTCGAGATGGACCTCGATCTCACCGACGACGGATGGACCCGCAACGCGCTCGCCCTGACCGAACCAGCGGTGATCCGCGAGACCGCGCGCCTGGGCCGGGAGATGACGGCCGAGGAAATCGGCGCCTTCCTGTATCGCGCCGACTTCGACGCGATGGAGCGCCTGCGGGCCCGGATCAGCCGGACCGTGCGTGACTCCGGGACCGCCGACGCGCTCAAGCCGTGGTTCAAGCTGAACTGCAAGCGCGCCGGCTACCACGACGACTACCTGGAGACCTTCAACCGGGACACCGTCGAACTCGTCGACACCGACGGCCGCGGAGTGGAGCGGTTCACCGACACCGCCGTCGTCGTCGACGGGGTCGAGTACGAGCTCGACGCGTTGGTGTTCGCAACCGGCTTCGAGGTCGGCACCGAGTTCACCCGTCGTCTCGGGTTCGAGATCGTCGGGCGGGACAACCAGCGCCTCAGCGACAAGTGGGCCAAGGGGATGCGCACCCTGCACGGTCTGCAGAGCCACGGCTTCCCCAACTGCTTCTTCCTCGGCTACACCCAGTCCGGGGTTTCGCCCAACTACACCCACACCGCCGAGGAACGGGCCCGCCATTTCACCTACCTGGTCAAGACCTGGGCCGAACGCGGCGCGGCGACCATCGAAGCCACCCAGGAGGCCGAGAACGAATGGCTGGCGGAGATGAACGAGTCCACCGTGAAGCCCAAGGCGTTCTACGCCGACTGCACCCCGAGCTACCTGAGCTCAGAGGGTGATCGGGACAACCCACACAGCATGCTGGCCAACAACTTCGGCGGCAAGCCCGTCGACTTCTTCGACATGCTGCACAAGTGGCGCTCCACCGGCCAACTGGAAGGGGTGAAGATCGGGTGACCGAAACCGCTGATGCCGCAGCCGCCGGTGCGGCACCGAAACTGACCATGCGGGACCGGCACCGGCTGATGACCCGCGAACACCTGATGACCGCGGCCTTGGAGGCCTTCGCCGAACGTGGCTATGTCGCGGTGACCATCGACGACATCGTGCGGCGCGCCGGGGTCGGGCGGGCGACGTTCTACCTGCATTTCGACAGCAAGGCCGCGGTGCTGCGGGAGCTCCGCGACACCCGGATGACGGTGTGGACCGAAGAACACGCCCCACGCGGCGGCGAGTCGGGGCGCCCCTCGATCCGTGCCTTCTTCGAGAAGGTGGTCGATTTCTACACGTCCGCCCCGGAGCTCTACACAGCCTTGCATCAGGCGCGCGCCGCCGACCCTGAGTTCGCCGCCGCACACCGCGCGACGATGGAAGCCGACGTGAACGACTGGGTCGCCGGCAACGTCATGCCCGGTGCCGCCGAGGGACGGCTCCGGCTGGCCATCGCAATGATGTACGCGATGGTCGATTCCTTCATGCATGTGTGGCTCGTCGAGGGGTGGCCGTTGGATCGCGAGGCCGCCATCGACGCGATGACCGACGCCCTGCACGCCACCATGCGCTGAATGAACTCCGGGGAACGGTTCTGCCGCTAAAGTGCGTGCCGATCAGGCACCGAAAAGGGTGGGGGTAGGGCAATGACGAGCGGAGACGCGGCGGCCACGGCGGGGATGCCACCGGGCGAAGACCACAAACCCAGACGTCGCGGCTTCATGCAGTCGCTGACCGCACTGTGTGTCCGCTACGTCGAGCGGCTGATGCCCGATCCGTATCTGTTCGCGGTCATCCTCACCCTTCTCGTCGCGGCGCTGGTCGGGCTTCTGGTGCACGACGCCTCACCCAGCGGCATGCTCCAGGCCTGGTACGGCGGCGTCTGGGGATCGCAGAACATCTTCACGTTCGCCTTCCAGATGGTCCTGATCCTCGTGACGGGCTACACCCTCGCCGAGGCGCCGGTCCTGAAGCGGGCCATCGTCTACATCGCCGGCAAGCCGAACAACCAGGTCCAGGGGGCGCTCCTGTGCTTCGGCGTGAGTGCTGTTCTCTCCCTGCTGAACTGGGGACTCGGGCTGGTAGCCGGTGCGTTGGTCGCCCGGCAGGTCGCCAAGCGCTTCACCGACGCGCACTTCGGCTACCTCATCGCGGCAGCATTCATGGGCTTCATCATCTGGACACAGGGACTTTCGTCGTCGATCGCGCTGGCCAACACCGACGACAGCAGCCCGATCAACGTGATCCACAAACTGACCGGCATCACCGTGCCGCTGCAGCTGACCATCTTCCAGCCCTACAGCTGGCTGTCGGTCATCGTGGTGTTGGCTCTACTCGCCCTGGCGATCTGGCGGATGGAGCCGGCGGAGAGCCTGGCACCCGATCCGGCGGTGTTCGAGGACGAGGAGCAACCGGAGGACAAAGCCTCGCCCGGCAAGCGAACGTTCGCCGAATGGCTCGAAGACCTGTGGATTCTCAACGTCCTTGTATTCGCCGCAGGCATGGCCTATTTCGTCCTCAGCGGATTCGCCCTGAACATCGCCTCGATGATCATGCTGTTCACGATCACCAGTGCACTGCTGCACCGCACCCCGATCCGGTTCATCCGGGCCTTCACCGGTGCCGCGAAGGTCTCCGGACCGCTGCTCCTGCAGTATCCGCTGTACGGCGGTCTGGTCGGCTTGCTGGGTTATCAAGCGGCCGAAGGGGTCAAGCCACTGCAGACCCTGCTCGCCGAGATGCTCGTGAACGGTGCGACGCAGTACACACTGCCGTTCCTCACCTTCATCGGATCGTTGATCATCAGCCTGTTCGTGCCGTCGGGTGGCGGTCACTGGGCGGTGCAGGGCCCGATCGCCGTCGACTCGGCACTGGCGCTCGGCCAGGACTCACCGGCGTATCTGGGGTTGATCTCCATGGCGGTCGCCGTCGGCGAGGGTGTTGCGAACATGATCCAGCCGTTCTGGTTACTCCCCCTGCTGGCCATCGCGAAACTCAATGTCCGCCAAGTCATGGGCTTTACCGTCGTCGCGTTCTTGATCGGGGTGGTGGTGTTGGGTGCCACCACCCTCATCGCACCGTTCGTCATTTGACCCCGAGCGCCACCTCACCCGGTTAGGGTCGGAAAATGATCGAGGCAACGATGTTTCGCAGCCTGGCGTCGGCCGTGGCCGTCGTCTCGATGCTCGGTGTGGGCACCGCGTGCAGCTCAGGCGGATCGGACAGCCACAGCAGCCCGGAGCCGACAACCACGAGCACCTCGGCGAACGCCGAGGCCACGCCGTTCACCGGCGTCATCGAACCCGTCAACGGCACCCGGGGCACGGTCACCTACCGTGCCGAGTTGCCACAGTTGCGCGGCGGAGACGCCGCGGTGCGGGACAAGTTCAACAGCGGGATCCGCGCAGCCCTCGACGACTATCTCAAGCCCACCGAAGACAATCGCCCGACCACCGTCGCACCCGGCGTCCTCGACGAGGACGACCGCAGCGAGGTCTCCCACATCGGCAACGGCGCGGTAGCCGGTGTGCTGCTGCTCAACATCTTCGTCGACCATGCGGCGCATCCGTTCAACGCGGTGGCGACGACGGTGATCGATGCCCACACCGCCGAACCGATCATGATCACCGACCTGTTCACCGACCAGACCGCCGGGCTGACCACCCTCGTCGACGGCATCAAGACCGAGATCGCCGACGACGAGAAGCTGGCCGGCCAGTCCGCACCCGAACCGGTCGCCGATCAGCTCGCCAACTGGCTGCCCGACGACGACGGCCTGGTGATCTACCTCCCCGTCGCCCATGTGCTCGGCGACTACTACCCGGTGACCGTGGAGTGGAACACCCTCACCGGCTTGCTCGCACCCGGGATGCGGGAGCGGTTGACGCAGTAGGGCAACCCACCCCGTCACGGCCGCACACTCACCACCCCGTGCGCGCCGCGTTCGGCGTCGATCATCGCGTGCGAGACGAACGGGTAGTTACCCGGCTCCGGGAAGGTCAACTCGACGAAACCGCCTTGGGCCGGGAACAGCCCGAGGACCTGGGATCCGCCGGCACCGGGCCGCAGCCGGTAGTCCCCCTCGGCCCAGACCGTGTCGAACTGGCCGCCGACCACGTGGAACGCCGTGCCGCGGTTGGGCCCGGCAGCGAGCACCCAGATCCGGACCCGTTCGCCGACCCGGGCTTTCAGCGGTGCACGGTCGTACTGCAGGGCATAACCGTTGAACGCCACCAGGTCGGGCTTGTCTGCGCTGACCTTGTCGGCGTCGACCTCGCCGCCCTGCGGACCGAGGTAGAACTCGGACTGCACCATCAGATATTCGTGGTCGACGGCCGGCAGGTCCGGCGGGTCGATGACGACGGCGCCGAACATCCCGTTGGCGATGTGGACCGACATCGGCATGGTCGCGCAGTGATACAGCCAGATTCCGGCCCGGGTGGCGGTGAACCGATAGACCAGGCGCTCACGGGGATTGATGGTGCGCATGGGCTGATCCGGCGCCAACGACCCCGCGTGGAAATCGATGGAGTGCCCGATCGTGCCGTCGTTGATCAGGGTGATCTCGAAGACGTCGCCGATCTTGCCGCGCAGGGTGGGCCCGGGGGCGCTGCCGCCGAAGGTCCACAGCCGCTGGGTGATCCCCGGCGACACTTCCCGCTCGACCTCGGTGACCGGCAACGTCACCCGATGCAGGGTCGGTCCGGCGTCGTTCAGGCGTGGATCCCGGGCCACGAAGTGCGGACCGGGAATGTTCCCCAGGCTTCGCGCGACCTCGGCGGTATCGACGGACGCTGCGGCCGGGCCGGCGTGGTGGTTTGCCGACATGCCCGGTGCCGTTCCGATTGCCTTGACCGTCAGGGTCATTCCCATCTGCCGGTGTCCGGCCACCGAGCACCAGCCGTCCAGATCGGAGCCGATCACCCCGGCGTCGAGCACGGCGCTGGTCCCGGGTGCGATCCGTTCGGTGCGGGCACCATTGGCCAGAACCAGGTCGTGGCGGTCGGTGCCGGTGTTGACCAGGGTGATCTGCAGTCGGTTACCGGCGGGCACCTCGATGGTGTTCGGCACGAAGCGCATCCCCTCGACATGCACTTGCACCTCGGTGGTCTGCCCGGTTGCGGCGACCGACGCCTGAGGCGCCGTGGCGATTCCGAGGCTCGACGGGTCGGCGGCGACACCTGCCGCGGCGGTCAGGACGACAACGGCGAACCCGGCTGCGGCCACGCCCAGGCGACGCGGAAGCGGGACCGGCTCGGGGCGGCCCGGTGTGGACTGCACACCGGTGTTGCGTTGGGCCAGCCACACCGCCCGCACCAACAGGGGCAGGAAGGTGGCGTAGGCCACCAGCACCAGCACCGACGAGGCGACCCGGACCAGGCTCGGGACCGGTAGCACGCACACCAACAACGCGGCGTTGGCCATGCTGATCCGCCACGGGGCACCACGTTCCAACGTCGCGATGGCGGCCAGGGCCGAGGCACGACCACCGATCACCACCGGAACGAGGTAGGCCAACGACCCGAACAGCACCTGCACCAGGAAGCCGGCCAACAGCACCGGAGCCAGCGCAGCGGTGACGGCGGTGGCGGCTTCCCAACTGCGGGCGGCCAGCAGCCCGACGCCGGCGTACCCGAGCGCACCGATCAGCCACACCACCCCGCACAGCACCGACAGGGTGGCGAAATCGGCTGGGCGCTTTCGGCGTATCTCGTCGAGGTGTGGCCAGAGCACCCAACCCGCCGCGGCCAGATAGAGCACCGCGCCGATACCCAGAATCTGCGGTGACGCCGCCAGGGCGCCACTCACGGCCACCCCGAGAGCGGCCAGCAGACCCGGCAGACCCCGACGGGCCGCCCGCTCGACCCCGTCGGCCATCCTGGTGCGCAACATCGTCGGCCACAACGTGACCAGGGTGCCGAGCACCATCAGGCCGATCCAGCCGAATACGTTCAGCACCGCATGCGCGGTGCGGAAGCGCGCGGCCAAACCTCCCGGTAACGCCGAATTCGCCATCGCCACACCGAGTCCGACACCCACGGCGAGCAACACCGCGGCCGCCACGTAGTAGTGCACGGTGATCGCGAACCGGGCGGGCAATGCGGCCCGCAGAAACCGCACCAGATCCGTGGCATGCACCAGGGCCACCGCGGCCACCAGGAGGCCGCCGGCCAACACCACCGGCCACCAGAACCCGACCATGCCGACGATCACCGTGACCGCACCGATGTTGAACGCCGTCAATCGCAGCACCTGACCGGGATACGGCGGGTCCGGCGTGCGGCGCAGCAGCGCATCGGCGAAATGTCGGCTCCAGATCAGGATGGCGTTGCCGGCCGCACCCAACCCCAGCAGGTGCACCAACAGCCACCCGGACAGTGGGATGGACCGGTGCGCGAGCGCCACCACCACCAGCGCGACCAGCCAGGCGAAGATCACCGACCCCGCGCGAAGGTGCCAGTTCGAGCGTTTCATGCCGCCACCTTCTCGGCCTCACGGATCGTGCGGCGGCTCACCGAGACCACTGCGACGACGACGAACGCCAGCACCGCAACGATATTGAGCACACCGCCCCACTGCACGGCAGCCTGACTGTCCCCGGCGTCGCCGACCGCGATTCGCAGCAGCAGCGAAACATGCAGCAGCACAACAGGTCCGTACATCATCGGGGTGTAGGGCAGTGGCCGGCGCAGCACCGCCGGCAGGATGACCGGGGCGTGCGCCATGATCATCGACATCACGAAGCCCAGCATCACCGCGTGCACGACGGCGTCGTAGCCGCGGCCGTCGGGAACCTGCCCGATCAGCACCCACGCTCCGGCCGGGACCAGGAGCCAGGCGTAGCCGGTGAGCAGGCACACCGCCATGTAGCGCGGGAGCCCGGTGCCGCGCACCGTGCGGCGGGCCACGTCATGCCACGCCAGCCAACCGATCATGGCGAGCAGGGTGAGGCCGAGCAGCCGGTAGCCCAGGCCCGGCCACAGCAGCGCGGCCAGCGCGGCGGTCAGGTAGGCGCCGGCGATGCCGGCCAGCATCGCCTCGGTGCGGAAATCTGAGTTCACGATGCGGGTCAGCTCGAGGCGTTCCCCGGCGATGGTCAGGATCAGGAACCCGGACAGCCACGGCAGCAGGACCGGCACCGCCAGATGGGCCGACCACAGCAGCGCGGCCCCCACCGCCAGGACCGCGCCGCCTGCCTGGATGAGCACGGCGATGTCGGTATTGCGACGCCACAGCGGCACGTACAGCACCACCAGCGCGGCGGTCCCGATCAGCAAGGCAGTGTTGGCGATCTGCTGGCCGACCGGCAACACCAGCAGCACCGCGCCCGCCCCCAGCGCCGCGGGGGCCAGATAGCCGAGGGTCCGACCGGCGGCCACGGCCCGTTCCAGCGCCACCACGGTGCCGACGAACCCGAGGGTCAGCAGTATCCCGTGCACCTCGGCCACGCCGTCGGCGCGCACCGGGGCCGGCAGGCCGAGCAGCGGCAACGCCGCGTTCAACCCGGCCAGCAGGGCGAAGCCGCCGGGCAGCAGGAGCAGTCCCCGTGCGCTCATGACCTGTCCCCTTGCCGCACAACGGGATTGGGCAGGAACAGGCGGCAGGCTCCGGGTTCGGCGAAGGGCACCAGTTCGAGGTCGCCGTCGATCACCGCCCCGATCCGATCCAGGATCCCCTCGATGATCCCGAGGTGCACCTGACAGACGATGGTCGGGTAGCGACGCGCCGCATCGAGCAACGGACAGGCGCGCAGGGCGATGCCCTCGGCCGCGGCACCCTCGCCTTCCGGGGCGAACCCGAGCCGGGAAAGCACGTCCAGCACGGTCCCCCGCGGATCGTCACCAAGGGCGGCGTCGGCCACCAGTTCTCGGCCCCACTCGACTCCGGCGGTGCGGGCATCGCGTTCCGGTGTGGCGCTGGTGCGGGCGAGATGCCCGGCCAGCGCGGTGGCCAGGCCGGCGTAGTCACTGGAGACGACGGCCGGGTCCGCGGCCGTGGGCCGATAGAGCGCGGCGGGGCGGCCGCGGCCGGTCGGCGCCTCGGTGAGGCGTTCGACGAGTCGGTACTCCAGCAGCGCGTCCAGGTGCTCGCGCACGGTGTTGGGGTGCAGATCCAGTCCGGCGGCCAGCGCGGCGATCCGCACCGGCGCATGCGTGCGCACGTAGTCGAGCACGGCCAGCCGCTGCCGGGATAGCGGCGGGTACCCGGCAGTCGTCGGGGCCGGCCGCGGACCCAAAGGCACGCCCTCTTTATTCACGGAATTAACTGTAGTAAATTGGCGGTACAGAGGCCAGTGGCGGTGAACACAGAATCCGCCAGGCCGGAAACGGAGGTCGTCATGTCCATCGATGAACTGGTCGTCGCGTCCACAGCCGCCGACGCCCAGGCGGTCGAGACCATCAAGAGCCACCACGCTCAACTCGCGGGCAGCCTGGGCACCTTGACCGAATCGATGCTGACCGCCGTCGAGCGGGGCGGCGACGTCGACGCGGCGCGCGCGGCCCTGGTGGAATTCCTCGGCACCGAACTGATTCCGCATGCCCTCGCCGAGGAGGAGTCCCTGTACCCGGCCGCGGCCCGGACCGAGCGGGCCGGCCCCCTGGTCGAGTCGATGATCGCCGCCCATCGGGTGATCGCGGGGCTGGTCGACCAGATCCGGACCGCACCGTCGGCCGTCCGAGCGGGCGCCGCCGCCGAGGCCCTGCGGGTCGTCTTCGGGGCACACCTGATCGACGAGAACGACCGGATCCTTCCGATCGTGGCGGCCGATCCGGACATCTCGCTGGCCGACGTCACCCACGGCATGCATGAACTGCTGGGCGAACAGGACTGCGGGGACACCGGGCACACCTGCGCCTGCGGGGAGCACGACACCGACGATCCGGTGCTCGACGTCCGCGACGTGCCGCACTCCATCAGGCACGCAACGGTATTCGGAGCGTTCGATGCCGTCCCGGTCGGCGGTGCGCTGGTCCTGGTGGCTCCGCACGACCCGATCCCGCTGCTGCGCCAGATGGTCGATCGGACGGCCGGTCAGATCGACATCGAGTACCACGAGCGTGGACCGGACGCCTGGAGATTGCGGCTGACCAGGCTCTGAGAGTGGTTCCGCCCCAATGGAGTATGGCCCTCAGGGTTTCGCCTGAGGGCCATTCTCACCGGTAGCGATCAGGCGTGCTCGGTGCCCGGGTGGAACTGCTTGACGCGGCGCAGCGTGTTCTCGTCGGTGTGGTGCATCTCGGCACCGGTAGCCGCCAGCCGCAGCAGGAGATCCGAGGTGTAGCTGAGGGTGCCGTCGTCGTTGAACGTGAAGCTGCTGGTGAAGTCCTTGATCTCGGCACGCTGCATCAGGTAGCGGTTCTGCAGGATGCCGTAGCTGGGATCACCGGGCTTGGCGTTGAAGTGCAGCGTGCGGTCACCGGGCTGGGCATCGCTGCCGGCCAGGATCGCGATGCCACGACCGAACACGACGTTGCGGATCACCTGGCCGTTGGCCTTGTCCCACAGCAGGAAACCGATCTCGTCGTGGAACGGGTCCATCGCCTCTTCGCCGTGCCGCCATGCGGTCATCGAGTAGTTGAGGCCCCACAGCTTCTGCTGACCGTTCTCCTGGATCGGGATCGGCTTGAACACTGCCTTTTCGAAGTAGCTGGTGTGGCCGGTGATGTCGTCGTCGTTGTGGTAGCTCAGATCGACACCGACGTCACCTTCCCATTCACCGACGAAGGGCGTCAGAGGCCCCAGCTTCTGCGGGCCCTGGATCTGGCTGAGTTCGGGGGTGGTGAGAGTGGCGGTCATTGTCGGTACTCCATTCGGTTGTTGGTTCACTGGGAGAAATCTCGGCAGGCCGGGCAGCGACCCCAGAAGGTCACCTCGGCCTCATCGACGCAGAAGTCGTGGTCGTCACCGGCCTGCAGGCAGGGGGCTTGCCCGGTGGCACAGGGGATGTCGATGACCACACGACAGCCACGGCAGACCAGGTGATGGTGATTGTCACCGGTCTCGAGTTCGAAGAGCGCGCGCAATCCGGCTGGTTCCACGCGGCGCAACAAACCTGCCCCGGTGAGCGCGTGCACCACGTCATAGATCGCCTGCGTCGACACGGCACCCAAGCGATCTCGGGCGCCGGCAGCGATCGTCTCGACATCCGCGTGCGGCCGTTCCACGAGCTCGGCAAGTACCGCGAGACGCGGTCGGGTCACCCGGAGCCCGGCTGTGCGCAGTCGATCCTCGGCGCTGTGCATGGGCCCTCGATTCTGGAGTTAGTCCAGATCATTGTGGATCAATTGTCTTGCGCAATGCAAGTCCTGTGAACTGGCTGGGTACTTGGATCAGCTGCTTCGACGATGAGCGGCCCCGGCCCCGATGAGCCATCGACCCAAATAGAGAATGGCCCCCGGACTGACGTCCGAGGACCATTCTCACTAGTAGCGGGGACAGGATTCGAACCTGCGACCTCTGGGTTATGAGCCCAGCGAGCTACCGAGCTGCTCCACCCCGCGTTGCAAATACAAGGTTACCGGGGTCTTACGCAGAGCTCCAAATCGTGTGCTCAGGGCTTGTTTTTGGGTCAAACCAGCCGCAGATTCAGTCCACGAAACGCACCACCTGGCCGCACCTGAACACCCCGGCCGGGTCGTGCCGCTCGGCCAGCGCGGCCAACCAGTGCCTGGTCTCGGCGTCGTAGACCCGCCCGGCCCGCCCAGCATCCTCGGACGGCGCGAAATTTGCGATCTGGCCGCCGCTGGACCACTGCGACAGCGCGACAATCAGTGCGCCGGCCTGTGCCACCACAGCGGCAGCCGTCGGGGGCGCCAGGACCCCGATGGTGGCCACCGTGAAGGCGGCGTCACGATGGCAGAACGCGCTGCGGTGGCGTCCCTCACGAGCGAATGCCCCGCCCAGCATCCGCACTTCCACGATCGTCTGCACCGAACCGGAATCCGGCCCGGCCGCCCCCAGGAGCACGTCGACCGTCTCCGCGGTCAGTTCCCGCAGCAGCGTGTGGTGTTCGTAGCACGGCATCGGATCGACCGGATCGGCATGCACCGCTCCGATGGCGGCGTACGGCATCACCGCGACGGTGTCGAGTACCGGCGTGGCGACCGCGCGCATCGGCGCCAGTCGCCGCTCGGCCTCGTCGAAATCGCCGACGGCTGCGTACCGGACCGCGACGGTGAAGCGACCGGCCAGCGGCTCCGGAATTCCGGGCAGCGGCGGGAGCTGTTGCAGAGCAATGGACGTCGAGATGGACTCGGGCAGGTCAGCACACCAGGTGGCCCACTCGCGCAGCACCACACCGGCGTCCGCACCATCGAAGTAGACCGCGCCACCGTAGAACTCGGGAATCGGCAGCAGGTCGATCTCGACCGAGGTGACAATGCCCAGCGTCGACTTTCCACCGCGCAGACCCCAGAACAGCTCGGCGTTCTCCTCCGGTGTGGCACGCAGCAACTCCCCCGCACCGGTGACCAACTCGAAGGACCGCACATGGTCCGACGACAGCCCGACGGTACGTACCAACGGCCCGATCCCCCCGCCGGTGAGGTATCCCACGACACCGACGCCAGGAGCCGATCCGCACGCCCCCGCCAGACCGTGCGGAGCCGCCGCGTCGAGCACCTGCTGCCAGGTGGCGCCGGCCGCCACCCGTGCGGTGCGCGCCACCGGATCGATAGTGACACCGGTCATCTCAGAGGTCACCACCAGGATCGTGTCGGACGCCACCGCCATCGCGCCGTGGCCGGTGGCCTGGACGGCGACCCGGTATCCCCTGGCCGCCGCGAAGCCAACGGTGTTGGCGATGTCGTAGGCGGTTGTCGCCAGCACTACCGCGGCAGGCTCCACAGTGGCCGCCACATTCCACGGGGTGGCCCGTTCATAGCCGACTTCCCCCGGCAACGCCACCGGGGCGGCCACGTGGGCCCGAAGGCCCTTCAACGCGTCGTCCAGGCCGTCGCGGGCAATATCGGTCAGGGTCATCGGGGTCCTCTCGGCAAAAAGTCCGTGCAAATTATCGACGCACAGCATCACCGGAACCACTTGGCGTTGACTTGGCGGCCAGGTCAAGCAGCACGAAAAGACGCGTAGGTACCCGAAATCCCGTGATTTGGGGTACCTACGCGTCTTTTCGCGGGGGACGACTACTTGGCGGTGTCGTACTTCTTCATCGCATCGTTCAACCGCTGCAGCGCCTGCCCGTACTTGCCGAAGTCACCGCTGCGCTGGGCCTCCTGGGCCTCCGACAACGCCGACTCGACATCCTTCAGCGCCGCGGACTTGCCCGGCGACAACTGCACCGGCTCACCGGGCGGGACCGCGGCGGCAGGCGGAGGAACCGCCTGCGGTGCCTGGCCGTCGGCATTGGCCGGCGGCTGGGCTGCCGGTAGCGCCTCCGCCGACGGCACCGCCTGCGGCTTGCCGTCAGTGGGAGCCACATTGGTGGCGGTGGCACCCGCCCCCGGACCGAAGATCTCGGTCAGCGCATCACTGACGGTCGGGGCATAGCCCACCTTGTCGCCGTAGAGCATCGCGACGCGAATCAGGCGCGGGTACGACGAGGCGGCGTCGCTGCTACCCGGCGAGGCGTACACCGGTGCCACATACAGCAGGCCACCGTCGGCGACCGGCAGGGTCAACAGGTTGCCCCACCGGATCCGGTTCTGGTTGTCGCGCCCGATCACACCGAGATCCTGCGAGACGGCGGTGTCGGTACTGATCGCGTTGAACGCCAGCTTGGGACCGTTCACCTGACCCGGGATGGTCAGGACGGTGATCTTGCCGTAGCTCGCCGGATCGGAACTGGCACTGATGTAGGCGGCCAGGAAGTCACGCCGGATCCAGTTCATCGCGCTGGTCAACTGGAACGACGACGCGTTGCTGTTGTTGGCCAGGTCGCGGGCCACGATGTAGTACGGCGGCTGGAAGCTGCTCGCGGTGGGGTTGGGATCCAGTGGGACATCCCAGAAGTCGGCGTTGGTGAAGAACTTCACCGGGTCGTCGACGTGGTACTTCGCCAACAGCGCGCGCTGCACCTTGAACAGATCCTCGGGGTAGCGCAGATGGCTCTGCAGTTCCGGCGAGATATCCGACTTCGGCTTGACCGTGCCCGGGAACACACTCATCCAGGCCTTGAGGACCGGATCCTGCTCGTCCTGCGCATAGAGGGAGACCGTGCCGTCGTAGGCGTCCACGGTGGCCTTGACCGAGTTACGGATGTAGGACACCTGCTTGTCCGGCGCCAACCGGTTCACCGCAACCTCGTTGGAGTCCGCGGTGGCACTCGACAGCGTGGTCAGTTCCGAATACGGATACTTCTCCAGCGTGGTGTAGCCGTCGACGATCCACACCATGCGCTTGTTGACGATCGCCGGGTAGACGCTGGTGTCGGTGGTCAGCCACGGCGCCACCGCCTCGACCCGCTTGGCCGGATCGCGGTTGAACAGGATCTTGCTGTCCTCGCCGATCACGTTGGACAGCAAGAAGTTCCGCTCGGCAAACTTGGCGGCGAACAGCGAGCGGGTGAGCAGGCTACCCACCTTCACCCCGCCGCTGCCGGAGTAGGTGTAGTTCTTGGTCTCGGTGTTGGTCTCGTAGTCGTACTCACGATCGGTGTCCCCGATCTTGCCGACGATGGCGTAATCGGCTGCGGTATCGGCGATCACCGGTCCGAAGTAGACGCGCGGCTGATCCAGCGGTGCCGGTCCGGGTGAGACCACCCCGCCGTTCGCCCCCACCACACTGGACAGGAACTCCGGGTAACCACCGTTCTGGTTGGGATCGTTGGCGATTCCGCGCACCGTGTTGGCCGGCGACGCGATGAACCCGTTGCCGTGGGTGTAGACGGTGTGCCGGTTGATCCAGTCCCGCTGGTTGTCGATCAACCGGTCCGGGTTGAGCTCACGCGCGGCTACCACGAAGTCGCGCAGATTGCCGTCGGGTCCGGCGTAGCGGTCGATGGCCAGTTGATCCGGGAAGTAGTAGAAGTTCTTGCCCTGCTGGAACTGGGTGAACGCCGGGCTGACGATCGTCGGATCGAGCAACCGGATGTTCGACGTGGTGGCCCGGTCCGCCGCCACCTGGGCCGCGGTGGTCGCGCCACTGCCCTCGTAGCTGCGGTAGGTCACCGAAGTGTCGGTGAGCCCGTAGGCCTGCCGGGTCGCGGTGATGCTCCGGCTGATGTACTCGGCTTCCTTCTGCGCGGCGTTCGGCTTGACGCTGAACTGCTCGACGATCAGCGGCCAACCGGCCCCGACCACCAGTGAGCTCAGCAGCAGCAACACCACGCCGATGGCCGGAATCCGCAAGTCGCGCAGCACGATCGCCGAGAACACCGCCACCGCACAGATCACCGCGATGGCCAACAGGATCAGCTTGGCCGGCAGCACCGCGTTGATGTCGGTGTAGCCGGCGCCGGTGAACGGCTTGGCGGCCCGGGTGTTGCTCAGCAGTTCGTAGCGGTCCAGCCAGTAGGCGAACGCCTTGAGCACGATCAGCGTGCCGACCAGGCTGATCAGCTGGATGCGCGCGGCGCGACTCAGCGCCCCGCTGCGCCCGGTGAGCCGGATCCCGCCGAACACGTAGTGCCCCAGCAGGTTCGCGATGAATGCGAGGAACGTCGCCACGAACAGGTAGGTCAGCACCAACCGGTAGAACGGCAGATCGAACGCGTAGAAGCCCAGATCCCGGCCGAACTGGGGATCGGTGACCCCGAAATCGCCGCCGTGCAGAAACAGCTGCACCCGCACCCAGTAGCTCTGCGCGATCACGCCGGCCAGCAGCCCGATGAAGACCGGAACCCCGATCCCGAACAACCGCAACCGGGCCATCACAGTGGTGCGGTAACGCGCCACCGGATCATTCGGCCCAGCCGTCGGGACGAACACCGGACGGGTCCGATAGGCCAGCGCCAGCCCGGCGAACACCACCGCCCCGATGAGCAGCCCGACCACAAGGAACACGATGAGCCGCGTGGCCAGCACGGTGGTGAACACCGACCGGTACCCCAACTCGCCGAACCACAACCAGTCGACATAGCCGTCGACCACCCGAGGCCCGATCAGCAGCGCAAGCACTGCCACCAGTGCCAGGCCGATCAGCACTCGACTACGTCGCGTCAGCTTCGGCATCCTCGCCGCCGGCCGCATCCCCACTCGTCAACTCCCGTTTCAACCTCGGTGGACTCATGACATGCCCGACGGGCCGCCCGATTTTCTACAACTCTAGCCATCCACAGGCTGCCTGCGGATCAGCAACGAGGCGGTTCGCCACCGGCAGAAATCGTGTGCAGCGCCTCGACGGCGTGAGTCAGCGTGTCCACCTTCACCAAATCCATGCCGTCCTGAGGCGCCGAGCGCGCCTCGGTGCAGTTGTCGGCCGGCACCAGGAACACCGTGGCACCCGCTTCCTTGGCGGCCAGCATCTTGTGGGTGATGCCGCCGATAGAGCCGACCTTGCCCTCGCCGGTGATGGTTCCGGTGCCCGCGACGAACTTGCCGTCGTTGAGATCACCGGTGGTCAGCTTGTCGACGACAGCGAGGCTGAACATCAATCCCGCCGACGGGCCGCCGATGTTGGCCAGATTGAAGTCGATGCCGAACGGCGCCCACGGCGCATCGAGCACACCCACGCCGAGGAATCCGTAGTCCCGATCCGGGTTGTCACCGAGCGTGATGGTGGCGACGCCGGGCGGAGCGTTCTTGCGACGGAAGTCGATCACCAGCTGCTCACCCGGCTTGGTCTTCTTCAGAATGGCCTGAAATTCGTCGAGGTTGGCCACCGGTATCCCGTTCACCCCGTCGATCGCGTCACCGTCACGCAGCTTGCCCGCCGAAGGACCGGGATCGGTGACGCTCTGCACGGTCACCGCCACCGGGTACTTCAGAAACGACAGCGCCGCGTACTCGGCGCTGTCCTCGGACTTTTTGAAATCCGAGTTGTTGGCCTCATCGATCTCGTTCTTCGACTTGTTCGGCGGGTACACCAGGTCGCGCGGAACCAGTTGCTCACGGCCCGACATCCACAACGCGATCGCCTGGCCGAGGGTCAGGCCGTCCCGCTGGGACACCGTGGTCATGTTCAGATGCCCCGAGGTGGGGTGGACCACAGAACCGCCGGCTCCGTCGGCGCTCTTGATGTCGACCACCTGTTTGCCCTCGACCTCGCCGAGCGTGTTGAACGTCGGACCGGGCCCCAACGACACGAAGGGCACCGTCACCACCGACAGCAGGACGCCGAATGCCACGATCGGCACCAGCGCAACCAGCAGCGTCAAAATCCGCCTGTTCACGCCGCCCACAGTAAGGCCTGCAGCATCGTGTTCACCCACAGCGTGACCCACGGGCGCACCCGAACACCCCGGCATGAGTACCGTTGTAGATATGCCTGACCTGCCCTTCGGCTTCTCCGCCGGGAACGACCCCGACCGAGACAAAGACAAGAAGGACCCCGATTCGGGGTCCGGGTCCGACAACTCCGGGCCAGGTCCGGGCTCGGATCCGTTCGGTTTGGGCATGGGCGGAGCCAACTTCGACATGGGCGACCTCGGGCAGATCTTCACCAAGCTCGGCGAGATGTTCAGCGGCGCAGGCAGTGCCATGGGCGGCAAGCAATCCGGCCCGGTCAACTACGACCTGGCCCGGCAGTTGGCGTCCAACTCGATCGGGTTCGTCGCGCCGGTGCCGGAGAAGACCAGCGGCGCGGTCGTCGACGCGGTACGGCTCGCCGAGACCTGGCTCGACGGGGTCACTCCGCTGCCCGCGGGCACCACCAGGTCGGTGGCGTGGACCCCGAGCGACTGGCTGGACAACACGCTGGACACCTGGAAGCGGCTGTGTGACCCGGTGGCCGAGCAGATCTCCGCGGTGTGGGCATCGGCGCTGCCCGAAGAGGCCAAGAGCATGGCCGGTCCGCTGCTGGCGATGATGTCGCAGATGGGCGGCATGGCGTTCGGCTCCCAACTGGGCCAGGCGCTGGGCAAACTGTCCCGCGAAGTACTCACCTCCACCGACGTCGGCTTGCCGCTGGGCCCCAAGGGGGTGGCAGCACTCATGCCGGAGGCCATCGAATCGCTGGCCGAAGGCCTGGAGCGGCCGCGCAGCGAGATCCTGACCTTCCTGGCCGCCCGTGAGGCCGCCCACCACCGGCTGTTCAGCCATGTGCCGTGGCTGTCGAGCCAACTGCTCGGCACCGTCGAGGCCTTCGCCAACGGCATGAAGGTCGACATGTCGGGCATCGAGGACCTCGCCCGCGGATTCAACCCGGCCTCCCTCGGCGACCCGTCGGAAATGGAGCAGTTGCTCAACCAGGGCATCTTCGAGCCCAAAGCAACCCCCGAGCAGGAAGCCGCCCTGGAACGGCTGGAGACCCTGCTCGCGCTCATCGAGGGCTGGGTGCAGACCGTCGTCACCGCGGCGCTGGGCGATCGCATTCCGGGCACCTCGGCGCTGGCCGAGACGCTACGTCGTCGGCGCGCCACCGGAGGACCCGCCGAACAGACCTTCGCCACGCTCGTCGGCCTCGAACTGCGCCCCCGCAAGATGCGCGAAGCCGCGGTGCTGTGGGAACGGTTGACCGAGGCGGTCGGCACCGATACCCGCGACAGCGTGTGGGAGCACCCCGACCTCCTGCCGAGCGCAGCCGACCTCGACGATCCGGCGGGCTTCATCGACCGGATGATCGGCGGGGACACCAGCGGCATCGACAGCGCCTTCGAACAGGCCATCGCCGACCTGGAGAAAGAGCAGCGCCAGGGCGGCAAGGGCGACGCCGACAGTGACGGCGGCAGCGAGTCCTGACCGCCCCACGGCGGCCTGTGGATAACTGAAACGGCGGCCCTCGCCACCGTGGCAGAGTTTTCGCATGACGCGCTATGTGCTCGCCGCGGGCCGACCGATCCTGCTGCGTCCCGACGGGGCCGTTCAGTTGGGCTGGGATCCGCGGCGCGCGGTACTGGTTCGCCCACCGACCGAGATGAGCCAGGTACAACTGACCGATCTGTTGCGGGCACTGCAGGGCGGCACCACCCGCGACGAATTGATCGCGGCCGCAGAATCATTCGACGACGACACCATCGACGAGCTGATCGCCGCGTTGACCGAGGCCGGAATGCTCACCGTCACTGCCGCCCCCTCGCGGCCGACCCGGTCGGCATCCATCCGCGTGCACGGTCGCGGACCGCTGTCGGAACTGCTGGCCAACGGCCTGCGCTGCTCAGGTGCCCGGGTCAGGCACAGCACCCACCCCCACACCAGGTCGGTAGCGGCCGCCACCGACCTGGTGGTGCTGGCCGACTACCAGGTCACCGACCCGCGACTGCGCCAAGAACTGCATCACGGCGGAATCGCCCACCTGCCGGTGCGGGTGCGCGACGGCGCCGGCCTGGTGGGGCCGCTGGTCATCCCCGGTCGGACCAGTTGCCTGCAGTGCGCTGATCTACACCGCACCGATCGCGACGCGGCGTGGCCTGCCGTGGCAACCCAACTCAGGGGTGCCGTCGGCAGCGCCGACCGCGCGACCATCCTGGCCACTGCGGCGTTGGCGCTACGGCAGGTCGACCTGGTGATCCGCGCCGTGGGACACGTCGACAACGACCAGCCTGCACCCACCGCGCCGCCGACGTTGAACACCACCCTCGAACTCGACGCCGACGGATACTCGATCGTCGCGAGGCGCTGGTCCCGCCACCCCGACTGCCCATGTTGAAAACGAATGTTGCCAGTTGGCTGCGGGCTGTTCAGCCGAGTCATGGATGATGGTCTGGTGACCGAGATCAAACGGGGAAGCGTCGCACGTAATGCCAAGCTCGCCGGGCTCGCCGGAGGCATGGCCGGCCGCGCCGCACTCGGCTTCGGCAAGCGCCTGACCGGCAAGTCCAAGGACGAAGTCACTGCCGAATTGATGGACAAGGCCGCCCAACAACTGTTCGCCGTACTCGGTGAGCTCAAGGGCGGCGCGATGAAGGTGGGCCAGGCGCTGTCGGTGCTGGAGGCGGCCATCCCCGAGCAGTACGGCAAGCCGTATCGGGAGGCGCTGACCAAGCTGCAGCGAGAAGCACCACCACTCCCCGCCGCCAAGGTGCACCGGGTGCTCGATGCGCAGCTCGGCACCAAATGGCGCGAGCGGTTCACCTCGTTCGACGACACCCCGGTGGCCTCGGCCAGCATCGGTCAGGTGCACAAGGCGGTCTGGTCCGACGGCCGCGAGGTCGCCGTCAAGATCCAGTACCCCGGTGCCGATGAGGCACTGCGCGCGGACCTCAAGACGATCCAGCGTCTGGTCGGCGTGTTCAAGCAGCTGGCCCCCGGCGTCGACATCCAGGGCATCGTCGACGAGTTGATCGAACGCACCGACATGGAGCTCGACTACCGCCTCGAAGCCGAAAATCAGCGTGCGTTCGCCAAGGCATACCGGGACGATCCGCACTTCTGCGTCCCCGCCATCGTCGCCAGCGCGCCGAAGGTCGTGATCGCCGAATGGATGGATGGCATCCCCATGTCGGTGATCATTCGCGACGGCACCCCCGAACAGCGGGACCTGATGGGCACCCGGCTGTCCGAACTCACCTTCGACGCTCCCAAGCGCCTGCAGATGATGCACGGCGATGCCCATCCGGGGAACTTCATGCTGCTGCCCGACGGCCGGATGGGTGTCATCGACTTCGGCGCCGTTGCGCCGCTTCCCGACGGTTTTCCGACCGCCCTGGGTGAATGCATCCGGCTGGCCCGGGACAAGAACTACGACGCGTTGCTGCCCACCATGGAGGAAGCGGGTTTCATCCAGAAGGGCGAGCAGGTTTCGATCGAGGAAGTCGACGACATGCTGCGCCAGTACGTCGAACCGATCGAGGTCGACGTCTTTCACTACAACCGTCGGTGGATTCAGCGGATGGCGGCCGGCCAGATGGACAACTGGGTGGCCCAGATCAGGACCGCCCGCCAGCTCGATCTGCCGCCGAACCTGGCCATCCCGTTGCGCGTGATCGCCTCGACCATTGCAATGTCCTGCCAGCTCGATGCGCATGTACCGATGAAAGCGATTGCCACCGAACTGGTTCCGGGTTTCGCCGACGAGGCAGCCTAATCGCGTCGAATGTCACGCTGGAGTGATGCCCGGCTTCGGGCGTCACTCCAGCGTGACAATGGCGGGTGCTTAGGCGGCGGCCGGGTTCCCCGCGGCGTTCTTCCGCGGACGCCCACGCGGCCGCTTGCGGGCCACGACGGTTCCGCGGTCCAGGATCTCACCGCCCCAGACACCCCACGGCTCCTGCCGTTCCAGCGCAGCCGTCAGGCACGCGTTGCGGATCGGGCAATCCGCACACAGCGCCTTGGCCTGCTCCAGATCGACTGGGCTCTCGGCGAACCACAGATCGGGATCCCCGATGTGGCACGGCACCTCCGGTAGCCGCTGCTCGCATGTCACCGGCGCGACGCTCACCTCCGGAGCGGTCATCGCAATGGACATGTGCTTATCCCCCTGCTTCCTGGTCGTAGTTGTCGGTGATCTGTCTTTCGATGGATCTGCGACCAGGTTTCTGGGGTGGAGAACAACTCCCAAAAAATTTGGCCACGGATCCGGTTGTCTGCGGGTCCGTGGCCAATTAGGCGGTGATGGGAGCTCTTCTTAGAAGGGGCTCCGATCCACGGACGCGCCTGTCGCGGCGGCGGGACGGCGCTTATGCTGCGGGGCAATAGCAGCGGCGGCCGGCCATGCGGCGGCGGAGGGGGCAGCGGCGACGGCGAGTACGGACGAGGGCATGCCTGCGGCCGCTACACCACTGAATTCGATGTTGCTATCCATTGCGGGCACCCTCCTTCCGTCTCGTTACCAGAGCTGTGTTACGAGGCTAAAGCCTAACAGCCAAATCGCACAACCTATTTTCTACCTGCGGTTTTGGCGCAATTTTTACGAATCTTGGCGGTCTTTCACCCGTCCGACGACCAACTCCAGGACATCCGGGCCGTACTGCTCGAGCTTGCGGGCACCGATGCCGGGCAGCGCCACCAGTGCGGCGTCGTCGGTGGGCAGCGACTCGGCGATGGCAATCAGGGTGTTGTCGGTGAACACCACGTACGCCGGCACTTTCATCTCCTTGGAGACGCGCAGCCGCCACTCCTTGAGCTCGGCGAGCAGCTCCTCATCCATGTTCGAGGGACAGGTTTCACAGCGGCGCAACATGATCGCCGGTGGGGTCGTCAGCGCGGCATTGCACACCCGGCAGCGCGATGCCGGCCCACGTTGACGACGCGAGCGGTCCGGGCCCGACCCTGACGCATTCTGTAGTTGCGGGGCAATGCCGTTGAGGAACCGCGACGGCCGACGACCCTGCCGCCCGCCGGGAGCGCGGGCCAGCGCCCAGCTCAGCCCGAGGTGCACCCGGGCCCGGGTCACCCCGACGTAGAGCAGGCGACGCTCCTCCTCCACGGGCTCGCTGTCCGGCCCGTGCGCGAGCGCATGGGAGATCGGCAGGGTGTTGTCGGCCAGGCCGACCAGGAACACCGCATCCCACTCCAGGCCCTTGGCCGCGTGCAGCGAGGCCAGTGTCACGCCCTGCACCACCGGCGGGTGCCGGGAGTCGGCCCGTTGTCGCAGTTCGGCGACCAGGGCCCGCAGGTCCAGTTCCGGACGCACCGAGACCTCTTCGTCGACCAGTTCGGCCAGCGCCGTCAACGCTTCCCAGCGTTCCCGTGCCTTGGTGCCCGCCGGGGCGTCGGCCGTGAGCCCCAGCGGCTCAAGCAGCTCACGTACGAGGGCCGCCACGTTGTCCTCGGGTACGTCACGATCGGCGAAGCGTTGCATCGCCACCAATGCCTGACGGATCTCCTGGCGGCTGAAGAAGCCCTCACCACCGCGGACCTGGAAGGCGATCCCGGCCTCGGTGAGCGCCTCCTCGTACACCTCGGACTGCGCGTTGATCCGGTACAGCACCGCGATTTCGGCCGGCTCCGTGCCATTTTCGATGAGCTTCTTGATGGACCGCGCGACGGCGTTGGCCTCGGCCACCTCGTCGGCATATTCGGAGAACGTCGGCTCGGGACCGGGATCGCGTTGCCCCACCAGATGCAGCTTGCTGCCGGCCATCCGGCCACGGGCGGCGGCGATGACCCGGTTGGCCAGTGACACCACCTGCGGTGTGGAGCGGTAGTCACGCTCCAGCCGCACCACCGCGGCGTCAGGGAATCGCCGCGAGAAGTCCAGCAGGAAACGCGGAGTGGCCCCGGTGAACGAATAGATGGTCTGGTTGGCGTCACCGACCACGGTGAGGTCGTCGCGCTCGCCGAGCCAGGCGTCGAGCACCCGCTGCTGCAACGGCGTGACGTCCTGGTACTCGTCGACGACGAAGCAGCGGTAGCGGTCACGGAATTCCTGGGCGACCGCGGCGTCGTTCTCGATGGCCGCCGCGGTGTGCAGCAGCAGGTCGTCGAAATCCAACAGCGCCGAGCCGTCACGGCGGGCCTTGAGCGCCTCGTAGCCCGAATAGACCGCCGCGACCTTGGCCGCATCGAACGGGATGTCACGTCCGACCTTCGCGACCGCCGTGCTGTAGGCCTCCGGAGTGATCAAAGATGCCTTGGCCCACTCGATTTCGCCGGCCAGATCGCGAACGTCGTCGGTGCTGGTCTGCATGCCGGCCCGGTTCGCGGCCTGAGCGACCACGGCGAACTTGCTGTCGAGCAGCTCCCACCCGGTGTCGCCGACCAGGCGCGGCCAGAAGTACTGCAGCTGCCGGCGCGCCGCGGCGTGAAACGTCACCGCCTGCACCGCGGCGGTGTTCACCCCCGACTCCTGGCCCAGCACCCGCAACCGGGTCCTCATCTCCCCCGCGGCGCGCGCGGTGAACGTGACCGCGAGCACCTGGCTGGGCGCAACGTGGCCGCCGGCTACCAGGTGCGCGATCCGGCGGGTGATCGTGCGAGTCTTGCCGGTGCCTGCACCGGCCAGCACGCACACCGGGCCGCGGGCGGCCAGCACTGCCTCCCGCTGCTCATCATCCAGGTCGCCCAAAGCGGGCGAGGGAGCCTCCAACGGCATGGGGACCATGATGTCAGGGACCGCTGACATTCCCGGGCCCGGCGTGCCTCCGGCCTATGACTGCCGGCTCAGCCACTGGTCGAAGGTGGTGGACGCGATGCGGGCATTCTTGCCGGGCAGCAGCGCATTGCCCGCCATCGTCACCCCGAAGATCGACGACCAGGTCGGCACCAGGGTCACCTCGCGGCCGCGCACGGCCAAGGTCCGTCGGGCCATGTCGACCAGATCCTGCGGTTCCGGACCGGCCACGTCGACGTAGCGGTTCTGGGGGTCACCCACTGCGACCTCGGCCAGGACCGCGGCCACGTCGTCGGGATCGATGGGCTGGACCAGAAGTGGCGCGATCTGGGCGCGGCCGTCCTGCTCCGTCCAACTCACCACCATTTCGGCGAAATCATGGAACTGGGTGGCCGGCACGATCGTCCACGGCACCGCCCCAGCCTCGACCAGACGCTCCTGCTCGCGTTTTCCGGCGTAGTGGGCGTTGCCCTCGACATCGTGGATTCCGACGATCGAGAGCAGCACATGGTGCCCGACACCGGCGCGTTCCTCGGCGGCCAGCAGATTGCGGGTCGCGGTGCCCAGGTATTCCTCCGTGCCGTCCCGGTCGGCAGGCGGGGCACTGATCGCGTCGACGACCGCCTGGACACCGGCCAACGCGGCGTCGAGACCGTCCCCGCTGGACAGGTCCACCCCGTTCGAGCGGCTGATCGCCACCACCTCATGCCCCGCGCTCTGCAGAGCAGCGGCCACGCGCGCCCCGATGTTTCCCGTCGCTCCGGCAACTGCGATTCGCATGGTGTCTCCCGTCCGGTGTGATCACCTGTCCCGAACTATTGGACCAGCCCGCTCCGACACCCGCTCACAGCAGGAGCCGACGCAACTCCTCACGGCCGCTGTCGTCGAGGGGCAGCAGCGGCAGCCGCGGCACCCCGACTCCCCGGCCCAGCAACTCCAGTCCACCCTTGATCGTGGTGGGCAGACCGCCGGCCACGATGAACTCCAACAGCGGACGAAGGCCTTCGTACAACGTCTCGGCCCGAGCCGCATCCCCCGCGCGGATCGCGTCGTAGAGGTCCAGGCACGGTTGCGGACGCAGGTTCGGCGCCGCGGTGCACCAGCCTTTCGCTCCCGCATTGAAAGCCTTGAGCGCCAACGGGTTATTGCCGTTGTAGAAGGGCAGCTGCCCGTCGCTCAACTCGGCGATCCGGTGCATCCGGGACAGGTCGCCGGTGGATTCCTTGACCATGGTGACGTTGTCGATGTCCTTGAACATCTGCACCAACAGTTCGGGCTGCATGTCGATACCACTGGTGGCCGGGTTGTTGTAGACCATGATCGGAATGCCGATCGCAGCGCCGATCGCAGCGTAGTGCTGGGCAATCTCCCGCTCGGAGAGCTTCCAGTAGGAGATCGGCAGCACCATCACCGCGTCCGCGCCTGACCGCTCGGCGTACTGCGCCCGGCGAATGGTGTTGGCAGTGGTCAGATCCGAGGCACCGATGATGACCGGCACCCGACGGTCCACCACCCCGATCGTCGTGTCGATGACGGCATCGAACTCGGCTTCGGTGAGATACGCCGATTCACCTGTGCTGCCGAGCGGGACGATTCCGTGTGCTCCGCCGGCCACCAGACGGTCGACCAATGCGGCGAGCTTGTCCGTGTCGATCCGATCGTCATCGGTGAACGGCGTCACCGGATAAGCGAGAATTCCATGGATCTCAGTGCGTGCGGTCATCGCGGCGTCCTTCTTGGGATATTGGGTTAGCTGGTCAGTGCATCAGGATGATTGCGGAGCGCGCGCCGGGCGTAGTAGGCGAAGTTGGCCTGGCTCCGCTTGGGCCGCAACGTCCAGTCGTGGGCCTCACGTGCCAGCCGCGGAGGCAGGTCGGCGATCGTTCCCGCCGCCATGGCGGCCAGCTGCAGTTTGGCGCCGCGTTCGATCAGCATCGCCAGCGAGCACGCTTCCTCGACGCTGGCCCCGGCGATCACATGTCCATGGTGGGCCAGCAGGATGGCCTTCTTGTCTCCCAGCGCGGCACTGATGATCTCGCCCTCTTCGTTTCCGACCGGAACTCCGGGCCAGTCGGCCAGGAACGCGCAATCGTCGTACAGCGGCGCGATATCCATCTGCGACACGTGCAGCGGAACTTCGAGCATCGAGAGCGCGGCGACGTGGAATGGGTGGGTGTGCACGATGCACTGCACATCGGACCGGGCCCGGTAGATCCAGCTGTGGAATCGATTGGCGGGGTTCGCCATCCCGTCGCCTTCGAGAACTTCGAGATCCTCGTCGACAACCAGCAGATTGTCTTCGGTGATCTCGTCGAAGCCCAATCCCAGCCGTTGGGTGTAGTACGTACCCGGCTTCTCCGCACGGGCGGTGATCTGGCCCGCCAGCCCGGAATCGTGGCCGGCGTCGAACAGGGCTCGGCAGGTCAAGGCCAGTTTCTGCCGCGTCGTCAGGGTGGAATCCTCGATATGGGTCGACAGCCGATCGAGCGCCCGCTGCATCAGGACTTGTTTCGAATCACCAAGCGTGGTCGTCATCTCGGCATGCCTTTCTACGCGGAGGGACCTGCGACACAATTACGACTGTAGGACACTTTGTGTCCTCTGGTCAACGTTATACAGTTGGTGTCATGGTTCTGGCAGCAGCGATCCAACTCGACGCGGTACTCGCCGACGTTCCGGCCAATCTCGCAGCCTGCGAACGACTCGGCGACGAAGCCGGGCGGGCGGGGGCAAGAATCATCGCCTTTCCCGAGTTCTTCTCCACCGGAATCGGATTCGTCGACTCGTTGGCCCAGGCAGCGCTGCCGCCGGACGGTGCCGCGACGGACCTTCTCACGACGCTTGCCCGTCGGTACTCAGCGCTTGTCGGCGGCTCCTTCCTGTGCCGCGATGCCGACGGACACGTGCGCAACGCCTACCTGCTCGCCAACCCGACCGGCGTGATCGGGCGGCACGACAAGGATTTCCCCACCATGTGGGAGAACGCCTTCTACGTGGGCGGCGATGACGACGGAGTCCTGGACACCGGCGAGTATCACGTCGGCGCCGCAGTGTGCTGGGAACTGATGCGCACACGCACGGTCCGACGCCTCCAGGGGCGCATTGACCTGGCGATGACCGGATCAGGCTGGTGGTCGATTCCGCGGTGGCGACCACATGCCCTGTTCGACCGCCTTGAACACAACAACCGAGGCACCGCTCGCGAAGCGGCGGCCTCGTTCGCCGGGTACGTCGGCGCACCGTGCGTACACGCGGGCCACGCGGGCAATCTCGACTGTCCGATGCCGTGGCTGCCGATGAGATACCGCGGCCATTTCGAAGGCGCGACCATGATCACCACGGCATCCGGCGAGATCGTCGCCGAACGGCGGGCCGACGAGGGGGCGGGTGTGGTCCTCGGCGAGATCACCGTCGGCCGCCAGAACGCGACATTGCCCGCCCCGACCGGCTACTGGCTGCACTCGCGGGGCATCCTGCCCACCACGGTCTGGCACTACCAGCGCTGGCACGGCCGCCCGTGGTATCGACGCCACGTCGCGGGCGCACGTCCGGAGGTGTCCACCTAACCGCCGGTGCGAGCCGTCAACGGCTACGGCTGTACTCGGTGCGGGTGATCACCAGAACCTCGGCGGGCGTACTTCCCCGCTGCCGTAACTGGTGCGGCAGGGAGGCGTCGAAATACGCACAGTCACCGGGCTCCAGGGTGACGAGCGCATCCTGATACCGCAGTTCCACGACACCGACATGAACGAACACCAACTCCTGCCCGGCGTGTTCCGGGTGCGGGTGCTCGGCGAACCTGAGCGTCGGCCGCACGATGAACGGTGACATCGACTTCCCGAGCATCCCGGCGGCGACGGCTTGATGCCGGTTGCTTCCCCGCTCACCGGCGCGGTCCACGGCCAGTGTCGTCACCGATGGATCCTCGGAAAACAACTGCGCCACATCGACCTCGAGCGCACGCGCCAACTTCATCGCGACTGCAATGGAGGGAGTAGAACGCTGCCGTTCGACCTTGGACAGGTAACTCTTGGTCAACCCGGTGGCTTCGGCAAGCTCCTCGAGGGTCATGCCCCGCTGTTGACGCACAGCACGCAACAGAGCGCTCATCGCACCTCCTACCCACAACCGACGAAGCCCACCCTGGCACATGGTCCCATAGGACAGCTGGTGTCATATCGTCGACATTCCGAATTGCCGACCGGAGGACCCCTCAGTCGCCGGCAGCTGTGACCAACCCCCACAACCCCTTTGCGCCCATCTGGAGCGCGTAGTCGCTGAGAACCTCGTCCCAGTGCGCGACCGACCCGTACTCCGACCGCCAGGACAGCGCAGGCATGGCGAACTCGTGCAGGCGGTGCTCGCGGGTGGTGCCGATCGCACCGTGCACCTGATGAGCGTTGCGCACCACGACCGACGCAGCATGGCCGACGCAGGAGCGTGCCACTGCGACAAGGAAATCCAGGTGCGGTGAGGACCAGTCCGATCCAATCGCCTCTGCCAGCGCACCGTCGGTGGCCGCCCGGGCCAGCGCCGACTCGGCGGCGATGTCGGCCACGAGGTTCTGAACCGCCTGGAACTTGGCCAGCGGCCTGCCGAACTGGGTGCGTTCGCCTGCATGCTCCACGGACATCGCCAGGATCCGGTCCAGCGCGGCGCATACCTGCACTGCCCGCACCAGCGCGGCACGGCGGGTGAACTGCTCGATCACGTTGTCGGGTAACGGAATTCCGGTCAATATGGTGACATCCACGCTGACGTCGTCACGCGGCTCCCCTGCCCTGTTGCGGCCCGGAGTCACCGACAGCAACGCGGTATCCACATCGGCCACCCGGTACCCGGCACCGTCGCGCCAGAGCACCACCACCCGCTCGGCGTCCGTCACCCACGGCACCCCGCCGGCTACACCGTGCTCGTCCAGCAGGCAAGCGGTGCGCCGGGAATCGCCGACCTCCAGGCCCACCGCCTCCAACAACCAGCAGGCCAGCAGGTCGTGCTCGGCCAGCGGGATCCTCACCCCGTGCCAGGCAGCCGCGCGCAGCAGCTCGACCGCCTCGGCCCAGCCGGCGCCGCTGCCACCGGACTCCTCGGACCCGGTCAGCCGGACCAGGCCGAGTTCGCGCAACTGGTCCCATACCTCGGCGATCGCCTCACCGGGCTCGTGCTGCTCGCGGTGCGCTGCGAACACCGCCGACATCATCTCGACCAGTTCGGCGTCAACGACATTCACTAGCGCATCCCCAATCCCCGCGCAATGACCCCACGCAGCACCTCGTTGGTACCGCCACGCAGGGTGAATCCGGGACGCTGCGCCACGGCATCGGCCAGCATCGCGCAGTAACCCGCGTCGTCGATCTCGCCGAGAACATCGGCGAAATCTGCGATGTCGCCCTCGGTGGACGTGCCGAGCACCTTGACCACGGCCGCCGCCGTGTCGGCCGGTTCGTGACGCTCGAGCGCACCGGCGACGGCCATCGACATCTGGTGCAGCCCGGTGATGCGGGCCAGGTACCGGCCCAGATCGGGGTGGCGCGGCAGTGCCCCGGCACGCATGTGTGAGGCCATGTCCGCCAGCAGCGGGAACGTCGACAGGAAGCGTTCGGGTCCGCTGCGTTCGAAGCTGAGCTCCGAGGTCACCTGTTGCCAGCCGTTGCCGATGGTGCCGAACACCATGTCGTCGGGCACGTACACCTCGTCGAGGATCACCTCGTTGAAGTGGTGACTGCCGTTCATCGAGATGATGGGCCGGATGTCGACACCGGGCACGCGCAGATCCACGATGAACTGGCTGAGACCGTCGTGGCGGTGTGCGGGATCGACCGCAGCGGTGCGGGCCAGGCAGATGAACGCGTGGGCCAGATGCGCGCCCGATGTCCACACTTTGGTTCCGGTGATCGTCCAGCCGCCGTCCGCCCGCACAGCTCTGGTGTGCACGCTGGCCAGATCCGACCCGGAATCCGGCTCGCTCATCCCGATACCGAAGTAGCACTCACCTTTGGCGATGGCGGGCAAGAACTTTCGTCGCTGTCCTTCGGTCCCGTACTTGAGCAGAGAGGGGACGATCTGCCGGTCGGCGATCCAGTGTGCCCCCACCGGGGCTCCGGCCGCCAGCAGTTCCTCGGTGACCACGAAACGCTCCTGATGGCTACGCCCGTGCCCGCCGTAGGAGACGGGCACCGTCATGCCCACCCAACCCCGGGCCGCCAACGCGCGGCTGAAGTCCTCGTCCCAGCCGGTCAGCCAACTGTCGGCGCACCGGCTGATCTTGCCCGCCTGCTGCTGCTCGGCGACGAACTGTCGCACCTGCAACCGCAACTCGTCGAGCGCATGTGGGTCGCCGGCCACCGGCGGTACCAATCGGGTCATGTTCAGCTACGTTAGAGGCACTATGACTGCTACACCGACTGTGACCATGTACACCACGACGTGGTGCGGCTACTGCTCGCGGCTCAAGATGGCGCTGAAGTCCGAGGGCATCGCATGGACCGAGGTCGACATCGAGCAGGATCCGGCCGCCGCAGAATTCGTCGGTTCGGTCAACGGCGGTAACCACGTGGTGCCGACCGTGAAGTTCGCCGACGGGTCGACGCTGACCAATCCGACGATCAAGCAGGTCAAGGCCAAGGTCAGCTGACCGTCAGTCCAGGGCCGCCCAGGACTCGATGATCTCGCGGGCGATCGAGATCGATCCGGGCAGCAGCAACCGTGACCGCGAATCGCCTTGGGCCGCGCTCCAGTCACCCTGATCGAGCGCCTCGCGGATCTCGGCCCGGGTGAACCAGTCGGCCTCGGCGATCTCGCCGTCGTTGAACGAGAACGGCTGTTCCGGATCGCCGATGGCATGAAACCCCACCATCAGCGACCGTGGGAACGGCCACGGCTGGCTCCCGAGGTACTGCACGTCGGTCACCGTGAGCCCGACCTCCTCGGAGATCTCACGCACCACACATGTCTCGAAGGATTCGCCGGCCTCGACGAATCCGGCCAGGATCGAGAACAGCCGCTCGGGCCACGCGGTCTGCCGGGCCAGCACCGCACGGTCATGACCGTCGTGGACCAGGCAGATCACCGCCGGATCGATGCGCGGGAACTCCTCATGACCGGTGACCGGGTCGACCCGCGACCAGCCACCTTTCGCCGATTTCGTCACCGCGCCGTCCGCCGCACTGAACCGCGCGCGGTCATGCCAGTTCAGCAGCGCCGTAGCCGTCGCCACCAACTGGGCGCTGACGTCGTCGAACACCTCACCTGCCCGGCGCAGATCGAGCACCTCGGCCGGCGCATCCGGATCCTCGGGCCCCTCCAAGGCGCTGCGGACACCCCAGACATGCCGCCCATCGGCCAGCCGCCCCAGGAATACCGCATGCTCCGGCGGCGTGTCGGTGCCCAGACTCACGGCCTTCCCGAGCACCACCCGGCCACCGGAGATCAGCACCTGGTTGCGGCGGTCGACACGTAGCAGCAGCGCGTCGTTCCAACCCTCGGTCGCGGCATCGATGTCGGTACGCAACGCATCGGCACGATCGGCGCCGACCCGCGAGAGCAGCGGAACATTGCGCAGACCGAAGGTGAGTCGGGATGTCATCGCTCGGCGTCCGCGCTCCGGATGTAGAGCAACCGGTCGCCGGCCTCAAGGGCGTCGACCTCCGGTGCATCGACCCGCAACAGCCGACCCTCCCGCACCACGCCCAGGACGATGTCGTGCAGATGCTGCGGCGACCCACCCTCCTCTTTGGGATCGACTTCCCGTTCGGCGATGGCGAATCCGGCATCGGGAGTCAGCAGATCTTCGATCATCTCGACCACGCTCGGCGTCTGGGTGGCGATACCCAGCAACCGGCCCGCGGTCTCCGAGGACACCACGGTCGAATCCGCACCGGACTGCTTGAGCAGATGCAGGTTGTCGGACTCCCGCACCGCCGCGATGATCTTGGCCTTCGGTGCCAGCTCGCGCGCGGTCAACGTAACCAGCACCGCGCTGGCATCGTTGTCGGCCGCCACGATGATCGACTTGGCGTGCTGGGCACCCGCCAGCCTCAGGACAGCGGAATTGGTGGCGTCACCGTGCACGGTCACCAACCCGGCTCCCTTGGCGCGTTCCAGCGCGGCGGCGTTCTCGTCGACGACGACGATGTCGGCCGGCGCCACCTCGTCGCCGACCATCGCGGCGACCGCCGTGCGACCCTTGGTGCCGTATCCGACGACGACGGTGTGGTTACGCACTTTGTTCCTCCATCGCTGAATCTTCAGCGCCTGCCGGGATTGGGTAGTCAGGGTTTCCACGGTGGTACCGATGAGCACGATCAGGAAGGCCACCCGCAGCGGCGTGATGACGATGACGTTGACCAGCCGCGCCGAATCCGAATACGGCGTGATGTCGCCGTAGCCGGTGGTCGACAGCGACACCGTCGCGTAGTACAGGCAGTCCAGGAACGACAGCGGATTGTTCGCGTCCGGAAGGCTGTCGTTGTCCCGGTAGCCGTAGCGATCCGCGTAGACGATGAGCACCGCGGCGAACAACGCCCCCAGCGCGTACAGCACCCGCATGAAGATTTTGCGTGCCGGACTGATCCACGGCTCGGGGATCTGCAGCACGTCGACGAGTGCGGCAACCGGACGCGTGGTCAGGTTCGAGTCGATCGCGGCGAGTCGGCGCCGCAGCCTGCCTTTAGCCACGCGGGATCAATCTGATCAGACGCACGCCACAATGTAACCATGACCGCACCCGAGCCTCAGCGGATCGACTCCGCACACACCGCGCAACGGATGGCGGCCCTGCTCCTGGGCATGGGCACGTTGCACTTCGTCGTGCCCAAACCGTTCGACTCGATCATCCCGGCCGAACTCCCCGGCAGCGCCCGCGCCTACACCTACGCATCCGGCGTCGGTGAGCTGGCCACCGGCGCCCTGCTCGCCGTGCCCCGCACCCGGCGCCTGGGTGCGCTGGCCGCCGTGGCCCTGTTCATCGCGGTGTTCCCCGGCAACGTGAACATGGTCCGGCTGTGGTGGGACAAGCCCTGGCCGATGCGGATCCTCGCGATCGCCCGGCTGCCGCTGCAGATCCCGATGATCACCACCGCGTTGCGGGTGTACCGGAACTCCTAGCCTCTGGGCCAGAACACCTGGAAACCAACGGGTTTCGCCATCCGATGCGGGTTCAGATCTCCTCCGAACCAAGGTTTGGCAAGGCTATCGTTGCTGGTGACGTGCAAATTTGGTCGATATGGTCGGGATCGTGCCGAATCCCAGCCATCCTTCCGAGCCGCATGTGGGGTCACTGTCGTCGAAGCTGAACTGGCTTCGTGCCGGAGTCTTGGGCGCCAACGACGGAATCGTCTCCACGGCAGGCATCGTCGTCGGCGTGGCCGCCGCGACGGTGGAGCAGGCTCCGATCCTGACCGCCGGCGTCGCCGGCCTGGCCGCAGGCGCAGTCTCGATGGCGTTGGGTGAGTACGTCTCGGTGAGCACGCAGCGCGACACCGAACGCGCACTGCTGCACAAAGAACGCCGAGAGCTGCGTGAGGATCCGGCCGCCGAATTGGACGAGCTGACCGAGCTCTACCGGGCCAAGGGCCTGTCCACCACGACCGCACGCACCGTGGCCGAAGAGCTCACCGAGCACGACGCCTTTGCCGCACACGCCGAGGTCGAGTTGGGAATCGATCCCACGGATCTGACCAACCCGTGGCAGGCGGCGGCATCCTCGGCGCTGGCATTCACCATCGGCGCGCTGCTGCCGTTGATCGCGATCCTCATCCCACCGACAACGTGGCGCATCCCGGTGACCGTAGTGGCGGTGCTGCTGGCGCTGATGCTGACCGGGGCGGTATCGGCCGGGCTGGGTGGCGCACCGAAGGGACGCCCGATACTGCGCAACGTGATCGGTGGCGGACTGGCCCTGGTGATCACCTATCTGATCGGCCTGTTGGTAGGAACCGCCATCAGCTGACCCCGTCGCCTCGCCCGACCGGCCAAGGAGTTCCCGTGACAGTGATCAACGGCCTGCCCGCCCACGTCCTGCTCGTCCATGCGCTGTCACCGTGCTGGTGGCACTCGCCTCGATCGCTCAGATCTACCGCATCGGTGATCTGGGGGCGCGGTCGGTGTGGGGATCCGAGATAGCCAACCTGACGGGCTCCGGCGACAGCTAGACCTCCTGCCCCGAATCCGCCGGAGCGGCCCCGGGCTCGGCCAGCAGACCGACCAATTCTTCCTCCCCCGGCAGCGATTCGGGACTGACGGTCTGCCCTGAGCGCACATAGTGGAACGCGGCCCGCACCGATTCCGGCGCGCACCCGCGCAGCGCCGCCCAGGCCAGGCGGTACACCGCCAGCTGAACCGCGGCCTGAGCCATGGCTTCCGGCGTGGCCGGTGGCTCGCCCGTTTTCCAGTCCACCACGGTGGTCGTGCCGTCTTCGTCTACGAACACCGCATCGATCCGGCCACGCACGACGGTCGTTCGGGTCGTGCCGATCGCCATGTCGAAGGGCACCTCCACCTCGATCGGGGTGCGTGCGGCCCACGACGACATGACGAAGGCGTCCTGCAGTTCGGACAATTCGGCCGCGCCGGCACGGCCGCTGTCACTGTCCATCGCACCGGGAAGATCGTCGAGGTCGAACAGTCGCTCGGAATGGAAGAACCGTTGCACCCATTCGTGAAACGCGGTGCCCAGTAGAGCATGCGGATCCGGTCGCTGCGGCAATCGGCGGTGCAGGCGCTGCAGCGCGGCCCGCCGGTCACGGCTCAACTCCACCAAGGTGCTGACCGAGACCTGGCCGGGCAGCTCAAGCGGGGTGACCTGCGGTGCACGATCCCGTTCGGCCAGCAGCGCGTCGACGTCAGCGGCCCAGGCTTCCGCATCCGCGTCGGCAACCTCGCTTGGTTGGCCACCGGCCAACGCCTGCGCCACCAGCGCCGCACCCCGGTCGACGTCGGTCTCTCTGGCCGGGGCCGCCGGCCAGATCGCTTCGACAGCCTTGTCCCGCAACGGGTTGACCTCGCCGGCCGATGGCTCGGGAGCCCACTGTTCGACCTCACCGCACGGATCGCCCTGTCCGGCAGCATCTTCCACAATGGCCTTGATCTCACACAGGAAGTCCGAGGGGCCACGCGGCTTGCTCTCGGTCGCGCCCCAGTGATGCCCGGAGATCAGCAAGGTGTCCTCAGAGCGGGTGATCGCGACGTAGAGCAACCGGCGCTCCTCGTCGATGCGGCGCTGTTCGAGGCTACGTTTGTGATCAGATATCTTGTCCGACAAGATCTTCCGATCGTTGATGTCGGAGGTGTCCAGCACCGGAACACCCAGTTCCGACTCGGTCGCACGATCGCCGCGCAACAGCGGAGGCAGATCCGACGAGTCGGTGAGCCAGGTTCGTGCCGAGGCCGTCGACGGGAACACCCGGCCGCTCAGGTGGGGCACCGCCACCACCTGCCATTCCAGCCCTTTGGCGGCGTGCACGGTCAGGATCTGCACCCGGTCGTGCGCCACCGTCAATTCGGCGGGCGCCAGTCCGTTTTCCACCTCGGTCGCCACATCCAGGTAGGCCAGCAGCGCGAGCACCGACCCACCCGACCGCCCGGCGAAATCGGCCACCAGATCACCGAAGGTGTCGAGGTTCTCGGTCCCGGTCCAGCCCGCCACCACCGGGCGAGCTGCGCGAGCCTCGGCATCCAGTCCCGCGACCCGCCGCACCTCGGCCACCAACTCGGGCAGCGGGTGGCTCAGGTGCGCACGCAACATGGTCAGCTCACGCCCCAGGGCCTCGATCCGCGCATAGCCGGCCGGCGAATAGTGTTCGGCGGCACCGGGATCGCACAGCGCGTCGGCCAGGCAGGCCGAATCGGCATCCGGGGCGGCCTGTGCCACGATCTCGGCGGCGCTGGGCTCCCCCACCGGCCGGTCGTCGAGTTCTCTGGCCCGGCGCCACAGCGCGGCGATATCCCGGGCACCGAACCGCCAGCGCGGCCCGGTCAGTACCCGCATCACCGCAGACCCCGCGGCGGGATCGGCCACCAACCGCAGCATCGCCACCAGATCGGCCACCTCGGGTACCGCCAGCAGTCCGGCCACCCCAACCACCTCGACCGGAACCCCCCGCGCGCTGAGCGCCTCGGCCATCGGTGCGGCGTCGGCGTTGCGCCGCACCAGTACCGCTGCGGTCGGCGTGTCCGCCCCCTGCGCCACCGCACCGTGGTAGATCCGGGCCAGATGGTCTGCCACCCAATCACGTTCGGTCTCGACGTCATTCAACAACGCACACCGGATGGTCCCCGGCTCGGCGTCGGGCCGGGGCCGCAGCTCATGCACCGTCACCGACCGGCTGCGCGCCTCGGCCGACACCGCGTTGGCCAGGTGCAGGGCACTCGGCGGGTTGCGCCAACTGGTCCGCAGTTCCAGCGTCGGGGCGGGACTCCCATCGGCCAGCGGAAAGTCCGTGGTAAACCGGGGCAGGTTGGTCGCCGATGCACCCCGCCAGCCATAGATCGACTGGATCGGGTCACCCACCGCGGTCAACGCCAGGCCCTCGTCGACGCCACCACCGAACAGCGAGGACAACGCCACCCGCTGCGCATGTCCGGTGTCCTGGTACTCGTCGAGCAGCACCACCCGGAAACGTTGCCGCAGTTGCTCACCGACCTGAGGGAAATTCGCGGCCAGCCGCGCTGCCGCGGACATCTGCATCCCGAAATCCATCACCTTGCCGGCCCGCATCCGCTGGTGCAGCGCGTCGATCAGCGGCACCAGTTCGGTGCGTTCGGTCTGGGTGGCCAGCATCTTGAGCAGCCACTGGCTGGGTCCGCGGTCACGCTGGTACGGGCCGGCGGGCAGGGTGTGCACCAACCGCTCCAACTCCACATGCGTATCGCGCAATTGATCGGTGTCCACCAGATGCTCGGCCAACGCACCGGCCAGACGCAGCACCATGCCGGTGACCGCGGCGGGGGTCTTGTCGATGGCCAGCTCCCCCGGATGCGCGCACACCACATCGAAGGCCAACTGCCACAGCTCGGTCTCGCTGAGCAGCCGGGTATCCGGCTCGACCGGGAGCAGGAGCCCGTGCTCGCGCAGCAGGGTGCCGGCGAACGCGTGATAGGTACTGACCGTCGCGACCTCGTCGGCGCCGGCGGTCAGGGGCGCGAGACCGGCACCGGCGAGCCGGGCCAGCCGGGTCCGCACCCGGCGCAGCAACTGGCCCGCCGCCTTGCGCGTGAAGGTGAGGCCCAGCACCTGTGCGGGCGTCGCATAACCGTTGGCGACCAGCCAGACGACCCGGGACGCCATGGTCTCGGTCTTACCGGCACCGGCGCCCGCAATGACCACCAAGGGCCCCGGCGGCGCGGCGATCACCGCGGCCTGCTCCTCGGTCGGCGGGAACAACCCCAATGCGTCGGACAACTCGGCCGGGCTGTACCGCACGCCGACCTGCGCGGCTTCGGTCATGACCGGTCCCCCGCGGCCTGCGCCGGGCACGACGAACGCACCGGGCAGTTGGCGCAGCCGTCGTTGACGCGGGCCACGAACTGTGGCCCTGCGGTGGCTGCCGCCGCACTGCTGACCGTGCCCAGCCAGTCGGCACGTGCATCTGGTGTCATCGGATCCTGTTCGCGTTCGGTGGCGCCCGCTGCCCCCGCCTTGCCCAGGTATACCAACCGTCCCCCACCCGGCTCGTCGCCGTGCGGCAACAGCCCGGCGGCCACCGCAAGCTGATAGGTCGCCAGCTGGGCGTGCTTCTGCGCGTCGTCCTTGGTGACCGGACTCTTACCGGTCTTGAGGTCGACCACGACGAGCCGATCCGCATCGTCACGCTCGAGACGATCCAGCCGGCCCCGGACCCGAACACCCGGCCCGTCGGGCCCCGGCTCGACGAGCACGCCCTCGACATCGATCTCGGTGGCGACCTCGGTCAGCCGGCCCCGGGTGTCCGCACGCCACCGGGTGAAGGTTTCCAGCATCTCGCGGTGGCGTGACAACTCGTTGTCCGAATACCACTTCGCCTCGAAAGGCAGGCCTTCCCAGACCTTTTCCAGGTCGTTGATCAGCTGGCTCTCGGTCTTGCCGGAATCGGCGACCAATGCGTGCAGCAACGACCCGACCGTCGAACGCACGTCGCGTCCGTCGCTGCCGCCGTGGCGCTCCAGCAGCCAACGTAGCGGGCAGTCGGTCAGCATCTGCAGCGTCGACGGCGACAGGGTTACCACCTGCTCGGCCGCCGACCACAGCGGCTCCTCGGTGGACAACGCCGTCATCGTGTGCCATTGCGAAGGATCGGCCCCTGGTACCCCCGCCGCGGCCAGCCGGGCCAATTGAGTTGCCGCACAAGACCGGGACTCGTCATCGACGGCTCCCTCCGGCGCGCACACGACGGCCCGCAGTCGACCGACCACCGCCGAGGGAAGCAGCACCCGGGGTGCCGCCAACGGCGGCAGCGGCACCGACTCGGTCGCCACCTCGGCCAGCTCGGCACAGAACGGCGACGGCAGCAGCGATTCGTCCCCACCGTCGCTGTCGACGGCGGTCACCAGCAGCCGGGTACGAGCCCGGCCCATCGCCGCCATCAACAGCCGGCGTTCCTCGGCGAGCAGGGGCGCCCGGGTCGACACCGCGCGGTCATCCGGAGCGGCCACCCCGTCGAGAACATCCACCAGATTCTGCGTACCCAGGATGCCACCCCGCGGAATGGTGTTGGGCCACAGCCCCTCCTGCACGCCGGCGATCACCACGAAGTCCCACTCCCGGCCGAGTGCGGCGTGCGCGCTGAGCACCGAGACCGCGTCACGCCTGGCATTCGAGTCCGAAGCCGACATCGACGACCCCAAGGTCGCCACATGGTCCACCAGCCCGCGCAGCGACGCCCCCGCCGTGCGGCTCACGTACTGATCGGCCACATCGAACAGTGCGGTCATCGCGTCCAGGTCGCGGTCGGCCTGGGCTCCGATGGTGCCGCCCCGCTCGCTGGCGGCCAGCCAGCGCGGCTGCAACCGGCAGGCATTCCAAGCCTGCCACAGGGTGTAACGCGGATCGGCGCCGTCCCGCTCGCCGCGGCGGGCTGCGGCCAGCACCGACCGCAGCCGGCGCAGCGGCTTGACGTGTTCGGCCGACAGGCCGGCCGGCTCCGAGTCGATGGCGGCGACGAGCAGAGCGGTGAAATCCCTTGGCGGCGTGGAACCATCGGCACGCCGCAGGGCCCGCCGCAACTGCCGCAGGGTCACCGGGTCGACACGTCCGATCGGACCGGTGAGCAGACTCACGGCGCTGTCACCGTCGAGGGTCCCGGATGCCGTCACCTCCAACACCGTCAGCATGGCGGCGACCGCAGCCTGCTGTGCCAGCCCCAGATCGGTGCCGGTGGCCTGCACCGGCACCCCGGCCCCGCTCAGGGCCCGCGCCAGTGCCGCACCCACGCGCGGAATCGAACGCACCACCACCGCCATCTCGGACCAGGGCACCCCGTCGACCAGATGAGCACGGCGCAAAGCGTCGGCGATGTAGGCGTTCTCGGCGTGCGGCGTGGCCGCCAACCGCAGGGTCACCTCACCCTGTCCGCGCTCCGGGTTGCCCTCCAGCGCACGGCCGGCGTTGACTCCGGGCAGTCGGCCGGCGATACCCGAGATCGCCGAAGCAATCGCAGGGGTACAGCGGTGCGACCGGGTGAGCGTGATCGCCGGTACGTCGTCGCCGTGATCGCGCAACAACACCGGATCGGCGCCGCGGTAGGAGAACACCCTCTGGTCGGGATCGCCGGCGATGACGGTCAACCCCGCTCCGGCGGCCAGCACCCGGACCAACAGAGCGGCCTGCGGGTCGAGGTGCTGGGCGTCGTCGACGAGCAGCAGACTGATCCGCGCCCGCTCGGCGGCCAGCAGATCCGCGTCGGTCCCGAGTGCCTCCAGCGCCGCACCGACGAGTTCGGCCGCCCCCAGCGCGGGGACCGTGGCCTGCGGTGCGGCCATGCCCACCGCCGACCGCAGCAGCATGATCTGCTCGTAGGCCTGCGCGAACCGGCCTGCCGCCAGCCATTCCGGGCGTCCGGCCGACCGGCCCAGCCGCTGCAGGGCGCGCGGATCCACACCGCGCTCGGTGCAGCGGGCCATCAGGTCACGCAGCTCGGTGGCGAAACCCGCAGTGCTCAGCGCCGGCCACAGCGGTTCGGGCCAGCCGACGGGGGAATCCGCACCGTCCTCGATATCGCCGGCCAGCAGCTCCCGGATGATGCCGTCTTGTTCGGCGGTGGTGATCAGCCTCGGTGGTGGATCACCGTTGCGCTGGGCTGCCAGCCGCAGGAGCGCGAATGCATACGAGTGCACCGTGCGCACCATCGGTTCCCGCACCACGCCGTGGGTGCCCGCCCCGAGCAGCCGCGCGGTGATGGCGGCCCTGGCCTCGCCCCGCAACCGGGCCGAACCGGTCAGCAACAGCACCGACTCGGGGTCGGTGCCCGCCGCGATGTGGTCGACGGCGGTGCCGATCAACAGTGAGCTCTTGCCGGTACCCGGCCCGCCCAGCACCCGCACCACCCCGCCGCGCCCCGGTACGAGCAGCTCGGTGCCCGCCGGTGCCGGTTCGACGTGGTGTGTGGTCATGGAAAAGATGACACCAGAGGGCACCGACAAGTAGCGGAGCGGATTGGAGCGAAGGCCCCGACAAGTAGCGGAGCGCGCTCCTGGCAGCATGAACGGATGTCCGCCGCGAAATTGCACGTCCACCGCTACGGCCCCGATGAACCCGCCCGGGTGTTGCTCGTCCACGGATTGACCGGGCACGGCGAACGTTGGAAGACGCTGGCCGAGCAGCACCTGCCCGAGGTCGCGGTGCTCGCGCCGGATCTGCTCGGGCACGGCCGCTCGTCGTGGGCTGCCCCGTGGACGCTCGACGCCAATGTCGAGGCCCTGGCCGCGCTGCTGGATGGTCCGACCCTGGTGGCCGGGCACTCGTTCGGCGGCGCGGTGGCACTCAATCTGGCTGCCGCGCACCCTGATCTGGTCAGCGGGCTGGTGCTGTTGGACCCCGCGGTGGAACTGAGCGGCGAATGGATGCGGGAGATCGCCGATGCCATGTTGGCCTCTCCCGACTATCCCGACCGCGCCGAGGCACGCGCGGAGAAGGCCAGCGGCTCGTGGGGCGAGGTGGCACCCGATGAGTTGGACCGTGACCTCCACGAACACCTCGTCGAACTACCCGGCGGACGTTACGGGTGGCGGATCAGCATCCCGGCCATGATGTCGTACTGGAGCGAGTTGGCCCGCCCGGTTTCCCTGCCGCGCAAGGGCACTCCCACGGTTCTGGTCCGCGCGACCCGCACCCGCCCACCGTATGCAGGGGACGGACTCATCGACGCGCTCGATGCGCAACTCGGCCGGGATTTCACCCTGCTGGATTGGGACTGCGACCACATGGTGGCCCAGGCCAAACCCGCCGAGACCGCGAAGCTGATCCTCGAACAGCTGGGCTGACGATGCCGGCCGTCACCGAGGAGCAGGTGGAGCTGGTGCGGACTCTGGTGGCTGCGATCCCGCCGGGACGAGTCTGCACATACGGCGATATCGCCGCTGCCGCAGAGCTTTCCAGCCCACGGATCGTCGGTTGGATCATGCGGACCGACTCCTCGGACCTGCCGTGGCACCGGGTGATCCCCGCATCGGGGCGCCCGGCCCCGCACCTGGCCACCCGGCAGTTGGAACGGCTGCGCGCCGAAGGGGTACTGACCGTCGACGGGCGGGTGCGTCTGGCCGAGTACCGTCACCAGTTCCCGTGAGCTAGAGGGTCAGCCGGACCAGGGAGGCGGTGCGGGCCAGACCCGGGAAGGCCGCGGCGGTGGACCGCGGGTGCAACGCATGCACGGCCAGTCGGAACATCAACGCCCGCAACAACATCTGTGGCCATTCGGGTAGTGACTGCCACCGCTCGACCAGCCCGTCATCGGCATCGCCCCAGGACAATGCGTCGATCACCACCACCCCTGCAGCCCACGGGGCGGGACGCCAGTACGGTGTGATGTCGGTGATTCCCGGCGCGGCCGTTCCGGCGAAAAGCACTGTGCCGTAAAGGTCACCGTGGACCAGCTGGCTGGCACTCCTGGTCGGCCTGCGCAAGCCGGCCAACTGATTGATCAGCTCGACCGAGCGCTGGCCGTCCGACGATCCGGGCGAGACCCTGGCGCCGGGCGGCAACGAATGCAGCGGCCGGTCCTCCCAGGCCGCCCGGTCGGCGGCGATGAACACGTCGATGTCGGCCCACGGCGCGACGGGCGGTTGGGTGAGGAAGCGTGGGCGTTCCAATGTCGCGGTGGCCTCGTGCAATCGCACTGCGGCCGACACCACTTCGTCGTGACGCGGCTCGGGCGTGCCGGCGACGAAGGTGTCGGCACGCCACCCGGCGACCACGTAGCGGCCGTCTGTCGAACGGACCGGTCGGGCCAGTCGCACCCCGTCGATGAACAGCGATTCCCGAACCTTGGCCGACCACGCCGCACGGGCGTGCTCGGGCACCATCGACATCACCACTTCGCCGCAGCGCCAGCCACCCTCCCAGCCGGAGCCGAGCGGTTCCGAGTCCACCCCGGACAGGCCGAACGCCGCCAGCACATGTTCCGGCGGCCGTTCCACACTCACAGCCTCAGCCTAAGGTGTTGACCGGCAAACCAGCGGTCAGTACATCACCATGTCGGGCTCGAGTTGCTTGGCCCAGGCCACAATTCCACCCTGCAGATGCACCGCGTCGGAAAAACCGGCCTTCTTGACGATGGCGAGCACCTCGGCGGACCGTATGCCGGTCTTGCAGTACAGCACCGGTGTCCGGTCCACCGGGAGCTTGGCCAAGGCGTCACCCGATTCGAACGTCGGCTTCGGGATGAGCTCGGCGCCCTGGATGTGATTGATATCCCACTCGACGGGCTCGCGGACATCGATCAGCGCCAACGGTTTCCCGGAATCGATGAGCTCCTTGAGCTCCAGCGGGGTGATGGTGGAGTCCGCAGCGGCGGCGGTAGCTTCGTCCGACACCACACCGCAGAACGCCTCGTAGTCGATCAACTCGGTGATCTTCGGGGTGGCGGGATCCTTGCGGATCCGGATGGTCCGGTAGGACATCTCCAGCGCGTCGTACACCATCAGCCGGCCCAGCAGCGTTTCACCGATACCGGTGATCAGCTTGATGGCCTCGGTACCCATCACCGACGCGATCGAGGCGCACAGGATGCCCAGCACCCCGCCCTCGGCGCAGGAGGGCACCATGCCCGGTGGCGGCGGCTCGGGGTAGAGGTCACGGTAGTTCAGGCCCAGTCCGTCGGGGGCGGCCTCCCAGAACACCGACACCTGGCCCTCGAACCGGTAGATCGAACCCCACACGTAGGGCTTGCCGGCCAGCACCGCGGCATCGTTGACCAGGTAGCGGGTGGCGAAGTTGTCGGTGCCGTCCAGAATCAGGTCGTATTGACCGAACAGCTCCACCGCATTGTCGGGTTCGAGTCGGAACTCGTGCAGATTCACCGTCACCAGCGGGTTGATCTCCAGAACCGAATCCCTGGCGCTCTGCGCCTTGGGCCGGCCGATGTCGGACTGACCGTGGATGATCTGCCGCTGCAGGTTCGACTCGTCGACCACATCGAAGTCGATGATGCCGAGGGTGCCTACCCCGGCCGCGGCCAGGTACAACAACGTCGGCGACCCGAGCCCACCGGCCCCGATCACCAGCACCTTCGCGTTCTTGAGTCGTTTCTGCCCGATCACACCGACGTCCGGAATGATCAGGTGCCGGCTGTAGCGCGTCACCTCTTCACGCGTCAGCTCGGCGGCCGGCTCGACCAACGGCGGTAACGACACGTCCAAATTCGCGGACACCGGCTGTCTCCTCAGTTCTCAGGGCAGTTCATCGTCCAGCTGCTCGTACCCACAACGGTAATCCGGTGCCGATACTTCCCGTGCCCCGGTCACCGCGACGTACGCCCGGCCGACTCGCCACCCCGGTGGCGGTCAGGCGATCGGGTACGGCCAGGGGTTGAATTTGCAGGTCAGGCCGTCGGCAGCGACTGTTCCGGGGTCGAACTTGGCGGCATCGTCGTTCGAGGTGGAGAACGTCTGCTGCATCATGATCGGCGCCAACTGCCCGTTGGCCTCACAGGCCTCGTGCCGCTGATACCCGATGGCGTGACCAACCTCATGGTTGACCAGGTACTGACGGTAGGAGCCGATGTCGCCCTGGAAGGGCACCGCGCCGCGGACCCAGCGGGCCTCATTGACAAAAACCCGGTGCTGGTTCCCGTCATAGGACGGGTTGTAGCAGGACGCCTCCAACTGGATGTCGTAGCCGCAGCCGTCGCGCACCGTCATCGGCGAGGTCAGCGACACCCGGAAATCGGGGGCGATGCCACTGCTCTCGTCCAGCCGGGTGAAGGCGAACAGCCCGTTGTGGGTCCAGCTCTTGGGATTGGCCAGGGTCTCGCTGACCATCCGGGCGAAGCCGTCGTCGCCACCGAACGAGGTGGTGTCCACACCGTCCTCGACCTCGACGGTGTAGGTGAAGGATTTCGTGGTGCCCACGCCGATCTTGGGCGTGGTGCCGGGCACGATCCGCCAGGACCGGTCTCCGGCCTCGGTGAACTGCCCGCCCGAGGGCAGGATGCCGGTGGGCAGGTCCGCGTCGAACTGGGTCAGGCCTTTGGGCGGTGCACCGATGATGGCGGTGCTGGCCACATCGATGGGGGTAGGAAGACCCTGCACCGGGCCATCGGCCTCCGACGCCTCGGTGCCGGCGACGGCATCGACGACCACCATGCCGGCAATGGCCTGATAGCCCGCCACGATGGTGACCACGACGAGCACCGGCAGTGCATACGCGCGCCACCCGTAGGTGGAGATGAAGCGGCCGATCCACGTCTGTTTACGCCAATGCTGATGGTCGTCCCGATTGGATCTGGCTCGTCCTGAATCGGAGGCAATCGGATCTCGCTGCGCACGGAGCGGCTCCCGCCACTCATTGCGCAGCGCCGGGACACGGCCACCCCCGCGACGTCCCGGGTCGTAGGTCACCGGTCCAGAATGGCACAGAGTCCTGTGGATCGGTTCCCTGCGCAGCTATGCCGTGACCTCGCCGGTGTCATTTCGAAATCCATGCCCGTTTCGCATCGACCGCGCGGCGGCGGTGGCACGTCACGGTAGTAGTGTCGGTGCGATCAGCGGCTTGGATGAACATGTCCAAGTGCGCCAGAGCAATACAGATTGAGGACCTGATGAGCGATCTCGCCAACACCGCCGAGCGGAGAGGCGACAAGCCGGCGACCAGTGGTCGACGCGGCAACCGCCTGCCTCGTGATGAGCGGCGCGGGCAGCTGTTGGCGGCCGCCAGCGAAGTATTCGTCGAACGCGGATACCACGCCGCAGGCATGGATGAGATCGCCGAGCGCGCAGGCGTGAGCAAACCCGTTCTGTACCAACACTTCTCGTCGAAGCTCGAGCTTTATCTGGCGGTACTGCAACGCCACGTCGACAACCTGGTTTCCGGTGTCCGTCAGGCCCTGCGCACCACGACCGACAACCGGCAGCGGTTGCGGGCCGCGGTCGAGGCGTTCTTCGATTTCATCGAGCATGACGGCCAGGGGTACCGGCTGATCTTCGAGAATGACTACGTCAGCGAGCCGCAGGTGGCGGCTCAGGTGAAGGTGGCGACCGAGGCCTGCACCGATGCGGTGTTCGATCTGATCAGCCGCGATTCCGGGCTGGAGGCGCACCGCGCCAGGATGATCGCGGTCGGATTGGTGGCCATCAGCGTTGACTCGGCGCGGTACTGGCTGACCAATGACCGGCCGATCGACCGGAATACCGCCGTGGACGGCACGGTGCAGTTCGCCTGGGGCGGACTGTCACACGTGCCACTCACCCGGTCCTGATCTCAGGCGCTTTCCGCTCCCACCCCGAAACCGACCCGGCGCACGTCGGCGGCGCCGATCTCGACATAGGCGATCCGGCTGTTCTGCACCAGGAATCGCCGTCCCTTCTCATCGGTCAGCGCCAGCACACCCGAGTCCTTGCTGAGCGCCTCGTTGACCTGCTGCTCCACCTCGGTGGGCGTCTGCGCGCTGTTGAAGGTCAGCTCCCGCGGACTGTGGGTGACACCGATTTTGACCTCCACGCTGGACCTTCTTTCTTTCTCACAACGTTTGTCGACTTCCCTGAGCAGGCTAGTGGACGACGCGCCATGCCTGCGGCCTGCGGGGCGGCACCGCGGTACGCCGTGCGCGAAACACAGATACCGAACCGAGTCCGGACCGTGACCGACACGCACCGAGCTAAACCTCATCTGCCACTTCTGCCTCGCTAGCATCAGTTTCGATATTGGACGAGACGACTGGGACAGCCGCATGACCAGGCACTATTCGCCGTATGACACCACCCCGACCGAGCGCTTCGGGGATCGCCCGTATACCCCCGACGGCTACCCGTCGGCCCCCGGGGAGGACTACTCGGTCGATTACGACAACTACGACGCGGACTACGGCGACGAGGTCACCTTCTACGAGGACCCCATCGACCGGCGCTGGATCTGGGTGGCCGCCGTGGCCGGCGCGATCCTGTTGGTCGCGGTGATCTGCACCGTGGTCATCCTCGGTGGCGGGGACAGCGGTTCGGTGTCGGCCACCCTGACCTCGCCATCGGCCCAGCCGACCCAGACCACCGCGCCGGCACAGGACGCCACCTCCAAGCCCGTCCCCCCGCGGGCAGCACCGACTGCGCCGCTCTCCCCCGAAACCGTGACCACGGTGACGCCGTCGCCCAGTGCCACCGCGGCGCCCGCACCCGGCGCCCCGCCGACCGAGGTGGCCCCGCCCGCCGCCACGGTGAGCCCGAACACCATCACCTACCGGGTGACCGGCAACCGGCAGCTCATCGACCTGGTGACCGTCGTCTACACCGATGCGCAGGGCGCCCTGCAGACCGACATCAACGTCGCCCTGCCCTGGGCCAAGACCGTGGTGCTCAACCCTGGTGTCCAGCTGAAGTCGGTGACAGCGACCAGCGTCGCCGGTCAGCTCAACTGCTCGATCACCGACGCATCGGGCGCCGTGATCCTCGCGCAGACCAACAACTCCATGATCACCACCTGCACGCAGTAGACCGAACGAGCAGTGACGAACTGAGGTCTGGCCGGGCCCACCCGCCGTGGAGTCAGGCCAGGCCCAGTTCCTGCATCCGGGACTGGTGGGTGTTCTGCAGCCGGCCGAAGAACTCGGCCAACTGGGTCAGACCCTCACCACTGGACATCACCAGATCGACAAGCTCGTCGTGATCGGCGAGCACGAACTGCGCCTGGGTGACGGCCTCACCGAGCAGCCGACGCGCCCACAACGCCAGCCGGTGCCGCTGACGGTCGCTGGCGGTCACGGCCGCGCGCACCTCGGCGACCACGAACTGCGAATGCCCCGTTTCCGACAGCACCGCGCGTACCACCGCGGCCACCTGCTCGGGCAACGCGTCGGCGATCTCCAGATAGAAATCCGCGGCCAGCGCATCACCGATATAGGTCTTGACCAACGCCTCCAGCCAGGTGCTCGGGGTGGTCATCCGGTGATAGTTCTCCAACACCGACACGTACTTCGTCATCGCCGAAACGACGTCAACTCCCCTGTGTTCCAACGCATCCCGCAGTAACTCATAGTGGCCTATCTCCGCGGCGGCCATGGACGCCATGTTGATCCGGCCGCGCAGGTTCGGCGCCATCCGCGCCTCTTCGGTAAGCCGGTAGAACGCGGCAACCTCGCCGTAGGCCAGCACTGCGAACAGTTCGTTGACCCCGGGATGATCCGCCGTCACGCCCGAATCAACCGGTTCTGCGATCCGTTGCGCGGCAGGCTGAGGCGAATTCATGAAGCCAACTCTAGACGTCACCGGGGCACCGTGATCTGCCGGCAAATCGGTCCAGGTCCCGCGACCAGCTACAATGACAAGCGGTAACGGCTTGGAGCCGACTATTCGAGTTGCCGAACCGCTACCAGGAAATGTGCGTGCACGCAGTTGGCCCGCCCTGTGGAGCTGGGCCCAGCGGATCGGCAGCGCCGACGGATACGAACCGTATCCGGGCGAACCCGACCGCTTCACCGTCAAACTCCGTGTGCGCTGGATGCCCATGAGGTTTGACAGTGAAAGGCCAATTCCTCCCACCATGACTCATTTGAATAAGACGTTTGCCGAGCTCGGCGTCCGCGAAGAAATCGTCCGCGCGCTGGCCGAGAAGGGCATCGAACACCCCTTCGCCATCCAGGAACTGACCCTCCCGCTGGCCCTGGCCGGCGACGACCTGATCGGTCAGGCCCGCACCGGCATGGGCAAGACCTACGCCTTCGGGGTCCCGCTGCTGCACCGCGTCTCCACCGACCAGAGCCGCCCCCTCAACGGCACCCCCCGCGCCCTGATCGTCGTGCCCACCCGTGAACTGTGCATGCAGGTCTATGACGACCTTGCCGGAGCGGCTCAATACGTGATGGCGACCGGCGACTCCGGCACCGACCGCAAGTTCTCGGTGACCTCGATCTACGGCGGCCGTCCCTACGAGCCTCAGATCGAGGCGCTGCGCAAGGGCGTCGACGTCGTCGTCGGTACCCCCGGCCGACTGCTCGACCTGGCCCAGCAGGGGCACCTGCAGCTCGGCGGGCTGTCCGTGCTGGTGCTCGACGAAGCCGACGAGATGCTGGATCTGGGCTTCCTGCCCGACATCGAACGCATCCTGCGGCTGACCCCCGACGACCGGCAGTCGATGCTTTTCTCGGCCACCATGCCCGACCCGATCATCACGCTGGCCCGCACCTTCATGAACCAGCCGACCCACATCCGGGCCGAAGCCCCACACTCGGCGGCCACCCACGACACCACCGAACAGTTCGCCTACCGGGCCCACGCCCTGGACAAGTCAGAGCTGGTGAGCCGGATCCTGCAGGCGGACGGCCGCGGCGCCACGATGATCTTCACCCGCACCAAGCGCACCGCGCAGAAGGTGTCCGACGAACTCGCCGAGCGCGGGTTCAAGGTCGACGCCGTACACGGCGACCTGGGCCAGGGCGCCCGCGAGAAGGCCCTCAAGTCGTTCCGCACCGGCGCAGTCGACGTGCTGGTCGCGACGGACGTCGCGGCCCGCGGCATCGACATCGACGACGTCACGCACGTCATCAACTACCAGTGCCCCGAGGACGAACAGGCCTACGTGCACCGCATCGGCCGCACCGGCCGCGCCGGCAAGACCGGTGTCGCCATCACCCTGGTCGACTGGGACGAACTGCCCCGCTGGGAGACGATCGACAAGGCGCTCAGCCTGGGTTGCCCCGATCCCGCCGAAACCTATTCCAGTTCACCGCACATCTACGAGGAACTGGGTATCCCGACCGACATCACCGGCCGGATCGGCGAACTGCTCAAGGCCAAACCCAAGCGCAGCGCCGACGAGAAGCGCATCTCCTCGGCGGACTCCGAGGGTCGGCCGGCCAGGACCAGGACCCGCAGCCGTCGGCGTACCCGCGGCGGCGAGGCCGGCGACGGGCAACCCCAGTCGACGTCGGCTCCGACGCAGGACAGCACCGAGGCCACAGCGGTGAGCGATCCGGAGGACACCACCGGCGACACATCGACCGCGGGTCGTCGCCGCCGGCGGCGCCGTCCCCGGAAGACCGAGACCGCCGCGACCGCCGGCTGACCGGCTCACGCCAGACGAGACTGGTCAGTGGTCAAACCCGAACGCCGCACCCGCGGCGACATGGCCGCCGCGGTGGCAATCGTTGCGATCGTCGCGCTGGCTGCCGCCCTGATCTGGTGGACCAGTGACGCACGGGCCACCCTCAGCAGACCCGCTGCCGCGCCGATCCCGTACCTGACGCCGGCACGCGAGGTGCCGGCCGGGCTTCAGCAACTGTGGGTGGCCTCCAGCCCGAAGACCACCCAACCCGTGCTCGCCGGCGGCTCGGTGGTGACTGCCGACGGCTCCACTGTCGACGGCCGCGACCCCGTCAGCGGCGCCGTCCTGTGGAGCTATGCCCGCGACCTCGAACTGTGTGGTGTGACGTCGGTGTACCAAGACGCCGTCGCGGTGTATCCCGATGTTCGCGGCTGCGGACAGGTCAGCACCATCGACGGCAAGACCGGCACGCGTGGACCCGCCCGCACCGCCTATGCCGATCCCGAGGTTGCGCTGTCGTCCGACGGCTCCACGGTGCTCTCCGCTGGGGACAGTCGGCTCGAGCTATGGCGCTCGGACATGGTCCGGATGCTGTCCTACGGTGCACTGGACGCCCGTATCAAGCCTGACGTGCCGGCCTCGCCGGTATGCCGCCAGCTGTCGGCCGCGGCGAGTTCCTCGGCGGTGTCGGTGCTGGAATCGTGCCCGAAGAGCAAGTTCGTCCGGCTGACGCTGCTGCGCCCGGCCGACGAAGAAGACACTCCCGACGTGCGCTACGTCGAACTGCAGGACATCACGGACGAATCCGGGGCCAAGGTGATCGCCGTGTCGGGCACCACGACCGCGGTGTACCTACCGACGCCGAGGCCGATGGTCAACGTCATCGACGAGGCCGGAAAAACGCTCGCCAGCCTGCCGCTGGCCAAGCCGGCGGCACCGCAATCCAGCACCACCCGCGCCGGGGACCTGATCACCTGGTGGACCGGCGACTCGGTGCTGGTTTTCAGCACCACCGGAGGTTCTGGCCTTCAGTACAAGTTCACCGTCGCGCCTTCCGGGCCACACCTACCCGTCGGACCCGGCACGGTGATGGCCGGTCAGCTACTGGTTCCGGTCAGCGACGGGTACGACGTCTTCGACCAGGAGACCGGTGACGGCCGGCGCCACATCGCCCTGCCGCGCACGCCGAGCGTGTCACCGGTGGTGCCGGCGGTGGCCGGGAACACCGTGCTCGAACAACGCGGGACGCAACTGGTGGCCCTCGGCGCCGAGTAAGGCCCAGCCTGACCTCGGTTCAGCCGAAATCGATGACGATCACCGTCGTGTTGTCACTGCCGCCCGCGTCGTTGGCAACCTGGACCAGCCGCCGCGCCGCAACCTCAGGTTCGGCATCTGCGGCAGCGGTCACGATATCGGCATCGTCTGCCCCGGCGAACAATCCGTCACTGCTGATCAGCAGCCGGTCTCCGGGACGGCACTCCAGATCGAACAACTCGGGCCGGATGACGGGGCCGATACCGAGCGCCCGGGTCAGCAGGTGGCGATGCGGGTGGAAGCGCGCCTCCTCGCGGGTGATCTCACCGGCACGCACCAGCTCTCCGGAGACGCTGTGGTCGTGGGTCAACTGACTCATCGCGCCGTCGCGAATCCGGTTCAGCGGCGAATCCCCGATGTTGATGACCAGCGGTCCACCCTGCTCGTCGCCGAAGACCGCCACCACGGTCAGCGTGGCACCCGAACTGGTGCCCGCTGCGCTGACATGTGCGAAGACGCGGTCGTTGGCCTCCTGCACCGCCCCGATCAGCCCGTCACGGTCCGGCGAGGCGGCGAAATCGGCGGACAGCACCTCCACCGCGATCCGGCTGGCGTGGTCACCGTCGGGGCCGAAACCGTCGGCCACCGCGTACAGAATGCCCTCGGCGAGCAGGGAATCCTGGTTGCTCGCGCGCACCGGCCCCTGGTCGGTGGCCGTTGCGGACCGTAACACCGAAGCCATCGCTGCCTACACCACCTCGGGTGTGAAAGTCGGCAGCTTCTTGCCGGACTTCCAGTGTTTGAGCAGGGCCTCGGCCAGCTCGCGGTAGGCCATCCCACCTTTGCTCTTGCGGCCGGCCAGCACCGAGGATCCCGATGCGCTGGCCTCGGCGAACCGCACGGTACGGGGAATCGGCGGGGCCAACACGGGCAACTCGTACCGGTCCGCGACATCGAGCAGCACGTCACGGCTGTGGGTGGTGCGTGAATCGTAAAGCGTCGGCAACGCGCCCAGCAGCGTCAACTCGGGATTGGTGATCTGCTGCACGTCGGAGATCGTGCGCAGGAACTGGCCCACACCGCGGTGCGCCAGGGTCTCGCACTGCAGCGGCACGATCACCTCGTCGGCAGCCGTCAGACCGTTGAGCGTCAACACTCCCAGCGACGGCGGGCAATCGATGATCACCACGTCGAAATCGTCGGAGACCTTGGCCAGCGCCCGCTTGAGCGCATATTCCCGCCCGGCCCGCATCAGCAGCATGGCCTCGGATCCGGCGAGATCGATGTTGGCGGGCAGCAGCGTCATCCCCTCGGCCGTCTCGACCAGCGCCGCGCCCGGCTCGACGTCGCCGAGCAATACCTCGTGCACCGTCACCGGCAGTTTGTCCGGGTCGTGGCCCAATGAAAACGTCAGACAGCCTTGCGGATCCAGGTCGACGAGCAGTACCCGCCGGCCCTGCTCGGACATCGCCGCACCCAGCGACGCCACCGTCGTCGTCTTGGCTACCCCACCCTTTTGATTGGCGACCGCTAATACTCGCGTCACACCATCATCCAAGCACGCTCCCGGCGGCATTGCCGGAACGTGCGGCAGAATCGCCGGTGTGAGCGACCGTCTGCACCGCCTGATCCTGCTCCGCCACGGCGAGACCGAGTGGTCGGCCACCGGCAGGCACACCGGTCGCACCGAGCAGGACCTGACCGAAACCGGGCGGGAACAGGCCGTCCTGGCCCGTCCGGCAGTTGCCGAACTGCAGTTGACCGACCCACTGGTGGTCTCCAGCCCCCGGCGCCGCGCGCTGGACACCGCCGAACTGGCCGGCCTGCACGTCGACGAGGTCAACCCCGTGCTGTCCGAGTGGGATTACGGCGACTACGAGGGACTGACCACCCCACAGATCCGCCAGCATGTGCCCGATTGGCTGGTATGGACACATGGCTGCCCAGGCGGCGAAAGCCCCGAGCAGGTCGGCGCCCGTGCCGACCGCGCGGTGGCATTGGCGCTGGGACATCTGCCCGCCCGAGACGTCGTGTTCGTCGGGCACGGACATTTCTCCCGCGCGATTCTGACCCGATGGACGGAACTGCCGGTGTCCGAAGGAATCCGGCTGTCGATGGTGCCCGCTGCTCTGGCGGTCTGCGGATTCGAGCACGGCGTGCGCCAGATCACCGCGCTCGGGCTGACCGGTCACCCCAACCCGTGTCTGTCGCAGTGAAACCGTCATTTGTGTTGGCCGGGCCGAACGGGGCAGTCCTGGCCGAAGGGATGCGCGCCGGATTCTCCGACCTCGCCGACGCCCAGGCCGCACTGCGGTCGGGCACGCCAATCGTGCTGGGCGCGTTGCCATTCGACCGGACCGCACCGGCCGCCCTGTATGCGCCCGATACGGTCCGGTTCACCGAGGCGCTGCCCGAATGGCCGGTGAATCCACCCCCGGCCGTGGTCGAGCGCGAAACCCTGCCACCGGGATCGGTGCACCGGGAGCGGGTGGCCGAGGCGATCCGGCGGCTACAGGATCCGCAGATCCCGATCGACAAGGTGGTGCTGGCCCGCTCGCTGCGTCTGTCCGCCGATTCGCCATGGGATGCCCGGACCGTGCTACGCCGACTGGCCGACGCCGACCCGGCCGCCACCGTCTACCTGGCAGATCTGTCCCCCGCGGGCCCGGCCCACACCGACACCGCGCTGGTGGGCGCCAGCCCCGAGTTACTGGTGGCGCGCGAGGGCGAGAGGGTGATCTGCCAGCCCTTCGCCGGGTCGGCACCGCGCTCGGCCGATCCTGCCGTGGACGCGGCCAACGCGACCGCACTGGCCGCCTCGGCGAAGAACCGGCACGAACATCAACTGGTGGTCGACATGATGCGTCAGGCCCTGGACCCACTGTGTGTGGACCTGCAGATCGCCGACGAACCGCAGTTGCACGGCACCGACGCACTGTGGCACCTGAGCACCCCCGTTCTCGGCCGCCTACGCGAAACGCGCACCACGGCAATTGATCTAGCGCTCGCACTGCACCCCACCCCGGCGGTCGGCGGGGTTCCGACCGACCGCGCCGCCGCACTGATCAGCGAACTGGAGGGTGATCGTGGGTTCTACGCGGGCGCCGTCGGCTGGTGCGACAGCAGCGGCGACGGGCGCTGGGTGGTATCGATCCGGTGTGCAGTGTTGTCGGCTGATCGATACACGGCCCTGGCCAGTGCCGGCGGCGGTATTGTCGCCGAATCCGATCCCGACGACGAAGTTGACGAGACCACCACGAAATTCAGAACCATCCTGACCGGACTAGGGGTGACATGAGCGAGTTGATCCGCCGGGCACGGCCCGGCGACGAGGTCGAGATCACCGCGATGATCCGTGAGCTGGCCGAGTTCGAACGCGCCTCCGACGAGTGCACCGTCACCGAAAAGCAAATGCACACAGCACTTTTCGGTGAGCGACCGGTCGCCTATGCACACATGCTGGAGGTCGACGGGCAGGTGGCCGCGACCGCGGTGTGGTTCCTGAACTTCTCCACCTGGGACGGCGTCGCCGGGCTCTACCTGGAGGATCTCTACGTGCGGCCGGCCTTCCGGCGCCGCAGGCTGGCCCGAAAGCTGTTGTCCACCTTGGCCGCCGAATGTGTCGAACACGGTTACACCCGGATGACCTGGGCGGTGCTGAACTGGAACGTCAACGCCATCGCGCTGTATGACGCCGTGGGCGGCGAGCCGCAGACCGAGTGGACCACCTATCGGGTATCGGGCTCAGAGCTGTCGGCACTGGCCGACGAAAGCCGCGGCTGAGCAGTCGGCTAGCGCCGATTCGAAATTGCGACAGCCGGAGCGGACTAACTGCGTCCGGTGATCCAGTCCACCGAGGACGGGCTGAACAGCAGCCCGAGGGTCACCAGGGCGAGCAGCCCGACCAGCGCGCCGTACACCACATGGTGCGAGGTGATCACGTACCAGGCCACCGGCAGCAACAGCAGGTTGGTGAGCACCGCGATCCCGCGGCCCCAACGCCGTGCGGTGATCAGTGCCCAGCCGCCGGCGAGCACTCCACCACCGATCAACACGAACCAGATTGCCGTGCCGTACCCGCTGACGATGTGCTGATCCGCACCGCCCACCGCCCGCACCAGGAGCACGACCGCCATGATCAGTGCGGCGATTCCTTCGGCGGCGGTCAGAAATCCGGCGTACCGGATTGAGGGAGGCTGGATCACGATCGCTGCTCCGCCAGGTAGCGCACCGCGTACTCATATCCGGCCGGACCCGCGCCGGCGATCACCACCTGCGCGACGGCCGAGACGTAGGAGTGGTGCCGGAACGCCTCCCGGGTGTGGATATTGCTCAGGTGCACCTCGACCACGGGCAGTTCGGCCGCGCTGAGCGCATCCCGGATCGCGACCGAGGTGTGGCTGTAGGCCGCGGGATTGATGATGATGCCGGCGCAGTCCTGTCGGGCCGCCTGGATGGCGTCGACCAGCTCACCCTCGTGGTTGCTCTGCACGGCGCGGACCTCGAAACCGAGCCCGGCGGCCAGCTCGGCCACCCGCTGCTCGATCTGAGCCAGCGTGGTGGACCCGTAGATCTCGGGCTGCCGGGTGCCCAGCATGTTGAGATTCGGTCCGTTGACGAGCAGTAATCGACGTGCGGTCACCTTCAGTACGGTACCGACGCCCTCGCCGCCGGCGGCGAGGCACACCGACGCGTTGCTGACGCGGTTTCACGATGTCGAGATCGACGCCAGGGTGGTGATTGGGCAATATCCACCGCCCTCGTGTCGATCTCGGCGTAGCGGACAGGCCTGCGACACTGTCTGCGTGTCGAGTGACCGTCCCTGCCCCTGCGGGTCCGGCCGCGCCTATGGCGACTGCTGCGGGCCGCTGCACACCGGCGGGCAGCAGGCCCCCACGGCCCTCGCGCTGATGCGGTCGCGGTTCAGCGCATTCGCCCTCGGCGACGCCGGCTATCTGCTGACCTCCTGGCATCCCGACACCCGCCCCTCGGAACTGACCCTCGACGCGGCCATCACCTGGCGCCGGTTGCAGATCGTCGACACCGAGGCGGGAGGCGAGGACGACGCCGAAGGATTGGTGGAGTTCCGCGCCCAGTACGTGCAGGACAGCCGCCGCCACATCCTTCACGAACGCAGCCGGTTCGAACGGGTTGGCGGCCGGTGGCGCTACCTCGACGGACAGATTCACGAATAACAGCCCGACACCTTGCCCGGTTAGGCTCATGTCCCGTGCGTGCCGTGCTGATCGTCAATCCGAACGCGACCTCGACCACCCCGGCCGGGCGTGACCTGCTCGCCCACGCGCTGGAAAGCCGGGTGACGCTGACCGTCGAACACACCAATCACCGGGGTCACGCCATCGAAATCGCCCGCGACGCCGCCCGCGACGGTGTGGATGTGCTGATCGTGCACGGCGGCGACGGCACGGTCAACGAAGTCGTCAACGGTGTGCTCGGGGACTGTGGGACCCGTCCCGACCCCGCGCTAGCCCCCGCGGTGGCTGTCGTGCCGGGAGGTTCGGCCAACGTCTTCGCCCGGGCGCTGGGCATCAGTCCCGATCCCATCGAGGCCACCAACCAGCTCGTCGACCTGCTCGGCGGCTATCGGTTGGGGCGCACGTGGCGCCAAATCGGTTTGATGGACTGCGGTGAGCGCTGGGGTGTGTTCACCGCCGGGATGGGTGTGGACGGTGACGTGGTGGCGGCGGTCGAGGCCCAACGCGCGAAGGGACGCAAGGTCACCGCATCCCGTTACATCCGGGTGGCGGTGCGCGAGTTTCTGACCAGCGTGCGCAGGGAACCGACCCTCACGCTGCAACTGCCGGGCGCTGACCCCGTCGACGGGGTGCACTTTGCGTTCGTGTCGAACTCCAGTCCGTGGACGTATGCGAACAACCGCCCGGTGTGGACGAACCCCGAAACCACGTTCGACACAGGTTTGGGTGTGTTCGCCGTCACGAGCATGAATATCTGGGCGAATCTGCGGGTGGTCCGCCAGATGGTGTCCCGCAACCCGCGCTTGGCGGGCAAGCATCTGATCCGTGACGACAACATCTCAACGGTCACCGTGACGAGCAACACGCCTGCCGCCTGCCAGATTGACGGAGATTACATCGGCATGCGCGAATCGATGACGTTCACGTCGGTCCCCGCCGCGCTGAGCGTCGTCGCCCCGACCAAGAAAAGTGATTGACCTGCGCAAACACACCGCTTAAGGTGGAATTAGGGCGCAGCTGAATCCAGAGTGTAGTACACCGTAGTGAGGCATCCAGTCACCGCCCTACCCAGTGACTTTCCCCACGTGTTAACTCAATGCTATTGACATCTGTTCAGCCTGTGAAAGCATCGTTGCAACAGTGCAGAAACATTCGCATGCACGCGTTAACAGCCGAAGAAAATCTGGTGTGCTTTGCCGCGCACAGATCACATGTCGAACAAGGAGTTTGATCTTATGGATTGGCGCCACAAGGCCGTCTGTCGCGACGAAGATCCGGAACTGTTCTTCCCCGTGGGAAACAGTGGCCCGGCGCTTGCTCAGATCGCCGATGCGAAGCTGGTGTGCAACCGCTGCCCCGTAACCACTGAGTGCCTCACCTGGGCCTTGGAGTCCGGCCAGGACGCCGGCGTCTGGGGCGGGATGAGCGAGGACGAGCGTCGTGCGCTCAAACGTCGCAATGCCCGCACCAAGGCCCGCACCGGAGTCTGACCTTCGGTCCAGATCCCGACGCAAGCTATGGCCCCGACGAATGTCGGGGCCATAGCTTGCTTTTGCGACAATTATCCACAGCAAATTGCGTAATTGTCATCACATCTTCGTATTGACACAACTGCGTAATTACTTCGGTGGTACTGACGTCCCACTGTGAACCAGCTGTGTGCCCGGCCGGCTCACTGAACGCCGCGACCTCGCCTACCGATCGGCACTCTCAGCACCACATCGGTTCCGCCCGACGCGACATCATGCATGCCAAGGGACCCGTCCAACTCCGCGGTGACCAGGGTTCGCACGATCTGCAGACCCAGCCGGTCGGACTTCTCCAGGCTGAACCCGTCGGGTAGCCCACGTCCGTCATCGTGCACCACGACGTCGAGCCAGCGGGCCGAGCGCTCGGACCTGATCGTCACGCAACCCTGCGGGGTGTCGGTGTCGAAGGCGTGCTCGATGGCGTTCTGCACCAATTCGGTGATCACCATGATCAACGCGGTCGCCCGGTCGGCGTCGAGCACGCCCAGCGCCCCCGTTCGGTTGATCCGGATCGGGGTATCCACCGAGGCGACATCGTTCATGATCGGCAGGATCCGGTCGATCACCTCGTCGAGGTTGACCTCCTCGTCCACCGACATCGACAACGCATCGTGCACCAGCGCGATCGACGACACCCGTCGCACCGACTCGATCAATGCCTCGCGGGCCTCCAGGTTGCTGGTCCGTCGCGCCTGCAGCCGCAGCAGGGCAGCCACGGTCTGCAGATTGTTCTTCACCCGGTGATGGATCTCCCGGATGGTCGCGTCCTTGCTCAACAGTGCGCGGTCACGCCGTTTGACCTCGGTGACGTCGCGGATCAGCACGGCCGCCCCGACCGGGGCGCCGTGCACCACCAGCGGCAGCGTCCGCATCAACACGGCCGCGCCGCCCGCGTCGACCTCCATGCGCATGCTGGAACCACCGGCCAGCGAGTCACGCACGTGGTTGGCCAATTCCTGGGCCTCGAACACGTCGGAGATCAACGGTCGGGTGATGGCGACCAGATTGTGCCCGTCGAGCTCGGAGGCCAGGCCCATGCGGTGATAGGCCGAGATCGCGTTCGGACTGGCGAAGACGACATCGCCACCCCGGTCCAGACGGATGAAGCCGTCACCCACCCGCGGGCTGGAGCGGGACATGGCCAGATCACCGACGTTCGGGAAGGTGCCCTCGGACAGCATGTGGAGCAGATCGCTCGCACAGTCCAGGTAGGCGCCCTCCAGCGGGCTGGCCATCCGACGGGCAGCCAGCGCGGTCTGGTGAGTCAGCACCGCCACCACGTGATCGCGGTGGCGCACCGGCACCGCTTCCACGTTCAGTCCGGGAAGGTCCGGCGAATGTCGTTGCGTACCACCGCTTCCCCGGCCGATCGCACCCGACTCGAAGGCGGTGGCGACGACCCCGAGATCTGCTGCCGCGGCCAGGGTGCCGACCGAGTCGGCCAGCAGGACGGTGGGCGCGGTATTGGGCCGCACCTGCGCCACACACACCAGAACGCCGTCGTCGCGACGCACCCACATCAGATAGTCGGCGAACGACAGATCCGCCAACAACTGCCACTCCCCGACCACCGCATGGAGGTGGTCCACCGCGCTGCCGGGCAACACGGTGTGCTCGGCGAGCAGGTCACCGAGGGTGGACATCAGCCAACGCCCCCCGGGAGCAGGCAACCGGACCGGGTCAGTCGATCACCGCGATGAGATCGCCGGCCTGGATCACGTCGCCCTCGGCGACATTGACCTTGGTGATGGTGCCCGCGACCTCGGCGAGGACCGGAATCTCCATCTTCATGGACTCGAGCAGCACCAGGGTGTCCCCCGCACCGATCTGATCGCCCTCGTGAACGACGACCTCGAGCACACTGGCCACGATTTCGGCGCGAACGTCCTCGGCCATCTTCACCCCACTTCACTTCGGCGCTAATCCGACTACTCCTGCGGCCTATATCGAACCACAACCCCGGGTGGACAGCGCCGCCCCCGGGGCATGAGACACTAGGGAGCAAGCTCTTACACCATCTGGAGGATCATCATGGCCAAGCGTGGCCGCAAGAAGCGTGACCGCAAGCACTCGAAGGCGAACCACGGCAAGCGCCCCAACGCCGGTTCGAAGTCAGTGCGCTAGCCGCTTCGGCAGACTTTGACCGCCCGACTCCCTTCGGAGATCGGGCGGTTTGTCGTCGGGCCACCCGGGGCTGTCCGCCCCGTCAGCCCCGGATGATCGTGGTCCGGCTGATCTGGATGCGCAGCCGTTCCCGCAGCCCCTCGGGAGCCCTTTCCCCGCTGCACTTGGCGGCGATGAGGTGCTTGACACGCTCCTCGACCCCGTAATGACGCAGGCAGGCCGGGCATTCTTCGAGGTGGTGCTTGAGCTTGTCGCGACTTTCGTCGGTGCACTCACCGTCGAGCAGGGTCCATACTTCGGCGATTACCGCCGCGCACTCCGGGTGTTCAGGGTCGACGGGACCGACCGGCGGGGTCCAGCGCTCGTCCTCACCGTGCTTATCACTCATGACGAGACCTCCTCCGGCTCACCAAGCTGCTGACCTCGGATGAAACCGCGATCCCTGGCCACATCCGCCAGCAGCTCACGTAGCTGCTTGCGGCCGCGGTGCAAGCGGGACATCACCGTCCCGATGGGCGTATCCATGATCTCGGCGATCTCCTTGTACGGGAAACCCTCGACGTCGGCGTAGTACACCGCCATCCGGAATTCCTCGGGTAGCGCCTGCAGTGCCGCCTTGATCTCGGTGTCGGGCAACAACTCCAGCGCCTCGACCTCCGCCGACCGCAGACCGGTCGACGAATGCTCGGCACTGGCCGCCAGCTGCCAGTCGGTGATCTCGTCGGTCGGGTACTCAGCAGGTTGACGCTGCTTCTTGCGGTAGCTGTTGATGTAGGTGTTGGTCAGAATGCGGTAGAGCCACGCCTTGAGATTCGTGCCCTCGCGGAACGACCGGAAGCCGGCATACGCCTTGACCATGGTTTCCTGGAGCAGGTCCTCGGCATCGGCGGGGTTGCGGGTCATGCGCAATGCGCCACCGTAGAGCTGGTCCAGCAGCGGGATGGCATCACGTTCGAACCGGGCGGTCAGCTCAGCATCGGTTTCAGGCGGCTGCGGCGCGTCAGGCTCGGCCTGCTCGACGTCAGTCATCGTGGGAAACACCTTCCCTTCTGTCGCGGCGCCACCAAGGGGTCCCGAATACCGGTAGGTATCCGGCGGCCGTTCCAGGCATACGGTTGGCACCAGAATCCTCCTTACAGATCCTAGAGCGTGCTACCGACAAGTAGCGCTGAGCAGGTGTCGACAGCAATAACAGCATTCGGCGGCCGCTATGTTCCCGGCGTGCCCGCTACCCTGTGCCGATGGCCCGCGCAGCAACCCCGGCGATCGCCGCGCTGGTCGCCGCGGGTATCGACCATCAGGTCGTCCGGTACCACCACGACCCCCGCAACGATTCGTTCGGTGCCGAGGCGGTCGCACAACTGGCCGCAGCGGGCTTCGCCGCCGAGCAGGTGTTCAAGACACTGGTCATCGCACTGCCCAAGGGGCTCGCGGTTGCGGTGCTGCCGGTGCCGACCAAGCTGTCGCTCAAGGCGGCCGCCGCGGCACTCGGGGTGGCCAGAGCCGAGATGGCCGACCCGGCCGCGGCGCAGCGCTCCAGCGGATATGTGGTGGGCGGCATCTCCCCACTCGGACAGCGCAAGGCGCTGCCCACCGTGGTGGACGACTCGGCGTTGACCTTCGAGAAGGTGCTGTGCAGCGCAGGGAAACGAGGGTGGGACGTCGCACTCGCCCCAGCCGACCTGATCCGGGCGACCGGCGCGGTGACCGCCGAGATCGCTGGCTGAATCGGCGTTGGTATTGACCTGTGCGCGGGCGCAGTAATGTGGTCGCGGTGATGCCGATGATGGTGGGTGCAACTGTGGCCTCGGGCGTCGCCGCTCTGGTGACCCTGTTCGGCACGTCCGCCCCGGCACCGCAGATCCGGCTCGTCGACGACACCGTCCCGATGACCCAAGGTGACGGCTCGCTGTCCGACGGACAGGTCCTGACCCCGTTCGACGTCCAGAACCCGGCGATCGGCCGGTTGGACCCGCGTCTGCTGGCCGCCGTTCAGAACGCTGCCAACGCCGCGGCCGCCGACGGCGTCACCATGACCATCAACTCGGGGTGGCGGTCCACCGATTTCCAGCAGTCACTGCTCGATCAGGCGGTGCAGACGTACGGCAGCCTCGCGGCTGCCCGTCAGTACGTCCAGACGCCGACCGCGTCCCGGCATGTGACCGGTGAGGCGGTCGATATCGGGGGTCCGCAGGCCGATCACTGGCTGATCGCCAACGGCGCCCGCTTCGGGCTGTGCCAGATCTACGCCAACGAGCTGTGGCACTTCGAGCTCGTCGCCGACCCGGCCGGCACCTGTCCGCCGCTACAGCCCAACGCTGCGGGCTGACCTATTCGGTGACCGGCACCATGTCGGCACCGCATGTGCACTTGTAGCTGGTTTCGGGACCCTTGCAATGGCATTCGGACTCGACGCGGATCCGGCACCCACAACCCTCGTGAGCACAGGTCAGCACGGTTCCGGCAGGAACGACGCTCATGGCTCCTCCAATTCGTCTGTAAATCCATCGTCCCCCTCGCATAGCCCTGAACCGGGCAATTCAATCCAACCCGGTCGGCATATCGTGTCTCTATGACTCTGTCTGGGAAGACCATGTTCATCTCCGGCGCCAGCCGCGGTATCGGCCTGGCGATCGCGAAGAAGGCCGCCGCCGACGGCGCCAACATCGCCCTGGTCGCCAAGACCGCCGAACCGCATCCCAAACTTGAGGGCACCGTCTACACCGCGGCCAAGGAGATCGAGGAGGCCGGCGGGCAGGCCCTGCCGATCGTCGGCGATGTGCGTGACGGCGATTCGGTGGCAGCCGCGGTTGCCAAAGCCGTCGAGCAGTTCGGCGGCATCGACCTCTGCGTCAACAACGCCTCGGCGATCAACCTCGGCTCCATCGAGGAAGTACCGCTCAAGCGCTTCGACCTGATGAACGGCATCCAGATCCGTGGCACCTACGCGGTGTCGCAGGCCTGTATCCCGCACATGAAGGGCCGGGAGAACCCGCACATCTTGACGTTGTCCCCGCCGATCCGCCTCGAATCGCAGTGGCTCAAGCCGACCGCGTACATGATGGCCAAGTTCGGAATGACACTGTGCGCGTTGGGCATTGCCGAAGAGATGCGCGAGGCGGGCATCGCGTCCAACACGCTGTGGCCGCGCACGTTGGTGGCCACCGCCGCGGTCCAGAACCTGCTCGGCGGTGACGAGGCCATGAGCCGGGCCCGCAAGCCCGACGTCTACGCCGATGCCGCCTACGCGATCTTCAACCAACCGGCGCGCGAGTACACCGGCCAGAGCCTGCTGTGCGAGGACGTGCTACTGGCCAACGGTGTCACCGATCTGTCGGTGTACGACTGCACACCCGGCGGCGATCTCGGCGTGGACCTGTGGGTGGACACCCCCAACCCGCCCGGATACGTCCAGCCGTAACCATTTGCCCGCATGACGAGCGACAAATTCAGCAGCCATCGAAAATTATTGCCGGGCTGAACCAATGCGACTAACATCGAACATGTGTTCGAATTGCTGGATCAGGCGGCGCTCGGTGAACTCACCGACGCCGCACTGATCGACACCCTCGAACACCACACCCGCGCCGAAGCCATCCACGCCGCCACACGCCTGGCAGCCATCGCCGAGATCGTGGCCCGACACTGCGACGATGAAGACGAGATTTCCGCCCACTGTGCGATCGACGGCTGGGAAACTGCCACCGCGGCGGTCGGCGCCGCCTGCAACCTGAGCCGCGGAGCCGCCTCCGCCCAGATGCGTATCGGCCAAGCACTACGCGAACGACTCCCCAAAGTCGCCGCCGACTTCGCCCATGGAGAAATCTCGGCGAAAGTGATCTCCACGATCACCTGGCGCACCCAACTCGTCACCGACGACGACGCCTTGGCATTGATCGACACCGCCCTGGCCGGCGCCGCCACCACCTACGGTGCCCTGACCGCCACCAAGACCGAACAAGCCATCGATGTCTGGGTGGAAAAATTCGACCCCGCCGCCGTGCGCAGAACCCGCACCGCCGCGCGAGATCGTGATATTCATTTCGGTGACCCTGACGATCCCAACGGCACCGTCTCCATCTGGGGACGGCTCCTGGCCACCGACGCGGCCCTGCTCAGAAACCTGCTCAACACCATGGTCCGCGGAGTCTGCGACAACGACCCACGCACCCTCGGGCAACGCCGCTCCGACGCACTGGGCGCCATCGGCGCCGGAGCCGACCACCTCACCTGCCAGTGCAACAACCCCGACTGCGACGCCACCGGCGTCGACCCCCGCTCCCGCGCCGTCGTCATCCACCTGCTGGCACAGATGCTGCCCACCAGGGCCGATGACACCCACAACGACGAGGGCGATGACCACGCGGGTTCTGATGCGGCAGTCGAGACGCCCATCGACGAACCCGCCGGCTCTGCTCAACCACCCCGCGACCCACGCATCCATGGCAAACCGGCCCTCGCTGGCCGCGGGGCGGACGGCACACCCGCCGTATCCGGCAGCCCCGCAGTCATTCTCGGTGGCGGGATCGTGCCCGCGCCCCTGCTGGCCGAACTGATCGCCACCGGAGCGACCATCAAGCACCTCACCAACCCCGAAGACCTCACCACCGAATCTCGGTACCGGCCCTCAACAAAACTCGCCGCATTCGTCCGGATGCGTGACCTCGTGTGCATGTTCCCCGGGTGCGGAGTAGCCGCCGACCATTGCGATCTCGACCATTGCGACCTGTGGCCGACCGGAGCCACCCACCCCGGCAACCTGGGGCCGAAATGCCGCACCCACCACCTCATCAAAACCTTCAACACCGGTGAGGGTGGCTGGACCGATGTTCAACACCCCGACGGCAGCCACACCTGGACCGCACCCACCGGCCACACGTACCACACCACACCGTTCAGCCGAATCCTGTTCCCGGACAGGATCACCCACACCATTACCCACACCCCGGCCCCGCACCGAGCTCCGACGCCCACCGGCCCCGCCAACCGGCACATGAAAATGCCGGTCCGCCAACGAACCCGCGAACAAACCCGCACCCAACGCATCAACACCGAACGCCGGCTCAACGCCGAACTCGACAAACCCCCTCCGTACTAATCGAATCCCGATGACGCCGCGGATGTTTCGGCCTTCACGCATGTCGGTGATGGCCTCGTTGATCTGATCGAGCTTGATCACCGAGTGCTCGGAGAGGACAGCGTATTCGGAGAAGGTGCCGAGCTGGCCGAAGGCCAGCAGGTCCTCGTCGCCAGGTGACGCCGGATGGTGTTGTCGGTGACCGTCTCCTTGACCATCATCATCGCCCCGTTGTCGCAGAGGTACGTCATCCCCGCCTACCCCATCTAGGCTCGCTTGCATGCCTGACCCACAAGCCACCGAACCGCGGCCTACCAACTGGGCCGCCGGCCGCTACCAGGCCGTCGCCGAACAGATCGCCGTCATCGCCGATGAGGTCGTCGCCACCGCCGACCGGCTGCGGCCGGTCCGTGGCACCACTCTGGTCGACCTGGCGTGCGGCACCGGAAGCGCCGCGCTAGCCGCCGCCGAGGCCGGCGCCGAGGTCACCGGTGTGGACCTCACCGCCGAGCTGATCGCCATCGCCGCCGAGCGTCCAGGAGCGGAAGCAGTGCGGTGGGTGGTCGCCGATGCCGCGCACACCGGGCTGCCCGACGGCGGGTTCGGCACTGTGGTGTCGAACATGGGCATCATCTTCGTCGAGCCCACCAGCCTGGTCGCCGAGGTCACCCGGCTGTTGAACCCGGGCGGGATCTTCGCGTTCTCGACCTGGATCCGCGATGAGACCGGTAACCCGTTCTACAACCCGATCATCGAAATTCTGGGCCGGCCGTCGGCCGCCGTGTATTCGCCCGATCAGTGGGGCGACCTGGAAATCGTGCAGTCGCGGCTGACCGCGGGGTTCGACCAGGTCAGTTTCAAGACCGGCTCACACACTTGGCAATTCGAGTCCGTCGAGTCCGCAGTGCGCTTCATCTCCGACGAGTCACCGATGCATGTCGACCTGCTGGGCCGACTGGACGAGACGACGCGCGACCGTCTGCTCGATGCGTTTGCCGCCGCATTGAGTGCGCAGGCCGACGGCGAGGGCCGAGTCTCCTTCGGGGCGCCTTACGCGGTGGTGACCGCCCGGCTGCGGTGGTGAAACAGGTCGGTCCTCCGAAGAGCGGTCATTCTGCCTGATAGAGGATTCCGCGCCCGATCGCCTCACGTACCTCGGGCAGGGCGGCCTGCGCCAGCGCGTCGGCATTCACTCCGTGATGAGTGGCCAACAGCTGGAGCAAGGTCCCCAACGGCACCTCGCCGCGGCAACCCGCCAGCAGCGCCCGCAGCACCTCGTCGACCCCGATGACCGCGGCCGGGCCACCCGGGCGGCGCACCGCGGCCCCGACCTCCTGCCAGCCCTGCGGTCCGGGCAGCGACTGTGCCTCCAGAAAGACCGGCGCCGTGGAGAGCCGGGCCGCCAGCAGCGTGTCGTCGGACGTGTCACGCAGGTAGGCCCGCCGGGCGAAGAAGGCGTCCACCTCGGCGCCGGTGACCGCCTCGTCGGCACCGGTGATCTCCTCGAGAATCTGCTCGGGCGGTTCGCCATCACGCGGGACCCGCAGCGAGATCATGCCCATGCCGATACCGGCGATGCCCTGCTCGGTGAACCAGTCGAGCCACTGCCCACCACGCTGCGCCTGCCGTTCGAGGTCCTCCCCGGCATCGGCCAGCCACAGCGACACATAGCTGACCGGGTCGGCCAGTTCACGCTGCACCACCCAGGCATGCAGACCGGTGCCGGCCAGCCAGCCGCGGACCCGGTCGCGCCAATCTGGACCGTCACGCACGATCCAGTTCGCCATGATGTGCGCGGTACCGCCCGGCAGCAGATGATCGCCCACCTGCTCGATCAGGCTCTGGCACAACGCATCTCCGGCAATGCCAGAGTCGCGGTAGATGTAGTCGCGGGTACCCGAACCGACCACGAACGGCGGATTGGAGACAATCAGATCGAAACGCTCGCCCGCCACCGGTTCGAACAGGCTGCCGTGGCGCAGGTCCCACGACATACCGTTGAGCCGCGCGGTCATCGCCGCGAGCGCCAACGCCCGCTCGTTGGTGTCGGTGGCGACGATCTCGTCGCAGTGTGCGTCCAGATGCAGCGCCTGAATACCGCATCCGGTGCCGAGATCGAGGGCGCGGCCGACGGGGTTACGCGTGACGGCACGGGCCAGTGACACCGATGCCCCGCCGATCCCGAGCACATGATCGTGACGCAACGGGCCCCGCCGCACCGCAGCGTCCTGATCGGACACCACCCAGAAGTCCCGGGTTCCGTCACTGTGCGGGCGGATGTCGAGGGCCGCCCGCACCGTGGAGCCGTTGAGTTCCAGGACACCGCTCGCTGTCAGCGTCTCCAGGCTGATCGACGGGAACGCCGCCTCGACGTCCTCCCGCGACTCCTCGGTCCCGAGCAGCAGCAGGCGCACCAGCACGCCCAGGCGCTGCCGATCGGCCGGTGCGGCGTGGGTGACTCGCAGAACCGGCCACCACACGCCCCGGCCGAGCGCGGCGTTGGCGTCGGGGCCCAGCAGTTCGGCCACCCCGTCGGTGGTGAAGCCGGCCGACCGCAGATCAGCGCCGATCGCATCCACCACGCCGACATCGATCCCGCTCAAAACAACCCCATCTCTTCGGATTCGGCCGGCTCGATGAGCTCGGGGCCGTTGTTGCGGACACTGTTGACCAGTCGCGACACCTCACGAACGGCGATCCGGTCCAGGTCTCCGTGACCACGCAGCAGTCCCTCGTCGATGGGGGCGTCGGGATCCATCCAGCGGTCCCAGTCCGGCGCGCTGATGGTCAGCGGCATCCGGTCGTGGATCTCGGCGATGGGACCGGCGGCGTCGGTCGTGATGATCGTGCAGCTGAGCAGGGGCGGCGCGTCTTTCGGTGCGCCTTGCGGACGCCACGTCGTCCACAGCCCCGCCATGAACAGCAGCTCACCGTCGGCGCCGTACAGGTAGTACGGGGTCTTGGCTTTCTTACCGGGATTCGGCTTCCACTCGTACCAGCCGTCCATCGGGATCAGACAGCGCTTGTTCTTGGCGGAGTTCCGGAACGCCGGTGAGGTGGTGACCTTGTCGGCGCGGGCGTTGATCAGCAGGGGCCCCTTGGTATCTGGACCGCCACCCTCGGCGGTCTTCACCCATGGCGGGATCAGCCCCCAGCGCATGGACCGGACCCGCCGGGTCGACTCGTCCTCGGGCTCGGCGTGCCGTTTGACGACGCCGGAGATGGTCGTCGTGGGAGCCACGTTGTAGTTGGGGCCGGAGCTTGCCGTGCTCTCCGTGCTCGCCGCAGTCTCATCGAGGGCCTGGATTTTCTGCGCCAGCAACGCAGGATCGGTGGTCACCGCGAAACGTCCACACATAGTGCCCATGGTTGCAGAGTCCGTGGACAAGGCAGGATGTAGTGCGTGAGCGCACGTGAGGAGCAGATGACACATTGGCCGGCTCCGTCGGCCACGGTCCCGGTCGACGCCACAGTGACGGTGCCCGGTTCGAAGTCGCTGACCAACCGCGCGCTCGTGCTGGCCGCTCTGGCCACCACACAGGGCCCCTCGACGGTTCACGGCGCGTTGCGCAGCCGCGATACCGATCTGATGATCGACGCCATTCGCACCCTCGGCGTCAGCGTCATACCCGCCGAACATGACGACACCGAGTTGACGGTCACCGGTCGCATCGCACCGGCCCCGGATGCGCGGGTCGACTGCGGACTGGCCGGCACCGTCCTGCGGTTCGTGCCTCCGGTCGCCGCGTTGGGCACCACCTCGGTCACCTTCGACGGCGACGAGCAGGCCCGGGCCCGACCGATCTCGCCGCTGCTCAATGGGCTACGCGGCCTGGGAGTCGACGTCGACGGGGACGCGCTGCCGTTCGCGGTGCGCGGCCGCGGCGCCGTGGCCGGCGGCACCGTCGAGATCGACGCGTCGGGGTCCTCGCAGTTTGTCTCGGGGTTGTTGTTGTCCGGTGCGACATTCACCGACGGGCTCACCATCGTGCACACCGGGACCTCGGTGCCCTCAGCTCCGCACGTGGCAATGACGGTGGCGATGCTGCGCGACGCCGGCGTGCAGGTCGATGATTCGGTCCCCAACCGCTGGCGGGTGTCCCCCGGGCCGGTCGCCGCGCGGGCCTGGCACATCGAGCCCGACCTGTCGAATTCCACACCGTTTCTCGCCGCTGCGATCGTCACCGGAGGAACAGTGCGGATCGCCGGCTGGCCGTCGGCCAGCATCCAGCCCGCCGACACCATCCTCGATCTGCTGGCGAAGGTGAATGCGACTGTTCACCAACGTGATTCATACCTGGAAGTCAGTGGCACCGAAGACTACGACGGGTTTGACGCCGACCTGCACGATGTCGGCGAGCTGGCCCCCACCGTGGCCGCGCTGGCCGCACTGGCCGCTGACGGCTCGACGTCACGGCTGCGCGGCATCGCACACCTGCGCGGGCATGAGACCGACCGGCTGGCCGCGCTGACCACCGAGATCAACGGACTCGGCGGCGACTGCCACGAGACCGAGGACGGTCTGCTCATCACGGCCCGCCCGCTGCACGGTGGGACCTGGCGGTCCTACGCCGATCACCGGATGGCCACGGCCGGGGCGATCATCGGCCTGCGGGTGCCCGGTGTGGCGGTGCACAACATCGAGACCACGGCCAAGACCCTGCCCGATTTCCCGCTGATGTGGGAACAGATGCTGACGGGCGGGAAGTAAACCACCTTGGGAGCGCGGGAATACGACGAGTCCGACGTCCGGATCAGGCCGGGTAAAGGCTCGCGTCCGCGCACCAAGAACCGCCCCGACCATGCCGATGCCCGGTCCGCGATGGTGGTGACCGTCGATCGCGGCCGATGGGGCTGCGCCCTCGATCGCGACCCGCATCACCGCGTGGTCGCGATGCGGGCCCGGGAACTGGGCCGTACCCCGATCGTGGTCGGCGACGACGTCGACATCGTCGGTGATCTGTCCGGTCGGCCGGACACCCTGGCCCGGATCGTGCGCCGCGGTGAGCGTCGAACAGTGTTGCGCCGCACCGCCGATGACACCGATCCGACCGAACGGGTGGTCGTCGCCAACGCCGATCAGCTGTTGATCGTGGTGGCGCTGGCCGATCCGCCGCCGCGTACCGGATTCGTCGAACGCGCGTTGATCGCCGCGTACGCCGGCGGGCTGAGACCGGTGCTGTGCCTGACGAAATCCGACCTGGCCGCCCCCGGGCCGTTCGCGGCACAGTTCGCAGATCTGGACCTGTCCATTGTCACCGCGGGCCGCGAGGATCCGCTCGATGCGGTCGCACCGCTGCTGACCGATCAGGTCACCGTGTTCCTCGGGCATTCCGGCGTGGGAAAGTCCACTCTGGTGAATCGCCTTGCCCCGGAGGCAGATCGGGCTACCGGCGAGGTGTCCGGAGTGGGCAAGGGCAAGCACACCTCCACCCAGTCGGTGGCGATCCCACTCGATGGCCAGGGCTGGGTGATCGATACCCCCGGGATCAGGTCCTTCGGCTTGGCGCACATTCAACCCGACGACGTGATCAGGGCGTTCTCGGATCTGGCCGGCACCATCGAGGACTGTCCGCGCGGCTGCGGCCATATGGGCGCGCCCGCCGATCCCGAATGTGCGCTGGACACCCTGACCGGACCGGCGACGAGCCGCGTCGCGGCGACCCGACACCTCTTGACCGCTCTCCGGGAAGCCTGACCTGCGTCGACATCTCGGCGACTAGGGTCGCTGACTATGGCTACTTACGTTCTCACCGGCACCGCCTCCGGGCTTGGGGCGGCAACCAAGAAACGGCTGGAATCGGACGGACATCGGGTGATCGGCATCGACCTGAGCGGTGCCGACGTGAACGTGGACCTGAGCACCCCGGACGGGCGCAAGGAGGCGATCGCCAAGGTCAACGAGCTGGCCGGCTACGGTATCGAGGGTTTCGTACCGTTCGCCGGACTGGCGGCCGCCACCGGCCGTCCGGCGAGCCTGTTGATCGCCGTCAACTATTTCGGTGCGATCGAGCTGCTGGAAGGCCTGGCCCCGCTGCTGGCCGGCCGGGAGAACGCATCGGTGGTGCTGATCAGCTCGAATTCGACTACCAGCCAACCCAATTGGCCGGTTGAGCTAGCAGATGCGTGTCTGGCCGGCGATGAGGTAGGCGCCAACACCGTCGCCTCCACGTATGGCGACTACGCGGCGCTGCAGGCTTACCCGGCGACCAAGGCCGCCCTGGCGTATTACGCCCGCACCAGGTCCGCGGAGTACATCACCGAGGGCATCCGGCTCAACGCGATTGCACCGGGGCTCATCGAGACACCGATGACCCAGGAGGGTCGCACGGACCCGCTGACCGGCGAGGGGATGGAGCAGTTCCTCAAGACCATCCCTGCCGGGCGCGGCGGGCGGCCCGAAGAAGTGGCGGCGCTGGTGGCGTTCCTGCTGAGCCCCGAGGCGAGTTATTTCGTCGGGTCGGTCATCTTCATCGACGGCGGCACCGACGCGGCGTTCCGCGGCAAGGACTGGCCAAAGGTGTGGGAACCCAAAATGTGACGGGTCAGGACTTGGCCTGGCCGGCCGCGGCTTGCTGCTGCTCCTTCTCGGCCTGCTGCTTGGCCTCCGCAATGGCGGCGCGTCCCTCCGGGCTGGCCGCGGAGTTGCCCGGAGTCTTGGCCGAGGCCACCGCCGCATTGCAGTTGAGGTCGAGCAGTTCGGTGTCGGTGACCGGCGCGAAGTTGTCACCCTTGTGCCAGTGCGCCTTCTCCGAGTGGGTCACCACGCAGTCGTCGTCGGACAACGAATCACCCGAGCGGGCCGCGACGACACCCTTCATGCCGGCGGCGGCCAGCTCCGACTGCACGTCGGAGTATTTCTTCCCCGCATAGTCGTCGGCGGCGGCGATCCCGGTGGCCAACACACCTATCGGGACGGCCGAGGCGCCCACCACCATGGCGGCCGCGATCAACTTCTTCACGAGCGACAGAGTATGAGCGACGGCTGCCAGAACCCTGGGAGTGCCCTACCAATACGCCCAATGTGAAGAAGGTGTCGAGAAATCAACGATTTCTCGACACCTTCTTCACATTCGACAAGCTCAGCGCTGGCGCCAGCCCCGCACCGTCGCGATGGCCGACTTCAGGCCACGGCGACGTCCGGTGTCCGGATCAGTGACGCCGTACCCGTCGAGCTCGGTGAACATCCGCTCGCTGCGGGTTTCCGGGGCGTTGTCGGCCGTGTCCTTCAGGAACCGGTCCGGCAGCGACAGTTTGGCGATCGTGCGCCAGGTCTTGCCGTACTGCACCAGGAACGGTCCCGTGGTGTAGGGCAGGTCGTACTTGTCGCACAGCTCCCGCACCCGGACCGAGATCTCGGCGTACCGATTGCTCGGCAGATCCGGGAACAGGTGATGTTCGATCTGGTAACTCAGGTTGCCGCTCATGAAGGCCAGCGCCGGACCCGAGTTGAAGTTGGCGCTGCCCAGCATCTGGCGCAAGTACCACTGGCCGCGACTCTCACCGACCATGTCGGTCTTGGTGAACTTCTCTGCGCCATCGGGGAAATGGCCGCAGAAGATCACTGCGTTGGCCCACACGTTGCGGATCACGTTGGCTACCGCGTTGGCCTTCAGCGTCGACTTGTAGGTCGCACCCGGCGACAACGAGGTCAGAGCGGGCCAGGCCACGTAGTCCTTGAAGAGCTGTCCGCCTGCCTTGACGCCGAACTCGCGCACGCGGATGAGCGTGGCCTTACGGTCGTCGCGCCCCTTGGAGATCTTGCCGAGTTCCAGGTGCTGTAACCCGACGCCCCACTCGAAGCCGATCGCCAGCAGTGTGTTGAACAGCAGGTTGCCGTAGAGGTTGAACGGCTTCCACCTGGCATCCCGGGTCACGCGGATGACGCCATAGCCGACATCGTCGTCCATGCCGAGGATGTTGGTGTACTTGTGATGCATGAAGTTGTGGGTGAACCGCCAGTGCTTGGACGCCCCGCTCATATCCCACTCCCACGTCGAGGAGTGAATCTCGGGGTCGTTCATCCAGTCCCACTGGCCGTGCATGACGTTGTGGCCGATCTCCATGTTCTCGATGATCTTGGCCACGCCCAGGGTCACGGTGCCCGCCCACCACGCCGACCGCCGCGAACTCGCCGCCAGGATGGCGCGGCCCGTCAGATCGAGGGCACGCTGGGCGGCGATGGTACGACGGATGTAGCGCGCGTCGCGCTCACCGCGGGAATCTTCGATGTCCTGACGGATCGCGTCTAGCTCGATGCCCAGATGCTCGATGTCAGCATCGGTGAGATGCGCGAATGCTGGAACGTCGGTTACTGCCATCGTCACCTCCTCTCAATTACCTACGGTAGCGTAACCTACGATCCCGTAGGTTACCAGCCAGTAAAGTTTAGACGTCCAAGACGCAGTCGCCGGAAGCCGCCGAAACACACGTCTGAATCCGGGTGCCCGGGTCATGCTCGACGCCGGTGCGCAGATCGCGCACATGCCCTTCGACCAGGCCCACCACACACGACTGACAGATACCCATTCGGCAACCGAACGGCATCTGAATTCCGACCTGCTCCCCCGCATCCATCAACGGCGTCGCGCCGTCGACCGCGATCTCCTTGCCGCTGCGCTCGAACGTCACCGTGCCACCGGCCCCGTGCGGGGCGGCCCGCGACACCGCAAAACGTTCCAGATGCAGGCTGTCGGGGAGGCCCGCGGCCGCCCAGACGCGTTCGGCGTCGTTGAGCATGCCCTCCGGCCCGCAGGCCCACACCTGGCGCTCCCGCCAATCCGGGACCACGTCGCCGATCTGCGCCAGATCCAGCCTGCCCTCGGTCCGGGTGCCGCGCAACAACAGCCGGTAACCAGGATGCTCCTCGTGCAGCGTGGCCAACTCGGCAGCGAACAAGACGTCGGATTCCGTTGGCGCCGAATGCACATGCACGATGTCGGTGATCTGACCACGGCGCACCAGAGTGCGCAGCATCGACATCACCGGGGTGATGCCGGAGCCTGCCGTTACGAACAGCACCGACGCCGGCGCCGGATCGGGCAGGACGAAGTTGCCCTGCGGTGCGGCCAACCGCACCACGGTTCCCGGCTGCAACCCGTCGACCAGATGCGCCGACAGGAAGCCCTCGGGCATCGCCTTGACCGTGATCGCAATGGTGCGCGCTCCCGCCGAAGCGATCTTGTCCGGCGTCGAGGTGAGTGAGTACGACCGCCAGCGCCAGCGCCCGTCCATGAGCACGCCGATCCCGATGTACTGGCCGGGCTGATAGTCGAACGAGAATCCCCAGCCCGGTTTGATCACCAATGTCGCGGAGTCGGCCGTCTCCCGCCGCACCTCGACCACCCGACCGCGCAACTCCCGCGCCGACCACAACGGGTTGGCGAGCTTGAGGTAGTCATCGGGCAGCAGCGGCGTGGTCACCTGGCCGACGATGCGGCGAAGCGCATGCCAGCCGGGACGCCGGTCGGCGCCGGCGACGGTAGGACGGACAGTATCGGCCACATTGGCCGAGACCTTGATGGAGTTCTTGGCCATGAACCTACGGTACCGTAGGTTACTGCCCCGTAGCTAGTCGGCAGCCTGCTCCCGAAGGTCAGGACGCCAACGTGTTCTTGTAGGTTTTCCCGTCCTTCATGATCACCGTGAAATTGCGTTCCGGATCGGCGACCAGGTCCAGGCGGGCCAACGGATCACCGTCGACCAGCAACAGATCCGCCAGTGCGCCCTCCTCGACCACGCCCAACTTTCCGGCATACGGGCTGCGCTTGCCCGACAGCGCCAACAATTCGGCATTGGTGGCGGTGGCCATCGTCAACGTCTCGGCGGGCGAGAACCACTTGCCCAGTCCCGCCAACAGTGCCCCCTGTCTGACCGCCAGTTGCGGCGAGAACAGGATGTCGGTGCCGAACGCCGTCTTAAGCTTGTACTTGCGGGCCAACTGGTAGACGTTGTTGACGCCGTCGACGATCTCCTTGGCCTTCGCGGCCTCGTCGGAGCCCGGTGGGAACGCACCGATCATCTCGGCCGGGATGGGCTGCGTGCTCAGCCAGATGTTCTTGTCCGCCATCTCTTTTGCCGTCGCCTCATCCATCAGATGAGCGTGCTCGATGCAGGTGACACCGGCGCGGATCGCCTGCTGGATGGTCTGTGGGGTGTAGGCATGCACCGCCACATAGGTGCCCCAGTTGCCTGCCGCTTCGGTGGCCGCCCGCAGTTCGGGTTCGGTGAAGGTGGTGACGTCGAGCGGGCTGTGCGGGGAGGACACCCCACCCCCGGCGGTCAGCTTGATCTGTGACGCGCCACCGAACAACTGCTCGCGGGCACGCATCCGCACCTCGTCGGGACTGTCGGCGACCATCGCGGCGCCGAGTTCCTCCTGACGCGACGGCGGGCCACCCGGGTTGCGGGGCAGGTCGGCAGGTGAGCGGAAGTCACCATGGCCACTGGTCACGGTGATGATCGCGCCCGACGGGAAAATTCGCGGACCGTTGATGACGCCTTCGTCGATCGCCTTCTTGAGACCGAAACTCGGACCGCCCAGATCGCGGACCGTGGTGAACCCGCGCATCAACGTGTCGTTGGCCTCGGCGCCGGCCAGCAGGTTGAGGTACCCCGGATCCAAGGTCGTCAGCTGTGTCACCGGCGGTCGAACCAGCATCGTGTGCCAATGGTTGTCGATCAGACCCGGCATCAACGTGCGACCGCCGCCGTCGATCACGGTGGCAGCCGGGTCAGCCGGCAGCGCGTCGGTGGAGATCAGTTCGATCCGGTTGCCCTTGACCCGCACGTTCGACGGTGCCGACAGCCGATCACTGTGGCCGTCAAAGATTTTGACGTTGCGGAAGTCAGTGGTCGTCACTGCGGCTCCAGCAGGCACCGGCGGGGCGCCCCCAACAGCCCGAATCCGCGCATCGAAAAATCCCCCGTCTGTCGGTCAGAGCAGTTCCAGCAGGAACGGCAATTCCTGCGGGGCGTACCACGCCAGGTCGTGATCCTGGGCGTCTCCCACCGTGAGTTCGGCGTCCTCGTCCCCCATGTCCGCCTCGTCGATGACGTCGACGGCGGCCAGCACCGCCGACTCCGCATCGGCGTTGTCGACGTACACCGCGACCACGGCGTCGATCGGCAACGGTCCGGACAACCGCACCACGGCGTCGTCGAGGTCGGGGCGAATTGTGACCTCCACCTGCGTCCCCGCATCGGCCACCACCACCGCGCGGCGCGGCGGGAGACCGGAGCCCGGCTGCAAATCCGTACCCCCGAGCAGGCGCAATGAGGCCAACGCGGCTTCCCGCAAGGCCACCTCGGCGAGTTCGTCGTCGTCCCCCTCGGCATAGGCCTCCCGCAGCGTCGGGGTGACCGCGAAGGCGGTTCCGTTCACGACGAGCAGGTGGCGATCGGCGACGAGCTGCTGCAGGGCGACCAGGGTCGTCGGGATGTAGACGCGCACACCGCGAGGTTAATCGCCCGCGTCGTCTCTGCGGTCGTCGGCGTGCGGGTCCTTCTCCACGGAGATGACGAAATCATCGCCGTGCTGGGTGACACCGGAGACCACCGCATCGTTGACGGCGTCCCGCGCGTACTGGCGGCGCACCACCAACGGATCGCGCCTCAGGTCGCGCACGAGTGCCACCGCCAGACCGACCATCACCACAACGAACGGCAACGCCGCGATGATCGTGATGGTCTGCAGTCCGGTCAACGCGTCGGCCCCACCGACCAGCAGCATCACCGCCGCCACCGCACCGGTGGCCACACCCCAGAAGATCACCGTGGCGCGGGTCGGTTTGATGGTGCCCCGCTCGGACAACGAACCCATCACGATCGAGGCGGCATCGGCGCCTGACACGAAGAAGATGGCCACCAGGACCATCACCACAATGCTGGCGACCGTGGCGATCGGGTACTGGTCGAGCAGGCTGAACAACTCCTGCTCGATGCTGCCCTTCCCGGCCAGGTCGGCGCCGTTCTGCTGCTCGCGGATCGCCGCGCCGCCGAACACACAGAACCACACCAGGGACACCACGCTGGGCACCAACAGCACCCCGGTGATGAACTGGCGGATGGTGCGGCCGCGGGAGATCCGGGCGATGAACATGCCGACGAACGGGGTCCAGGAGATCCACCACGCCCAGTAGAAGATCGTCCAGGTCTGCAGCCAGGTGTTCACCGCGTGGCCCTCGGCCCCGGTACGCGCCGACATCATCGGCAGCTGCTGGAGATAACTTCCGACCGAGGTGGGGATCAGGTTGAGGATGAACACCGTGGGGCCGACGACGAAGATGAACAACGCCAGCGATACCGCCAGCACCATGTTGATGTTGGAAAGCCACTGTATGCCGCGGGCCACGCCGGACACCGCCGACAGCACGAAGGCGACGGTGAGGATCGTGATGATGACGACCAGCACGGCGTTGCCGGCTTCACTGATCCCGGCCACGATGTGCAATCCGCTGCGGATCTGCAGCGCGCCCAGCCCCAGCGAGGCAGCCGACCCGAACAGCGTGGCGAAGATCGCCAGCATGTCGATGACTTTGCCCCACGGGCCGTTGGCCCGCTCCCCGAGCAGGGGTTCGAACGCCGCGCTGACCAACTGCAACCGGCCCTTGCGGTAGACGCCGTAGGCGATGGCCAACCCGACGACCGCATAGATCCCCCACGGGTGCAGGGTCCAATGGAACAGCGTGGTCGCCATCGCGGTCTGCGTCGCGCCGGCGTTGCCGGCCGGGCCGGTCATCGGGGGCGGAGTGACGAAGTGCGACAGCGGTTCTGACACTCCGAAGAACATCAGGCCGATCCCCATACCGGCGCTGAACATCATCGCGACCCACGACACCGTGTGGAATTCGGGTTCTTCCCCGTCGCGGCCGAGCGGGATGTTTCCGTAGCGGCTCATCGCCAACCAGATCACGAACACCACGAAACCCGATGCGGTGAGGACGAACAGCCACCCGGCGCTGTTCATCACCCAGGCCAGGGCACCCGAGGAAGCCGAGGCCAGGGAATCGGTGCTGAAGAATCCCCAGATCAGAAACCCCGACGCGATCAGTGCGGTGACACCGAAAACCACCCAGTCGACACCTTGACGGCGGGTGTAGGCCTGCTGTTCGACCGGAACATCGAGGATCGGGTGCGGCACCACGTCGCCGGTCGGCGATTTCAGCGCCTTCTGCGTTGCTTGCTTGGCTTCGTGCGTGTGCTTGTCAGATCTACTTTTTCGTATCTCAGCCGGCATGATCAATTCATCAGACCGCGAATTCCAGTCCAGGTCAAACACCTCAGGCGTTTTGCCAGGGTTACTTGGCGGCCTCGAGCAATTCTTCGAGAGATTCCCGGAAAAGGCTGGGCAACACATCGACGTCACTCATCGCGTCACGGTCGGCATTGATCCCGAAATACAGCATGCCGTCGTACGACGTGACTCCGATGGCCAGCACCTGGTTCTGCAGCAACGGCGGCACCGCGTAGGTCTCCAGGAGCTTGGTGCCCGCGACATACATCTGCTTCTGGGCCCCGGGCACGTTGGTGATCAGCAGGTTGAACAGCCGCGCCGAGAAACCCGTCGCCACCCGAATGCCCATGGCGTGCAAGGTCGGCGGAGCGAATCCGGACAGGGTCACGATGGTGCGCGCGTCGACCAGACTGGCTGCGGTGGAATGCGATTCGGTCGCATGGGCGATCTGCGACAGCCGGACCACAGCGTTTCCCTCGCCGACGGGAAGATCGACCAGGAACGGCGATACCTCGCTGATCGCCTGGCCCGGCCCCGTGGAGTCCAGTTCGGCATCCGGGTACACCGACATCGGCGCCATGGCCCGCACCGTGGTCATGGGGGTCACGGGCTCCCCGCGCGACAGCAGCCAGTTGCGCAGGGCGCCGGCCACCACCGCCAGGACGACGTCGTTGATGTCGCAGTTGTAGCGGGCCCGCACCAGCCGGTAATCCTCCAGCCGGTGCTGGTCCACCGAGAAGCGGCGGTTGCGCGACACCGTGGTGTTCAACGGACTGCTCGGCGCGGTGCCCCGCGCCACCGTGCGGGCCACGTCGGCTACCCGTCGTCCCACCGCCGCCAGTTCGCTGGCGCTGGTGGCCACTTCGGTCACGGTGTCGCGCACGGCAGCGAGCTGACTGGTCGGCCGGGTGATCCACTCCCCGATCGCGCCGAGAACCAACTGGCTGTCACTGGGTTCGCGGGCCGGAATCCAGATGTCCTCACCGAACTCCGGCGGCTTCTGCGCGCGATCGACGATCACGTGCCCGATCTCCAGCGCGGTCATTCCGTTGACCAGGGCCTGGTGGGTCTTGGTGTAGATCGCGAGGCGGTTCTGGGTCAGCCCTTCGACCAGGTACATCTCCCACAGCGGACGGGTTCGGTCCAGCGGCCGTGAGCCGAGCCGGGCGATCAGGTCGTGGAGCTGGGCGTCGCTGCCGGGAGACGGCAGCGCCGAGCGCCGGATGTGATAGGTGATATCGAATTCCCGGTCGTCCACCCACACCGGCCTGGCCAGGCCCAGCGTTACCTCGCGCACCTTCTGCCGGTACCGCGGAATCTGCGGCAGGCGGCGCTCGACGGTCTCCAGCAGGGTCTCGTAGCTCAAGCCGGCACGCGGCTTGCGCAGGATCGACAGGGACCCGACGTACATCGGCGTTGCGGTGTTCTCCAGATGGAAGAACGCTGCGTCGGAGGCCGACAGTCTGCTCACCATGCGGCGCCTACCTCCCCATCTCGCTCCGCTCGAACCCCGTCACGGTAGCTGGCGATTCCGCCCGTCCGCATCACGGGTAGACCGCGCGTCAATTTCGTCTCGGCGGCTGCCGCGCACATGAGGTGCTTTCGGCACGCCGAACCCATGCGATCATGGGTAGGTCTGCACCTCTCCAGCAGATGTCGTCCGCGATGCCGACCGCTGGAGGTTGTCTGTGCCCACCCCGAAGCGCCTGCCGCTGACCGCCCCGGTGATCGACTGCGAGCCGCCCGCACTGCTGTTGGGAGGCACATCGGTTGACGTGTCGGCAGCGCCGACGCCGTGCCCGGCACCGACCGTGCTACGCGGGCACAGCCCGCGCCGATTGCGGTTGGTCAGCCCCGAAACCGATCGACAATTACCGCCGGGCGCCGCGCAGTTCGCCGACATGGCCCTGCGCCGGGTCCTTGAGGTCGTCGACCGTCGCAGGCCGCCGTCCCAGCTGAAATCGTTGATGAGCCAACTCCTGCTCGACGCTGTCATCGCTTCCACCGCGTCCCGCCACCCCACCACCGCCAACCTGCGCCGGGTGGGGCTACGCCCGGCGGCCTCACCCGAGGCCGCCGAGCTGTTCGCTACCTATACCCGCGGGCCGCGGGTACTCGCCATTGCCGGACGTATCGAATCACGCAGTGGCCGTTGGCAACTCACTGCGCTACAGCTCGGCTAGTCCTTGCGGTGCGACTTCGACGGCCGACCCGTCTTGGCCTGCTTGCGGGCCGCCTCGCGACGCTCACGCCGGGTACCACCGGACTGTGCAGAATGCCGCCCGCCACCGCCGGAGCGCTGTACCTCCGCCGTGCCGTCCTCGGACGGCCCGGTGTAGGTCAGTGGCGGTGCGTCATTCTCGATCCCCTTGGCACGCAATGCAGGCGCCGGACGCTCCTTCGTGGCCACCGCACCCGACTCCGGATCGGCGGCTGCGGCCTCGTTGGCCTTTGCTGCGGCAGCCGCGGCGAACTCGGCCAGCCCACTGGGTGCGGCCACTGGCGCGACGGCAGGTGCCGGCGCGGCCTCGACCTGCACGTTGAACAGGAACCCGACCGACTCCTCCTTGAGCGCGTCGAGCATGCCGACGAACATGTCGTAGCCCTCGCGCTGGTACTCGACCAGCGGATCGCGCTGCGCCATCGCCCGCAGGCCGATGCCCTCCTTGAGGTAATCCATCTCGTAGAGGTGCTCACGCCATTTACGGTCGATCACGTTGAGCAGGACGTTGCGCTCCAACTGACGCATGGCGCCCTCGCCCGCCAGTTCCTCGAGCTGCTTCTCGCGCTCGGCGTAGGCGCGGTCGGCATCGGCGATCAGCGCTTCGAGCAGTTCCTCGCGCGTCAGCTCGCCGGGCTCCCCCACCGCGTTGGAATCGAGCAGGTCGTGGTGGTCGATCCCAACCGGGTACAGCGTCTTGAGCGCCTCCCACAGCTTGGCCAGATCCCAGTCCTCGGCGTAGCCCTCGGCGGTGGCACCGTCGACGTAGGCGGTGATCACATCGACGAGCATGTCGTGCGCCTGTTCCTGGAGGTTCTCGCCCTCCAGAAGCATCCGCCGCTCCTTGTAGATGACCTTGCGCTGCTGGTTCATCACCTCGTCGTACTTGAGGACGTTCTTGCGGACCTCGAAGTTCTGCTGCTCGACCTGGGTCTGCGCGCTCTTGATCGCGCGGGTCACCATCTTGGCCTCGATCGGCACATCGTCGGGGAGGTTCAGCCTGGTCAGCAGCGACTCCAGCGTCGCGCCGTTGAACCGTCGCATCAACTCGTCACCCAGCGACAGGTAGAAGCGGGACTCGCCCGGGTCGCCCTGGCGGCCCGAACGACCACGTAGCTGATTGTCGATACGCCGGGACTCGTGACGCTCGGTGCCCAGCACGTAAAGCCCACCGGCCTCGGTGACCTTCTCGGCCTCCTTGCTGGCCTCGTCCTTGATAGCCGTGAGGGTTTCGTCCCAGGCGGCCTCGTACTCCTCGGGTGTCTCCACCGGGTCCAGGCCCTTTTCGCGCAGCCGCTTGTCGGCCAGGAAGTCGGCGTTGCCGCCGAGCACGATGTCGGTACCGCGACCGGCCATGTTGGTGGCGACGGTGATGGCGCCGAGCCGGCCGGCCTCGGCGATGATGTTCGCCTCGGACTCGTGGTACTTCGCGTTGAGCACATTGTGTGGAATCTTGCGCTTGGTGAACTGCCGCGACAGGTACTCGGAGCGCTCGACGCTGGTGGTGCCGATCAGCACCGGCTGGCCCTTTTCATAGCGCTCGGACACGTCGTCGACGACCGCGATGTACTTGGCTTCCTCGGTCTTGTAGATCAGGTCGCCCTGATCCTGACGGACCATCGGCCGGTTGGTCGGGATCGGCACCACACCCAGCTTGTAGATCTCGTGCAGCTCGGCGGCCTCGGTCTCGGCCGTACCGGTCATGCCGGACAGCTTGTCGTAGAGCCGGAAGTAGTTCTGCAGGGTGATCGTGGCCAGCGTCTGGTTCTCGGCCTTGATCTCGACGTGTTCCTTGGCCTCGATCGCCTGGTGCATGCCCTCGTTGTAGCGGCGGCCCAGCAGCACGCGGCCGGTGAACTCGTCGACGATGACCACCTCGCCGTCGCGGACGATGTAGTCCTTGTCCCGCTGGAACAGCTCCTTGGCCTTGATCGCGTTGTTCAGATAGCTGACCAGTGGCGAGTTGGCCGCCTCGTAGAGGTTCTCGATGCCCAGCTGGTCCTCGACAAACTCCACGCCCAGCTCGTGTACACCGATGGTGCGCTTGCGGATGTCCACCTCGTAGTGGGTGTCCTTCTCCATCAGCGGTGCCAGTCGGGCGAACTCGGGGTACCAGGTGGAGGCGCCGTCGGCGGGTCCGGAGATGATCAGCGGGGTACGGGCCTCGTCGATCAGGATGGAGTCGACCTCATCCACGACGGCGAAGTTGTGGCCGCGCTGGACCATGTCCTCGGTGGAGTGCGCCATGTTGTCGCGCAGATAGTCGAAGCCGAACTCGTTGTTGGTGCCGTAGGTGATGTCGGCGGCATAGGCCGCCCTGCGCTCCTCGGGGGTCAGGCCCGAGAGGATGACCCCCACGTCCAGGCCCAGGAACCGGTGCACGCGACCCATCCACTCGCTGTCGCGTTTGGCCAGGTAGTCGTTGACCGTGACGACGTGCACGCCCTTGCCGCTCAGCGCGTTGAGATAGGCGGGCAGCACCGCGGTCAGGGTCTTGCCCTCACCGGTCTTCATCTCGGCGACGTTGCCGAAATGCAGCGCCGCGCCACCCATGATCTGGACCTGGAAGTGCTTCTGGGACAGCACCCGCCACGCCGCTTCACGGGCCACGGCGAACGCCTCGGGGAGCAGGTCGTCCAGGCTCTCGCCGTCGGCGATCCGCTTCCTGAACTCGTCGGTCTTGCCTCGTAGTTCGGCGTCGGAGAGCTTCTCCATGTCGTCGGACAAGGTGTCGACGTAGTCGGCGACCTTCTTGAGGCGCTTGACCATGCGGCCTTCACCGAGACGGAGCAACTTCGACAGCACGCTATTTCCCCTGTGGGTTCGTGGTTATGAGTCAGGACCCATGATAGTGGTCGCGCCGAACCCGCTGGTTCTGCCAGGGGCCAGACGCAAAATCGCACCCCGGATGTTCCGAGGTGCGATTCTGCTGGGGGCCCCTCCCGCTTGCGGGGGACTCCCCCGGTGTTCAGGCCAGGCGGATCAGCCCGTAGTCGTAGGCATGGCGGCGGTACACCACCGACGGGCGGTCACTCTCCTTGTCGTGGAACAGGAAGAAGTCGTGGCCGACCAGCTCCATCTCGTAGAGCGCATCGTCGACTGTCATCGGCTTCGCGGGGTGCTCCTTGGTCCGGACGATCCGGCCCGGCTCATGGTCGTCGAGACCATCCGACAATCCGGCATCCGCCGTCGCCGTCGGCTGCTTCTCGAACAGCGCATCGTGCGCGGTTGCTTCGGACAGCGAGACCGGGGTCTTGTCGCCGTAGTGGATCTTGCGGCGGTCTTTACCCTTTCGGAGTCTGCTCTCAAGTTTGCCGGCTGCGGACTCCAGTGCGGCATAGAAGCTGTCGGCGCAGGCCTCGCCGCGCACCACCGGGCCACGGCCGCGGGCCGTGATCTCGACGTGCTGGCAGTTCTTGCGTTGACGGCGGTTGCGTTCGTGGTCGAGCTCGACGTCGAACAGGTAGATGGTGCGGTCGAATCGCTCCAGGCGCGACAACTTCTCCGAAACGTACGTGCGGAAGTGGTCTGGAACTTCGACGTTTCGACCCTTGACCACAACCTCTGCGTTCGGCTCCGGGGTGGTGTCACCGACCTGCTCGTCGGGGTCGACCACCATGGTGGCGCTGGTGTCCGGGGAATGGGTTGACATACTCGGCAACTCGTTTCTCTCAGCTGTCACACGCATCGCGCGTGCCCTACTTCTCAACGAATCGTGATGGTGCCGGTGGGCCGAATAGTTTGCTCCACCCATCGGCGCAAGGTGTGGGGTACTCACCTCCTACCGTATGCGGTGAAGTGGCGCTGCGTTTCTCTGAGCGCCGCCGTGAGTCGTTCACGGGTGGTTGCTGCCGACGGTAGTCCGTGTTCACCCACTCGTGCCACCAATTCCAGATACGTGTTCTCAGTTCTTCATGTGGGTTTGATCCCAGCGCAATGACGCGCACGTCAAGCGTGCGAAATCGCCAGCACGGCAGACACGTCGACTCCGGCGTTCGTGAGCATCCCGACCGACTCCGCCGCGGTGGCTCCGGTCGTGACAATGTCGTCGACCAGCACCACCTCACCCGCGACCGGCCGGATCAGACGCACCCGGCCGGCGATGTTGCGCTGACGGGCGGCACCGGACAAGCCCACCGAATCACGCACCCACGGCCGCAGGCGCAGCGCGGGCACGACGGAAACACCGGGCAGCCCGTCAGCCGCCGCCATCGCGATCCGGTGGACCGGATCGCCGCCGCGCCGACGTGCCGCGAGCCGGCGGGTGGGTGCCGGCACCAGGGTCACCGGAGTACCGACGACGCCCCAGGTCAGCAGGTGCTGCAGGCCGACGTTCAGGGCACCGGCCAGCGGGGCCACGAGGTCCATGCGCCCCTTTTCTTTGGCGGCCACGATGACGCGCCGACGAATACCCGCGTGGCGGCCCAATGCGAACACCGGCACTCCCGGATCGGTGCGCGGGGTAACCAGATGCGGCTCGTCGTCACCGACGGCGAGGTGCCCGGCACACGCCGCACACCACCGGGTCGACGGCGCCCCACAGCCACCACACTCCAGCGGCAGGATGAGGTCGAGCATGCCGGCAGTCTGCGCGACGGGGGCGACACCCTCGAGGTCCACCTCGCCGGTTTCTACCTGAGGGTCGCGATCCCGGGGAGGCGCAACCCTGCGGTGGAAATCGACGCATCGCCGGCTCCACCGCGCGCCGAGAGTCAGCCCGGCAGCACCGGCAACGAACCGGGAACCATCAGTGGCCGGACCTCGACCCAACCGGGATTGTCCTCACTGACCGACGCGGACAGCTGCATCACCCCGCGTTGGTCGGCAACGTAGACCGTCGACGGGTTCGCCGCCACCGTGCCCACCGGCATCGCCAGGTTGCGGCTGGGCCCGTCGGAGTTCACCCCGTCGAGATTGACGAAGGACACCGGGTGCGCCGGATCGGTCCGGCTGACCACGATGTCGTCGCCGGTACGCCAGGACAGCGACACCACCGTGTTGCCCAGTCCGAAGCCGAGGCGCCGCGGATAGGTCAGCAGGAACTGCCCCTCAGGGGTCCGCTCGATCCCGGCCAGAACCACCTGTCCACCGATCACCATCGCCGCGCGGGTGCCGTCCCGGGACAGCTGCAGTTCGGTGATCGGGCCCGGGTATCGGCTGGTCACCGCTGCCGCGTCGACGGGGATTCGGGCCGGCACCCCGGAGGCGTCGCGGATGGCGCGCACCACGTTGGCGTTGTCGACCACCACCCACACGGCCTCATCCAGCGACCAACTCGGCCGGCTCAGCGTGCGGCCCTCGATGGCCTTGGCGGTGGCCCCGCCCAGCTGCCCCATCCACAGTGCGGCCGCCGTGGCCTCCGGCGCGTCGGGCAGCACCACGACCGAGGCGGCGTCCTGACCGTTGCGCGATACCGAGGCCGACATCTGAAACGGTGCCGAGCCGAAAGCTCCTGGCACCCGGCTGGTTTGTTGCCCGTCCAACGCCACCAGGGAACCGCCGACCAGCGCGTGCAGACCGGCGGCCGCGCCGGGCACGGCCCCCGGGTCGGTGGCTGCCACGTCGGAGGTCTCCCAGCCGTCGGCGAACCTGTCGTCCAGCGGGGCACCGTCGACGTTGATCACGTAGGGCCCACTGATCCCGGCCCGCGACAGGGTCCAGATGATCTGGGCGGCAAGCAGTTGCCGACTGTGCGGATCGGTCATCGAGAGATTGTCGAGGTCGATTCGGGCGCCACCGTAGCCGCGCCCCACCCCCGTCTTGCCGCCGTCGGCCCGGGTGACCGGACCCCGCAGCCGCAACGGTGGGTCGAGCAGATTGCGCACCGCCCCGGCTATTTCCGGACGTGGCCCGGCAATCAGTTTGGAGATCAGTTCGGTGGCCACCTGGTCGGGATCGGACACCGCGACATAACGGGGGTCCGGCACGACCGTGGCTCCGGTCGGGTCGACGAAATAGAGCGTGTTGCGCTTGTAGGTGGACTGAAACTGTTGCCAGTCAAGGAAAACCCCGTTGGGCAGCCGGTCGATACGCCAACCGCCCGGAGTCTGGACGAGCTCGATGGGGCCGGGGTCGGGCAGTGCCCCCTCCCCGGTCTCGAAGACCCCCATATCGGACAGCGATCCCAGGATGTCTGCCCGCATACTCACCGAAACCCGTTCCGCGCTGCGGGTTTCGACGAACACCACCCGATCCAGCAGCAGTGCGCTGCCGGCGTCGTCCCATGAGCTGGACGCCGACTCGGTGAGGAACTGCCGGGCCGCCAGGTGCCGGTTCGCGGGATCGGCTGTGGCCTTGAGGAATTCGCGCAGGAGAACGTCTGGGTCCATGCCGGGTGCCGGTTTGGGGAGGTTCGGCGGCGCCGGTCTGTCGACTGTGCCGATCGCCTGCGGAGACGACGAACTCGGGATTCCCGCGCATCCGGACACCACGACCACCAGCCCGACGATCACCACCGTCAGCAGGCGCTTCACGCGTTCTCCTCCGCTTGCTCACGGTCTCGATTGGGGCGCTGTCGTGATTTTTGCTGTGGCGAAACAGGTTTCAACGGCAGCGGGCTGGTGGTCACCTTGTGGCCGCGCACCAACGGCAGCGTCAGGCGGAAGCAGGCACCCTTGCCGGGTTCACCCCAGGCCTCCAACCGGCCCTGGTGCAGGCGCGCGTCCTCGATGCTGATGGCCAAGCCCAGGCCGGTGCCGCCGGAGCGGCGGACCCGCGACGGATCGGATCGCCAGAACCGGCTGAACACCAGCTTTTCCTCACCTGGGCGCAGGCCGACACCGTAATCGCGCACGGTGACGGCGACGGTGTCCTCGTCGGCGGCCATCCGGATGCGCACCGTTTTGCGTTCGGCGTGATCGATGGCGTTGGCGATGAGGTTGCGCAGGATGCGTTCCACGCGGCGCGGATCCACCTCGGCGATCACCTCGTCACCTGGCATGTTGACGTCGAGCTCGACCTCCGCGTCGGCCGCCAGATGCCCGACATTGTTCAGCGCGCTCTGCACCGTGGTCCGCAGATCCACCGACTCCACCGACAACTCGGCGACGCCGGCGTCGTGGCGGGAGATCTCCAGCAGATCGGCCAGCAGGGTCTCGAACCGGTCCAGTTCGTTGACCATCAGCTCGGTGGACCGGCGCAGCGCGGGGTCGAGATTCTCCCCGGAGTCGTGGATGTGATCGTGGATCAGGTCGGCGGCCATGCGCACCGTGGTCAGCGGGGTACGTAGTTCATGGCTGACGTCAGAGGTGAAGCGGCGCTGCAGGTTTCCGAACTCCTCGAGCTGCTGGATCTGGCGCGACAAGCTCTCGGCCATGTCGTTGAACGACACCGCCAACCGGGCCATGTCGTCCTCGCCGCGCACCGGCATCCGCTCGGTCAGGTGGCCCTCGGCGAACCGCTCGGCGATCCGTGACGCCGACCGGACCGGCTGCACGATCTGGCGGGCCACCACCAGTGCGATGGCCGCCAGCAGACCCAACAGCACCACGCCGCCGGTCGCCATGGTGCCACGCACCAGCGAAATGGTGCTTTCCTCGTTGTTCAGCGGAAAGATCAGGTATAGCTCAAGATTGGGCACCGACGAGGACGCCGGGCTGCCGACGATCAAGGCCGGCCCGGAGAATCCTTGAGTCACGACCGTGGTGTATTGGTAACTCACCTGCCCGGCCTTGACGAAATCGCGTAAGGCCTTGGGCACCTGTTGCACCGGCCCGGCCGCAGCAGCTTCGCGTGGCCCGTCGCCGGGAACCATGATGACCGCGTCGAACGCACCGGCCATATCCGCACGGGCGTCGGCCTTGCGATCGATCAGGGTGTTCCGGGCCAACTGCAGACTGCTGTCGAGCGAACGGCTCTCTTCGCCTCCGACGATGCCGCCGACCGTGACGCGGGCCCGTTCCACCTCCTCGGTGGCGGCCTTGACCTTGACCTCAAGGATCCGGTCGGTGATCTGGCTGGTCAGCACGAAGCCGAGCACCAGGATGACGGCGAGCGAGAGCCCCAGAGTCAGTGTCACGACCCGCAGTTGCAGCGACCGACGCCACACCAGGCTGACCGCCCGGCCTAACGTCCCCAATCCGCGTAGAAGCGGGCCGGATCCTCCCCAGCGACCACGAATGCGCCGTCTGGAGCTGAAGATCACGGGGGTCCGGCCTTGTATCCCACTCCTCGAACTGTCAACACCACCTGCGGGTTCTCCGGGTCTTTCTCAACCTTGGCCCGCAACCGCTGGACATGCACGTTCACCAAACGGGTGTCAGCGGGGTGCCGATATCCCCACACCTGTTCGAGCAGCACATCACGAGTAAACACCTGGCGTGGTTTGCGTGCCAGCGCCACGAGCAGGTCGAACTCCAGCGGCGTCAGCGAAATCTGCTCGCCCTGACGGGTCACCTTGTGGGCCGGCACGTCGATCTCGACATCGTTGATCGACAGCAGCTCGGCCGGCTCGTCCTCGTTGCGCCGCAGCCGGGCGCGCACCCGGGCCACCAGCTCCTTGGGCTTGAACGGCTTCATCACATAGTCGTCGGCGCCGGATTCCAGACCCAGCACCACGTCGACGGTGTCGGTCTTGGCCGTCAGCATGACGATCGGGACACCGGAGTCGGCACGGAGCACCCGGCACACGTCGATCCCGTTCATGCCGGGCAACATCAGGTCCAACAGCACCAGGTCGGGCCGCAATTCGCGGACCGCGGTCAGTGCTTGGGTGCCGTCGCCGATGACCGCGGTGTCGAATCCCTCACCACGCAAGACGATGGTGAGCATCTCGGCCAGTGACGGGTCGTCGTCGACGACAAGGATCCTTTGCCTCATGGTGTCCATGGTGTCACCCGATCGCGATAAAACCGGGCTACCACACGCGGGTTTCTCGGCTTTATCTGCTGCTTAGCCGACCCGCCAGGGCTGCCGGGTCCACATCCGGGCCCGCGACCGACCATCGACCGCACCAGTCGGTGGCCGCCAGCGCGGCATACACCGCACCGGTGCGCTGTTGCAGCCCGCCGTCGCGCTCGTAGGCGTCCTTGGCGCGGTCGGCCTCGGTGTTGGCGCGATGCTCGGCCCGCGCAGCGGCCAGCTCGGTCGGTACATCGAGCAGTACCTGCCAATCCGGACTGGGGAGTTTGAGGCGGTCGAACTCGAGCTCGCGCACCCAGGCCACCGCGTCACCGTCCGCGCCCTGGTGCAGCCTCGCCGCACTGTAGGCGGCATTGGAGGCGACATAACGGTCCAGGATGACGATGTCGTAGGCACCCCGCAGATGTTCGATCTCCTCCCGGGCGCCGGCCCGGTCGAGCGCGAACAAGGTAGCCATCGCATAGACGGAGTCGGCCAGGTCACCGTGCGCGCCGTGCAGCGCCTCGGCGGCCAGATCGGCGGGCACCGACCGGTGATAGCGCGGAAATGCCAGGCTGCCGACAGACTTGTGATCGGCCTCGAACGCCGCCCGCAGACCGTTGGTCAATGTACGTTTGCCTGCGCCGTCAACACCCTCGATCGCTATGAGCACGCCGCGAGCCTAACGCTGCGGTCGGTCACCACCGGCCAATGTCACGCTGGAGTGACCGCCGGCTTCGAGTGTCACGCTGGAGTGGCGGACAAGCGTCGACGGCAGTAGGAATCGGCCCCTCAGGTGTCCGATTCCCTTGCGGCCCAACGAAAAGCCGCATGGTTTGGCAACTGCGCCAAGGCATCCAGTGCGGACGCAAACCGAGACCACGGCAAACGAAAATCAGGGCGCAACTCCGCAAAATGGGCCGCTGGATGAGGCGACAAACCCGCCCACAACGGGCCGGCCGCGGCTCCAGTCCGGACGACTGGCGGGGTGTGCTCGCCGGTATCACCAGCGAGGGCCGGGCACGTGCCGCTCCCGCAGTCGCGACCTATGCCCGCGCGCTTCGCACGCACTATCTCGATCACCTGTCACGCCGGCAGATGATCGCTCTCGGCGACACCTGCCGCCGGATCAGCACATCACTGAGAGCCGCAGCCCGCCCGAACAGCGAACGAACCTAGCGGGCCGGCCCGGGCCAGCACTCACGATCACTGCCCAGCAGACGCAAAATCCCCCAAATCCACAGGGAAATGGGGGATTTCGCTGGGGGCACCTCCCGCTTGCGGGGGACTGCTCGGACAGAAGGACGCTAACTCAGTAGCGGTAGTGCTCCGGCTTGTACGGACCCTCGACGTCCACACCGATGTACTCGGCCTGGTCCTTGGTGAGCTTGGTCAGCGTGCCGCCGAGTGCCTCGACGTGGATGCGGGCCACCTTCTCGTCGAGGTGCTTGGCCAGGCGGTAGACCTCGTTGTCGTACTCGTCGTTCTTGGTCCACAGCTCGATCTGGGCGATCACCTGGTTCGAGAAGCTGTTGCTCATCACGAATGACGGGTGACCCGTGGCGTTTCCGAGGTTGAGCAGTCGGCCTTCGCTCAGCACGATGATCGACTTGCCCGAGTCGCCGAAGGTCCACTGGTCGACCTGCGGCTTGATGTTCAGCCGCACCGCGCCCGAGCGCTCCAGGGCCGCCATGTCGATCTCGTTGTCGAAGTGACCGATGTTGCCCAGGATCGCGTGGTCCTTCATCGCCTTCATGTGCTCGAGCAGGATGATGTCGAAGTTGCCGGTGGCTGTCACCACGATGTCGGCTTGGGAGATCGCCTCCTCGACGGTGACCACGTCGTAACCGTCCATCAGCGCCTGCAGCGCGTTGATCGGGTCGATCTCGGTGACCTGCACGCGCGCACCCTGGCCGGCCAGCGACTCCGCGCAGCCCTTGCCCACGTCGCCGTAGCCGCAGATCAGCACCTTCTTGCCGCCGATCAGCGCGTCGGTGCCACGGTTGATGCCGTCGACCAGCGAGTGCCGGGTGCCGTACTTGTTGTCGAACTTGCTCTTGGTGACCGAGTCGTTGACGTTGATCGCCGGGAACACCAGCTCACCCGCGGCGGCGAACTGGTACAGCCGCAGCACGCCGGTGGTGGTCTCTTCGGTGACACCCTTGACCGATGCCGCGATCTTGCTCCACTTGTCCTTCTCTGTCTCGAAGCGCTTACGCACCAGCGCCAGGAAGACCTTCCACTCGGCCGAGTCGTCTTCCTCGGCAGGCGGAACCACGCCGGCCTTCTCGTACTCCGCGCCGCGCAGCACGAGCATGGTGGCGTCGCCACCGTCGTCGAGGATCATGTTCGCGGGCTCACCCTCCCAGGTGAGCATCTGCTCGGCGGCCCACCAGTACTCCTCCAGCGTCTCGCCCTTCCAGGCGAAGACCGGGGTGCCCTTGGGCTCCTCGGGGGTGCCGTTCGGGCCGACGACGACGGCCGCGGCGGCATGGTCCTGGGTGGAGAAGATGTTGCACGAAGCCCAACGGACCTCTGCGCCGAGCGCAACCAGCGTCTCGATCAGCACGGCAGTCTGCACGGTCATGTGCAGCGAACCGGAGATGCGCGCGCCCTTGAGCGGCTGCACGTCGTGGTACTCGCGACGCAGCGTCATCAGGCCGGGCATCTCGTGCTCGGCCAGGCGGATCTCCTTGCGGCCGAACTCGGCCAGCGACAGGTCGGCGACCTTGAAGTCGATGCCGTTACGGATGTCGGCCTTCAACTCAGTCATGTAGAGCCCTCTTTCAGTCGTGAATGCTTGCAAGCGCACGGGTGCGCCGCCAACGAGCGACGCCACATGCCGATACCTCTAGCCTGCGGGCTCGCGGGACAGGCGCTGCGGGTTTTGACAACGGCGGCGCTCTGACAGCTACGTGGTATCTATGACACCGTAGCGCTCGGCGAACGGCGTCATCAGTCGGGCCAGGTCACCGGCCACATCGTGGTCCGCCTCGGGCGGCATCGAGACGTAGCTCATCGCCAATCGCACGATCGCCCGGGCGAGCACGCCGGCATCCTCGTCGCTGGCCTTCATCCAACTGTTCTGAAAGGTTCCGGTCAGCCGCGTCGAGCATCGGCTGATGATGGGCCCACTGCCCGTGGTGATGATCTGCAGCAGGTCAGGCTTGGAGGCACCGGTGAGCAGCGAGATCACCAGCGGATCGGCGGCCGACTCGAGGAAGAACGCCCGGAAGCCCTCCAGGAACGCCGCATGCACCTCGCCGACGTTGTTGTTGATCGCCTCGTCGACCGCGTCGACGAGCCGATCGGCCAGCCGCATGGCATATCCCTCGGCCAGGCCCTGACGCGAGCCGAACTCGTTGTAGATCGTCTGGCGGCTGATCCCCGCGACCTGGGCCACGTGCGAGAGCGTGATGGCCGACCAGTCGCGGGTCAACAGCAGCTCCCGCATGCCGTCGAGAATCGAATCGCGCAGCAACACTCTGGAGGCCTCCGCATACGGGATGCGCTGCTTTTCTCGCGGCCGACTCACACGGGCGACAATATCGCTTTCCGCGCGGGTTTCGAGCGCGTCGGTCGAAGCGGTCAATACCGTGCGACCTCGACCATCTCGAAATCGGTCTTCGCCGCGCCGCAATCGGGGCAGCTCCAGTCCTCCGGGATGTCGTCCCATCGGGTGCCCGGGGCGATGCCGTCCTCGGGCCAGCCCTTGGCCTCGTCGTACTCGAATCCGCACTGCACGCAGACGAACAGCTTGTATGGCTCGCTCACGTCACTACTCCTATTGCCTCGAAATCGACCTTCTCCCGTACGGCACAGTCGGGGCAGCACCAGTCGTCAGGTACGTCATCCCATGCCGTGCCAGCCGGAAATCCTTCGCGCGGAGCGCCTTTGGTCTCGTCGTAGATGTAGCCGCACCCGGGGCACCGGAAGGCGCTCATGCCGCAGCACCGTTGTCGGAAGCCCCATACCGGGCCAAGACCTTCGCCCGCAGCCGAGGCTGGATGTTCACCTTGGTGATGTCGCCGTCGTAGTGCTCCAGCACCCGGTGGTCCATCACCCTGCGCCACAACGGCGGCAGGTAGGTGAGCCCGATCAGCGATGCGTACCCGCTGGGCAGGTTGGGCGCGCCGTCGATGCTGCGCAGGATCTGGTATCGGCGGGTGGGGTTGGCGTGGTGATCGCTGTGCCGCTGCAGGTGATACAGGAACAGGTTGGTCACGATGTGGTCGGAGTTCCAGCTGTGCACCGGCGCGCAGCGCTCGTAGCGTCCGCTGGCGGTCTTCTGCCGCAGCAGCCCGTAGTGCTCGAGGTAGTTCACCGATTCCAGCAGGCTGAAGCCGTAGACGGCCTGGATCACCATGAAGGGAACGACGCCGACGCCGAAGACCGCGATCAGCACACCCCAGAACACCACCGAGATGGCCCACGCGTTGAGTACGTCGTTGGACCAGTGCCAGGGCGAGCGGTCCTGCCGACGCAACCGCTGGGCCTCCAGCTCCCACGACGAGCGCAGGCTGCCGAACACGCTGCGCGGCAGGAACTCCCAGAACGTTTCGCCGAAGCGGGCCGACGCAGGATCCTCCGGGGTGGCAACGCGGACGTGATGGCCGCGGTTGTGCTCGATGTAGAAGTGGCCGTACCAGGTCTGGGCCAGGGTGATCTTGGACAGCCAGCGCTCCAACGAGTCACGCTTGTGCCCCATCTCGTGGGCGGTGTTGATTCCCACTCCGCCGAGGACGCCCACCGACAGCGCGATGCCGATCTTGGCCGGCCAACCCAGCCCGCCGTCGAACCCGAGCCAGCCGAGGTCGGAGGCGGTGAACAGATAGGCGCCCATGACGACGCTCGCGTACTGGAACGGGATGTAGACGTAGGTGCAGTAGCGGTAGTACTTGTCGTTCTCCAGTTGCTCCATCACCTCATCGGGTGGGTTCTGGCCGTCCGGCCCGAACCGCAGGTCCAACAGCGGCAGCAGCACGTAGAGCAGGATCGGCCCGATCCACAACGGCAGCTGGGCGGCTGTGTGCCAGCCGAGCTGGTTGAGTCCCCAGACCAGCGGCAGCATCACGAAGATCGCCGTCGGGGCGATCAGTCCCATGAGCCACAGATGCCGCTTCTTGTCCCGCCATTGCCCGACGTCCGCGACGTCCGGTCCATTCGAGAGTTCCGCCACCACGATGAGCCTCCTTGTGTGAGAGCTATCACTGCAATGACTTGACTATATGCACCCACATGTCGCTTGTCTAGACATTTGATAGTTATTTGTAAACCTACCGAGGATATGCCGGACCACCATCGGTCAAAACCGGGTTTCCGCTACGAGAGCGGCTGCATCTCGGCCGCCGACCGGCGGCCGAGCACGGAATGCCGCCGACCGTAGGCGGCGTACACCACCACCCCGATCGCCATCCAGAGCAGGAACCGGATCCAGGTCAGCCCCGTGAGGTTCAGCATCAGCCACAGGCACGCCAGGATCGCGGCGATCGGCAACACCGGCACCCACGGGACACGGAATCCACGCGGCAGGTCGGGCCGGGTTCGCCGCAGCACGATCACCCCGGCCGACACCAGCACGAAGGCGAACAGGGTGCCGATGTTGACCATCTCTTCCAGGCGGCCCATCGGGAACACCGAGGCGGCGATCGCCACCAACAGACCGACGATCATCGAGATCCGTACCGGTGTACCGCGGCTCCCCGTGGTGGCCAGCCGACGCGGCAACAGGCCGTCGCGCGACATCGCGAACACCACCCTGGTCTGCCCGAGCATGAGCACGATCACGACCGTGGTCAGGCCCGCGAGCGCGCCGATGGAGATGATCTTCGCCGCCCAGTGCACACCGTTGGCGGCGAATGCGGTGGCCAGGTTGGCGTACCCCTCCGGGGCGTCGCGCAACACCGTGTAGGACACCATGCCCGACAGCACCACCGACACCGCAACGTAGAGCACGGTGACGATGCCGAGCGAGGTGAGGATGCCGCGGGGCATGTCACGCTGCGGATCGCGGGTCTCCTCCGCGGTCGTCGCGACGACGTCGAAGCCGATGAACGCGAAGAACACGATCGAAGCGCCGGCCAGTACGCCGTACCAGCCGTAGTGGCTACCCGCCCCGCCCGTGAGCAACGAGAACAGGGACTGGTCGGCACCACTGGCGCCCTCCCCGGCCTCGTTCGGCGGGATGAACGGGGTGTAGTTCGCCGCCTTGATGTAGAACGCACCGACGATCACCACCAACAGCACGACCGACACCTTGATGATCGTGATCGCCAAGCTGAAGCGTGCCGACAACTTGGTGCCGAACACCAGCAGAATCGTCACCGCCGCGATGATCAGCAGCGCGCCCCAGTCGACCGCGACACCGCCGACGTCGGCGATCGCACCGCCGAACCCGAACACGGTCCCGAGGTAGCTCGACCATCCCTTGGCCACCACCGCGGCGGCGACGCCGAACTCCAGGATCAGATCCCAGCCGATGATCCAGGCGACGAACTCCCCGAACGTGGCATAAGAGAAGGTATAGGCGCTGCCCGCCACCGGAACCGTGGACGCGAACTCGGCGTAGCACAGGGCCGCCAGTCCGCACGCCACCGCCGCGATCAGAAAGGCGATGGAGATCGCCGGTCCGGTCAGGTTGCCCGCCGTGGAGGCGGTGATGGTGAAAATGCCGGCGCCGATCACGACCGAAACCCCGAAGACGGTCAGGTCCCACCAGTTGAGATCCTTGCGCAGCCGCGTCGACGGCTCATCGGTGTCGGCAATCGACTGCTCGACAGATTTGATTCGCCGAAGGGCAGACATCACGCCATGCTCCCATCACGGTGGCCGCCGATTGAGTAGGACGCATAAAGTTTCGGTCAGAACGATCCCGTCGCGCCGCCGTGGGGCGTGCATCACAGTCGGTGCCGATCGTGATACGGTCCGCGCATGGCTGAGCTCCCCTACTTTGACCTGCTGATCGATGAACGGCAGGACGGTGGTGAAACCGGACAGTTGTGGGAAAACCAGGTTCATTGGGGCTACTGGGAGAATCCCAAGGCCGCCACGGGCACCCGGGATGACTACATCGCTGCGATGGAGCAGATGGATCATGTGCTGTTCGCGGCCGGAAACGTCGCCGACGGACAGAAGTTGCTCGACGCCGGCTGCGGTTTCGGCGGCACGGTTCAGCAGATCAACGGCACCTACTCGGACATGGACCTCACCGGTCTGAACATCGACCCACGCCAGCTCGCGGCGGCCGAAGCGCAGACCAAGCCCGCCAACGGCAACAAGATCGCCTGGGTCGAGGCCGACGCCTGTCAGCTGCCCTTCGAGGACAACTCCTTCGATCGCATCCTGGCCGTCGAATGCATCTTCCACTTCCCGTCCCGGGAGAAGTTCCTCGCGGAGGCGGCGCGGGTGCTCAAGCCGGGCGGCTACCTGGCGGTATCCGACTTCGTGCCGACCCTGATGTTCTTCGGCAAGACCCCGATCTGGATGGCGATCCGCCCCCGGATCGCCAAGTCCTACGGCACGCTCGGAAACGTCCCCCTGCGCGGTTACAAGTCCATGGGCAAGCGGGCGGGGCTCAAGCTCGCGGCGAAGCGCAACATCCGGAAGAACACCCTGCCGACGTATCCCTTCCTGCTCAAGTTCTTCCGTAAGCAGGGGTCAGCGGATGCCCAGAAGACGATGATCGTCGGCACCCGGTGGATGAAGTGGCTATCCAAGGCCGGCCTCATTCAGTACCGGGTGTACACGTTCCAAAAGCCCGCCTGACGCTGCCTGCGTCCATCTGACACCCCGACCCGCGCTGCGCTCGTCGCCGACGCGGTCATCGGGGTTTTGTCAGTGGTGCGGTATCAGCGGTGTGATGCGGGTGGCGCGAGGGTGTGACGTCCCGTCACACGGTGGGCATGAACTCGGCGAGCGCCAGGATCATGAACACCACCAAGGCGAGGCCGATCAGCCCGCCCGCGGGAATCATGGCCACGCACACCGCAACCCACACGAAGAACCGCGGCCATTCAAAGGGTTGGTTCCCCTTGATACCACCACGGCGTTCCCGGAGCGCGTGGTATCCCGCCCACACACCCGCTCCGGCAGCGGCGCACGCGATGATCTTCAGGCCGTCCGGCGCCACCAACAGGGCGACGCTCGCCATGACCGCCACCCCCGTGAGACGTAGCGTCAGCGCGGTGCGAAGCCCGGCCACGCGTGCCATCGCAGAGCCCCGATCCGGCTCACCGCGGTATCGAGGTAGTCGCCCCTCGATGCCCAACATTCGCCAGATCCACCGCGACCATGCCGTCCGCAGTCCCAGATCCTCGGCTACCCGTCGGACGTCGGCCGCCGATTCCGCCATCATCTGGCGCGACTGGGCGCTCCGCCAGAACGCGGCCTTGAAGACCTGCCGTGGCACCCCGAACTGCCGGGCAAAAGTGCGCGGCGGCCCCATCATCTCCCCGATCAACCACCGGAGAAAGAAGGGGAAGAGAATCGCATACCAAGCGCGCTTCAATCGGGTGACGGTCTTGATCCGCTGAGCCAGAATGTCGTCGGCAAACGAGATGTGACGCGCTTCTTCGGCCAGATGAATGTAAGTGATCTTGTTCAGCAGCGGGGGCACGTGCGCCGCGCCCCGATGCTGCAGCGTCTGTTGAAAGTGCAGTGGCTGTTCGCCGCACAGCACCCCGATGAAATGGATGATGTTGGCGTAGCCGCCGATGAAGCCCAAGATCGGCCCGATCACCCGGGAGCCTCGTCGCATTCCGGGCACATCCTCGCCCGTGCGGTTGACGAACTCCTGGAACATCTGGATGTGATTGCACTCGTCGATCAGTTCGTGGAGAAGGTACTGGAACACCGGCGAACGATTCGGCAACTTGCCGGCGTAGTGCACCACACCGCGGATCAGCATCATCTCGAACTGAAGCGTGACCTTGAGCGTGTTCGCGGTCACCCAGCGGCCCATGTCGATACGGCGCTGCAACGGCTGTTGGGCGTACCAGTCGGTCGCCGCTAGCGGAGCGCTCTCCGGATCCAGCTGCCACCGCGGATCGTCGTCTTCCAACGCGTTCTCGGGTGCGTCCCAGTCGATGTCAACGTGGGGATCGAAGCGTCGACGGACCGTCGCACGAGAGAGGGCCTCCACCCTGTCGAAATAGAGGTCCTCCGGTGTTCCGTCCGCGTCGCTGACCGTTGTCATCTGCCTATCCGTTGATGCTGTGAGGTTCCTTGCAGAGGGTAGCAATCTGAGAGCCGAATCACGCCCTCAGCCACGGCATTGTGCCACGAGTTGTTGCACGTTCGTTAGCCCTACGGCACCAAGCAAACTCGGCCGGCGTGCCATCGAGCGACGGTCGGCGCTCCACCCGCTGGTGACGGGGTGCGAAAATCCGGCGCAGCGTTTCGCCTGGCAACTCTCGACCTCCCGGGCCACCGCGGCGGCGGGCGCCGGCAACGTGCGCGGCAGACCTGGCGCGGGTCTAAGAATTTTTCTCATTTCACGGACACCGTAGTGGGAAAGCGGCGCGCGTGGGGCGGAATAAGAGGCACCGTAAATTAATTCCGGCTGGTGGTACCGGGTGTTGACACCGGGGATCTCGTGGTTCGGCCGCGCCCTGGGCGCCAACTAGATCCCGATGGTGACACGGAACAGTTTCGTCGGCTCCGCGGCGGTCAGCCGGATCGGACCGTCCTCGGCCGCCACCCAGGCCGCCATTCCGCGCTCCAGGGTCAGCTTGTCGTCATCGGCATAGACCACCGCGGCGCCTTCATTGCACAGCAGCAGCTGCGGACCGCCGTGGCGGGAGTGCACGTCGATCTCGTCGCCGATGCGTTCGCCGTCGACCGTCAGCACCGACACCGCGAATTCCTGCGCGGGCGTCTGATAGATGGTTTCCAGGCCGTCCGTGACGGTGTCCGACCGCAACCGGTCTTCGGGAGTCGGGGTGAAGTCCAGCACCCGCAGCAGTTCCGGCACGTCCACGTGCTTGGGAGTCAGCCCACCGCGCAGCACATTGTCCGAGTTGGCCATCACCTCGACGCCGACGCCGTGCAGATATGCGTGCAGATTTCCGGCGGGAAGGTAGATGCCCTCCCCCGGCCGCAGGCTGATGCGGTTGAGCAACAGGGAAGCCAACACGCCGGCATCCCCGGGGTATCGCTCGCCGAGTTCCAGCACCGTCTTGACCTCGGCGGCGAATTTCTTTGCCCCGGAACGGATGTAGTGGACCGCGCCGTCGAGTACAGCCGGCACCAGCACGTCGAGATCGGGCTGGGGCGCGGTGATCCAGGTGGTGAACAGGGCCCGCAACCCGTCGGCATCGGATTGATCCGACAGCAGGTTGATGAACGGGTCGAGATCCGAGACCGCCAGCGCCCGCATCAACTCGACCGTGCGGTCCACCGGGCGAAATCCCGCCAACGCATCGAACTGTCCCAGCGCAACCAGCAATTCGGGCTTGTGGCTGCGGTCACGGTAATTGCGGATCGGTGAGTTCACCGGGATGTCGAGTCGGTCCTCACGGTCGAATCCCTCCCTCGCCTGCGCGGCACTGGGATGGGCCTGCAACGACAACGGTTCCTCGGCGGCCAGAACCTTGACGAGGAAAGGCAGCGCATCGCCGAATCTGCCGATCGCCACGCTCCCCAATTGTCCCTCGGGGTCGTCCTTGACCGCCTCCAGCAGCGACTCTTCACCATCTTCGGTCTGCAGCCAGGCCGGGTCACCCGGGTGCGCACCGAGCCATAGCTCAGCCTCCGGATGGATTGTCGGACTGGGCCTTCCGGTGAAATCGGCGATTGCGGTACGCGAACCCCAGGCATAGGTCCGCACCGCTCCCCTTAGCAGATGCACTTCTTATCCTCGAACCAGTTTCAAATATACGGCCGTCATCTCCATGCGGACAGCCAGAACCGCCAGTTGTTGTTCCGGGCGTCCGACCGGCAGTGGCGTGCCGGCCTGGTCCGGCACGTCCTCGGCACCGATCACCGTGATGTCGTCAAAGCCGCTGACCCGTGCCCCCACCAGTTGACGTTCGGTATCGGTGATCAAGGCGAACGTACGCATGCGGCGCGGCAGCGGTCCGTCGATCTCCTCGTCGTGGAACAGCGACCGGGTCGCGGGCCGCGCGGCCCCGCCGCTGGCGATCGCGGCGAGGACGTCACCCAATCCGGCGGCGGCCACCACTTCTCCGGCCACGCGCAACATCACCGTGGCCCCGTGCCGGGCCAGCGCCAGCGTCGCCGGATTATCGCCGGCCAGCACGACGGCGTCGGCCGACATCCGTTCGGCCAGGGTCTTGGCCGGATTGGTGAACAGATCTCGTCCGGGGCTGTTGCGCAGCGCCTCGGCGTCGAGTTCGTCGGCCAAAGCCGCCAGGTCCACCCGCATACCCGGATCCACGATGTGCAGGGCGGCCAGACCGGCGGCCAGATACCGGGTCAGTCCGAAGTCGTCGGGCACCCACAGCCGGGGCGCCAGCACCACAGCGCGGCCTGCCGCGATGTCGCGCAACGGCCCCTCATGGGGTGCCACGATCAGTACCCGCGCCCCGCGGCGCACACCGGTGGCGGCCGCGTTCACCAGGGCCGGATCGCCGGGATCATCGCCCGCCACGACCACCACGTCGAGTGCACCCAGCCACGGCGGGGTCTCGGCGGCCACCACGATGGGGGCTGCGATCGACGCGCCGAGTGCACCGGCCAACATGGCGCCCGCATCCTCGGCGGTGCCGCGGCCGGCAACCCAGATCACCGTGCGTGGTGGGTTGTCGGCGCGCAGCGAGTCGAGCACCCCTTCCGCCAGGGCCGCGGCGGTGGACCGAACCTGGGCACCCGCCATGGCTGCCGCCCGCAGCAGACCGTTGCGATCAGCGGCGAGAAGTCCGTCGCCGTCGTCCAGGTCCACCGTGGCGTCCACGGCGTTCACGGCACCGGCTCGCTCACCCCACGGATCTGCGCCGAAACTGTGTCGACGAGCGCGGCGACGTCCTCGACGGTGCGGGCTTCCACATTCAGCCGCAGTAGCGGTTCGGTGTTCGACGTGCGCAGGTTGAACCAACTGCCCTCGCCGAGATCGACGGTGACGCCGTCGAGGTGGTCGATGGATTGGATCGAGCTGCCGAACGACCTCAGTACGGCTGCCACGCACGCCGGTGCATCGCTCACGGTGAAGTTGATCTCGCCGGAGGCCTCATATCGCTGATAGTCCGCCATGAACTCCGAGAGCGGGCGGTCCTGCTCGCCCAGTGCGGCCAACACGTGCAGCGCGGCAAGCATGCCCGAATCGGCGCCCCAGAAGTCACGGAAGTAGTAGTGCGCCGAGTGTTCCCCACCGAAGATGGCGCCGGTCTCGGCCATCAGGCCCTTGATATAGGAATGCCCGACGCGGGACCGCACCGGAGTGCCGCCGCGCTCGATCACCAGCTCGGGAACCGCACGCGAGGTGATCAGGTTGTGGATCACCGTGGCACCGATCTCCCGGTTGAGCTCACGCGCGGCCACCAGTGCGGTCACCGCCGACGGCGACACCGGACGCCCGAGTTCGTCGACCACGAAGCAGCGGTCGGCGTCGCCGTCGAACGCCAGGCCGATATCGGCACCGCCGGCCAACACGTGGGCCTGCAGGTCGACGAGGTTGGCCGGATCCAGCGGATTGGCCTCGTGGTTGGGGAAGCTGCCGTCGAGTTCGAAGAAAAGCGGGAGGATGGTGACACCCGGGATCTGCCTGAGCACCGCGGGCGTGGTGTGGCCGGCCATGCCGTTGCCCGCATCGACGGCGATCCGCAGCGGGCGCAGCGCGCTCAGATCGACCAGGGACCGAAGGAAGTCGCCGTAGTCGGCCAGTACGTCACGATCGGAGCTCGTGCCGGCCGCGCCGTCGTAGGCGGGCACCCCGGCGATCACCTCGTCGGCAATGACGGTCAGCCCGGTGTCCTTGCCCACCGGCTTGGCCCCGGCGCGGCACAGTTTGATCCCGTTGTAGGCGGCCGGGTTGTGACTGGCGGTGAACATCGCTCCGGGGCAGTCCAACAGTCCCGAGGCGAAATACAGCTGATCGGTGGAGGCCAGCCCGATTCGGACGACGTCCAGCCCCTGGGCAGTGACGCCGTCGGCGAATGCGGCGGAAAGCGAAGGCGAACTCTCCCGCATGTCATAGCCGATCACGACCTGTGCGGCGCCTTCGGCGCGGACCAACCGAGCGAAGGCACCACCGACATCGGCCACGAAGGCCTCATCGATCTGACTGCCGACCAGCCCTCGGACGTCATAGGCCTTGATGACATCGTGAACGGCCGCCGCTGGCCTAGACATATAGCTCCTTGTGAAACGGGATCGTTGGCGCCAGCCTAACCGTCGGGCGACGTCGACACGTTCACTACTCGTGGGCCGGTCGACGTCTCATCAGGTCTTAATCGGTGGGATCCGGCAACACCCGCAGGTGCCCGCGTCGGCGGCCGTTGGTCTCGGCGGGACGTGCCTGCGGTGCCATCACCGCGCTGGCACCCACACCAGCGGAGGGATCGGAGAATCCGGCCACCACCCCGCCGCGGGGAACCGCACCGGGCTGGCCTTCCCGGACCGCATCGGCCAGCGCCACCAGATCGTCCTCGTCGGGATGGGTGGGCAACGGACCGGCATGACGCACCAACTCCCAGCCTCGTGGCGCAGTGATGCGGCCGGCGTGGCCGACACAAAGGTCCCAGGAGTGGGGTTCAGACACCGTGGCCAGAGGTCCGACTACCGCCGTGGAGTCGGAGTAGACGAAGGTCAACGTCGCCACGGCATAGTGCGGGCACCCGGGCCGGCAGCAGCGACGGGGAACATTCACGCAACAGAGATTACTTCGGACGATCGCTGTCCGGCGCCGGACACGCGCAGCCGTCGAGTCCAGATCCCGAACCGTTACGATCATCGCCGTGGCCCAGCGCAACCTATGGCGATCGCGTCGCGGCCGCGATATGCGCGGACCGCTACTTCCGCGCTCGGTTCCCGGCTGGCGTAGCCGCGCCGAGCGGTTCGACATGGCGGTGCTGGAAGCGTATGAGCCGATCGAACGGCGGTGGGCGTCGCGGATCAAAGATCTCGATGTCGCCGTCGACGAGATACCGCGGATGTCCCCGAAAGATCCCGACAGTGTGCAATGGCCACCCGAGGTGATCGCCGATGGCCCGATCGCGTTGGCGCGGCTGATACCTGCCGGGGTAGACGTCAGAGGAAATGCGACCCGGGCTCGAATTGTCTTGTTCCGCAAGCCCATCGAGCGCCGGGTCAAAGGATCAGATGAGCTGGCTGACCTGCTGCATGAAATCCTGGTGGCCCAGGTGGCCACCTATCTGGGAGTCGAACCGTCCGTCATCGACCCAACGATCGACGACGACTGACACGTTGCGTCAGATGATGCCGCGTTTGAGTCGGCGACGCTCCCGTTCGGACAATCCTCCCCAGATACCGAAACGCTCGTCGTGCGCAAGCGCATACTCCAAGCAGGCATCCTTGACTTCGCAGCCCAGGCAGATGCGCTTGGCCTCGCGGGTAGACCCGCCCTTCTCCGGGAAGAACGCCTCCGGGTCGGTCTGCGCGCAGAGCGCACGTTCCTGCCATTGGTCGTCTTCGTCTTCCGGATCAACATCAATGTGTTCGGGAACCGAACCCACCGGTACCAGACTCAGTTGGGGGCGTCCGACCCCAATCGGTGTCGTTCCCGTGTTGATGTGCGGTGCGTTGTCTACCGAGCCGAGTAGCCGATCGTCAAATCGGACCACATGATCGAAATCGCCGCTCTCATAAGACATTTTCCCCCGCCTCCTCACTCGGTCTCATAGATCCTAAGTGGAGTCCCACCCTTGCGATGCGCGGTCACTCCATTCGAACAGTTGATCGAATCTCGGTCCGCGACACCGGAATCGGTCACCAACCGGGAAATGACACATCTGTGATTACACACGTGTTAGCTGCCGGGGTCAAGCGCCAGAGCGCGAATTCATACCATCTCGTTATGTCAAATCGGCGCGTCGCGACATCGGCGTGTCCTGCTCGTGACTACGCCGTTTCCATCCGGACGCGCTCAACGCCTAGGGTCGGACGTTGTGAGGATCACCGTTCTGGTCGGCGGCGTCGGAGGCGCCCGGTTTTTGCTGGGAGTGCAGCACCTGTTTGGCCTCGGCCAGTTCGCGGAGGCCGACAGCAAGCACGAACTCACCGCGATCGTGAACGTCGGCGACGATGCCTGGATGCACGGCGTCCGGATCTGCCCGGACCTCGACACCTGCATGTACACGCTGGGCGGCGGTATCGATCCCGTACGTGGTTGGGGCCACCGCGATGAGACCTGGCACGCCAAGGAGGAACTCGCCGCATACGGCGTACAGCCCGACTGGTTCGGCCTGGGCGACCGGGACCTGGCCACCCATCTGGTCCGTACCCAGATGCTGCGTGCCGGCTACCCGCTGTCGCAGGTCACCGAGGCTTTGTGCAAGCGTTGGTCACCGGGGGCGCGGTTGCTGCCGGTCACCGACGACCGCAGTGAGACACACGTGGTGATCACCGACCCGGCCGACGGTGACCGCCGCGCGATCCACTTCCAGGAGTGGTGGGTGCGTTACCGCGCGCAGGTGCCCTCGCACAGCTTTGCGTTCGTCGGCGCGGAACAGGCAACCGCCGCACCGGGCGTCGCCGAAGCGATCGCCGAGGCGGATGTGGTGTTGCTGGCGCCGTCAAATCCGGTCGTGAGCATCGGACCGATCCTGCAGATCCCCGGAGTCCGCGGCGCACTGCGCTCGACCAAGGCGCCGGTCGTCGGCTACTCCCCCATCATCAACGGAAAACCGTTGCGCGGCATGGCAGATGAGTGCCTGTCCATCATCGGGGTGGACTCCACCTCACAGGCCGTCGGCCAGCACTTCGGGGCCCGGTCGGGCACCGGGATCCTGGACGGCTGGCTGGTACACGAAGGCGATGAGGCCGAGATCGAGGGGGTTCAGGTGCGTGCGGTCCCACTGCTGATGACGGACCCGTCGACGACCGCCGAGATGGTGCGGGCCGGTCTTGATCTCGCAGGCGTTCGACTGTGACCACCGGGGTGCGCACCGAGCACGGATCGGCCGGCCGGGTCGAGATCCTGCCCGTACCAGGGCTCCCCGAGTTCCGGCCCGGAGATGATCTGGCCGCGGCCCTCGCCGAGGCGGCCCCATGGTTGCGTGACGGGGACGTGCTGGTCATCACCAGCAAGATCGTCTCCAAGTGCGAAGGCCGCATCGTCACCGCTCCTTCCGATCCCGACGAGCGGGACGCCCTGCGGCGCAAACTGATCGACGGCGAGGCGGTTCGGGTACTGGCACGTAAGGGTCGGACCCTGATCACCGAGAACGCCATCGGACTGGTCCAGGCCGCGGCCGGAGTCGACGGGTCCAATGTCGAATCGAACGAGTTGGCGCTGCTGCCAACCGATCCCGATAGCAGCGCGCAGACGTTGCGGGAAGACCTGGGTGAGCGACTCGGCATCTCCATCGGTGTCGTGATCACCGACACCATGGGCCGGGCCTGGCGAAACGGCCAAGCCGATTTTGCGATCGGTGCATCCGGGCTCACGGTGTTGCACGGATACGCGGGCGCGCACGATCGGCACGGCAACGAGCTACTGGTCACCGAAGTCGCAGTGGCCGACGAGATCGCCGCGGCGGCCGATCTGGTGAAAGGCAAACTCACCGCGATCCCGGTCGCGGTGGTCCGCGGCCTGGAGCTGACCGATGACGGGTCGAACGGCCGCACACTGCTCCGCTCCGGCGAGGACGATCTGTTCTGGCTCGGTACGGCCGAGGCTATCCAGATGGGACGCAGCCAAGCTCAGCTACTGCGTCGCTCGGTGCGTACCTTCTCCGCTGAGCCGGTCGATCACGCACTCATCGAAGCCGCGGTCGGCGAGGCGCTCACCGCGCCCGCGCCGCATCACACCCGCCCGGTGCGCTTCGTCTGGGTGCAGGACGGCGCCACCCGCATGCGGCTGCTGGACCGGATGAAGGACCGGTGGCGTGCCGATCTCACCGGGGACGGCCGAGATCCCGAGTCCGTCGAGCGGCGGGTGAACCGCGGTCAGATCCTGTACGACGCTCCGGAACTGGTCATTCCCTTCATGGTTCCCGACGGAGCCCACAGCTATCCGGACGATATCCGCACCCGGGCCGAGCACACCATGTTCACCGTCGCCGTGGGTGCGGCCGTGCAGGCCCTGCTGGTGGCGCTGGCCGTGCGCGAGGTGGGCAGCTGCTGGATCGGCTCCACGATCTTCGCCGGCGATCTGGTCCGTTCCGAGCTAGATCTCCCGGCGGATTGGGAGCCCTTGGGCGCCATCGCGATCGGTCACCCCGCTGATCGGCTGCCGCCCCGCGACCCGGTGCCCACCGACGGCCTGCTGGTCGTGAAGTGAGCGCTCAGAGCCTGCATGCATCCGCCGTCGAGGTGCTGACGCGCTGGCAGACAGCCGATCCCGGTCAGGACACGCTGCGCCACGCGGTGCTGTCGTTTCTGGCCGCCCGTCCCGATGCCTGCCTGCGGTCGTGCGTGCCCGGGCACATCACCGGCTCGGCGCTGGTCATCGACCACACCGGCACCCGGACGTTACTCACCCTGCACCCGCGCTTCGGCCGCTGGCTGCAACTCGGCGGGCATTGTGAGGAAACAGATTCCGACATACGCGCTGCGGCGTTGCGTGAAGCCACCGAGGAGTCCGGGATCACCGGGCTCACCGTCGACCCGCACCTGGCCGCACTGCACGTGCATCCGGTGACCTGCTCACTGGGTGTACCAACCCGCCATCTGGACATGCAGTTCGTGGTCCGGGCACCCGAGGGCGCCGAGATCGTCTGCAGTGATGAGTCTTTGGATCTGCGCTGGTGGCCCCTCGATGCCCTGCCCGAGGGCACCGACTTCGGCCTTCAGCAACTCGCCGAGTCTGTCACCGGGACCGTCTAATCTGGTCCGGTGAACCCGGAGCGCAGGACCATCGTCATCACCGGCGCCAGTGACGGCGTCGGCGCCGCAGCCGCCCGCCAGTTGAGCCGGCGCGGCGACAACGTCGTGGTGGTGGGCCGCTCACCCGGCAAGACCGCGGCGGTGGCCGGTGCGCTGGGCGCCGACTACCTCGTTGCCGACTTCGCCGAGCTCGGCCAGGTCCGCGACCTGGCCGCCCAATTGCTGGATCGGTATCCGCGCATCGACGTGCTGGCCAACAACGCCGGCGGCATCATGAGCGGAACCCGGCAGGTGACTGTCGACGGCTTTGAGAAGACCTTCCAGGTCAACCATCTGGCCCCGTTCCTGCTGACCACCCTGCTGCTGGATCGCCTGATCGCGGCCAGGGCATCGGTGATCAACACCTCCAGCGTCGGCAACCGACTGTTCGGCCACATCGACATCACCGACCTGAACCACGAACGCGGATTCAAGGCGCAGAAGGCCTACGGCGACGCGAAGCTGGCCAACATCCTGTTCACCAAGGAACTGCACCGCCGCCACCACTCGGACGGGATCTCCACGGCGGCGTTCCACCCGGGCTCGGTCGCCTCGAACTTCGGCGCCGAGGCCAACAACCCGCCCTGGAACTCCTCTACCGCACACCGCTGAAGAAGCTCATCCTGGTCAGCCCGGACAAGGGGGCGGATCAGTTGGTGTGGCTGGCCACGTCGACCCCGGGCACCGACTGGACCTCAGGACAGTACTACGCCCGACGCAAGCCCGGTCGGCCGAACAAGCAGGCCAATGATTCTGTTCTGGCACAGCAACTCTGGGACCGCAGCCGAGAGATGGTCAGCGACTAGCCCAGGCCCGGTCAGCGCCGACCTCAGACGTCGGTCGAGTACCGGATACCGCCGTCGGGGATGGACACCCCGGGCCACACCCTGGCACCGCGCAACAGTTCGCAACGCGCGCCGATATCGGCGCCATCGCCGATCACGCCGTCGCGGATCAGTGCCCGCGGGCCGATGCGCGCTCCGAAGCCGATGATCGAACGTTCAATCACCGCACCGGCTTCCACGCGCACCCCGTCGAAGATCACCGCACCGTCCAGACGTGCGCCGGCGCCGATCTCGGCGCCGCGGCCCACCACCGTGCCGCCGATCAGCAATGCCCCGGGAGCGACCGCCGCACCTTCGTGGACCAGGGACTCACCACGCTGACCGTTGAGCGCCGGCGACGGTGCGATGCCACGGACCAGATCGGCGGAGCCGCGCACGAAATCCTCGGGTGTGCCCATGTCCCGCCAGTAGGAGGCGTCGACATATCCGCACACCTTCACCCCGTCGGCCAGCAGGCCGGGGAACACCTCGCGTTCGACCGACACCGGCCGACCCTTCGGAATCTGGTCGATGACACGCTTATTGAACACATAACAGCCGGCGTTGATCTGGTCGGTCGGCGGGTCCTGGGTCTTCTCCAGGAATGCCGTCACGCGGCCGTCGGCATCGGTGGGTACACAGCCGAACGCACGGGGGTCGCTGACGCGCACCAGATGCAGCGTGAGATCGGCCTGCTGGGTGTCATGTGACTCGAGCAACGCACCGAGATCGGCTGCCGACAGCACGTCACCGTTGAACACCATGGCCGTGTCGTAGCGCAGTTTGTCCGCCACGTTGGCAATAGCACCACCGGTGCCGAGGGCCTCGGTCTCGGTGACGTATTCGATCTCGAGCCCCAACTCGGAGCCGTTGCCGAACGCCTCCTCGAACACCTCGGCCTTGTACGAGGTGCCCATCACGACGTGCTTGATGCCGGCCTCGGCGATCCGCGCCAGCAGGTGGGTCAGGAACGGGACGCCGGCCGTCGGCAGCATCGGCTTGGGTGCCGAGAGGGTCAAGGGCCGCAGCCGGGTGCCTCGTCCACCGACGAGGACGACAGCGTCCACCTCCGCGGGATCTATCACGTCAGTGCCCTTTCGCCTGCTTACGTCGAGAACTGCCGACCACCAGGCCCGCACGTGCTGCCAGCGCGCCCCGAATTGTCCACCGTAACGGCGCCTGCCAGGCCGCCGGGTATCGATCAGCCAGGAAAGTGTAGGTACTGCGGTGATGGGCGGCCAAGTTGCGTGCCGGGTCACGGCCGGTGGAGTGGCCCTTGTGGTGCAGCACCTCCGCCGACGGCACGTAGACGTTCTGCCAGCCGGCCCGGGCGATCCGGTCACCGAGGTCGACGTCTTCCATATACATGAAGTAGCGCTCGTCGAACCCCTCGACCGCGTCGAAGGCGGCCCGACGCATGAGCAGGCAGGAACCGGACAGCCAGCCCACCTCGCGTTCACTCGGCTGTTGCCGGTCCTGCCGGTACGCCGCCGTCCACGGATTCGATTTCCAGAACGGGCCCACCACGGCATGCATGCCACCGCGGATCAGGCTTGGCTGGTGGCGCGCGGACGGGTAGACCGATCCGTCCGGATCGTGGATCAGCGGGCCGAACGCCCCGGCCCGTGGCCACCGCTGGGCGGCATCGAGCAACCGGTCGATCGAATGGGGCCCCCACTGCACGTCGGGGTTGGCGATGATGAAATATTCCGAGCACTCCGCATCCGATATCCGGGCCGCGCCGCGGTTGACCGCACTGCCGTAACCCAGATTGCCGCCGGTGTGCAGCAGCCGCACGTTCGGGTAGCGCTGTTCGGCCTGTTCAGGCGCGCCGTCCGTCGAACCGTTGTCGGCCATGATCACCGTCACCGGCCGATCGGTGGCCAACGCGAGCGAGGCCAGGAAACGGTCAAGGTGTGGGCCCGGCGAGTACGTCACCGTCACCACCACGAGCGGGCGGGCCGCGTCCTCAGTCACGGCGTAGAGGGTAGCGGGCCGGAGGGCAGTTCTTTTTCCACCGCCGTCAGCAGCGCTTTCCGCCAATCACGCAGCGAGGCCAGCCCGGCTTCGGCGGATCGGAGCCCCGACAGCACGGTGTAGGCCGGCCGGGGCGCGGGCCGCGGATAGCGGTCACTGCCGACCGGGCGGACCCGCTCGGGATCTGCACCGACGGCGGCGAAGGTCTGCCGCGCCAGCTCGAACCGGCTGGCCGGTCCGGCGTTGGCGGCATGCAGCACACCGGGTCGCACACCGCCGTCGGCGATCTGCAGCAGGGCCGTCACCAGGTCACCGGTGTAGGTCGGCGACCCGATCTGGTCGGCGACCACCTCCACCGGGCCGTCGCCGGCGGCCAGCCTGCGCATGGTCGCCACGAAGTCTTTCCCGTCGCCACCGCGGTACACCCAGGCGGTGCGGACGACGTGCGCGTCCGGCTTGGCGGCCAGCACGGCGTGTTCCCCGGCCAGCTTGGTGTGACCGTAGACATTGACCGGGCCGGTCACGTCGTCGATCTCATACGGCGTACAACGGTCGCGCGACGCTCCGAATACGTAATCGGTCGAGATGTGTACCAGACGGGCTCCGACCTGCGCGCACACCGCGGCGATGTTGCCCGGACCGACGGCGTTGACGGCGTGCGCCCTGGCCTGGTCCGTCTCGGCGGCATCCACCTGCGTATATGCCGCGCAATTGATCACCACATCACCGGACTCGACGAATCGGCCGATCGTGTCGGCGTCGGCGATATCACAGTCCGCAGAGGTCAGGGCCAGCACGTCACGGCCTTCACGGCGCCCCTGATCAGCTAATTCCCGGCCAACCATCCCGCCGGCCCCGGTGATCACAATCCGTTGCGCCATGCGCCGAGTCTGGCACGCCGGTCGGCGTTACCCGGCTCACGCCCAAGCCGCAAGTAGCCTGGGCAAGTGCCGTTCCCCCTACTGCGCTCCGTCGCTGTCGCCGCAGCATCGGCTGTGGTGCTGGGAACCGGGGTGGCCTGGACCCAGATCCGCTCGTTCGAATCCGGCATCAACCACATCAGTTCCGCAGCGCTCGGTGGGGGCGGCGACGACGGTGCCATCGACATCCTGCTGGTAGGGATGGACAGTCGCACCGACGCCCACGGCAACCCGCTGTCCGCCGAGGAGCTGGAGACACTGCGTGCCGGCGACGACGTCTCGACCAACACCGACACGATCATCCTGATCCGCATTCCCAACAACGGGAAGTCGGCCACCGCCATCTCCATTCCGCGCGATTCGTACGTCAATGCGCCGGGCTGGGGAAAGATGAAGATCAACGGTGTGTTCGGGGACGTGAAGCTCGACCGGATGAAGCAACTCGTCGAGGTGGAGGGCGAAGATCCGGCCACCGCCGAACCGAAAGCCACCGAGGCCGCCCGCGAGGAACTGATCCAGACCGTCGCCGGGTTGACCGGTGTCACCGTCGATCACTACGCCGAGATCGGGTTGCTCGGCTTCGCGTTGATCACCGACGCCCTGGGCGGCGTCAACGTCTGCCTCAAAGATGCCGTCTACGAACCACTTTCGGGTGCCGATTTTCCCGCGGGCTGGCAGAAGCTCGACGGCCCGCAGGCCCTCAGCTTCGTACGCCAACGCCATGACCTACCGCGCGGCGACCTGGACCGGGTGACCCGGCAGCAGTCGGTCATGGCGTCGCTGGCCCATGAGGTGATCTCCAGCAAGACGCTGTCCAGCCCGGGCACCCTGGGTCGATTGAAGGACGCCGTCCAACGTTCGATGGTCATCTCCGACGGCTGGGACATCATGGATTTCGTCCAACAGCTGCAGAAGCTGGCAGCAGGCAGCGTGGCATTCGCCACCATCCCGATCCTGCGTGAGGACGGCTGGAGCGACGACGGCATGCAGAGCGTGGTCCGGGTGGATCCCGACCAGGTTCACGAGTGGGTGCAGGGCCTGCTGCAGGACCAGGACGCGGGCAAGACCGAACAACTCAGCTATTCCCCGGACAACACCACGGTCGAGGTGGTCAACGGCACCGACATCAACGGCCTGGCCGCCGCGGTGTCACAGGTGCTCGCCAACAAGGGGTTCGTGCCCGGCGCCACCGGGAATCACGAAGGTGCGCCACCGACGTCCAGCCAGGTGCTGGCTTCCACGGCCGACGACCTCGGCGCCCAGGCGGTGTCCAAGGATCTCGGTGGGCTGCCGGTGAACGAGGATTCGTCGCTGCCGCCCGGCGCGGTGCGGGTCGTTCTGGCCGCCGATTACACCGGGCCCGGCTCTGACGGCATGGACCCGTCGGCGGGAATCGTGGATCCGGCTTCTGCCGGCGACCCCTATAGCGACACCGGTGAGCAGAGCCCGCCGCCACCGCCGTCGCCGATCCTCAACGCGGGTTCGGACGATCCCAAGTGTGTGAACTGATCGCCCTCGGGTAAAACCAGAGGTTATGAGCACAGTCAGCGCTGCCGTCCTGGATCCGTTGTTGGCCGCGGACCCGGCGGGGCCACGGATCACCTACTACGACGACGCCACCGGTGAGCGGATCGAACTGTCGACGGTGACCATGGCCAACTGGGCCGCCAAGACCGCCAACCTGTTGCGCGACGAAATGGGAGCCGGCCCGGGCACGCGCGTGGCGGTGCTGTTGCCCGCGCACTGGCAAACCGCGGCGGTGCTGTTCGGAATCTGGTGGATCGGCGCCGAAGTCGTGCTGGGCGGGGACGCCGACGTGGCCCTGTGCATCCGGGATCGCCTCGATGAGGCCGACGAGGCGGTGTCCGGAGGCGAGGTCGCGGTGCTGTCGCTGGACCCGTTCGGCAAGTCGGCCGCGGATCTGCCCATCGGGGTCACCGACTACGCCACCGCGGTGCGGGTGCACGGCGATCAGATCGTGCCCGAGCGCGTCCCTGGTCCGGCACTGACCGGGCGTTCCGTTGCCGAGGTGCTGGAGGCGGCCCAAAATGCCGCTGCCACCCAGGGTTTCACCGCTGACGACCGCGTGTTGTCCACCGCGTCGTGGGCCACCCCGGATGAGCTGATCGCAAATCTGGTCGCGGTGTTCGCCGCCGGTGCGTCGCTGGTGCAGGTGACCAACCCCGATCCGGCCGCGATGGAGCGGCGCCGCACCACCGAGAAGGTCACCCGCGGCTAGGCTTCTTTCCGAGCCAGAACGCCCAATGGCCAGTTATTGCACGGCCTTTCGGTGAAAGTGTGCGTTAACTGGCCACTGGGCGGTGTTGGATTACTTGAGCAGGGCGCGGCTCATCACCACGCGCTGAATCTGGTTGGTGCCCTCGTAGATCTGGGTGATCTTGGCGTCACGCATCATCCGCTCGACCGGGAAGTCGACGGTGTAGCCGGCGCCACCGAACAGCTGCACCGCGTCGGTGGTGACCTCCATGGCCACATCCGAGGCCAGGCACTTGCTCGCCGCCGAGATGAATCCGAGGTGGCCCTCGCCACGCTCGGCACGTGCCGCAGCGTGATACACCATCAAACGGGCGGCCTCGACCTTCATCGCCATGTCGGCGAGCATGAACTGCACGCCCTGGTTGTCGCTGACCGGACGGCCGAACTGCTTGCGGTCCTTGGTGTATGCGATCGCGGCGTCCAACGCACCCTGAGCGATACCGACGGCTTGCGCACCGATCGTCGGGCGGGTGTGGTCGAGCGTCGCGAGTGCGGTCTTGAATCCGGTGCCGGGATCGCCGATGATCCGGTCGCCCGGAATGCGGCAGTTCTCGAAGTACAGCTCGGTGGTCGGGCTGCCCTTGATCCCGAGCTTGCGCTCCTTGGGCCCGACGACGAAGCCTTCGTCGTCCTTGTGGACCATGAACGCCGAAATTCCGTTGGCACCCTTGTCCGGATCGGTCACCGCCATCACGGTGTACCAGGCCGACTTGCCGCCGTTGGTGATCCAGCACTTGGCGCCGTTGAGGATCCAGCCGTCACCGTCGGCCTTGGCACGGGTCCGCATACCGGCGGCATCGCTGCCGGCCTCGCGCTCGCTCAAAGCGTAGGAGGCCATCGCCTCACCGGAGGCGATCGAGGGCAGCACCTGCTGCTTGAGCTCGTCGCTGCCGCGCAGGATCAGGCCCATCGTGCCCAGTTTGTTGACCGCCGGGATCAGCGAGGCCGAACAGTCGACGCGCGCGACCTCTTCGATGACGATGCAGGCCGCCACCGAATCCGCGCCCTGCCCGCCATAGGCCTCGGGCACATGCACCGCATTGAAACCCGACGCGTTCAGCGCATCGAGGGCTTCCTGCGGGAAACGCGCATTCTCGTCGACATCCGCAGCGTGCGGGGCGATCTCCTTCTCGGCCAGGGCGCGGATCGCGGCCCGCAGCTCCTGGTGCTCCTCAGGCAATTGAAAAAGATCAAACGACGGATTTCCGCCCCATTCAGCCATCATCGTCTCCTTCGCTGTCAGCGCTTGGCTTTCTTGGTTCAATCGTCGCCCGGACTGCACATCGAGTACATCGCCCTGCTACTTTTGGTACTCAGTACCATATCACCGGCACTCAGTACCCGACGGAGGTGTACCCATGCCCGGCCAGCCAAGCACTCGGGAGCGTCTGGTGAGCGCGGCATTCGACCTGTTCGAAGAACGCGGCTACGAGGCCACCAGCGTCGATGACATCGCGACCCGGGCGGGGGTGGGACGCACCACCGCGTTTCGTCAGTTCGGATCGAAAGAGGCGTTGATATTCCCCGATCACGAGACGTTGCTGCGCCGGGCCGACGAGAGGTTGGCGGCGACGCCGGCCGAAGCGCTGCCCGCCGAGGTCATCGCGCTGGCCACCACCTCGGTATTCGAGAACTACCTCGCCGAGGGTGAGCGCGCCCGCACGCGGTACGGGCTCACCCGCTCGGTACCGGCCCTGCGCGACTTCGAGACGGCCGTGGCCTCGCGCTATATCCGGATGTTCAGCAGGCACCTGCGGACCGCGCAGACCGAGGATTGGACGGCGGATCTGCGCGCCGAACTGTTCGCCAACGCCGTGGTCGTTGCACACAACCATGTGCTGCGCCGCTGGCTGCGCGGCGAGGCGACCAACCCGCGCTCGGACCTGGCCGAGGCGCTGGCCGCAACCTGGCCGATCTACCGGGGCGGCGCCGGCCGTACCGCAGTGGTGGTGCTGTCGACCGACGAACCGGTCGAATCGCTGACACCGCGCATTCGCGCGCTGATCGGCGACTGATTCACCCGTCGCCCAACAGGCGATCGCGCAACGCCGCGTCCTTCTCCAACACCATGGTTTCCAGGTCTGCCTGGAACTTCACCATCCGGTTCCGCAACGCGGCATCGGCTGAACCGAGGATCCGCACGGCCAGCAGGCCGGCATTGCGTGCTCCGCCGATGGAAACCGTGGCCACCGGTACCCCCGCGGGCATCTGCACGATGGACAGCAGCGAGTCCATCCCGTCGAGTCGGGCCAGTGGTACCGGCACTCCGATGACGGGAAGCGGGGTGGCAGAGGCCACCATGCCGGGCAGGTGGGCGGCGCCGCCGGCCCCCGCGATGATCACCTCGATACCTCGGTCGGCAGCGGTCTTGGCGTAGTCGAGCATGCGTTGTGGGGTGCGGTGCGCCGAGACCACACCGACCTCGAACGGCACCTCGAACTCGGCAAGCGCGGTGGCCGCGTCAGACATCACCGACCAGTCGCTGTCGCTGCCCATGATGAGCCCGACCCTGGCACTAGTTCCCGGCATGCTCATCCCATCCATCCGTCCACTCACCGTGTGACAACCAGTGCGCCGCCCGCACCGCACGCTCGCGAAGTTCATCCATGTCCGCACCGATGATATTGACGTGCCCGACCTTGCGTCCGGGCCGTTCGCCCTTGCCGTACAGGTGCACCTTCGCGTCGGGGATCCGTGCGAACAGGTGGTGCAACCGTTCGTCCATCGACATCGTCGGTGTCTGCGGCGCCCCGAGCACGTTGGCCATCACCGCTGCCGGGGCGATGGCCGAGGTGTCGCCCAGCGGGTAATCGAGCACGGCCCGCAGATGCTGCTCGAACTGGCTGGTTACCGCGCCATTCATGGTCCAGTGCCCGGAGTTGTGCGGCCGCATGGCCAGCTCGTTGACCAGCAGTCCGCCGTCGACCGTCTCGAACAACTCGACCGCCAGCACCCCGACGACGCCCAGCTCGTTGGCCACTCGCAGGCCGAGTTCCTGTGCGGCCGAACCGAGTTCGTCGGACAACCCGGGGGCCGGGGCGTACACCTCGACGCAGATGCCGTCGCGTTGCACGGTTTCGACGACGGGCCAGGCCGCGCCCTGCCCGAACGGCGAGCGTGCCACCAACGCGGCCAACTCCCGGCGCATCGCCACACGTTCCTCGGCCAGCACGGGCACTCCGTCGGCCAGGTAACCGGCCACGGTCTCGCGCGCGGTGGCCAGGTCGTCGGCCATCACCACGCCCTTGCCGTCGTAGCCGCCGCGCACGGTCTTGATCACCACCGGACCGTCGATCTGCTGCACGAACGCCTCGATGTCGGAGACCGAGGTGATCTCGGCGAAGCGCGGCACCGCGACGCCCAGGCTCTGCAGCTTGCGCCGCATCAGCAGCTTGTCCTGGGCATGCGCCAGCGCCTGTGGTGGTGGGTTGACCGTGACGCCCTCGGACACGAGTGTCTCGAGGTGTTCGGTCGGCACGTGCTCGTGGTCGAACGTCAGCACCGACGCTCCGTCCGCAGCCTTGCGCAGCGCATCCAGGTCGGTGTGCGAGCCGATGACGACGTCGGGGCTGACCTGCGCGGCGGATTCATCCGGCCCGGCGGACAGCACCCGCAGGGTCTGCCCCAGCGCGATGGCCGCCTGGTGCGTCATCCTCGCGAGCTGGCCTCCGCCGATCATCACCACGACAGGAGGTACCCCGCGCGAGGGGGAAGTCGGCTTCTCGGGAGTAGTCGGCACGCGCTCTATGGTGTCATGCGCGGATTCATGTCCTCGTCGTGACCGACGCATTGACCTGCGGTTAAGGTCCGGGGTCTGCAGCGATGCGGCATCTCACGGTGCATTTACGTACAATGTTCAGTTGTGTCCTTTGCCGATGCGACGATCGCTCGATTGCCGCAATTCGTCCGTCCCTATGCCGAGCGGCATCACGAACTGATCAAGTTCGCGATCGTCGGCGCGACGACGTTTGTCATCGATTCGGTGATCTTCTACACCCTCAAGCTCACTGTTCTGGAGCCCAAGCCGGTCACCGCCAAGATCATCGCCGGCATCGTCGCGGTCATCGCCTCCTACATCCTCAACCGGGAATGGAGCTTCCAGAACCGCGGCGGCCGCGAGCGCCACCACGAGGCCCTGCTGTTCTTCGGGGTCAGCGGCGTGGGTGTGCTGCTGTCGATGTTGCCGCTGTACTTCTCCAGCTATGTGCTTGGCCTGCGGGTGCCCGAGGTGTCGCTGACGACGGAGAACATCGCCGACTTCATCTCGGCGTACATTCTGGGCAATCTGCTACAGATGGCGTTCCGGTTCTGGGCGTTCCGGCGCTGGGTGTTCCCCGACGAGTTCGTCGGCAAGCCCGATCTGACGCTGGAGTCCGTGCTCACGGACGGCGGTATCGCCGAATCGCTGGAGAACCATGCCGAACTCCACCAGCCTGCGACCGTGACACCGCTGCGCCGGGTGGGCCGCCGCGCGAAGGCGCGTCAGCTGGGCGATGATTCGGACCCGGTGTCGAAGAGTTCCTGATACCGCAGTGAGCGCGACGCCGATTCGATGATCAAGGTGCCGGTGCGCATCAGCCGGTCGGCAAGCCCGTGTCAAACTCCTGGTCTTGACGTTGTCAGTTACATGTGAGTCGGAACAGCGCCGTTGTTCGCTGTCATGCTCCTGGTGCACCCTCAGAAGTGGGCCTATCGAGGAGGACACCGTGATCAACGACATGTTCGTGATGGAGATCCCGATCCTGGAGAAGATTCTGCGGACGGTGCTGGTCTACGCGGTGATCATCGTGTTGTTTCGGCTGACCGGCAAACGCGGCTTGGCCAGTCTCAACACCTTGGATTTTGTGGTGATCTTCCTGTTGAGCAATGTTGTGCAGAACGCGATCATCGGCGCAGACAACAGTCTGCTGGGCGGGGCGGTGGGCGCGGTGACGTTGGTGGCGGTCAACACTGCGCTCAACCGGCTGATCGCCGCCAGTCCAGTCGCAGCCCGGGTGTTCGAGGGCACGGCGACGACAGTGATCAGTGACGGTCGGGTCGACGGGCGGGCGATGCGGCGGCTCGGTTTGCGCCGCGGCGAGTTGGAGCATGCCGTCCGGATCCAGGACGGGGACACGACCGACGATGTGGAGCTGGGCCTGTTGGAGCCCAGCGGCCAGCTGGTCCTCACTCTCGCACCCCGCGCGCAGCCCGCGACCCGCGGCGACCTTGCGGTGCTACTCGCCCGCCTCGATCACATCGACCAGCAGTTGACGATCGCTCGCGGCCTCGGTCAGGGGTAACCCGCGCGAAAAGAAGCGGCCGTTCATCGCCGGTCGAGCTGCGGGAGAAGCGTCTCCCGCGCAAGGAGCAGGATTACGGCTGCGCGCTCAGTCCCGTGTCCCCTGCTGGGCTAGGCGTGATGACGCCTAGGCCGGTATCCGGCTCAGGCGTTTCGTTTGACCCATCCCACGATCGCTGTTGCGACGAACAGCACTGCGCCCACAACGATCAGCCAGAAGAGCCCTTTGATGAACACCCCGAGCAGGATGAGGATCACCCAGATCACAAGCAACGCGACAATGAGACCGATCACGGCGGACTCCTTCTTCTCAGGACCGGGGTCAGTCCTTGAAGACGTCCTTGACCTTCTCGCCGGCCTGCTTGATGTTGCCTTTGGCCTGATCCTTGCGGCCCTCGACCTCGGTGTCCCGGTCCCCTGTTGCCTGCCCGACCTTCTCCTTGGCCTTTCCAGCCAATTCTTCGGCCTTGTTCTTAGCCTTGTCGACGGCGCTCATGTGCTTCTCCCTATTTCGGGTGCGGGCCGTGCCGCGGGTTCGCGGCACGGGAATAACACAGCGTGGGAACGACATTCGCCACACGCCCAACCATCGGATACCCATCACGGCGATGTCTAACCGTTCTCGCGTACTCGGTGGACGAATCGCTACTACCCACGTTCGTTCGGGTTCGACAAGCGGTCGGCGGGCGGCGCTGCTGCAGATCCACGGTGGGTCTCCGGTGCGCGAGGCCGCTCGGGCGACTCAGCTTCCGTTGACTCGTAGTCCGGATCGATCGCGTCGGCGCGTTCCCAATCATTGTTGAGCTCCTCGCGAGACGCGGCCGCATCGAAAGTGTGTGCCTCCGCGCGGCGGCTCCGCGATAGAACTCGACCGGCCGCCTACCGTCTGGTCTGCGCTCTTATCGAGATTGCCCCGTCGGCGCGCACACCAAACGTCGAACCGCTTACCGGGCGAGTCGGGCGGAGGACTCGATCATGAGTGCGTGGACGAAGGCTTGGGGGATGTTGCCGCGCATCTGATGCTGGTGGGCGTCGTATTCCTCGCTGAACAGTTGTGGTGGCCCGCAGGCGGCTCGGGTGCGTTCGTACCACGCTCTGGCGTCGATAGCCTCCCCCTGTTGGTCGAGGCTGAGCGCGACCAGAAATCCGCAGAGTAGAAACGATCCTTCGGCGTCGCTCAGCGGCCGGTTGTCATGGCGGAAGCGGTAGGCGTAGCCGTCGCGAGTGAGGTCGTGCAGGTAGGCGTGCAGGGTCGCCGCGACGCGTGGATCGTCGGCCGGGATGGCACCGCGGAGCGCGGGTAGCAGCAGTGCGGCATCCAGGGCGGGGTCGTCGGGGGAACGTTGCCAGTGCCCGCCGGAGTGAAGGGCGTGGGTTGCCGTGTCGGCGACGATATGGTCTGCGAGGGTGAGGAACTCGGCGGACTGAACCGGGCTCGGATGGACCGCGGCGATGCCCCGCAGTCCGGCGGCGGCAGTGAGGCGGCTATGGGTCCACGCCCGGTTGTCGATCTCCCAGATGCCGGCGTCGGGCTGGCTCCAGCGGTGGCTGATGGCCGCGGCGGCGGTGTCGGCCGCGCGCCAGTTTTCGGTGGTCAGGCGGTCGTGGCGGGCGGCGGCGGCAAACAGCAGCAGAGCCTCGCCGTAGGCGTCGAGTTGGAACTGCCGGTTGACCCAGTTGCCGACGATGTCCGCTCCGCCCGGGTAGCCGGCCAGATCGAGGTGGCGCTGATCGGGCACGGGCGCACCGGTTGTCGTGTACGCGGGCGCGAGTTGGTCCCCGTGCTCGAGGAGCCGATCGCCGACGAATCCGACAGCGTCATCAAGCAGCGGGTGGGGTCCGGCGGCGGCGACGGCCTGGCCGGCGTAGCACTGATCACGGATCCACACATAGCGGTAGTCGTAGTTGCGCCCAGCTTCGGCGCGCTCCGGCAAGCTGGTGGTGGCGGCGGCGACCATTCCCCCGCCGGCAGAGGTCAACCCACGCAGCACCGCGTAGCTGCGGCGCGTGTCGCGTGGAGCCAGTACGTTCTCCAGCGCGGGAACGGCGTCGTGCCATGCGGTTTCGGTGGCGCGCCAGGCGGCACCGGGATCGACGGGACGCTCCGGCAAGGTGTCCTCGCTCAGTTCCAGTACCAGGTCGTGTTGCTCGCCTGCCTCAAGATGCAGGACGGTGTGCAGCACCTGGGTGTTGCGTCGCGGGCGGGCAGCACCACCGCCGCTCCACCGCACATTCAATCCGCCGCTGCGGCCGGTCCACACACCGTGATGGCGGTGCAAGTCGCTCAGCTCGTGTTCGCCGTATCCGGCCCGCGGCTCGAAGGACACCGTGAGCGTGGTGGCCCGTTCTAGGGCATGGAGCCGCCGCAGCAGGACGACGCGCCGTGCCTCGCCAGGAAAGGCAAGTGCCTCACGGCATTCCACGATGCCGTCCTCGGTGACCCAGCGGCTACGCCAGATCATCGACCGGTCCTCGTAGTACCCGCCCCACACGTAACGCCCGGTCGGTGTGACCGAATACTGGCCGGCGCCACCGATCAGAGAGGTGAAGACGGCGTCACTGTCCCAGCGGGGTACGCACATCCAGACGATCTCCCCTCGTGGCCCGACCACGGCTCCGCGTTCTCCGTCGGCCAGCAGCGCGTATTGCCGCAGTACCTCCGGTGCCATCACCGGCGCCGCCATAGCCACGCCGCGGCAAGTGCGCCCGTACCGGCGACCGCGGCACCTATTGGGCCGTGATGGTGGGAGGCCCACAGCTGCGGATCGCGTTCGTGTGACGTGTCATCGAAGACGCCGTGGGTGCCGAAGTCCCAACCGTCGCGGCCGTCGGCCGGCTCCCACAGATTCACCGGCGCGTCAAGGTCGCGGCGCTGCTTCGTCTGCTGCGAGTCGAAACCGGTCTTGGCGAGGTAACGGTCCAGCAGACCTGGGGCAATCGCGTTCGCGGCCAGGGTCACCATGGTGCTGGCCCCGACCCAGTACTCGCGTCGGTGGGGGTGGTCGGCGGCGAACAGCACACCGCGGGCAGCGAATTCGGGTTGGTAGATGGGTGGGACCGGTTGGGCGTGGCGGGGCAGCCGGGACAACACCCAGGAGAACTGCGGGGTATTGACCGCGGGCATCTGCACCATGGTGACGTGCACGTTGCTCTGGTGGTGCAACAGTTCGCAGCGCAGCGCTTCGTGGAAACCCTGGATCGCGTGTTTGGCGCCGCAGTACGCACTCTGCAGCGGGATGCCACGGTAGGCCAAAGCAGAGCCGACCTGCACGATCGTGCCCCGGTCGCGGGGCTTCATGTGTTTCAGGGCCGCCATGGTGGCGTACACGTAGCCGAGGTAGCTGACCTCGGTCACGCGCCGGTACTCCGCGGGGGTGATCTGGTCGAACGGGGAGAACACCGAGGTGAACGCGACGTTGACCCACACATCAATGGGGCCCAGCTCGGCCTCCACCCGGTCCGCCACCGCGAAGACCTGGTCCGGGTCTGCCACGTCGGCGGGCATTACGTGCGCGCTGCCGCCGGCCCGCTCGACTTGCGCTGCGGCACCGGCGAGGCCTTTTTCACCCCGCGCGACGAGCACCACGGTGTTCCCGCGGGCACCGAACGCGATGGCGCTGGCCCGGCCGATACCGCCGCTGGAACCTGTGACCACGATGATTGGCGGCATTGAAATCAACTCCTCGTTATGTTGTCCACCCCATTGCCCACATGTCGGGGTCGGACGGTTCGCCGCCGGCGGCGGCGAATTCCTGTAGCACCGAGACGAGTTCGACGCGCCGCGGCTTGGTCAGCTGCGCAAGGATGGGGGTAATCGCAGCCCGGCGATGCTGCATGACGGTGCGCACGACCCGTTCCCCGCCTGGGGTGAGGGTCAAGATCAACTGGCGACGGTTGGCGGGGTCGTCGGCGCGATGGATCAGCCCTTCGGCCACCATCCGGTCACACAGCCGGCTGGCTCTGCTCGGGTGCAGGTTCGCGGCGGCGGCCAATTCGCCCAGTGAGACCGACCCGCGACTGGAAATGACCACCAGGGCGCGCACCTGCGAGACATCCGCGACGCCTTCCACGGCGGCGATGGATTGCGCACTGAGCGTCACCAGGATCCGGCACGCGGCGAGCACAGCGTCCGCTTCTTCGTCCTGTACACCGGTGCGACGCGCCGCTGGGCGCATATTCGTCATCCACCGAGTCTCCACTCAACCATTGCCACTCGCAACAATTGCGAGCCGCAACAATTGCGCGTACACCGGAGTGGAGAGGTTTTCGGTGTTCCGCCGTGGGGTATCACGTCTACCGGCTTCCGGTTCGGAGGACATGAAGTCCGAGTTCGGTCGTGGTTTTCCCGGGCTGATGGCGAACGAGAGGATGACGATGACCAAGACCGTCGCAGACGTGCTGCTGGCGCGACTACGTGAATGGAATATCAAGCAGGTCTTCGCCTTTCCCGGTGACGGCATCAACGGATTGCTCGCCGCGTGGGGACGAGCCGACAACGATCCGCAGTTCGTCCAGGCCCGCCATGAAGAAATGGCCGCGTTCGAGGCGGTCGGCTACGCGAAGTTCTCCGGACACGTCGCGGTCTGTGCGGCAACCAGCGGGCCGGGGGCGGTTCATCTGCTCAACGGCCTGTACGACGCGAAGCTCGACCACGTCCCGGTGGTGGCGATCGTTGGCCAGACCGAGCGCAGCGCCATGGGCGGGTCCTACCAGCAGGAGGTTGATCTGCTCACCCTGTTCAAGGATGTCTGCAGTGACTACGTCCAGATGTGCACCGTGCCAAAGCAATTGCCCAACCTGATCGACCGCGCGATCCGCATCGCACTCAGCGCGTCCGCCCCGACCTGCATCATCATCCCCTCCGACGTCTTCGACCTGAAATACGAGGCGCCCGAGCATGCGTTCAAACAGGTGCCCTCCAGCGTCGGCATGTCATCCTCGACGGTGACGGCCGACCCTGTCGCGGTACGCCAGGCCGCCGACCTCCTCAACGCCGGAGAGAAAGTCGCGCTGCTGGTCGGACAGGGAGCCCGCGGGTGCGTCCCCGAACTCACCCAGATCGCCGACCTGCTCGGCGCCGGTGTGGCGAAGGCACTGCTGGGCAAGGACGTGCTGTCCGATGAACTGCCGTGGGTGACCGGCTCCATCGGGCTGCTCGGCACGATTCCGTCGTACAAGATGATGATGGGCTGCGACACGCTGCTGACCGTGGGCTCCAACTTCCCCTACACACAGTTCCTGCCCAGGCTGGATCAGGCCCGCGCTGTGCAGATCGACCGCTCCGGTGCATGGATCGGGATGCGTTACCCGTATGAACTGAATCTGGTCGGTGACGCCAAATCGACGCTGCAGGCGTTGATCCCGCTGCTGGAACGCAAGAGCGACCGTTCCTGGCGCGAAGGCATCGAAGAAGACGTCGCCGACTGGTGGGAAACGGTGCAGCGGCGGGCCATGACCGACGCCGACCCGGTCAACCCGATGCGCATCTTTCACGAACTGTCTAAACGCCTGCCGTCGAATGCGATCGTTGCCGCGGACTCGGGAAGCTCCGCGAACTGGTATGCCCGGCAATTGAAGTTCCATGGCGACATCCGCGGCTCACTGTCGGGGACGCTGGCCACGATGGGCCCCGGCGTGCCGTATGTGATCGGCGCCAAATGGGCGCATCCGGACCGGCCCGCCATCGCGATGGTGGGCGACGGGGCCATGCAGATGAACGGCATGGCCGAACTCATCACCGTCGCGCACTACTGGCGGCAATGGGCGGACCCGCGACTGATTGTGGCGATCCTGCACAACAACGACCTCAACCAGGTCACCTGGGAACTCCGCGCGATGGGGGGCGCACCCAAGTTCGCCGAGTCCCAGACCCTGCCCGACGTCGACTTCGCCGCCTTCGCCCGTACCCTCGGCCTGGCGGGCGTCAACATCGACACCCCTGATGCGATCGGCCCGGCTTGGGATCAGGCGTTGGCCGCCGATCGACCGACGGTGCTCGACATCAGATGCGACCCGGACGTTCCACCCATCCCGCCGCACGCCACCTTCGCCGAGGCCAAAGCCACGGCCACGGCGGTCTTGAAGGGCGACGAGAACTCCTGGGGCTTCATCAAACAAGGCGTGAAACAGAAAGCGCAGCAATACCTTCCCGGCACCAAGGAGGAGGATTGACATGCGCAGGCATCGTAAGACGATGGTCGCCGAGGCCGTCCGCGATGTCCGCACCGGCCGGTTTGAACGCAGCCTGTCCGCCCTGACCGCGGCAGGAGCGGTCATCACCGCGGCCGAGATCTACATGTCGCATGACGGGGCCAGCTTCGGCAACAAGATGATGTGGTGGCCCATCGTGATCGTCCCGACAGCAGCCCCGGCCGGGATAGCGTCGGTGTTCTCCCGCCGCGCTGCACACACCGTGCTGCCGCTCGCCTCGGCGGCCATCGTCGTCAACGGTCTGCAAGGCAGCTACCTGCACCTGCGGGGCGTCGCGCAGCGCCCCGGTGGGATCACCCGCTACAACCTGGAGTCCGGTCCGCCGGTGTTCGCCCCGCTGCTGGCCTCCCTCGTCGGCGGCATGGGCCTGTTGGCCGCGGTGCTGCGCCGCGAAGGCCATCAATCACGAGGCGATGGGTAGATGCCATTCCGTGGCCGCGGACGCCATGCCGTCACCCCCCAGCACCGAGGCCGCTACCCGGGCTTCGACGTACTGGATCACGTCGACGCCTGGGATGACGTCACCGCCGGGGTCGTCCTCGGCCGGCTCGCCCAGCCCGGCTCATTGGCGTTCTTCACCCCTGAGGAGGCTGGGATCGCGGCGCCTCTACTGGATCTTCTGCTCGCCCAGGACAGCGAGCCACGAGTGCCCGTGCTGGCCCTGATCGACGCCAGACTGGCGGCTGGCGAGACCGATGGCTGGCACTACGACGATCTGCCCCAGGACCCTCAAGCGTGGCGTGACACGCTGCGTTTCCTTGGCGAGGAGGGGTTCTCGCGATTGCGCAGCGATGAGCAAGCTGCGGCGATCCAGACCGTCCAAGATCTCAGCGTCCAGGACCAGACCTGGCATGGCCTGTCCGCCGACCACGTGTGGAGTCTGTGGACCCGCTACGCGTGCACCGCGTTCTACTCCCACCCCTGGGCGTGGAACGAGATCGGGTTTCCCGGTCCCGCCTACCCGCGCGGCTACCTCAATCGTGGCGTCGACTCGCGCGAGCACTGGGAGGTCGCCGACCACGGCACCGAGGACAGCGACGTCGATCCGGTCCCATTCGCCGACCGGGTGGAGCGGGCCCGCCATGCGAAGTAACTACCGCAAGATCCGCGCCCGCAACGACTCGGCGTGGTTGATCCCCAACGACGGATCGCGCACCAACCACCAACTGCGGGCGGGCATGCGCCGATACGGCGAGGATGACGAGGTCGACCTCGTGGTGGTCGGCGCCGGTGCTGGCGGCAGCGTGCTCACCCAACGACTGGCCCGAGCGGGCTGGCGGGTGGTCTGCCTGGATGCGGGCCCGTTCTGGGACCCCGACACCGACTGGGTTTCCGATGAACGTGGCGCGCACACCCTGTACTGGACCGAGCCGCGCCAGATCGGCGGACGTAACCCGGTTCCGTTGGGCTCCAACAACTCCGGACGTGGAGTGGGCGGATCGATGGTTCACTATGCAGGGTACACCCCCCGCTTTCACCCGTCGGACTTCTCGACCTTCACCAACGACGGCGTCGGCGCAGACTGGCCGTTGGATTACCACGACCTCAAGCCGTTCTACGAATTGATCGAACAGGAACTGCCGGTGGCCGGAGAGGACTGGCCCTGGGGTGACGCACACAGCTACCCGCATCATGCGCACCCGGTAGGCGGCAACGGCGAGATCTTCCTGCGCGGCGCGAAAACCGCGGGCATCGAGGTGCGGGTAGGTCCGGTGGCAATTCCCAACGGGCGCTTCGGCAATCGGCCGCACTGCATCTACCGCGGGTTCTGCCTTCAGGGGTGCAAGGTCAACGCCAAAGCCAGCCCGCTGATCACCCACATCCCCGACGCGCTGGCCCACGGTGCCGAGATCCGCCCCGACGCCATGGTCACCCGCGTCGTCGTCGACGACCGTGCCGGCGCCGTGACCGGCGTCGACTACCGCCATGCCGGTCGCGAGCACCACCAACGGGCCCGTGCCGTGGCCGTCGCCGGATACTCGATCGAGACGCCGCGGTTGCTCCTGATGTCCGCCACCGACCGCTACCCGGCCGGACTGGGCAATGACCACGACCAGGTCGGGCGCTACCTGATGGTCCAGGGCGCCCCGCAAACCGCGGGTCGCTTCGACGACGAGGTCCGGATGTACAAAGCACCACCGCCCGAGGTGTCCAGCGAGCAGTTCTACGAGACCGATCCCACCAAGGGATACAAACGCGGCTGGTCCATTCAGACGGTCAGCCCACTGCCGATCACCTGGGCCGAACATGTTATCGCCCAGGGACATTGGGGCGCCACACTGCGGGAGTACATGCGCGACTACGTCCATTGGGCGACCTTGGGCGCGCTGTGCGAATACCTGCCTCAAGCCGACAACCGGGTCACCCTGGCCGATGAGAAGGATCGGCACGGGCTGCCCGTCGCGCACTTCTCCTACAGTCAGTGCGACAACGACAAGCAGTTGACCAAGGCCGCCACCACCACGATGGAGGAAATCCTGCGGGGCGCGGGGGCCACCGAGGTGATGACCATCGACCGCTACGCCCACCTGGTCGGCGGAGCCCGAATGGCCGCACGCGCCGAGGACGGCGTGGTGGACCGCGATCACCGAGTCTTCGGAATCCCCAATCTTTATATCGTCGACGGCAGCACGCTGCCGACCCAAGGCTCGGCCAACCCGGCCCTGACCATCATGGCGCTGGCGGCCCGGGCCGCCAGCCGGCTCATCAAGCTCGGGCGCTGTGGCCTCACCGAGCAGCAGAGCGTGCCATGACCATTCCCGACAGCCCGAAGATCACTGGCCTCACCACCGCCGCGTACACATTCCCGACCCCCGAGCCGGAGGCCGACGGCACCCTGCAGTGGAAGGCCACCACCGCGGTCACTGTGGCACTGACCGCCGGCGGGCAGACCGGGCTGGGCTGGACCTACAGCAGCCCGGCCACAGCGGCGGTCATTCGCGACGAGCTGGGTGACGTGGTGTGCGCCCGCGACGCCCTCGACATCGCCGCGGGCTGGTCGGCGATGCACCGCGCCGGCCGCAACCTGGGCACCCGCGGTCTGGTCATGCAGGCGATCAGCGCGGTCGACATCGCCTGGTGGGACCTGAAAGCCCGGCTGCTCGACGTTCCACTGTCGGTGCTGTTGGGCCGCTGTCACAGTGAGGTACCGATCTACGGTTCCGGCGGGTTCACCACCCTTTCTGACGACCAGCTGGCCGAGCAGATCGAATGCTGGCAGGACGCCGGGTGTACCGCGATGAAGATCAAGATCGGCGAATCGTGGGGTACCCACATCGGCCGTGATCTCGCGCGCGTCGAATGGCTGCGAAAACTTGCCGGCACCCCCACCGAGCTGATGGTCGACGCCAATGGCGGCTACCGCGTGGGAGCCGCCCGCCGTGTCGGCGCAGCCCTCGACGACCTCGGTGTCACCTGGTTCGAGGAACCCGTCAGCAGCGACGACACCGACGGTCTGGCCGCCCTGCGCTCCGCGTTGCGCTGCGACATCGCCGCGGGCGAATACGCCGCCGACGTCTACGACATCCGGGCCCTCATCCCGGTGGTCGACTGCCTGCAGCTTGACGCCACCCGCTGCGGGGGCTTCACCGGCTGGCTCCGCGGTGCCGCGCTGGCCCAGTCGCAGAACCTTCAAGTTTCCACACACTGCGCGCCCTCCCTGCACGCATTCGTGGCCGCCGCCGTGCCGAACCTGCGCCACGTCGAATGGTTCATCGACCACGCCCGCCTCGAACCACTGTTGGTGGACGGGCTGCCCACCGCGCGCGGCGGGGCACTGCATCCCGACAACGCCCGGCCCGGACACGGCATGAGCCTTCGCTACGACGCCGAAAAGTGGTGCACGACATGATGCCTCCACCTGGCTCCTCGCGGCGCGTCGCGGTCAACCTTGATCGGTCTCACTTCCGGGAGGCACGGTGGCGACTCCTCGCCGAGGGAATCCTGTTGCTGGCGTTGAGTATTGCCGGACTGATAGCGGGCCGGACCCGCCCCTGCGGGTTCCGGCGGCGGCTCGGACTGGGAGTTGACCTTGACTCCGATCCACCGCTGGCTGCTGATCGGCTTCGGGCGCCGGCCGCGCTGTCCACCCTGCATCTTCGAACCACATTGGCCGCCAAAGTGTTCGGGAAGTTCGGTGGACTGTTGCTGTTTGCCATCGGAACAGCCCGCCTATACCAGTGCAGCGATTCAATCCACCTGACCTGTGGTCAACCGACACCCGGCACACCGTCGCGCTCGGCAACGGATGCTGCGCTTTGGGTGTCGAAGACCTCCATGACGACATCGCGGTCACGGTAGCCGCCGATCGACATGAGCCCCGGCGTCGCCGCGATGATCCTGTTGGCCTGATCACCGGTGAGCGGATAGTCGGCCACCTCGTGACGCCAGTGTGCCGCTATCACGGTTGCACCGCGGGCCAACCGCGGACACTCGCGCCGGAGCAGCCCGGCGAGCAACTCCTCCTCCAGGTAGTACGCCACTTCCGAGAGCACCAACAGGTCGAAAGGTCCTGGCGGCCAACGATCATCGAGCGAGCCACGCACCAGGGTGACACGATCGCGTGGCCCGTCCCGGTCGACATCGGCACGCAGTCGCGTGTCGGCGATGTCCAGAGCGGCTCCCGCCACATCCATCGCGGTGACGTGATCGCAGCGCTCGGCGAGCATCGCCGTGAGAGTTCCGATCGAGCAACCCGGCTCGAAGGCATGCCGATAGTGCCGCTGCGGCAGCATCGCCAGCGTGATCGCGTACTTGCGTTGCTCGTACCAGCGGGTGGCCAGTCGCCACGGGTCCGACGAGGTCGCGTACATACGGTCGAAGTACGAGTCGGGCACGCGCTCTGTCACCGGAACACCATCTCCCCGACCGCGAGCAGCCGAGGCAACACGAACGGCGGCAGTACCGGGTGCGCACCCGGCGCCGACGGAAGGAACTGGCTGCGGAAGCATTGCGCGGCAGCTTGTTTACGCCCCACGGCGGAGGCCGTCAACGGCACCATGAGCGCGCGATCCCAGGGCACCGCGGAGTCTCCGGGGGTCGCCCAATGCCACATCCAGACCGGGTACTCCAGCAGAACCGCCGCGGTGCGGTGCGCGGCCGCCGCAGCAGCCCGCCCAACCGCCTCGTGATCGGGATGCCCGTCGCCGCGCCACGTCGTTGCACACCAGGTGCCCTGCGGGCACGCCTCGAGTATCCCGGTCAGCAGATCGGCCAGCGAGTCTTGGTGGCCGGCGAGTTCGCCGTCGGGCAATGCGAGGCTGATCGGCTCCCCCACACCGAGAATCCTTGCAGCCTTTATTAACTCGGCGCTTCTGATGCGCTCCAGCCGGATTCGGTCGAAGGGCGTGAGACTCTCATGGGCGGCCCCGCCGTCACTGACAGACACCAGTCGGACATCGATACCCCGCTCTGCCAGCAGCGCCATGGTCGCCCCGAGGCCGAGGGTCTCGTCGTCGGGATGCGGTGCGACCACCACCAGGGCGGGACATGTCGTGAGATCCAGCTCACCGAACGAGCGGTCCCAGGTCGTCCAGGCGTGAGCCGGGGTGCCACCGCAGCTCAGGGGACGTGACCCGAAGCGCGCTGCGTTGCCGCACGGTTCAGCGGGCTCTGCGGCTGTCATCGGCGCTCCCCCGCCAGCTTGCCGAGCGCGGCGAGGTCGCGCTCGGCGTGACTCTGCCGCACGTAGATCGTCAGATCCGCGACGCGACGTGCGTGTTGCGCGTCCTGGCACAGCGGCGCGGGCCCGAGTGCGCGGCCCGTGCGGGTAATCGCCGCATCCACAGCGTTTTCGGCGACGGCGCGGGTTCGCCGGGCCAGTAACTGGGCGGACCCGGATCGGTCGAAGGGGTCAGTGTCGGTCGCCTCGGCCGCCGCGGCCAGCATCGCTTCGGCCGCCGCGATCGCGGCGTCGACGGCACCGAGGTGGGCCAGCACGTGCCCATCGGTTGCTCCGCGGGCCGCGCGGTCGTACAGGGGTGCGGCGACTGCGCGGGCAGCACCGACCCAACATGCCGCGACGCCGATCGCACCGTGCCAGAACCCGGGGCGATCCAGATAGTCACCGGGACCACCGACAGGCACCGCGGGCGCGCCGCTGAATTGGACCGAACGGGTATCGCTGGCCGCCATGCCGGGATTCCTCCAGGTGCTGGGCAACGGGCGCACCCCATTGCTGCTCATCTCGACCGCATACAGCGCGTATTGGCCGTCGTCGCGGCGAGCCGTCACCAACGCGTGTGTGCAGAGGCCCGCCCCCGAGCACCACGCTTTGGTGCCCGACAGCTTCACCGTGTCTGTTTCACCGCTTCCGGTGGTGTTCGCATTGAGGACGGCGTTCGGATCTTCGGCGGCCCACACCGCCCACAGCTCGCCTGACGCAGGAGGTTTGGCACCCAGCTCATCGAGGATCGCGACGGCATCAACGTGAGCTTCCGCGAGTCGCCCGGCGACGACGTCGATCTCCGTCAGCTCCGCAAGCTGTTGCCAACGCCGCAGCGTCGCACCGGAACCCGGCAGCGACAGGTCCAACCGGCCTGACTCAAGCCAGCCCCGAACCAAACCGGCCGTCACGCGGAACCCCTTTCGGCCGAACGAAATACCGAACGCGACACATCACGGAGGTGACCTGCGAAGCCGCCGGGCGCCCGGCCGTTTCGGCGCGCTGACGTGGTCACCGACAGCGTCGAGTCCCGTTCTATCCGGTAGCCCGCGGCCTCGAACCTTTCGACCAACTCGACGTCCTCGCCGGTGGCCAGAGGGCGGAAGCCCCCGAGCGCCCAGTACGCGTCGGCACGAAAACCCATATTGGCGCCATGGATGTGGTCGTGCCCATTGGGGCCCCGCGCACTCGACTCGTAGGAACGCAGGTAACGCCGGACCAGTGCGACGGGGTGATGCCGCCAGTCGGTCACCCGCACCACGCCCAGCACCATGGCAGCCGCCGACGCGGTCTGCCGAAGCAGCCAGTCGGGGTCCACCTCACTGTCGGCGTCGGTGGTGGCGTACCAGGCGCGGGATTCGTCGACGTGGTTGCACAGCGAGCGTGCATAGGCGAAGCCGGCGGCCCGGCTCGCGCCGACGTTGCCCGCCTCTACGCTGACGAAGTGGAGGTCGTGACCGAACTCGCCCGCCAGCTTGGCGCTGCCGTCGTCACAGGAATCAAGGACGACGACAATCTGCACCGGCATCGGGCAGCAGGCCGCGGCCGTGGTCACGGCACGCAGGCACCGGGGCAGAAGCGCCGCTTCATTGTGGGCCGGAATGACGACGATTGCCTGATCGAAGGCGGTCGCCAATTGGTTCACCCGTGCGGTCATGGCTGATAGATAGCCATTTTCGCCGGATTTCACACCCCCTGCCGCGGTGACACCGCTAGGCAGGCGGAACTGCCGTGCGAAGTCGCGTCAGCTCGGCGACTCTTCAGAGCCCAGGGTGTCGAAGACTTCGTGATACAGCAGTGAATGCACCTGTTCCACGCGCGGAATGTCGTGGAATTCCAGGGGATCCTGCGACGCCGATTCGATGATCAGGGTGCCGGTGCGCATCAACCGGTCGGTCAGACCATGGCGAAACTCGACGCTGTTGATCCGCGCGAGCGGGATATCGATTCCCGAGCGGGTCAGTAGGCCGTGCCGGAACATCACCCGCCGGTCGGTGATGACGAAATGCGTGGTCCACCAACTCAGGAACGGCCAGACCGTCAGCCAACCGACGACGATCAGCCAGATCACACCGATCACGATGAACAGGACGTTCTTGGCAGTGGCCTGCCAGTCCATGGTGTTGACCACGGCAGCGACGAACGCCGCCACTGCGGTGACCAGAACCAGGACGAGGACCGGACCGATCAGGCGCTTCCAGTGGGGGTGCCGATGCAGCACCACCTGCTCGTCTTTGGCCAGCACATTCTCCGGGTAACCCACGGCAGCACTCTACGACTCCTCGGGGCGCAGATGCGTGATGTCGCCCGCCGACAACGTGACCTGTTCGGTTGCGGTGTCGATGATCAGGCGTCCGAGTTCGTCGACATCGGTGGCAGTGCCCACCAATGTGTTGTCGCCCGGCAGGAGCGCGCGTACCCGGTGGCCGATGGTGACGCTGCGGGTCCGGTAGTCGGCGGCGAGCGACGGATCATCGTTGCGCCAGCTGGTGATACGGGCATCGAGGTGCCGCAGCAGGGCCCGCGCCAGCGGGGCGCGGTCCACGGTCGCCGCACCGAGCTGGGTGAGCGAGGTGGCACGCGGATCGGGTGCCTCGTCGGCATTCATCGTCACATTCACCCCGAGGCCGACGACGATGACCGGGGCGGGCGAGGCCACTTCGGCCAGGATGCCGGCCAGTTTCCCGCCACGTGGGCCGACCAGGACGTCGTTGGGCCATTTCAGGCCGACCCGCGTCCCGGTGACCTCCGCGACCGCATCGACGATCGCCAGGCCCGTAGCCAGAGGCAGCCAGCCCCAACGGTTCGGGGACACTGCCGCCCCGTCGACACCGAAAGACACGATCACCTGTGAGCGCGGCGGTGCCGACCAGTGCCTGCCATGCCTGCCGCGGCCTGCGCTCTGATGTTCGGCGAACAACACCGCGCCGCCGATGTCCTCCCCCGCCGCCGCCCGCGCCAGCAGATCGGCGTTGGTGGATCCCGTCTCCTCGACAATGTCGACGCACCGCCACGACAGGCCGTCGAGCCCGTCGCGCAAGGTCGTCACGTCCAGCGCTGGCCTGGTGTTCATTGTCGCCAGCTTACGGGGGTGCAGCGTCCGACCGTCACCTCCTGTTGAGCGCCGCCAGGTTGTCGGCGACCTCCCGGCGCCAGAGTTCGTTGGCGTGCGTGGTGTCGACCTCCTGCTCGAAGCGGTCGGTCATATCGGGCGTGACGTCGGCGAGATCGACGTAGAACTGTTCGTACCACCGGCGATGGTGATAGACCGGGCCGTCCTCCTCGGTCAGCAAGGGATTGTCGATGCGGGCCTTGTGTTTCCAGATCTCGACGTCCTCCATGAAGCCGTCGCCGAAGGTCCGGCTCATCGTCTCGGCGAGTTTCTCGGCCTTCTCCGCGGGCAGCCCGGCATTCCGCTGGACCGCGACGCCCCACTGCAGCACGAACGAATCGTGGGTCACCGGGTAGTGGCAGTTGATCAGGGCGATCTCCACGGTGAAATCCGGGGCGAGGTCGTTGTGTAACCAGTTGATCATGTAGGCCGGGCCGAAATACGTTGCCTCCGAACGCAGGTAGGTGCCGTCCCAGAGCTCTCTGGTGGCGTAGTCCGGACGCGGCTTGGACTCCATGAACTGGCTCGCGGTGTGGCCTTCGATGACGTTCTTGAAGTACGTCGGGTAGGCGTGGTGGATGTAGAAGAAGTGCGCCATGTCGACGTTGTTGTCGACGATCTCACGACAGTGCGACCCTTCGATCAGGATCGAATTCCATTGCCACGGCGACCAGATGCCGTCCTCGTAGCCCTCGATCGTGGGCGGGATCAGCTCGTCGGTCGGAGTCGAGCCTTCCGGGTCGTGCCACACCAGCAGCTGACCGTTGACCTCACGGGTGTGCCATTTGCGGGTGCGCGCCAGTCGAGGGGTGCGCTTGGCGTACGGGACGAGCTTGCATTTTCCGTCGCCACCCCAACGCCAGTCATGGAACGGACAGGCAAGATTGTCGTCCTTGACCGAACCCATCGACAGGTCGCCGCCCATGTGTCGGCAATACGAATCGAGCACGTGCAGTTCGCCGGCGGAGTCGGCGTAGGCGACCAGCTTGGTGCCGAAGGCCTCGATACCGTGCGGCTTCCCGTCGCGGAACGTCTCGGCCAACCCGACGCAGTGCCAACCGCGGGCGAACCTCGTCATCTCGGTGCCGGTATCGATCTCCCGGATATCATTCATAGCTCTTCCCTAACATGTCTTTGACCGCCAGATGGCTGAACAGCATGCTGGTCCCGATCGGATTCCCGCCGCCGGGATACGCGGTGCCGCTCGGGGCGGCCATGGTGTTGCCCGCGGCGTACAGACCGGTGATCACCCGACCGTTGGTGTCGAGTACCCGGGCCGCGATGTCGGTGCGCAACCCACCCTTGGTCCCCAGGTCGGAGATGCCGAACGCGGCGGCGTGGAACGGGCCCTTCTCGATTGCGACGAGCGGTGAGGCCCCGCCGGAGAAGGCCCGGTCGTACGCTTCGTCGCCGCGCCCGAAATCCTGGTCCGCGCCGGAGGCGACGAACGAGTTGAAGCGCTCGACGGTGGCGGTCAGGTTCTCGGCGGGGACGCCGATCTTGGCGGCCAGCTCGTCCAGGGTGTCGGCGGTGTGCCACAACCCGGCGTCGATGTATTGCTGCGGGTCGACCATCGAGACGTTGGTGGCCTTGACGGGAGGTACGGGGCCTTCGCGATCGTCGTAGATCATCCAGTACGGCAATGTCATCGAACCGTCGGCCAGCCGCGGCAGGATCGCGCGGCCGATGCGGTCGTAGGCGGCGGACTCGTTGACGAACCGTTGTCCGTTCTGGTCGACGAAGATGCCGCCGGTGAACCACAGCGCGAACGCCGAGCGCCCGTCGGGATGCGTCAGGCCCGGGGACCACCAGGCCTGGTCCATCAGGTCGACGTCGGCACCGACGGCGATCGCGGCCCGATGCGCGCGGCCCAGGTTCGCCGGCGGTCCCATGGTGTCGCGGGCCACGCCCGGAACTCCGTATTGACGACGCATCTCGTCGTTGCCTTCGAAACCACCCGCGGCGAGCAGCACGCCGCGCCGGGCCCGGATGGCCCGTCGTCCACCGTCGGTTTCGACGATCGCGCCGGTTACCGCCTCGTCCTCGACAACCAGCTCCACCAGCGCTGTGTTGAGCCGCAGCGAGGTATTCGGGTACTGCTCAATGGCTTTCAGGAATCGCGCGATCAGTGCCCGGCCGCCGATAAAGTAGTCATCCGGTTGTTCGGCGCCGAGTCGGTCGGCGTCAAGCGGGCCGCGCACCAGCTCGCGTAGCTGCGGGGCCTTCTCCACCTTGAGCGGCCGGGCCGCGATGTGACGTTGACCGTCGGCGCGGGCCTTGGGCGCCTTGCCGAAGTAGTCGGGCCACGGCATCGGCGCGAACTTCAGATTGTCGTCGGCTTCGAGGTACTCGATCAGCCCGGCGCCGCCCCGGACGTAGGTGTCCTGCAGTTCCCGCGGGGTACGGTCGCCGACGACGGCGTGGTAATACTCCAGCGCGTCCTCGATGGTGTCGTCGGTACCGGCCCGCGTGAGCACCGGGTTGCACGGGAACCACACCCCGCCGCCACCGGAATACGCTGTGGTGCCACCGAATTTGTCGCCGGCCTCCACCAGGATCACCGACAGACCTTCTCGGGCGGCGGTGTAGGCACCGGTCACGCCGCCGCCACCGGAACCGGCGATCAGGACATCACACTCGTCATCCCAGTTCATAGATAACGCTGCCTCCCGTACTGCGCAAACTCGTCGTCCAGCGACTGCTTGTCATCGTCACCCATGGCCCGGTACACCGGCGCGCCGCGTCCCGCCCACCGGTACACCACCTCATCGGTGCGCCAGCGTTCTCGTTGCAGTTCACGTTTGAGTACCTTGTTGGACCCGGTGACCGGCAGGTTCTTCGACACCCGCAGAAGCCGCGGAATTGCCTTGGTACCCAGGTCATCCTGCTCGGCCAGGTAGGACATGAACGCCGCAGAATCGAATCCGGCGGGATCGGATACCTCGATCGCGGCCATCACCTGATCACCCGAGCGTGGATCGGGGACCGCGTAGACACCGGCCGCCACCACATCGGGATGACGCCGCAATACCCGCTCGATGTTCAGCGCCGAGGTGTTCTCGCCGTCCACCCGGATCCAGTCGCCACGACGGCCGGCGAAGTAGATGAAGCCCTGCTCGTCGAGATAACCGAGATCGCCCGTCCAGTACCAGCCGTTGCGGATGCGTTCGGCGTTGGCCTCGTCGTTGCGGTAGTACCCCTCGAACGTGCGGGTGCCGAACTTGTCGACGATCTCCCCCACCGCGTCATCGGGGTTGAGAACGCGGCCGTGCTCATCGAAAACCGCCGGCGCACAGTCCTCAAGGAATTCAGGGTCGACGATCGCCACGCCGGCGTGCGCAGGCCTGCCCAGAGCCGTCGGCGGGGCATCCGGGGCAAGGGCAACCGCGGCGCCACCCTCGCTGGAGCCGTAGCCCTCGAACAGTTCGGCGTCGAAGCGGCGCCGGAATTCGTTCTGGTCGTCGGGTGAGGCCTCGGTGCCGAAACCACGGACCAATGGGTTCTCGGCATCGTCGGGTTGTTCAGGAGTGGCCATCAGGTAGCCGAGCGCCTTGCCGACGTAGGTGAAGAAGGTGGCACCGAAATACCGCACGTCCGGCAGGAATCCGGACGCCGAGAACGTTCGTGTCAGACACACCGTGGCACCCACCGACAACGCCGGCGCCCACAACGCCATGATGGCGTTGCCGTGGAACAGCGGCATGCAGCAGTACTCCACGTCCTCGCGCACGTGGCCGAACTTCTCGGCGGCCGCGTACGCGATGCGCGCCAACCTGCCCTGGCTACAGATGACCGCCTTGGAGGCACCCGTGGTTCCCGAGGTGAACAACAGCAGCATCAGGGTCTCGGGCCCAACCGTGATGTGTGCACGATTTCCCTTGCCTTCCAAGAGTTTCCGCGCACGAATCGCGTCTTGGTAGGCGGGGTCGTCGATGACGAGGATGCGGTCTGGCCCCAGGCCGAGGTCCAGGCCACCGAGACGCTCGGCGCCGGCGGTGTCGGTGACGATCAATTGACAATCGGCAAGCTGGATTTCGGCCGCCATCTCGGCCGCGCCGCGCGTCGGGTTGATCCCCACGATCGTCGCCCCGACGAGCGCGGCCCCGCCCAGCCAGAACACGAAGTCCGGCACGTTGTCCAGGAGCACGCCGATATGAAGCGGACCGTCAACTCGCATCGCCTGTGCCAGCGCGCCGCGCGCGGCGGACTCGGCGACCACCTCGTCCCAGGTCCAGTCCCGTTCGCGGGTGCGCAGGCCGACGTGCTGATCGCCGACGCGGTCCAGCAGCATCTCGGCGACCGAGTCGCGCACCGGGTCAGGCATGAGCTTCGGCGGCGGTGGCGTGGGCGGTGGCGGTAGTGGCGGCAAGACGCTCTTCCACGGGGACCCAGGTCCTGGTCGGGTCGATGACGGCCATATCGGCCTCCTTGTCGGCTGTTGCGGGCTGCACCGCAATCTTGGCCAATCCGGCGATGGCCTTCACCCGCCATGCGTCGGTCTGTTCTGGCAATTATCCCGACAAATGTCGGGGCTGGAGTGGGCCTGCCCCTTACAGCAGGTCAGCGTCCGCAAGCTCGGCCGACGACATCGCGATCCGTCGCACGATGAGCACCAGCGCGCACAGAAAGCGCTCCACCGGATCTTCGAAATTCCACCCCATCGCGGCCTGTACGCGGGCCAACCGTGCCGCGACCGTGCTGTGGTGCACGTGCAGTTCGGCGGCGGTCCGCCGGAGCGAGCCGTAGACGAAAAACGCCTCGGCAGTCTGCACGTCGAGATCCCCGGCGGGCGATGATGCAATCTCGTTGATGCGGGCCACATCTCGATTACGGCGCACCCGATCGATCGGGAGGTCCGCCAGCAGGTCCAGTGAGCTCAGTCGCTCATAGGCCACCACCCGCCTACCGAAGCCGGTCGATGACGCGAAACGCAGCGCGCGGACGGCTTCGTGCCACGAGGTCGACGCGCTGAATGCGTTTCCCACAGAGCCGATTCCGACCCATGGACCCGACGCGGTGCCGACGTTCACCACGGTCGGGAAATGCTCGACGATGACACGCTCCAGGCGGTCCGAAACTCACGCATGTCGAACGATCCCTGGCACACGATGGCTGTCGCATTAGCGATCACCGCGGACCGAACCGCCGGCGCGGGCAGTTCACCGGTGATAAGGCGCACCGCCTCCCGCGGCGAATGCCCCGATGCCGCCAGCACACACGTCGGCTTGGTCTCGTCGAGCCCCAACAGCCGGATGGCCCGGGCCCGGTCTTCACGATGTTCCTTGGCCGACAGCACGACCTCGAGCAGTGCGGGATCACCCAGATGCGGAGTCCCGCTCACCCCGGTCCGCGCCACCACCCGACCCAGAACCCGCCGCAGCCGGTCGAGCAGCACCTCGTCCAACGGATGCCCGGATCCGTCGCGTTCCACCCAGGCGACCGTCTCGTGGCGATCAGATGTCGGCGCGGCCCCGTCCTCGACCGGATCGAGGCGTCCGGAAGCGTCGTACCGGATGACGGTTCCCCCGGGCCAACGGACACCCACCGGGCACGCAGCGATCAGCGCGGCGAATCGCACGGCGGCGTCGGCGTTGACCTCCTGCTCCTCCAGAGCATCGAATTGCGCGATGAGCCGCAGCACCGATGCGGGATCGGTGCCCAGTTCGGACAGCAGAACCGGACCCGCGCTCATGGCCGAGAGCCGTATGCGCGGCGATGGGACCCGCAGCACAGAACGCGCGGCGCAGTGTGACGCGCCATACGCCCACCTCTCTTAGACCAGTCTTAGGGTTACCGATAACATCGTGACCCATGACGAGCGTTACCGAGCCGTCCGCCGAGCACCAGGTGGACATCCACACCACTGCAGGCAAGCTGGCTGATCTCAAGAGGCGGGCGGAGGAGACGCTGCATCCCGTCGGCGAGGCCGCCGTCGAGAAGGTGCACGCCAAGGGCAAGCTGACCGCCCGGGAGCGCATCCTCGCCCTGCTCGACGAGGGGTCGTTCGTCGAACTCGACGCGCTGGCCAAACATCGCAGCACCAACTTCGGCCTGGAGAACAACCGGCCGCTGGGTGACGGTGTGATCACCGGCTACGGCACCATCGACGGCCGCGACGTCTGTGTGTTCAGCCAGGACGCCACGGTGTTCGGTGGCAGCCTCGGCGAGGTCTACGGCGAGAAGATCGTCAAGGTCCAGGAACTGGCCATCAAGACCGGCCGCCCGCTGATCGGTATCAACGACGGCGCAGGCGCCCGCATCCAGGAGGGTGTGGTCTCGCTTGGTCTGTACAGCCGGATCTTCCACAACAACATCAAGGCCTCGGGTGTCATCCCGCAGATCTCGCTGATCATGGGCGCCGCGGCCGGCGGGCACGTCTACTCCCCCGCGCTGACCGACTTCGTCATCATGGTCGACCAGACCAGCCAGATGTTCATCACCGGCCCCGACGTCATCAAGACCGTCACCGGCGAGGACGTCACCATGGAGGAGTTGGGCGGCGCCCATACCCACATGGCCAAGTCCGGCACCGTGCATTACGTCGCCTCCGGGGAGCAGGACGCCCTGGAGTACGTCCGCGACCTGCTCAGCTACCTGCCACCCAACAACTACGCCGACCCGCCGCGCTACCCGGTGGCCCCGGCACTGGGCTCGATCGAAGAGACCCTGACCGACGAGGACGTCGAACTCGACACGCTGATCCCGGATTCCCCGAATCAGCCGTACGACATGCACGAGGTCATCACCCGCCTCCTCGACGACGACGAGTTCCTCGAGGTCCAGGCGGGCTACGCCGGCAACATCGTGGTCGGCTTCGGCCGGGTCGACGGCCGCCCGGTCGGCATCGTGGCCAACCAGCCCACCCAGTTCGCCGGTTGCCTCGACATCAACGCCTCGGAGAAGGCCGCCCGGTTCATCCGGACCTGCGACTGCTTCAACATCCCGATCGTCCTGCTGGTCGACGTGCCCGGCTTCCTGCCCGGCACCGACCAGGAGTACAACGGCATCATCCGCCGCGGCGCCAAGCTGCTCTACGCCTACGGTGAGGCCACCGTCGCCAAGGTCACCGTCATCACCCGCAAGTCCTACGGCGGTGCGTACTGCGTGATGGGCTCCAAGGACATGGGCGCCGACGTGGTAGTGGCCTGGCCGACGGCCCAGATCGCCGTGATGGGCGCCTCGGGCGCGGTGGGATTCGTGTATCGCTCCGAGCTGAAGAAGGCTGCCGCCGACGGCGAAGACGTCGACGCGCTGCGCCTGGAGCTGCAGCAGACCTACGAGGACACCCTCGTCAACCCGTACATCGCGGCCGAGCGCGGCTACGTCGACGCGGTCATCCCGCCGTCGCACACCCGCGGCTACGTGGCCAACGCGTTGCGACTGTTGGAGCGCAAGATCATCCAGATGCCGCCCAAGAAGCACGGGAACATCCCACTGTGAGCGGGGCGAACGATTCAGCTGTGGTGAGCGGGGCGAACGATTCAGCTGTGGTGAGCGGGGCGACTGCAGTGAGCGGGGCAACTGCGGCTGACGAGACCGTCACCGAAGACGTCAAGGCCGACCACGAGGCACACATCAAGGTGCTGCGTGGTCAACCCACCGACCACGAGATGGCCGCACTGATGGCCATCCTCGGCACCGCAGGAGGCGGCAGCGCCGACCCCGTGGCGGGGGATCGCAACCTGTGGGGTCACCCGGTGGACAAGCTGCGCTACTCGATCTTCAGTTGGCAGCGGGTGACTCTGTTCGAGCGCACCCACATCCGGCGCTGATGAGCCGCTAGATGACCCGGGTCGTCCTGGGTTCGGCATCGACAGGCCGGCTTGGCGTTCTACGCCAGGCCGGCCTCGATCCGTTGGTCGTGGTGTCAGGGGTCGACGAGGACGCCGTCATCGCCTCATTGGCCGATGCCCCGCCCGAGCGCGTGGTGAGCGCGCTGGCTGCGGCCAAAGCCGACGAAGTGCTCACCCATGTTCCCGCCGCCATCGCCGCGGACTGCGTCGTCATCGGTTGTGACTCGATGTTGTTTCTCGACGGGCGGTTATGCGGTAAGCCCGGAGACGTCGATTCCGCGCGGAAGCAGTGGCATGCCATGTCCGGCCGCACCGCTCAGCTGTACTCGGGCCACGCCGTGCTCATCGTCCGGGACGGAGCCGTCACCCATCGCCTCGCCGATACCGGTGTCACCGCAGTGCATTTCGGCTCACCCACCGAAGCCGATCTGGACGCGTATCTTGGCAGCGGCGAACCACTCTGTGTCGCAGGCGGATTCACCATCGACGGGCTCGGCGGCTGGTTCGTCGACGGTATCGACGGAGACCCGTCCAACGTGATCGGGTTGAGCCTGCCGCTGTTGCGCCGAATGTTGGCATCCGCAGGGGTTTCCATCGCGGAACTGTGGGCCCGCCGGCCACAGTGACCAAATTGCAACCTTCGCAATGGCGGCACGCCGTGCCGACGTCCCGAATAGTCTCAACCACGGGTTGACACTGGGCCGATGCCAGTCGAAGAAACAATGTGGGATGTCCGCGTGGCGCGCGACTTCGAAACATGCGATCTGGAGCGGCTGCGCGCCGTATTCGCCGACATCATCGCCAAGCGCCTGTCTCCGGGCAAGCGGTTGCTGCGCGTGGTGACCTGGTCTCAGAACGGCGGCTCACTCTTCCGCGCCAACAATGGCGCCCGCCGCTTCGCCGTGGCCTACGAGGTGGCGTTCACCGCCTAGGTGTAACGGCGACTGCCCCGGCGCAGATATTCGGCCCGACGGTACGCTCATGATGTGCCGCTGCCTGCTGATCCCAGTCCCACTCTTGCCGAGTTCGCCCACCCGGAGCGTCTGGTCACTGCCGATTGGCTGGCCAGCAACCTGGGTCGACCCGGTTTGGCCATCGTCGAGTCCGACGAGGATGTCCTGCTTTACGACACCGGGCACATCCCCGGTGCCGTCAAGATCGACTGGCATCTCGACCTCAACGACCCCAACGTGCGTGACTACATCAACGGTGATCAGTTCGCCGAACTGATGGACCGCAAGGGCATCAGCCGCGACGACACCGTCGTGATCTACGGCGACAAGAGCAACTGGTGGGCCGCCTACGCGCTGTGGGTGTTCACCCTGTTCGGGCATCCCGATGTGCGTCTGCTCGACGGTGGCCGCGACCTGTGGGTCTCTCACGGCCGCGACACCACCCTCGAGGTGCCGACCCGGCAGTCCACCGGCTACCCGGTCGTGGAGCGCAACGACGCCCCGATCCGGGCTTACCGCAACGACGTGCTGGACACCCTCGGCAAGCAGCCCTTGATCGACGTCCGCTCGCCCCAGGAGTACACCGGCGAACGCACCCATATGCCCGACTACCCGGAAGAGGGCGCGCTGCGTGGCGGGCACATCCCGACGGCGAAGTCGATCCCTTGGGCCAAGGCGGCCCGCGACAGCGGCCAGTTCCGCAGCCGCGCCGAGCTGGAGGACCTCTACGGCTTCCTCACCCCTGACGACAAGACCGTCGTGTACTGCCGGATCGGCGAGCGTTCCAGCCACACCTGGTTCGTGCTGACCCACCTGCTGGGGCTGCCCGGCGTGCGCAACTACGACGGCTCATGGACCGAATGGGGCAATGCCGTGCGCGTTCCGGTGGCTGTCGGCCCAGATCCGGGCGAAGCTCCGTGACGATGCCGGCCGCCCTGGCCGAGGTGGTCTCCGATTTCCAGGAGGTGGCCGGCCAGGACAAGCTGCAACTGTTGTTGGAGTTCGCCAACGAGTTGCCGCCGTTGCCGGCTCATCTTGAGGAAGCGGCGATGGAGCCGGTGCCCGAATGCCAGTCCCCGCTTTTCCTGGACGTCGACGCGTCCGATCGCGGCAAGGTGCGGCTGTACTTCAGCGCTCCCCCGGAAGCCCCGACGACACGCGGGTTCGCCGCGATCCTGGCCACCGGACTCGACGGCCAAGCGGCCGAGGACATCCTGGCGGTGCCCGACGACTTCTACACCGCGCTGGGCCTGGCCGCGTTGATCAGCCCGCTCCGGCTGCGCGGTATGTCAGCGATGCTGGCCCGGATCAAGCGGCGGCTGCGCGCGGCCTGAGCGCGCGCTCACGGGTCGCTTATCGCCACGCGCACCGCAGCGACCCCGCCCCACCAACACGCCCACAACAATGACCAATATCGCCGCACCCACGCGCCGACGGTAATAGCGTCGGACTGTCCGTCGAGACGGCAATTTCGTTCGTCAACAGGACCGATGCGCCCATCGGCAGATTTCGGTCAAAACCTACTCGCGGGTAACCGATACCGGATTGGGAAGCCTCAAGGTGCGGCGCATAAACTGCCCGCGATAGATTCTTAAAGACGTTTCTTAGAGAACACTGCCGAGGAGGCACCGTGGCCAACCACGCCAGCTCAAAGATCTCCAAGGTGCTGGTCGCCAATCGCGGGGAGATCGCGGTCCGGGTGATCCGCGCCGCCAAGGACGCCGGACTGGCCAGCGTGGCCGTCTACGCCGAGCCTGACGCTGACGCGCCGCACGTGCGGCTCGCCGATGAAGCTTTCGCCCTGGGCGGCCAGACCTCAGCCGAGTCCTACCTGGTCTTCGAGAAGATCCTGGACGCCGCCGCGAAGTCCGGCGCCAACGCCATCCACCCGGGTTACGGCTTCCTGTCGGAGAACGCCGACTTCGCCCAGGCCGTGCTGGATGCCGGGCTGATCTGGATCGGGCCGAGCCCGCAGTCCATCCGCGACCTCGGTGACAAGGTCACCGCGCGTCACATCGCCGCCAAGGCCAAGGCCCCGCTGGTCCCGGGCACCCCGGATCCGGTCAAGGACGCTGACGAGGTCGTCGCGTTCGCCAAGGAGTACGGCGTGCCGGTCGCGATCAAGGCTGCCTTCGGCGGTGGCGGTCGCGGCATGAAGGTGGCCCGCACCATCGAGGAGATCCCCGAGCTGTTCGACTCGGCGACCCGTGAGGCCGTCTCGGCGTTCGGTCGCGGCGAGTGCTTCGTCGAGCGCTACCTGGACAAGCCGCGCCACGTCGAGGCCCAGGTGATCGCCGACACGCACGGCAATGTCGTCGTCGCCGGTACCCGCGACTGCTCGCTGCAGCGCCGCTTCCAGAAGCTGGTCGAGGAGGCCCCGGCCCCGTTCCTGACCGACGCGCAGCGCAAGGAGATCCACGAGTCCGCCAAGCGCATCTGCAAGGAGGCCGGCTACTACGGTGCCGGCACCGTCGAGTACCTGGTCGGCCAGGACGGCCTGATCTCCTTCCTGGAGGTCAACACCCGCCTGCAGGTGGAGCATCCGGTCACCGAGGAGACCTCGGGTATCGACCTGGTTCTGCAGCAGTTCAAGATCGCCAACGGCGAGGCCCTGGACATCACCGAGGATCCGACGCCGCGTGGGCACTCCTTCGAGTTCCGCATCAACGGTGAGGACGCCGGACGTGGCTTCCTGCCCGCCCCCGGCCCGGTCACCAAGTTCGAGGCCCCGACCGGCCCGGGCGTCCGGATGGACTCCGGTGTGGAGAGCGGTTCGGTTATCGGAGGTCAGTTCGACTCGATGCTGGCCAAGCTGATCGTCACCGGGGCCACCCGCGAGGAGGCGCTGGCCAGAAGTCGCCGAGCCCTCGCTGAGTTCAATGTCGAGGGACTGGCCACGGTCATCCCGTTCCACCGTGCCGTGGTCTCCGACCCCGCCTTCATCGGCGACGAGAACGGCTTCACGGTCCACACCCGCTGGATCGAGACCGAATGGGACAACACCGTCGAACCGTTCACCGGTGGCGACCCGATCGAGGAAGAAGACACCATTCCTCGCCAGACTGTGGTCGTCGAGGTCGGCGGACGCCGCCTCGAGGTCTCGCTGCCCGGTGATCTGGCCCTCGGCGGTGGCGGCGGCGGCGCTGCCGCCGGTGCCCTCCGGAAGAAGCCCAAGGCCCGCAAGCGCGGCGCTGGCGGCGCCACGGCGGCATCGGGTGACTCGGTGACGGCACCGATGCAGGGCACCGTGGTCAAGGTGGCCGTCGAGGAAGGCCAGGAAGTGGCCGCCGGCGATCTGGTCGTGGTCCTGGAGGCCATGAAGATGGAGAACCCGGTCACCGCTCACAAGGACGGCGTCATCACCGGTCTGTCTGTCGAGGCCGGTGCCGCCATCACCCAGGGCACCGTGATCGCCGAGATCAAGTAGTTCTTTTCACGCCGAGTGGCCACTTGTGGCACGGATTCTCCTGGATCCTGTGCCATAGGTGGCCATTCGGCACTGTGGATTCGACATTGTGGATTCTGCACTGTGGATTCGACACTGTGGATTCGGCACTGTGGAGGCCTGATGGAACCCGTAGAGATCAACAACGGCCAGTGGTACCTGCGCGGACTGCGCGCTGATGACCGGGTCGACGACCGGCATGCACTCGCCGATCTGGGCGAGGACGACCTGGACTACGTTCACGACGCCGAGGACGGCTGGGCCGACGACACCCGGTACACCTGGGCCGTCTGCGAGCCGACCACCGGCGAGCTGCTCGCCGAGGTCATCCTCGACCCCGTCACCGGATTCCTGAGCAGTCGGGGCCGTCCCGGCTTCGAGGACGCCGCCGCCATCTCGGAGGACACCGTGCGGCGGTACGCCACGGAAATGCTCGGGCTGAACGTGCACACGTGACGACTCCCTGAAGTCAGCGCACGTCGATGTCGAGGCCGGTGGCCAGATCACCGCACTCCACGCTGTCGACGTCGTCGCGGCCACCGAGAAACGCCCGGGCGCCCTCGTCGCCGTGCAGCGCGCCGTCCAGCGCCCCGAGGTGCCTGCGGGCCACGACGACGGGATGACCGGGGCGGCCGTGGTAGCGGGCGCGGGCCAGACCGGAACCGGAATCACGCGCCGAGCGCAGAACCCGGTCGATGACGTCGGCCCCGATGTCCGGCGTGTCGACGGTATGCAGGATGACCCATTCCGCGTCGCCGACGGCCGCCAGCCCTTCGCGGACCGATGCGCTCATACCGTCAGCCCAGCGTGCGGCCACCACGGCGCGAGCTGGGGCGGGCACGTCCACCACGGCGGCACCCAGCACCACGATCACCTCGTCGCAGCCACCGTCGGCAAGTGCGGTCACCGCTCGCCGGAGCCAAACACCCTCTTCAGCAAGAACTTTCGGCATCCCGAAGCGGCTGCCCGCACCGGCGGCCAGCACCACACCGGCAACTTCGTCGGCTTTGGCCATGCCAACAGTCTGACCTGGGACTCTAAGAATCCACTCAGAAAAATTGTTCGATGACCTTGATGACGGTAGGGTCACTGACAGGTTGAGTTCACAGCCGCAGCGAGCGTCGTCGACATACGCGCGGGAACTTGCACACTTGTCGATTGACGCCGCACCAACAGTACGAATACACGTATTGCGACTGATGGAGCTATCTCATGACCGTCTTATCGACGAATGCACTGACCGACCGGACCGACGATTCGCCTGCGACGTTTGCGACCCGCCGACTGCCGCCGGCAACGGCGGTGATCAGCGCCCACGGTGATATCGACGCCCTCAATGCAGGCGATTTCACCGACTACGCATTGCGGCACGCCACCAATGTCGAGCATGTCGTGGTCGACCTCACCGATGTCGAATTCTTCGGCACCGCAGGGTTTTCCGCCCTCATGGCGATCGAATTACATTGCTCGGCGGCCGATGTCGCCTGGGTACTCGTTCCCAGCAAGGCGGTGAATCGACTGCTCCGCATCTGCGACCCGGATTCGGCGTTGCACACGCACTACAGCGTGGCCGCGGCACTGTCCACACTCAGCGGCAAAAATCCGCTACTGCAGCTGGTCACGAAGTCGCGCTAGCGATTTCGCCAGGAGTCTCGACACATGCATCTGCGAGACACCGACCCGCTCGGCGATCTGCGACTGCGTCATGGATTCGAAGAATCGCAGCAACAGCACCGTGCGCTCGCGCTCAGGTAATTGAGCAAGCAACGGCCGCAACGTTTCTCGATTGTCGATCTGATCCAGGCCGGTGTCGACGTCGCCGAGTGTGTCAACTATCGTCGGCGCGTCCTCTTCACCCCCGCCGCCACTGTCGATCGACAGCGTGTTGTAGGAACTGCCGGCGACCAGCCCTTCGATCACTTCTTCGCGGTCCATGTCGAGCTCCACGGCCAGCTCTGAGGCCGTCGGCGCACGGCCCAGCCTCTGCGACAGTTCCGCAGTCGCCGAGCCGAGCCGCAGGTGCAGTTCTTTGAGCCGCCGCGGCACCTTGACCGACCAGCTGTTGTCCCGGAAGTGTCGCCGGACCTCGCCCATGATCGTCGGTACCGCGAACGATATGAAGTCAGACCCGGCCTCGACATCGAACCGGTTGACCGCGTTGACCAAACCGACCCTCGCCACCTGGACCAGGTCTTCACGTGGTTCACCGCGACCGTCGAACCGCCGCGCGATGTGATCAGCAATCGGCAGGCACCGCTGCACAATGCGCTCGCGTTGGCGTTCGTAGGCCGAGGATTCCTCGGACAGTCCGCTGAGTTCGCGAAACATGTCGCGAACATCCGCATATTCCGACGTCACCGCAGTAGGCTCGCTCGCCTCGTTGTCAGGGTGATGCCGGATACCTGACCGGTGTCGGGCCCGTCACCGTCGGTGTAGGTCTTGACCTCGTCGGTCAGGGAGCTCAACACGTGCCAGCTGAAGCTGCCCGGCTCGACCACCGAAGCACCTGCGCAGGTGGTTGAGGCGGTGATTTCCACCGTCTGCTCACCTGGATCGACGATCAGATGCAGGGTCGAATCCGGAGTCGAGGCCCGGATCAACGACGTGCAGGCCTCGTCCACTGCCAGTCGTAGGTCGGCGACGACGTCGAAGTCGAGGTCTTCGAATGCTGCTACCGCAGCGACCATCGTGCGCACGACAGCCAGGTTTTCCAACCTGGCTGCGACCCGAATCTCCACCGACCGTTCCCCACGGTTCGGCGGGTTGGGTTGGCCCTGTTCTTCGGCCATCTCACCTCCCGACATCTTGGATCGACAGTATCCCAGTCGGGATGCTGGCCCACATGCGGCGCTGCCGTTCAGTACGCCCCGCGTGGAACCTCCGGCCAGGAATGCCCATCGTGACGCGACCTGAAACCTGGGACGGCAACCTGCCGCAGGCGTCGGACCCGATTCCGACGATTTCGCGGTACTGGCACTCACCTTCTGAGCACACCCGCTTCACAAGACAGGGACCCGGCCGCACCGCGGCCGGGTCAATCGCCTCAGGGCTCAGCTGCTGGGCCGCTGCCTCATCACCCCGGGATGGTCCGTGTACCAGCGATCTTCGATGCGACGCACCCTCAGATGCTCGAGTACCAACCACATCGAGCCGATGACGAACCCGGCGGCAGACAACGTGCCCACCATCAAGCCGACATCGGCGTGGCCGGTGGCGAACGCCGCCAGAGTGCCTACGAACAGCACCAATCCCACGAGGATCAGCACCAGCGCGGGCATGATGACGTTGTCCTTCATCGACTCGCCGGCATGCGGCCGGGTTGTCCTGGCGTGGTCAACCGGATCTTTTGGGCCATGCATGGCTGCTCCTTCCGCCACTTCTCGCCCCACCTGCCTACATGGGCTGCCTCCACGGTAGATCTCCTGGGCAGGTCTGGCCAGGAAAACACCAGGATGATCTGCGTACCCGCCGAGGGGCCGCCAGACCGACAATCAGTGATTCCGGAGCATCGCGATCAGCTCGCGCTTGTTTTTGTCGGAATACCCTTTGATACCAAGCTCTTTCGCCCGGCTACGCAGATCATCGACTGGCCAGTCGTCATAGGAGCCGGACTTGCCGCCCGCGCGGCCGACGCTCGAACGCCCCCGGGCAGCAGCGGCATTGGAGATCCGCGCGGATTTCTCCTTCGAATTGCCCTCGTCGCGCAGTTCCTCGTAGAGCTTCTCGTCTTTGATGGACGGATTCGGCATGTTGCCTCCCTTGGTCAGTACCAGCTCCGCCGACCGGCGACCGGACGCCCGATGGCTCCGAGCAACCAGAACACGCCGCCGATGACCAGCAGGATCACGCCCACCACCCAGAGCAGGTACACGTTCAAGATCAAGCCGAGAATGAGCAGAATTGCACCGAGTACCACCATGGCGACCTCAATTCACCGCGGCGATGGGGGTCATCGCGCTGGGTTGCGGCAGACGGCATTCGTCCACCTTCGGGTTGACGCCCGCATAGTTGAGCGGACCGGCAACGACCGTGAGCGCTATGGCGCCCGCGGTCGCGCAGTTAGTTGATCCACCATGGAAATAGTCGCGCTGCCAGGCCGCCACCACGCCGATGAGCAGCCAGATGAGCACGAGTGTTCCGAACAATCCACCAAGTCTCATGACATGCGATGTACCCCGCTGACGCGAGGGTCAAACCTGGGGCGGCGATCGCGCTAGGGTCGAGTTGGTGCAGCGCTACCTCGACTTGGCCCAAAGGAGGCATCGGGATGAACGGCGGCGAACCCTCGTTGCTGAATCTGGCCCGTGACGAGCGGACCGACCTTGCCGAATTCCTCGCCACGCTGACCCCTCAGGAATGGCAGGCCGAGTCTCTGTGCACCGGATGGACCGTGAAAGACGTTGTAGCGCACGTCATCAGCTACGAGGATCTCAATCTGGCCGGGCTGCTCAAGCGATTTGCCAAAGGCCGGATCGTGCACGCCAACGAGGTCGGGGTGAGGGAATACTCGACGATGTCGACCGATGAACTGCTCGAGTTCCTCAACCAGCATCTACGACCGCATGGCCTGACCGCAGGATTCGGCGGCATGATCGGCCTGGTCGACGGCACGATCCATCATCAGGACATCCGCCGCGCACTGGGCCGCCCCCGCACTGTGCCCGCGCAGCGACTGCGACAGATCCTGCCCCGGGTGCCCGGCAACCCACGGCTGGGAGCGGGTCGGCGAATAAAAGGACTTCGGCTGCGCGCCAACGATATCGAGTGGGGGCACGGTAGCGGACCGGAAGTTATCGGGACCGGCGAGGCATTGTTGCTGGCCATGACCGGCCGGAGACAGGCCGCCGAGGAACTCACGGGCGAGGGTGCGACGACGCTGCTCGCCCGGGTCTGACACAGGGCTCGCGAACCCCGATTCATTGTCCGAACCCGTCATGGGGCGTAGAGTCCCATTCAGGTTGAGTTCACAGCCGCCCCGGAACGTCATCGGGTGCAGGGCCGTGATATTCCCTGTATCCAGGGGTTTTGAGTCCACAGAGCCTGAAGTGTGACGTGACCACGGTATTTCTACTGAGGAGTCACGATGTCCACCATCAGCGCCGGGAAACCGGCGATTTCTTCTGCGAACCATCACGGCCGTGCCCATTTCTGCACCCAGTGGCTGTCGCCGGCCACCGCAGTGGTCAGTGTCCACGGCGAGTTGGATGCGTCCAACGGTGCAGAGCTGACCGAATGCGGCATCCTGCACAGCAGGCCGAGCCGACAACTCGTCCTCGACCTGAGCGCGGTCGAGTTCTTCGGTACCGGTTGCTTCGCCTGCCTGCACACCCTCAATGTGCGCTGCGCCGGCGAAAACATCGACTGGGTAATGATTCCCAGCTCCGCCGTGTCCCGGGTGCTGGGAATCTGCGATCCGGCCGGTGCCCTGCCAACCTCCAGCGGCCTGCCTGCCGCCCTGTCGATGCTGCGGAATCACCCACTACCGTTCCAGTTGGTCAACGTGTCTCGCTAACCGCCGGACAGGGCCCAACGCCGCCGCATCGTCAGCGTTATACCGAATATGGATTGGCTACTGCCATTGGTCGCGTAATCAGTCTCTTCGACGAAGGTGACGACCTTTTCAGTCAGCGCCTCAAGTACCCGGCGGCTGAAACCGCTTAAGAAGACGCTGCCGGGGGCCACGTGCAGCCGGTCACAGACCGCCGACACCCGAACATCGACCTCGCGTAGGCGGGGTTCTTCGATGAGTACCAGGTCGGAGCCGGGCTCGGCCATGCCAATCAGCACCGTGCACGCTTCATCCACCGCCAGTGCCAAGTCGGTAGCCGTATCGCCATCCAACTGTTCGTAGTCGGCCAGGGAGCCCGTCATCGACCTCACCAACGCCAGCGCGTGCGCACGTGCGGGGACCCGGAGTTCGACAGCTCGCGATCCCTGCGTGTGGCCATATCCCGAGTGGAGTGTTGGCCGACCGTGCAGCACAGTCAGCCGGGGCCTCGGTAAGCGGCCTGACGATGACATGTTCATCGCGTACCCAAAGTCGCCCAAGCACTAAACCGAAGCGTCGGAAGCAATGAGGTTGCGTCGTAGCGTCATCCCACGTCACGCTGCGCGTCGGCTACAGCCGAGAATCTCCGGCTCTGCGACATCGGTGACCAGATAATCAGGGCTGTGCCACAGCAGTTCGGTGAAGGCGTACTCGGTGAGGGCCTGCCGGTGCTGCGATTCGAGAACGTCTGCGATCCGCTCGAAGATGACTTCTCGCCCGCCCTGGACTGACGGGGATTGCGCTGACCTGGCCATGTTCCTCACCTCGACTTCGACAGACTGTTAAATACCCCCGCAGGTACCCCGACAAACCGACACACGGGTTTACCAGAACCCCCTGGCGGGCATTCCTCATCCGCCATGACGACGCTCCCCGCCCTTCTGCAACCGGGGCTCCCGTCCGCGAAGGGGCCCATCTCCGCCGCCCTGATCGAGCGGCTCGGCGACCGTGCACCGCAGAATCATCTCGAGCCGGTCTGGGTGCCGCTGCGCGATGCCGAACCACTCGGCCTGGATGTGCAGCTGGCCCTCTACATCTGCTACGAACTGCACTACCGGGGCTTCGCCGGCGTCGATCAGGACTGGGAATGGAACGCCGGGCTGCTGCACTTGCGGTCGCAGTTCGAACGGATCTTTCTTGCGGCGGTCCGCCGCGAGGTCGGCCAGATCGATGCTGACGACACCGCCGAGCGGGAGATGGCGCGCCTGTCGGTCGAGCCCGCCGACGGAACCGGCCCGTCGTATCACCTTCGCGATGAGGGCACGTGGGAGCAGATGCGCGAGTACTTCGTACACCGGTCGCTGTACCACCTGAAAGAGGGCGACCCGCACGCCTGGTTGATCCCCCGGCTGGGCGGCCAGGCGAAAGCCTCCTTCGTCGCCATCGAGTACGACGAATACGGGGCGGGCTCAGCGAGCCGCCTCCACCAGAACCTGTTCGCCGACCTCTTGAGAGAAGCCGACCTGGACGACCGCTACCTCGGCTACCTGGATGCTGTACCGGCTGAAAGCCTGGCGCTGGTCAATCTGATGTCGATGTTCGGCTTGCACCGACGACTGCGGGGCGCCGCTGCGGGTCATTTCGCGGCCACCGAGATCACCTCCTCGCCAGGATCGCAGCGGATGGTCGCCGCCTTGGAGCGCTTGGGCGCTCCCGAGGCGTGTGTGCGGTTCTACCGTGAACACGTTGAGGCCGACGCAGTGCACGAACAGGTTGTCCGTCACGACGTGGTGGGCAATCTCGTCAGCCGCGAACCTGAGCTGGACACGGACGTGGTGTTCGGGATTCGAGCCTTCGACGCGCTGGAAGACCGGCTGGCCGCTCACTTGATGGAGAGTTGGCAGGCGGGCCGCAGCTCGCTACCCCGGCCGCTTGCCTGATCGCGAAACTTTGCGATGGCTGGTGTCGCACAACGGATAGGACTTGGACCGTCGGCATGTACAGATGGCTACCATGAACCGATCTGACTCCACGATGCTCCCGTCAGGTAGTTCGATCCGTACCGGCCCCTCGATGAGGATCGGTCCGCCCTGAACCACCCGCACTTCCCGACGTTCTGTCATGGCTTGTCCGCCCTGATGACCACCAGTTCCTCTTCGGTCCTGGCATCCGCCAGCCGCCCGGTTTCGCGAAGCCACCAAGTCTGCGAGTGGAGCACCGGACCGAATGGAATCCGCTGCACGGCAAAAACATCCGCATCGAGTCCGCTTTCACGCAACAGCGTCACTGACTGCTCGACGTCGGAGAATTCTGACTGGACCAGAAACAGGGACCCGCCGTCGGCCAGGATGGCCGCGGCCGAGCGGCACAGGGGGTCGAGTACCAGCCGGCCATCCGAACCACCGTTCCAGGAAGCCGTCGGATCGGTCGACACGACCACTCCCGTGGAGGTATCCGGCGCTACCGGCACGTAGGGCGGATTGCACACCACGATATCGAAGGGGTCATCTTCCAGCGCCTGAGTCCAGGAACCGAGCCTGGCATCGACGTCGACCTGTGCGGCGAGCGCGTTGGCCCGGGTACAGCGGATCGCGCTGGGCGAAATGTCCAGCGCCGCCACTGCGCTGGCCCCGAGATTGGCCGCAGCGATGGCAACCACTCCGCTCCCGGCACACAGGTCCACCACAGTGCGGCCCGCCACTGCCCCACTTCGCTCCAGCGCTTCGACCAGCAACCAGGAGTCGTGCTGGGGCCGGTAAACACCCTCAGCGCCAACGGCAATGGTCTCTACGGCCATTTCAGCAGCCAATTCGCTTCTTCTGGACAGCACCCCTGTTCGGTACCCACCCGAGCATTTCGCAAACTTCCCTGGCGGGTAAAACTCCGTTCGTCACGTCACGTTTGAGGCCGCCGCATCTGGGAAATCCAGGGGGTGCGTGGAGAAGCCGCGTAGTAATCACCAATCCACTCCAGAAGCGGAAAGGTACAGCATGACCGAGAAGAACTCAGGACCCGAAGAAGGCATCAAGGGCGTCGTCGAGGATGTCAAGGGCAAGGCGAAGGAAGCAGTCGGCACCGTGACCGGCCGCGAAGACCTTGTGCGCGAGGGCAAAGCCCAGCAGGACAAGGCCGACGCTCAGCGCGAGGTCGCCAAGAAGGAGGCTGAAGCTGAGTCGGCTCGGGCGGGCGCCAAGGCTGCCGAGAAGCGTGAGCAGGCGCATCAGCGTCCCTAGCGCGGCCTGATTGACGAGATGGGCCCAGCCAACGTCGGCTGGGCCCATCTCTCATGTTCTCAGTTCAGCTGTTCGGTGCTTGCCTGATCACCTCGGGGTGCTCTGCGTACCAACGTTCTTCGATACGCCGCACGCGGAGGTGCGCGACGGCGAGCCACAGCCCGCCGGCCAGCAGGCCCACAGCAGCCAGGATCGCGAGCAGTACCCCGATGCCGGTGTTGCCGGTCGCGAAGCCCACCAGACACGCGACGAACATGACCACACCGAGGCCCACCAGAACCAACGCGGGCATGTTGCGGTTGTCCTTCATCGACTCGCCGGCATGCGGCCGGGTAGTCCGGGTGTGGTCGACAGGATCGTCGGGACCCTTCATCGTTTCTCCCATCTCACTCGTAACGCGGGTACTGGCCCATCTTGAGCAGTCCCGCCAGGTGCGCGGCGTTATGCGCCGCCGCGCCGGTGGCAGCGGCGACCGAGTCAGGCACCTCGTCGAGATCCTGGTAATCGGTGCCGTGCATGGTCGAGGACCTTCGTTCGGACCTCCGGCCACTGGTCGTCACCGCCCATGTCAGCCTCGACGCCGGGTTCGATGACGTAGTCGGCGCACCGCAGCGAGTCCGTGCGGACCCCGAGCACACCAAGGCTGTCCAGGACCGGATCCGCGATCAGCTCGCTGCTGGACTCCGCTGGTCGACGCTTGAGACTGCAGACCAGGGCCAATGCGGTCAAGGTCGGTCGTCACGAGTCATCTCCTGAGTTGGCTTCGAGCAGCGCCGGGAGACTTCCCTGGACGGGGCCGGGCTAAACCTCCGGCCCGACCCGCTGGTGGGCGGTGAGTAACAGCCGATCCAGGACCACACGGCTGGGCAGCGTCTCGGCGTAGTCGAGATCCAGGAAATCCTTGGCGAGCTGCTCGGCCAGACGACGTAGTTTCGTGTTGGTTTCCTGCGACCGCCACTTCAGCAGCTCGAACGCCGCATCCGCATTGATCCGGTAGATCAGCATCAGCATGCCCTTGGCCTGCTCGATGGCGCCGCGGGCCTCGGCGATCTCGGCCACCACCTCACTGAGGGCATCCTCGCGTGCCTGCGTGACCGACGGCGAGACGTCGACGTAGAAGCCATGCGTTCCGATGACGGCGCCGGTGTCGTCGACCAACTCATCGCCGACCACGACGACGTGGTGGACATCGCCGGCCGTATCGATGATGCGATGCCGGGTGCTGAACGCGCTCGAGGTGCGTCGGATTTCCAGCAGGGTCGCTGCGACCTGACCGTAATCCTCGGGGTGCTTTGAGAGAGCACCAGCTCGGTCGTCGGGTGTGCGGTGCCGGGCTCATATCCGTGCATCCGCTCCACCTGCGGCGACCACTCCCAGCGCTCGTCGGCGAAAAAGAACCGGAACCAGCCGACGCGTTGCGCCTCGCCGCCGGCGAACGCATGCTCGATCGGCGACTCGGGGTTCTCCGCAGCGGGATCACTCGTCACGGACTGAGACTATCGCGCCACGACGGCAGCGGCTCGACCGATTGTCACAGCTGAGGTCTACATTCGGCGCCGTGAGACGGCTTCGGATCAAGCTCTTCGTCGCGGCCGGTGCGGCGGCTGCGATCGCGAGTCATCTGGCAGGCGCCGGCGTGGCGTGGAATCTGGCCATCGGTGTCCTGGTGCCGCTGGTCCTGGTCGCCACGCCACGCCTCCTGCTGGGCGCATTCCGTGGGGCCGTCACTCCCAGCGCCCGTGAGCAGGCGGCGACCGAGATGACCGGGCTGGAGTTCGAGGACCACGTGGCCCACGTCGCACGAAAGTGTGGGTTGCCGGTGGCGATGACTCCGCTCACCGGTGACTGGGGCGTCGATCTGATCGTCGGACACCGGCCGAACCGGATTGCGGTGCAGTGCAAACGACTGTCCCGGCCGGTGGGAGCGGGCGCCGTGCAGGAGGTTGTCGCGGGTGCGCCGATGCAGGATTGCACCAGGACCATGGTGGTGACCAACAACGAATTCACGCCGGCCGCACGTAAACTCGCCGAGCTTCACGGTTGCGACCTGGTGGGCGGAACCGACCTGCCGAGGCTCAAGTCGATCCTGCGTCGCGCTGCGGCGCCAGACGTCGCGACTTAGTCCGTCAGAGGCGATCGCAACGCCGCCCGCACAGTATCGAGGCACGCGTCGATCTCCTCGCGCGTCACAGTCAGCGCCGGCCGGAACCGTACCGAGTCGGGCCCGCTCGACAGCATGATGACGTGGTTGCCCCACAGCCGCCGAATCAGCTCATCGCGCGCGGCGGCGGTGGGCAGGCTGAACGCACACATCAGACCCCGGCCACGGGGGTCGAGCACGGTGTCAGGGAAATCCGTTGCCAGTTTGTGCAACTGGCCGCGGAGATAGTCGCCGGTCACCGCGGCATTGCGGAACAGATCCTCGGACTCGATGACCTCGAGGATGCGCCGCGAGCGCACCATGTCCACCAGGTTGCCACCCCAGGTCGAGTTGATCCGCGAGCTCAACATGAAGACGTTGTCGGCGACCTCGTCCACCCGCCGACCGGCCATCACGCCACATACCTGAGTCTTCTTGCCGAAGGCCACCACATCCGGCGTGACCCCCACCTGCTGGTAGGCCCAGGCAGTTCCGGTGATACCGCAGCCGGTCTGCACCTCGTCGAAGATCAGCAAGGCGTCGAATTCGTCGCACAGTTCCCGCATCGCGGCGAAGAACTGCGGCCGCATGTGCCGGTCGCCACCCTCACCCTGAATCGGCTCGGCGATGAAGCAGGCGATGTCGTGCGGGGCGGCCTCGAACGCGGTTCTCGCCTGACGTAGCGAATCAGCTTCGAGTGCAGCGATATCCACGCCCGGACGAAGGTATGGGGCATCGATACGTGGCCAGTCGAACTTCGGGAAGCGGGCCACCTTGACCGGATCGGTGTTGGTCAGCGACATCGTGTATCCGCTGCGGCCGTGAAAGGCTCCGCGAAGATGCAGCACCTTGGTGCCGAGGTCGGGGTCGATCCCGTGAGACTCGTTGTGGCGGCTCTTCCAGTCGAAGGCCACCTTGAGCGCGTTCTCGACCGCCAGAGCTCCGCCGTCGACGAAGAACAGGTGCGGCAGGTCCGGGTCGCCGAGCACGCGGCGGAAGGTGTCGACGAAGCGGGCCATCGGCACGCTGTAGATGTCGGAATTGCTCGGCTTGTTCACCGCGGCCCGGGTCAGCTCCGCACGGAACTCACCATCGTCGGCCAGCGCCGGATGGTTCATCCCGAGCGCGGATGAGGCGAAGAAGGTGAACATGTCCAGGAAGCGCGCGCCGGTGCGCGCATCCACCAGATAGGAACCCCGCGAGTGGTCCAGGTCGAGAACGAAGTCGAAACCGTCGGTCAGGATGCTGCGCGCCAGGACCGCTCGCACCCGGTCAGGCGTCACGTGCGGCGTGGTCGTCAGCACTGCAGTCATGACGCCATCCTAGCGGATTTTTTACGGCAGTTATCGCATCTGACCGTAACAGTTACGGAACATAGTTCCGATCACTGTAAAATGTTTGCAAGATGATCGTGCTTCGGGTGCGGACGTTGGCTGCGGTCCTGATCCGCTGGAGCAGGTCCTCCAGGGCCCGGGCCGAGGCGACCCGGACCAGCAGGACGTAGCTCTCCTCACCGGCCACCGAGTGGCACGATTCGATTTCGGGGATGCCCTGCAACCGGGTGGGTGCATCATCGGGTTGAGACGGATCGAGAGGGGTGATGGCGACGAACGCCGAGAGCATGTTGCCCAGCGCCTCAGGATTGAGCCGCGCCGCGTACCCGGTCACCACTCCCCGCGACTCCAACCGGCGCACGCGTGCCTGCACCGCAGAGACCGACAACCCGGCCGCCGATGCCAGTTGCGCCAGCGTGGCCCTGCCGTCGGCGACCAGCGCCCGGACCAGCTTCCGGTCGGTGTCGTCCAGCACGTATTCGTCGGCTTCACCCATGGCCCGCACTGTAACTCCCCCGGCCGATCCGGCACCGCTGCCAAACCAGAAAGGCACCCGATGACCACCACCGAACGGACCGACCTTCCCACTGCAGAGGAGCTGCGCCGGCGGGTGCGGCTGGCCCTCGAAGCCATCGGGGCACGGGCCGACCTGGCTGACCCGACCGCCCCAGGCGGCGGCCTGCACTCGAGCACCCCGATCAGCGGGGACGTGTTGTTCACCCTGACCGAGCACAGTGTTGAGCAGGTCGATACCGCGATCGGCGATGCCGCACAAGCCTTCTCAACCTGGCGCACGACCCCGGCACCGGTGCGCGGCGCTTTGGTGGCACGCCTTGGCGAGTTGCTCGTCGAGCACAAGGTTGAGCTGGCGACGTTGGTGACGGTGGAGGCAGGCAAGATCACCTCCGAGGCACTGGGCGAGGTGCAGGAGATGATCGACATCTGTCAGTTCGCCGTCGGCCTGTCACGCCAGTTGTATGGCCGCACCATCGCTTCCGAACGCCCCGGGCACCGACTGATGGAGACATGGCACCCGTTGGGCGTCGTCGGCGTGATCACCGCATTCAACTTTCCGGTTGCGGTGTGGGCGTGGAACACCGCGATCGCACTGGTGTGCGGCGACACCGTGGTGTGGAAACCGTCTGAGCTGACACCACTGACCGCGATCGCGTGTCAGGCGCTGATCGAGCGCGCCGCATCTGACGTCGGTGCGCCGACGGAAGTGAGCCGGCTCGTCCTGGGAGGGCGCGAGCTGGGTGAGCGACTCGTCGACGATGAGCGGGTGGCGCTGCTCAGCGCGACCGGTTCGGTGCGGATGGGCCAGCAGGTGGGCCCGCGCGTTGCCGCCCGGTTCGGCAAGGTGCTGCTCGAGTTGGGTGGCAACAACGCCGCAATCGTGACACCGTCGGCCGATCTGGATCTCGCGGTGCGAGCCATCGTGTTCTCGGCCGCGGGGACCGCGGGGCAGCGGTGCACCACGCTGCGCCGCCTGATCGTGCACTCCTCTGTCGCCGACGACCTGGTCTCCCGGATCGTCGCGGCCTATGGAAGCCTGCCCATCGGTGACCCCAGCGTGGACGGAACCCTCGTCGGCCCGCTCATTCACACCCGCGCCTACCGGGACATGGTCGGGGCGCTCGAGCAGGCCCGCGTCGACGGCGGCGAGGTGTTCGGCGGGCAGCGTCACGATCTGGGTGACGAGGGTGCGTTCTACATCGCCCCCGCGGTGGTGCGGATGCCCGCGCAGACCGCCGTCGTGCACACCGAGACCTTCGCCCCGATCCTCTATGTGCTGACCTACGACGAGATCGACGATGCGATTGCACTGAACAACGCGGTACCACAGGGCCTTTCGTCGGCGATCTTCACCACCGACGTGCGGGAGGCCGAGCGGTTCATGGCCGCCGACGGATCCGACTGCGGTATCGCCAACGTCAACATCGGAACCTCGGGCGCCGAGATCGGCGGCGCGTTCGGCGGCGAGAAGCACACCGGCGGTGGCCGCGAGTCGGGCTCGGATGCCTGGAAGGCGTACATGCGGCGCGCGACCAACACGGTCAACTACTCCTCGGAGCTGCCGCTGGCTCAGGGCGTGCATTTCGGGTAACCGGCTGTAAGGATGAGTCGTGCAGATTGAGAACTCGGTGGCGGTCATCACCGGTGCGGGATCGGGAATCGGCCGTGCCTTGGCCGCAGCGTTCGCGGTAGCGGGCGCCCGGGTGATCGCCACCGACCTCGATGCCGAGTCGGCCGAACACACCGCCGAAAAGATCCGCGCGACTGGGGGGAAGGCCCTCGGTGTCCAGGCCGACGCCTGTTCTACCGCCGACATCGAGGCGCTGACCACCACCGAGTTCGGCCCGGTCGACATCTACGTCGCCAACGCCGGAATCATCGGCGCACCGGGTCTCGGCACCGACGAGGACTGGGATTCGATCCTGGACGTCAATCTGCGCTCCCACGTCCGGACGGCGCAAGTGCTTGTCCCGCAGTGGTTGTCGCGTGGCGGCGGGTATTTCGTGTCGGTCGCCTCGGCGGCCGGTCTGCTGTCCCAGATCGGGGCGGCCGGATATGCCGTCACCAAGCACGCGGCGGTCGGGTTCGCCGAATGGCTGGCGATCACCTACGGCGATGACGGTGTCGGCGTCAGCTGTGTGTGTCCGTTGGGGGTGGACACCCCGTTACTCGATGCGGTGCGTACATCGGCGGATCCGGATTCCGCGGCCGGCGCCGCGTCGATCGTGCAGTCCGGTGAGGTGATCAGTCCCCAGGATGTCGCGGCGGCCACGGTCGCGGCGGTGCAGTCGGACAGTTTTCTCGTGCTACCGCACCCCCAGGTGCTCGACATGTACCGCCACAAAGGGTCCGATTACGGCCGGTGGATCGCGGGGATGCGCCGCTACCAGCGGTCACTGCGTGCCGGCCGATGAGCGCCCGGAAGGCAGCGACTGCGGCGGGACGTACACGCCCAGTGAGATTCGGTGCCACCAGACGTGATCGCGGCGCAGTTCGGTCCAGGTGCTGAACTCGTACCGGTACAACTTCGCCCGCACATATCGTGGCGGCGCATCCGGGAATGGATTGTGGCGCAGTAGCTTCAGTGTGTCTCGGTCGTTCTCCAGTAGCCGGGTCAGCAGCATGCGCAGCCAGCCCTGGGCATACGCCGGCGATATGGCCGCGAACCACATCAGCCAGTCCAGCCGCAAGTGATACGGCGCGCACTGCCTCGGCCACCGACGGACATCGCCGGGTTTGCCCTTGAACTCGTATTCCTTCCACACGGTGTGCTCACCCAAGCTGGTGCCCGAGGTCCCCTCCAACACCACCTCGTCACGGGTGCGACCGACGGTGCCGAATGCACCGTAGGAATTCACCAGGTGATACCGGTTGTACGAGGCGTTCATCCGCTGCCGCCTGGAGATGAGGTTGCGCACCGGCCAGTAGCTCAGGCACGCCACCGCTACCGTGAACCCGACCACCACGACGGCGAACCACACTGGGGTCTGACCGAATTGGTGTTCAGGTAGCGGAATCAGCACCGCGGCGCCGGAGTCCGAGAATGCGCTGAACGCCAGGACGATGGTGATCCAGTTGAGCCAGGCGAAGTTGCCCGATGCCACCAGCCACAGCTGGGTGATCATCACGACGATCGCGGCCCCGCTGGCCACCGGCTGCGGGGCGAACAGCGCAAACGGCACCACGAGTTGGGCAAAGTGGTTGCCCGCCACCTCGATTCGGTGCAGCGGCTTGGGCAGATGGTGGAAGAACCAGCTCAGCGGGCCGGGCATCGGTTGAGTCTCGTGGTGGTAGTACAGGCAGGTCAGGTTGCGCCAGCACCGGTCACCGCGCAGTTTGATCAGCCCCGCGCCGAACTCGACTCGGAACAGCAACCAGCGGGCCAGCCACAGCACCAGCAGCGGGGGGCCGATGTCGTCGTTGCCCAGGAAGGTGACCAGGAATCCGGCTTCCAGCAGCAGAGATTCCCACCCGAACGAATACCACGCCTGGCCCACGTTGACGATCGAAAGGTACAGCGCCCACACGAGCAGCCAGATCAGCATTGCGGCCCACAGCGGCACCACGTCTCCGAAGCCGGCGAGCAGTGCCCCGGAGAGCACCGCCCCGGCTACGCACACCGCGGCGAAGAAGCGGTCCGAATAGTGGAGCTGAAACACACTGGGAGCGCTGCGGAATGAGTTGACGGACAGGAACCGGGGTATCGGCAGCAGACCGCGCTCACCGAGGAGCCCGCGGAACTGCCGGGCCGCCACGATGAACGCGATCAGGTAGATCGCGGCGGTCCCCCGCTGCAACACCTGTCGGGCCAACCAATATTCGTCTGCGTTGAACCATTCCATGCGCGGACCTGCCGACGTTGCGGGTCTGTCCTCGAAAACGGTACCCCGAATCGGGGCATTTCATAGGCGGTACGGACGGCTACCGTCGCCGCAATCCCAGCCGGAAGCCGGACGGCATCACGGTCAGGCGCTCCTGTACCTGCAACCGGTAGTCCGGATCGGCGATCAGATCGTAGCGGCGGATCAGCACCGCCAACATCAGCACGGCTTCGTGGAGTGCGAACTGTCTTCCGATGCAGGATCTTTCGCCGGTACCGAACGGCTTGTACAGGCCACCGGGGCGCGTCCGCATCTGCTCGGGCGTGAACCGGTCCGGCTCGAATGCCTCCGGGTCGTGACCCCATCGGGGGTCACGGTGCAGGGTCGAGGTCAGGGCCAGCGCCCAGTCGCCCTTGCGCATCGGGTGAATTCCGGCCAGCACGGTGTCCTGGCGGGCAGCCCGGTAGTAGGCCGGCACGGTCGGCTGCAACCGCAGCGACTCGTCGAGAATCCGCCGGACATACCGCAGTTTGGCGATCTTCTCGAATTCGGGCCGCTGATCGTCGCCCCACACCTGTTCGACCTCGTCGCGGGCCCGGGCGAACACCTCTGGGTGTTGCGACAGGAAGTACAGCGCAAATGACAGTGCACCGGAAGTGGTTTCATGTCCGGCGATCAGAAAATTGATCAGCTGACAGCGGATGTTGGCGGCATCGAGATCGGACTCCAGCATGATCTGCAGCAGATCGTCATGGGCGCTCGATCCCTGTGCCCGCCGCGCCGAGACGATGTCGTCGGCCAGCCCGCGCAGGTAGCGCGCGTCGCGGCGGAGCCTGCCCTCGTAGGTCCGGAAAAAGAAGGCGGGCAGGAAGGTTTCGCGCAACACGCCGAGGCGGTCGGCGCTCCTCAACGCCGACACCATGTGGGCGATGAACGGGTGCACCGTGTCGCTCTGGAAACACCGGAACGAATACCCGGCCGTGCACCGGCCGATGGTCTCCAGGGTTACCCGGGTGGTGTCGGCCGAGACGTCGACGGTGTCCCCCCGATCGGCTTTCCGGTCCCAATCGCCGGTCAGCTCATCGGCGACGTCGAACATCACCGCGTGGTAGCGGCGCATCGCGGCCTGGCTGAACGCGGGCATCAGCAGCTGATGGGCCGTGTGCCAGTTCGGTTCGTCGTTGTAGGCGGTGAACAGCCCGTCGCCGGCCACGATCCGCAGGGCCTCGATATCGGGGCCCACGTGCTTACCGAAGCGGGTTTCGTCGTTCAGATCATTGACCGCGTCGGCGCCGGTGACCACCACGTAGCGCGCGCCCAGGAAGCGGAATTCACAGATCGGGCCGAGCTCGGCCATGCCCAGCGCGTTCTGCATCGAGGAGTCGGGCTGTAGACCGAAGATGTCACCGAGCAGGGGCACTCGCCGCGGCGGGTGCGGCAGTTTCGGATACTTGGCGCCTTCAGGTGAGGTCCGCGTGCCCACGAAGGTCATGACACCAAAGATTCCTCGTTGTTATACATGTGTCAAGTAAGGCTCCTTTCGCGCTACGCTCCACACGTGGGAGCCGAGTCCAGACGCCGACTGTCCCCCGCCGACAGACGCAACGAACTGCTGGCGCTGGGAGCCGAGGTGTTCGGCCAGCGCCCCTACGACGAGGTCCGCATCGACGAGATCGCCGAGCGTGCCGGGGTGTCGCGCGCCCTGATGTATCACTACTTCCCCGACAAGCGGGCCTTCTTCGGTGCCGTGGTGCGCGCCGAGGGCGAGCGCCTGTTCGAGGCCACCAGCACCACCGGCGAGCCGGGTCAAAGCCTTTTCGGACAGCTGCGCGACGGCGTTCTCGCCTACCTGCGCTACGACGAGGAACATCCGCACGGCGCCTGGGCGGCCTACATGGGACTGGGCCGCACCGACCCGGTACTGCGCGGCGAAGACGACGTCGACAACGACCGCCAGGCCGACCGGATCATGGGTCGGATCGGCGACGCCGTATCCGAGCCCCTGGATGCGACGGTCGAGCGCGATCTGCGGGCTACCGTCTACGGCTGGCTGGCCCTGACCTTCGAGATGTGCCGGCAACGGCTCAAGGACCCCTCGATCGACGCGGGTTTCGTCGCCGACAGTTGCGCACACGCGCTGCTCGACGCCATCGGCCGAGTGCCCGGACTGCCCGACGAACTGGCCGGTGCGGCCGGTCCCGAACACCGCTGAAACCCGGTTGTCGGTGTGTCGCGGCAAGATGGCTAGATGACCACCACGCCGGCCGGTCCGCTGGCCCGGTTCAGTGCGCTGACCCGGGAGTGGTTCACCGCTGCGTTCCCGGCACCGACGGCCGCGCAGGCCCAGGCCTGGTCGGCCATCGCCGAGGGGCTCAACACCCTGGTCATCGCACCCACCGGATCAGGTAAGACGCTGGCGGCCTTCCTGTGGGCCATCGACGAGCTGGCGCAGTTGCCGCCTGGTCCCCGCACCGGGACGACGGTGCTGTATGTGTCGCCACTCAAGGCCCTGGCCGTCGACGTCGAACGCAACCTGCGCACCCCGCTGACCGGCGTCACCAGGGTCGCCGAGCGGCACGGGGTGCCGGCCCCGTCGATCAGCGTCGGCGTCCGCTCCGGTGACACCCCGCCCGGTGAGCGCCGCGCGATGCTGAGCAAGCCACCCGACATCCTGATCACCACGCCGGAATCCCTGTTTCTGATGCTGACGTCGGCGGCCCGCGAAACCCTGGCCTCGGTGCGGACCGTGATCGTCGACGAGGTTCACGCCGTCGCCGCCACCAAACGCGGTGCGCACCTGGCACTCTCGTTGGAACGGCTCGACCAGCTGCTCGACAAGCCGGCCCAGCGGATCGGGCTGTCGGCGACGGTACGTCCACCCGAGGAGGTAGCGCGGTTCCTGTCCGGCCAGGCCCCCACCACCATCGTCGCGCCGCCGTCGGGTAAAACGTTCGACCTCTCGGTGCAGGTCCCGATCCCGGACATGGCCAATCTCGACAACAACAGCATCTGGCCCGCCGTCGAGGAACGCATCGTGGACCTGATCGAGGCCCACCGCTCCTCGATCGTGTTCGCCAACTCCCGCCGGTTGGCCGAGCGACTGACCTCCCGGCTCAACGAGATTCACGCCGAACGTGCCGGAATCGAGCTCTCACTCGACCACAACCCGCAGGTCGGTGGCGGCGCCCCGGCCCAACTCATGGCCAGCGGTCAGGCCAGCGGCGCACCGCCGCTGCTGGCCCGGGCCCACCACGGTTCGGTCAGCAAGGAGCAGCGGGCCCTGGTCGAAGACGACCTCAAGAGTGGCCGATTGCGCGCCGTGGTGGCCACCTCGAGCCTGGAGTTGGGCATCGACATGGGCGCGGTCGATCTGGTGATCCAGGTCGAGTCGCCGCCGTCGGTGGCCAGCGGCCTGCAGCGCATCGGGCGGGCCGGGCACCAGGTCGGCGAGATCTCCCAGGGCGTGCTGTTCCCCAAGCACCGCACCGACCTGATCGGCTGTGCGGTGACGGTGCAGCGCATGCGCTCCGGTGACATCGAGACCATGCACGTCCCGGCCAATCCGCTCGACGTGCTGGCCCAGCACACCGTGGCTGCGGCCGCCCTGGAACCAGTGGACGCCGACGCCTGGTTCGATGCGGTACGGCGGAGTGCACCCTTTGCCACGCTGCCGCGCAGCGCGTTCGAGGCCACCCTGGATCTGTTGTCCGGGAAGTACCCGTCCACCGAGTTCGCCGAGCTGCGGCCACGCATCGTGTACGACCGCGACCACGGAACCCTGACCGCCCGCCCCGGAGCCCAACGCCTGGCGGTGACCTCCGGCGGCGCGATCCCCGACCGCGGGCTGTTCACCGTCTACCTGGCTACCGACTCCGAAAAACCCTCCCGGGTAGGTGAACTCGACGAGGAGATGGTCTACGAATCCCGCCCGGGCGACGTCATCTCCCTGGGTGCGACCAGCTGGCGGATCACCGAGATCACCCACGACCGGGTGCTGGTGATCCCCGCGCCGGGCCAGCCGGCCCGGTTGCCGTTCTGGCGCGGCGACAGCGTGGGACGCCCCGCCGAACTGGGCGCTGCGGTCGGTGCGTTCACCGGAGAGCTCGCCACACTCGGCCGCGACGAGTTCGAAGAACGTTGCCAGACAATGGGTTTCGACGGGTTCGCAACCGACAACCTCTACCGGCTACTGCATGACCAGCGGGAGGCCACCGGCGTCGTTCCCAGCGACAGCACGTTCGTGGTGGAGCGTTTCCGGGATGAACTGGGCGACTGGCGGGTGATCCTGCATTCTCCGTACGGCCTGCGGGTTCACGGGCCGCTGGCCCTGGCGGTGGGCCGTCGGCTGCGGGAACGGTACGGCATCGACGAGAAGCCCACCGCGTCCGACGACGGCATCATCGTGCGCCTCCCCGATAGTGGTGAAACCCCGCCCGGCGCAGACCTGTTCGTGTTCGACGCCGACGAGATCGAACCGGTCGTCACCGCAGAGGTGGGCGGGTCGGCGTTGTTCGCGTCCAGGTTCCGTGAATGCGCCGCGCGCGCCCTGTTGCTGCCTCGCCGACACCCTGGCAAGCGATCGCCGTTGTGGCATCAACGGCAACGCGCCGCGCAACTGCTCGACATCGCCCGCAAGTACCCGGACTTCCCGATCGTGCTGGAAACCGTCCGCGAATGCCTGCAGGACGTCTACGACGTACCCGCGCTGACCGAGCTGATGCGGCGGGTGGCTCAGCGGCGCCTGCGGGTGGTCGAGGTAGAGACCGCCACCCCCTCGCCATTCGCGGCCTCGTTGCTGTTCGGCTACGTGGGTGCATTCATGTACGAGGGTGACAGCCCGTTGGCCGAGCGTCGCGCCGCCGCGCTGGCACTGGACACCGTGCTGCTGTCCGAACTGCTCGGCCGGGTGGAACTCCGCGAACTGCTGGATCCCGCGGTGGTGGCCTCAACCTCGGCACAGCTGCAACACCTGACCGAGGAACGGGCCGTGCGCGATGCCGAGGCCGTGGCCGACCTGTTGCGGATGCTGGGTCCGCTCACCGAGGCCGAGATCGCCGAGCGCGCCACCACCGAGGCGATCGGGGGCTGGCTCGACGGGCTGCACGCCGCCAAGCGCGCGCTGCCGGTCACCTACGCCGGCCAGAGCTGGTGGGCCGCGGTGGAAGACATCGGCCTGCTACGCGACGGGGTCGGCGCGCCGGTCCCGGTCGGGGTGCCCATGGCCTTCACCGAATCCGTCGACGACCCACTCGGAGACCTGATCGGTCGCTACGCCCGCACGCACGGCCCGTTCACCACCTCCGAGGTCGCGACGCGGTTCGGGCTCGGCCTGCGGGTGACCGCAGATGTGTTGGGCCGCATGGCTGTCGATGGCCGGCTGGTGCGCGGCGAGTTCACCGGAGCCGCCCCGGCTGCGACATTGGGTCGGGCGACTTCCGACGAATGGTGCGATGCCGAGGTGCTGCGCATCCTGCGCCGTCGCTCCCTGGCCGCGCTGCGCGCCCAGGTCGAGCCGGTCAGCACTGCCGCCTACGGTCGCTTCCTGCCGTCCTGGCAGCATGTCGGGTCCAGCCACAGCTCGGGTATCGACGGGCTGTCGTCGGTCATCGAGCAACTGGCCGGCGTCCTCCTGCCCGCGTCGGCCGTGGAGTCGCTGGTCTTCGGCCAGCGGGTGCGTGATTACCAGCCGGCCATGCTCGATGAGCTGCTGGCGTCCGGCGAAGTGATGTGGTCGGGCGGCGGCCAGATCGGCAGCAGCGACGGCTGGGTGGCATTCCACCTGGCCGAGACGGCGCCATTGACCCTGCCCGCTCCTGTCGAGATCGAGTTCACCGACCCGCACCGGGCCATCATGGAGACGCTCGGTCACGGCGGAGCGTACTTCTTCCGCCAGCTCACCGATCAGGCCTCCGAAGCCGAGCTGAAAACTGCTCTGTGGGAACTGATCTGGGCCGGCTGGGTTACTGGTGACACGTTCGCCCCGTTGCGGGCGATGCTGTCTGGTCCCCGACGGTCGGGGACACCGGCACACCGGCAGCGTCAACGTCCACCCCGGCTCAGCCGCTACAGCGTCGCGCGCCCGCACAGCCGCGCAGCGGATCCGATGGTGTCCGGCCGGTGGTCGGCATTGCCCGGCGCTGAACCGGATTCGACCGTCCGCGCGCATTTCCAGGCGGAGCTGTTGCTCAACCGACACGGGGTGCTGACCAAGGGGGCGGCGTCGGCCGAGGGCGTGCCGGGCGGGTTCGCGACGTTGTACAAGGTGTTGAGCGCGTTCGAGGACGCCGGCCGCTGCCAGCGGGGCTATTTCGTCGAGTCGCTGGGCGGGGCGCAGTTCGCGGCGGCCTCGACCGTCGACCGGCTGCGGTCCTACCTCGACGGGGTTGATCCGCAGCGGCCCGACTACCACGCGGTGATGCTCGCCGCGACCGACCCGGCCAATCCTTACGGCGCCGCTCTGGCCTGGCCCGAGCGCGCGGGCGACGCGGACACACACCGGCCGGGCCGCAAGGCGGGTGCCCTGGTGGCGCTGGTCGACGGCCAACTGGTGTGGTTCCTGGAACGCGGCGGCAAGACCCTGCTCAGCTTCACCTCCGATACCGAGACGCAGCGGGCCGCCGCGGCCGCACTGGCCGAACTCGTGAGCGGCGGGCGGATTCCGTCGCTCTTGGTCGAGCGGATCAACGGGGTCGCGGTGCTCGATCCCGGTGTCGACGAAGGCCGCGCCGCCGTGCAGGACGCGCTGACCGGTGCCGGGTTTTCGCGCACGCCGCGCGGTTTGCGGCTTCGGTAGGTTCGGACGCCATGCCCGAAGGTGACACCGTCTTCCACACCGCCACCGCGTTGCGCGATGCGCTGGCGGGTAAGACGTTGACCCGCTGCGATATCAGGGTGCCCCGCTACGCCACGGTCGACCTGACCGGGCAGGTGGTCGATGAAGTTCTCAGCCGAGGCAAGCACTTGTTCCTCCGCGTGGGCCGGGCCAGCATCCACGCCCATCTCAAGATGGAGGGCAGTTGGCGCATCGGCTGGTCCAGAGTCGCGGCCCACCGGATCCGGATCGTGCTGGAGACCGCCGATAGTCGGGCCACCGGGATCGACCTCGGCGTGCTCGAAGTGCTGGACCGCGACACCGACATGGCGGCGGTCGAGCATCTGGGCCCGGACCTGCTCGGCCCGGACTGGGAGCCCCGCACCGCGGCGGCCAATCTGGCCGCCGATCCGGACCGGCCCCTGGCGCCGACGCTGCTCGATCAGCGGGTGATGGCCGGTGTCGGCAATGTGTACTGCAATGAACTGTGTTTCGTGTTCGGGCGGCTACCTACCTCCCCGGTGAGCTCACTGACCGACCCCCTACGTGTCGCACAACGCGCCCGGGATATGCTGTGGCTCAACCGGTCCCGCTGGAACCGCACCACCACCGGTGATACCCGGCACGGACGGCAACTGTGGGTGTACGGCCGCGCCGGTGAACCCTGCCGCCGCTGCGGGACTCTGATCGAGACCGATGCCGGCGGTGACCGGGTGACCTACTGGTGTCCGGTGTGCCAGACCTGATCCCGTCCCACTTGGCGAGCCCGCCCCGCTACGGGGTACGCGGCACGCCGGCAATCTTTGCGATGATGCGATCACGCAGCGCTACCGGGATATTCGTCATGAGCGACAACTGAAACTTGCTTGCGAGTCCGACCAGGTACCGAGCTCGGGGCCGACGCGCGGTGAGCGCCTTCTCGACCACCGCGACCACGTTGGAAGTCGGCACCGCCATCTTCTTCGACATCGGAACGAACTTTTTCATCCCGGCAATGTGCTTGTCGTACAAGGCGCGATGCTCTGCCGACATCGCGGTTTCCAGCTCCACCACCATGTCGTCGGCGGTGCGCCACATGTCGGTGTCGGTCTGCGCCGGCTCCACCACAGCCACCCGCACACCCCACGGGCGTACCTCCATCCGGAGTGCATCGGCACCTGCTTCCAAGGCGAATTTGGACGCCGCGTATGCCCCGAGTAGCGGTGAGGACAGTTGCCCGTTGACGCTGGAGATGAAGATCGCGCGGCCACGGGAAGCCCGCAACTTCGGCAGTACTGCATTGGTCACCGCAAATTGGCCGATCACGTTGACGTCCAGTTGCCTGCGCCAGTCCTCGGGGCTGAGCGTCTCGACCGGACCGGCTACCACGATGCCCGCGTTGTTCACCACTGCGTCGAGTCGCTGCGGGAGCGCAGCAGGCAAAGCCGCGAGATCGTCCGCGTTGGTGACGTCGAGAATCACCGAGGAGATGCGTTGCGGGTTGACCGCCGTCAATGCGGCCGCGTCGGACTGCGACCTGACTCCCGCGATGACGTCCCACCCAGTAGCGGCCAGGTGCTCGACTATGGCCTTGCCGATTCCGCGACCTGCTCCGGTGACAAGAACTGAAGGCATGACGTCAGAGTACGTCCAGTTAACTTTGATTACCTGCTAGTTCCGACGCCGGCCGGCAGCGGACAGTTCCTGAACCACCTCCTGCGCCACCCGTAGGCCCGACTCGATGGCACCCTCGATGTAACCCGGATGGTCACGGGCGGTTTCGGTTCCCGCCCAGTGAATATTGCCGACGGGCGCAGAGGGCAACGGAAGAAGGCCCTCCAGGAAACCCCCGATGGGCAGCGCCATATAACCGCCACCGACGTATTCGTCGGTCTGCCATGACTTCTCATGCCAGCTGACCGGTTGGAGCACCGGGTCAGGCCGAGTTCGTCGGCCAGAGTCGTGAGCCGGTGGTGGTCGTGGCCGATCCACTGACCGCCCAGGTCGACGGTCGATCCCAGTGCGGTGGTCTCGCTCATCGTCCGCCCGCCGATGCGGTCGGCGGCCTCCAGCACCATGCCGTCAACCCCCCGGGCGGTGCAGTTCGCGGGCTGCCGTCAGTCCGGAGATGCCTGCGCCGACCACTACCACCGTGACGTCCGTTGCGCTGCCTGGCGCTGTCATGGGACGACCTCCCTCAACTGAGCGACAGCCTAGGAGAAAGTCAGACGACCGACCGAGTCAACGCCCCGAAAATCAGCAGTTGACGAGTTCTGGCTCGCAGATCGACTGCTGAGTGGGTGCGGTTTCTTCGACCGCGGGTTGCTTCGCAGCGGCTTCGGACTCCTTGGGCTTTCCGCCCCACGGGAACGCCAGGCGCACGATCTTGCGCACCACGGACGCGAACTGCTGGTGGATCGGGCCCGAGTTGTAGGGCAGACCGTAGCGCTGGCAGATCTCCTTCACCTCGCCGGAGATCTCCGCGTAGCGATGCGCCGGAATGTCCGGGAACAGGTGGTGTTCGATCTGGAAGGACAGGTTGCCGCTGAAGATGTGGAACCACTTGCCGCCACTCAGGTTTGCCGAACCGAGCAATTGGCGGAAGTACCACTGCCCACGGGTCTCGTTCTCGGTCTCCTCGATCGTGAACTCGTGGGTGCCCTCGGGGAAGTGCCCGCAGAAAATGATGGTGTACGACCACACGTTGCGCATCAGGTTGGCAGTCATGTTGCCCGCGAACACAAATGGCGCGAACGGTCCGGCCAGCAGCGGGAAGGCCACATAGTCCTTCACGGTCTGCTTGCGCACCTTGACCCACATCTCGCGCAGCGTGTCCTTCTTGTCGCGGAGCTTGATCTCACCGGTGCGGATGCGCTCGGTCTCCAACTCGTGCAACGCGACGCCGTACTGGAAGAACACCATCAGCAGGAACGCGTACAGCGGGTTACCCAGGTAGTACGGGCTCCACTTCTGGTCCTCGCTCATGCGCAGGACGCCGTAGCCGATGTCGCGGTCCATGTCGACGATGTTGGTGTAGGTGTGGTGCATGTAGTTGTGGGAGTGCCGCCACTGATTCGACGGGCAGGCCGAATCCCATTCGAAGTTCTGGCCGCGCAACGCCGGATCGCCCATCCAGTCGTACTGGCCGTGCATGACGTTGTGGCCGATCTCCATGTTGTCGAGGATCTTCGACAGTCCCAGCATCACGGTCCCGACCGGCCACGCCGGCGGCAGGAACAGCAATGCACGGCCGCCGACCTCAAGCTTGCGCTGCAACTTGATGATGTCGCGGATATAGGTGGCGTCGCGCTCACCGAGGTCGGCGAGGGTGCGTTCACGGATGGAGTCGAGTTCGGCGCCGAGGGTCTCGAACTGCTCGGGGGTCAGGGTGACGGATCGTTGAGTCATGGTGTGTCCTTTGTTCGAAAAAGGCTGGGAATAGGTGTCTAGAGGTCGATCTGGACGTCGCCGCAGGGCGCCGTTACGCAGATTTCGATGTTCTCGTCAGGGTCCGTCGAGACAGCGCCGGTGATCAGGTTCTTCACCGGACCGCTGATCTTCTTGCGGGTGCAGGTGTGGCAGATGCCCATCCGGCAGCCGTTCCTCGGGTTCAGCCCGGCGGCCTCGGCTTGCTCCAGAATCGAGCGGCCATCGTCGACTACTGCAACGACACTTTCGGTGAAGGCGACGGTTCCGCCGGACACCTCGGTCGGCACGGCGATCACCGGTGGCACAAAGCTTTCCGACCGAGCGTCGGGCAGCAGATCCTTGACCGCGGAGACCAGAGCCGGCGGGCCGCAGACGAACACCGCGTCAGGGTCCGGCATTGCCGCGGCCAGGTGGTGCGGACCGAAGTGTCCGGTGAGGTCGCCCCGGTTCGATCGGGTGTAGCTGTGCAGCACCGTCACACCCGGTGTCGCGGCCAGCTCTGTCGCGTACGCGGCCTCTTCAGGGTTACGGGCGTAGTGGACGAAGGCGAGTTCACCGTCGAAGTTCTCCTCCCGCAAGGTGCGCAGCATGGAGAGCACCGGCGTGATGCCGCTGCCACCGGAGATCAACAGGATGCGGCGGGGCCGCTGCGCAGGGAGGACGAAGTCGCCGCCGACCGAGTCGAGGCCCAGGACCATGCCCGGCGCTGCGTTGCGGTACAGATGCTGCGAGACCAGCCCGCCGTCGTGCAGGCCGATAGTCAACTCGATGACGGGACTGCCTTCAGCGTTGGCCGGCGAGTAGCACCGGGTACGGCGGCGACCGTCGATCTCGACGGTGAGGTTGATGTGCTGGCCGGCCCTGAAACCCCGCCAGGCGTCGTTGGGCTGCAGCGTCAGGGTGACGCTGCGCGGTGTCTGCTTGCGGACGGCGACCACCTTGGCGCGGGCGTCGTCGACGGTCCAGGTGCGGTCGTAAACCTCGGTGTACCGGTCCACGCCGTGCGGGCCGGTGAGGATCCCAACCAGGGCGGAGCGCCGAATTCGGCGGCTCAAAGTTTCGGTGAACATATGTACACAATGAAGCTGTGTATACGTTCACGTCAAGGGTTAAACTGCTGGTTGTTGCTGGGATCACACAGTGAACGTATGTACCTTTATGTCATATACAGGCGTTCCGATCAGTTGTTCGATCCCGCTGTGCTAGCTTTTTTCGGTGAACAGTCGTAGCCCCAGTTCACGAGACCGGCGGTCAAGCCGCTCGTCAAGCTCCCGTTCCAAGGACAAACCGTCTCGCGAGGAGCGCAAGGAAGCCACCCGCCGCGCGATCATCACGGCTGCACTGCAGCTGCTCGAAGCGGACAGCTTCAGCGCACTCAGCCTGCGTGAGGTCACCCGCGAGGCCGGCATCGTGCCCGCCGCCTTCTACCGGCACTTCGAATCGATGGACGCACTCGGCCTGGTGCTGATCGATGAGTCCTTCCGCGCCCTGCGCGAGATGCTCCGCGGTGGCCGCGCGGGCCAACTCGACCCGAAGCGCATCATCGAGTCCTCGGTCGACATCCTGTTCAACAGCGTCGCCGAACGTCCCGAGCATTGGCGCTTCATCAGCCGCGAACGCAACAGCGGCGTCACCGTCGTTCGGTATGCGATCCGCACGGAAATCCGGCTGATCACCTCCGAGCTGGCCATCGACCTGGCCCGACTGCCGGGTTTGACGACGTGGAGCAGCGAAGACCTCAACATCCTGGCCGGACTGTTCGTCAACTCGATGATGGTCACCGCGGAATCCATCGACGACGCCAACGACGTGAACGCACTCGACGACATCAAACAGGCCGCACGCAAGCAGCTCCGCATGATCGTGGTCGGCGTCGCCGGCTGGAACAGCCGCTGACCCCACTGGTGAAGAACCGCAGCCAGATCCTGTCGGTCGGCACCGAGCAGCCTGGCCGAGGTCAGCGAGGTGTGCCGCCACCGTCGACGATGATCACCTGCCCGGTCATGTAGCTGCCGGCGTCCGAACACATCAAGAGCGCGGCACCGACCATCTCGTCCGGGGCGGCCAGCCGATTCATCAAGGTCCTGCCCTTCATGAGATCGATGGCCTCCTGCGGGTTGTTGCGCATCATGTCGGTGTCGACGGGGCCCGGGGCCAGGGCGTTCACCCGGATACCCAGCGGCGCGAACTCGGCCGCCATCGACCGGGTCACCGACATCAGCGCGGCCTTGCCCGAGGCATAGATGGACAGCGCAGGTGCGAAGTTGAACGCTCCGACCGACACCATGTTCAGCACGGCTGCCTTCGGGCTCGCCTCCAGCTGTGGGAGTGCGTGCTGCACCAGGAACACCGGCCCACGCAGGTTCACCTCATAGGACTTGGCCCAGGCCTCCGGCGTCATCTGTCCCAACGGCTGGGCCAGCGCGTTGGCGGCGTTGTTGACCACCACGTCGATCCCGCCGAACTCGGCGACCGTGCGCTCCACCAGTGCGCCGAGGTCGTCGACGTTCCCGCTGTGTGTGGGCACTCCGATCGCCTGTCCCCCCAGCCCACGCAGGTGCTCGGCAGCCCGGTCGCAGGCCTCGGGCTTGCGGCTGGCAACCACCACCCTGGCGCCGGCCAGCGTAAAGCCCTCGGCCAGAGCCAATCCGATGCCGCGGGTGCCACCGGTGACGATCACGGTCCGGTCGGTCATGTCGAAGAGGTGGTCGAAAGTCTCACGGTTCACCCCGTCAGTAGACATCACCGCGGTCCACTCACGTCGGCCTTCAGCCCAATAGCCGGGCGCTCACGAATTCGCGGTCCTCGCCGGTGATCGGGTCGGTGAACTCCAGGCGATGGGCCAACAATTGCAGCGGATCGTCGAAATCATCGGGAGCTACGTCGATCACGTTGGGGTACAGGGAATCACCGATGATCGGCAGTCCGATCGAGGCCATGTGTACCCGCAGTTGATGAGTCCGCCCGGTACGCGGTGTCAGGCGGTACATCCCGTCTCCCAGCTCCTCGACATACGTCTCGGCGTTGGGCTCACCGGGTTCGGTGAACGCCTGTAACTGCCCGCGTTGCTTGATGATCCGGCTGCACAGCGTGGCAGGCAACGGCACCGTCGCCGTCCCCTCGGTACAGGCCAGATACGTCTTGCGCGTCCCGCCTTCGGCGAACAGTCGCTGATAGCGGCCTCGGACCTCACGACGCACGGTGAACAGAAGCACGCCCGCGGTCAACCGGTCCAGCCGATGCGCGGGGCTCAGTTCCGGTAGGTCCAGTTCACGGCGCAGCCGCACCAGCGCGGTCTGCGCCACGTGCCCGCCACGTGGCATGGTGGCCAGGAAGTGGGGCTTGTCGACCACCACGATGTCGTCGTCGCGGTACAGGACCGGGATGTCGAAGGGAACCTCCACCTCGTCGACCAGGTCGCGGTAGAAGTAGACGTGCGCGCCGACGGGCAACGTCGTCGTCGCATCGACGACCCTGCCGTCGGGTAGAACCACCTCTCCGGCAAGTACTTTCGCGCCGAGGCCGAACCGCGCCTGCAGTTCGTCGTGCACGTTGCCACCCAACAGCCGCAGCCGCGCCGGGCCGAGGCCATCACGCACCGGTAGCGGCGGCGATGAACGCTTTCTCAATTGAGCGGCACGGGCTCGAGGATCTCGGCGCGGGCTTCGGGGGCGGCCTGGCGCAGCGCATCGGCGGATTCATCGTCGGGTTGGGTCTGGGACAACACCTCGGCCTCCACCCGGGCGATATACGTGGCGACCTCACGGTCGACATCCTCGGCAGTCCAACCCAGCACGGGCGCAACCACTTCGGCGACCTCGCGGGCGCAATCGACGCCGCGGTGCGGATACTCGATGGCGATCCGCATCCGCCGGGCCAGGATGTCCTCCAGGTGCAGCGCCCCCTCCGCCGCGGCGGCGTAGTAGGCCTCCACCTTGAGATACACCGGGGCATCGGTGATCGGTTCGAGGAGGTCGGGCCTGGCTCCGGCTGGTTCGCTGGCCAACTTGAGCACCTCACCGATCAGCGAGCCGTAACGGTCCAGCAGGTGCCGGACGCGGTATGGATGCAACCCGTATTGCTTGCCGACGTATTCGGTCTGGTTGATCAGGGCGAAGTACCCGTCGGCCCCCATCAGCGGAACCTTCTCGGTGACCGAGGGCGCCACCCGGGCCGGGATGTACTCTGCGGCAGCGTCGATCGCGTCGGCCGCCATCACCCGGTAGGTGGTGTATTTCCCACCGGCGATCGCCACGAGTCCCGGAGAAGGCACTGCCACGGCGTGCTCTCGTGAGAGCTTGGACGTCTCCTCGCTCTCGCCGGCCAGCAGCGGACGCAACCCGGCATAGACGCCGTCGATGTCGTCGTGGGTCAACGGGGTCACCAGCACGGTGTTGACGTGTCCGAGGATGTAATCGATGTCGGCCTTGGTCGCGGCGGGGTGCGCAAGGTCGAGATTCCAGTCCGTATCTGTGGTCCCGATGATCCAGTGCGTACCCCACGGAATCACGAACAGCACCGACTTCTCGGTGCGCAGGATGATCGCCACCTCGCTGACGATCCGGTCGCGCGGCACCACGATGTGCACACCCTTGGACGCACGCACCCGAAACCTGCCGCGCTCCTTGGACAGTGCCTGGATCTCGTCGGTCCACACGCCGGTGGCGTTGACCACGACGTGGCCGCGGACGTCGGTGGTGGCCCCGTCCTCGGAATCCCGCAGGGTCACCCCCACGACGCGATCGCCCTCGCGCAACAGCGCAACCACCTGGCTCGACGAACGCACCACCGCGCCGTAGTGGGCCGCGGTGCGAGCCACGGTCATGGTGTGCCGGGCGTCGTCGACAACGGTGTCGTAGTAGCGGATTCCGCCGATCAGCGAGCTGCGCTTGAGCCCCGGCGCCAGCCGAAGCGCCCCGGATTTCGTCAGATGCTTCTGCGCCGGAACGGATTTCGCTCCGCCGAGCTGGTCGTAGAGGAAGATCCCGGCTGCGATATAGGGCCGCTCCCACCAACGGTTGGTCAACGGGAACAGGAACGGCAGCGGCTTGACCAGATGCGGCGCGAGCGTGGTCAGACTCAGTTCACGCTCGTACAGGGCCTCACGCACCAGCCCGAACTCCAACTGCTCGAGGTAGCGCAGGCCACCGTGGAACATCTTCGAGCTGCGGCTGGAGGTACCGGATGCGAAATCCCGCGCCTCGACCAGCGCGACTTTCAATCCTCGGGTGGCCGCGTCGAGTGCCGCGCCGGCGCCAACGACACCGCCGCCGATCACCACCACGTCGAACTGTTCATGGCCGAGTCGTTGCCAGGCTTGCGCCCTGTGCTGCGGTCCGAGGAAGGTTTGCCCGTCGCCCGGTGCTGAGATCGGGTCAGTCACGATCCCCAGGCTACGTGGGAGGCGTGGGATCCGCCCGATTCCGCCTAGGTCGTGTCTGTTAATTGCGGACTCGGTGGAAGGTGATGATCGCGGCCAGGGTGACTCCGCCGAGGTATGAAAGGGCGTACTTGTCGTAGCGGGTGGCGATGGCTCGCCAGTGTTTGATGCGGTTGAAGCACCGCTCGATGGTGTTGCGATGCTTGTAGATTCGCCCGGCGAATGCTGGTGGCCGTCCGCCTTTGCTGCCCTTGGCTTTGCGGCGTTCGATCTGATCACTGCGTTCGGGGATGGTGTGCGCGATCTTCAGCTGGCGTAGCCGCGCCCGGGTCGAGTCGTGCGAATAGGCCTTGTCGGCCAGCAGGCGGAACGTGTTGATATCGGTGTCGGCAAGCAGGTCCAGCAGTGGCCATAGCATCGGATTGTCGCCGGCCTGGCCAGCCGACAGCACCATGGCGACCGGACTGCATCGTTGGTCGGCCAGCGCATGGATCTTGGTGGTCAACCCGCCCGGGAACGTCCAATGGCGTGGTCGTCAGGCTCGTCGGGGTACTTCTTGTAATTCGATAGATCCCCCTGTGTGCCGCCCCGGGCGTGCACCAGCAGCATGCTGATGCACACGTACGCTGGTCGAATCCACCGACAGCAGCAGTTCGGCCAGATCAGCGTCGGTGTCATCAATATCGTTAGCGATCGCTGCGAAGATCCGTGTGTAGGTCCCATCGGTGGACCAGCGCAGATGTCGTTCGGCTACCGACTGCCAGGCACCGAACTGCTCGGGTAGATCGCGCCACGGTGATCCGGTGCGGAAACGCCAGATAATGCCTTCCAGCGTCAGGCGATGATCATTCCACGGGCGGCCCCGCCGTCGGGCGGAGGGCAGCTCCGGCTCGATCGCCGACCACAACTCATCAGAAATCACACCTGTACGTATCACCTAAACAGCATCAGTCACAACACTGTTCACATTAAGCAGACACGCCCTAGGCCGGTGTGGCTGCCGGCCAGTACCGTGCCGTCGGCGCCGAGGTGCAGGCCGTGCAGGTGATCGAGTGCCGGGGTCAACGTCACACTGGGCGCGGTTGACTCGGTGGCCGAGACCGACTCGGCGGTTGTGGTGGGTGGTTCGCTGGTTGAGCACCCGACAAGCACAGCCGCCGCAGTAGCCGCGACGAGGACGGGCGTCAACCGGCGCAGGAGAACTTTCGCCATCAAAATACGGAACTCGTTTCGGATCGGTCAGGTACGGGCCAGGCGGTTCGGGTCGAGGTCGAGGCGGCGCAGTAGTTGGGCATTGAGGGCGACCACGATGGTGGAGATGGACATCAGGATTGCGGCGACGGCCGGGGAGATCGCGATGCCAGCGAAGGCGAGCACACCCGCGGCCAGTGGGACGGCGAGGATGTTGTAGCCGGTCGCCCACACCAGGTTCTGCCACATCTTCCGGTAACTGGCGTGGGAGAGTTCGATGATCGACAGCAGCGCCCGTGGATCGTTCGCCGCCAGCACCACCCCGGCGGATTCGATCGCCACATCGGTGCCGGCCCCGATTGCCACTCCGACGTCGGCTCGGGCCAGGGCTGGGCCGTCGTTGACGCCATCGCCGACCATGGCGACCTTGTGGCCTCGTTGCTGTAGCTCGGTGACCTTGGCGTCCTTGTGTTCGGGCAGCACCTCTGCGAATACCTCGTCGATGCCGAGATCGGTGGCCACCGCGTCGGCGACCTGCCGAGCGTCGCCGGTGATCATCGCGACTTTGACTCCGCGGGCGTGCAGGGCGTCGATCGCTTGGCGGGATTCTTCGCGGACTGCGTCTTCAAGCGCGACCGCGCCGAGCACCTGATCGCCTTCGGCGATGTGTAGGACCGAGGCGCCTCGCCGCACCCACTGCTCGGTGATCGCGGTGACCTCGGCTGGGACCGACAACGACAGCGCGGTAAGCATGGCGGGGCCGCCGACGGTCACCTCGCTGCCGTCGACGACTGCGCGTACTCCTCGTCCGGGTAGTGATCGGAAGTTGGTGGCGGTGATCTGATCGGTCGCCGGGACGCGGTCCTCGGCAGCGGCCACGATCGCCTGAGCGACGGGATGTTCGCTGTCGGCTTCGACCGCGGCGGCGCGAGCCAGCAGATACGACTCGTTGATCCCGTGGGCGGTCGTGATGCCGGTGACCTGGTGTCGGCCCTGGGTGAGGGTGCCGGTCTTGTCGAACAGCACCACCCCGACGGTACGCATGCGTTCGAGCGCGAGACGGTCCTTGACCAGTACTCCGGCTTTGGCGGCGCGTTCGGTGGACAGCGCGATCACCAGCGGGATCGCCAATCCCAGGGCGTGGGGGCAGGCGATGACCAGCACGGTGACCGTCCGCACCACCGCTTCGTCGATGTTGCCGAGCAGCGCCCACACCACGAATGTGACCAGACCGGCGATGGCGGCGAAGTAGAACAAGAACGCCGCAGCCTTGTCCGCCAGCGCCTGCGCCCGCGAAGAGGAGGCCTGGGCGGCGGCGACCATGCGTTGGATGCCTGCCAGGGCGGTGTCCTCACCGATGGCGGTGACCCGCACGCGCAGGGCGCTGTCGGTGGCGACGGTGCCGGCGACCACGGTGTCACCGTCCTCGCGGGTGACGGTCTTGGATTCGCCGGTGATCATCGATTCGTCGACTTCGGCGCGCCCGTTGACAACGGTGCCGTCCGCGGGGACCCGAGCCCCGGCCCGCACGAGCACCACGTCGTCGAGGGCCAACTCCGACAACGAGATTTCCTGAGTGCCGTCGTCGGTGATCTTCTCGGCGGTGTCGGGAAGCATCGCCGCCAGCGCGTCGAGTGCGCCGGATGCCGAGCCGAGGGCGCGCATTTCGAGCCAGTGCCCGAGCAGCATGATCACGATCAGCAGCGCCAGTTCCCACCAGAAGTCCAGATTGAACCCGCCGAGGCCGAGGGTGGTGACCCACGAGGCGAGGAACGCGACGCTGATGGCCATCGCGATGAGCAGCATCATCCCTGGCCGGCGTGAGCGGAGTTCGGCCCAGCCGCCGGTAAGGAACGGCATGCCACCGTAGACGAAGATCACCGTGCCCAGCACCGGCGGAATCCACATGGCGCCGGGGAAGTCGGGTATGTGGTAGCCGAGCAGTTCGGCGACCATGTGGCTGAAACCCACGACCGGTATCGACAGGATCAACGACACCCAGAAGCGGCGGCGGAACATCTCCCCGTGCGTGCCGTGTCCTGCGTGCCGGTCGTGGCCGCCGTGCTCTGCGGACCCGCCGAGGTGGGCGAGGTGCTCCCCGTGCCCGGCATGTGCATCGTGGGCGTCGGTGGGCGGGCTCTGTGTGGGGATACCGTGATCGTGTTCGGCCAGCTCCCAGTGGGGGGGTCCGTGTTCCGGGTGTGACATCGAAAGCTCCTGACTGTGGCGGACCGACGGTGGTGAGCTGGGGCGTTACAGGCTGCTCAGCAGCTGACGCATCGTCTCGATCTCCTGCTGCTGGGTATCAATGATGCTGCGGGCCAACGCCACCGCGTCGGGGAACTGCCCATCGTCGACCTCGGTCTGCGCCATCTCGACGGCGCCTTCGTGGTGGGCGATCATCTGCTCGAGGAACAGGCGGGCAGCGTCGGTGCCCTGGGCCTGCGAGAGGGCCTGCATGTCCTCTGCGCTCATCATCCCTTTCATTCCGCCCATGCCCGATTCCTCGTCCATGCCGGGCATGTCGTGATGCCCCTCGGGCATCGACGTGGGTGCACCCCACTGTTCGAGCCAGGACTCGAGCTGCTCGATCTCCGGACCCTGGGCGGCCTTGATCTGCCCGGCCAGCGTGGTCACCTCGACGGGGATGTCCTCTTTGGCCAGAATCATGTCGCTCATCTCGATCGCCTGGGCATGATGTGGGAGCATCATCTGGGCGAACATCACATCAGCGTCATTGTGCGCCGCCGCCTCCTCGACAGAGGTGCTCACCGAGGGCGACGCGGGGGAACTCGCCGCGGTGGTTTCGGTGTCGGAGTTACTGCAGGCAGCGGCGGCGAACACCACGGCCAGGGCGGTGGCGCCGACGGCGAGACATTTCTTGTTCATCGGGTGTGTTCCTTTCTCGAACAATTACGGGTATCGGGACGACCGAGTCCGGTCGCCGCTGGGCGACTGCCGGGATCAGGCCAGGTAGGACACGGTGGTCATCATTCCGGCTTCCTGGTGGTAGGCGTTATGGCAGTGCAGCGCCCATTGCCCGGGGTTGTCGGTGTCGAATTCGATCTCCACGGTGCGCATCGGCCTGATGGTGACGGTGTCCTTGCGCAGTCCGGTGTCGGTCAGCGCGAAGGTGTGTCCGTGCAGGTGCATCGGGTGGAACATGTCGGACATGTTCCGCATCCGCATGCGCACCCGTTGTCCCGCGTTGACGTTCAGTGGCGGGACGTCCGGATGGGTGCGGCCGTTGAGGGTCCACCGGTAGGGCGACATGGTTCCACCCATGTCGACGCTGTGATAAAGATCGTGATCCTGCTCGGCCAACCGCACATGGTCGCGGGGCGCGAGATCGGTGCCGAGCAGCACCCGCCCGTCCAGCTCACGCGGCCGGGGTTGAGGTGGAAGATCGCCGGTGGCGGTGCGCACCAGGGCCTGTCCGTGCCCGGTCTTGCCTTCGGCCTGGGCGAACAACGGGAACACGCCGTCGCCGAGGGTCACGAGCACATCAAAACGTTCGCCCATACCGATCAGCAGCGCGTCGGTGTCCTGCGGCACGACCGGGAAGCCGTCGGTGTGGGTGACGGTCATCCGATGCCCACCCAATGCGACCCTGAAAGCGGTGTCCGCGCCGGCATTTACGAATCGGACCCTTGCCCGCTGACCGGGTGTCGCGGTGAAGACCATCAGATCGTCGGGCACGCGCCCGCCGACCAGGAAATGGGGATAGCTCACGTCCCCTGCGCCACCGAGCAGTCGGGAGAGCATTGTTTCCTCGCCCATGGTGCCGTGGCCCATCTCACCCATGCTGCCGTGGCCCATCCCGCCCAGGTCTTCGGCACCGTCACCGCTCCCGGCGCCGATTCCGAGTTCGCGGGCCACCTCGTCGGGGGTGCGGCCGGTGCCGTCGAGCCAGTCGTCGAGCACCACGACCCATTCGTGGTCGTAATCCCCCGGCTCGTGTGGATCGTCGATGATCAGAGCGCCGTACAGACCACGATCGAGCTGCACGCCCGAATGGGAGTGGTAGAAGTACGTGCCCGCGTCCGGGGCGGTGAACTCGTAGACGAACCGACCATCGGCGGCGATCGGGTCCTGTGTCAGCCCAGGCACCCCGTCCATGTCGTTGCTCAACGCAAGCCCGTGCCAGTGCACACTCGTCTCCACCGGCAGTTGGTTGTCTACCTCCACTCGCAGCAGATCCCCGGCGCGGGCGCGCAGCAGCGGACCAGGCAGAGAGTCGTCGTATCCCCAGGTAGTCACTATCCGGCCGCCGAAGTCCACCTCGACCGGACGCGACGTCAACCGCGCCGAAACCACCTGCTGGCCGGGGGTGCGGCGCTGTTGCTCAAGCCGACGCACCACGGGTGATGTTGCGCGTACCGGCGCACCGGCGGCCGCTCCCGGCCCGGAGCAGGCCGCCAGCGCCCCAGCACCGGCAAGCAACGAACCGATCAGAAAAGAGCGCCGGGGCAACCTAACCACGAACCTGCCCTCGCCGATCGGCTTTCGCAGCGGGGTTGCCGATCTGCGTCAAGACCTGTCGGCGGCCGACGAACTCCTCGGCGCCGATGTCGCCTCGGGCGAACCGCTCTTCGAGCCCCCGCAGCGGATCACCCTGTCGCCCGAGGCGAGCAGGACCGTCTGCGCGGTCGGTGCGGAACATCGTGGCTATCAGGTAGATCACCACCATCCAGAACACGAGCATGCACCCGACCATGACGGCCCATCCCGCCCAGCCGATGTCACCGACCCAGGCCATCATCGTCGCCTCCATCCTCGATTCGTGTCTTCAGCTTCGAGCGCCCACCCCAAGGATTCGATGGAGGTCGTATGAAGATTTGCTCAAGAAGCCCGTCCCGACGCCGGGACGGGACGGTGCTGGCGATGATGGACGCCATGACCTCCTCCGCTCGCATACCCGCACCGATCGGCGACCCGGCGACGGCGCAGCGCCCACCCACCGGCTTGCGGGCGATGATCATCGAAGACGAAACCCCGCTGGCAGACCTGGTCGGCTCATATCTCGAACGCGACGGCTTCGAGGTCACGATCACCGCAGACGGGGTCGACGCCGTTGCTCTCGCCCGACAGGTCGATCCCGACGTGGTCGTCCTCGACCTCGGACTGCCGGGCCTGGACGGGGTGGAGGTGTGCCGGCAACTGCGGACGTTCTCAGATGCGTACGTGGTGATGCTCACCGCCCGCACCGAGGAGATCGACACCCTCATCGGGCTGTCCGTCGGCGCCGACGACTACATGAGCAAACCGTTCAGTCCCCGCGAACTGATGGCCCGCGTCCAGGCGATGCTGCGCCGCCCTCGCCCTCGCACCACCGCACCGGGCTGGCCTGCGGGTGCCCTCCCCACCCGAACCTTCGGTGACCTGAGCCTCGATGTCGACGGCCGCGAGGTCGCCGTCGGCGGGACGCCGGTCGCCCTGACCCGCACCGAATTCGACATTCTCGCGGCGCTGGCACGTGATCCCGGCGTGGTGCTCACCCGCGCTCAGCTGATCGACGCGGTGTGGGGGCCGAACTGGATCAGCGACGAACACCTTGTCGCCGTGCACATCGGTCACCTGCGCCGCAAACTCGGCGACGACGCCACCCGCGGTCGCTATGTGCGCACCGTCCGCGGCGTCGGCTACCGGATGGGCACCGGCACATGAACTCCCCGATCTCCGCTACGCGAGGATCAGTGCGGCGCACCTTCGCCGGGTCGAGCTTTGGTACCCGATTGTTTCTCGCCCTGACCGTGGTGGTGATCGGCTGCGCCGTCAGTGCTTGGCTCGTGGCCTCCGCACTCGCGCCCGGAATCTTCCAAGATCACCTCGGGCAGGCCGGCATCGACCACAACTCCAGCCAGGCCAGTCACGTTGAAGAAGCCTTCACCTGGTCGATCGTCCTCGCGTGGGGGCTGGCCGTCGCGATCGCGGTGCTGTTGGCACTGGCGGTGAGCTGGTACATCACCCGGCGGGTGCAACGCTCTCTGACCGCCGTGACCACCTCAACTGCACGGATCGCCGCAGGCCGCTACGACACCCGCATACACAGCCCCGGACTCGGCCGCGAATTCGACGAACTCACCGTCACCGTCAACGAAGTTGCCCGCCGCCTCGAAGCCACCGAAAGTACCCGGCGCCGGATGCTCGCCGACCTCGGTCACGAAATGCGCACGCCGATCGCCACCCTCGATTCCTACCTCGAAGCCCTCGAAGACGGCGTCCGCAGCCTGGACGAGGACACCGTACAGATCCTGCGTGCCGCCACCCACCGGCTCGACCGCCTCGCCGAGGACATCACCGCCGTCTCCCGCGCCGAAGAACATCTCACCCGCATCCTCCCGGTACCCACCACCACCACAACCCTGATCACCGCCGCCGTCGACTCCGTTCGGACACGCTACGACGAGAAGGGCGTCACCATCGAGGCCCGCATCCACCGATCCGTGCCGGTCACCGTCGACCCGGACCGGTTCGGGCAAGTACTGGGCAACCTGCTCGACAACGCGCTGCGCCACTCCCCCACCGGCGGGACCGTCACCATCACCTGCCAGCAGACCCACCCCACCCACGCCGAGATCGTGGTCGCCGACACCGGAGAAGGTATCGCCGCCGAACACCTCGGCCACATCTTCGACCGCTTCTACCAAGCCGACCTCGCCCGCAGCCGTCGCCACAGCGGCAGCGGCATCGGTCTGACGATCACCCGCGCGCTGGTCGAAGCCCACGGAGGCCGGATCAGCGCCGACAGCGACGGCCCCGGCCACGGCGCACGGTTCACCATCGACCTGCCCATCACCGGCACTCCCCGGGCGTAGTGGCGCCACATCGCGCAGTTTGGCGCGTCCTCGGGCGTGAAAGCCAACCGAAACCGGCGTAGCACACCATCCCCGACAGCCCTCAAGGAAAGGTTGAAAGCCCCTGTCGCGGAGACGAATTCGGTGCGGACTTCGGAACTCTTCAAAGACTCGCGAAACCAACGGCTGCCGCTAACGGATCTTATCCAGGGACCATTCGGCCAGCGCGGACACATGGATGCCCGCTTTCCTTCGTAGCGAGAATCACCCGGTCGACGCGTTTCTGAGAAACCCCAGGCGCGGGAACGCAGATTCGACAAGTTCGGCGACCTACACTCGCAGCAGCATAACCAAATAAGCAGTTGGTTGGACTTACTGAAATGTTCAATGACGGCACCGGCGGCGGCCGCGCGTAGCGAAGACGGCGACGGTGCGACTCGACCACCCCGGGTTACATGGCCGGCGCTGTCAGCGGCACGTACCGTCAGCAGGTACTGCCGAACCAGTCGGCTGTCGGTCGAACTGCCGTTGGCACTCTATACATCGAAGGGTCAAGTCCAGGGACGTGGCGTCGAGCTGGGATCCCGGACGGCGGTCGCGGCACGCAATTTATCCATATCCACCAGCTTGATTTGCTGGATAAGTTCCTCGAGCACGCGAGCCGACAGCGCGCCCGGTTCCCGATAGATCAATACGCCGTCACGAAATACCAGCGTCGTCGGAACGTCGGCTACTCCGGCGATTTGAGCGAGGTGCTGTTGCTGATCGGTATTGACGTCGGCGTGCAGCACCGCGGGATGTCGTCGTGCCGAGCGGTCGTAGATCAGTTCAAAACCATCGCCGCCGGGGCTTCCCACTGACCAGAAGTGCACTAGGGCAATGGGTTTGAGAGCCAACGCCGATTCCAGGTTGTCGAGGTCGAGGTGCATCCGTGGCATTGCGGTCCTCCTGCGGATCAGCGCGCGCAACTGAGTGAAGCAGTCCGGTCAGCTAAGGGTTCAGTATGCCATCGCAAATCCCCGCTTGGGCACATACCTGCCGGGGGTATGGTCGGGTCATGTCATCGGTCACCACTACGACGTCGTCTGGGATCCGGCCACCGGGCGGTGGCTGGTGGCGGGCTGGGTCGGCGCGCACCACACTCATCGCCGTTCTGTCCACAGTGCTGCTGGCCGCGGTTTTGGCGGGCTGTTCTGGTGGTGACACCGGGCAGGCCGGGCAGTCACCAACCAGTCCCGTCCCACCGGAGCCGACCCCGGTAGCGGGGTCGGTGTGGGTTGCCGACGAGATCGGCAACAGTCTGACGGTCCTCGATGCGGCGGCCAACACGGTGGTGACCACCCTGACCGGCATCCAAGGACCGCACAACGTCCAGGTCGGGCAGGACGCCGCCACGGTGTATGCAACCAGCGTCGGAACCGACACCGTGGTGGCTATCGACGCCGATACCTACCAGGTCAGGGCGACCGGCCAGACCGGGCACCACCCGGCGCATGTGATCGAGGCGCCCAACGGCAAGGTCTATGTGGCCAACGCCGACGACGGCACGGTGTCGATATTCCAGAGTCAAAGCCTGCAGCCGCTGGGCCTGATCGAGGTGGGTGGGATGCCGCACGGTCTACGCGCGGCCAGTGACGGCTCGGTGATCGTCGTCGCCAATCACATGACCGGGGCGCTGGATGTGATCGACGCCCAGACCGATCAGATGCAGTTCTCCGTGCCGGTGGGCGACGGGCCGGCGCAGGTAGCGGTCAGCGCCGACGGACGTTACGCCTATACCGGCATCACCGAGCCGGCGGCGGTGGTGAAGGTGGATCTCGACGCGCGCACGGTGGCCGGCAGCGTCGCGGTGTCGGCGGCCCCGGTGCAGGTCTACCTCACGCCCGACAACGCGACGGTGGTCTCGGCTGACCAGGGCACCCCGGATGCCCCCGGGCATGCGGTATCACTGATCGACACGGCCACGATGACCGTGCGTACCACCGTCGCGACCGGTGCTGGGCCGCACGGTGTGGTGATCGACCCCGCGGGGACGCTGGCCTGGGTCACCAACAGCTACGACAACAGCGTCTCGGTCGTCGACCTGGCCGGCCAGACGGTGTCGGTAACCATCCCGGTCGGCGAGGGACCCAACGGCATCAGCTACTCACCGCGAACGCCGGGATCCAGCACGCCCACGGTTGCGCTGGACCTCCCTGCACCTGCCGCCGTGACCGACGAGGACGGCAGCGCCGAGTCGCCGCACCAGCCAGGGCATCGGTGACCTGGCGCAAATCGTCCGGCCTCGCTGGTCGGCGTCGTTTTTCAGCTCAGCGGCGGAGGCTCAAGCCGTGGGATCTGCGCGATCGGAGCCCGGACCGGATGGACCGACGACTGCCGCGGCCCGTGCGGCGCACGATGGAAGCAAGCACAACGGTGTCAAGTCTGCTGAGAGCAAAGTGCTGTCGTCAGGACGCAATGGGAGTGCTGTACCGGGCGGTCGGAGGCGGTCAGTCTGCTGTCGCGATGGGTCCGGTGGCCGGTAGAGGTTGCAGGCGGCCCGTGCGGTCGAGTCGGTAGAGAGCAGTCGCGGACAGTAGTCCGATCAGTGCGAGCCCTACCCACACGAGTTCGTCGACGCCGGCGAGGTGGGCAGCGTGCATCAGCGATCCCGTCGCAAGGTTGCCGGCGAGGATTCCGATCCCGACGATGGTGTTGTAGAAGCCGTAGTGGGTGCCGACCAAGCGACCGTCCGCCAGCGACACGACGGTGTCCATCTCGAACGGAAACACCGCCGCGGAACCGACCGCCAGCAGCCCCGCTGCCACCAGCAGCGCGGCCACCGCCGCGCCGTGGCCCAGGCGCTCGCTGTCGGGTATCACCATCAGTGGGATGAACGCCGCGCTCAAGACCGCCAACCCGACCACCAAGGATCGCCCCGGCCGCCAGCGTGCGGCGAACCAGCGGGTGATGCGCATTTGCCCAAAGACAGCCACCACACCTGATACGACGAAAATCCCTGCCACGATGAGCGATTGGTCGCTCGGGGCGAGTATCCCGGCCTGCAGCGGCAAAGCAAGGTAGACCTGGAATGACAGCACGTAGGAGCCGATCATCGCCGCGGCGAACAATATAAATGACCGGTTGGCTGCCACGGTGCGCCAGTCGACCAACACCGAAGTTGTCCCTGCCGGCACGTCGGTGCTGTGCTGGGGCAGTGCGAACAGTTGGGCGATGGTCAACAGTGCGAATACGACCGCGGCCGCTGCGGCAGTGACGCGAAAATCGAGCATCATCAGCGCCAGCCCCACCAGCGGGCCGGCCAGGATGCCGGCCTGGTAGAAGATGTTGAACACCGCGAACGCCTGCACGCGGCGCGGCCCGGCGTCAACGGCCAAGTAGGCCCGAACCGCGGGGTTGAACAGCGCACCGGCGAATCCGGTGGCCGCCGAGGCGATAAGCAGCCCCGGCAGCGACTCGGCGATGACCAGCAACCCGAAACCGGCTGTGCGCAACAGGCAGCCGGCCACGATCAGCGGCTTGTAGCCGAGCCGATCGGCCAGGGTGCCCCCGATAATGAACATTCCCTGTTGGGAGAAGTTGCGCACGCCGAGCACCAGTCCCACCGCCCACGCGGCGAACCCTAGTGGGCCGGCGAGGTAGCCGGCCAGATAGGGCATGAGCATGTAGAACCCGAGATTGATCCCGAACTGGTTGATCATCAACAGTCGGCTCGGCCAGCCAAAGCTGCGGAACTGCGTGAGAATGCCGATCACCCCATCACCGCCACCGGGTCGACGACGTGGGTGCAACGGGTCCACGACGACACAATTCTGATGCGCGGATCGTCGATGACGGCCGGCTCAGGAGGCGGGACGACTCCGAGCAGGCCGTGGGCGCGGCAGTAGTCGTCGTTGTAGACGGTGTCGAAGTAGCGTTGCGGCCCATCGGGGAAGATCGCAGCGATGGTGGCGTCGGGTCCCAGCGTGCGTGCCGCCCAGCCGGCTACCAAGGCGACCGCTCCGACACTCCACCCACCGCTGGCGTAATGGGTGGCCGCCAGCGTGCGGCAGGCCCACACCGCCTCGGCCGGCGCCACCCAGTGCACCTCGCTGAACGCCGCGTAATCCACATTGCGCGGGTAGATACTCGAGCCCAGCCCGCGCATCAGCCGGGTGCCGGACGGCTGTCCGAAGATCGTCGATCCGACCGTGTCCACCCCGATCAACCGCAGCTCGGGATTGAACTCGCGCAGCACCCGTGCCACCCCGGCCGAATGCCCACCGGTGCCCACCGAGCACACCAGCACGTCGATGTGGCCGAGTTGAGCCTGCAATTCCAGCGCCAACGGCCGGTACGCCTCGACGTTGTCGGGGTTGGTGTACTGATCGGGGTACCAAGCGTGCGGATCGGCGCCCAGCAACTCGGCGACCCGGTCGCGCCGTGCTTGCTGCCACCCACCCTCGGGATGGGGCGAGCTCACCACATCGACCTGGGCACCGAAAGCCGTCAGCATCCGAGCGATGATGGGCTCCAATCCGGGGTCGGTGACCAGCGTGACCGGATGGCCGTACACCGTGCCGGCCAGCGCTAAGCCCAATCCCAGGGTGCCGCTGGTCGATTCGATGATGCGCGCCCCGGGTCGCAGTTCTTCGCGAGCCCGGCCCCGCTCGACCATGTACAACGCCGGGCGGTCCTTCATGCCGCCGGGATTGAAGCCTTCGAGCTTGGCCCAAAAGCCACGGCCATCGGTGGTGAACGGGGCGCCAAAGCGCAGCACCGGAGTCCGGCCGACCATCGTGGCAGGCCGGTCGCAACGGCCCAGGAAATGGTGGCGGGAGGCGTGCAGATGTGGGGGCTGAGCGGACAGAATGTGGTTCATGGTTTCGTCGCTTCCGAAAGGATGCCGCGGCATGTGTTGGGACGCGGCTGCGGGTACTGGCAGCGGTCACCGACGGCCCTGCCGGATAGGCAAGGCGATCTGGCGCGACACCGTCAGCGGCGCGCGATGCACATGCGGGTCAACCTCTGCCGACCGCTCCACACGGCGCCCCTGCCGCGAGGTGGCCCTCGCACTCCCCGCCATAGTCGGGGGCGCCACAGCAAGGCCACCAGGCCGATCGCGACAGCCAGACCCAGGGCCACCAGTGCGGTTGCTGCTCGGGGCAGCACGGCCTCGGCGACGATGTCAGGCACCACCGGCAGCGACCCGTTTTCGAAGTGCGGATGGTCAGCTGCGACAGCAAACTCGCCGTAGGGGCCGGCGACCGTCGCGTGCGGGCCATGAGACCCCGACGGCTCAGCGCTCCCCGATGCCCACCCGACGCCGATCACCATTACCAACAACCCCAGCGCCAGCGCCAGCGCCGCGATGGCGGCACTGTGCGTCGCGCGAGTTACGTTAGCGGTCGACGTCACAATGCGCTGACACTAACAGCGGATGCGAACCTCTCCCGCGTCTCGGATACTTGACGCCATCTTGTTATCGCACTGCGGCTCCCCGGTAGCCGATCGCCGATTTCGGCGTCTTCGACGGCTCCTGCACTGTGGTAACCACCCGACAGCCAACGCGAACCACGCCAGCAACTGTCGCCCCTGCCAATAAAGCTGCAGTTCTGCCAGTTACCCGCAGACTTGCTGCCGGGTCGCCCCAGACGATCGGGCACGCGATCAACGGGTACTGCACGCCGTGCGCGCGCACAGCGCGTTCGAAGGGTCGACAACACGCCGAAGGGGCGCGGCATTGTCTGGCCGCGAGCTGACCGGTGCCCTCCTGCGGCCGAGCCGAGATACGAACCTTGGAAGCGCCGGGCACATGCGCGCCGCTTAGCGCGCCGTCGACTAGGGCGTGTCTGCTTAATGTGAACAGTGTTGTGACTGATGCTGTTTAGGTGATACGTACAGGTGTGATTTCTGATGAGTTGTGGTCGGCGATCGAGCCGGAGCTGCCCTCCGCCCGACGGCGGGGCCGCCCGTGGAATGATCATCGCCTGACGCTGGAAGGCATTATCTGGCGTTTCCGCACCGGATCACCGTGGCGCGATCTACCCGAGCAGTTCGGTGCCTGGCAGTCGGTAGCCGAACGACATCTGCGCTGGTCCACCGATGGGACCTACACGGATCTTCGCAGCGATCGCTAACGATATTGATGACACCGACGCTGATCTGGCCGAACTGCTGCTGTCGGTGGATTCGACCAGCGTACGTGTGCATCAGCATGCTGCTGGTGCACGCCCGGGGCGGCACACAGGGGGATCTATCGAATTACAAGAAGTACCCCGACGAGCCTGACGACCACGCCATTGGACGTTCCCGGGGCGGGTTGACCACCAAGATCCATGCGCTGGCCGACCAACGATGCAGTCCGGTCGCCATGGTGCTGTCGGCTGGCCAGGCCGGCGACAATCCGATGCTATGGCCACTGCTGGACCTGCTTGCCGACACCGATATCAACACGTTCCGCCTGCTGGCCGACAAGGCCTATTCGCACGACTCGACCCGGGCGCGGCTACGCCAGCTGAAGATCGCGCACACCATCCCCGAACGCAGTGATCAGATCGAACGCCGCAAAGCCAAGGGCAGCAAAGGCGGACGGCCACCAGCATTCGCCGGGCGAATCTACAAGCATCGCAACACCATCGAGCGGTGCTTCAACCGCATCAAACACTGGCGAGCCATCGCCACCCGCTACGACAAGTACGCCCTTTCATACCTCGGCGGAGTCACCCTGGCCGCGATCATCACCTTCCACCGAGTCCGCAATTAACAGACACGACCTAGGTCGGGTCCCGGCGCCAAGCTGACTAACGGGCTCCACGGCCCGAGGAAGTGTCGGCGTCGGCGGGTAAGTCCCCTGGGGTGGTGGGGTTTCGGGCCTGAGGCTGACCCGGCCGGACTCTGTTCGGTGTGTCGTTGAGGGCTTTGGGGTGGGGCATCGCGTAGTGGTCATTGAGTTACCGACCAAAGTGACTCAAGCAAAGGACGCACCACGCGATGACCCAGGACCATTCTGCCTTGCTCGCCCAGCTCGATGCGCTCAAGTCCGCTGATGCCGGGGCGGTGTTCGCCGAGCTGATCCGCGCCGGGCTGCAGGCGTTGATCGAGGCCGAGGCCACCGAGGCGATCGGCGCCGCCGCTACGAACGCAGCGGCGATCGCAGTACGCATCGCAACGGGCACCGTCCCAAGACGGTGTCGACCACCGCCGGGGATATCGAAGTCCAGATCCCCAAACTGCGGGCCGGATCGTTCTTCCCGTCGCTGCTCGAGCGGCGACGCCGTATCGACAAGGCCTTGCACGCGGTGATCATGGAGGCCTACGTGCACGGGGTGTCGACCCGCAACGTCGATGACCTCGTCGCAGCGCTCGGTGTCGGTTCGGGGTCTCGAAGTCGGAGGTCTCACGCATCTGCGCCGGCCTAGACAAGGAGATCGAGGCCTTTCGCACCCGCAACCTGACCCACACCCAGTTCCCGTACGTCTTCTGCGACGCGACGTTCTGCAAGGTCCGTATCGGGGCTCATGTGGTATCCCACGCTTTGGTGGTGGCCACCGGGGTGTCCATCGACGGCACCCGCGAGGTGCTGGGCACCGCCGTTGGTGACAGCGAGTCCTTCGAGTTCTGGCGGGAGTTCCTGGCTTCCCTCAAGGCCCGCGGGTTGGCCGGGGTGCACCTGGTGATCTCCGATGCCCACGCCGGGCTCAAGGCCGCCGTCGCCCAGCAGTTCGCCGGATCCTCCTGGCAGCGGTGCCGGGTCCATTTCATGCGCAACCTGCACGGCGCGGTGGCCGCCAAACACGCCCCGGCGGTGACCGCGGCGGTCAAGACCATCTTCGCCCACACCGACCCCGCCGACGTCGCCGCCCAATGGGACCAGGTCGCCGACACGCTGTCGTCGAGCTTCCCGAAAGTGGCCACAATGATGGACGAAGCGAAAACTGACGTGCTGGCGTTCACGGCGTTCCCACGCGGACACTGGCAAAAGATCTGGTCGAACAACCCCATCGAACGCCTCAACAAGGAGATCAAACGCCGCGCCGATGTCGTGGAAATCTTCCCCAACCCCGCAGCATTCCTGCGGTTGGCCACCGCCGTGGTCATCGAAGCCCACGACGAATGGCAAGTCACCCGCCGCTACCTATCCGAGGTCTCCATGGCTGAACTGCGCAAAGTCATCGCCGCCAAACACGCCGCCGCCCAAACAGAGACCGAACCGGTTCCCGAACAACGCCAAATCGCCTAGCATTCACCACGACTCGTTGATCACCACGCGTGAACCCACGCCGATCCGAAGTCCACCACCCCAAGGGGCACTATCGCGTCGGCAGGCGACCCGACCCCATTTTCACGCCTACGAGGCGTCACGCAAAGGGATAGGGAGCTGACTACCAATGCACGTGTTACCAATTCCGCAGGGTGGCCCGGCGTTGGCGTTGCACGGTGGGCCTAGCCTAAAACCTCCCGGTCTCAATCACGGGGAACACGCCAACCTGACCCACCGACGATGAAAGACCACCGGCCCCAGGAAAGCCCGCCCCACCCGGCGACACGGGACAGCATCGCCATGCCACCAAGCGAAAACCACTACCCAGCAACACAATTCAGCAGCCGAACGGTGCCAGCATCAACTTCGATGCAAAATCGAGGCTAGAGTTAGGCTAGAGTCGAATATTGGGCGCTTGTCGAGCCTAGCGGTGAGCAGGTGGCAACAGGTCGGTATCTACCATGTCCAGACGGACTGATCCTCGGGCGGGTAGTTGGCGCACACATCGGTGGTATGGGCGGCGACACCCTTGTTGTTGAAGAGCAGCTTCGCGTGATTGGGCCATGCCGCCGTCAGGGGATCGGCGAAGTTGGTGACCACTTCCTCCGAGTAAGCTCTGCGCCCGGCGTAGTCCATCGAGAAGAACCAGTGCATCTTGTCTCGAGTAGCCCGCTGAATCTCGGGTGACTTGTTGTTGTAGTCGATCATGTACCGCTCGTAGTACACCGGATCGGCATCGCGAGCAGCGGCCATGACTTGCTCGGCTGTGCACGCCGTCGTCAACATCCGATTCGGGATTGGATAGTCATCGGTGGCGTCGGCCAAGGCGATTCCCGGAAAGGCCAGCGCGGCGCAGCCTAGCAAGGCGATCCCGAGGATCGTCTTTCGTAACATGTTGTCGCGCTTGCTATCGCGCCGCTTGTTCTAGGATCGGCCGCTGGTCGGGACAGTATGTGCGCAGTGCGGCGCCAAGGAATTGCCACGCTTGCTCGGTGGTGCTGCCTGTTTGCAGATTGGTGTAGACGAACTGGGCCGACCTCTTCGCATCGGTGTCCACGCCGTTGCGTAACCGCTTACAGACGATCTTCCCGATCCAGGCGTTGTAATCGTTTTGGCCGTAGATGCCGTAGGTGTGCAGCTCGTCGGCGAAGTTGGTGTCGACGTCGGCCTGCGCGGCCGGGGCGAACGCGACTGCCGTTGCGACTGCGGCAGTTCCAAGAACCGTCCACTTCATGGCGTGTCTCCCGCCGGACCCGTTCGCGCCACCTCCGGGGTTCTTGGCCACGGCGACGGCACAGGCCGCGGACGCACTCGCTGCGGCCACCAGAACCAGCGCCCGAGAAGCGCTGCGATGGACGGAGTCATGAACGCCCGCACGATCAGCGTGTCGAACAGCAAGCCGAGGCCGATGGTGGTCCCGATCTGGCCCAGAACTCGCAAGTCGCTGAACACGAAGGACGACATGGTTGCGGCGAATACCAGGCCTGCCGCGGTCACCACTGAGCCGGAGCCCCCCATTGCACGGATAATGCCGGTGTTCAATCCTGCGCCAATTTCCTCCTTGAGCCGGGAAATTAGCAGCAGGTTGTAGTCGGAACCTACTCCCAGCAGCACGACGACGGCCAGCGCGAGCACGATCCAATACAGTTGGATGCCGAAAATATGTTGCCAGACGAGCACCGACAGCCCGAAGGAGGCACCCAAAGACAGCGCGACTGTGCCCACGATGACCAATGCGGCGACCAGGCTGCGCGTGACGAACATCATCACGAGCAGGATCAGGCTGATTGCGGCTATTCCGGCGATCATCAGGTCGTACGTGGCGCCATCTTGGATGTCCTGGTACGTCGCAGCGGTGCCGGCCAGGTAGATGTCGGCCCCCTGCAGCGGGGTGCCCTTCAGCGCCTCTTGCGCTGCCTGCCGGATCGGCTCGATATGCGAGATGCCTTCGGGGGTGGCGGGATCACCGTCGTGGGTGATGATCATGCGAGCGGCCTTGCCGTCGGGCGAGAGGAACATCTTGAGCCCTCGCTGGAAATCGGGGTTGTTGAAAGCCTCTGGCGGGAGATAGAAGAAATCGTCGATCTTGGCGGCGTCGAAAGCCTGACCCATGGCCGTCGAGTTTTCGGTCATGGCCGCCGTCTGGTCGTAGATACCGGCTATCGTCGAATGATTCGACAGCGTCAGTTCGTAGTTCTTTTGCTGGCTGGCGATCTGGTCGGGGATCAACGCCACCAGTTCCGGCTGAATCGCGTCGAGTTTGTCCAAAGTCTGTTTGACCTTGTCGAGCTGCTCGGTGAGCCGGTTGATGCTGTCGAGTGAGTCGAAGGCAGATCTGCCCGCAGCGCAGGCCGGGATGTTGTAGCAGTGCGGCTCCCAGTAGAAGTAGTTGCGGATCGGCCTCAGGAAGTCGTCGACGTTGGCCATGTTGTCCCGCAGTTCGTTCAACGTGGCGGTCGTTTCCTGAAAGCTTTCGGCTTGCTCATGGGTCGCGGCGGCCAGCTCTTGCTGCAGCGCGTGTTGACGCTGCAAGGTCTCGATCGATTTCGCAAGCTCGTCGGCCTGGGTCAGCATGTCGGCGGCGCGGTCTTGTTGGTACGTCAGGTTCATGACCTGGCCGGTGTTTTGCATGCTGATCTGGAAAGGTATCGAGCTGTGGTCGATCGGCGTTCCCAACGGGCGGGTGATGGACTGCACACCGGCGATACCGGGCAGGTGAAAGACGTTCCTGGCCACCCTGTCCAAGATCAGCATGTCGGCCGGATTGCGCATGTCGTGATCGGCCTCGATCATCAGCAGCTCGGGATTCAGCCGGGCCGGCGAAAAGTGGCGTTCCGCGGCTGCGTATCCGACATTGGCCGGGGCGCTGGCAGGTATGTAGTGACGAACGTCGTAACTCGTCTCATAACCTGGCAGGGCGAGCAGACCGATGAGGGCTATCGCGCCCGCCACCGTGAGGATGGGCCCGGGCCAGCGGACGATGGCCGTGCCGATCCGCCGCCATCCGCGTGTCCGCATTTTGCGTTTGGGTTCGAAAAGCCCGAAATGACTTGCCACGGTAAGCACGGCGGGGGTCAGGGTGAGCGCGGCCGCAAGCGCCACGAGGATGGCGATCGCGACGGGAACCCCCAGGCTCTGAAAATACGGTAGCCGGGTGAAACTCAGGCAGTACACCGCTCCGGCAATGGTCAAGCCGGAGCCCAGGACAACGTGGGCGGTGCCGTGAAACATGGTGTGGAAGGCCGCTGGCCGATCCTCGCCGGCCGCGCGGGCTTCGTGATAACGGCCGACGAAAAAGATCGCGTAATCCGTACCGGCGGCGATCACCAGTAATGTCAGCAGATTCGTCGCATACACCGACAGTCCGATGATTCCGGAGTCGGCCAGCAGCGCTATGACTCCCCGGGCGGCCGCCAACTGAACGAGGACGACGAGCAGCACCAGGAACATCGTCACGACGGAGCGGTAGACGAAGAACAACATCACCGCGATCACGAGAAGGGTGATCAGCGTGACCTTCACCGTGCCCTTGCTGCCTACGCCGAACTGATCGGCCAGCAGCGGCGCCGGTCCCGTGACATAGGCCTCGACCCCATCCGGGGGCGGTGTTTCTGCCACGATGTCGCGCACGGCTGCCACCGACTCGTTCGCCAACGCCTCGCCTTGATTACCGGCGAGATAGACCTGCACGTAGGCGGCTTTGCCGTCGGTGCTCTGCACGCCCGCCGCGGTGAGCGGATCTCCCCAGAAGTCCTGGATGTGCTCTACGTGTTTGGTGTCCCGCGAGAGCTTTTCGATCAGAGCGTCGTAGAAGTGGTGAGCGTCCTCGCCGAGGGGCCGATCGCCCTCCAGGACGATCATGGCGGCGCTGTCGGAATCGAACTCCTCGAACACCTCGCCGATGCGTTTCATCGCCTGCAGCGACGGCGCATCTGTCGGGCTCAGCGCCACGTTGTGTTCTTCTGCGACTACCTCCAACCGTGGTACGGCGACGTTCGTTATCGCGGCGAGGCCCACCCAGAACAAGAGGATCGGCACCGACAGTCGGCGAAGCATCCCCGACAGCGACATCGACGAACCGTGCTTGTTGCTCATGAGGACTTGTCCAGGCAGAAGGTGTAGGCGTTCACTCGGTTGACGGTCCTTTCGTCGGTGACCACACCGTTGACCGTGATGCGGCAACCCAGGGAACTGCTGTCACCCTGCGCGACCACATTGGCGAAGACGGCGGGCTGAGTCGTCGTGATGGTGTGCGCCCAGGGCAGCGGCGCGTCGACGACTTCCTGCGGCTGGGCATTGACGTCCAGGTAGTTGATCGTTGCCACGGTGCCGGGCGCGCCGAACACCTCGAGGACGACTTCCTTGGGGTTGAAAGGGATGATCTCGTTTGAGATGCCGCTGTCGGTCGAGACCCGGCCGTGGGAGCCGAAGAGCCCTTGCAGCCGGTAGATGCTGAAGCCCGCGGCGGCGACGACGACCACGGCGACCAGCAGCATCCACCCGCGTGTGACCAGGCTGCCAACTGAAATCCGTTTCACCCCTTGACCTTTCGATGACCAGCAGCGTCGCCGCTCGTGCGAGGCCATCTTCCGTGGTGTGGAGCCGGGATCGGCGGGATGACGGTAGGGTACCGAGATCGCCGGCGCATCCCTGGTTTTGCTGTGCCACGGGACAGGAACCGGGCCCGAACGTGGTCAGGCCGAAAGTCAGCGCCAAGCGACTGCCGAAAGGGTCTTCGACTGCGCCGCCCAGGCAGCAATCGCAGCAAAGCGAACACAAGAGGGTACTCGTCCACAATCAAGGACTGCCGGCGCAGCTCACGATACGCCCTGGCGCGCGATGTGGGGCACGCATAACTTGCCGAGGCCATCTCCGCGACCACGGTCATCAACGCACGCGGCTGATCGCCATGGCGGCAGCCTGCCGCAGTGTCTGGCCAGGATCTTCGACGGGGCGGTGGCATGGTGCTGGGCACGGCGGCAAACCCTTTCGTGAGCGGACCCCAACACACTGACCGCGCGTGGGTAGAATATCAACTATGATGAATTATTCGGAACGTCGCGGACGCAGACCCGGCAAGCAGGACACTCGGACCCAGATCCTCGAGGTGGCCCGCCGTCGTTTTCTGGAGGGCGGGTATCAGGCCGTCACCCTGCGATCGGTCGCCGCCGAGGCGGGTGTTGACATTGCCCTGATCAGCTACTACTTCGGCGCCAAGAGGGGCCTGATCAGTGAAGCCCTCGCCTTGTCGGCTAACCCCGCCGATGTCCTCGACCGCGCTGCTGCCGAGGCCGACCCCGCCACATTTCCGCAGCGTGCCCTTCGAGGATTGCTTGCGCTGTGGGAAGAGTCCGAAAGCGGCGCACCGCTTCGCGCGTTGGTAGCCGGGGCCGCCCACGACGCGGCGCTGGCAAGTCTGGTGAAGGAGATGGTGGAACGGGAAATGATCGACAAGCTTGCAGCCCAGATAGGCGGAGCGGACGCTCGCAGACGTGCCGCCGCATTCTGTGGACAGATCGCGGGCCTAATCGTGACGCGCTACCTCCTGCATCTCGAACCGGTCTACTCGATGACACATGATGAAATAATCCGGCTATACACCCCGCTGCTGCACCTCGCGTTGAGGCCGCCCACTGCGGCGTACGCCGGCGTGCGCTGAGCACCGCGCGGTAGCCTGCGCCGAGGGCCGACGACCGGGGGGCCCGGCGGAGTGCCGATCGCGATCGACCTAGGTCGTGTCTGTTAATTGCGGACTCGGTGGAAGGTGATGATCGCGGCCAGGGTGACTCCGCCGAGGTATGAAAGGGCGTACTTGTCGTAGCGGGTGGCGATGGCTCGCCAGTGTTTGATGCGGTTGAAGCACCGCTCGATGGTGTTGCGATGCTTGTAGATTCGCCCGGCGAATGCTGGTGGCCGTCCGCCTTTGCTGCCCTTGGCTTTGCGGCGTTCGATCTGATCACTGCGTTCGGGGATGGTGTGCGCGATCTTCAGCTGGCGTAGCCGCGCCCGGGTCGAGTCGTGCGAATAGGCCTTGTCGGCCAGCAGGCGGAACGTGTTGATATCGGTGTCGGCAAGCAGGTCCAGCAGTGGCCATAGCATCGGATTGTCGCCGGCCTGGCCAGCCGACAGCACCATGGCGACCGGACTGCATCGTTGGTCGGCCAGCGCATGGATCTTGGTGGTCAACCCGCCCCGGGAACGTCCAATGGCGTGGTCGTCAGGCTCGTCGGGGTACTTCTTGTAATTCGATAGATCCCCCTGTGTGCCGCCCCGGGCGTGCACCAGCAGCATGCTGATGCACACGTACGCTGGTCGAATCCACCGACAGCAGCAGTTCGGCCAGATCAGCGTCGGTGTCATCAATATCGTTAGCGATCGCTGCGAAGATCCGTGTGTAGGTCCCATCGGTGGACCAGCGCAGATGTCGTTCGGCTACCGACTGCCAGGCACCGAACTGCTCGGGTAGATCGCGCCACGGTGATCCGGTGCGGAAACGCCAGATAATGCCTTCCAGCGTCAGGCGATGATCATTCCACGGGCGGCCCCGCCGTCGGGCGGAGGGCAGCTCCGGCTCGATCGCCGACCACAACTCATCAGAAATCACACCTGTACGTATCACCTAAACAGCATCAGTCACAACACTGTTCACATTAAGCAGACACGCCCTAGTCCAGGTCGTCGTGTTTCATCAGCTGGCGCGCAGCCTCGGTGATCGAACCCGACAACGACGGGTACACCGAGAACGTCTGGGCCAGCTCGGCGACCGGGATACCGTTCTGCACGGCCAACGCGATCGGGAGGATCAGCTCGGACGCGATCGGCGCCACCACCACCCCGCCGATGACCACGCCCGTCGCCGGGCGGCAGAAGATCTTGACGAAACCGCGGCGCAGGCTGGACATCTTGGCGCGGGCATTGGTGTTGAGCGGCAGGGTCAGCGTGCGGGCCGGGACGGATCCGTCGTCGATCGCTGCCTGCGGCACCCCGACCGCGGCAATCTCGGGACGGGTGAACACCGACGCCGCGACGGTCCGCAGCCGGATCGGCGCCACCGCCTCGCCCAGGGCGTGATACATCGCGATGCGTCCCTGCATGGCCGCCACCGAGGCCAGCGGCAGCAGACCGGTGCAGTCGCCCGCCGCGTAGATACCGGACACCGACGTCCGCGACACCCGGTCGACGGTCAGGTAGTTGCCCGGCCCGAGTTCGATGCCGACGCGCTCCAGGCCCAGTCCACCGGTATTGGGGACCGAGCCGACCGTCATCAGCGCATGGCTGCCCTCGACGATGCGACCGTCGGCCATGGTGACGCGGATCCCGGCCTCAGAGCCGGAGCCGGTGCGGGTGACCGACTCCGCGCGGGCGTTCTTGACCAGCGTGACACCGCGTTCGGAGAACACCTCCTCCAGCACGGCGGCGGCGTCGGAATCCTCGTGGGGCAGGATCTGATCGCGACTGGCCACGACCGTCACGGTCACGCCGAGTTCGGTGTAGGCGTTGACGAACTCGGCGCCGGTGACGCCCGAACCCACCACCACGAGATGCTCGGGCAGCGCTTCGAGGTCATACAGCTGGCGCCAGTTGAGGATGCGGTCGCCATCGGGTGCGGCGCCGGGAAGCACCCGCGGGCTGGCTCCGGTGGCGATCAACACCACATCAGCGGTGAGCTGGCTGACTTCGCCACCCGGGCCGGTGACCTTGACGCGGTGCTGGGCCATGCCGGGGATGTCGTCGGTCAGCTCGCCGCGGCCCGCGATCAACTCGATGCCCTCGTCGCGCAGCCGCTCGGCGATGTCGTCGGACTGCGCCGTCGCCAGGACCTTCACCCGCTCGTTGATCTGCGGCAACGAGATCTTGGACTGCTCGAAATCCAGCGAATATCCCAGGTTGGGAGCACGGCGCAGCTCGGTGCGCACGCCGGTGGAGGCGATGAACGTCTTGGACGGCACACAATCCCACAGCACGCACGCACCGCCGATGCCGTCACTGTCCACGACGGTGACCTGCGCGACCTCCGGGCCGCGAGCGGCCGCGACGAGCGCCGCCTCATATCCGGCGGGTCCACCGCCGATGATCACGATGCGGGTAGCCACCGCACCAACCTAACGAACTTCGCCGATTAAGCTGTCTTACCGTGCCGCTTTACGCCGCCTACGGGTCGAACATGCATCCCGAGCAGATGCTCGAGCGGGCTCCGCACTCCCCGATGGCCGGAACCGGGTGGTTGCATGGCTGGCGGTTGACGTTCGGCGGTGAGGACATCGGCTGGGAAGGCGCGCTGGCCACCGTCGTCGAGGACCCGCTGTCAAAGGTTTTCGTCGTGCTCTACGACATGACATCAGGCGATGAACAGAGCCTGGACCACTGGGAGGGTTCCGAACTCGGGTTCCACAAGAAGATCCGCTGCCGGGTGGAGCGGTTGTCGTCGGACACCAACACCGACCCGGTGCTGGCCTGGCTGTATGTGGTCGACGCCTGGGAGGGCGGCCTGCCCTCGGCCCGTTATCTCGGGGTGATGGCCGATGCCGCGGAGATCGCGGGGGCACCGGAGACCTACGTGCACCATCTGCGCACCCGTCCCGCCCGCAATATCGGCCCCTGACCCTTTTCACCGCGAGCAAAGGGAAGCTACCCAGCGGCCTCGACGATGTTGACCATGGTGCGCACGCCGACGCCCAACGCACGCTCGTCGATGTCGAACGTGGGCTGATGCAGATCAAGTTGCGGCCCTTGCCCGCTCCACACGCCGAGCCGGCCCATGGCGCCGGGCACGTCTTCGAGATACCAGGAGAAGTCCTCGCCGCCGCCGGACTGATGCGTGTCGGCGAGCACGTCCGGACCGATGGCCTCGATGGCGTGGGTGAGAATGCGCGTGGATACCTCTTCGTTGACCACCGGCGGCACGCCGCGCCGGTAGTTGAGGCTGTGCGAGACGTTGAGCGGCGCGAGCAGCGCGGTAACCGCCTCTTCCACAATCGATTCCAGCGTCAGCCAGGTATCGCGACTTGCGGTGCGGATCGTCCCGGCCAAGGTGCCGATCTGCGGGATCGCGTTGGCGGCCACGCCGGCATTGACCGCACCCCACACCATCACGGTGTCGTGGCGGGGATCGATGCGACGGGACAGCACGCCGGGCAACCCCGTGATCAGGGTCCCGAGCCCGTAGACCAGGTCACCGGTCAGGTGTGGCCGGGAGGTGTGCCCGCCCGGCGAGTGCAGGGTGATCTCGATGGAATCAGCCGCGGAGGTGATCGGTCCGGGCTTGGTGGCCACCTGGCCCACGGCCAGCCGGGGATCGCAGTGCAGCGCGAAAATCCGGCTCACCCCGGTCAGCACGCCCGCATTGATCGCGTCGATCGCGCCGCCCGGCATCAGTTCCTCGGCCGCCTGGAACAGCAACCGGACCCCGACCGGCAACTCCGGCACCGAGGTCAGAGCCATCGCTGCGCCCAGCAGCACCGCGGTGTGCGCATCGTGCCCGCACGCATGCGCGACGTTGGGCACCGTCGACGCATAGGGCGCGCCGGTCCGGTCGGCCATCGGCAAGGCGTCCATGTCCGCACGCAGCGCGATCCGTGGACGATCCTCCGGCCCGAAGTCACACGTCAATCCGGTGCCACCGGGCAACACTTTGGGGTTCAGCCCGGCCTCGGCCAGGTGGCGGGCCACGAACTCGGTGGTGGCGAACTCCTGACGGCCCAGTTCCGGATGGGCATGCAGATGACGCCGCCACGACACCATCTCGTCGTAGTTGAGCGACAACCAGCGGGCAGCCGCGTGCTGCAGCACACTCATGATGCCCGCCTCCGCTGCAGTGCCTCCAGCACCCGGTCCCGCTGCGCAGGCGTCTCTGCCAGCTGAACCACACTGCGGGCCAACATGATTGCACCTTCCAGCACGGCAGCATCCGCGCCCGGACCCGCCGCTGCGGCGGTGAAGGCCGGTTGGTGGATCGTCGCGCCACCCGAGTCGATGCCGATCACCGGATGAATGCCGGGCATCACCTGGCTGATGTTGCCCATGTCGGTACTGCCCAGTGGCACACTTGCCTCCACGTTCTCCGGCAGCGGGTTACGGCCCAGGCGCAGCATCTCGGCGCGGATGGTCTGCGAGAGCCAGGGATCGGGCACCATCTCGGCGTACGGCGGGGCAATCTCGGTGGTCTGGTGCTCACACCCCGTCGCCAGCGCTCCGGCCGAAAAACAGCCGGCCATCCGGCCCTCAAGCTCGCGCAGCGCCGCCATGTCGGTGGCCCGCATGGTGTAGCGCATCTCGGCCCGGCCGGGGATGACGTTGGCGGCCTGCCCGCCGTGGGTGACGATGCCGTGGACCATCTGCCCCGGCATGAGCTGCTGGCGCAGCAGGCCGATGGCGACCTGCGCGACGGTGACCGCGTCGCCGGCATTGACGCCCAGATAGGGCGCCACGGCGGCGTGCGATTCCCGGCCGGTGTAGTTCACGGTCACCTCGGAAAGCGCCAGCGAGCGGGCGGCGGCGATGTCCACCGGTCCGGGATGCAGCATGACCGTCGCGGCGATGTCGTCGAACACACCGGCGTCGAGCAGCAAGATCTTTCCGCCACCGAGTTCCTCGGCCGGGGTACCGATGAGCACAACGGTCAGGCCCAGTTCGTCGGCGACGTCGGCAAGAGCCAGCGCGGTGCCGACGGCCGAGGCCGCGATGATGTTGTGCCCGCAGGCGTGCCCGATGTCGGGCAGCGCGTCGTACTCCGCGCAGATCCCGATGACGAGCGGGCCGTTGCCGTAGGAGGCCCGGAATGCGGTGTCCAGCCCGCCGGCAGCCGGGGTGATCTCGAATCCGTACTCGGCCACCAGCGCCTGCGTCTTGGCGCAGCTGGCATGCTCGGCGAAGGCCAACTCCGGCTCGGCGTGGATCGAGCGGGAGAGCGCGATGAGGTCGCCACGACGCCGGTTGACGGCTTCCTCGACGCTCAGCGAGGCGGTGGCAGACGGCATCCTCGCAGTATCTCACTGCCCGCTACCGGCGGTTAAGCTCGCCTATCGTGACCGATCCCCAGGCATCCAGCCAGGCAGCCGCCGCCATTGCCGAGCGGACGGGCGTCGAACGCCACGATGTCGCGGTCGTGCTCGGCTCGGGCTGGGCACCCGCGGTGGCCGAGCTGGGCGAGGCGCGGGCCACGGTACCGATGGCCGATCTCCCCGGCTTCACCCCGCCCAGTGCCGCCGGGCACGGCGGCCAGGTGCACTCGGTGCGCATCGGGGATCACCAGGTGTTGGTGCTGGCCGGGCGCATCCATGCCTATGAGGGCCACGACCTGCAACATGTGGTGCATCCGGTCCGGACCGCGGCGGCCGCCGGTGTGTCCACCGTGGTGCTCACCAATGCCGCAGGCGGACTGCGCGCCGAGTATCAGGTGGGTCAGCCGGTGCTGATCAGTGATCACCTCAATCTCACGGCACGGTCTCCGCTGGTCGGCGCGCAGTTTGTCGATCTGGTCGACGCCTACTCCCCCACCCTGCGGGCGCTGGCCCGCGAGATCGAGCCGTCCCTGGCCGAGGGCGTCTACGCCGGGCTGCCCGGACCGCACTACGAGACCCCGGCCGAGATCAGGATGCTGCGCACCCTGGGCGCCGACCTGGTCGGCATGTCGACGGTGCACGAGACGATCGCCGCCCGGGCCGCGGGTCTGCAGGTGCTGGGCATCTCGATGGTGACCAACCTGGCCGCGGGAATGACGGGTGAGCCGCTCAGCCACGCCGAGGTGCTCGAGGCCGGGCGTCGGTCCGCGACCCGGATGGGTTCCCTGTTGGCATCGGTGATCGCGCGGCTCTGACCCGCCATGCCCGAGAACCGGGCACACTTGGGTCATGACCTCCATCGGGACCGATGCCGCCGATTGGATCGCACATGACCCCGACCCACACACCGCAGCCGAACTGGCCGCGTGCAGTCCCGAAGAGCTCGACCGCCGCTTCAGCCATCCGCTGACCTTCGGCACGGCCGGTCTACGCGGCCCGCTGCGGGGCGGGCCCGACGCGATGAACCTGGCCGTCGTCGTCCGCACCACCTGGGCGCTGGCCCAGGTGCTCAAGGACAGAGGCCTGGGCGGGTCGCACGTGGTGGTGGGCCGCGATGCGCGGCACCGCTCCGACGAGTTCGCCCTGGCGGCCGCCGAAGTCCTTGCTGCCGAAGGCTTCCAGGTTGTTCTCATGATGGCCGCGGTCCCGACGCCGGTGGTCGCCTATACGGTTCGGCACCTACCTGCCGTGGCCGGTATCCAGATCACCGCATCGCACAATCCGCCGACGGACAACGGCTACAAGGTGTTTCTCGACGGTGGCATGCAGATCATCTCCCCCGCCGACCGGGAGATCGAGGCCGCGGCGGCCCGGGCGCCGCATGCCGACGAAATCCCCAGGGCCGCAGTGGAGACCGGTGGGCGCCAGCAGATATACGGTTACCTGGAGCGGGCCGCCCGGGTACGTCGCAGCACCGGCTCGGTGCGGGTGGCGCTGACCCCGCTGCACGGGGTCGGCGGCGAGTACGCCCTTGATGCCCTGGCCCTGGCCGGATTCGACGACGTGCACGTGGTCGAGGAACAGTTCAACCCCGACCCGAACTTCCCCACGGTCAGCTTCCCCAATCCCGAGGAGCCGGGTGCGGTCGACCTGCTGCTGGCCCTGGCCGACGACGTCGACGCCGAGATCGCGATCGCCCTGGACCCCGATGCCGACCGGTGCGCCGTCGGGGTGCCCGGACCGGATGGCTGGCAGATGCTCACCGGTGACGAAACCGGCTGGCTGCTGGGCGATTACATCCTGTCTCAGCTCGAACCCGGCCCGGTCAGCGAGGCCGCCCTGGTAGCCAGTACCGTGGTGTCCTCGCGGATGCTGGCCGCCATCGCGGCGGCGCACGGCGCCCAGCACGCCGAAACCCTCACCGGATTCAAGTGGCTGGCCCGCGCCGAGTCCCCCGGCAACACCCTGGTCTACGCCTACGAGGAGGCGATCGGGCATTGCGCCGACCCGGCCTCGGTCCGCGACAAGGACGGCATCACCGCCGCGATCCTGGCCGCCGACCTGACTGCGGCGCTGCGCGATCAGGGCCGCACCCTGCTAGATGCCCTCGATGCCCTGGCCACGGTGCACGGCGTGCACGTGACGGGGGCGGTCACCCGCCTCGTCGACGACGCCGGTGCCGCCATGACCCGGCTACGCGAGGCCCTACCGACAGAACTGGGCGGCATCGCGGTGAACGCCGAGGATCTGCTGGATCGGCGGGGACAGCAACGAACCGATGCGCTGATCTTCACCGGCGACGACGCCGGGACCTCCGTTCGGGTGGTGGTGCGCCCGTCGGGAACCGAACCGAAACTCAAGTCCTACACCGAGGTTCGTTGTGCGCCGACCGACGATCTGGATACGGCGCGGGCCCACGCCCAGAAGGTGAGCCAGAACCTCGCCGACGCCGCTTCCCGCTGGTAGTGCCTCAGCGCGGGCCGAACTGACGGTCCCCGGCATCACCGAGACCCGGGACGATGTAGGCGATCTCGTTGAGGCCCTCGTCGATGGTCGCGGTGATCAACCGCATATCGGGGGCGACCTTCTCGATCGCGGCGATCCCCTGTGGCGCGCACACCACACACACCGCGGTGATGTCGTCGGCATTGCGGTCCTGCAACAGGGTGATGGTGTGGGCCATCGACCCGCCGGTCGCCAGCATCGGGTCGAGCACGAAAACCGACCGTGCACTCAGATCGTCGGGCAACGACGCCAGGTAGGGCGTCGGCTGGTGCGTCGTCTCGTCGCGCGCCATCCCGACGAAGCCGACCTGCGCCTCCGGGATCAGGGCATGCGCCTGGTCCACCATCCCGAGCCCGGCCCGCAACACCGGCACCAATAGCGGCGGGTTGGCCAACCGCGACCCGGTGGTATCGGTCACCGGTGTGCGCACCGTGATCTGTTCGCAGGCCGCGTCACGGGTCGCCTCGTACACCAGCATCATCGTCAGATCGCGCAGCGCGGCACGGAACCCTGCGTTGTCGGTCCGCTCGTCTCGCAGGGTGGTCAGCCGAGCGGCGGCCAGGGGGTGGTCGACGACGCGGACATCCATGCGCTGACCTTAATGGTCGGCGCCGCCCCCACGCAGGTCTATCCGGTGTCCACGCCACGGACCACGGATTCTCAAGGGTCCGCTACGCGGTGTCGCGGATCAGGCTGAGGTGACGTTCGTCCTTGTCCCCGACCCCGGAGTTCTGATCATGCCGACAGCCGCAGCCGCCCCGCCGACCGATGCTGTGCTGGCGGTGCGGTTCGTGCACGAGGCGATGCCGTTCCACCCGGTTCTGCTGCGTACCGCGCGCCGGCTGACGCACAGCCAGGCCGATGCCGAGGATCTCGTGCAGGACACCCTGATGAACGCCTACACCGGTTTCCATCGGTTCGAACCGGGCACCAACCTGCGGGCCTGGCTGTTCCGCATCTTGCACAACCGGTGGATCAGCACGCATCGGATGAAACAGCGCCGTCCCGACACGTTTGCGGTCCCAGAGTTCACCGACTGCGACATGTTCGGCAGCGCAGGCCATTCCGTGACCGCGGAGCGCTCCGCCGAGGAGTGTGCGCTCGACCTGTTCTGCGACGACCGGATCCGCGATGCGGTGCTGATGCTGCCCGAGGGCTTCCGAACGGTGTTGTACTACGCCGACATCGAGGGCTTCACGTATGCCGAAACCGCCGCGCGCATGGAAATCCCCCTGGGAACCGTCATGTCACGCATCGCGCGGAGCCGCGAACGCCTGCGGGCCGCGTTGACCAACATCGCCTGACGAACAACGAGAGGACACAATGAAATCCGAATCGACAGAACTCGACGGATACCGCGCGCTGGTCACCGGGGGCACCGCGGGTATTGGCCTGGCCTGCGCCGACCTGCTGGCCCGGGCGGGCGCGGCAGTGACCGTCACCGGAAGAGATGAACAACGCGGACGGGACGCCGCAACCGCACTCGGTCGCGACGTCCGGTTCGTCAGCGCCGACCTCGCCGACCTGGATTCGGTGCGATCTCTCGCGCAACACTGCGATCAGCTCGACATCCTGGTCAACAATGCGGCCGCGTTTCCCGGTGCGCTCACCGTCGACCAGGACGTCGCCTCCTTCGAGCAGACTTTCGACACCAATGTGCGAGGCACGTATTTCCTGGTGGCCCAACTGGTCGGCGGCATGCTCGAACGCGGGCGCGGCAGCATCGTCAACGTCACCTCGATGGTGGCGTCGAAAGGGGTGCCCGGCGCCTCGACCTACAGCGCGTCCAAGGCCGCCGTCGAATCGCTGACCCGCACCTGGGCTGCCGAATTCGGTTCCGGCGGGGTACGAGTCAACAGTGTGGCGCCGGGGCCCACCCGGACCGAAGGCGTCGAAGCCCAATGGGGCGACACCAACGAGGAACTCGGCCGTGCCCTGCCACTCGGCCGCACGGCCACGCCTGAGGAGATCGCCCACGCGGTGCTGTTCCTGTGTTCACCGCGGGCGGCATTCATCACCGGTTCGACGTTGCACGCCGACGGCGGCGGTACCGCCATCTGAACGGGACGGCAGTCGAGGGAACCGATCGGGAACCGCCGACGTCCTAATCCCATGACCGCCGACACCCTGCGCGCCGACAGCGCTGCCATCGACACCCTCGGCCGCGCCTTCGACGCACATGCCGCCGATCTGAGCGCTGTGGCCGCAACCCTGCGGTCGATGCCCTCACCGGGAGTCGCCCTGGGTCCGATCGGCGAACGGTTCGTGACCGCGTTCACCGAGTCCGTCGGCACGCACTGCGGTGCGGTCGCCGCTCTCGGAGCCCGAATCGGCGCCGGTGCCGTCAGCGCGGGTGTCACCGCCGCCGGCTACGACGTGGCCGGTCAACGGGCCGCTCGGCTGCTGCCGCGGGTGTAGCCGTGCCCGCCTCCGCCATCACCCTCGCCGCGCCGCTGTATGAGCTGCGGGATCTGGTGGGCAGCGGTTGGCCTGCGCGCGACCCGGTCGCGACGGTGCTGGACGAGGCGCATACCGCGCTGTCGGATATCGCTACGGGTCTCGGACGATCGTGGGACCGGGCCGCGGCCGACTGGTCCGGTACCGCCGCGACTGCGGCGGCGGACTTCACCGCAGCCACCGCCGCGGAAGTGGCCGGCCTGGCCGACCGGGCACAGGCGCTGAGCGCCGCGGCCGGGCAGGCGGGCTCGGCCGTGGCCGAGGCGAGGTCTCGGCTACAGGCGATCATCGACCGCTTCGAGGAACGCGCTGCGGCACTGGCTCCCCATCTGGACGAGCCGGGGGTGGCCCGGGAGTTGAACGCCCAGGCGCAACGCGCGATTGCCGAGGCCTCGGCCGTCGTCGAGGAACTACGCGCCGACCTGGACCGTCAGGCCGGTGCGGTCACCGCTGCTGCCACCGCCCCGGCCGCCGGTTTACCGCCGGCGGCCGGGATGCAGCCGAGCGTGGCGGGGTTCTCGGCGGGCTCGGGCGGCCTCCCGCCGGCCTCGTCGGGGTTGTCCGGTGGCGCACCGCTGAGCGGTTGGAGTGGCGGCGCGGACCTCCCGACCGCATCGGGCTCGGATCGCTCCGAGGCCGCAGTCGGGTTGAGCGACCCCGGTATGTTCGGCGAGGGGGTGGCGGTGCGGTTGCCCGACGGCAGCACGGCAACGGCGCCCAATGGTGTGGCGGCCAGCGCGGTACGGCACGCGTTGACCCAGTTGGGGGTGCCCTACCGGTGGGGCGGCACCACACCGGGCGTGGGCCTGGACTGCAGCGGGTTGACCCAATGGGCCTATCACGAAGCCGGACTGGATATTCCGCGGCTGGCGCAGGAGCAGGACATCGGCAAAGCGGTCTCGGCGGGGACGCTGCGCCCGGGTGACCTGGCGGTATGGGACGGCCATGTCGCCATGATCGTCGGCGAGAACACGATGATCGAGGCAGGTGACCCGGTGAAACTGTCGCCCATCCGAACGACGAATGCCGGTCAGGGCTTTCAGGGTTTCTGGCGGCCCACGGTGTGATCGGCCCCCGAACCGGAGACAACCTGACTGGCGTCGGAAGCGCCCCACTAGGCTGTGCCGCATGGCTGCTGACATCGTCCCGATTCGGCTCGGGCTGACCAAGGGCGACCTCTACACACTCTGGGCTCCGCGGTGGCGGGATGCCGGTGACGAGTGGGAGGCTTTCCTCGGCGAGGGCGACGCCCTGTTCGCCTTCGAATCGGTCGCTGACCTCGCGGCATTTGTCCGCACCAACACCGACAACGATCTGGCCGACCACCCGGCGTGGGAGAAGCTGACCGCGGCCAATGCCCACAAGCTGCAGTCGGCCGACGACCGTGAATACGACATCGTCGGGGTGCCGGAGCTGGTCGCCGACAAGCCGACCGAAGAATCCGTCGCGACGGTGCACCGCACCCTGGTCGTGGTGTCCTCGATCGGCTCCGTGTGCGAACTGACGGCCATCAGCAAGTTCTTCAACGGCAACCCCGTGCTCGGCACGCTCGGTGGCGGGATGGACAACTTCACCGGCCGGTCCGGGCGCAAGCGCTGGGCCGAGGTCGAAGCCGTGATCGGGCGAGGTTGGGACGGCGTGCTCGACGCCATCGACGAGATCGTCACCATCCCCGAAGACATCGATGGCGGCGCGGTCAAGAAGGCCGAGTCCGAGCTCGCGGAGCCGGCCCCCGAAGAGGACGAGGACGACCTCACCGTCGACACCGAAGACGGCAGCACCGACAGCGACGACGAGGACGACACCGCGGCGGCCGGACCCGCGCGCAGCGCCGGGGACACGGCTGTCCTGGGCGACGACGAGGACTTCTGGCAGAAGGTCGGTATCGACCCGGTCCGCATCATGACGGGCTCGGGCACGGTCTACACCCTGCGGTGCTACCTCGACGACGATCCGGTCTTCCTCGGCCGCAACGGTCGCATCAGCGTGTTCAGCTCCGAGCGTGCCCTGGCCCGCTACCTGGCCGACGAACACGACCACGACCTGTCGGACCTGACCACCTACGACGACATCCGGACCGCCGCCACCGACGGCTCCCTGCGCGTGGACGTCTCCGATGACAACGTCTACGTCCTGTCCGGCATCTCCGACGACATCGCCGACGGACCCGACGCGGTCGACCACGACCAGCTGGAGTTGGCCGTGGAGTTGCTGCGCGACGTCAGCGACTACTCCGAGGACAAGACGGTCGACGAGACGCTGGCCGAGACCACGGCCCTCGGCAAGTTCGTGAGTTACGTCCTGGGCAACGAGAATGCCCGCGAGCCCAAGGCGCCGTACGCCGAGGCCGTCAAGCAGTGGGAAGCGTTGGAGCGTTTCGTGGAGTCGCGCCTGCGGGCCGAGTAGCTGGATCCCCGGTCAGCTCTTGACGACCTTCGGCACCTGCCAGGTGCCGTTGAGTGCCTCTTCCTTGGGCCAGTACAAGCGCAGGACCACCTGCAGCGGACCGTCCGGTGCGGGCAGCCAGTTCGCCTCCTTCTCCGGGCCCGGCGACTGGTTCTGCACGTAGATCGTGATGCCACCGTCGGGGTCTTTGACCAGGTTCGGCAGCATCGGCGAATTGATCAGATACCGGTTGATCGGGTTGGCCACCAGTAGGCTCTGCGGCATCTTGTACATGGTCGCCGACCAGAACGAGTTGACCGGCGGCAACTGCCCCGGCGCGAACCGCACGGTGTAGTCGTTGTTCCCGGTCAACGGTGCCCCGGCCGAGTCGACGGCCAGCACCGGGTAGATGGCCTCCGCGCTGGAGTTGCCGTAGATGCCGAACACCGCTGCGGCCATCCGGTAGAGGTAGTTGTCCTTCAACGCTTCTCGGGTGCCGAACAGATCAGCCGAGGTCACCTCGCCGGTGTCCATCTTGTCTTTCTTCAGGGTGTTGAACTCGGTCCAGGCGTCGGCCATCCCCTCCTGCACGGCCTGCAGGGTTTCCTGGCTCATCGTGTCGGGGTTGAAATCCCCGTCGGGACCGATGCCGATGGTGGCGAAACGAGCCCGGAGGTCTTTCTCCGAGGGCACTTCCGGTGCGTACTTCAGCAGGAAGTTGAGGATCCCGAAGAACTTGGGCGAGGTCTTCTGCTCGTCGGGGGTCAGCGGCGCGATGAAATCCACCGCAGGAGCGGTCGCCGCGGCCTGCTTGGTGAACGCGGACAGCGGTTCGACGGTGTAACCGGCCTGGATCTTCTTGACGTTGTCGATGTCGTCGGGATCGAACAGTTGGGTGCGGTAGATGACCGATGCGAAATCGGTGTCGGAGCGGATCACGTCGGTGATATCGGCGGGCTTGTCCCCTTTCCACCCCGGGCCGGCCAACAGATACTTGCCGCCGCCGTTACCGGTGGTGCGACTGCCCACGTAGGCGATGTTGTAGGTGTAGCTGTCGATGAACTGCAAGGAGTAGTAGCGGCCCGCCTCGATCGGCGGCACGGTGAGCACCAACGGTTCAGCGCGGAGATCGCCGCCCAACATCGTGTAGGGCGTATCGGAATTGGGCGTCTGGACCGTGGTGTCCTCGGGAGTGAAGACCCGGGCGATGCTGTGCGTCTGGTTCCAGTCGCCCGCGTACTGAGGGTTGGCCTTGTCGATGTAGTAGGCGTGCTGGATGCGGTACGAGTCGACCATCGGGAAGCCGTATATGTAAGCCTCCTTGGCGATCTGGCGCACCGTTTCCGGTGTCGGCGCCCCACCCTGCTCCGCGCTCGGCGGCTGGGCGGACTCGCCACAGCTGACAACCGCGGCAAGCAGTAACGCCGTCAGCCCGTACGTCAGAAACTTCATCCATCACTCCTGTGGCGAGGTCGTGGTCGAGCCGGCTCGATTTCTGCAGCAGCGTCAGCCGACCAGAACCGCATATCGCGGTTTGATCACCTCGTCGATGATCGCGAGGCGTTCATCGAACGGGATGAACGCCGACTTCATCGCATTGATGGTGAAGCGCTCCAGATCACTCCAACCGTAGCCGAAGGCCTCGACCAGGCGCAGCATCTCCTGACTCATGGTGGTGTCGCTCATCAACCGGTTGTCGGTATTGACGGTCACCCGGAACCGCAGCCGCGCCAACCGGTCGAACGGATGCTCGGCGATGCTCGGGGCAGCCCCCGTCTGCACGTTGCTACTAGGGCACATCTCCAGCGGAATTCGCTTGTCCCGCAGGATGGATGCGAGCCGGCCCAGATGTTGGGACCCGTCGTCGAACTCGGTGATGTCGTCGACGATGCGCACCCCGTGACCCAGCCGGTCGGCCCCGCAGAATGCGATGGCCTCGTGGATGGAGGGCAGCCCGAACGCCTCACCGGCGTGAATGGTGAAGCGCGCGTTGTTGCCTCGCATGTATTCGAACGCGTCGAGGTGTCGCGTGGGCGGGTATCCGGCCTCCGCTCCGGCGATGTCGAAACCGACAACACCCTTGTCCCGGAACCGGATTGCCAGCTCGGCGATCTCCCGCGACCGGGCAGCGTGGCGCATAGCGGTGACCAGACAGCGCACGGTGACGGCGCGGCCCTCGGCTGCGGCGGCCTTCTCCCCATCGGCGAAGCCGGCCAACACGGCGTCGACCACGTCGTCGAGCGACAGGCCGCGGTCGATGTGCAGTTCGGGGGCGAACCGGATTTCGGCGTAGACGACGTTGTCGGCGGCCAGATCCTCCACACATTCGTAGGCGACGCGGTGCAGTGCCTCCGGGGTCTGCATCACCCCGACGGTGTGGGCGAAGGGCTCCAGGTAGCGCACCAACGAGCCGCTGTGCGCGGCGGTACGGAAGAAGGTGGCCAACTCGTCGACCTCGGTGGCAGGCAGGTCGTCATAGCCGAGCTGACCGGCCAGATCAAGAACGGTGGCCGGTCGCAGACCACCGTCGAGGTGGTCGTGCAGCAGGGCCTTGGGAGCGTGCTGGATCTTGTCCAGACTCAGCGGCGTACTCATGCCCCCATCATCCCCACGTTCGGCCGGATCGGCCCGCAGATCCGTAGGTGTTCAGCCGCCGTTCGCGCAGAAGGCCCGAGCGTCACAAGCGGTCGATGACCAGCGGCCGCTGAGTGGGTACGGTGTCGCCGACGGTCCAGGCGCCCCCGAGCTCGGCGAGTGCGCCGGGCAGCCGCTCAGGGGTCTCGGTGTACAGGGTGAACAGCGCCTCGCCTGCGGCGACCGGCTCCCCGGGCTTGCGGTGGATCCGCACGCCCGCCCCGAACTGCACCGGTTCGCCCGGCTGGGCGCGGCCGGCTCCCAGCCGCCAGGCCGCCAGCGCCACTCCCATCGCGTCGAGGTCGCCCATGATGCCGCCGTACGGGGCCGTGACGGTTTCTGTGGCGGCCCCGATGGGCAAAGGGCGGGTCAGGTCCCCGCCCTGGGCCGCCACCAGCGCACGGAAGCAATCCATCGCACTGCCGTCCCGCAGCGTCTCATCCGGGTCGGTGCCATCGACGCCGACCGCGTCGAGCATCTCGGTGGCCAGCGCCAACGTCAGTTCGACCACGTCGGACGGCCCGCCACCGGCCAGCACCTCCAGCGATTCGGCGACCTCCACGGAGTTGCCGACGGTCCGGCCCAGCGGGCTGTCCATATCGGTGAGAAGGGCGCGGGTCGGTACCCCGTTGGCGTTGCCGAGGTCGATCATGGTGGCCGCCAGCTCCCGCGACTCGGCCTCGGTCTTGAGGAACGCACCGCGGCCGACCTTGACGTCCAAGACCAGCGATCGCGCCCCCTCGGCCAACTTCTTGCTCATCACCGAACTCGCGATCAGCGGCAGCGACTCGGTGGTGGCGGTGACATCGCGCAGTGCGTAGATCTTGCGGTCGGCCGGCGCCAGATCGCCCGCGGCGAACACCGCCGCGCCGATATCCCGAAGTTGTTGCCGGATCCGGGCTTTCGACAACTCTGCGGTGAATCCCGGGATCGCCTCAAGTTTGTCGAGCGTTCCTCCGGTGTGCCCGAGCCCGCGCCCGGCCGCCTGCGGGACGGCGGCACCACAGGCCATCACGACCGGCAGCAGCGGAATGGTGATCTTGTCCCCCACCCCGCCGGTGGAGTGCTTGTCCACCAGGGCAAGCGGCTTGCCGTCACGACGAAGATCGGTGAAATCGAACCGCTCTCCGGAAACGACCATCGCCGCCGTCCACCGGGTGATCTCGGCCGGCGTCATGCCCTTGAGAAAGATCGCCATCAACAGGGCCGACATCTGCTCGTCGGCGACCCGTCCGTGGGTGTAGCCGTCGATCACCCAGTCGATGGCGGCGTCGGACAGCACCCCGCCGTCACGTTTGGTCCGGATGACGGACGGAGCGTCGAGATGGGACATGCCGGTCAAGCTACTCGCCGGTAACCCGGAGTTGTTGGACCACTTGGCCTTACCTGCGCGTCAGATCATCGGGCCCGAAGGCGTCGGGCAGCAGCTCGTGCAGCGGCCGCGGGCCGTGCCGATGGTCGATGAGCAGCTCGGGCCCGCCGTGTTCGAGCAACACCTGCCGACAGCGCCCACAAGGCATCAGAAGACCCGCGTCCGGGCCCACACACGACAGTGCGACAAGCCTTCCGCCGCCTCCGGAATGCAGGGCGCAGGCCACAGCGCACTCGGCACAGAGACCTAGGCCATATGAGACATTCTCCACATTGCATCCGGTCACGATCCGTCCATCGTCGACCAGAGCGGCAGCACCGACCGGAAAGCCCGAATAGGGCGCATACGCGTGCGCTGACGCCTCGATTGCTCTGCTACGCAGGAGATTCCAGTCGATTTCGATCGTCATTCGACCATGCCCGACACAGGTTCTGAATGCATTCCGAAGCCCCAATTCCCGACCCGCACTTTAAGATAGGTAAGCCTAACTTTGGTTTGGTTGGCGGGCCGATCTGCTCAACCGTAGTTCGTTCGCCACTGCAAATGGGTTTAGAGTCGCCCCGAGGTTTGGGGCTAATTCACTCCGCAGTCCCAGACGTCCCACCGATGGCGTTGGAGGGCCCGATGAGTACGCAAACGGAGGTACCGGCTCCGCAACCCAGGAAATCGCGACGGCGCACCCTTTATCGCGGTGATCCGGGTATGTGGTCCTGGGTACTGCACCGCATTACCGGTGCCACGATCTTCTTCTTCCTGTTCGTCCACGTCCTTGATACCGCGTTGGTCCGGGTGAGCCCGCAGGCCTACAACGAGGTCATCGAGACGTACAAGACACCCATCGTCGGATTGATGGAGATCGGCCTGGTCGCCGCGGTGCTGTTCCACGCACTGAACGGCATCCGCGTCATCCTCATCGACTTCTGGCAGCAGGGTCCCCGCTACCAGCGGCAGATGCTCGCGGTCGCCGTCGGCATCTTTGCCGTGGTCCTCATCGCAGCACTAGGAGTCATCGGTATGCACATGGTGGAGCGGTTCCTGTGAGCGCGCCAGAAGCGGGCGAGTCGCGGCTGGGCCGTCCGGCACCGGTACTGGAACGTGAACACGACCGGCCGGCTGCGCTGGACCACCCCCGTGCGCCCCGTCGTCCCCGCGGCATTCCGTACTTCGAGAAGTACGCCTGGCTGTTCATGCGGTTCTCGGGTCTGGCGCTGGTATTCCTCGCGCTCGGCCACCTCTTCATCATGCTGATGTGGCAGGACGGTGTGTACCGCATCGACTTCAACTACGTCGCACAGCGCTGGGCCTCCCCGTTCTGGCAGATCTGGGACATGGCCCTGCTGTGGCTCGCGATGATCCACGGCGCCAACGGCCTGCGCACCATCATCGGCGACTACGCCCGGAAGAACGTCACGAAGTTCTACCTGAATTCGCTGCTACTGCTGGCGACAGGGTTCACATTGGTTCTGGGCACCTACGTCCTGGTCACCTTCGACCCGAATATTGGGGGCTAACCAATGATTCAGGAACATCGCTACGACGTCGTCATCGTCGGTGCCGGTGGCGCCGGCATGCGCGCGGCCGTCGAGGCCGGTCCGCGCGTGCGTACCGCCGTGCTGACCAAGCTGTACCCGACGCGGTCGCACACCGGCGCAGCCCAGGGCGGCATGTGCGCCGCGCTGGCCAACGTCGAAGAGGACAACTGGGAGTGGCACACCTTCGACACCGTCAAGGGTGGCGATTACCTCGCTGACCAGGACGCCGTCGAGATCATGGCCAAGGAGGCCATCGACGCGGTGCTGGACCTCGAGAAGATGGGGATGCCGTTCAACCGCACCCCCGAGGGCCGCATCGACCAGCGCCGCTTCGGCGGGCACACCCGCGACCACGGCAAGGCCCCGGTGCGCCGGGCCTGCTACGCCGCCGACCGCACCGGTCACATGATCCTGCAGACGCTGTACCAAAACTGCGTCAAGCACGACGTCGAGTTCTTCAACGAGTTCTACGCGCTGGACATCGCGCTGACGGACACCCCGACGGGCCCGGTGGCCACCGGCGTGATCGCCTACGAGCTGGCGACCGGCGACATCCACATCTTCCACGCCAAGGCGGTCGTGTTCGCCACCGGCGGTTCGGGCCGGATGTACAAGACCACCTCCAACGCCCACACCCTCACCGGCGACGGTCTGGGCATCATCTTCCGCAAGGGACTTCCCTTGGAGGACATGGAGTTCCACCAGTTCCACCCGACCGGCCTGGCCGGCCTGGGCATCCTGATCTCCGAGGCCGTGCGCGGTGAGGGCGGTCGCCTGCTCAACGGCGAGGGCGAACGGTTCATGGAGCGCTACGCGCCGACGATCGTCGACCTGGCACCGCGTGACATCGTCGCCCGGTCGATGGTGCTCGAGGTGCTCGAAGGTCGCGGTGCCGGACCGAACAAGGACTACGTCTACATCGACGTGCGTCACCTCGGCGAGGACGTGCTGGAGGCCAAGCTTCCCGACATCACCGAGTTCGCCCGCACGTATTTGGGTGTCGACCCGGTCACCGAACTCGTGCCGGTCTACCCGACCTGCCACTACGTCATGGGTGGCATCCCGACCACGGTCAACGGCCAGGTGCTGCGCGACAACACCAACGTCATTCCCGGCCTGTACGCCGCGGGTGAGTGTGCGTGTGTGTCGGTGCACGGCGCCAACCGGCTGGGCACCAACTCGCTGCTGGACATCAACGTGTTCGGCCGCCGTGCCGGTATCGCCGCCGCGGAGTACGCCGCCAACCACAATCACGTCGACCTGCCGGAATCCCCGGCCGACATGGTGGTCGGCTGGGTCGGTGACATCCTCTCTGAGCACGGCAACGAGCGCGTCGCCGATATCCGCACTGCGCTGCAGCAGTCGATGGACAACAACGCCGCGGTGTTCCGCACCGAGGAAACCCTCAAGCAGGCGCTGACCGACATCCATGCCCTGAAGGAGCGGTACAGCCGAATCACGGTGCACGACAAGGGCAAGCGCTACAACAGCGACCTGCTCGAGGCCATCGAGCTCGGCTTCCTGCTGGAGTTGGCCGAGGTGACCGTGGTGGGTGCGCTCAACCGCAAGGAGTCCCGCGGCGGGCACGCCCGTGAGGACTACCCGAACCGCGACGACACCAACTACCTGCGTCACACCATGGCCTACAAGGAAGGCGACGAGCTGCTTTCCGACATCCGGCTGGATTACAAGCCCGTCGTCCAGACCCGGTACGAGCCGATGGAACGGAAGTACTGACAATGAGCCCCGTCGCTGACGTTGTAGCCAAGCCCGAAGCCGGCGATCCACCGCTGCCTCCCGTGCCCGACGGCGCGGTCATGGTCACGCTCAAGATCGCCCGGTTCGATCCGGAAAACCCTGACGCCGCAGGCTGGCAGAGCTTCCGGGTGCCCTGCCTGCCCTCGGACCGGCTGCTCAACCTGCTGCTGTACGTGAAGGGTTACCTGGACGGCACCCTGACCTTCCGGCGGTCCTGCGCACACGGTGTGTGCGGCTCGGATGCCATGCGGATCAACGGTGTGAACCGGTTGGCCTGCAAGGTGCTCATGCGTGACCTGCTGCCGAAGAAGGCGGGCAAGCAGCTCACCATCACCATCGAACCGATCCGCGGCCTGCCCGTGGAGAAGGACCTCGTGGTGGACATGGAGCCCTTCTTCGACGCGTACCGCGCCGTGAAGCCGTACCTGATCACCAGTGGCAACCCGCCCACCAGGGAGCGCATCCAGAGCGCGACCGACCGGGCCCGCTACGACGACACCACCAAGTGCATCCTGTGCGCCTGCTGCACCACCAGCTGCCCGGTGTACTGGAGCGAAGGGTCCTACTTCGGCCCGGCCGCGATCGTCAACGCCCACCGGTTTATCTTCGATTCGCGTGACGAGGCGGCCGCCGAGCGGTTGGACATCCTCAACGAGGTCGACGGCGTGTGGCGCTGCCGCACCACGTTCAACTGCACCGAGGCCTGCCCGCGTGGTATCCAGGTGACCCAGGCGATCCAGGAGGTCAAGCGCGCGTTGATGTTTGCGCGCTAAGTCCTTTGTTGTGCCGAACCTGAGCTTGTGTGCGAGATTCTCCTGAATTCTCGAACACAAGCTCAGGTTCGTCAGTAGGGGGCGCCCGCTGCCCGCAGCGCTTGGCGGGTGCGATCGATGATGGTCCGCTGACGATACCGGAGTAAGTCGGCCCCGACGCGGACTATCTGCCAGCCGAGTGCGCGGTACTCCGCATCCTGGTCGATGTCCTTTGTGCGCTGCTTCGGGTCGGTCCAGTGCTGGATGCCGTCATACTGGACACCGACTTTCCACTCCGGCCAACCCATGTCGATCCGGCCCACCACCCGGCGATGATCGAACACCACGATCTGCGTCTGAGTCGGCCGCATGCCCGCGTCGGTATACAACAGGCGCAGGCGAGTTTCCTGCGGCGATTCACCACCGTAGTCGGCGAGGTCGAGTACCTGGCGTAATTGCTGGATCCCCCGAACTCCCTTGTGACGCTGTAAAAGCGGCTGCACATCGGGGATCTTCAGCGGCGTCGCCTGCAGCAGTGCATCTATCCGAATGACGGCCGCGGTCAATCCCTTGCGCCGGCCCAGATCAAACGCGGTCCGATACGGCGCCGTCACCGGGATGCCGCGAACGAGGCAGGTCTCGTCATCCCAAAGGGTGTCGCAGTGCAACAGGATCCCAGGGGTTCGGTGCTGGCTGGGTTGGTTCAGTTCGGCAGGGTGCTTGACGTCGATCCACTCCGAACCGTGTAGCGCAGCAGCTGACAACCCGGCCACGGTTGCGCGCCGCCCGGACCACAGCCAGGCCGCGACCGCCCTGTCCACGGGTGTGACCCTCGTCCCCCGCGGCACGTAAACGTCCCGGTACACCGCGTCGTACCGGGTGCGGAGTTGATAGCGGTTGAGCTTGCCGGCCGCCAGCGCCTCGGAACCCAGGAAGACCATGCCAATTGGACGCCCGGGCCCACCCGGTGGTTCCGTGGCCGCCCAATCTGAGCTTGTGTGCGAGATTCTCCTGAATTCTCAAACAGAAGCTCAGGTTCGGCGCTGTCACACATTGCAGAGCCGCCTCGTCTAACGGGTATGACCGAGACACGAATCGCCGCGGTAACGCCCAAGCAAGCCGGCCTGCTGACCCGCGCCATGTACTGGTATGCCAAGCGCCAGTTCGGTGAGGTGCCCGAACCCTTCGCGGTGGCCGCGCACCATCCGCGCCTACTGGTCGCCAACGGCGTCCACGAAATGCTGCTCCAGAGTGGCTCCAAGAAGCTGCCCGCCACCGTGCGCGAGCTCGCGGTGTTCTGGACCGCCCGCACCGTCGGCTGCTCGTGGTGCGTGGACTTCGGCTCCATGCTGATGCGGCTGGAGAACCTCGACGTGGAGCGGCTCAAGTCGATCGACGACTACGCCACCTCACCGTTGTTCACCGAGGACGAGCGTGCCGCGATCGCCTACGCGAACGCCATGACGACGGATCCGCACACCGTCACCGACGAACAGGTGGCCGACCTGCAACGCCGCTTCGGCGACGACGGCGTGATCGAGCTGACCTACCAGATCGGCGTGGAGAACATGCGGTCTCGGATGTACTCGGCTCTGGGCATCACCGAGCAGGGCTTCAACTCCGGGGATGCGTGCCGCGTTCCGTGGGCGTGATACAACACCTCACATGCAGTGGTACACCGGCGACACGCTCTACGACACCGTGCTGGCCGCGGCCTTTGCGTTCGCCGCATTCGTGATCATCGGCGGGTTCTTCGCGCAGAGTTCCTACGGACGCTTCTCGACGACGAAACTCGGCCTCAATCTCAACCCGAAGCTCGGCTGGTGGCTGATGGAGATCCCCGCGACGGTGGTCTTCTTGATCAGCTACCTGGCCGGGCCCAACCGATTCGAGCCGACATCCCTGGTACTGGCCGGAATCTGGATGCTGCACTACGCCAACCGGGGGTGGTTCTTCCCATTGGCGATCCGCCAGGCACCCGGCAAGCGTGGCACCTTCAACATCTCGGTGATCGTGATGGGCATGCTCGTCACATCCATGCACGGCTATCTCAACGGAACCCTGTTCAGCCACGACTTCTTCGGGCAGTACACCACCGCCTGGCTGACCGATCCGCGGTTCCTGCTGGGGCTGGTGATCTACCTGTGCGGGTTCGCGCTGCTGGTCAACTCCGAGTCGATCGTGCGAAACCTGCGGGACAAGAAGAATCCCGGCGGGGCGGAGTACCGGATCCCCTTCGGCGGCGGCTTCCGGTTCGTCACCAGCCCGGCCTACCTGGGCGAGATCATCGCCTGGTCCGGGTTCGCACTGCTGACCTGGGCGCTGCCCGGCGTCGCCATCCTGTTGATCACCGCAGGCAATCTGGTTCCCCGGGCACTGGGCACCCACGGTTGGTATCGGGAAAAGTTTCCCGAGTACCCCACCGACCGCAAGGCGCTGATCCCCTACGTTCTATGACGCGGGCGTAATTTCGATGAAAGCCATTGGCACGCCCAGAGTCTGACTGCTCACGTCAAGGCTGCGCTCGAAGAGCTTCATGGGTGCACTCCAGTTGGCGGCAATCACCGCGTCGGCGTGCGCGTGTTCCGCCGGTGGCAGGATGCGCGCCACGCCGGCCACCACGGGTCCGCTGGGCCTGCCGCGCAGACTGCTCGCCACCACCAGGACATTCGGGTTGTTGCGGATGCGTTTGACCTTCCCGGTCGATGCATCCGTACGCACGTAGAGCTTGCCGTCGGCCACACCGTGGTTGATCGGGCTGGGCATCGCCTCACCCGATTTCTTGAAGGTCACCAACACGATCTGCCGGTAGTTCTCGAATCCGGCGAACGTGCTTCCGGTCGCATCTCCGATGTCGAAGGCGTCGCGGTGACGCATTTTGTCCATGCCCCGGAACATCATTCGGCTGAATGTCTGGGCCAGGGTTCCCGGCTCATTCGGCATCACGTCGCACCTCCACGCTCGCTCGCTTCACGAAGGGGGGATCCGGTGAACTTGTCGGGATTGGCGATATCCCACACCGCGCAAACCAGGCCGTCGCGGATGGCCATCGCGGTGACCCGCGGCATCATCTCCGGGTAGTCGTCGAGGGCTGGTGACCCCGGGTTGTAGCTGCCGAGCTGGCCGTTGACGAGGGCCAGCCGGCTGTCCGCCAGCCAGTTCGGACCGTAACGCCGGGCCAGCCCGAACAGGAACCTGGCCACCTTGTCCGGGCCGTGGATGACGCGTGCCGCGGTCGGAGCCCTGCGGTTGGAATCGCCGGTGAAGGTGACGTCGGGATGTAGCAGGCGCACAACGGCATCGATGTCACCGGTCGCCAGCGCCGCCATCAGCGCACCGGCCACCTCGTTGTGGGTGTCATCGGGCACCGGAGGCGGGGCATCGGCGACCCGCCGCCGCGCCCGCGACGCCAATTGTCTGGCCGCGGCGGCGCTGACCCCGAGCACATCGGCGATATCGCTGAACGGCACCGCAAAACCGTCGTGCAGGACGAACGCCACCCGCTGGTCGGGATTGAGCCGCTCCATCACCACCATGGCCGCGAACCGGGCGTCCTCACCGGCAACCACCGCGCTGAGCGGGTCATTGGCGTCGAATCCGGTGACCACGGGCTCGGGCAACCACTCCCCCACGTACTTCTCGCGCCGGTGGGCTGCCGAACGCAGCCGGTCCAGCCCGAGCCGGCTCACGACGGTGGTCAGCCAGGCCCGCAGGTCGGCGATCGTGGATTGGTTGTCATGCCAGCGCAGCCAGGCGTCCTGCACGATGTCTTCGGCATCGGCGTAGGTACCCGTCAACCGGTAGGCGACCGCCAGCAGGTGCGGCCGCAGCGCCTCGAATTCATCGGTGCGCGCCGCAGTGGTCACCACCCCAGCCTAGCGGCGTCGCCGTTTCGCGGCGATACGGATGTCAGCGCTTGCTGAAAATTGTTCGGTGCCAATCTTTTTCGGCGACCCTGGTGATGTCGCTCATCACGTGCTTGATGGTGAGGTACTCCTCGAACGAGTAGTCGCTCATGTCCTTGCCGAAGCCCGACGCACCGACGCCGCCGTGCGGCATCTCGCTGATGATCGGGATGTGGTCGTTGATCCACACGCAACCGGCGTTGATCTCGCGGGAGGCCCGCTGCGCGCGATACACGTCACGGGTCCAGGCCGAGGCGGCCAGGCCGTAGTCGGTGTCGTTGGCCTGCCGGATCGCATCGTCGTCATCGGTGAACGACCGGACGGTCAACACCGGCCCGAAGATCTCGTCGCGGTACACCTCTGAGGTTTCGGCGACATCGGCGATCAGGGTGGGCCGGTAGAACGCACCGGGCAGCTCCGGCATCACGCCGCCGGTGACGACGCGGCCGCCCTGTTCGGATGCCCGGGCCACCATGCCGGCCACCTTGTCGCGGAGCGCGAAGGAGATCAGCGGGCCCAGGTCGGTGTCGGGGTCGTGCGGGTCGCCGACGACGATCTTGCCCATCACCTCGGCGACGCCGGCAACGAAGTCGTCGTACAGGTCGCGGGCCACGATCGCCCTGGTCGCAGCGGTGCAGTCCTGCCCGGTGTTGATCAGCGCACCGGCCACAGCGCCCTGGATCGCGGCGTCCAGGTCGGCGTCGTCGAACACCACGAACGGCGCCTTACCACCCAACTCGAGCTGGGTGCGGTGGCCGTGCACGGCGGCAGCCGACATCACCTTGCGGCCGACGGCCGTCGAGCCGGTGAAAGTGACGATGTCGACGTCACGATGGCCGGCCAGCGCGGTGCCGACATCGGCACCGCCCCCGGAGACCACGTTGAACACGCCGCCGGGCAGACCGGCCTCGGTGGCCAGCCGGGCCAGCGTGAGCGTGGTCAGCGGGGTGATCTCGGCGGGTTTGATGACCACCGAACATCCGGCCGCCAACGCCGGGATGACCTTCCACACCGCCATCTGCAACGGGTAGTTCCACGGGGTGATGGTCGCGACGACGCCGACGGCCTCACGCCGGATGCTCGACGTGTGGTCGCCCGAATACTCCGCGGTGGCCTTGCCTTCGAGGTGACGGGCCGCACCGGCGAAGAAGTCGATGTTGTCGACGCTGCCGGGGACGTCGAACTCGGTGGCCAGGCGGACCGGTTTGCCGGTCTGGCTGACCTCCTCGGCAACGAGCTGACCAGCATGTTCGTCGGCGAGCTTGGCCAGCTTGGCCAGCACCGCGGACCGCTCGGCCGGCGTGGACCTGGACCAGCCGGGAAATGCCGCCCGGGCGGCGGCCACGGCGTTGTCCACGTCGGCGGGGGTGGCCAGGTCGTAGTCGGCAACGGCCTGCCCGGTGGCCGGGTCGATGATCTGGTGAATCGGCCCCGCGGTCGCGACCGCGGCACCGTTGATCCAGCTGCTCGTCACACCCATGCGGCCCACGCTAACCGACGGCAACCTCGACCTCTACGCAATCCCGCGTTAGGCCCGGTTCAAACAAGGGATTTCATCGGTTCACTTGTTGCAAACGACGGATTCCGTGCACAATCGGAGGCATGAGCAACCCTGCGGGTGACGACCTTCAGCCTGTGCAACTGCGGGTGAACAACCATTCCCGTGCCGCCTTCCCGCTCGACGACCTGTCGAAGGCGATCATCGAGAAGTTGCAGGCCGACGGCCGCCGCTCATACGCCGGGATCGGAAAGGCCGTGGGCCTGTCCGAGGCCGCGGTACGCCAGCGCGTACAGCGCATGGTCGACGCCGGCGTCATGCAGATCGTCGCGGTGACCGATCCGTTGCAACTCGGGTTCGCCCGCCAGGCGATGATCGGCATCCGCTGCACCGGCGACACCCTCAAGATGGCCGAGAAACTCTCGGCCATCGAATCGGTCGACTACGTCGTGCTGACGGCGGGTTCCTTCGACGCCATCTGCGAGGTGGTCTGCGAGGACGACGACAGCCTGCTCGAGCTGCTCAACACCAAGATCCGCGCATTGCCGGGAGTGATATCCACCGAAACCCTTGTTTACCTTAAACTTGTTAAGCAGCAATACAATTGGGGAACTCGATGAGTATCGCAGAACATGCACCCGCCACCACAGATCTGGCAGCCAAGGCCAACCGCCACCTGTGGGGCCACTTCGCCCGGCACGGCGAGGGCATCACACCACCCATCATCACCCGCGGCGAGGGCGTCCGAATCTTCGACGACAAGGGCAAGAGCTACATCGACGGACTCTCCGGCCTGTTCGTCGTCCAGGTCGGCCACGGCCGCAAGGAACTTGCCGAGGCCGCGGCCAAGCAGGCCGAGAAACTGGCCTTCTTCCCGCTGTGGTCGTACGCCACACCGCCGGCCATCGAATTGGCCGAGCGTATCGCCAACTACGCACCGGGCGATCTGAACCGGGTGTTCTTCACCACCGGCGGCGGCGAGGCCGTCGAGAGCGCATGGAAGCTGGCCAAGCAGTATTTCAAGCTCACCGGCAAACCCGGTAAGCACAAGGTGGTTTCGCGTGCGGTCGCCTATCACGGCACCCCTCAGGGAGCGCTGGCGATCACCGGCATCCCGGCATTCAAGGCACCGTTCGAGCCGCTGACCCCCGGCGGCTTTCGCGCGCCGAATACCAACTTCTATCGCGCACCGGCCGAATATGCCCACGACGAAAAGGTTTTCGGCCGCTACTGCGCGGACCGCATCGCCGAGGCCATCGAATTCGAAGGGCCCGACACCGTGGCCGCGGTGTTCCTCGAACCGGTACAGAACGCGGGCGGTTGCTTCCCGCCGCCGCCGGGATACTTCGAGCGGGTTCGCGAGATCTGCGACGAGTACGACGTGCTCCTGGTCTCCGACGAGGTGATCTGCGCCTACGGTCGGATCGGTTCGATGTTCGCCTGCGACGACTTCGGCTACGTGCCCGACATCATCACCAGCGCCAAGGGCCTGACGTCGGGCTACTCGCCGCTGGGTGCGATGGTGGCCAGCGACCGTCTCTTCGAGCCGTTCGACGACGGCCAGACCGTGTTCGGCCACGGTTATACCTTTGGCGGACATCCTGTTTCGGCTGCGGTGGCGATGGCCAACCTCGACATCTTCGAGCGTGAGGGCATCAATGCCCACGTCAAGGAAACCGCGCCCGCGTTCCGGGCCACCCTAGAGAAGCTCTACGACCTGCCGATCGTCGGCGATGTCCGCGGTGAGGGATTCTTCTACGGCATCGAGCTGGTCAAGGACAAGGCCAGCAAGGAGACGTTCAACGACGAGGAGAGCGAGCGGTTGCTGCGCGGGTTCCTGACCCCGGCGCTGTGGGAGGCCGGGCTGTACTGCCGCGCCGACGACCGTGGCGACCCGGTGATCCAGCTGGCCCCGCCGCTGATCAGCGGGCAGGCCGAGTTCGACGCGATCTACGAGATCCTGCACGGCGTGCTGACCGAGGCCGGAAAGCTGCTGTAGGTCGGACTCCATTCCGCCGAAACGGCATTCCAGCAGAACAAGTTCGAGTAACCCTCTGCTGGAATACCGTTTCGGCGGCAGACTGGCAGCGTGCCACGCAAACCTCCCATCGATCCGATCCGTTGGACTCCACCTCCCATTGATCCGCTGCCCGAGTTCGGGCCGGCCGAGCTGACCATCGTGCCGGTGCCCGGTGAAGGGCCTGAGGACGTCGTCGTCGACGCATCGGGACAACTGTGGACCGGTTTGGAGGACGGCCGCATTGTGCGGGTTTCGCCCGACGGGGCGGCCGCAGTGGTGGCCGACACCGGCGGCCGTCCACTGGGCATGCACGTTGCCCACGACGGGCGAGTGCTGATCTGTGACAGCCACCGCGGGCTACTGGCGTTGGATCCTGATTCCGGAGTGTTGTCGAAACTCGTGGAGTCAGTGGATGGCCGCCCACTGAAGTTTTGCTCGAACGTCACCGAGACTGCAGACGGCACAATCTATTTCACCGAGTCGACCAGCCATTTCCATATCGAGCATTTCCCTGGAGCGATCATGGAAGCCCGCGGGCGTGGCGGCCTGTTCCGGCTGGACACCGACGGCTCCGTCACCACGTTGCTGGATGGCCTGTACTTCGCCAATGGCTTGACTACCACCTCCGACGAATCAGCGTTGGTGTTCGCGGAGACCCAGGGTCGGCGGCTGTCCAAGTACTGGCTGAGCGGGCCGCAGGCCGGCACCGCGACGCCGCTGGCGGTGCATCTGCCGGGGTATCCGGACAACATCTCCACCGGTGCAGACGGCCGGATCTGGGTGGCGATGGTGTCCCCACCGAACGGGGCCGCCGAATGGCTCGCGCCGCGGGCACCGGTGATCCGAAAACTGCTGTGGCGGTTACCTGACCGACTCCAGCCCAAGATCCGGCCACAAGTCTGGGTACTGGCGTTCGACGCCGACTCCGGTGCGGCGCTCGCCGGGCTGCGCACCACACGGCCAGATTTCGGCACCGTCACCGGGGTGGTCGAATCCGCGGGCAAGCTGTGGATGTCGACAATCGCCTTCCCGACGCTGGCGTACGCCGAACTCGAAACTCTTCGCTAGAGCGTCGGCGGGCGGCACAAGAGCACCGGTTCTCAGGGCTTGGTTCCTCCCCCGCCTGATGCCCGAGACCACCACTTGTGCCGACAACTGGGCCCCGCCGAGTCAGAGTCACAGTCGTCACACAAACCACACACGTCACAGCGTGGCAAACGGGAAATCGGAGCCGAATCGCCTAACCTTCGGACACGATGGCGACCTTGCGGAGGACTACCCAGCGCGCTGTGTCCGCGTTCGCGGCACTGGCGATGTTGACGGCACCCCTGATGACGGCCGGTATGGCCAATGCGGACCCGGCCCCCGAGTGCCCGTACAAGGTGACCACTCCTCCGGCCGTGGACGCCTCCGAGGTGCCCAAGCCGGGCGAGGTCGCACCCGGCCCGCTACCGGTGCCTACCAAGACAATTGGCGGCGAGGCGCTATCGGGCTGCGGCGTGATCACCGCCCCCGATACCCCGCCGCTGCCCAATGACGTCTCTGCCGAGTCCTGGGTGGTCGCCGATCTGGACAGCGGCGACATCATCGCCGCGAAGGACCCGCACGGACGCCACCGTCCGGCCAGCATCATCAAGGTGCTCGTGGCCACCGCTGCACTCAACGAACTCAACCTCAACAAGCTGGTCGCCGGCACCCAGGACGACGCCAACTCCGAAGGCACCCGGGTCGGCGTAGGCCCCGGCGGTCAGTACACGATCAACGACCTGCTGCACGGACTGCTGATGCACTCCGGCAACGACGCCGCGCACGCCCTGGCGGCCCAGTTGGGCGGTATGGACCCCGCGCTGCAGAAGCTGAACATCCTGGCCGGCAAGCTCGGTGGCCGCGATACCCGGGCGGCCACCCCTTCGGGCCTCGACGGACCCGGTATGAGCACCTCCGCCTACGACATCGGGCTGTTCTACCGCTACGCCTGGCAGAACCCGGCATTCGCCGACATCGTGGCGACCCAGAACTACGATTTCCCCGGCCGCGACGGCAATCCGTCCTACCCGGTGGAGAACGACAACAAGCTGCTCTATAGCTACCCGGGCGCGATGGGTGGCAAGACCGGATATACCGATGACGCGGGTCAGACTTTCGTCGGCGCGGCCAATCGTGACGGCCGGCGCCTGGTGGCCATCCTGATGAAGGGCACCCGGGTGCCGATCGCGCCGTGGGAACAGGCCGCGCACCTGCTCGACTACGGGTTCGCCACTCCACCGGGAACCAAGGTCGGAACGCTCGTCGACCCCGATCCGTCACTGATCACCCCCAAGACCGACCAACCGACGGCAGCCCAGGCGGCTTCGGTTCTGCCACCGGCAGATTCACTGCCGGTGCGGGTCGGCGTGGCGATCGTCGGCGCCGTGATCGTGTTCCTGTTGATCATGGGGGCGCGTTCGCTGAATCGCCGCCCCGCTCGTTGATCGACACCCCCCCGGTCGGCCTCCAACCAGCCGATATGCATGTCGTTTCCGCTTCCGTGAGCGCACGGGCGATTCGGTACAGCAGACGTTGGTCGAGCGGGGCTGGTGACCGACACATTCACGGTTGAACCGCGATCTCGCGTGGACTAGTTCGGAGGATAGGCCGGTGGCGGATACGTGCCACGCAATGCCCACGGCAACCAGTTGAAGAAGAACTCAACCTCGTCGCTCGCGTCGTAGTCCGGATTCGGATCCATATTCCACCCCTTCGCCGGGCCGCATTTCGAGACATTGTATCGTCGCAATCCAACAAATCAATAACTGTTTAACTGTTTTACCTTCTGCGAGCTGGGCCCGGCTTCGGAACCGGCGCGCATCGGCCGGGACCACCCGCCCGCTCACCTGAACCCCGAGCCAAACTCGGCACACAACCAACCGCCAGGAGGACCACATGTCGCTGTCCGGGAAGACCATGTTCATCTCCGGCGCCAGCCGCGGCATCGGCCTGGCGATCGCCAAGAAAGCCGCCGCCGACGGCGCCAACATCGCGCTGGTCGCCAAGACCGCCGAACCACATCCCAAACTCGAGGGCACCGTCTACACCGCCGCCAAGGAGATCGAGGAGGCCGGCGGGCAGGCCCTGCCCATCGTCGGAGACGTGCGTGACGGGGACTCGGTGGCCGCTGCGGTCGCCAAGGCCGTCGAGCAGTTCGGCGGCATCGACCTCTGCGTCAACAACGCCTCGGCGATCAACCTCGGCTCGATCGAGGAAGTACCGCTCAAGCGCTTCGACCTGATGAACGGCATCCAGATCCGCGGAACCTACGCGGTGTCGCAGGCCTGCATCCCGCACATGAAGGGCCGGGAGAACCCGCACATCCTCACCCTGTCCCCACCGATCCGGCTGGAGTCCGAGTGGCTCAAGCCGACCGCGTACATGATGGCCAAGTTCGGGATGACGCTGTGCGCGTTGGGCATTGCCGAAGAGATGCGTGAGGCGGGAATCGCGTCGAACACGCTGTGGCCACGCACGCTGGTGGCCACCGCCGCGGTACAGAACCTGCTCGGCGGCGACGAGGCGATGGGCCGCGCCCGCAAACCCGACGTCTACGCCGACGCCGCCTATGCGGTCTTCAACAAGCCGGCGCGCGAGTACACCGGCCAGAGCCTGCTGTGCGAGGACGTGCTGGTGGCCAACGGCGTCACCGACCTGTCGGCCTACGACTGCGTGCCCGGCTCGGACCTCGGCGTGGACCTGTGGGTCGACACCCCCAACCCGCCCGGATACACCGCCTCGTAGCAGCCCCAACCCAGGCGAATGTGAACCGCTGCCCACCGCCCCAGAAGTGCCTTGTGGGATTGTGGGCAGCTTCGTGTGCACCGCCGATCCAGGATTAGTTAGTACATATATCGACTGTGTGCTCAATCACCGCACATCGACGTGCCCATAGCGCCTCCCCGGGTATAGCCTCACCTTGTACTGAACTTAGTTAGGTTAAGGCGGAGAGGTGAGAGTCGGATGCACATCACAATCGACGAAACGAAGTGCTGCGGTGCGGGCCAGTGCGTACTCGCCGCACCAGACATCTTTGACCAGCGCGAAGACGACGGTGTGGTCATCCTGCTGAACGCCGATCCCCCCGAGGACCAGTACGGTCCGGCGCGGGAGGCGGCGGCGGTGTGCCCTGCCGCACTGATCGAGGTGCACGAATGACACCAGCGCCTTCCGTGCTGATCGTGGGCGCCTCGGCGGCCGGGTTATCGGTTGCTGAGAATTTGCGGAGAGGCGGCTTTGCCGGGCGGCTGACGATGATCGGCGAGGAGCACCACCTGCCGTACGACCGTCCGCCGCTGTCCAAGGAAGTGCTGTCGGGGCTCTGGCCGGACAGCAAGACGCAACTCCGGGATCGGAGCACGCTCTCCCAACTCGACATCGACCTGCGGCTCGGGACAGGCGCTGAACGCGTCGACAGCGCCGCTCGCATCGTCACCGATGCTGACGGTACCCAGATCGCCTACGACGACCTGGTGATCGCCACGGGGGTCCGCCCTCGCCCACTGGCCGGCACCGAGGGTCTCCAGGGGGTGCATGTGCTGCGTACCCTCGACGATGCTCAGCGGCTGCGCTCAGCTCTCGACGGGCGTCCGCGCTTGGTGATCGTCGGCGCAGGATTCCTGGGCGCCGAGGTGGCTTCAGTGGCACGCACCGCCGGGGCCGACGTGACGCTGGTTTCCGATATCGAGTCGCCCTTGTCGGACGTGCTTGGCACCGAACTCGGCGGGCTTTTGCTGCGCGCGCATACCGACCACGGCGTGCGCCTCAAGACCGGTGTCAAAGTAGCGGCCGTCACGCACCACGACAACCGGGTCGCGGGAGTGGAACTGGCCGACGGTTCGACGTTGCCCGCCGACGCGGTACTGGTTGCGATCGGATCCATCCCCAATACCGAATGGCTTGCCGGCAGCGGTATCCCGATTGGCGACGGGGTTATCTGTGACGAATTCTGCCGCGCCCAACCCGGAGTGTGGGCGGCCGGCGATGTCGCCTCATGGCACCACGTCGAGCTCGACGAGCGCCTCAGGCTGGAGCATCGCACCAACGCTGCCGATCAGGGTATCGCGGTGGCGCGCAACATCCTTGCCGCCGACAGCCCTACGCCGTTCACACCGGTCCCCTACATCTGGTCGGACCAATACGACCTGAAACTGCAGATCTACGGACAGACCCGCGGGGCAGATGCATTTACCGTCGTCGACGGCGATCTGGCCGACCGCAAATTTGTCGCGGTCTACGGCAAGGCCGGACATGTCCGTGGGGCCGTCGGCGCCGGGATGATCCGCCCACTACGGGCGGCGCGCGCCCTCGTCGCCGCCCGCGCACCCTGGTCCACCATCGAACAAGGAGCATCAGTATGAGTGTTCAAACCCACAGCGCTACAACAGACCCCGTGCGCATCGCACCGCGAGCCGGCGTCATCGGCCTCGGCATGATCGGTGGCGGTGTCGCTGTCAGCCTGGCCCGCAGCGGACGCATCCCGGTCGTCTACGACATCCGCCCCGATGCTGCCGACGACCTGCTGGGAGTACCACCCGTGGCGGCCTCGCCCGTCGACGTGGCCCGCGACAGCGATGTCGTGCTGGTTGCCGTGGTCGATGCCGCCCAAGCCAGGACCGTGCTGTGTGCCGATGACGGTGTGCTCGCCGGCGCTCACCCGGGCCTCGTCGTGGTGTTGCTGAGCACCGTTGCAGTCCCGGTGGTGCATGAGCTCGCCCGGGAGTGCTCGGCCAAGGGTGTCGAATTGCTGGACTGCGGAGTCACTCCGGGGGATCAGGCTGCCAACAACGGACTGGTCGCCATCCTCGGCGGCAACGACGACGCCGTCCGCGCGGCGATGCCCGTGCTGGTCGACTTCGCCAAGGAGGTGGTGCACTGCGGGCCCCTCGGTGCCGGCATGGCCACCAAGATCGCCCGGAACGTCATCACCTACGGCACCTGGCGCGCAGTCCACGAGGCCGCAGGACTCGTCGACGCCGCCGGTGTTGCACCGGAAAGGCTGATCGAGGTGGTTCAGGCAGCCGACCCCGAGGGCGCCACGCTGTTCTCCTGGCTGCGCAATCAGATTGCTGCACAGCCGGATACCCGCGCGCTTGTCCCGCAAGTGCGCCGTTTGATGGACAAGGACCTCGCTGCTGCACAAGAACTGGCCGCCGATTGCGGTGTCGTCGTACCGCTGGTCGACGCCACCCGCAGTAACGGCGCTGAAACCCTGGAAATCCCCGTAAAGGAGCAGTCATGAGTGAGACCACCCACCTCGGTTTGAAAACCATGGACGCCGTCTACGGGCCCGGTTTCGCGGATTCGCTTCCCGACGACTGGACGCCGATGTTGGAGATGACCGTTGATCACCTGTTCGGCGAAGTATGGAGCCGGCCGGGCCTGTCCATTCGGGACCGTCGATTGCTCGTCCTCGGCGCCACCGCGGCGCTGGGCCGGGCCGATCTGATCGAGATTCAGGTGCGCGGTGCGCTGGCCAACGACGAACTGTCCGCGGGCGAACTGCGCGAAGCCGTTCTGCAGCTGCAGTACTACGTCGGCTGGGGCAACGGAACCCAGCTGAACAACGGTGTCGAGGCCGCGCTGCGGGCCCACGCCGAAGGCAATCACGATAAAACGGAGAACCACAAATGACCATCGAACTCGACGTTCCCGCCATGCCCGTCGAACGGCAACGACTGCTCGACCCGCCAATGGCCTACTACCACTTGCGCGAAGAGCAACCCATCACCCGAATCCGGTTCCCCAGCGGCCGAATTGGTTGGCTGGTAACGCGATTCGAGGAAGGCAGCCAAGTCTTCTCCGATCCGCGGATGAGTTCCGCACGGCCCCGCCACGACGTGCCGCCCGAGGAAGGTGTCGATCCCTATTCGAACGACACCTCCGAGGCCGTCGACCCGACGTTCGTGTTCATGGACGAGCCCGACCACAGCGCCTACCGTCGGCTGCTCTCAGGGCGGTTCACCCCGAAAGCCGTCCAAACACGGTTGCAGCCCTACATCGACCAGATCGTGACCGAGCATCTCGACACCATTGAAGCGCTCGGGGCGAACGGCGAACCGGTCGATCTCATCGAACATCTGGCCCTGCCCATCCCGTGCCTCGTCATCTGCGAGCTACTGGGTGTCCCGTACGCCGACCGGGACAAATTCCACCACGCCACCGAGGCCATGATGGACACCAGTCGGACTCGCGCCGAACGTGCTGAAGGCGGCCTCTGGCTGCGTGATTACATCACCAAATTGGTCGCCGAGAAGCGAGCCGATCCCAGCTCAGAAGGACTGCTGGCCGATCTCATTCGCAGCAGCCAGGAGGAAGGCTCGATCCTCACCGACAACGATCTGGTGTCCATCGGAGTCCTCCTGCTGTTCGCCGGTCACGACACGACCATGGCGATGATCGGCTTGTCCACACTCACGTTGCTCACGCACCCGGAGGCACGGCAGAACCTGGTGGAACATCCCGACAAAGTGGGCCCCGCGGTGGAGGAACTGCTCCGCTACCTCACCATCGTCCAGTTCGGCCTCGGCCGGACCGCGAAGGAGGATCTGGAAATCGGTGGTCAGCAGATCGCCAAGGGAGACCTCGTGGTGGTGGCCATGCCTGCGGCCAACCGGGACCCGCGAGTGTTCGACAATCCGGATGGACCCGACTTCGACCGGAAGATCACCCGGCACCTGGCCTTTGGCTATGGCGTACACCAGTGCCTGGGGCAAAATGTCGCCCGTGCCGAGTTGAAAACCATTCTGCCGCAGTTGTTCACGCGGTTCCCGGGGTTGCGCCTGGCGACGCCGCTAGATCAGGTCGAGATGGATACTTATGGGACGAACTACGGCGTGCGCAAACTTCTCGCCACCTGGTGATCCCACACTCCGCGATCGGCACCGCTTAGGCTGGACCGGCGGTGTCGATTGCGGAGGTGTGGTGGAGCAGGTAGCAAACGCGCCTGCGCGGCGACGACGCCGGCGCGGGCAGGGAGATCTTCGCGGCGAGGTGCTCGACGCCGTGAACCGGCTGCTCGACAGATGGGGTAGCGACGAGAAGCTCACCATGCGCGCCGTCGCTCAGGAAGTCGGAGTCGCCGCGCCCAGTATCTACCTGCACTTCTCCGACAAGGCCGAGCTGGTCTGGGCGGCCCTGTCCGAGAAATACGCTCAGCTGGCTGACCAGATGGACGTGGCTGAACGCACCGCCGATGGGGAGGGGCCGCGCGAGCGGCTCCGCGCCCAGGTCCATGCCTACTGCCGATTCGCGATGGACAATCCGGGCCACTACCGGCTGATGTACGAAATACGACAACCAGCAGTGGACCCTGAACGGATGGGCCTGCACCCGGCACGGCAGGTGTCGGGCCGGCTGCGACGCGCATTGGCCGCATGTGCCGACGCGGGCTATCCGCTCACCCTGCCGCTGTACCAGGCGACGCACACCCTCTGGACCGGCCTGCACGGCTTGGTGTCGATCCAGCACAGCCTTGCCATGGCGGGATCGATCGATCAGCTCGACGACTTGGCCGACGGTCTCCTCGACGTGCTGGTCAGCGCGGAACAGCGCGACGGCCCAGCGTATCCACCGCAAACAGACGTCGACCGCTTCATTGCCGAAACCGTCGTCGAGGAGCCTTAGCTCAATCGACCGTCGACGAAGACGCTTTCTGGAATACCGTCGTCCAGACCCTCCGGCATCGAACGGCCATTGCGAGCCAGCAGGTCGACTGCGCTCACACCAGTGGCTTGCCAGCCGTGGGCTTCGAGCCAGTCGACGACCTCAGTACGCTCCTCCTCATACAGGAGGTTGCCCGATGCCGCGACGTCCTCCCGGCCGAGTTTTGCAGCGGCTTCGCGATACCGCTGCATCTGCTCCTCGCGACGCGCGAAACTCTCGGCGCTGAAGAACTCGTTGCTGAATGCCTCCACCGCTACCCGACTGCCCGGCGCGCTCAACTCTGTGATCCGCTCGAACAGCACATCCTGCGCCTCGGCCGTCAGGTACGGCAGCAGCCCCTCGGCCGACCAGGCCGTCGGCGCTGTGGGATCGAAACCCGCTGCGCGCAGCGCGGCCGGCCAGTCGTTGCGCAGGTCGATCGGAACACCTACATAGGTCGCCAGCGGTGATACGCCCCGCGCTTCGAGAGTGGCGAACTTGAAGTCGAGCACCTTGGGTTGATCGATCTCGTACACCACGCTGCCGGCGGGCCAGTCCAACCGCCAAGCCCGGGCGTCCAGACCTGCAGCGAGGATCACCGACTGCCGGATGCCGCCCGCCGCCGCGTCGGTGAAGAATTCGTCGAAGAACAACGTGCGCGACGCGGTGTAGCCCATCATCGCCTGCATCCGCTCTTTGAAATGCGGGTCCAGTTCCGCCAGTTCGGCGGGCAATTCTTCTGATCGAAGGTACATGTTCCAGAGACCATCGCCGGCGGCCTCCAGAAACATCTGCGCATACGGATCGCGGATCAACGGGTTCTCACTGTTGGTCTCCGCTGCCCGACCCGCGGCGACACCCAAGGCGGTGGCACCCACGCTCTCGTTGATGTCCCAGCTGTCGCCTTCTGTTCTAGCCATAGTTGCCCCTTCGCCGTCTTCGTCCGCAGTCCACGGACGAGCTGCAAATTATTATACTGACTAACTTTCCCTGGGCGGTGGGAAGTAGATCTCCTGGGCCGCCGTGCACACCAGATCGCCGGCCCGGTTATAGATCGCACCCGTCGCCAGAGCGCGTCCGGCGACCCCGGTGGGTGAGGTCTGTTCGTAGATGAGCCAGTCCGAGAAATCGGCGGGCCGGTGGAACCACACTGTGTGGTCGAGTAGCGCCGAGATGTCATATTGCGATTTCCGCATCGGCCCCAGCGTGGTCTCCACCGGCGTGAGGGCGCTCTGCAGGGTGAGTACGCAGCTGTTCACGACCGGGTCCGGCGGAATCGCGCCCCTGGCACGCAGCCAGATCCGACTGACCGGCCCCGCCGGTTCGCCTGAGTCCATGGCGATGCGGGGCGGCGGATCGACATAGCGGACGTCGAACGGTCGTTCCTCGATCCAGAACCCGCCGAACTCTTCGGCGTAGGGCGCGAGTTGTTCTTCGATGGGCATCAACGATTCCGGAGGTGGCGCCGGCGGCATTGTGCGCTGATAGTCGGCGGAGACGACGCCGGCAGTGAACGAGGCGAGGCCTTCCATCAGCACCTCGCCGGCCTGGGTGGCGGCGATCCGGCGGGTCGAGAAGGTGCCGCCATCATGCAGCCGGGCGACCTCGAACCGGACCGGCCGACGGGCGTCACCACGGCGCAGGAAGTAGACGTGCAAGCTGTGTGGCCGGCGCCCCTGCGCAGTCCGGCTTGCCGCCATCAGCGCTTGCGCAGCGATCTGACCACCGACAATGTGATGGTTGGGCGGATCGGGTTGGGTGCCCTCGAAGATGTCGCCCCCCAACGCTGCGAGTTCGAACAGGTCCAACACATCCGCCAGCGTTACCAGCATCCAAACCTCGATCCTCGTGTCACTAAAACGATAAATAGTTTACTGTTTGTGAAACATCGGCGCGAAGGAGGACGTGGCAACGTGCGGATCATCGTTACGGGCGGAAACAGTGGCGTCGGCAGGGCGACCGCCGGCGCGATGGTCACGGCAGGCCACCAGGTGGTGATCGCCTGCCGGACCCTGAGCAAAGGCTACGAGGCCGCCGAGACGATGTCCGGCGACGTCGAAGTACGCGAACTCGACCTGGCCGATCTCACGAGTGTGCGCAAGTTCGCCGACACGGTCGACTACGTCGACGTACTGGTGAACAACGCCGGCGTCCTGGGCCTGCCACTCACCCGTACCGCGGACGGCTTCGAAGCCCACATGGGCACCAACCACCTCGGCCACTTCGCATTGACCTGCCTGCTCGGCGACCGGATCCGCGATCGCGTGGTGGCGGTGGCCAGCACGAACTACCAAACGGCCCATATCCACCTTCACGACCTGAACTGGGAGCACCGCAAATACAACCCGTGGGCGGCGTACGGGGAATCCAAGCTGGCCAACTTGCTGTTCGTACGTGAGTTGACGGCTCGCGGAGTAACCGCGTACGCCTCGGATCCGGGGATGACGAACACGTCGATCACCCGTGACGGTTCGGGTGCGCTGCAGTGGGCCGGGCGCGTGATTTCACCCCATATCGCCCAGAGTCCGACTGACGGCGCACGTTCCACCATTCAGGCGATCACCACGACACTGCCCAATGGCACCTACATCGCCCCGCGTGGCCCGTTTCACCAGTGGGGCACACCGAAACCCACCAAACTGAAAGACAAGGCCCGGGACGCGAACAGCGCAAAACGGTTGTGGGAGTTGTCCGCCGAACTGACGGGATGCGAGTGGCAGGGCTACGGAAAGTGACCGCGGAAGGCACCAATCAGATTCAGCGGCTGGTCATCGGCCGGTCGCTCACCGCCTCGAGAGGAACGAAATGACGCCTGACACCGAATATCAGCGACCGCAGCTGCGGCTGGCGCCCAGCCCGACCGCAGAGTCGCGGGCCTTCTGGACGGGGGGCGAGCACGGTCAGCTGCTGATCAACCGCTGTCATGGTTGCGGGCATTTCTTCCACCCGCCTGGCCCAGCCTGCTGGCGTTGCCGGAGCACCGATGTCGCACCAGAGCCGGTCTGCGGGCGCGGGAAGGTGACTACCTATACCGTCAACCGCCAGCCCTGGATCCCCGGGTTCGAACCGCCCTACATCGTGGCAATGGTCGAACTCGATGATGAGCCAGACGTCCGGCTCATCACCAATGTGGTTGGGGTGTCTGAGAACGACATTCGAATCGGCATGACCGTCGAGGTGTTCTTCGAAGACTGGACTGCGCTCTCGGGAGCCGAGGACAGCCGGGTCTGGCTACCGCTGTTCCGTCCGGTCGGCACGGCCTGAACTCCCACGCCGGCAGGTCTATTTTATGACGAATTCTGGTATGCGGTAGCCACTTTCGCCGAGGTCACCGATGCGCAGCTTGACCTCTTGGCCGATTCGCACGTGAGCAGGATCGGCGTCGATGACAGCGTTGATCCGCAGGCCGCGTTGTTCGGCGAGTTCGATCAATCCGACGATGTAGGGCGGTGTCCTGCCCGGGACCAGCGGTTGGCGCACCACAACGTAACTGAACACAGTCCCGTCGCCGCTGACTTCGTCGAAATGCACCGGGCCGCCGGTGTAACGGCTGCGCTCCAGCGGCGGGTGGATCCACTTCCCGGTGTCGTCGCACCGGCACAGCATCAACTTGCCGTTCTTCAGCCCGTCCCAATACGGCGCCGTATCCGCGTCGGGCACTGGAATCGGTGGCAGGAGCGACGGATTCGTCATGGCTTCTCCCTGCTGTAGACATTGGCGCCGCCGAACGGCCCGCCGCCGGCGGTGACGAGAGCGAGTTGTGCGTTGTCGACCTGACGCAGACCGGCGGCGTGGCGCAGCTGCAACGCCGCCTCGTAATGGTGGTTGAGGCCGTGTATGTACCCCTCGGACAACAGGCCCCCGTGCGGGTTCACCACCACGTCACCACCGTAGGTGGCCCGGCCCGTGGAGAAGAACTTGCCGACCTCACCCTTCTCGCAGAAGCCGAACCCCTCCATGGTGGCCATCACGGTGTAGGTGAAGCAGTCGTACATACAGGCCAGATCCATATCGGCCGGCGTCAGGCCGGTCTTATCCCAGATCTTCGGTCCGGCTGTCCGCGAATACATCTCGGTGGGGTCATCCCATTCCGTCCAGCCGGCACCCCCTTGAGAGTTGGAGGACCCAACCAGCCACATCGGCGGCTGCTTGGCGTTACGGGCGATGTCCTCGCCGGTGATCAGGATCGCCACGGCGCCGTCGACCTCCGAGGTGCAGTCCAACACCCGGAACGGTTCGTTGATCCAGCGTGCGGCGAGATAATCGTCCATCGTCAACGGATCCCGGCGCAGCGCATGTTCGTTGGGGCCGGCATGTGCACGCTGGGTGATCGCGATCTGGCCGAGATCCTCTGACGTCGAGCCGTATTCGTGCTGATGCCGGCGGGCCCACATGGCGAACCACTGCGGCGGCACCATGAAGCCGGAAGCCGTGTCGAACTGGTCGTGATGCGCCACCTGCATCGGGCCTTCCACATGGCCGAAGCGGTAGCCGGACCGGCCATTGAGTGACCGGTACACCAGCACTGCCTTACACATTCCGGCCTCGATCACCGCGGCAGCGGTGGCGATCTGGTCGGCCACCAGATTCCCGCCGCCGTACATGGCATTGGCCCAGGCCAGTTCGTCAATGCCCAGCGCCCACCCGACGTAGATCGGTTGTTCGGAGTCGTTGACCATGAATGTGCAGATACCGTCGATGTCGGCCGGTGTCAGGCCCGCATCGGCGATGGCGTCGCGGCAAGCGGCCACCGCCATCCCTCGGGTCGTTCGGCCGGACTTTCGGCCGTAGGTGGTGCGTCCGATACCGACGACGGCACACGCGCCCACTATCGGTCCGCGAGAACACGTTCGCCGCGCGGAGCCCAACCAGTCAAGGACACGGTGGTCAGATCCAGCCACTCCCCGAGGGTCAGCGTCCCCGCCATGACGCGTTTGAGAAACTCCCCCATCACCACATCGGGCTCGTCGCCGAGTTCGTAGATCACCATGTAGCGATGACTCGGTGGCGTCAACTGCGCGGGTAGATCTTGATCGTCGGGCACCTTCACTTCGGCGATGTCGTACCGCTGAGCTGCCACCACACCGGGCACGTCGAGAACCTCAGGAAGGTGCCGGGTGTCGTACCACTTGTTGAAGGCATCATCGGTGCCCTCGATCGGGTTGGTCAACACAACGAACAGATTCGGGGACACGCCACACACCCTTCTCATCGGCCAGCGGTGCCCGTCACATTATGACAGTCAACTGTCACAGTCAACGAACGTACGGACCCTATTCCGCGCGACTGTCACGAAGTTTCAAAGTGTTCCTTGCGAAGTTCGGCCTTGCGGACCTTGCCCAATGAGGTGCGCGGCAATGTTTCGACGATCGCCAGGCGTTCCGGGGTCTTCTGTCTGGCCAACCCGGAGGCGGCGAAGTGCTCGCGCAGGCCGTCGAGATCCAGTGCGGCGCCGCGCTTGAGGACCACCACTGCCGCTACGGCGTCGCCGTAGCGCGGATGCGGGGCTGCTGGCCGTTACCCGGTGCCGTTGGATTATGTCGACGGCCGTCGCGGGATCCCACCCATCCATGAAGACCGAGCGAGATCCCGAGATCAACGGCCGCAGTAGCGTTCCCACTCCCGCGATGTGGCCCGGCGGGAAGGTGACCAGCTGGACCACGTCGTCGCCGCCACTCACCAGGTCCGGCAGCGTTCTCTGCTCCGCGTTGATCGAATTATGGCTGTGCTGGACCCCTTTCGGGGCTGATGTGGTCCCGGAGGTGTAGATCAACACGGCTACGCCATCGGGTGACGCCGACTGTGACGGGCGGCGATATTCCGGGCCGGATAGTTCCGGCCAACTGAGATAGCCGTCGCCCGGTTCCGCTTCGACGATCACCAAATGTTCCAAGGTGAGGATCTTCGAGAACTCACCGAAGCGGTTGAGGTAGGACAGGGACCGGAACCGAGCCGGCATGATCAGCACCTTGGCCCTCGATTCGGCCAGAATGAACCCAACCTCGCTGGGACCGTACATGTGGACGATCGGGATCAAGGTGGCGCCGCGCATCAGCACTGCCCCGTACGCGATTGCGCACTCCAGCCGATTGGTCAGCTGCACCGCCACCACGTCACCGGTGCCGATACCCAGCCGCTGCAAACCTGCAGCGACATCTTGCGACCGCCGAAAGATCTCCGCCACGGTGCTCGCGGTTTCGACGCCGTCGGCCACGAAAACCACCGGGGTGTCGCCATGTTCGGCCGCACCCGACTCCAGAGCATCGATGAGCGTGCGTCCCGAGTACCACCCCTCGCGGCACCACCGGTCACGCAGAACGGTGCGGTCGAATCGTGCGTCCGCTGTCGCAGTGCCGGACATGTGGGCTCCTCCGCATCTTGACGATTGACAGTAAACTGTCATAATGGCGTGGGCGCGGCCTGGATACCGTTGAATCTGAACTCACCGCATTGCCACCGGGCCATCGATTCGGAAGGCACAGAATGCGATTCACCGTGTACCTACCCAACTGCATGCACGTCGCCGCGATCACCCAGCCATGGGAGCACGATCTCACAGGGAGTGACATCGCCCGCGTGGCGCAACGGGCCGAGGAGCTCGGGTACTCAATGGTCTTCCTGCCCGAGCACTTCTTGACACCGACATCTCATGTCGAACTCTCCGGGAACCACTACTTCGACGCCACTACCGCTCAGGCGTACGTCGCCGGCGCCACGTCAACCATCACCATCGGGTCGATGGTCACAATCCTCCCGTTGCACAACCCGATCGTCGCCGCGAAGCAGATCGCCACGCTCGACTGGTTCAGCGGGGGTCGAGCACAGACCACGATCGGCGTCGGTTGGCTCAAGGAGGAGTACGACGCCATCGGCGTCCCGTTCAACAAGCGGGGCCGGATGACAGACGAGTACCTCGAAGCGATGTTTGAGCTGTGGCAAAACGATTCACCGAACTTCGACGGCGAATTCGTCACGTTCAACGACATCGCCTTCGGGCCTAAGCCGGTCTCCAAACCCCATCCGACTCTGTGGATGGGCGGGGATGCCGACGCGGTACTGCGCCGGGCAGCCCGCTTCAGCGATGGCTGGGCACCGTGGCTGACCAAGCCCGACGAGCTGCCCGGCAAGTTGGACTACCTGTACTCACAGCCGGGTTTCGACGGCCGACCCTTCTCGGTGTTCTACAGCCTTGCAGTGCTGTCCATCGGCGAGGAACACGCCGTTGTCGATGACCCCAACGCGCAGTTCGGCCAGAGCGCTCAACAGGTCATCGACAACTGCAACATGCTCGCCGAGCGCGGCGTCACCGACACCTGGGTCAACCCGCCACCTTTAGCCGGCTTCGGCGCCTACCTGGACCACATGCAGTGGGTGGCCGAGGAAATCATCCCCAAGGTCGGGTAGGGCTACGGGCAGCCGGCGTCGTTGTAATGTCAGGACGTCGGACACGGTCGAGGAGGTTGGCGGATGGCACGGGGTGACCGTTCACCGCGAGGCGAGCACGCCGTCCGGATGCGTAACAAACTGTTGGAAGCGGCGCTGGATCTGTTCAGCGCCAACGGTTACGACGAGACGACCACCGATCAGATCGCCGAAAGCGCAGGCGTGTCCCCGCGTACCTTCTTCCGATACTTCGCGACCAAGGAATCGGTGCTGTTCTTCGGCGAGTATGACTTCATCGACGCGGTGAGCGGTGTCTACCTCGACCAACCCACAGAGATATCCGATTTCGAGGCGTTGGCGAACTCGTTCGCGTTGCTTGCGCCCAGACTCAAACGCATTCGCAAGCGGATCACGCTCTACCACGAAGCTGTCGCGTCCTCACTCGTGCTGCTGGGCCGCGAGCGCAGGAACCACGAGGCCAATGCCGAGACCGTGGCCAAGGTGATCTCCGAACGGCGCGGGCTGCCCTCCCCGGACAGTGATTGCCACCTGCTGGCATCCATCGGAATGCTGCTCGTCGAGCGTGCGCTCCATCAGTGGTTGTCGGCACCGGTGTGCGCCCTCGATGACCTGATACGTCAAGAGTTCGCCGCGTTACCGACCGTGCTGAAGTAGCGCGGGGCGGATCTAGAGCCGTCCGGCATAGAGGTACCGACTGCGCGGTGGACTTGATCTAACATTAGTGTCACTTCTATGGAGGTGACAGATATGCGGCCTGACCGACTCGTGGTCTGCGCAAGCCACAGCCCGGGCAAAGAACGCGACGTCGAGCACGCCTTCGGTCGCCGGTTCCGCTCGGCACTGGATTCTGCGGCCGAACGGGTGCGGCAATTCGACCCGGACCTGGTGGTGTTGTTCGGTGGCGACCACCGCCGTGCGTTTCGCCACGTGGTGCCTGCGTTCGGTGTCGCGTTGTCCGCGTCGATCCTGGCCGAGGGCGGCCACCCGGCCGGTGACCTCGATGTGCCGTCCCCTCTCACCCGTCTACTGTGCGAACACCTGCTGTCGGCCGGATTCGATATCGCCGCCTGCCGTGATATCGCGCTGGATCACGGCTTTGCGCAACCCATTCGGGACCTACTCGGCGAGCTGACCGCCAAACCCGTTGTCCCAGTGGCGGTGAACTGCGCCACCGCACCCCTACCTACCGCACGCCGCGTCGCAGGCTTCGCAACCGAGGTCGGCCGCTTCCTCGACGGCATCGACCAGCGCATTCTGCTGATCGGGACCGGCGGCTTATCGCATTCGCCCCCGAGCCTGGAGGTCGACACCTACGACCTCAGTGACGAGGAGCGGGCGCGGATCATCGCTGACGGCATGGCGGCCGCGCGCAACAAGATTCGCCCCGACTGGGACGCCGAAGTGCTTGACGCGATGTCGACCTGGGATCTGGAGGCACTGATCCGGCTCGTTGACAACGCGCACTCTCGTGCGGGCGCCGGCGCCAACGAAGTGCGCACCTGGCTGGCGGCCGGCGCCGCGGGCGGCGGCCGGCCGGTCACCCCACTGGTTTACGAACCCGTACCGGAGTGGATCACCGGAATGGCGGTCGCGACGTCGGCGTGAGGGACCCGTCTCGTGCGGGCACCGGCTGCGACGCAGGCGTTCGAGAGAACAACGGCGCGGGCGCCGGCTGACGGACGCCATCCACCTCGACAAACACGTCACGAGCCTGCAGCTGGGCATCCTCGGCCGCCTCGGCGACCGTCAGCACCGGGGTAACACAGGCGTCGCTGCCGTCGAACACCCGCGTCCAGTCATCGCGGGGCCGCTGCCGGAATGTCTCAGTAAGCACCCGCCGCATCTCCGGCCAGCCGACCTTGTCCCGTTGTGCACCAAGGGTTCCCGGATCGATCTCCAGCAGTCGCAGCATCTCGGCGAAGAACTCCGGTTCCAATGCACCCACTGCGACATAACCACCGTCCCCACATTCGTAGGTGCAGTAGAACGGCGCTGAGCCGTCGAAGATGTTGGTACCGCGCTGATCCGACCAACGGCCGTCGCCCAGCATCGACCACAACACGTGACCAAGCGCCGGAGCACCGTTGACGATGGCGGCGTCGATCACCTGGCCGCGCCCCGAACCTTGCCGCTCGACCAGGGCGGCAAGCACACCAAGGACAGCGAACATCGAGCCACCGCCGTAGTCGCCGACCAGGTTCAGCGGCGGGACCGGGGGACGGTCCGGAGTACCCATGGCATGCAGCAGCCCGGTCAGTCCGATGTAGTTGATGTCGTGCCCGGCCTGCTGGGAACGGGGGCCGGTCTGTCCCCAACCCGTAACCCGGGTGTAGACCAGACCCGTATTGCGACGACAGCATTCGTCGGGGCCGAGGCCGAGCCGCTCGGTGACGCCGGGGCGGAATCCTTCGATCAGGACGTCGGCGCGGTCGATCAGCCGGCATACCCGGTCGAGATCATCGGCGTTCTTCAGATCGGCGGCGATCAGACGCCGACCCCGCAGCGAAGCGCCACTGCCCGCGTGCCCCGGTCGATGTACTCGTAGCACCTCGGCACCGAGATCAGCGAGCACCATGGCGGCGTGCGGACCAGGACCCATGCCCGCCAGTTCGACGACTTTGACACCGACCAGAGGGCCACCCCTCGGTTCGCCGCCCCAACCGATATCTGACGCACCGTTCATATCACTGACCTTGCCTACTCGGGTTGTTAACCCGTCATGTTAGATTGCATCTGACATGTCCGTCACTATGTCCGGGAGTAACATCGTGAGCATCTCCGCGCTCGCCATCGTCGAGGAGCACCACGAGCTGGCCGAGGCCGCCGTGGGTCAGCTGTCCAGGCACAAGAGTCGCGCTGCCGCCCGCGCGACCCTCGACGGCGGTTCGCCATACCCGACCGACCTGTGGGAAGCGGCCGCGGCACTCGGTTGGCATGGGTTGGCCATCAGCGAGGAGCACGGCGGTTCGGGCTTCGGCATCGCTGAGCTGGCGATCGTGCTGGAAGCCCTGGGTCAGGAACTGTGCCCCGGACCCTTCCTGCCCACTGTGACCGCCGCATTGGTGATCGACCGCTGCGGTACCGATGTGCTGCGTGCGGCCCTTCTCCCTTCGCTGGCGAGCGGCAAACTGGTTGGTGCCGTGGGCCTCTCCACAGACATCGTGCTCGGCCGCGACTCGATCGCCAGCGGCACCGCCCGCGCCGTCGCCGGGGCGCCCGACGCCAGCGTGTTGGTCCTGGCCGCCGGTGCGGACCTGATCGTGGTGGACGCGGAAGCCGCCGGGGTGACCGTCACCGCGCTGGCCGGGTTGGACACCACCCGCAGCATCGGCGATGTAACCCTGCACGATGTCGAGCTACCCGCAGAACGAATCCTTTCGGGCGCGGACACAAAGGCGCGCTCGGCATTCCGTATTCTTGCTGCCGCCGAAGCGGTCGGTGTCGGCTGGGCGACGCTACGAATGGCCGCCGAGTACGTCAAGGTCCGCGAGCAGTTCGGACGCACGATCGGCACCTTCCAAGCGGTCAAGCATCACCTGGCCAACATGTTCATAGCCGCCCAACAGAGCACCGCGGCGGTGTGGGACGCGGCGCGCTCGAACGATCTGGACGATGCGTCATTCGCCGCCGCGGTCGCCGCGGCCCACGCCACACGTATGCAGACGTTCATCACGCAGAAGAACATTCAGCTGCACGGCGGAATCGGCTACACCTGGGAGCACGATGCCCACTTGTACCTGCGCCGGGCCCGGAGCCTGACCGCGCTGATCGGTGATACCGGCGACGCTCTGGCCGATATCTCCGAAGCGCAGCGCACCGGAGTCGCGCACGGCGCGTCGTTCAACCTGCCCGCCGAGGCCGACCTGTTCCGGCGGGAGGCAGCTGAGGCGGTCGAGCGGCTGCGTGGGCTGCCATCCGACGAGCAGCGGGATTACCTGGTCGATTCCGGCTATCTGGTGCCGCACTGGCCCAAACCGTGGGGACGCCAAGCCGGTGTGGTCGAACAACTCGTCATCGAGGAGGAGTTCGCGGGAGTCAGCGGTGTCGACCTGCCTGATCTGGGTATCACCGGGTGGGTGATGCTCACCATCGCGCAGGCCGGCACCGATGACCAGAGGGCGCGCTGGGTGGAGCCGGTGCTGCGCGGTCAGACCAATTGGTGCCAACTGTTTTCCGAACCCGGCGCGGGGTCCGATGCCGCAGCTGTGCGCACCACGGCCACCCGGGTCGACGGTGGCTGGCGGGTCACCGGGCAGAAGGTGTGGACCAGCTTGGCTCACGAATGCCAATGGGGCCTCGCGACGGTACGCACCGATCCGGATGCCCCGAAACACTCAGGTGTCACGATGATGGCGATCGACATGTCCTCCCCCGGCGTCCGGGTGCTGCCACTGCGTGAGCTCACTGGTGAGGCGTTGTTCAACGAGGTGTTCTTCGACGACGTGTTCGTCCCCGACAACGATGTGGTCGGGGACGTGAACCGCGGCTGGCTCGTGGCGCGGGCGACGCTGGGCAATGAGCGGGTATCCATCGGTGGCGGCTCCGGTGCCATCGGCGTGGGTGCCGATGACCTGATCAAGCTGCTGGACAACACTTCCCACGCAGTAGCGGCGCGCCGGGAGCACCGAGTCGGCGAGGTGATCGCCGAGCTTCACGCCCTGCGCCTACTGAATCTGCGCAATGCCAGCCGCGCCATGGCGGGCGGCGACACCGCGGCCGAGGCCAATGTGAGCAAGCTGCTGCAGGCCGAATCCTCGCAACACGTCAGTGAACTCGCGATCGAGCTGGCCGGAACCTCCGCGGTCGCCGGCGGAACGCCGGAGCTGACCCGCGCCTATCTGTACGCCCGGTGTCTGACCATCGCGGGCGGCACCTCGGAGATCATCCGCAACACCATCGCCGAGCGCCTGCTGGGGCTGCCGCGGGATCCGTTGGCGAAATGACGGACGCACCGCTGGCGGGGATCACCGTCGTGAGCCTGGAACAGGCGGTCGCGGCACCGTACGCGACCCGCCAGCTCGCCGATCTCGGCGCCCGAGTCGTGAAAGTCGAACGCCCCCAGGGTGGCGACTTCGCCCGCGGCTATGACCGTTCGGTACACGGCGAGTCGAGTTACTTCGTGTGGCTCAACCGCGGCAAGGAGTCTTTGACGCTCGACCTCAAGCAGCCCGAGGGCCTGCGCATCGTGCACCGGCTACTCGAGGATGCCGACGTGCTGGTTCAGAACCTCGGGCCGGGAGCGTCAGCCCGAATGGGTCTCGATGCCGAGTCGGTGGCCCGCTCGCATCCGCGGATCATCACCGCGACCATCAGCGGCTACGGCCAGGACGGCCCGTGGAAGGACCGGAAGGCCTATGACCTGCTGGTGCAGGCCGAAGCCGGGCTGCTGTCGGTGACCGGTTCGCCGGCCGAGGTGGCACGCACCGGGGTGTCCATCGCCGATATCGCGGCCGGAATGTTCACCTTCTCCGGCATTCTCACTGCGCTGTACACCCGCGCGACCACCGGTGTGGCACGGCCGGTTTCGGTGTCATTGTTCGATGCGCTGGTGGAATGGATGTCCCAACCGCTCTACTACGGCCGGTACGGCGGGACCGCACCCGCCCGGACGGGCGCACGGCATCCGACCATCGCCCCGTACGGCCCGTTCACCGCCGGCGACGGCGATACGGTTCTGCTGGCGGTGCAGAACCCGCCGGAATGGCAGCGGTTCTGCGAAATCGTCCTGGAAAGAGCCGATCTCGTCGCCGATCTGCGCTTCGCCACCAACCCCGATCGCGTCACGCACCGCGACGAGTTGGAGGCCATCATCAGCGAAACGGCGGCCCGGTTGGCTACCGACGAACTCGAGGCACGTCTCGACAAAGCAGCGGTGGCACACGCCCGCATGAACGATGTCGAGCACCTGTCGGATCACCCCGTGCTCACCGGCCGCGACCGGTGGCGCAGGATTCAGACTCCGGGCGGGCCCGCCGAGGCGCTGCCCCCGCCGGCAGGCCTGGCGGGCGTCGACCCGCTGCTGGGTGACGTGCCGGCGCTGGGCGCGCACAGCCGAAAGATCCTGGGCGAGTTGGGATACCCGTCCGCTGGGATCGACGAATTCATCGCGGCAGGCGTCACTTCGACCGAGCGAAGAAACCACGCTTGATGCAGGTCATCAACAATTCGATGACCTCGTCCCGGCTCAGCTGCTCGGGTAGGTCGAGGGCAGCTTCAGGCACGCGGGTGACAAGTGACCGCAGGATCAGTGCCGAGATCACCGGGTCGTACGGGTACGCACCGGGTCGGCGGGTCAACATCCGAGCCGCGCCGATGTCCATCAGCACCTGACCGTTCTCGCCGATCCCGACAATCGTGGGGTCGTCGGTGGTGCCCTCGGCCCAAGCGTCGATGCAGCCGGAATACCGATCGTAAAACTCTACGTAAGTGGCCAGCCAATGCCGCAGCGTCGATTCGTCGGCCACCGGATCCACCTGCGCGATCCGTTCTGCGAATGCCTTTCCGGCCCCGTAGACCTCGGCACCTACCGCGGCGAGCAGATCCTGCTTGTCACTGAAGTACTTGTAGAAGGTGCCACGGGCCACTTCAGCGGCGGCGACGATGTCGTCGACACTGGTGCTTCGGTATCCCCTGGCCCGGAACTGCGCGGCACCGGCATCGGCCAGCGTCGTCACAGTGGCGACGGCGCGCTTGCTCAGGTTCGCGGTCCGCTCGGTAACGGACAGCCCCGTGAGATCTGGAGCGTCGGGCACCTGCACGGCGTCCACATCCGCTGCCGGGTCCGCGCTGGCATGCAGTCCCAACGACTTCAGCACCGCCGGTGGCGTATCGGGGAACAGCACCAACTGCAGGAATACCGACAGGGTGTCGATGGCGTCCTTGGCGCTGCGACCGTAGGCGCGGTCGGTGTGCACGAACAGGTTGATGCGGTGCACCAGCGCGGTCATCGTCATGGCCGCGACCTCGGGGTCCAGACCTTGCAGACCTGACGCGGCCAGGCGTTCGGCGAGCCGATGGTTGTAGCTGCGCACGAACCCCGTGATCGCGGGTCGCACCTTCGTGTCCGACGATGCGATCGCCGTCCACTGCACGAACATCGTGGAGTACTTCTCGAAGACCCAACTCCACTCGCCGAGCCACCAGTTCAGATTGTCGAAGCCGGTTTCGTCCGGTCCCATGGGACCGATGCGGCGTGCGACCCGGAACAGTGCGCTGCCGCATTCGTTCAGCAGCTCCAGGAAGATCTCGTCCTTGCCCTGGAAGTACTGATACAGCGCGGCCCGCGATATCCCGGCGGCCTTGGCGATCGCGTCGACCGAGGTGTCGAAGTAGCCGAGCCGACCGAACAGTTCCAGCGAGACCTCGGTTATCCGGCTGCGGGTGCTGGCCCCCCGGGCCCCCACAGCGGGGCTGGACGGGCCGTAACTGGCGCGGCGGACTATCGAGGCTTCGGACATGGTGTCACCAGCCTATTGCTGATCCGCAGGACCCGCGGCACCGTGTGCCGCGTTTCGCGGTCCGCTTCGGGGTACAGCGAATTCCGCAGTGCTGGTGATCGCCACACCGCCGGTCTGCCTGATGGCGGTGAGTTCGACACTCACCCGATCGGTCTCGTCCTCCTCGGACACCGCCACGACCGTTCCTGTGCAGGTCAGAATGTCGCCGGGCCAGACCTGCTCGCGGAAGCGGACGCCGAACCGACGCACACCGGGTGCTCCCAGCCAGTCGGTGGCGAACCCGGCCAGCAGCGCCGCGGAGAACATGCCTTGCGCGAATACCGACGGATAGCCCGCGGACCGTGCCAGTTCATCGTCGTAGTGCATGGGGTTGAGGTCACCGGACGCGCCGGAGTAGCGGACGAACATCTGCCGGGTGAGTGGACCGAACTCCCGGGGCGATGCCTGATCGCCGGGTTTCATTGCCTGGCCGCCGTCTCGATGAATGTGGCCTTTGCCTCGGCCACCAAAACCCCTGCGGTGTCGTGGTATTCGGTCACGACCGTGGCGAAGCGCATGGTGCCGCCACGCTTGCCCGGCTTGGAGAACCGCTCGACGATCCGCTCCTGTGCTGTCAGGACATCACCGGCAGCGGGTAACTCGCTGTGGAACGTGTACTCCTGCTCACCGTGCAGGAGTCGCTTGCGGTCGAAGCCCACGTTGACCCGGACGCCCGGCGGCGCCCAGCGGGCGGCGCTGGTCAGGAAGGTCGGCGGAACGATCGCGTCCGGACCACGGTAGGCGGGATCCTCGCTGAGCATGGCGTCGGCGAACTCGGCGATCTTCCCGCGCTCCACGACCACCTCCCAGGGTTGTCCCACGCCTAGATCGGTGTCACTGGCAGGCGCTGCAGTCATAGTGACCAATAGTGTCAGAAGAATGACGGATGTGAAACCTGAATAACATTTAATCGCCTTTGAGCAGCTTGTCTAAAGATGACATCGATGCCAGAATTGGCGTCCATGATCGAGTTGGCGGCGAGCTACGTCGCAGGCAAATGGGTGACGAGTACTGCCGCCACCACAGTGGAGGTGGCCTCGCCGACCACCGGAGAGGTGCTGGGCACCGTAGGTATTGCGGGCGACGACGAGGTCTCTGCCGCCGTCGCGGCGGCCCGCAGCGCGCTGCCGGCCTGGGCGCAGACCTCCCCCGCCGAGCGCGGCGCCGCGCTGGGAAGGCTCGCCGATGTCCTGACCGCCCGCAAGGGCGAGCTGGCCGACCTGGCCACCGCCGAGATCGGCTCGCCGCGCTCGTGGAGCACGTTCGGCCAGGTCATCACCGCGACCGGGGTGTTACGGGCTTACGCCGCCATCACGCCCGACCATCCGTTCACCACCAGCCGGCCCTCGATGACCGGTGGCGTCGTCGACGTGCGGCAGGTGCCAGTGGGCGTGGTCGGTGCGATCGTGCCGTGGAACACGCCCTTGTTCATCGCAGCGCTGAAACTGGGTCCTGCACTAGCGGCGGGCTGCACAGTGGTGCTCAAGCCTTCACCCGATGCGCCTCTGACCTTCGGTGTGCTCATGGAGGCGATCGAGGAGGCCGGCATCCCCGATGGCGTGGTCAATGTCGTCAACGGCGGGGCCGCGACCGGCGAGCTGCTCACCGAGCACCCAGATGTCGACAAGATCAGCTTCACCGGATCGACCGCGGTCGGCGCCCGGATCGCCGCGTCGTGTGGATCCCGGATCCGCCGCTGCAGCACAGAGCTCGGCGGTAAGTCCGCGGCCATCGTGCTGCCGGACGCGCCACTCGAGAAGACGGTCGCCGGACTGGTCGGCGGTGTGATGGGAAACAACGGCCAGCTGTGCGCCGCGCTGACCCGAATCCTGCTGCCGCGCAGTCGGTACCACGAGTACTTGACTGTCCTGATCGCTGCGGTAACCGCGCTGACGGTCGGCGATCCGGCCGACCGGTCCACTGATATCGGTCCGCTCATCAACAAGGCGGCACGTGACAAGGTCGAAGGTCTCCTGCGGCGGGCGCGCGACGAGGGAGCCACGGTGCTCACTGGCGGTGAGCGTCCGGACCGGCCGGGGTGGTTCGTCACCCCCGCTCTCGTCGAGGCCACCAACGACATGGAGATCGCCCGCGAGGAAGTTTTCGGCCCGGTCGTCGTCGTCATCGCCTATGACGATATTTCCGAAGCGGTGTCCATCGCCAACGACTCGCGCTACGGGTTGGTGGGTGCGGTGTGGTCGGCCGATGAGGAGCACGCAGCCACAGTGGCGGCCCAACTGCAGGCCGGGTCGATCGCCGTCAACTCCACCGCCGTACTCGACTTCGGCAGCCCGTTCGGTGGCTTCAAGCAGTCCGGTATCGGCCGTGAGGGCGGTCCGGAGGGCATCACCGGATTCGTTGAATACCAAGCCATCATCCGTTGATTCGGAAGGAATTTCACATGCAGACGCAGGCAGCAGTCCTGTTCGAACGCAATTCACCGTGGACGATCGAGACGATCGAGCTGGATCCGCCGAAGGCGACTGAAGTCCTGGTCGAGTTGCACGCCTCGGGTATGTGCCATTCGGACGATCATCTCGTCACCGGCGACATGCCGATCGCGCTTCCCTGCATCGGCGGGCACGAGGGCGCCGGCGTGGTCAAGGCAGTCGGCGATCATGTGTCGTGGCTGGCACCCGGCGACCACGTGGTGTTCAGCTTCATACCGTCGTGCGGTCGCTGCCCGTCCTGCTCGACTGGCCATCAGAGCCTGTGCGACCTAGGCGCAAAGATATACTCCGGCATGCAGATTCACGATGGAACCGCCCGCCACCACCTCCGTGACATGGATCTCGCGCTGGCTTGCGGGGTCGGGTCTTTCGCGCATCACACGGTGGTGCATGAGGCGAGTTGCGTGAAGATCCCGGAGCACTATCGTCTGGACCGGGCCTGCCTACTCGGCTGCGGGTTCATCACCGGATGGGGATCGTCGGTGTACGCCGCCGACGTACGGCCGGGCGATACGGTTGCCGTCGCCGGGGTTGGCGGAATCGGCGCGGCGGCGGTGCAGGGTGCCCGACTCGCCGGTGCGCGCACGATCACCGTCATCGACCCCTCGGAGTACAAGCGGGCCGAGGCGGTGAAGATGGGCGCTACCCACACCGCAGCGAACTGGGACGAAGCCAAAGGTGTTGTGGCCAAGGCAACCTGGGATCGTGGCGTGGATAAGTTCATCTGCGCGATGGGGGTCGGCGACGGACAGCTCGTCGGCCAGGCCCTGGCCATGACGGCCAAACGCGGCAAGCTGGTCGTCACCAACATCCACCCCATGCTGGAGCGGGAGATCCGGGCTAACCTGATGGATCTCACCCTGACCGAGAAGCAGATCGTGGGCACTCTCTACGGCTCGGGTAACCCACGCGCTGACATCCCGAAGATCCTCGAGCTCAGCAGCGCCGGGCAGGTGGACCTCGACTCCATGGTCACCCGCACCTATCCGCTGGAGAAGGTCAACGACGGCTACGCCGACATGCACGCGGGCGCCAATATCCGTGGCGTGCTTATCTATCCCCCCGCCGAGGCTTAACAGCCAGACGAGCCGTGTTCAGATTGCAGGTTGGTCCCCGCTAAACCTGCACAGTCTCCCATCCGCCCCCTTCGGCGGAGCGGTGCGCGGCGTCGATCACCGCGAGCGAGAGCAATCCGTCCTCGAAAGTCGCGGCCGAGCTGGCCTCGCCGTCGAAGGCCGGCAGCCAGTCCTCAAGCATCAACGCCATCGCGCGGCTCGCATGCCCGGCCAGACCGGACGGCAACTTCTCCGGGTGAGCCGGTTCACGGTCATCGACGATCAGTGGGCTCAGCCCGGCGTCGGTGGCCTCGCCGGCCGAGTATGCCGCGGAGCGCAGGTCGCCGTCACCGATGATCGTGCCGTCGGAGCCGAACAGCTCCAGGCGGTAGTGGTCGGCGTGCGCGCCCATCACCGACACGCTCAGCACCGCGGTCGGGCCGGATTCCATCCGCATCAACAGTGCCGCGGTGTCATCGGCGGTCACGTGCAGTGTTGTGCCGTCAGGCAATTCACGTACCGGTTCGCTGGTGCGCACCTCGGCGCACACCGACACCGGCCGGCCGAGCACGCTGCACAGGAAATCCAGGTCGTGCACCAGCATCCCGGCCAGATATCCCCCACCTTGGTCCCGGTCGTACATCCAGCCGGCCTGCACGGGATGGCTCGGATGCCAGTACGACGCACTGCGACTGACTCGCGCCAGATATTGCGTGCCCAGGAATCCGGACCGCACCCTGTCGGCGACTGCCAGCCAGTCCGGATTCCACCGGTTCTCGAAGCAGCAGGCGGTGGGCACGTTCGACTCGGCGGCGGCCCGAACCATCTCGCGGGCGGCTTCGAGGTCGCCGGCAAGCGGCTTCTCGCACAGCACGGGCTTGCCGGCCGCCAGCGCGGCCAGAGTCATGTCTCGGTGCAGCACGGTCGGTGTCGCCACCGAGATGACGTCGAGATCGTCACGGGTGACGAACGACTGCCAGTCGGTGGAGGTTTCCTCGATGCCCAGCTTGGCGGCCACCCGTTCCAGCCGGTCGGGTGTGCGAGCACAGAGTGCGACGGGCTCGAAGCCCTTCGCTGCCCGGAAGCCGGGTACCTGTACATGTGCACCCCAACCAACGCCGATGATGCCGACCCGCTTCGGCGTCTCGTTCACCATAGTTCTCCTCATACCTAGCCCAATATGAACACATATGTTAGATCGCACGGCAAGATCGGTGCGCCGATATTCGTTGCAACGGCTCACACACGCCGTACCCCAGCATTGCCAAAAAGTGACACTAGTGCCAGAATTCTGTGTTGTGAGTCCGATCGACATCGATGAGCAGCAGTTCGCCCCGCTGATCGACCTGCGGTGGTGGCAGGAGCATCCCGCCGACCGCAGCGATCTCTACCGGCGCCTTCGCGACGCGGACGGCCCGGTGTTCGTCCGTACCAGTCGACCTGAATCGCCGCGCATCCGCGGATTCTGGGCAGTCGGTTCGCACCGCGACGTGGCCCAGGTCAGTCGACGGCCGGAAGACTTCTGTTCGGGGCAGGGCACCCAGATCTTCGACCAGACGGCCGAGATGCGTGAATACCGTGGATCGATCATCGATATGGACGACCCCGAGCACGTGCGGCTGCGCAAAATCGTCTCCCGCGGATTCACGCCGCGCATCCTTTCCGAGATGCGTGGCCTGGTGCAGGAGACGACAACCGAGATCCTCGAGGAGATGCCACGCTCGGGCGAGTGTGATTTCGTGTCCTCTTTCGCCACGCTGCTACCGCTCCGAATCATCGACAACATGTTGGGCGTGCCCCGCGAGCACGAGCAGTTCATCCTGCAGGCCACCAACGTGGTGCTGGGCGCTTCCGACCCCGAGTACGTACCCGACCAGAGCATCAAGGGCATCGAGACTGCCGTCACGGAAACCAGTGAGCGGCTCATCGACTTGCTGAAAAGCATTGCCGAGGACCGCATCGCGAACCCCCGCAACGACGTCATCAGCAAGCTGGTCACCTCCGACGAGGAGAACCTGACCCCGCAGGAACTGGCCAAGTTCTTCATCCTGCTCATCGGCGCCGGCAACGAGACCACCCGCAACGCACTCACCCACGGGCTGCTGATTCTGTCCGCCCACCCCGAACAGCGGGACCGGCTCCTGGCCGAATACGACGACCTCGCATCGACCGCCGTCGAGGAGATCCTCCGGTACGCGAGCCCGGTAATCCACATGCGCCGCACCGTAACCCACGACGGTGTGACACTGACCGACGAGAACGGCGAGATTACCCACACCTTCAACGCCGGTGACAAGATCGTCCTCTGGTACCCCGCCGCCAACCGCGATCCAGCTGTCTTCGCCGAGCCGGAGCTTTTCGATATTGCACGAAAACCGAACAACCACATAGCCTTCGGCGGGCCGGGTCCGCACTTCTGCCTGGGCGCACACCTCGCCCGGCTCGAACTCAACGTCGCGTTCAAGATGCTCTACGACCGCTACCCCGACATCACCTCCGTCGGCGAACCGGTCATGCTGAGATCGAATTTCGTCAACGGCATCAAACACCTCAAGGCGACATACACCCCATGAACACACCCGCAGCAGTGCTGTCTGACACCACCGACGGCGTCCTGACCATCACACTGAACCGCCCTGAGGCCGCCAACGCGGTCCGACCCGATGACCGAGATGCGCTCATCGCGTTGCTGGCCGCCGCCGACGCCGACGACAAAGTTCGCGTCGTGGTGCTCCGCGCCAACGGCAAGCACTTCTGCGCCGGTGCCGACGTCGGCTCGCTCGCTGAGCGACGCGCGACGGTGGAGAAGCGGGTGATGGACCCGATGCGACGCATCATGAACGGCGCGCAGAAGTTGGTGGCCAGTGTGCTGGACTGCAACAAGCCGGTGATCGCCGCCGTGCAGGGCGCGGCCACTGGCATCGGGGCTCACCTGGTGTACGCCTCCGATCTGGTCATCGCCACCGAAAACGCCTATTTCGCGGAGTCTTTCGCCAAACGCGGACTGGTGGTCGACGGCGGCGGTTGCTACCTGCTGCCTCGGCGGATCGGTATGCAGAAGGCCAAGGAGTTGGCCTTCTTCGGTGAGAAGCTCACAGCTGCCGAGGCTTTAGGCATCGGCCTGGTGAACCGGGTGGTGCCGGCCGATGCGCTCGATGAGACGGTTGGAGACTTCGCCGGCCGACTGGCGGCCGCACCCACCACCGCGATCGCGTTCACCAAACGTCTGCTCAACGACTCCCCCGACACTGACAGGTCCGGGGCATTCGTCGCCGAAGCGATGGCCCAGGAGATCCAGTCGTATTCGCACGACTCGAAAGAGGGCGTGCAAGCCTTCGTCGAGAAGCGCCCGACCGAGTTCACCGGGTGGTGACGATGACGCGCGCCGACATTCCCGTCATCGACCCAGCAAGCGCACCCTATTGGGAGGCCGCACGCGACGGCCGCTTATTGGTCGCTGAATGCCGGGCGTGCGGCACGCTGCACCACTACCCGCGGCCGTTCTGCCCACACTGTTGGAGTGAGGACGTCCGTCCGGTGCAGGCCACCGGCACCGGCACGCTCTACACGTATTCGACGGTGTTCGTGAACGACCTGGCGCCGTTCAAGAAACAGTTGCCTTACGTGGCCGCCATCGTCGAACTGGACGAGGGCCCGCGTCTGATGACGACCATCGAGGGAGCTGCCCCACAACACCTTCGGGTCGGAATGCCGGTCACCGCGGTGTTCCGGCCGGTCGACAACAGCGACCCGGACAGCCCGTATCTGACCATCTTCACCCCTAGCGAGGAGCACGCATGACCGGACTACTGGACGGCAAGGTGGCCCTGGTGACCGGGGCCGGCCACGGCATCGGTCGCGGCCATGCCCTGGAGTTGGCCAAACACGGCGCCACCGTGATCATCAACGACCTGGGCACCAGCCTATCGGGTGAGGGCACTGGGAAGGTGGCCGACGAGGTGGTGCAGATCATCGAAAGCCGCGGCGGTAAGGCGGTTTCCGACTTCAGCGATGTCGGCGACGAGGAGCAGGTCGACCTCGCGGTGGAGCGGGCGTACTCGCAACTCGGCCGGTTGGACATCGTGGTCAACAATGCCGGCATCGTGCGCGACAAGGCGATCTGGAACATGACCCTCGATGATTTCGACCTGGTGATGCGGGTGCACGTGCGGGGCAGCTGGCTGACCAGCCGCGCGGTGGCACGCAAGTGGCGGGACGAATCGAAGGCCAACGGCAGCACGGTATATGGCCGCATCATCAACACCACGTCCGGCGCGGGCCTGCACGGCCACTTCGGTCAGACGAACTACAGTGCCGCCAAGGCTGCCATCGTGGGACTCACCCAGACCTTGAGCCTGGAACTGGCGTCGATCGGCGCGACCGTAAACGCGATCAGCCCGGGCGGTCGGACCCGGATGTCCGCCTCCATGCCCGGTGCGCAGGCACCGATCGAACCCGATGAACGCGCCGAAGATGAGTTCGACCCGAAGGACCCGTCGCTGGGCTCACCGGTGGTGGCGTGGCTGGCCAGCCCCGAGGCCGGCCACATCAGCGGTCAGGTGATCCGCGCGATGGGCGAGAATATCCAGCTGCTCAAGGGCTGGCATCCGGTGGCCTCGGTGTCCAACGGCCAGAAGCGCTGGGATGCAAACAAGTTGGGTGCGATCATGGCCACAGACGTATTCGGCACCCGCAACACCGGGTTGCGCCTCGGCGGCTGAAGTCGCCGTCCGACGGATGTCCGACTCACCCGCCGAGCTCATGGCGTGCGCGGCGACGGACGACGATGATTGCATTGCTGCGGTGCAGAGCATAGAGGAGGACGCCGGGCTACTGCCCCATCGAGCGGGGCGAAATTGGCCGGGCACAACAACAATGACCTATCAGCACACGCTCACCCGCTATCGCCTTTCCAGGTCCAACCTGTTCGCCCTGACTATCGCCATAGCCGTGGGATCCATAGGCGCCATCACGAGCGGCGCGCCCTCGGCAGCCGCCGACGACGACAGCTGCACGTTCCAGCTGTCGGCACCGCACGCGGAACAACTGCCCGGCGGAAGCAGGACTGCGGTATCGGCGACTCTGGTGGCGACGAAGTGCTCGGGCCTAGCCCAGGCCACAAGCGCCACAGTCTGCATTACCGGCCCCACGGGCAACGACACGTGCTCGTCGAGTCCCGCCTGGTCGACGGCGAGGGCATTCATCAACATGTCAGCGCCGGGAGGCACCTACACCGGCCGCGGCCAGGGCTGCTGGGCGGTCTTCGAGAAAGCTCGGTGCACTGACCTCGGGCCCGTCGGCTCGACGATCTGAGTACCCTCCCTGCGGAACGACACGGCACAACGGCCTTCGTGATCGGCCATTGCGCGGAAGCCGATCGGCCGAACGCCGTCGGGTAGGCGGCGAGAATCTCCCATGGTCAACTGGCGCTCGATACCGAAGTGGCTGCGCGATCTGGAATCGCATTTCCATTGGAACGGTGACGTTTTCAGTGACGGGAAGATCATCGATACGGCCATACCCGGGCACGGCAACCCCAAAGTCATCCCTAAGCCGCCGGCCGTCAGCACGATTCGTGAAAGTCCGCGGCGACCACTGCAGCGTCGATGAGCCCAGTCTGGCCCGGGCGCGGTCTCTGGTCGGGCTCAAGGGCTACGTCACCATTTCGTATGTCCAAGAGCGATCTTCGTGCCCGGCCGATACTCCACCATACGCGTGATGCCATCCAGGCGGCACCTAACGATCGCGTTCACGAACCTGCGGCGGCCCGGGGCCGATCGTCCGCGCCCACAGCGGCCGACCAACGGCATCTGCAGAACTTCCGTCGGGTGTTCCGCGAACGTCAGGTCGGCGGCGCGGACGCGGCCCAAGGCCGCGCAGACCGCGGCGAGCAACGGTCGACAAACGGTAGTCCTGCCCACAGCACCGCCCCAGGTACGGCGCGTTCTGCGCGTCGACCATCGCTTATCAATTAGATAAATAGATATATATATGGTGCGTTCATCGCGCGATCTTTTGCCCACCTAACGATCCATGCAGGTAAGCATCGACCGTCAGCCGTGGGTCCGGCCCCCGCCGTCGCGATGAGCCCTACAGTCGACCAGCCAGACGCCGCAGCGGAGACCCCCCGGGGAGCGCGGCGCCGTGTGCAGCACCGATGCACCCGAGGGGGAAGGACTACTGATCAAATCGGTCGCCGTCTGCAGCCTCGACCGCATCTAGATGTCGGGCGCCGGCGCGTCGACACAACCGTGAATTCATCGATATACGGCTCTTTCGACCAAATCCCATCAGCCGCGCTTCTGTCCATAAATAGGGGCGCTTTAATGCGCACAAAGAGCCGCGAATTCGCAGCATAATAAACGTCACAACGAGGTGAATGAGTTTCCATTAACTTGTTGCTAGCAAATCCTCGATGGCTAGTACTGACCGTGCGTACCCGAAACTTCAGCAACTCCCCGGCGGTAACCCAAACCCCTCGCCAGCGTCCGCGAGTCAGGCGGTAGCGAAGGCGCGTGCTCAACTCGGCGCAGATGGCGTCAGGTATGCCGATAGGTGCCTCTAGCTGCAACAATGTCAGCTATCCCATCAAGGCAAGGACGTCGCGCGAGCAGCACTACAGGCAGCGGCGCCAACACTCGCCGCCATGTGAGACGGGGTCACCGCCGCCAACTCTGCAGAATGAGCAAATCTATCCGACGGAACTACTCGAACCCCATGTCCCGCGTCGGCATAGAGCCGAATCTGTTGCTACAACCGAAAACAATGGTGTACGGTTCCCCCGCAACGACGTGTGTGCTGGACCACATCTCCGATCCGGTCATCTGTCGATAAAGCTCCATGAAGGGAACCGCAGGCCATGAAACATCGCGACGCGCAGGTGGTGCGTGAGTCTTGGTGACCATGGGAAATGCTTATCGACCCCTTCGCGCGCTCGGCGACTTCTTCGCGACCACCCTGGACACGTTCGTGTTGATGTTCAAGCGACCCTTCGCGTGGCGCGAATTCCTACTCCAGACCTGGTTCGTCGCACGCGTGTCGATCGCGCCGACCCTGCTGCTGTCGATCCCCTTCACCGTCCTGACCGTGTTCATCATCAACATCCTGCTCGTTGAGCTGGGTGCCGCCGACTTCTCTGGCACTGGAGCCGCCCTGGGCGCGGTCACTCAGATCGGTCCGCTGGTCACCGTGCTTGTCATTTCGGGCGCGGGCGCGACGGCGATGTGCGCGGACCTGGGAGCGCGAACCATCCGCGAAGAGTTGGATGCGATGAGCGTCCTCGGTATCGACCCGGTGCAGGCACTCGTCGTACCCCGCGTGTTGGCCGCCACCGTCGTCGCCGTCATGCTGACCTCGCTGGTGACCATGGTTGGCATCGTCGGCAGCTTCTTCTTCGCGGTCTTCTTTCAGAACGTCACGCCCGGCGCCTTCGCATCCGGTCTCACCCTCCTGGTCGGAGGCGTCGACGTAGTGGTGAACCTTGCCAAAGCCGCGATTTTCGGTCTCGTCGCCGGCCTCATCGCCTGCTACAAGGGCATCTCGGTCGGCGGCGGCCCGCAGGGCGTGGGGAACGCGGTCAACGAGACAGTGGTGTTCACCTTCATGGCTCTCTTCGTCATCAACGTCATCGCCACAGCGGTCGCCGTCAGGGTCACAGCGTGACGGCGCAGGTTGGCAGAGCCAGCGGCCTGCACCCCCGGATCCAACGGTTCTTGGCGTCCTGCTCCAACAGCTGGAAACGGGTGGGCGAGCAGACCCAGTTCTACGGCTGGACCGTGCGCGGCATCGGCGACGCAGTTGTCCACTACAAGGTCGAAGTCATCCGGCAGATCGCCCAGATGAGTCTGGGTGTGGGCGCGCTCGCGCTCATCGGCGGGACGGTAGTCATCGTGGCCTTCCTGACGCTGTCCGCCGGATCGCTCATTGCGGTTCAGTCGTACAACCAGCTCGCCCAGATCGGCGTCGAGGCACTGGCCGGATTCACCTCGGCGTTTCTGAACGTCCGACTGGTGTCGCCGCTCGTGGCCGGCATCGGCCTCGCCGCGACCATCGGCGCCGGCGCCACCGCCCAACTTGGCGCAATGCGAATCAGTGAGGAGATCGACGCGCTCGAAGTGATGGGTGTCCGCTCGGTCGCGTACCTGGCGTCGACGCGCGTGTTGGCCGGTGTGCTGGTGGTCATTCCGCTCTACTGCATCGCCGTCATCATGGCTTTCGTCGCCACCAGGTTCGGTACCACGTTCGTCTACGGGCAGTCCACCGGCGTCTACGACCACTACTTCAAGACGTTCCTCAACCCCACCGATCTCATCTGGTCGTTCATGCAAGCGATCCTGATCGCCATCGTGGTGATGCTGGTGCACACCTATTACGGCTTCACCGCCACGGGAGGCCCCGCCGGAGTCGGTGAGGCTGTCGGCCGGGGAGTACGTACGTCGCTGGTCGCCACTGTCTTCGTAACCCTGTTCGTCTCGCTGGCCGTCTACGGCCAGTCCGGCAACTTCCACCTTTCGGGATAGCGCGATGGACTTTCTACGCAATGACAGCCGGCTGAGCCCCGGGTGGTGGACGCTCTTCCTCGTCGCTTTCCTGGCGGCCGTGGTGTTCGTGACCAGTGCACTGTTCTCCGGGACCTTCACCGCCTACGTGCCCGTCACCTTGACCTCCGACCGATCCGGTCTGGTGATGGAGCCGGGCGGCAAGGTCAAGATGCAGGGCGTGGAGGTAGGCCGGGTTGGTGAGGTCCAAGGTGGCGACCCCGTCCGGCTCAAGCTCGAGATGTTCCCAGACCAGCTCCAGTACCTCCCCGCCAACATCGGCGCCCAGATTCGGGCGACCACAGCCTTCGGCGCAAAGTTTGTGGACCTGACCTACCCGTCTGCGCCGAGCCCACACCACCTGCAGCCAGGTGCGGTGATCGAGGCGTCGAACGTCTCGACCGAGGTCAACACTGTCTTCCAGAATCTGATGGGCGTGCTGAAGCAGATCGATCCAGCCAAGCTCAATGGTGTTCTGTCGGCCCTGGCCGAGGGCGTTCGCGGCCAGGGCCCGACCATCGGCCAGGCCACCACCGATGCCAATGAGGTGCTGTCGGCTCTGAATCCCCGAGCAGACACCCTGCGGCGAGATTGGCAGTCGCTCAAGGGTTTCAGCGACACCTACAGCGTCGCCGCCCAGGAGATCCTGACTGTGCTGGATGCAGCGAGTACAACCAGCACCACAATCACCCAACACGCGAAGGCGTTGGATGCGCTGCTGCTCAACGTGACTGGACTCTCGCGAAGTGGCGAAAACCTACTCGGGTCGAGCAAGGACAACCTTGTGACCTCGGTCAACGCCCTCGAGTCGACCACCAGCCTGTTGCTCAAGTACAACCCGATGATCACGTGCACCATCGTCGGCGGGAAGCACTTTCTGGATAACGGCGGCTACAAGGGCGCAGGCGGAAACGGCTTTTCGACAATCACCGACGTCGGTCTCCTGCTCGGCGATGACCCATACAAGTATCCGGAGAACCTGCCGATCGTCGCGGCCAAGGGCGGTCCAGGCGGAAAGCCAGGATGCGGGTCCCTGCCCTACGTCGAAAACATGTACCCCGTACGCCAATTGGTCACCAACACCGGTTGGGGTACCGGCAACGATATTCGGACCAACCCCGGTATCGGTTTCCCGGCTTACAACAACTTCTTCCCCGTCACCCGGGGCAACCCGGAACCGCCGAGCATCCGCAACCTCTTCGGAGGCCCCGCGCCCGGCCCCATCCCGTATCCCGGCGCCCCGCCCTATGGCGCACCGATGTACGCCCCGGACGGCACCCCGCTGTGGCCCGGGCTTCCCCAGGGAGTGCCCTCGGCGTCACCGCCACCGGACCCCAACGACGTCCCCGCCGGAGCGGAGCCGTTCACACCGCCCGCGCCCGCGGAACTGGTGCCGACACCGCTACCCCCGCCAGCGCCCTGAATCCGCCAAACAGCCGTACCGCGAAGTTATGAGAGGCAACAGTCGTGAGATCTAACCTGCGAGGCGCCATCTGGCGGCTTGCCGTCTTCGCAGTGGCAGCAGCGCTAGGCGTCTTCTCGCTCTTCGCGATTTTCGCCCAGCTGCGGTTCGAGGACGGAAAGACCTACGGCGCCGAGTTCAGCAACATCAGCGGACTGGAGACGGGCCAGTTCGTCCGCGTCGCCGGCGTCGAGGTCGGCAAGGTGACCGATATCGGGATCCAGCCCGACAACAAGGTACTGGTCCACTTCACCGCCGATGACACCGTTGTATTGACCCAGGGCAGCCGGGCGGTGATCCGCTACGACGACCTGATCGGCGGCCGCTACCTGGCCCTCGAAGAGGGGGCGGGAAGCACCGCTGAGCTCAAGCCCGGCGGCACTATCCCGCTGGCCAACACCTCGCCCGCGCTGAACCTCGACGCACTCATCGGTGGCTTCCGACCACTGTTCCGCGCCTTGAACCCAGACCAGGTCAATGCCTTGTCGGGCCAGCTGATCAAAGCGTTGCAGGGCCAGGGCGCCACGATCGGCTCATTCTTGAATCAAACTGCGGCACTGACGAACACCCTCGCGGACCGGGACCAGCTGATCGGACAGGTGATCGTGAACCTCAACACCGTCGTCGGCTCGCTCGGCGATCAGAGCGAGCACGTCGACACCGCGGTGACCTCGCTGTCCGACCTCGTCGACACCTTGGCCGACCACAAAAACGACATCAGCAATTCCGTGGCATACACCAACGCAGCCTCGAACTCGATCGCCGATCTGCTGGCCCACGCACGAACCCCCTTGAAGAAGGTTGTCGCCGAGACCGACCGGTCCTCGGGCCTGGTAGTGGCCGACCACGACTACATGGACAACCTCCTCAACACCTTGCCCGAGGCGTACCAGCAGTTGGGCCGCCAAGGGCTCTACGGCGACTTCTTCAGCTTCTATCTGTGCGAAGTCGCCTTGAAAGTCAACGGCAAAGGGGGCCAACCGGTCTACATCAAGCTGGTCGGCCAAGACTCCGGGAGGTGCACGCCGAAATGAAGTCCTTCCGCGAACGCAACCCCGTCGTGATCGGCGCCGTCGGCGTCGGTGTCACCGCCGGCTTGATGCTGCTGGCGTTGAACTACGACAAGCTGCCCTTCGTCAATCGGGCAACAAGCTACTCGGCGTACTTCGCCGAAGCCGGTGGCCTCACTCCCGGTGCGCCAGTGCAGGTTTCCGGCTTCAAGGTCGGTGCCGTCGAAAGTGTCAAGCTCGACCACGCACGTGTGCTGGTCACGTTCAACGTGGCCGACGACATCAGTCTCGGCGACCACACCGAAGCAGCCATCCAGACCAAGAGCCTGCTGGGGTCGAAAATCATCGAGATCACCCCACGGGGTGGTGGCACTCAAGACGGTCCGATCCCGCTCGACCGCACACGATCTGCGTATCAGTTGCCCGATGCACTCGGCGACCTCACCGCCACGATCAGCGGCCTGGACACCGATCAGCTGTCGGACTCGCTGGCGGTCCTGACCGACACATTCAAGGACACTCCCCCAGATCTGAAGGTCGCGGTTGCCGGCGTGGAGCGATTCTCGCGCACCCTGAGCACGCGCGATGAGCAACTACGTAACCTGCTGGCCAACGCCGACAAAGCCACAGCGGTGCTGTCGGAGCGCAGTGACCAGGTGGTCAACCTCATCGCCAACAGCGATGCACTGCTCGTCCAGCTGCAGAGCCAAAGCGCGGCACTCGACCAGATCGCCGGATCCATCTCGGCTCTCTCGCGGCAGGCGAAGGCATTCATCGACGAGAACAACGCGACATTCAAGCCCGCGATCGACAAGCTCAACGGGGTACTCGCGATTGTTGACAACCGTAAAGAGCAGGTGCAGAAGTCCATCAAGCTGCTCAACGCCTACGCCATGTCTCTCGGCGAGTCGGTGTCTGCGGCCCCGTTCTTCAAGGCTTACATCGGCAATCTGTTACCGGGCCAGTACCTGCAACCCTTTATCGACGCCGCATTTTCCGACCTCGGCCTGGATCCCAACGTGCTGCTGCCGTCGCAATTGACAGATCCGCCCGTCGGCCAACCCGGCACACCGGCACTGCCGGTCCCCTACCCCCGCACGGGTCAGGGCGGCGAGCCGAATCTGACACTGCCCGACGCGATCACCGGCAAGCCGGGCGATCCGGGGTGCGGTCCGCCCGGCATGCCGCTGCCCGGACCGACGGGCTGCTACCCGTACCGGGAACCGCTGCCCGCTCCACCGCCGGGAGGACCCCCTCCTGGCCCGCCGGCCGCGGCCGCCCCAGAGTTGGCCTCCGTTCCCTCACCGGTACCCAACCCCGTGACGGTCCATGCCCCCGGTGAATTGCCGGCCCCGAGCGCACCCACCGACGGAGGACAGTGATGACCGCACGCAGAGCGCGGGTCGGCCTCGCCACCCTTCTCGCCGTCCTGGTCGCGGCCGGGATCGTGGTCGTGACCCAGACCCAAGAGCGCATCAACCGCGTCAACGTCGTTGGCTACTTCGCCAACAGCAATGGCATCTTCCCCGGCGACGACGTACGAGTTCTCGGGGTGCCGGTCGGAAAGATCGACACGATCACTCCAGAGGCCACCCGAGTCAAGATCGCGTTCTGGTACGACGCCCAGTACCAGGTGCCCGCCGATGCCAAGGCGGTCATCCTGTCTCCATCGCTGGTCACCTCCCGGGCCATCCAACTGACCCCGGCGTATACCGCCGGGCCCACCATGGCAGATCACGCTGTCGTCCCTGAGGAGCGCACCGCTGTTCCCGTCGAATGGGACGACTTCCGCGTGCAGTTGGAGCGACTCACCGACACCCTGCAACCCACTCAACCGGGCGGTGTCAGCACGCTGGGCGGGCTGATCAACACCTCTGCGGACAACCTGCGCGGCCAGGGCGCGAACATCCGACAAACGATCATTCAAATGTCCCAGGCATTTTCGGCGCTCGGGGATCGCAGCAAGAACCTCTTCAGCACAGTCAAGAACATCTCAACCGTGGTCACGGCGCTTCAGAGCAGCCAGGACCTGCTGCGCCAACTTAATCAGAACCTCGCCGCCGTCACCGGACTTCTGGCCAACGATCCGAACGAGATCGCCAACGCCGTCCGCGATATCGACTCCGTCGTCGGTGAGCTGACAGCCTTCGTCGCCGCCAACAAGGAAACCGTGGGCACCACGTCGGACAAGCTGGCCTCGGTAAGCACCGCGCTCAATCAGAGCCTCGACGACATCAAACAGACGCTGCACATCGCACCAACCGCGTTCCAGAACTTCGTCAACATCTACCAGCCCGCACAGGGGGCGCTGACCGGCGCGCTGGCCATCAATCAATTTTCCAATCCGATCGAATTCCTTTGCGGTGCAATTCAGGCGGCCTCACGACTCGGCGCCGAACAATCCGCCAAACTGTGCGCACAATACCTGGCTCCCATTATCAAGAACCGGCAGTTCAACTTCCCACCCTTGGGGCAGAACGTTCTTGTCGGCGCTCAGGCGCGGCCCAACGAGATCACCTACAGTGAGGATTGGATGAGGCCGGATTACGTTCCGCCGCAACCACCGTCGACACCACCCGCGCCTGCACCCGTCGCCACCAACCCCGACAACGGGCTGACCGGCATGATGGTCCCCCCTGGAGGTGGCTCGTGATCGGCCGCTGCCTCCATCAGGCCGGCTCGGCCCTGTTGGCCGCGCTCGTCCTAGTCAGTGCATCCGGTTGCTCTGAGTGGCGCGGCGTGAACACCCTGGACCTCCCGGGCACCGAAGGCCACCGCAACAACCCGTTCACCATCCAGGCGCAACTCCCCGATGTCGAGAACCTGCAACGGAATTCCCGGGTGCGCGTCGGTGACGTCACAGTCGGCAACGTCACCAAGATCGAACGGCAGGGTTGGCACGCGCTGGTGACGATGAGCCTCAATGGCGACGTCAAACTCCCTGCCAATGCCACGGCAACCGTCGGCCAGACGAGCCTGTTGGGCTCACTACACGTCGAGCTCGCTCCGCCCGCCGGAATCGCACCGCAGGGCAGCCTGAGCGGGGGTTCGGTGATCCCATTGTCATCGGGGTCTATCTATCCCTCGACCGAGCAGACCCTGGCCGGCATCTCGATGCTCCTCAACGGCGGTGGCATCGGGCAACTCCAGGACATCACCCAGTCGCTGAGCACCGCCTTCGCCGGCCGTGAAGGCGACCTACGTAGCCTGCTCACCCAGCTGGATCAATTCATCGGATCCCTCAGCGCCCAGACCACCGACATCATCGAGGCCACGGACAGTTTCAATGGACTGGTGAGCCAGCTTGCTGATCAGAAACCAGTGTTGGACAAGGCGTTACAGACCTTGCCTGCCGCCCTGCAGGTGCTCAGTGATCAGCGTCAGCATCTCGCCGATGCGTTGACGGAACTCGGCAGGTTCAGTGCTTTGACAACTGACACGGTCAACCAGACCAAGGAGAATCTGGTCAAGGAGCTCGGCGACCTCGGGCCAGTTCTGCAGTCTCTGGCCGACTCCGGCCCGGCACTGACCAGATCCCTCAGTTTCTTCGCTACCTTCCCCTATCCGAAAGAGACGCTCAACAAGTGGCTACGTGGCGAGTACGCCAATCAGACCATCATCCTCGACCTGACCTTGAGCCGGCTGGACGCCAGCTTCTTCACCGGCACCCGCTGGGAAGGCGACCTGACCGAGCTGGAGATGCAGTGGGGCCGCACCATCGGCCAAATGCCAAGTCCCTACACCGCGGTCAACCCGCTGGTTGCGCCCTACCACGGAGATCAGGGGCCGTAGCATGCACATGACCAGACGCATCTGGATTCAGCTGATCGTGTTTCTCGCAGTGTCCGCGGTCGCGTTCGCCGTGATGATCTTCGGCTACATGGGGTTGCCCAACCTGCTCTTCGGTATCGGGCACTACCAGATCACCGTTCAACTTCCTGAAGCCGGCGGGCTCTACGCCCGCGGCAACGTCACCTACCGGGGCACCGAAGTCGGTCAGGTCAAAGACGTCCGACTGATCAAGGGCGGCGGCGTCGAAGCGGTGCTGTCGTTGAGGTCTGACGTCAAGATCCCCTCAGATCTGCAGGCCGAGGTGCACAGCCAGACCGCGGTGGGAGAGCAATTCGTTGCGCTGTTGCCGCGCAACGCCGACTCGCCACCACTGCGCGACGGCGACGTCATCACCCGGGCCAATTCCAGCGTTCCACCAGACATCAACAGCCTGCTCGACGCCACCAACCGCGGACTGCTGGCGATCCCTCAAGACGATCTGCGCACGACCATCGACGAGGCATACAACGCAGTCGGCGGGCTCGGACCCGATATCGCTCGGTTCGTCAAGGGATCTACCGCGCTGGCCACCGACGCCCGGCAAAACCTCGGAGACCTCACCAACCTCGTCGACCAGGTCGGGCCCATCCTCGACACCCAGACCGAGACTTCGAACTCGGTGCAGGCGTGGGCATCTCACATGGCCACCATCACGCGGCAACTGCGGGACAACGACGCCGCGGTGGCAGGCGTCCTAAAGAAAGGCGCGCCAGCCACCGACGAGGTACGCGCGCTCGTCGACCGGGTCCAGCCCACGCTACCGATCCTGGCGGCCAACATGGCCAACATCGCGCCGGTGCTGATCACCTATCGCGCGGATCTGGAGCAGCTGCTCGTCCTGCTGCCTCAGGCCACGGCGATGATGCAGGCCATCAGCGTTCCGAGCATGAACAACCCCAGCCCGTACGCGGGCGGCCTGTTGGCCTTCAACCTCAATCTCAACCTGCCCCCACCCTGTACGACAGGATTCCTCCCGGCCCAGCAGCGGCGGACCGCCAACTTCGAGGACTATCCCGAACGCCCGGCGGGTGACCTCTACTGCCGGGTGCCGCAGGATTCGCCGCTGGGCGTCCGCGGCGCACGCAATATTCCGTGCGAAACGGTGCCCGGTAAACGCGCGCCGACGGTAAAGATGTGCGAAAGCAACGAGAACTACGTTCCGCTCAACGACGGCTTCAACTGGAAGGGCGACCCCAACGCCACGTTGACAGGGCAGGGCGTTCCCCAGTTGCCACCGGCGTCAGCGACTGCACCGGGGGCCACGGGTTCCGCGCCGCCAATAGCGGTAGCTCAATACGACCCCGCGACGGGCGATTACGTAGGTCCGGACGGAAAGCTGTACAACCAGGCCGACCTGGGTCAGAACGCCCCGAGGGACAAGAATTGGCAGACGATGCTCGTCCCTCCGACGCCTTGACACCCGACGGAACTGAACCTGGAACTGGCGTCGATCGGCGCGACCGTGAACGCGATCAGCTAGATCCCGGAACGTCGTTCCGGTATCGCACCATGCGTCGGTCGTTCGATCGCTATAGCCTCGGCGCCCAGACCTGTGCGAACCCACTCGCCGATCAGTCCGATTTCATTCCTGTTCGAGGCCTACCTTGATAGTCGGAAACAACGGCCCGATCAGGTCAGGTGTGCTGCCGTGCAGAACGAGCTCATCGGCGCCCGCTTCGCGATAGCTCGCGAACACCTGGTGACAACGCAATGCCGACCCGACCGCAGCCGCCTCACCGGTCCACGCGGTAGGCAACACAGAAGCCACCTCTACGAGTTGTTCGCGGGTAAGCACAGAATCCGCCGAACCTTTGATGTCAGCCAGTAACGGGTGAGACCGCAAGCTCTGCAGAGGCTCCACGTCCCATCCGTTCACGGCTGCCAAGCGCTCGCCGAACCCGGGTATCTGGTAGTAGGTGACCGCCCTCGCCCCGACTACCGCCAACTCGTCGGCAGCGGGGAGATCGCAGGCAACCACCACGGTGGCGTACACGCGCACGCTGCCTACCGGCCGGCCTGCTGACTTCTCGGCTTCTCGTACCACCGCCACGGAACGGGCCACCGCTGCCGGCGTGAGGAAAGGATGTAGGAGCACGCCGTCGAAATGCCTGCCTGCCAACGCCAACCCCTTCGACCCGATCGCGGCGAAAACCAGCGGAGGCACCGGCTGATCGGGAATATCGTTGAGCCGCAAGGACGGATACTTCCCGGCCGGTCCGTCGTAACGCACCTTCTCCCCACGGCACAGCCGTCGGAAGATATCTGCGTAGTCGACGATCGACGCATTCGCCGACCGGGGCAGCCCGACAGCGTCCCACATCGCGTCCACCGAACGTCCGACACCGAGGACGAAACGGCCATCCGAGAGGCCCTGGGCCGTCATCGCCAGCGATGCCAACAGCGCAGGGTGGCGGGATTGGAAATGGGTGATTCCCGACGCGATCCGGAGGGTGGAGGTCGCCTGACTGAGCGCTCCGGCGAGCACACCCAAGTCCTTGGTGCCCCACCTCTCGCTGAGCCACAGTGTGCGCAATCCCAGCCGCTCGGCCGCTTCCGCCTGGACGATCGCGGCCCGCGGATCAGCAACCCGGCCGGGCAGCGTATAGGCGCCAAGCGGTACGCCACTGGATATTTCGGTGTCCATCGACCTATTCTGACACTAGTGTTCACTTTTTGGGAATGAAGGGGTAGACAGTGGCATACACGTCAACGCGCGGCGATGTCGGTGCAGGAATCGACCGCGTCATGCGCGGATGGCTGCCACAGCGGCTGACATCGGGGGCAGCCACATCGATGGAGATCTCGGAATTGAGCGCGCCGGACGCCGGCTACTCAGGGAAGACCGCGTTCTTCACCGCATCGTGGACCGATCCGCAGCACCAACATCATTCCAAGGACCTGGTGCTCCGTCTGCAGGCCAAAGACCATCAGTTGTTCACTACGCCCGATGCGCCCCGGCAGGCCGAGGTGATGCGCCGGCTTGGTCGACACGGGATTGCCGTGCCACAGATCGTGGGGGTCGAGACCGACGTTTCACTGCTGGACGCGCCGTTCTACGTGATGCGGCGGGTGTCCGGCCGCACCCCGTCGGATGTTCCGAGTTGGCATAAACGCGGGTGGACCGCGGAGTTGTCCGCGACCGAGCGGGAACGGCTGTGTGACAACGGGCTACGCGAACTGGTCGCCGTCCATCAGATCGACGATCCTGCAGACCTGGCATTCTTGCGTGCCGATGGTCCCGATGGCGCCACTGCCCTGCAGCGCTACCTGACCACCCTTCAGAACTGGTATGAGTGGTGCCGAGACGACCTCAAGGTCGGCGCTGACCCGCTCGGCCGCGCTCTGCAGGTCATCCTCGATCAAGCCCCCAGCACTAGTGCGGAGACAGTCGTGTGGGGCGATGCCCGGGTCGGAAATATGTCCTTCGCCGACGATCTCTCGGTGGCCGCCCTGTTCGACTGGGAGACAGCCAGTACCGGCCCCGCCGATATCGATCTCGGCTGGTGGCTCATGTTCGAGACGTTCCTCTGCGAATCACTCGGGTTCACCCGGCCCCCAGGGGTCCCGACCGATGACGAATTCGTATGCCGTTACCGGGAATTCGGCGGAACCTTGACCGGGGACATCGTCTACTACCAGCTCGTGGCCGCGTTCGTGCTGTCGCTGATCAACAATCGCCTCGCACTGCTGTTAGTGCGCGACGGCCTGGATGCGGCGACCGCACGCAGCTACCCGCAGTCCGCGGTCGACCTGGTCGAGCGGTACCTGCGGCAGCTGTGACGCGACGTTCAGGCCAGCGCCAGCGTGGTCAGGATGTCGGGCGTGTACGCCTCATCTGGGGCGGCCCACGGCCCCGCGTGCACCGCGTCCAGAGCCGCGCCCAGCTCGGGACGGCGGTGTAGTAGTCCGAACATCCGCGATCGGCGCGCCGCTCGGTCCGGCATGCCGAAACCGGTGAGCAGGTCCGTCAGCGCGCTGGCGAAGTGCAGCCGGGCCATTCGCTTGCGTCGCTCCTGGACATACCCAGCAAGTCCCTGGGGCGTCCAATCAGCGCTTTCCAGAAGTGATTCCGACAGCATTCGCGCATCACGCATGCTGATACTGAGGCCCTGGGCCGTCACCGGATTGCTCCAGCCGGCCGCATCGCCGATCAGTGCCGCGCCAGGCGCCACGGGCTCATCGACCCAGGCGTCGTTCATCGGAAATGTCGCGCATGGACCGATCGGGGTGGACGCCGCCAGTAGATCGGAGTTCGGGAAGATCGGGGTCCGGAATGCGTTCATGAACTCGCCGACCGCGGTGATCCCCTTGAGCGGCGCGGGGTCGTCGACGCTTCGACCGACGTAGAGCCGCAATCGGTGATCGGCGCGCGGGAGGACAATGTACTGATTCCTGCCGTCCACCGAGATGGCCGTCTCCGCGCGGTCCCAGACTCCCCCGTCGTCAACGAGCATGCCCGATAACCGGACCCGGGCCTGCGTCGTGAACAGCGCCATGCCGAGCGCCGACCGGGTGGCCGACATCTTGCCGTCGGCACCGATCACCAAGCGGCACTGCACTGTTTGCTCTCCGTCATCGGCCTCATAGCTGACCGACGGGGCCGTACCGGGCGTCACCGAGGTCTTGCGGACACCGCGCACCACGACTGCGCCGGCCTTCGCTGCGGCGGTGGCCAGCGACTCACGCAACTCCGGGTGACCCACGCCCACCACGCCCGGCGCGCCCGGGACCGCCGTGGACAAGTCGCGGGAACGCCGTTGTGCCTGCTCGACGCTGAAGCCCTCGTCGTACGGGACCATCTTCGTCATTACCGAGACACCGTCGGTCTGGAGAATGGCCTCGGCGACGCCCAGTTCGACCGCCTCACGAAAACCCCAGGGCACCATGGCCTCTCCACGCACGATATCGCGGTAGACCTGCTCGCGCTCCAGTACCGTCACGGCGATGCCCGCGTCGGCCAACCGGATCGCGAGCGTACATCCGGCAATCCCGCCACCAACGATGACGACTTCGGCGTCCATGAGGTTCCTCTCGCTAAGATCCCATTTACTATGGCATAATGGGATCCGCCGATGCCAGCGGAAAGGGATGGTGAGCCATGGGACGCCGAGGTGGCACACAGCCGTCCCCCATCTCGAAGGTCGATGTTGTCGAGGCCGCAATGCGCGTTGTCGCCCGATCCTCCCTGCAGGAGTTGACAGTTCGGTCAGTCGCCGAGGAATGTGGGGTGACGGCCCCGGCCATCCACTACCACCTACGCGGCGGTGATGATCTCGCCGATCGCGTTGTCGAGGCGGTGGCCGCGCACATCGATGTGCGGATGGACCCGGACGCTTCCTGGATCGACCAGTATCTCGAACTCGTCCTGGCAATGGACCGCGCGTTCTTGGCCTATCCGGGCGCCGGTCTGCACGCGCTGACGTCGACGGGCCCATCAGCTGCGGCCACCCGGCTCACCGACACCGCCCTGGACATCCTGCGCCGCGCGGGACTTACCGAAGACGTGGCCGTGCAGACCTTTACCGCAACGTACTTGATGTTTGTCGGCTGGCTCGCAACCCGAAGTCGCGCCGAACGCGACAGCATCCACCCCGCGCTGGCCGCTGCCGGCGCGACCAGCCTGGGCCGCGACGGTGGCCAACCGCTCGAAGAGGCAATGCGCCGCATTCTGATCACCGCACAAGGAGAAACCACATGACCGACCACGACGCATCCTGGGTCAAGGGCTACTACGCGGACTGGGATTCCGGTGACGCCGAGGCGATCAGCGCCTGGTTCGACGACGATGTCGTCCTCGAAGACGTGCCGACCGGCCATATCGCCAGGGGCGCAAGCGAAGCCCGCGCGTTCGTCGACGGTGCACTCAAACTTGTGCCCGGCGCCAGCTACGACGTTCTTACCGCGTTGGTCAGCGGCGACAAGTTCGCCGTCGAGTGGGTGATGCAACCGGCCGGTCTGCACGGCGCGTCGGTCGGAACCGTGCGCAACGGCAAGGTGCTAACCAACCGCGACTTCTGGGATGCCTCACCCAAGAAGTGAGCCCCGCACGTTCAGTCGGCGCCGTCCTCCAGCATCAGCGGGCCGTCGTGCACGACATTTCCCAAGAGACCGAGATCAACGCCCGCCCCCGCCGCTGCCTCCCGGCACGCCGCGACGTCCTTGCGTAGAAACGGCCCGGCCAATTCCGTGAACCGGTCGATTCCGCCGATACGGTGGGTGTGGTCGGCGGCACTGCTTCGGCCACTGCACACCTGAAGTGCAGACAGCAACGCGTCCGGATCGACGTTCAGCTTGCCACCCAGTTGCGTTGCCGCAGCAACAAGCTGGGCATTGGCGGCGAACAGCAGATTGTTGATCAGCTTGATGGCCAGCGCACTGCCCAACTCGCCGGTCGGCACAACCGGATCGGCGTACGCGGCCAGCACCGGCGTCACCCGTTCGACGGCGTCGGCCGGTCCGCCGACCAGCACAGTCAGCGTACCCGCGGAGATGTTCTCCGCTGTGCCGCTGACTGGCGCGTCCAGGATCACTGGCGCCGAGGGTGAGCTGTCCCGCAATGCTTCGAGAGTGGATACGGTGCCGGTGGTGTGCGAGACGAACACCGAACCGGGCTTGGCGTTGGCAATGAAACCGTCGGGGCCCAAGCCTATTTCGCACAGTTGCGCGTCGGAGAACAGGCACGAGATCAAGATGTCGCTCCGTGATGCCAATTCGGCCACGGAGCCGGCCAATGTGGCACCACCCGCCGTGACGCGGTGGCGGACCTCGTCTCGACGGCTATAAACCAGCACGCGGTGACCGGCGCCGAGCAACCGCATGACCATCGGTTCGCCGAGTCGGCCGGCTCCGATGAAACCGATTGTGCTCGTCACTGCATTCTCCTATGCAAGAACTCCTCTAGCTCTTGCCGGCCGCCTTCCTCGTTGTCGTGCACAGCAATAAGCTCCCGCAGCGCCGCCCGGTCCGGCTTGAGCATTGCAGTCAAGGGCAGTTCGTCGACAATCAGCAGTTCGTCGGGTGCCTTGTAGTCGGCCAGTTCGGCTGCCACATGAGTGCGCAGCTCGGCCAGCGTCGGTGGATCGGTAGGGTCACGCGCCACCACGAAGGCGACGCCGATCTCCCCGATCACCGGTGCGGGACGGCCGATGACTGCGGCCTGTTTGACCCCGGGGTGGTCACCGAGGGTCCGCTCCACTTCACCAGGGTGCACGTTGTAGCCGCCCCGGATGTACATGTCGCCCCGGCGTCCCACCAGGATGAGGTTGCCATCGTCGCCGAGAACCCCGATGTCGCCGGTACGTAGCCAGCCGTCCCGCAGTACCTCTGCGGTGAGTTCCGGGTTTCGCCAGTAGCCGCGCATCACGCACGGACCACTGACCTCGACGACACCGTCGGGTCCGATACGTACCTCGGTCCCCGCCGCGGGCCGTCCGACGCTGCGGAACTGTACCTCGGGCGTGTCTTCGGGTGCGGTGCCGCTGATGGTCGGACATTCGGTCATCGCGTATCGCACCACCAGCGGCACCCCGATCTGCTGGGCGACCCGGCGCACCAGATCGGGGGATGCCGGCGCGGTCGCCACCACACCGATCCGCAGGTGCGGCAATTCCTGTGGATTCACACCTTCGACGTCGAGCAGTTTGGTCCACTGGGTCGGCACCGCGCCGGCGACGGTTATCCGCTCGTCGCGCAGCACATCGAACATGCCCTGAGCCGACCACGGTGCCGGCGGGATCACCAGCGTGATACCCCACAACAGCTGATCCCACAGCTTGAACATGTAGCCGGCATGTGCGAACGGCGTCGAGGTGAGCCGCCGATCGTAGGGAGCGCTCATCACGCCGGCTGCTGCGGCTCCGGCCGCCAATCGGTCGGCGTCGTACACCGCACCTTTGGGGGTTCCGGTGGTGCCGCTGGTGAAGATCAGTGCCACGGGATCGCGTCGGGTGAGTTCGACCGGTGGCGCCACTTCACTGGAGTCGGTTGACAGGGCCTCGCGTCGCAGCACGCGGCGCCCGGCAATGGGCAGCTCCCCGAGAGCGTCATCGACGACAATCAGCGCCGGATCGGACTGTTGCACAATAGATGTGATTTCACGCCGACCCAACCGCGGGTTGAGGCCAGTGGTAATGGCTCCGATCATCGCCGCTGCGGCGTAGCACGTCGCGTAGTCAATGCCCGACGGTAGCCACAATGTGACCACGTCGCCCTTGCCGACCCCGAGCTCGGCGAACTGCGCGGCGACGCTACGTGCGCGGCCGATCCACTCGGCGAACGTGACCCGCGCACCGGGCTCCACGTAGGCCTCCCGGCCCCCGTGAGCCAGCGCCGCGGCGTCCAACAGCTCCCGCGCACTCGCGAAGCTACGGTTTATGACGAAATTCGGTGAATCTCCGTCATAAACCGTAGTGTCGGCGCGGTATTCAGCCATCTAGGGCTCCTCGGCGCCGAGAATCACTGTGCCACTGGAACAGAACCAACCGCCGGTACCACTGACACAGGCGATCTTGGCGTCAGGCACCTGCCGCGGCCCGCATTCCCCGCGTAATTGGCGTGCCGCCTCGACTAACAGGAACAGACCGCGCTGCCCGGGGTGGCACGCCGACAGCCCGCCGCCGTCGGTGTTGGTCGGCAGTGCGCCGCCCAGGCGCAGTGCGCCAGACTCGACGAACGCGCCACCCTCCCCCTTCGGGCAGAAGCCGAGATCTTCCAGCGTGAGCAGCAGCATGTAGGTGAACGCGTCGTAGAGCTCGGCCACATCCACATCCGCCGGCGTCACACCGGCGCGGGCGAAGGCCAGTGGCCCGCTCACCGACGCCGGACCGACAGTCAGGTCGTCCCACTGCGAGGTGAGCATGTGGGAGGTGGTCTCCCCCGTTCCGAGCACCCAGACCGGTTTGCCCTTCAAATCTTTCGCGCGGTCGGCGCTGACCAGCACGGCAGCTGCTCCGCCGTCACTGCGGATACAGCAGTGCAGTTTCGTGAAAGGGTCGGCGATCATCGGCCCGGCCAACACGTCATCGATGGTGATCGGATCCCGGTAGTACGCCTCGGGATTGTCCGCCGCGTTGAACCGGGCGGACACCGCAACCTCGGCCAGCTGCTCGATGGTGGTGCCGTAGGTGTACATGTGCCGGCGCGCTGCCATCGCGTACTTGGAGACCAGTGTGTGCCCGTACGGAGCCTCCCACTGCAGTGGCCCGCGCGAACCCCAGTTGATATTGGCTCCCCGCAAGCCTTTTCGAAGATCCGCACGCGCGGTGGAACCGTAAGTGAGTAGCACCACGTCGGCGTGCCCGGCGGCGATCGCGTCGGCCGCGTGCGCGGCCATCACCTCCCACGACGCACCCCCGACAGCTGTCGAATCAATCCATCGGGGGCGCAGACCGAGATACTCACCGACGTCGACCGGGGGCAGGGTGCCCTGACCGGTGGAGGCCAACCCATCGACATCGGCCGGCGTCAGCCCGGCATCAGCCAGTGCCCGGCGGCTGGCCTGCGCGATCAACTCGTAAGGACTCTTGTCGTCAACGCGGCCGACATCGGAAAGGGCCACGCCGGCGATCGCGACACCGCGACTCACTGGGCTCGGTCCTGCGCCAACAGCTCGGCCAGCACCTCGGTAGGTTCGGCGAAGAGGTGCCGGAATACGTGCGCACGTTTGAGGTACAGGTGCGTGTTGTTCTCGAAGGTGTACCCCATGCCGCCGAACACCTGGATGCCGGCGGCGGCATTGTCGACCGCCGCTGATCCGGCAACGGTCAGCGCGGAGAGTACCTGAAGCAGTGCGTCGGACCGGCCGTCGGCCAGCGCTATCGCGGCGAAGAACGTCTGTGCCTGTGCCGCTTCGGCGGCGATCTCCATGTCTACACACGCGTGTTTGATGGCCTGGTGCACGCCGATCGGCTTGCCGAACTGCTCGCGGGTCTTGGCGTGTTCGGTCGCCGATGCGCACGCGGCCGCGGCCAGACCGGCCAGGAATGCCGCCGAGAGCACCATGGCGCGCCCCCAGATCCATTCGTCCTCAGCGGGAAGCCAATACTGGGGCTCGGCGGATTCCACGGTGGCGGTGGCGATGCGGGTGCCGGGGTCGGACGCATCTACCGGCGATAGTTCACCGAGCGCATCGATCCCGACGAGCGCGGCTCCACTGCGGGCGACCACCAGGGCGTGGGAGGCACCGGCGGGTTCGAACACGTCGAAAGTGCCCTTGATCGGCCGGGCCTCGCCGTCGCCGCGGAGCACGGCAAGCGCAACCAGCGCCTGCCCGGACCCGATGCGCTCCGCAAGGGCGGTGTCACCGCAGCGCGCAGCGACCCGGGCGCCCAACGTGCAGGCCAGGAATGGGCCGGGGGCGAGCCGTTTGCCGAATTCGACGAACAACAACACTTCGTCATCGAACGGCCGCCCGGACCCGCCGAACTCTTCGTCCAGCCCGAGCGTGAGCAAGCCCAGCTCCGCACCCTCACGCCAGAGATGTTCGGGCACCGTCATTTCCGCATGCCGCTCGGTGCGTATCCGTTCGACCGGCATCCGCTCAGCAAGGAAAACTCCTGCTGCCTCGACGATTTCGAGCTGTTCAGCTCCTGGTAACAGGTCCACGACCCTCTCCTGACTGATCGTTCATCGGGGCAGCCCCAGCACTCGCTCACCGACAATGTTCCGCTGAATCTCCGAGGTCCCGCCGCCGATCGCCTGGGAGAAGCTGTAGTAGTAGTACCCCGCCCACCCGTCGATGTCCCATCGCGAGGAATGACGGCTGGACGCTGGGCCAATGACATCCATCGCCAATTTGCCTATCTCCTTGGCCAACTCGGCGTACATCAGCTTGACGATGGAACCGCGGGGTCCCGGAGTTTCGGTCTTCAACGCCTCGCAGATGTTGGTGTAGGTCAGTGCCCGTAATGAAGCCACCGACGCCCGCGCATGCGCCAGGCGCCGCGCGATCTCATCATCGGCGATCGCGGGCCTGCGCCCATCGGGGCCGACGTGATCGCGCGCATAGTCGATGAGGTCTTCGATGATCTTGGCCAGCCGAACCTGGTTGGCAGTGAAGGCGGTACCCCGCTCGAATGACAGCGTGGCCATCGCGACGGACCAGCCCGCACCTACCTCGCCGACCACGTTGGACAGCGGGATGCGGACGTCGTCGTAGAACACCTCGCAGAATTCCGCACCGCCCTCGATCGTCTCGATCGGGCGGATGTCGATACCTGGCGTGCTCATGTCGCAGATCACCCAGGTGATGCCACTGTGCTTGCTCCCGGTGTTGTCTGTGCGGACGAGCAGTTCCTGGTAGTCGGAGACAGTGGCGAAACTGGTCCAGAGTTTCTGCCCGGAGACCACCAACTCGTCACCGTCGATGACAGCCTTGGTGCGCAACGCCGCAAGGTCCGATCCGGCGTCGGGTTCGGAGAAGCCCTGACACCAGAGCACCTCGCCGCGAAGGATTCTCGGAAGATGAAACAACTTCTGTTCGTCGGTGGCACGGGTGATCAGTGTCGGCCCGGCATGCGACAGACCGACGAAGCACGCGTCGATACCGGGAAATCCCCTGGCTGCGTACTCCTCGTACCAGATCAGCTGCTGCAACAGGGTCAGACCCTTGCCGCCGTACTCAGTCGGCCAGGCAATGCCGGCCCAACCGCCTTCCCATTGGGTGCGCTGCCAGGCCAGGTCGTACTCGCGGATGCCCGCATCGTCGCGGGGGCGTGGTTCGGTCGGCTTGTTCTCGTCCAGCCAGGTGCGGACCTGATCGCGGAACTCGATCTGGTCAGGAGTGAAGTCCAGGTCCATGGTCACCGAGTGTAAGTGACGTAATTGTCAGAAACAATGTCTTCACTCAATGAGGCAGCGCACATCAATCCATGTGTTGCATACGATTTATTCGCAATGCTGAGTGACGAATAGGTCAGAATCAAACAGTTCACGGTGCTTTCCGGTATCTATCGACCAGCTGTTCGGCACCCCGGGCCAGCAGCGCCACATCGGCGCCGACCAGAACGAAACTCGCCCCGGCGGCCACGTAGCGTCGCGCGATCGTCTCGTTGAACGCGTTCACCCCAGCACTCTTGCCGTGCGCGACGATCGTCGCCAGTGCGCTCTCGATGGTGCCGACTACCTCCGGATGTTCCGGTTCACCTAGTCGGCCCATGGAGGCGGCCAGGTCGGCGGGCCCGATGAACACCGCGTCGACCCCGTCGACGTCGGCGATGTCCCCCAGCCGATCCAGCGCCGCCACGGTCTCCACCTGTACGGTCAGCGACACCGATGCATCCGCGGTGGCCAGATAGTCCGAGATCCGGTTCCACCGGGATGCGCGCGCCAACGCGCTGCCGACACCACGGATACCGGCCGGCGGGTATCGGGTGGCGGCCACGGTGGCGCGGGCCTCGCCGGGATCGTCGATCATCGGGACGATGATGTTCTGCGCACCAATATCGAGTAGCCGCTTGATCACGACCGGGTCGGCGGACGGCGGGCGCACCAGGACGTCGACGTCGGGATAGCCTGCCAACGCCTGCAATTGCTCCAGCGTGGTGCGCACGTCGTTGGGCGCATGCTCCTGATCCAGGAGTACCCAGTCGATTCCCGACCCTGCGCAGATCTCGGCGACGTAGCCGCTGCCCGAGGCCAGCCACATGCCGAACCGTGGTCGCCCGGCCCCGATCCGTTCCACCCAACGGTTCACGACGCCTCACCCCGCTCGATGTCGCCGCCGGAGCGGCTCCGGTCGAACGCTACCGACACGGTGCCCAGCGGTCCGTAGTCGGCGACGAAGGTGTCCCCCGGTTCTGCGAACACCGGCTTGGTGAACGACCCGGACAGGATCACGTCACCTTGGTGCAGCGAAACATTGTGCGGAGCAAGCCTGTTCGCCAGCCAGGCGACGCCATTTCCTGGATGGTTGAGCACCGCAGCGGCGACCCCGGACTCCTCGATGGTGCCGTTGCGCAGCAGCAGCGCCGATACCCAGCGCAAGTCGACATCCATCGGCCGGAACACCCGCCCTCCCAGCACCAGGCCCGCGTCGGCGGCATTGTCGGCGATTGTGTCGACGATGGTGCGCAGGTGGCCGGTATCCGGGTCCGACATCTGCACCCTGGCATCAAGGATCTCCAGCGCCGGAGTCACGAACTCGGTGGCGCGTAGTACGTCGAACAACGTGACATCAGGCCCCTGCAGCGTCTCGCCCAGCACGAACGCCAGCTCGACTTCGACCCGGGGTCGGATGAATCGGCCGAGCGGCACACGCCCGCCGTCCTCGACGAACATGTCGTCGAACAGCGCGCCGTAATCGGGTTCGTCGATCGATACCGCGCGCTGCATCACCTTGGAGGTCAGACCGATCTTGCGGCCCTTGACCTTTCGCCCGTCAGCCACCTTGAGCGCGACCAATGCCCGTTGCACCGCGTACGCGTCCTCGATGGTCATGTCGGGATAGTCCAGCGACAGCTGTCGGATCGGCGTACGAGTCTTCTCAGCCTCGTACAGCCGACGAGCGATATCTTCGAGCGCGGCGGGGTCAGGGCGGTTCATCTCGTCAGGAACTCCACCGCCGCCGTATTGAACGACCCGGGGTCCTCGAAATGCGGCCAGTGCCGCACCGAGGGCATCTCGAACACCTCGGAATTCGGGATCAGGTCCGCGATGGTGCGTGCGGTGTCCTGGTACACGCCGTGGTCCTTACCCGAAGCCACGATCATCACCGGCGCGGTGATACCACGCCATTTGTCGTCCGGGATGAGATTGCGGTGACGCACCTTCTCGTCCTGCAGGATCAGCAGCCGGTCGATGGTGTTGCGCGTGTCGGCGCGCCGGTAGATCGACTGGCGCAAACCGATCAGGTCGGGCAGTCGATTGGCCTCGTCGGCGATCAGGTGGGCGAACACGGCGTGCAACGACTCCCACGTCGGCTCGTTGACCGCCTTGGTGCGCTCGGCGCGGATACGCGCCATGTTCGAGGCCGAGGCTTCCCGGCCGGCCGGCGACATCAAGATCACCTTGTCCACCCGGTCGGGATGCCCCACCGACACGGCTGAGGCGACGAAAGCGCCCAGCGACATGGCCACGAAACTGGTCGACTTCATCCCGAAGTGGTCCATCACCCCGAGCACGTGCTCGACGTAGACCGCGATCTCGTAGTCGTAGTCGGGTTTGTCGGAAAAGCCGTTACCCACCATGTCGATGGCCACGCAATGGAAGTGTTCGCTCAACGCAGCGAGGTTGGGAGCGAACGTCTCCCAATGTCCGCCGGTGCCGTGCAGCAGGATGGCGTGCGGCTTGGCCGGATCGCCGGCCTCGGCGTAGCGCGTCTGTACGTTCGCGCCGTTGACGGAAACATCGATGAATCCTTGATGGAACTCGAGCTCCTTCAGATACATCCAGATGCTGCGGTAATCCCCCGTGTCGAGTCCAGAGCCTCCGCCCACCTCGGTCCGTGGTGCCTGCGCTTGGGTCATCTCACCCTTCCCGTTCATCGATCTGACAATAATGTCAACTTATTGTCCCGACCCGATGCGGGTACGTCAATGGCGCCGTAACCGGCAAGTTTCCTAGTAGATGCCCACGGATGCCCGTCGCATCGAAGGCGGTCCGATTCTGCATCCGATCGCTCATGATGCATTGCTTCTGACACTTGTATGCGGTAAAACTGGGCAGGTGAGTACTCCCTCCGGACGCCGCGAACTCGCCGAGTTGGTGAATGAGTTCGCGGCTGTGCGGGTGTCGCTCGATGTCAACGGCAACGGACCTCGCCTGCTCGTCGAAGACCTGGAGAGCGGCGAATACGTCTTCCTGTGCCCACTGGAGCTAGCGAGCTTCACCCAGGCCACCCCGGAAGACCGCGAGGATTGGCTGCGGGTGGGCAACTACCGGTCTGAACGTGGACAAGGCGCACGCCAACCGAGTGAACAGCCGTGAGCGCACCCGAGGTTGACCTGGTCGGCCTGGGCATGACGGCGATGTCGCTGCGGCCGGGCGCAACTCCCCTACGCCTGGCTGCCGAGGCGAGCACCGCCGCGCTGGCGGACGCCGGAATCGGCCGCGCCGATGTCGACGGCCTCCTGGTCGGCTCCTCCCAGGGTGTGCGACCGGACCGCCTGGGGGTCGGGTTTGCCGCAGCCGGTGGTTTCGGGGCTCTCCGACTGCTCGAACACGTTGAAATCAAGGGCGCCACCACCATTGCGATGATTCAGCGCGCCCGTCACGCGATCCGCTCCGGTGAGGCATCCACTGTGCTCTGCGTCTTCGCCGATGCACCGCTGGCCGCCGGGAAGGGCGCGGGTTCCACGTACGCGCACAGTGGCGGCAATACCGGAGTCCGCGGTCTGGAACGCGCCTCCGGGCTACTCGGCTCGGTACCGACGTACGCATTACTGGCCCAGCGCTGGCTCCACACCACGGGCACCGACCCTGTGGCGTTGCGGTCGGTGGCTGTCACGGCACGGGGTTGGGCGATGGGCAATCCCGATGCCGTGAATCGCGAACCGCTCGACGATGCCGGTTATGACGCCAGCCCCATGATCGCCGAACCGTTGCGCCGGCTCGACTGCGCACGGCCGGTCAACGGCGCAGTCGCGGTAGTACTGACCGGTCGGCCCGACGTCGGCGCCACCCGACTTCGAGTGCGCGGCACCGGCCGTGAACATCCGGTTCGCCGGCGTCGCGCGGGAGCAGAGTCGTGGTTCGGCGGCGGCTGCCGGGCGGTCGACGATGCGCTGGAACAAGCCGGGATGTCCCGTTCAGATCTGGATGTCGCCGAGCTCTATGACCCGTTCTCGATCGTCACGCTGCTGCTGCTCGATGAATACCGGCTCACCGGCACCGTTCCGGCCGGCGATTTCGTACATGACGCCCAGACCGGTCCGGGCGGGGCACTGCCGACCAACACCGGCGGGGGTCAGCTGTCGGGTTTCTACCTGCAGGGTATGACGCCGCTGACCGAGGCGGTCGTCCAGCTGCGCGGCGCCGGCGGGGAACGCCAGGTCCCGGACGCGACAGTGGCGCTGGTCGGCGGCATCGGAGGCCGACTGGACCACCACGCCGCACTGGTGCTGGAGCGGACGGGATGACCGCCACGAACGAGCAAGCCCGCGTGGACTGGCTGCTGGACGGCACACTTGCGCCTGCCGTTGGCGGCGATTCGTTGGCGCCGTTGTACGAGGCCGCCAACCGTGGTGAGCTCGCTCTGCCGTTCTGTGCGGCTTGCGCGCAGCCAGTTGAGCTCGGCCAGGAAATCTGCGACAACTGCGGTGCCTCCGAACAGAATTGGCGCGCAGTCGAACTGCTCGGCTCCGTGCACTCCGCGACCCTCATGCACCGACGCGAGCCCGGCCTGGTGCGCGCACAGCACCCCTACCCAATCGTCGACGTCGAGATGAACAGTGGGCACCGGCTGGTGCTCACCACGGTGCATCCTGCAGACACCGCGCCGGCCATCGGAACCGCGGTAACTATCGACTTCCGCCACCTCGGCAATGTCGCGATACCAGCCATCGACACCCTGGAGGACAAGTGACGACTCTCGAACCCCCGCCCACTGTCGACGATTTCGACGTCAACAGCGTCGTCCAGACGGACCGCGTGCACGGGTCGGTATACACCTCCGCCGACATCTTTCGCCGTGAGATGGACACCATCTTCAAGACCGGCTGGGTCTACGTCGCTCACGACAGCGAGGTCAGTGAGCCCGGCGATTACCTCACCCGGTTCATCGGTCACGACCCGGTGGTAGTGGTGCGCGGTAAGGACGGCGAAATCAGGGTGCTGCTCAACCGCTGCACCCACCGCGCCAACAAGCTGTGCAACGCCGAGACCGGCAACGCCAACTCGTTCCGGTGCCCGTATCACGGCTGGACGTTCAGCAACACCGGTGCGCTGCAGGGCGTCCCGATGCGCGAGGGCTATGGGGATACCTATTCAGAGCTGCGGGCCGGACTCGGCCTGGCTCAGGCACCGCGGGTCGACAGCTACGGTGGCTTCGTCTTCGCGTCACTGGCCCCCGACGGTGTCTCGCTGCGGGAGCATCTCGGCAAGGCCACCGGCGCCATCGACCGGCTCCTGAACCTGTCCCCCCACCCGCAAGATCGACCTGCGGGCCAACTGGATGAAGCATCTGCACCACGCCAACTGGAAGATGGTGGTGGAGAACAACGTCGACGGCTACCACGCGCTGTTCACCCACGCCTCCGTGTATGACGCGATCAAGCCGGCCAAGGTGTCGCACGTCCCGACCAAGGTCGACGTGCTGGTTCGCGATCTCGGCAACGGCCACTCGGAGATCGACTACACCGACGAATACCGCAAGCTCGACGAGGAATTCGTCTGGTATGGACGGATCCCACGCGCCAAGCTTTCCGAGTATGTCGAGGCTCTGGAAAGTGCCTACGGTCCCGAACAGGCACACGACGCGCTGGTGGTCGGCCCGCCACACACGTTGATCTGGCCGAACCTGTTCCTGGCCGAGATGAACGTCATGTTCGTCGAGCCACAGGCTCCCGACCGGACCATCGCCTACACCACCGCGGTACTGATTCCGGACCAAGATGCCCTCAACGAACGCACCTTGCGCCGATCTGAGGGTGCGATGGGCCCGGCGGGCTTCCTCATCGCCGATGACGGCGAGATCGGGATGCGCAACCAGGCCGGCCTCGCCGCGGAATTGCCGGAATGGCTGGTGCTGGCCCGCGGTGTGTCCGATGACATCACCGACGAAAGCGGAATCATCAACCGGGACAAGAGTGCCGAGACGCCGCAGCGCGGGTTCTACTCGCGGTGGGCGGACGTCGTCGGCGGGAAGGCATGACCATGACCGCTGACACCGCACCCCGGATCCGCCCCGCCCTGCGGCCGGTTCCCGACGCCGAAATCGTCGCGTTCCTCAACCTGGAGGCGCGGCTGGCCGACGAGGGTCGCTACTCAGAGTGGGAAGCGCTGTGGGCCGATGACGACGATCGGGTCGAGTACCGCGTTCCCATCCACCCCGAGGACAACCCACGGACCACACTCGCCTACATCAATGACAACCGGCGGCGGATCAAGAGCCGGGTGGCGCAACTCAATACCGGCAACCGGCATTCCCAGACGCCCCCATCGGTGATGCGGCGTGTGGTGTCCAACTCCGAGGTCATCGACGTCGAAACCGACGCCGGTGGCGACATCGTGACCGTCGAATCCAATTTTGCAGTCTTCGAATACCGTATACGACAACGCTTCTGGGCCGGCAGGGTGATTCACACAGTCCGCCGCTCCCCCGACGGTCCGTGGCTGATCCGCAAGATCGTGCACCTGATCGACGCGGGTGGCCCGGTCGAGACCTTGGCATTTCTAATATGAAGGCATTCCTGATCTGATGCTCATCGGAGATATCGCGGCCAACAACGCCCGCCGCTACCCAGACAAGACCGCGCTCGTCGATGCCGATCGGGTACACACCTGGTCTCAGGTCGACGAACGAGCCCGCCGCCTGGCGAACCACTTGGCCGCTCAGGGACTCACGGCCGGTGACCGGGTGATGGTGATCGCCCGCAACTGCATCGAATGGCCGGAGATCTCGTTCGGCCTGGCCAAGGCGGGCCTGGTCGCCGTTCCGGTCAACATCCGGCTCGCCCCCGACGAGGTCGCTCACGTTCGCGATGATTCGGGCGCCCAGGCGGTGCTCATCCACGCCGAGCACTCGGAGAAGTTCCTCGCTGAGCTGGCCGGTCTGCGCCTGGTGCTGGCCATCGGCCCTGAGTACGAATCAGCCTTGGCCTCAGCAGATCCTCGCACTCCCCAGGTCGACGTCTCACCAGATGATGTCGCGGTCATCCTCTACACCAGCGGTACCACCGGTCGAGCCAAAGGTGTGATGCACACTCATCGCGCACTGCTCTACCAGGCAGCGGACACCAACCTTGTCACTGAGGCGAACCGCTCCGACGTCATGCTGGCGACCACCCCGTTCTTCACCGCGGGTGGCATGGTGCGCACCGTGTCCTGGCTGTATCTCGGCCAGACCATGGTGATCCATCAGCGTTTCGACCCGCAGGCGGTCATCGACGAGATCGAACGCAGCAAGATCACCTTCACCACGTTCATCCCGACGATGCTGCACCGGACGCTGGCCATCTTGGAGGACGGTCCGCCACGGGACATGTCCAGCCTGCGACGGATCTCCTATGGTTCGGCGCCGGTGCCGCCGGGCCTGGCCCGCAAGGCGATGGATCTGCTCGGCTGTGATCTCCAGCAGCGCTACGGGCTGACCGAATGTGGCGGGCAGGCCACCATTCTCACCCCGCAGGACCATCGCGACATCATCGCGGGCCGGACATCGATCGCCACCTCGTGCGGTCGGGAAACACCGATGTGTGTGATCCGGATTGTCGACTCGGACGGCAGCGACACGGCCACGGGCGAGGTCGGCGAGATCGTGATTGCCAGTCCCGCCAACGCTGTCGGGTACTGGAACCGGCCCGAGCAGACCGCAGAGGTGTTCGGGCCCGACGGGCTGCGCAGTGGCGACCTCGGCTACCTCGATGGGGACGGCTACCTGCACATCACCGGCCGCAAGACCGACATGATCATCTCCGGTGGGTTCAACGTCTATCCCGCCGAGATCGAGCGGGTCATCGCACACCACGCGGGAGTGGACCTGGTCGCGGTGGTCGGGGCGCCCGACCGGGAGTGGGGCGAGACCCCGGTCGCGGTGGTGATTCCCAAATCGCATGTCACCGACCGCGATGCGCTCAGCGCAGAACTGATGGCGCTGTGCCGGGCCGAGTTGGCCGGCTACAAACAGCCGCGCCGGTTCCTGTTCTGGAGCGAATTCCCGCTGGGGCCAGCCGGGAAGATCCTCAAGCGGGAGATAGCCAACCAGGTAAACCGTGCTGTCGATGAAAGTGCGATGACCCCGGTATCCACCGGATCGACAAGGGAGCAGCCATGACCAGCGCGACCGACTTGAGCACCATCGAGTTCCACGTGAGCGACCACGTCGCCACCGTGGCGCTCAACCGGCCCGCGAAGTTGAACAGCTTCACCGAGCAGATGGCCGCCGAGCTCGCCATCGCCTGGGCCCGCGTCCGCGACGATGACGACATCCACGTAGCGGTTCTGCAAGCCAACGGAGACCGCGCATTCTGCACCGGCATCGACATCGCCGAGGGCACCTGGTGGAAACACAAGACCGTCTTCAACCAGGAAGACCCGGGCGAACTTCTGGGACCGAAGGCACACCGGGTATGGAAGCCGGTGATTGCGGCCCTACACGGCATCGTGGCCGGCGGCGCGATGTACTTCGTCAACGAATGCGACTTCGCCATCTGCAGCGAGACTGCTACCTTCTTCGACCCCCATCCCAACGCGGGCATCGTCTCGGCGCTGGAACCCATGGGCATGCTGGCCCTGGGCCTGCCTTACGGCGAGGTGATGCGCTGGGCCCTGCTGGGTAGCGAGGAGCGGATGACCGCCGAGACCGCACTGCGCATCGGCATCGTCACCGAGATCGTCCCCGACGACCAACTGCGCGCCCGCGCCGCCGAACTAGCCGGCGAGATCGCCGCCCGACGCCCCGCCGGTATCCAAGGGACGGTGCGCGCCATGTGGGAGGCGCGCGATCTGCCGCCGACGATCGCAGCGCGGCACGGCAAGTTCTACACCGATCTGGGCAATGCCGGCGCCAAGCCGGACTCGCTCAACAACAAGAAGAAGCCGCGAACTCGCTGAGGAGCGTGCATGACTGAAACCGATACTCGGCAATTGGTCGAGTTCGACCTGGTGATCGGCGGCGACTCCACGCCTGCCGGATCGGGCGCCACCTACGACAGCGTGGACCCGTTCACCGGACAGCCGTGGGCCAGGGTCCCGGACGGGAACGGCACCGATATCGACCGTGCGGTGGCCGCGGCCCGAGCCGCGCTGGACGGGCCTTGGGGTGCACTCACCCCGACCGCCCGCGGCAAGCTGCTGTGGCGTCTCGGCGACCTCATCGCCCGCGACGCGGAGCAGTTGGCTGAGTTGGAGGTCCGCGACGGCGGCAAGCTGACCCGCGAGATGGTCGGCCAGATGCGGGCACTGCCGGACTACTACTTCTATTACGCGGGCCTGGCCGACAAGCTGCAGGGCGAGGTCGTGCCGACCGATAAGTCCAACTATCTCGTCTACACCCGGCACGAGCCGATCGGCGTGGTCGGGGCGATCACCCCGTGGAATTCGCCGCTGCTGCTGTTGACCTGGAAGCTGGCAGCCGGTCTGGCCGCGGGCTGCACCTTCGTGGTGAAACCCAGCGACCACACTCCCACCTCCACGCTGGCGTTCGCAAAGCTGTTCGCCGAGGCCGGTTTTCCGCCGGGTGTGATCAATGTGGTCACCGGTTGGGGCCCGCAGACCGGCGCCGCGCTGGCCTCGCACCCCGGCGTGGACAAGATCGCGTTCACCGGATCGACCGACACCGGGATCCGGGTCGGTAAGGCCGCAATCGAGAACATGACCCGGTTCACCCTCGAGCTCGGCGGCAAGTCCGCACAAGTGGTGTTCCCCGACGCCGACCTCGACGCCGCGGCCAACGGGGTGATCGCCGGGGTTTTTGCGGCCACCGGACAGACCTGCCTGGCCGGGTCGCGGTTGCTGGTCCACGAAAGCGTTGCCGACGCGCTCGTGCAGCGTATCGTCGCCCGGGCAGCGACCATCAAACTCGGCGATCCGAAGGATCCCGCGACCGAGATGGGTCCGGTGTCCAATCAGCCGCAGTACGAGAAGGTGTTGTCGCACTTCGCTTCTGCCCGTGAGCAGGGTGCCACGGTCGCCTACGGTGGTGAGCCGGCGGGCGACCTGGGTGGCTTCTTCGTCAAGCCGACGGTGCTGACCGGAGTCGACCCGTCGATGCGGGCGGTCGCCGAGGAGATCTTCGGGCCGGTGCTGGCGGTGATGACCTTCGCCGACGAGGAGGAGGCCATCGCGGCAGCCAACGCCACCGAGTTCGGACTGGCCGCATCGGTGTGGACCAAGGACGTCCACCGGGCCCACCGGGTGGCCGCGAAACTTCGGGCCGGGACGGTGTGGGTCAACGCTTATCGCGTTGTGGCACCGCATGTTCCGTTCGGCGGTATCGGCCACAGTGGTATCGGCCGTGAGAACGGTATCGACGCCGTCAAGGACTTCACCGAGACCAAGGCGGTGTGGGTGGAGCTGTCCGGGGCGACCCGCGACCCGTTCACCCTCGGGTAACGACTCAACAAAGGAGAGACATATGACACTCGACCTCGCGGCCGCCGACAAGGTACTGGCGGGTCTACGCCCCTTCCCGGTGGCCATCACCACCATTGACAACGGCTTCGCGAACGGGCTGATGTCGCTGTCGGCCGGCTCGGCCAGCATCGTGACCGAGCTGCCCCGCGCCACCGTCAGCCTGACCAAGTACAACCGGACGCACGACATGCTGGTCAACTCCGGCATTTTCGTGATGCACATGCTGTCCGCCGGACCCGACGAGATCGACGCCTCGATGGAGATCCTGATGACCCTCGGCGGCAGCTCGGGTCGCGACGGCGACAAGATCGCCAAACTGCGCACCAAGACCGGTGTCACCGGTGCGCCGATCCTGCTCGAGGCGCACAGCTACGTCGAATGCCGCATCACCGGCTCACTGGACAACGACGAGAACACCATCTTCGTCGGTGACGTGGTGGCCGCGGAGGTTTTCAGCTCCGCCCAGCGGCTGCGCATCGGCGAGGCGTGGGGCAAGCTGCCACCCGAGTGGATCGAGCAGTACGAAGCCAATCACGAGCCGCAGTTGCAGAGCGCGCGCGACCTGCGCGCAGCCGCCGCGCAAACGGCGTGAGCGGCAACGAGAGCGGCTCTTGGGAGCTGCCGGAAGAGCTCGTAATGCTGCGCGATACCGTGCGGCGGTTCATGGATGCGCACGTGCATCCGCTCGAGGAGAAACTCGACCACGACACAGTCGGACTGCCCCGTGAGCAACTGGTCGAGTTGCAGTCGAAGGCCCGCGAACTCGGACTGTGGGCTCTGCAGACACCTGAGCAATATGGTGGCGCCGGCCTGAGCGTGCTCGGCCAGGTGGTGGTCGCCGAGGAAGCCGCGAAATGCCGGATGGGAGCGTTCTTCCCAGCGCTCGGCGCATTCGGGGGTAACCCACCCAATATCATGTTCAAGGCCTCGGCCGAGCAGTTCGAGAAGTACGCCCGGCCGATCATCGACGGCACTATGTCGAAGGCGTACACCGCGATTACCGAAGCCTCCGGCGGATCCGATCCGGCTCGGGCGATCAAGCTCAAAGCGGTCCGAGATGGCGATACGTATGTGCTCGACGGCTCCAAGATGTGGATCTCGCACGCGCCCGGCGCCGACTGGGGGGTCGTGTACGCCCGCACCGGCGAAGGCCGCCAAGGCATCTCGGCATTCATCCTGGAGAAGGACACCACCGGAGTCACGTTCAGCCGCATCCCGGTGATGGCTTCCTTCGCCCCCTACGAACTGCACTTCGACAACGTGCTGTTGGCGGCGGATCAACTGATCGGCGCAGAGGGCCAAGGTTTTTCGCTGGCGAGTGATTTCCTCATCCACGGCCGCATCCTTTACGCTGCCGGACCGATCGGGATCGCGCAGAGCGCGCTGGACCTGGCCTGCCAGTGGGCCAAGGACCGTGACGTGTTCGGCGGCAGGCTGGCCGACAAGCAGGGTGTGCAGTGGATGCTGGTGGACAGCGAGGTCGAACTGCGCGCCGCCCGGCTGTTGATGTACCAAGCCGCCTGGAATGCCGACCTGGGCCGCAATGTCCGGGTGGACGCGTCGGTGGCCAAGATGTACGGCACTGAGGTGGCCTACAAGGTCGTTGATCGGTGTATCCAGCTTCATGGCGCCCTGGGCATTTCCGCGGAGTTGCCACTGGAGCGCTGGTTCCGTGACCTGCGGGTCAAGCGACTCGGCGAGGGCGCCACCGAGGTCCAGCGCGAGGTCATTGCCCGATCACTGTTGAGATAGTTATATAGTTCGCTAATTGTCGGTGATAGGGGTCACGTGCGCTACAACCTGATGTTCCCGATGCGGGCGGTCAAGCATTGGAATCGGTGGTCCGAGGGCGCCGCCATCGGCGATATCGCGCGGCTGGTCGAAGAGGCCGGCTTCGACGGTTTCGCGATGTCGGAGCACCCCTACCCCGACAAGCAGTGGTTGGCCCACGGTGGCCACCACGCGTTCGACCCGTTCGTATCGCTGAGTTTCGCCGCTGCCGCAACCACCCGCATCCGGGTGATGACCTACATCCTGGTGTCGGGTTACCGCAGCCCGTATCTCACAGCCAAGGGCGCCGCGAGTCTGGACCTGCTGTCCGGCGGCCGTTTCACCCTGGGCACCGGAGCCGGCTACCTGAAGTCCGAATTCGAAGCACTGGGGGCCGATTTCGGTCACCGCGGCGCACTGCTGGACGAGGCGATCGCCGCGTGGCGAGCCACTTGGGCGGGCATCGATCATGACGGCCCGGCGTTCGGCGCGAACGGCCACATCGCCCTGCCGCCCCCACTGACTCCTGGCGGTCCCCCGGTGTGGATCGGCGGCAACAGCACCGCCGCACAGCGTCGCGTCGTCGAGACCGCCGACGGGTGGATGCCGATGGCTGCCTCGGGCGAGATGGCCGCCATTACCCGGGCCCGCCCGCTGGAAGACATTGGGACGTTAAGTGAATGGATAGGTTCGGTGAACAAGAGACGGGCCGAGCTCGACCGTGGCCCGGCCGATGTGTCGTTCGTGCCGTTCGAGGGCGACCTGCTCGCCAGCGGCGACTGCGCGGCATTCTCGTCTGCGGTGCAGCCCAAGCTGGACGCTTACGCAGAGGCGGGCGTCACATGGATCACCATCGAGCCGGCCAGCCGGAGTTTCAGCGACTTCCGCACCGATATCGACGTGCTGGCGTCGCAGCTGATCGACCGCTGAGAGGACTGCGACCCGTGACTCTGCCCGCCCTCGTCCTCGTCCACGGCGGAGAGCACGCTGCCGACTGCTGGGAGCTGACGATTACCGAGTTGCGCTGCCAGGAACCAGGATTGCGCGTCCTCGCGGTAGACCTGCCAGGCCATGGCAATAAGCCCGGAGATCTCGCCACCGCCACCATTGGTGAGTGGGTGGATTCGGTCGTCGCCGACATCGAGGAAGCGGATCTGGGTGACATCGTGATCGTCGGTCACTCGATGGCCGGCGTCACCGTGCCCGGCGTGGTGGCGAAGCTGGGTGCGTCACAGGTGCGGGAGATGGTCCTGGCCACCGCGTTCGTGCCGCGGCAAGGCCAGGCGATCGTGGATACCCTCAGCGGCCCCTTGGCGTTCTTCGCCCGACGTGCCGCCAGAACGGGCAACCCGGTGAAGGTGCCACGGTTGGCGGCGCAATACGCCTTCTGCAATGGCATGACACGCGCACAACGCAAGTTCACGATGTCGCGGCTCTACGCGGAGTCGGCCCGGATTCCTGCCGAACCCGTCGACCGCAGCGGACTCCCCGACGAGGTGCCGCGCACGTGGATTCTGACCACCCATGATCGGGCGCTGTCGCTGAATTCCCAGCGGGCCAGCATCGCAGCACTCGGTGGGGTGCAGGACGTGATCCCCGTCGATGCCTGCCACGATGTGATGATCAGTCACCCGGAACGGATGGCACGCATACTCATCGATCGGTGCCGGCTGAGAGGAGAAGGGTGAGTGCCGAGTTGTTTCTTCGTCACCGACGGCGATAGTTATGTACCAACCCCTTTGGCGCGCGGGCCATGGGGTCCATCACTCAGTGGTCACTACGTAGGCGGGTTGCTCGGGCGCGCGGTCGAGCAGGAAATCAACGACGCCGATACTGATCTCCAGCCCGCCCGGCTGACGGTCGACCTGCTCAGACCCGTCGCGCTGTCACCCCTGCAGGTGCATTCATCGGTAGTGCGTGACGGACGCCGACTTCGGCTCGTCGACGCGGTGATGACTCAGAACGACGTCTTGGTGGCACGGGCCAGCGCCTTGTTCCTCCGCCACAGCGAGCACACCACAGACACGGTGTGGACAACGCCCATGACGATGCCCGAGATCCCTGCGGAACTCGACATGCCGAACGACGACCACCTCATGCTGTTCCACTCCTACGGCCGCGATCCGGTTGCGGGCAGTCCGGGTGTCGGGGGCGACGAGTGGAGTCACGGCGGACAGAAGTTCGCCTGGGTGCGGGAGACCAAGTCGCTCGTCGACGCCGAGCCGCTGTCCCCTTTCACGCGCGCCGCGATGGCCGGGGACGTAACCAGCTCGATCACCCATTGGGGTGCCGACGGACTGCAGTTCATCAACGCCGACTACACCCTCACGCTCAGCCGGTTGCCAGAAGGTCCCTACATTGGTTTGGCGGCGGTGACGCACTACGGCCATGCCGGGGTCGGCACCGGCGTCGCCACGCTGTTCGACAAGGCGGGGCCCATCGGCAGCGGCGTGGCAACAGCGTTGGTGAACCCCGGATTCACGCCACCGTCCTCACTGGTGTCGCCCTGAGCTCGACAGGGCTCAGGTGATCGCCCCTTCGATCTTCAGCTCGATCAGGTCGTGATCACCAATGCCCAATTCCCGCAACACCTCGTCGGTGTGTTCGGCGAACATCGGCGCCCGGGTGAGATGTGCGGCCGCTTCGTCGAACTTCACCGGATTGGCCACCAGCCGCTGCTTATTGCCCTGTGCGTCAATGACATCGGCGATGCGCCCGTTGGCGATCAGCGATTCGTCATTTGCCGCCTCCCAGGCATCCTGCACCGGCGCCCACTGACCGCCGGACAGGTTAAGCAGGTGTTTACACTCGTCGAACGTCCGTGAACCGATCGCCCGCGCGATCAGCGCGGCGGCGTCGTCGGAGTAGGCCGCGAGCGATTCCAGCGAGGCGAACCGCTCATCGTCGGCAGCCTCCTTCAGACCGAACAGCCGGCATACCGGCGACCAGTAGCGGGTCGGCTGCAGCATCGACAACTGGATGAACCGGCCATCCGAGCACCGGTAGGTCCCGGTCAGTGGGTTGCCGGGAGCCTGGCCGCGGTGGTCGATTTTTGGTAGCGGGCAGTCGTACAGCATCGCCAGATTCAGGTTGAACTGGTTGGCCCACGCCCCAACTGCCAGCAGAGAGACGTCGATGACAGAGGTCTGGCCCGTGGCCTGCCGGCCATACAGCGCCGCCGCCACTGCACCCGCGATGGTGATACCGCCCATGTTGTCGCCGTAACCACCTGCCGGCATGCCCGTCGGAGCGTCGGAGTCACTGTTCGTCACCCCGTCGGCGCTACCCGAGCGGGCCCAGAAAGCCGTGACGTCGTATGCACCAGCGTCCCGGTCGGGCCCTTCGCTTCCGAAGCCGCTTCCCGCCACGTAGACGATCGAAGGGTTGATCCGCCTGATCTCATCGAGATCGATCCGAAGCTTGGCCCGCGCCTGGGGCAGGTAGTTGGTCAGAAACACATCGCTGCGTCGGACGAGTTCCTCGAATACCGGGCGCGACTGGTTGAGCGCAAGGGACAGGCCGACACTGCGCTTGCCGCGGTTCGGCGCCTCAATCATGGGCACAAATGCGACCCCTGGCGCAGTGGCCGAGCGACCGCCGACCGTGACCAGGCCCCGTTGACCATCGCCGGTCACAGGATTCTCGATCTTGATGACGTCGGCTCCCCAGTCCGCCAGGACGGCGCCCGCCGACGGCACGAACGTGAACTGCGCGACTTCCAGGACGCGCACCCCGGTCATCGGTTTCTGCATCTACCCACATCCATCCTCGGGCCGGGCCTCAGTTTGTCGGCCGCGGAACTGAACAGTTCCGCTGGTGACAACTAGTCATGTGCGCTTCTTCTGATCGAGTACCCTGGACCACATACTTTAACGAATATGGTTCCTACCACACGGTAGGGACTAATGTGGTCTGCAGTCAAGGTGTGGGGCGAAATCGAGGGTTGCGAGAATGACTGGCGTGTCAGGGCGGACGAATTCAGGGCGGGCTGCACCATGGGGTGCCGACGCACCTGTCGGCGAAGAGCAGGCCCGCGAACGACTGCTTGCCGCCGCCGAAGCGTGCTATCTCGAGCGCGGCCCGAGCCGTACCCGGATGAGTGACATCGCGAACAGGGCCGGCGTGCATCGCCGCACCGTGTACGACTACTTCCCCACAAAAGACGCACTGCTGGCCGCATCGTTCGTGCGGGCGATCAGCGCCGTGCTCGACGCCTCGGAACCCTGTTGGGACACCGAGGAACCCTTCCTGGAACAGCTCGTCAACGCCACCGCGGCAGGGCTGCGGGCAGCACGGAACTCTCCCACCATGGCAATGCTGATCGGCGACGACGACTTGGGCCGGACCTTTCGTGCCGCCGAGGCTTCCGAGGCGTGGGGCCAGAACCTCGCGCAGGCATTGGGTAAACGCCTCGAAGCGGCCCAGGTGGCCGGTGAGGTTCGAGATGATCTCACCGGCGACACCATGGCACGTTGGGTGACCCGCATCGCGTTCAGTCTGACTGCCGAACCGGGGCGGCCCGAAGACGGCGGCGACGAAGGGCTCATCCGCGCTTTCCTTCCCGCCTGCCTGGCTCCGCGCAAGGCTCCGACCGACGCCTGATCCGGGGCCCCTCTTTCCCGGCGGAAACCGACTGCACGACCTGTTCCAGCCGCCTCGTAGTCGGCATCGGCGGTCGGGTGCGAGATCGTTCCACCGCGAATGCCGTTGCAGCGCTGACACATTCGGCGGTGCTCGCCATGCGATCTTCACAGGCACGCCCGATCAGCGCCGGAAGCAGGGCGCAGGCGCCGCCCGGACCGAGTCGTCGGCCACGACATCGAGACCAACGGGTACCCCACCAGCGACCAGAATGACTTTGCCGTCTACTCGACCCATCTCAGCGCGCCTTCCATACAGGCGGACGCTTCTGTGCGAAAGCCAGCGGGCCTTCCTGTGCATCTTCGGATTTCAGCAACGCGGTGAACTCGCGGTCGGTACGGTCCCATTTGGGCTCCTCGACGCCGATGACACCGTCATCGGCGCCATAGGCGAGCCGCTTGCTGGCCTGTACCGACAGCGGTGCGTTCACGGTGATCCGTTCGGCGAGCGCCAGCGCCGCTTCCACCACGGTGCCATCGGGCACCACCTGGTTTATCAAGCCCCACCGCAGTGCCTCATCCGCGGCGATCGGCTCACCGGTGAACACGAGTTCCAGCGCAACCTTGCGAGGCAACTGTTCGACGATGCGGAACACGCCACCCGCGCCGGCAATCAGACCGCGCTTGACCTCAGGTAGGCCGAAACTGGCGGTCTCGGCAGCGACCACCAGATCGCTGGCAAGCGCAAGCTCCGAACCGCCGCCCAAGGCAGTGCCGTTGACTGCGGCGATGGTGGGCTTGTCGATGAAGTGGTGTACGTAGCCGGCGAAGCCCCATTCCGGGTTTGTGTCGTGAAAGAGGTTCTCGCCACGCGTGATTGCCTTCAGATCCGCGCCAGCGCAGAACGACTTGTCGCCGGCACCGGTCAGCACCACCGCCCATACGTCGGGATCCTTCTGCGCCGCCTCAAGTGCGTCGCCGACCGCATTGCTCACCGCGCCGTTGACGGCGTTACGGGCCTCCGGCCGGTTGATCGTGATGAGTGCGACGTTACCTCTGCGCTCCACAATGGCGGCGTCAGTCATGAATTCTCCTTATCGGTGTATTGGGAACGATCTACGTGTCCGGCACCCAGGCCGGACAGCATGGCGAGCAGCTGGCACCGGTCAACCTTGGGTGCTGCACCGTGGGGTAGCGCATGGACCGCGAAGACCTACGCGGGCACCTTCTATGGAGTCAGCATTCTGCGGCGGTGCCGACTTGGCGCATGTAGGCAAAGTTGACGGGGCGCCACCGGTGGCAAGCTCTCGTCACCCTTCTTCGAGCACCAGGGCCAGTTCGGGGCATGCGGCAACGCCGTCGCGGACGCGCTGCTCGTTTTCAGGAACGACTTCAGTCGGCTTGAGAATCGAGTAGCCCGAGTCATCGATCGGAAACAGGTCCGGATCAACGGCATAGCACTGCGCGTGCCCCACGCATTTCGACTGCTCAAGACGAACCTTCACGCGACCTCCTCCGCTCGACCGCCAGTGTTGCGGCGGCGCCGAAACTCAACACCATAAGACTAAAGGATTAACTATTTAGTTTTGGCCGGATCAGATTGCCGGCCACGCTGCGCGAGCTCGCCCAAGAAGGTCGCCCGCCGGAGCGCTACGTCGATCCACCTCCCCATATCTGACGGTACTGTCATGTTACACATATCTCCAATAATGCGTTTCAACCCCTGCATATATGTCGACCTACGAGCGAGACAGCTACCCAAAACCCGACTTGCTTCTGACATATATATACGACAACAATGGGGGCGTCGCCCCCTGTAGGAAGGTCCACGAATGACGTCCGAACTCAACGACGAAGAGACCATGCTGGTCGAGACGGTGCGGACGTTCATCGACCGTGATGTGAAACCAGCGGTGCGCGAGGTCGAACACGCGAACGAATACCCGCACGCGTGGATCGAACAGATGAAGCGCATCGGCATCTTCGGCCTGGCCGTGCCCGAGGAGTACGGCGGATCACCCGTGTCGATGCCGTGCTACGTGCAGGTGACACAGGAACTCGCCAGGGGCTGGATGAGTTTGGCCGGCGCGATGGGGGGCCACACTGTGGTCGCCAAGTTGATCTCGTTGTTCGGTACCGAGGAACAGCGCCGAAAGTATCTACCGGACATGGCAACCGGTGCGATCCGAGCGACGATGGCACTCACCGAACCCAGTGGCGGGTCGGATCTGCAGGCGATGACGACCACGGCGCGCACCGAGGGCGACGGGCTGGTCATCAATGGCACGAAGACCTGGATCAGCAATGCGCGCCGATCCAATCTGATTGCCCTGCTGTGTAAGACGAATCCTCAGGCTTCGCCGCGGCATCGCGGCATCTCGGTGGTGCTGGTCGAGCACGGGCCCGGCCTGACCGTATCCCGGGATCTGCCGAAGCTCGGGTACAAGGGGGTGGAGAGTTGTGAGCTCTCGTTTGACGATTGCCGGGTGCCGCAGTCCGCGATACTCGGCGGCGAGCCCGGCAAGGGATTCGCGCAGATGATGAAAGGTCTTGAGACAGGCCGTATTCAGGTGGCGTCTCGAGCTCTCGGCGTGGCCACCGCGGCACTCGAGGACGCCCTCAAATACGCGCAGGAACGCGAGAGTTTTGGTCAGCCGATCTGGAAACACCAGGCGGTGGGCAACTATCTGGCCGATATGGCGACCAAACTCACTGCAGCCAGACAGCTCACCCGCCATGCCGCGGAACGCTACGACAGCGGTGAACGCTGCGATATGGAAGCCGGGATGGCCAAACTGTTCGCCTCCGAGGTCGCCATGCAGATCGCCCTGGACGCGGTCCGCATCCACGGCGGTTACGGATATTCGACCGAATACGACGTCGAGCGCTACTTCCGCGACGCCCCGCTGATGATCGTCGGCGAAGGCACGAACGAGATCCAGCGCAACGTCATCGCTGCGCAACTGGTCTCCCGCGGCACCCTGTAAACGACGACGCGGGGCCGAGGTGTCCCGGCCCCGCGTGAAGTTCACTGCCATCGCCGACATGGTGTCGGCGGCGAAGCTCTGAACCCGTTCAGACGCCGGCCAATTCGTGTTCGCCGGTGGTCGCCCGGGGGAAGTTGAGCATCCGGCGGGCGTTCTGCTCGACGATCAGTGAGCATTCGTCGTCCGGCACATCGGCGAGCACCTCGGCGGCCCGCTTGCGCGAATTGGGCCAGTTGGAATCGCTGTGCGGGAAGTCGATTTCGAGGGTGATCCGGTCGATCCCGATCTCGTGACGGTTCTTCAACCCGTGCTCATCGTCGATGAAACAACCCCAGAAGTGCTTCTTGAACAGATCGGAGGGTCGCATGTCGAAATCGATATTCTGGTAATAGCGGTGGCGTTCCCACACGTAGTCCGAGCGCTCCAGGATGTAGGGCACCCAGCCGATACCGCCCTCGGCCAGCGAGATCTGCAGGTTGGGGAACTTCTGCAACTTGCCGGAGAACAGCAGGTCGACAGTCGTCCACATCAGGTTGGTGGAGAACAGGGTGATCGCCACGGCGAACGGGGCATCCGGGATGGCCATCTGGCCGGGCACGGGCTTCATCGACGAGAACGAGAACCCAGGCACATAGGATCCCGAGCCGAAGTGCAGGGATACCGGCATCTGCGCATCGGAGCAGACCTGCCACAACGGATCCCAGTGATCGGAATGAAACGATGGCAAACCCAGCGGCACCGGGCTGTCCGGGAACGACACCGTCCGTGCCCCCTTCGCCGCCACTCGCTCAGCTTCGGCGACCGTCGCATCGACATCCCACACCGGCAGGATCGCCAACGGGACATACCGATCCGGTGCAGTGGCACACCACTCGTCTATGTAGAAATCGTTCCACGCTTTGACGCACAACAGCGCGAGTTCCTTGTCCTGGGCGCGATAGAACGTACCGCCACCGAAGCCCGGGAAGGACGGGAAGCACAGGGCGGCCTGCACGCCGTCCACGTCCATGTCGGCGATCCGGGCGACCGGGTCGTAGCAACCGGGGATCATGTCCTCGTAGCGCACCGGATCCATGCCCCACTCCTCGGGCGGCTTGCCCGCCACCGCATTGAGGCCGATGGTCGGGAAAATCTGCCCGTCATAGCTCCACAGGTGCTTGCCGTCCATCTCGAGAATCCGCGGCCCTGCCTCGAGGAACCGCTGCGGCAGACGGTCCTGCCATACCCGTGGGTGCTCGACGAGATGGTCGTCGACGGACACGATCTGGTGCTCATCTTGAAGCGGCACAACACGCTCCTTCTTTTCTGACATTCAGTCTTGTTTTCTGACGTTTCATCTCACAAACTATATGACGTAGGACACTTTCGTCCACCGATTGAGAGCCACGACATGAGTACCTTGGATCACGCCGGCGACGCCGGCTCCCGCGAGAAGACCGACGAGGACGACCATGACCTGCTGACCTTTGGGGAGGTAGGCGAGCGATTGCGCATCGAAATCTCGACGGCCGCAGCCAAACTCGAGGGACTCCGGCGGACCGGCCCCCCGGCAGACGTGGAGAAGGCAGGCGCTCGGTTGGCAGCGCTGCGCGCTGCCGCGAAACGGAACAGCGCCCAGCCGATCAACGACGCCAACTTCGAGAAGTTCTTCGGCTACCCCGGCAAGGCCAAACGCAACCTGTCGGGACCACTGCCTGCGCCATGACAGCCGCAGTAGGGCACCGTCGGTACGGGTGGGCCAACCCGGATACTTCTCCTATGGCGCCCACCCCTGACAAGACACGCCGGCCCGGGTATGCCCCGTCGGACAACGTCGGCGTGGGACGGCGCGGCTTGCACACACGTCAGCGCATCGTGGCCTCCGCGGCCGACGTCTTCTTGTCCAGCGGCTTCCACAGCACCTCCCTGGACACCATCGCCAAGGAAGCACACGCGTCCCGAGCGACCGTCTACCAGTACTTCGCCGGCAAGGAGGAGATCTTCCGAGAGCTGAGCGACGCAGCCGGAAAGGCTGTACTTGACCACGGCAACCGACTGGGCGATCTGGGCCCGACGGTGGACGGCTTTGGCGCGCTGCACGACTGGCTGATCGAATGGGCCGACATCTATGACACCCACGCGGCAGTGTTCGCGGAATACCCCGGCATCGGTGCCGAGATGTCGATCATCGATGCCGGTCCGGTTGCCGAGGACTTTCGGCGCAGGGTGACCGCCAAGCTGCACGCCGCGCACCTACAGGGGCTGGACGCCGACGACGCGGCGGCGGCACTCATGCGCATCCCGCACATGGTTCACCTCTACCGACACCGCGCGATGTTTCGGTTGCCGGCCCGAGACGAGGTGTCATGGTCACTGGCGGTCGCATTGCAGCTGATGTTGTTTCCCGACACACCGGCCAAAGCCATGGTCGCGCCACACGCTTTCACCGGGACAACCGGCTTACCTACTGACACCGCCGAAGGAACCGTATCGGCGCCGGCCGCGGTGGCCGCCGACCTGTCACCGATCGGCCAGGAGGCGCTCTCGGTGAGCTCGTCATTGTTCGCCGAGCATGGCTACTACGCGGTCAGCATGGAGGACATCGCGGCCGCCGCCGACCTCAGCCGCGCCACGCTATACCGGTATTTCAGCACCAAAGACAAAATCCTCGCCGAACTCACCCGCCAGGCGGTGGCCGAGGTCGAGGAGCACGCCGCCACCCTGCGGCGGGTCGCCGACACCGATGCATTGAGGAGATGGATGCTCGGCTACGTCCGATTTCACCGCGGCTACCGCGGCGTCATCCGGGCGTGGTTCGACGGCACAGTGGCCGAGCAGCTATCCGACGCTGCGGTGGGTCACGGTATCGGGGCGATCCACCAGGCAGTGCACACGCTGCTGGAGAACATCGAACTGCCGGACGCTATCGACCGCGAAGCGGCCTGCGCGGTGTTTCTCGCGGTATTGGGGCGAATGACCGAACCGACTGCGATCGACGAATCCGATGCCGACGAGCGCGCCGCCGACCTCATCGTGAACCTGCTGCGACGCTCCATGCTTCGCTCCGCCTGGGCTCAGCCCGGCGCGCCGACGTAGCCCGCCGCTGAATTGCGTAACTGCCAGATCTGGGCCGGGCACAGCTCCTGCGCCGACTGCGAAATGAGATACGAAGCCTGGAATTCGTCTGAGGTGTTGAAGTCGGACTTGATATCACCGACCAGCTGGGCATAGCTTCTGCCCGCGGCGATCTTGTCGCACACCCCGTACCCGTAAGCCAGTGCCTGGTCGGCGTTGGCGAAGTTGTATCCGGGCCGCACCGTCACGTTGACGAGATACCCGACGTTGTCCGCATGGGCCACTGGTGCGCCCAGCATCAGGGCAACCAACAACGCGGGGAGCCCGACCGATGAGATTAGTTTCCTCATAACCAGATAAAGCGTAATTCATTTATATGTTTACCGGTAGTCTGCTCAACCATGTTCCTTTCCCGCACCGGCCGTCGTTGCACGTTGGCACTGGCGCTGGCGTCCGGGCTCGCAGCCACCGTCGCGATACCGACCGCACAGGCCGACAACAAGCGGCTGAACCAGAGCGTGTTCGTCAACATCTACACAGCCCAGAAGCAAAACGGCTGCCCAACCCAGCCGAAGCCGGACGGCCGACTGGTGGAGGCGGCACGCCTGCATACCCTTGACGTGCTGAACAACCCGGATCTCAACGGCGACATCGGCTCCGATGGCTCCACCCCGCAGGACCGGGCCAATGGAACCGGCTTCGTCGGCACAGTCAACGAGACCGTCGCGATCAACCCGGCGATCGCGATCAGCGGCATCGAGATACTCAACCAGTGGTGGTATGACCCTCCGTCACGGGCCACCATGCAGGACTGCGCCAATACCGCCATCGGCGTGTGGTCGGAAAACAGCCTGGCCCGCTCGGTGGTGGTCGCCGTGTACGGGCAGCCCGGGCTGTAGCTCAGTCTGCCAGGGCGGCGCGGAGCTGCTTCTTGTCCACCTTGCCGCTGGCCAACACCGGTAGTTGGGCGACCAGCACCATTCGGCGCGGGACTTTGTAGCGGGCCAGCCGTTGGCGCACTCCATCCTGCAGCGCCTCGAGCGTCAACGTCGCTCCGGCCCATGGCACGATGACCGCGCAGACCGCCTCGCCCCAACGGTCGTCGGGCACACCGACCACTGCGCAGGCCGCCACCCCGTCGATCGCACTTAGCGCGTCTTCGACCTCCGGAGAGTAGACATTCTCCCCACCGCTGATGATCACGTCCTTCTTACGGTCCACCAGGTACAACAGCCCGCGCTCGTCCAGGCGGCCCACGTCGCCGGTGTGGCACCACCCGTCGCGTAGCGTCACCTCGGTTGCCGCCCCGTCCTGCCAGTAGCCGCGGAACATCGAACCGGACCGCACGACGATCTCGCCGGCCTGCCCAGCAGGCACCTCTTGCCCGTGCTCATCGACAATACGAATTCGCGTGCCAGGGAACGGAAAACCCACTGAGGACAAACGCTTCTCGACTTCCGGGCCATCGAGGGCGTGTAGTTCTCGCGGGAGCCCGGATACGATGGCTTCGGTCTGCCCGTAAAGGTTGAGGAAGCCCGCGCCGGGGATGACCGACATCGCCCGCCGCAGTACCGCCGCCGTCATCGGCGCGGCCGAGTACACCACTGTGCGTACGGATTCCACCGCCGCGCCCTCGGCCACCTCGTCGAGTAGCGCCTTGAGCATGACGGGCGCCAGGTGCAGCACGGTGATCTGCTCGGTAGCAACCAACCGCACCGCATCGGCGGCATCGAACTGCTGCTGCAGCACCACAGTTCCACCGCGGGCGTGCAGGCCACCGACGATCGCTAGTGCCCCGACGTGGAACATCGGCATGTTTATCAGCCCGCGATCAGCACTCCCGCAATGCATCTCATTGTTCATGGTGAGCGCGACCGCGCGCATCTCCCGTTGCCCGAGAATGCAGCACTTCGAGGCACCGGTTGTGCCGCTGGTGAACAGCAGATAGGCGATGTCTTCGGGCTGAGCTACAAACTCGAGCTCGTCACCACGCCCGCTGTTGAGGAAGGCCTCGTAGCCGACGACCCCCGGCTGTAGTTCGCAGCCGATGGCCACCACGAGCGGCGGTGACGGTAGGTCGTCCACGAGGCCGACGATCATGGTAACGAACTCGTCGGCGACAAAAATGATCGACGGCACCACTCGACACAACATGCCGTCGATCTCCCCCGGCGAGAGCCGGAAGTTGATGGTAGCCATGATGATTCCGCTGAGGTGGATGGCAGCGTTCAGTTCACCGAACTCGATGCTGTTGCGGCTCAGCACCGCGATGCGATCTTGACGCCGTACGCCGGCGGCGGCCATCGCCGATATCAGCCGCACCGCCCGGTCGCGCAACTGCCCGTGGCTGATGCTGCGATCACCGTGCCGGTAAGCGGCCACGTCCGGGAAGCGCACGGCATTGCCGGCGACGATGTCGCCGAGCGTCATGCCGTCGCCGGCCTCTCCGCTCCCCATCGATGTGGGTTACCTGCTGCTCAGTAGCATCGACCCGGCGACCGGACCGCCGCCCACGCCGACAGCCACCACCTCGGGCGTCTTAGGGGCCTGCCGCTCCCCGCCTTCACCCCACATCTGCACGCACGCCTCATGCAGGAAGCCCATGCCGTGCAACCGCCCGCCGGAGAGCTGACCACCGCTGGTGTTGATCGGCAGTGGACCGTCCAAAGAGATGGGGGAACCATCCGCCGAGCTGTCACCTAAGAACTGCCCGACCTGGCCATGGTCGCAGAACCCCAACGCCTCCAGCCACATCACGGTTAGGAACGAGAAGCCGTCATACAGCTGAGCCATGTCAACATCGGCAGGCGTGAGGTCGGTGTGCCCCCACAGCGTCGCGGCCGAGTCGTGTGCGGCCATGGTGGTGATGTCCGCGCGCTGATCCCACGTCGCGCGTTCGAACATGCCCGGTCCGACGGACTCCACCGTAAGCGGATGCCTCGGCAGGCCCACCGCGGCGTCACGGCGCGACACAATCACCGCGGTGGCACCGTCACAGGGCACGTCGCAGTCGTAGAGGCACAGCGGCTCGGAAATCATCCGGGCGCTGAGGTAATCGTCCATCGTCATCGGTTCGCGGTACACCGCGTCGGGGTTGAGCCCGGCGTTGGTACGGGCGTTGATCGCGATGTGGCCGAGATGCTCACGGGTCAAGCCGAAGTCGTGCATGTAACGCTGTGCGGGCATCGCCAGCCAGTTCGCCGCCGACAGTGCGCCGAACGGTGCCATCCACTCCAGATGCGGAGGCAATTCGCCGCCACCGAACAGCACCGAGGCGCGCCCGCCACCGGCCTGCTGCGCCGCGGTGGACTCCCACACCGACCGGTACACGACGACGTGGTTGGCGAGCCCGAGGCTGACTGCCATGCAGGCCTCGATCACCGGCCCGATCTGGCCGGCGGTCTCCATCGCCGACATGTACCAGCGCGACCGCAGTCCGAGTGCATTCCGCACTTCCTGGACGGTGGCGCCGGAGAATCCTGCGTCGGGCACTCCGGGCCCCGGATAGCTGGCAATGCCGTCCACATCGTCGACACTGAGACCGGCGTCGTCGATGGCCCGCAGCACCGCCTCGAGCGTCAGGGCGAGCCCGGTGCGCCCCAACCGGCGCCCGACCTGCGACTTGCCCGCGCCGGTCAGGACGGCCTTTCCTTCGAACGGACCGCCACTCATGAGACCGCCTCCTCACCTACGCCGTTAGCACTCACCGCTGCTGCATGTATACATCTAACGCTTTTGCTCACCACACGAACCGGGCGATCAGTTCGGCCACCGCGGCAGGCTTGTCGACGCCGTCGATCTCCACGGTGTGCCGGACGGTCAGGTTCACGGTGTCGTCGCCGACCGGGGTGGCGTCGGCAAGTACGGAGCGCACCCGGATCCGGCTGCCGGCTTTGACGGGAGCCAGGAAGCGGACTTTGTTCAGCCCGTAGTTGATACCCAGCTTGGCGTTCTCGACGCGGTAGTTGTCCTTACTGACGCCGGGGATGAGCGAGATGGTCAGAAATCCATGTGCGATCGTGGCGCCGTAGGGGCTTTCGGTCTTGGCCTTCTCGACGTCGACATGGATCCACTGGTGATCCATCGTCACGTCGGCGAATTCGTCGATGCGGTTCTGATCGATCTCCACCCACCGGCTCACGCCGAGTTCCTCACCGATCGTCGCGATCGCCTCATCGACAGACCCGATCACCTTCATTGCCCAACTCCCTCTGGCATCGACCCGCTATATCGATATTCATTTAACGGTATAGACTGATGAAGCTCTCCGGGCAAGCGGCCCGGATATTCGAGGATCTTGGGAGACACATGGGCTCGACGACGTCCCGGGCAGCGATCGTGGCCGCTGCCCGCACACCGATCGGAACAGCACGCAGAGGCACGCTGGCCAACATGGCCGCGATCGACCTCGCCAAACCGGTGATCGCGGCTGTCGTGGAGCGGTCCGGGCTATACGCCGCGGATTTCGACGACCTGGTGCTTGCCGAAAGCCTGCAGGGCGGCGGCGACAGCGCCCGCTACGTCGCGGTGGACCTCGGCCTGACCAACGTCCCCGGACTCGCCGTGAACCGTCAGTGCGCATCGAGCCTGTCGGCGATCGCCGTCGGCGCGGGTCAGATCGCCGCGGGTATGAGCCGAGCCATCCTGGCCGGCGGCATGGAATCCTGCTCCACCGGACCAATCATGCAGAAGCGCAAGCCTTTCACTTCGGGCAAGTCACCAGAGGACTACGAACAGTGGTTCCCGTTCTCGCATCCCCCCACCGAGGACGCCCCGGCCCTGGACATGTCGATCACCGTCGCGCACAACTGCGCGGTGCAGTACGGCATCACCCGCGCGGCACAGGACGAATGGGCTCTACGCAGTCACCAGCGCGCCGTGAAGGCCATCGACTCCGGCTCCTTCGTCGACGAGATCGTTCCGATCCAGGTGCCACAGGTCGACGGCTCCGCCATCACCTTCGCCACCGACGAGCATCCCCGCCGTGACAGCTCACTCGAAACCCTCTCAGGACTGAAGGTGCTGCATCCCGAGATCGACGGCTTTACCGTGACCGCAGGCAACTCCTCCGGTGTCAACGACGCCGCCGCGGCGGTGGCGTTGACCGCTCCGGATACCACGCGCGAGGTACTGGCACACGTGCTGTCCTGGTCAGCCGTCGGAGTCGCACCGAACCGCACCGGCAGCGGGCCGATCACCGCCATACCCAAGGCGCTGGAGCTGGCCGGCCGGAAGCTGGAAGACGTGGCACTGTTCGAGATCAACGAGGCATTCGCCGCCCAGGCGGTGGCATGTGCGCGCGAGCTCGGCCTCGACGAGGAGATCGTCAACGTGTACGGATCCGGGATCAGCCTGGGCCACCCGATCGCGGCAACTGGGGCCCGGATGGTCACCTCGGCGATCTACGAGCTACGCCGACGCGGTGGCGGTCTCGGTGTGTTGTCCATGTGTGCAGGCGGCGGCATGGGTGCGGCGATGGTTATCGAGGTGAACTGAGATGACGACACTGATTACCGAGGGGCTGTTCCGTGTCGACGGCGACCGGACAGTGCTGTTCGCGTCACGACGACGTTCATCGGGTGTGGTGAAGTTCCCGGCCGAACGCCCCGAACTGTTCGATGGTGCGCCGGAGATCCAGGACGATATCGAAGCCATCGAGTTATCCACCGAGGGCACCCTGTACACCTACACCACGCAGGAGTTCCCACCTCCGCTGCCGTACAAGGGCAACCGGTCTCCCGACGTGTTCAAGCCGTACGTGGTGGGTTTCGTCGAGTTGCCCGAGGGCGTGTTGGTGGAGGCCCTGATCGTCGGTGCGGCGCCGGCCGACCTGCGGATCGGGCAACGCCTGGTATCGACTACCACCAATCTGGAGACTGCCGACGGCACCTCGCTGGTGACGTTCGCGTTCTGTCCGGCTGCGGACGCCTAGGGTCAAGGGGATGACCGACCTGGGCACTCCGCCTTTCGGGCTGCATCCCCTGCACGGCCCCCATCAGCCCACGACAGGTAATCCACCACGTCGCCCCGGGTCCGCGCGCCGGACCACGTCGATCGACATGGTCCGCGACGAAGGCGCGCTGGACCCGGTGTATTTGCATGGCCGGGCCCGCGATCTGTGGACGGCGGCCGACGGCACAGCAACCGAATGCGGTATGGCCGGATTATCGGCCACCATCGAGTTGGTCGCCCGCGTCGTGCGTCGCGTGGAGGTCACACCAGCGGTCGCCGCGGTGTCGCATCTCTCCGGAGCACCGGCGATGAGTGGGTTCCGCGCCGCTGTCGACACGGCAGCCCCGGAACTGAGGCAGTCGCGGGACCTGCGCTACACGCTGCTCGACGACGTTCCCGTCGCCACACTCATCTCCGGTCATGCGCTGTCGGCATCCGGCCTTCTCGGGAACGTCGGGCAGTCTGGCTATCTGCCCGTGGCTGATCAATGCGCAGGGTTCGCCACCGGAGGGCTGCTGATGACATCGTTCGAGGCGGGCGATCCTGCCGTGGTTACCGGACCCGAGGCCCCCGACCTCGATCACAGCACCGATCCCCAAGCCTGGCATCAGGTTTCGCAGTTGCCGCGCTATGGCATGCGCCGGCGGCGCCGCATCGACATCTTCGAGGAGACGCCCGAGCGAATCGGGGTCGACGCAATGTTCCGCGACACCTACGTGCGTGGTGACGACGTAGAGACGATCATTCACGAATACACGCTCGCCGCCACCGTAGACGCGACGACCGGCATTATCGTCGACTCCCACGCCACACCGCGGGTGCTGCCGTGGCAGGAATGCCCGGGCGCAGTCGCCAGCGCCGTGCGGATCACCGGAATGACCTTGCGGGAACTGCACTTCCGAGTCCGTCAGGAGCTGTGCGGCACCAGCACCTGCACCCACCCCAACGATCTGCTGCGCAGCGTCGCCGACGCCGAGACGCTGATTGAGCTGGTGCGGGGCGCTTAACGAACCCCGGACACCCTGGAATCGGCCGCGTCAGCGTCGGGATAGAAGTTGCGCGCCCAAAGGCGTAATTGCTTGAACCCTGCGGCTTCCGAGGTGGTCAGCCCCGGAGGATCCATGTACTGCTGGCTGTCCCAGATCGCGATATCGTCCGGCAATGCCGCCTGCGCGGCCGTCAGGCGTTGGGCGTAATTGCCGTTGGCCTCGTCGATCCAGTAGGTAGAGAAGATGTCTGACGTCTCGTCATCGACCGGCGTGGCACAGATCGCGATGACCCGGTACCCCTCACGGGTGTGCTCGCCGTTGAACGCGATGCCAAGGCCGGACCAGTAGATCTCCAAGGTGTTGGTCGTCTCCCCTGCTATGTCGACGCCATCGCTCCAGCGTCTGCCGAAACCGACCTTCGCCGACCAGGTGACGTCGTCGGACTCTTCGCGCAACACGGTCGGGCTGACCGGAGTGTGGTGGACGAATCGGAAATGATGTGGATCGACAGCGTTTTCGGCGATGATCTGCGGGTGCACGTGGACCCCCGGGAACTTGATCCGTGCTTCCGGGCCAACCGGGAGGTACTCCCGATCACGGATATGATGCCCGAGCACCTGTAACCCGTCGGGCACCTCCCACATCGGGCCGCGTCCGGACGCATCGTGCCAGATGTAGATGGAGTCATTGAGTTCGGTCACCGACCAGGACCGCACCTTGCGGCCCCGATTGGGACGGTTCTCATAAGGAATTCGCACATTGCGTCCCTGTCCGTTCCACACCCAGCCGTGGAACGGGCACTGGATACCGTCCTCCACGACGCAGCCGCCTTTGGACAGGTTGGCCCCGAGGTGTTGGCAGTGGGCGTTGAGCACGTGTACCGCACCTTCCAGATCGCGGAAGGCGACGAGTTCGATACCGAAGTACCGCAATCCGATGACATCACCCTCTGCGATATCGGCGCTCCAACCGACCTGGAACCAACCGGTCGGCTGCATGCTGGGCAAGCCCTTCATAGTTTCTTCCTCTTGATCCGGCATGGCGCGCGGGCTACCGCACCACCATCGGACCGATCATCTCGGCGACCACCGCGATCATCTCGTCGCGATCCACGGCGACCGTCTGCCGGTGCACGGTATGCCAGGCCCGGTCCAGCAAGCCCATCACCGCGACGCCGATGACGTCGGGTGAGTGCGCGCCGTCACCCGCGATGGCCTGGCCCAACTTCCACGACGCACGAGTCACCATGCGGTTGCGGGAGTTCCGGAACTCTTCGTCGTCGGGCGCCGATTGCGTCGAAGCCAGCACGAACGCACCATGGTGATCCATGTAATCGAAGTAGTGGCCAACCCAGGCGCGAATGTCGTTGGCGCCGAACGGTGCATCGGCGTCCGCCCACTCGGCGATGACTCCGAGGACCTCGTGGTACGCAGTCTTGCCCAGGACGTTGAAGATCTCCCGCTTGTCCTTGAAATACGTGTAGAAGCCGGCCCGCGAAATGCCACAGGCCTCGGTGATCGCGTTGATCGGCGTGCCGGCGTAGCCACGCTCCAGGAACAGCCGACGACTGGCATCCAGGATGGCCGACCGGGTGCGCTCACCTCGACTGCCGTCCGTTTGCGCTTCCGCCGCAGTACCCGAGGTCACCGTCATGGAGCGAGGATATATGACGACTCTGTCAAGTTCAATAATCACAGTTCACTGTTGTTTCTTTCCATTTGCCTGCGCACACTTGACACTACTGTCAAGTGTGGGTGATGCTCTATCCAAGCCCCACGTTTGACTCAAGGGAGAGACCGCGATGACACAGTCCACTGATCAGTTCACGGATGCACCGATCTTCGATGCCGACCAACACATGTACGAGACGCCCGATGCGCTGCTCAAGTTCCTGCCGGACAAATACAAGTCGAAGGTGCAGTTCGTCCAGGTCGGACGCCATACCCGCATCGCGATCCTGGGCAAGATCACCGATTACATGCCGAACCCGACGTTCGAACGGGTCGCCGCTCCCGGCGCTCACGAAAAGTTCTACTCCGGCCAGAACCCCGAAGGTCTGTCGATGCGGGAAATGTCGGGCCGGGGTATCGATGCGCCACTGGCGTCACGCAATCCGGAAGACCGGATCGCCGAACTGGACCGCCAGGGCGTCGACTCCTGCCTGAACTACCCCACGCTGGCCAATCTGGTCGAGCACTCTTCGGCTGAGGATCCCGAGCTGACCGCGGCGATCATCCACGCGCTCAACCAGTGGATGCTCGAGCACTGGGGCTTCAGCCACGCCAACCGGATCTACTCGACGCCGGTCATCAACCTGGGCATCGTCGATGAGGGCCGCCGCGAGCTCGAATACATCCTGAACAACGGCGCCAAGGTCGCCCTGATCAAACCGGCGCCGGTGTACGGCTACAAGGGTTGGCGCTCCCCCGCGCTGCCCGAGTTCGACCCGTTCTGGAAGGACGTCGAGGACGCCGGATTACCGATCGTGTTCCACGCCAGCCAGCCCCCGCTGCAGGAGTACATCGAGAAATGGGAGCCGGCCGATACCAGCAATGCCTTCGAGATGTCGGCGTTCAAGTGGACCGCGCTCGGCCACCGCGAGATCGCCGACATGCTGACCAGCATGATCTGCCACGGCACGCTGACCCGATTCCCGAAGTTGCGCATCGCCAGCGTCGAAAACGGAAGTGCCTGGATCAAACCACTTTTCGACGACCTGGCCTCGACCTACGGCAAGATGCCGCAGAACTTCCCCGAGCACCCGCACGAGGTCTTCCGCCGCAACATCTGGGTCAGCCCGTTCTGGGAGGGTTCGGTGGCCGATGTGGTCAAAACCGTCGGGTGGGACAAGGTGCTGTTCGGTTCCGACTGGCCGCATCCCGAAGGTCTCGAGACTCCAAAGGGCTACTTCAAGTACGCCGAGGGTATGGACGTTCGCCGCACCTACGACTTCATGGGCGACAACGCAAGGCGCTTCATGGGCCTTCCCATCGCGAACCCCGATCCGGAAGCCGTGAAGCCGCCGGTGCTGGCGAACGCCTGAGCCACAGCCCCATACAAACGAAAAGAGCGCCCGGGCTTACACCCGGGCGCTCTTTCGATACTCGATCAGTCGCTGGCCGGCAGCGGCTTGGCCTCTTTGAGCGCCAGCGCGGTCGTGCCGACGGTAAGAGTTCCCGCTCCGGCCTTGGTGACCAGGACCTCGGCTTCACCCGCGTCGACGTAGCGCTTGCCCATCGCGTTGCCGTCCGCGAAGGCCGGGTCCGGCGTGGCACCATCGGGGCGCGCGGCGTCCAGTGGCAGCATCGGCAGGCCACCACACCGCAGATCGTCGAGGCTCTCACTGGCCTTGACGACGATCACCTGGGTGTCGCACACCTGGCTCTGCAACCGGGTGCCGTTTTTGATCATGTTGTGCTCCTTGATTTTTCGGTGGATCTATTCATTGCTCAGCAGAGGCCAGCCTGAGGTCGTCGAGGATCTCGCGGCGCAGTACCTTGCCGGTCGGGGTGGTCGGCAAGTGCGTGCGGAACACGACACGGTCGGGCGTGCGTGACCCGCGCAGTTTCGTGCGGGTGAATTCACGCAGTTCCTCGGGTTCTGGATCTCGGCCATCCTCCCGCACGATGACCGCGACGATGATCTGACCCCATTCGGCGTCCTCCAGACCGACGACGGCAACCTCGCGGACGTCGGGATGTTCGACGAGCACATCCTCGATCTCCGAAGGTGCGATGTTCTCCCCGCCGCGGATGATGGTGTCGTCGGACCGGCCGCCGATAAACAGGTAGCCCTCGTCATCGAGCATCGCGATGTCCTTGGTCGGGAACCATCCCTGCGCGTCGAGCACCGAGCCGATCTCGGCGTAGCGGCCGGATACCTGTGGGCCACGCACGAACAGCTCACCTGTTGCGCCCGGGCCGAGCACGGTGCCGTCCTCCGCACGGATCTGCACCTCGATGTCAGGGACCGGACGACCGACCGAGCTCAGCCGTCGCGCCACAACGTCATCGTGGGCGCCGTGGGCCCGGCGGTGGTCGTCCGGCGTCAGCACCGCGATGGTCGAGCTGGTCTCGGTCAGTCCGTAGGCGTTGACGAAGCCGACCTGCGGAAGCAGGTCGAGCGCCTTGCGGACCAGTGGTTGCGCGACCTTCGATCCGCCGTAGGCCAGGCTGCGCAGGGTCGGTAGCTCGATGCCTTCCCGCTCCAAGACGGACACGATGCGGTCCAGCATGGTCGGCACCACGGTCGCGGTGGTGACCCGCTCGCCGGCCACGAGACGCACCCATTCCCGCGGATCGAACCGGCGCAGATACACGACTGTCCGGCCGGCGTACAGGTTCGACAGCGCGGCCATGACCCCGGCGATGTGATAGGGCGGCACGCATACCAGCGAGACGTCGGCGGGTTCAGCAGAGCTGAACTCCACAGTGCCCGTGATGTAGCTGGTGAGATTATTATGCGTCAGCTCAACGGCTTTGGGTCGCGACGTGGTGCCCGAAGTGAACAGTACGACCGCTACGTCATCGGGGTCGGCGAACTCCGACGCAGGCTCCGCGGCCCGCGCGGAGGCGATGAACTCGTCGGAACTCAATACCCGGGCGCCTGCCCCGGCCACCATATCGCGGTAATCGTCATCGACCACGATCAACGGGTTGGCCAGCCGCTCGACGAGCTGACCCAGCCCGTCGGCGCTCAACCGGTAATTCAGCGGCGTGAACGCGACGTTGGCGCGTGCTGCGGAGAACATCAGCAGCGGCAACATCGCACCCCCGGTACCCACATAGACGACATGCGACGCTCCTGAACCGGCGATTACGCCCGCACCGCCGTCGGCGAGTTGGCTGAGCTCGGAGGTGGTCAGCCGAATATCGCCGTCCACGAGGGCAACCCGGTCCGGATCGCCCGAAACAGCCATCTCAAGAAGCAACGAGATACTCAACATCCTCAGCTTTCACGCGAGCTTGCCAGTCAGTCCACCAATTGGTGCTGACGCGATTCTAGACCCGGTGCCCGGAATCCGATATATAGTTATAGAGTTAGCGTACTCGAGTCAAAGCACACCACAGGAGCAGAATGAGCAGCACGCCCGATATCGCCATCATCGGCGTCGGTCTCCATCCGTTCGGACGGTATGAGGACCGCTCCGCTCTGGAGATGGGCGCCGTCGCCATCAGCAGGGCGCTGCGTGATGCCGGGGTGCAGTGGTCGGCCGTGGGCAGCCTCTACGCGGGCAGTTTGGAGGTGGCCAACCCTGAGGCGGTCACCGGGCTGGCAGGCATGACCGGCGTCCCCGCGCGGGCAACCCTGAGCGGCTGCGCCACCGGCAACTCGCTGCTGACGCTGGCCGCCCGCGACGTCCAGCTCGGAGAGGCCGACATCGCGGTCGGCGTCGGCCTGGACAAGCACCCCCGCGGCGCATTCGGTGCCGATCCGTCGGTGTCCGGGCTGCCGCAGTGGTACGGCGATCAGGGCATGTTCCTCACGACCCACTACTTCGGCACCAAGATCACGCGCTACATGCACGACCACGGCATCAGCGAGGAGACACTTGCCCGCGTCGCGGCCAAGAACTTCGACAACGGCGCACTGGCTCCGCACGCGTGGCGTCGCAAGCCGATGAGCGTCGAGGCAATCCTGGGCTCGCCGGTCGTGAATGCCCCACTGCGGCAATTCATGTACTGCAACCCGAACGAGGGTGCTGCCGCAGTGGTGGTGTGCCGCGCCGATAAAGCCAAGCAGTACACCGACAACCCCATCTACCTTCGGTCAACCGCCTTGCGCAGTCGTCGTGAGGGCGCGTACGAGTTGCTGCGGACGTCGATCGAGTTGCCCATCGTGCCGGGCACCACCGCCGAGGCGGCCACCGCCGCATACGAATTGGCCGGCATTGGCCCCGACGACGTCGACGTGGCCCAGCTGCAGGACACCGATGCCGGCTCGGAGATCATCCACATGGCCGAGACCGGCCTGTGCAAGGACGGCGAGCAGGAGGCCTTACTCGCCGACGGAGCCACCAAGATCGGCGGTCGGCTGCCGATCAATACCGACGGTGGATTGCTCGCCAACGGTGAACCGGTCGGTGCGTCAGGCCTGCGTCAGGTCTACGAGTTGGTACAGCAGCTACGTGGCACCGCCGGCGACCGTCAGGTGCCCAATGATCCGCGGGTCGGACTCGCCCAGTTGTACGGGGCACCCGGAACCGCCGCAGTCGCCATTCTGTCCAGGTAGCCCAACGAAAAGGGAGTCAGTGCCGATGACCGACATTCAGGCTGAAGCTCAGCGCCGCGCCGAGGTGGACCTCGACCACCATTCGCCGGAGTTCCGTGAAGACCCCTACGGCAAGTTCCGGCAGATGCGCGAGTCCGGCTGTCCGGTGGCTCATTCCGACCATTACGAAGGCTTCTGGGCGCTCACCGACTACGCCTCCGTGTTCGAAGCCGCTCGCGACGACGCGTTGTTCAACTCCTATCCGTCGGTAGGTGTGCCGGCCAGCGATTTTCCGCTGCCGATCCTGCCGATCGAGTCCGATCCGCCGGAGACCCAAGAGTTGCGCGAGGTGACCCTCAAGCGATTCTCCCCAGGCTCCGCAGAGCGGTTTCGGGAGGGCGCGATCGAGATGACCAACGAGGCGATCGACGCGTTCATCGAGCGTGGAGAATGTGATCTCGTCGGCGAGCTGACCACGCCGCTGCCTGCCCGATTGATCCTGCGTCTGTTGAAATTTGACGAGTCGCGCGCGATGGACTGGGTGCACTGGGTACACACGACGGTGCACGACCGCGCCCACGACCCGGAGAAGGCCGGAGCCGCAGGCATGGAGATGTTCGGCGAGATCGTCAAGCACATGACCGAGCGGCGCGCGCAGGGCCTCGGCGATGACCTGTTCAGCGATATCCTGCGCGGCACATTGAACGGTCAGCCGCTCGACGACGGCCAGATCACCATGTACACGGTGCTGATGATGCTGGGCGGAATGGACACCACCAGCGGATTCACCGGCAACGTACTGCTTCGGCTGTGCAAGGACGCTGAGCTGCGGGAAAAGTTCATCGCCGACCCCAGCCTGATCAAGAAGTCCACCGACGAATTGCTGCGGCTGTACTCTCCCACTCTGGGACTGGCCCGCACCGTCTCACACGACGCCGAATTCCACGGCCAACCGCTGTGCCAGGGTGACCGGGCAATTCTGATGTGGGCGGCCGCCAACCGCGACCCAGCCATGTTCGAAAACCCCGACCAGTTGGACCTTGACCGATCGAATGCCAAGAAGCACATGGCATTCGGCATCGGTATGCACCGATGCCTCGGTTCGCACTACGCGAAAATGATGTTCGACGTGATGCTCACCCAGATTCTGTCGCGTCTGCCGGACTTCCAATTGGCCGGTGAGGCAAAGCTGTTCGAGGACGCAGGTGAGGTGTACGCAGTGCGCGAGTTGCCGGTGACATTCGCGCCCGGCCGACGGTCGAGCTGACATTGGCGACTACTGTTGCCGGTCTGCTCGACGAGTGTGCGGCCGCCCGTCCGGATCGGCCGCTGCTGCGCGACACCGCCGGCGCGACACTGACGGTGTCACAGGTCGCCTCGATGTCGGCGACGGCCACGCGGTGGCTGTCGGACGCCGGCGTGCGGCCAGGTATGACAGTGGCCTGGCAGTTGCCCTCGCACGTCACGGCAGCCGTAGTGATGTTGGCACTGTCTCGGATGCCCGTTACCCAGGCACCGGTGCTCCACCTCTATCGCCGACGGGAGGTGAGCACCGCCCTCGATGTTGCACGCGCCGATATCCTGTTGGTCGACAAGACGACTGCCGATAACGCCCCTGCCGGCATCACCACCGTTGTCCTACCCGACGACATCCTCGGACGACTACCTGCTGAGCGGGAACCACACCCAGAGCTCGATGCCCCACGCGCAGCGACAGATCCGCGCTGGGTGTACTTCACCTCGGGCACCACAGGCCGCCCCAAGGGCGTGGTGCATACCGATGCGACCCTGCTCAGCGCGTCGCGCGGATACGTGAGTCATCTCGGCCTCGGCAATCATCCGCAGGAAGTCGGGACCATCGCCTTCCCCATTGCTCACGTGGGAGGAATGGTCTACCTCGCGGCCGCGCTACTCGGCGACTTTCCCGTGCTGCTGGTGCCGAAAGTCGTGCCCGACAGCCTGCCCCGTCTGCTCGCCGAGCACGGCGTGACCGTCACCGGCGCCAGCACCGCCTTTTACCAGATGCTGGTCGCGGCCCAATTCGACGCGAAGACAACCGAACCGCTGATCCCGACACTGCGCATGTTGATCGGCGGGGGCGCCGCCTGCCCGCCCGAGGTGCACCGGCAGGTACGTCAGCATCTGCGCATTCCGGTGGTACACGCGTATGGCATGACCGAGGCTCCGATGGTCTGCGTCAGCGAGTCGACCGACACTGACGAACAGCTCACCAACAGCGCCGGGCGGCCGATCCCCGGATCGCAGGTCCGGATCGGATCGTCCGGTGAGATCGAGGTGCGCGGGGGCAACCTGACGCCGGGCTACGTGGAGGCCGAACAGTGGAACCGGGCCAAGACCACCGACGGCTGGTTTCGCACCGGTGACCGGGGGCACCTACGTCCTGATGGTCGCATCGTGGTCACCGGCCGGACCAAAGATCTGATCATCCGCAAGGGCGAGAACATCGCGCCCGACGAGATTGAGAACGAGTTACTCGCGCATCCGCTTGTCGACGAAATCGCGGTGCTTGGCCAGCCTGACGAGTTGCGCGGTGAGCTGGTGTGCGCGGTGGTGCGGCGCTCGCGGCAGCACCGCGATGTCACCCTCGACGAGCTGTGCAGGTTCCTCGACGAGCGCGGACTGATGAAGCAGAAGTGGCCGGAGCGGCTCGTCGTCGTTGACGATTTTCCGCTGACCGGGTTGGGCAAGGTAGCCAAATCCGATCTGGTCCAACAGATCACAGGAGGAACCCGATGACCGCGCTGGCGGACGACGAACGTCAGGAACTCGCACAGTCGGTGCGTGCCGCCTGCGAGCGGATGGCGTCCGAGGATCGGGTGCGTGCCATCGCCTACGGCGAAGCCGGCGACGGCGGGGACGGCGGCTCCGGTTTCGACACAGTCCTGTGGGACGCATTGTGCAACCAGGTCGGGGTGGCAGCGATCGCGCTGCCCGAGAAGTTGGGCGGCGCCGGTTACGGCGCGTCGGCGCTGGGCGTGGTCGCCCACGAACTGGGCCGCGCACTGGCGCCGGTGCCGTTCGTGAGTTCCGCAGTCTTGGCGACCGGCCTGTTGCTCGAACTGGCAGCACACACCCCAGACTCGGACAAACGGCTGGTCGGACTTGCGGAAGGTCGGCGGACCGCCGCGGCGATGCTCACCGGCGACGGTGGCCTATGGCGCCGGAATGCGGTGACGCTGAATGCGACTCGCAGCGGCGAGCAATGGTGTGTCGACGGCGTTGCTCGTCACGTGCTGGGCGGCAGCGTCGCCGATGACCTCGTCGTGATTGCCAATGCCGAGGACGGCGAGCCTGCGGTGTTCGTCGTCGACTCGGCCGACGACGGCGTCGCCACCGAGCCGGAACAGGTACTCGACCGGACCAGACCGCTGGCCACCGTGACTCTCAGTGCGGCGCGCGCGGTACGCCTCTCCGGCGCCGGTCCGATAGACGAACTCATCCAACGGAACCTCAACGTGGCACTTGCGGTACTCGCGGCCGAACAGGTCGGTACCTGCGAGCGGGTTCTGGAAATCGCCACCGATTATGCGAGGACCCGAGAGCAGTTCGGCCGACCGGTCGGCAGCTTCCAGGCAATCAAACACAAGTGCGCCGACATGCTGGTCGATCTGGAGTGGGCGCGGTCCGCGTCGCAGGCGGCGCTGCAGGCTCTTGACGGCACGGACAGCGATGCCGGGGAAGCGGATTGGCGGGCCAGCATGGCCAAGGCGGTGTGCTCGGAGGCGCTACGCAACGCGGTCCACGCCAATGTCCAGATCCACGGCGGGATCGGCTTCACCTGGGAAGACTCCGCACATCTCTACTTGAGACGAGCCCGGACCGACGAGGTGCTTTTCGGGACCCCAGGTCAACACTGGGACCGTTTGGCGACGTTGGCCAAGTTGGTCTGACCTCGCATTACGCCCAGCCAGGATTCGCTTGCCCACCCCCATTGCGGGTGACTAGACTCACAGTTAAATAACTAAATGTATTTCTCTTTTCCTGCCCGTTTGAACCACAACATCACGAGGAGGCACCTGTGCCGCTGCAGCCCTGGATGGAATTGATCTCCGTCGACGACCACCTGATCGAGCATCCGAAGGTGTGGAGCGACCGACTGCCCACCAAGTACCTGGCAGCCGGGCCGAAGATCATCGAGTGGGAGCGTCCGGACACCGGCCAGATGTGCCAGGTCTGGGAATACGAGGGCCGGATCTACCCGTACATCGGCCTCAACGCCGTCGCGGGCAAGACGCCCGAGGAGTACGGCATCGAGCCGGTGCGCTACGACGACATGATCCCTGGCTGCTACGACCCCAAGGCGCGGGTAGCCGACATGGACATCGACGGTGTGCAGGCGATGACCTGCTTCCCGTCGTTCCCCCGGTTCGCCGGGGCAGTCTTCGCAGAAGGTGAAGACAAGGAGCTCGCCAAGCTGTGCTCGGCCGCGTGGAACGACTTCCACATCGACGAGTGGGCGGCCACGGCTCCAGACCGGTTCGTTCCCGTCGCGATGCTGCCCTTCTGGGATCTCGACGCCAGCATCGCCGAACTTCATCGGGTCGCCGAGAAGGGTGCCAAGTGCGTGACCTTTCCCGACCTACCCGACAAGCTGGGCCTGCCGTCGCTGCACAGCAATCACTGGGATCCGCTGTTCGCCGCCTTCGAGGAGACCGATCTGGTGCTCGCCCAGCACTTCGGCTCGGGCGGCTTTCCGCCGCCGATCGCTCCGGACGCCCCGTTTGCGGTGTTCATCGCACTCATGGGCACCATCTCGATGAACGCGCTGACGGACTGGCTGTTCTCCCCGGCGCTGCACAAGCACCCGAAGCTCAAGATCGGCTTGAGTGAGGGCGGGATCGGCTGGATTCCTTACATCCTCGAGCGTTGCGACAGCGTGTGGCGCAAGCACCGGTATTACCAGAACATCAATCAGGAAGTGCTGCCAAGCGATCTGTTCAGGAAGCACTTCCACGGTTGCTTCATCGAGGATGACTTCGGGGTCGAGGTCCGCCATCACGTCGGGATCGACAACATCACCTGGGAATGCGATTACCCGCATTCAGACTCGTTCTGGCCGCAGAGCCGGGAGCGGGCCGCCCAGGCGTTCGCGAACGTGCCAGACGACGAGGTGCACCAGATGGTCGAGCTCAACACCCGCAAGCTGTACAACTTCCCGCGCGTGGCCTGATCAGCGTGGCCTCAGAAGGGGTGGCCGTGGACCGAATCGAGCAACTCCCCCAATCGGATTGGACGGATCAAGATCTGCTCACCAAGGACGAGGCGCGCGAGCGCCTCGTCGAGGAGATCGCCCGTACCCGGGCGCGACTCGATGAAGTCAGGGCGGGGTCCGGTGATGGAGCCGAGATCACCTTGCTGGAACGCCGACTCGACGCCATGGAGTCCACCAGCAATGAGTACAACGACTATCTGGCCGGGAAGTGACTGCGACCCGACCGAAACAAGGAGTAATACGTGTCGGCTTCCGCTGACGTCGTCGAGGACATCGACGCGATGCGCGCCCAGATCCGCGAGTTTCTGGGCGATGCCCCCAAACCGGTGGGTCTGCGGAACTACGGGCCCACCCCCACTGCGGACGACGTCGGGGCCGGTCAGCAGTGGCACCGGTATCTCGCCGAGCATGGCTACACGTGTTTGCACTGGCCGCTCGAATTCGGTGGTGCTGCAGCCTCGGTGGCATACCAGGCCGTCTTCGCCGAGGAGTGCGCCCGTGCCGGCGTGCCACGTCAACTGAACATCACCGGGGCGGATCTGGTGGGCCCGGTGCTGATCAAGTTCGGCAGTGCGGACCAGAAGGACCGCTATCTGGACGGCATCCGACTCGGCAACGACATCTGGACCCAGTTGTTCTCCGAGCCGGGAGCAGGCTCAGACTTGGCCGGCGTACGGACCCACGCCGAGCGCACCGACAAAGGTTGGCGCGTCGACGGACAGAAGGTGTGGAGTTCGGCAGCTGCATCAGCCGATTACGGTCTGCTGCTCGCCCGCACCGGTCCCGACAAACACCACGGCCTGTCGATGTTCGTTGTGCCGATGGGCATTCCCGGCGTGACGGTGCGCCCACTCACCCAAATGGATGGTGAGAGCAAGTTCAACGAGGTCTTCCTCGACGGTGTCGAGCTGAGCGAGGACGCACTGATCGGTGAGGTCGGTCAGGGCTGGGCGGTGGCAATGGTCACGCTGGGCCGCGAGCGTCTCACCCTGGGTACGCAGGCCGTGGCGATGTTCCAACTGCACGAACAGATGGTCGCGGCAGCCCGTGAACGCGGCTTGCTCGACCAAGTGCTGTCGCGGTCGATGACCCGGTTGTGGGCTCGAATGTGGCTGCTGCGCTTCACCTGGCAACGCGCCATCGATTCGGGCGACCTGACGTCGCCGGCCTTCTCGGTGCTCAAGTTGATGACCTCGGAGACCGACCGGGACCTGGGCGACATGGCCACCGAGGTATTGGGCACCGATGCATGCACCGATCCGGCGGGCCCCGATGACGCTGCCCACCTGGTACATCACATGCTGGTCGGTCGGGCGCAGACGATTCTGGGTGGCACCAGCGAGATTCAGCGCAACATCCTGGGTGAGCGGGTGTTGGGGCTCCCCAAGGAGCCACGATGAGCAGACGAGCACGGTGACCGCGTCGTTGACCGCGGCGACCCTCACAGGGGCGCTGCGCGATGCGCTGCGCCCCGGTATGACGGTGGCTCTCGGAGACGGCGTGGGCCAGTTACGGTGTCTCGACGACGGCACCTCGATCGGAGAGGCGCTCAGCAGTGCGGCGCGCGCGATCGGGTCGGTGCGGCTGGTGCTGGGTTGGCTGCCCGAACCGATCGATGACCTGGACCCCGATGCCTTCGCCGAGGTGGTCGCCCTGATGCCCGGCTGGGGCGTACGTAACATGTTGCGCAGCCCGACGGTGCGCTTCCTTCCAACCCGGCTGGCCGCCACTCCCGCCCTCCTGTCCGACGTGCTGCGCCCACAGTTGCTGCTCAGCCGCCTGGTGCGCCGCGCAGGGGTGCTGCAGTTCGGCACCGAAGTGTCCTGGCAACTCGGGGTGATCGACAGCGGTGCAAGGGTATTCGGCGTCATTGACACCGACACGCCTGCGGCGTCGGCGGAGCGCTCGATTGATCCGGGCGACGTCGAGGTGCTCGGCACGGTTCACGGCGGGCCCATCCGCCGGCCCCAGCGTGAGCCCGAGCCCATCCACGATGCGCTGGCCGATGCGGTGCTGGACTTGGTTCCCGAGGGCGCACGCCTGCAGTACGGGCCGGGGCAGCTCGGCATCGCCCTGCTGCGACGGGCCAAGGTGCCGTTGCACATCGACACCGGCATGCTCACCGACGGCGTCGTGGACCTCGACCGTCGCGGGCTGCTGGCAGGCACCCCGTCGGCGACCTACTTGTTGGGCGACAGGGCGCTTTACGACTGGGCGGACGGACGCCCAATCCTGCACGGGCTGGCCTACACCCACGACTTCACCCGACTGTCCAGGGGCGCACCACTGATCGCGGTGAACACCACCATTGAGCTGGACCGGTACGGTCAGGTCAACGTCGAGGGCTTCGGCGACAAGGTGATCGGCGGCATCGGCGGACATCCTGACTACTGCGCCGCCGCCCGCATGAGCCAGGGCGGCCTGTCGATCATCGCCGTACCGAGTCGGACGAATGGCCGCTCACCACTTGTCGAGCAGCTCAGCAGACCCGCCTCCACGCCTGCGCACGATATCGATGTCGTCGTCACCGAGTCCGGCCATATCGACCTACGCGGCGCCGACTGGTCGCAGCGCAAACAACTGATAACTCAACTGTTCTCGTAATGAAGGAGACAACGCGCATGCATGAGGGCACACTGACCGGCAAGGTCGTCCTCGTGACCGGCGGCGGACGCGGCATCGGCCGCGGCCACTGCCTCGAGCTGGCGCGGCAGGGGGCCGCCGTCGTGGTGAACGACCCTGGCGTCAGCAGGGACGGCTCCAGCGCCGATGGAGCGGGTCCCGCCGCCGAGGTCGTCGCGGAGATTGAGCAGGCGGGCGGAAAAGCCATAGCACACACGGGGTCGGTGTCGTCGTGGGACGACGTCGCCGACATGATCTCCACCGCCGTCGATACGTTCGGCATCCTGACCGGTGTCGTCAACAACGCGGGCATCGTGCGGGACAGCATGGTTGCCACCGCGTCAGAGTCCGATTGGGATGCAGTGATGGCCGTGCACCTGAAGGGTACGTTCGCGGTGACGCGGCACGCCTGCGACTACTGGCGCGCCCAGTCGAAGGCCGGCAATCTGATCGACGCACACATCGTCAACACTGTCTCGGGCGCGGGATTGTGGGGCAACGTCGGCCAAAGCGCCTACGGCGCAGCCAAGGCGGCGATCGCCAACCTAACGGTGGTCACCGCTATGGAGGCGCGTCGCTACGGTGTTGCGGTGAACGCGATTTCACCGCTCGCCGTCACCCGTATCAGTGCGGATTTCTTCGGCAGTGAGCAGGCCGCCGACCCCGCATTGGATCCGGCCCGCAGTTCGGCAGTGGTGGCCTGGCTCCAATCACACGAGTCGTCCTGGCTCACCGGTCAGATTCTGCGGGTGAATGGGCACCGGCTGAGCCGGATCGAGGGGTTCACCGAGGCGCCCGGCCGTTACGACGCCAACGATGGTGTTTCACTGGCGTTTTCCGAGATCGGTCAGGCGGTCAGCTGGCTCTACGGAACGTCGCCACGAGGGTTGGCCGGTCCGCTGCCTTCACACTGAGATGACGATGCCCTGGGTCAGCGCCACGGCAATGCCCAGAATCACCAGAAATACCAGGCATCCGACGACGAGCTTGACGGTCTCAGCCCACAGTGCGGCGTTGCTCTGCGGCGGCAGGAAGAACTCGGCGGGCATGTCCTTCATGCTCATGTGCTTGCGCGATTCTGTGTTCATGCCGTCCTCCCAGGTCATGGAATGTAGGGGCTGCCGGAGCCGGTGAGCCACCGCATGATCAGCAGCGGCACAACGAGGAACAGGAAAAACGATACCTGGAAACCGACGAACCATGTCCCCAGACGCATCAACTCGAATCGCCATCGCGCAATGGTGACCTCGTAGTTGAGGAAGCTGTCGAACTCCTGCTGTTTGGTGGTCGGTGTCGCCGCCTGCATAACCGCGGCACCGCCCTGAGACGTGAGCCCGCCATTCTTCGCCACCCCGTGTGGCGTCTTGGGCCTGGTGAACCGGTCGAGACGGCAGAATCGCTCGAGATGGTTCAGGCCGCGAATCGGGGGCTTGCCCGCCCAGTAGGCGATCAGGTTCGGCCAGGTGCACATGATGCCGATCGTCCACAGCAGCGTGATCCGGCCGCCGTTGCCCCACTCCAGGACCGGGCCGATGCCAGGATCGTAGGTCCACCAACCCATTGCAGTGGCGGTGCCCTCGACGATGAAGTCCCACACATAGTTCACCGGAATCGCCAGGACCACCATCGATTTCAGCATGCTCCAGCCGAATTTGGATGACACCCACTGACTCAGCCATAGCACCAGCAATGCATGCACACCCCAGTAGACGGCATAGGCGAAGGGCATGAACAAGGGGTCGTTGGGCGTCTTCAACGGCAACCACTCCAACAGGTGGTGCTCAGTGAACGCCGGACTGTAGAACAGCTGCTGCCCCCAGTCGCCGATGGTCTCCATCCAGTACACGGCGATGCTGTTGAAGAGGAACAGGAAACCCCAGGTGAACCGCTGCCTGCGAATGACATCGACGATCGCCAGGACCACGAAGATGCTGCCCACGATCGGTATCACCCAGTTGAACACCCAGACCCCGCTGGGATCGAGCGTGGCCGGGGGTACCAACTCCTCCGAGACGGGATACACAGGGTCCCTCCAGTTTCAATATATAGTGAAGTTAGCTTCACCATTTTCCGTTGGAATGTCAACCACGTGTCGGTGGTAACGAGGAAGAGGTGCCCAACTGAACGGCGAACCGATTCGTGCCCCCGCGCGAACAGACCGCGAACTCATCCTGTTTCAGACGAGTTCGCTGCAGCGTCACGCCATCGAATTCGGCGAGTGGATGATGCGTGCCAGCCTCGAACGTGCGCACTCGCTCGGCCATACCGGCCTGCGGCCCGCGCACGCCCGGTTGATGGTCTTTCTCGGCTGGGAGGGTAGCCGCATCTCCGATATCGCCCGCGCCCAAGATGTCTCGAAGAACGCGATCGGCCAACTCGTCGATGAACTCGTGGAGCTGGGCTATGTCGAGCGTGTCGCCGATCCAGAGGACCGACGCGCCAAGATCGTTCGATACACCCATCGAGGGGTCGACATGATGGCCGATGCTGCCGCCGTCGGTGAGCGGCTCGATGCCGAGATCGCAAACATCATCGGAGACCGGCGCCTCGAGCAGCTGCGGTCAGCCCTGGCCGACATCTGCCAGAACCTCGGGCTCGGACCGGCGTAACGAGCCGCTTTCCGTTCTACCGTGCCTCGGCGTCAGCCGAGGCTCGGCGGCGATAGAACTCAACGGCTTTGCGGATCGAGTCGTGGATCGGTTCGGGACGCCACCCCAGTTCCCGCTCGGCCTTGCCGTGATCCATCGGCGACATGATGTGCATCAGCCGCACGCTCAACGTCGACAACAACATGTCGCGGCGAAGCAAGGTTGCGGCCACATCTCCGCCGAACCCCAAGAGGTACATCGCCTTGAGCGGGATCCCGAACCTCGGCCGCTTGGCTCCGGCGGCGTCGGCGGCGGTTTCATACAACTCGCGGGCCGTGATGAACCGTTCGGAGATGATGTAGCGCTCCCCCACCCGGCCTTTGTCTGCGGCGAGGATCAGTGCCCGCGCGGCATCCTCGATACCGACGACCTCCATCGCCATGTCCTTGACGTAGACCGGCATTCTGCCCGCGGCGGCTGCGGCCACCAAAGATCCGTGCGGGGTGGGTTGCCAATCGCCGGGGCCGTAGGTATTGGACACGCACAGTGCGACCGCCGGCAGGCTGCGGTCGCGTGCGTAGTCGAGCACCAGATTCTCGGCTTCGACTCGGGAACGGATGTAGGCCCCGCCCCGATCGAGCCAGTTGAACGGCGCATCCTCGGCGACCGGACTGCCATCTTCGGAGAGCGCAATGGTGCCGATGGTGCTGGTGAACACAAATCGGCGCAGTTCGGCGTCGGCAGCGACCTCGAGAACCTGACGCAGCCCTTCGACATTGGTGCGAAACAGATCAGTCGGGTCACGCAGCCAGGCCCGCGTGTCCACGACGCAGTAGTAGACGTCGTCACAGCCAACCAACGCATCGCGCACAGCAGTGTCGTCGAAGATGTCGCCATACCTGCGGTCCACGTCGAGGTCGTCGATGGCCTTGGTGGAGCTGGTGCGACGAAGCAGAACCCGTACGGATTCTCCACGTTCGACCAGCTGGCGTACCACGTGTGACCCCAGGAATCCACTGGCACCGATTACCAGTTTGGTGCGACCCGCCACCGCTACAACACCCGCGCCGTGGGCGAAGGGGCATGCCGGTAGCGGGCAGTAACAGACAGGTACCTGCGCTGCGGTGGCGGAGTGGACGACTGGATGCGAGAACTCGCCCGGATCTGAGCGACAAGGTCCCGAAGGGTCGGTTCGGCATCATGGCCGACATAGCCCGCCAGCCACGCCGCACACTTGTCGACGACCTCGCCAGGTACCGACAACCTCAATCGCACCACCGCTGCCATCAGAAACCGGGTGGGAGAAAGCGTTTCACCGCTGCCGATACTGGCGTAGAGCTCGGCCCGTTCTACACGGCGTAGATGTGGTCCAACCAGCTCGGCCAGTTCCCAAGCTACCGCTTTGATTTCCGTCATGTCTCGCTTGTCAACCTCATTGCTCTACAGGGCGGTGAAGCCGGCATCGACCGGGAGAGTGGCTCCGGTGATGTACCGCGCTTTGTCGCTGGCGAGCCACACCACCACATTGGTGACATCCTGCGCCTCGATGAACGGAACCGGCAGTAGGTTGGTCGCGAGTTTCGGCACCGACGGATTCTCCTGGAACACCCGGCCCATGTGTTCGTTGAGCACCATGGGAGTAGCCACCCCGGTGGGATGGACTGTGTTGACCCGAATGTTGTGCTCGGCGTACGCGTGTGCGGCCGACCGCATCAGACCCACGACACCATGTTTGGACGAGGCGTAGCCGAACGCGGCCGCCGACCCGTCACCCCCGCGACCGACCAAGCCTTGCGTCGAACTCGTCAAGATGATCGAACCGCCCTGACCCTTACGGATGATCGAAGGCACTGCGGTGACGATCGTGTTCCAGGCGCCAAAGAGATTGGTTTCGACGATATCCCGATAGACCTGCTCGTCGAGCGGGTCGGTCCGTCCGGTCGCGACCACACCTGCATTGGCCACCACGATGTCGATGTCGCCGAGTTCGGCAATCCCCGACTGCACACTGTCTTGTAGATCGGCGAGGTGGCGAACATCGCAGACGTAGGCCGCGACGCGTCGGCCCGTATCCTGAACGAGTCGGACGGTCTCGTCGAGATCCTCTTTGGTTCCGAGCGGGTACGGAATCGAGTCGACATCTGCCGCGATATCGACCGCGATGATGTCGGCGCCTTCTTCGGCCAGCGCCACGGCGTGGCTGCGTCCTTGGCCCCGTGCCGCGCCGGTAACCAACGCGACCTTGCCTGCCAGCTGTTCCATATCGATCCCGTCCTCACACCGCTTTCGACGGCGTGGTTAGCGGCTGAAGTAGGCGAGCGGGCGCTCGACGAACTCGAAGACCACACCGTCGGGTGAGCGCAGGAACGCGATGTGCAATCCCTCGATCTTCGTTCCGGGCAGCGGGCACCACACCGGATCACCCATGCGCTCAACCGAATCGGGCACGGAAGCCAGCGCGTCATGGACGTTCTCCACCCGCAACGCGCAGCGGTACAGTCCCTGACGATTGCCGCCCCACGGTACCGGCGTCGGTGCCGTGCCGGGGTTCTGCACCACCGACACGGTGAACTGATGCCCATCTTCGGCCAGCGCGTAACGCGCTACCGTACAGTCGGTTTCGTCGGTTCCGGCGGGACTGAGTTGGGCACCCGCCACCGCTGCCGTCTTCGGCGCAACCACCTCGTCGAACCCGATCGCGGTCAGAAACTCGCCGGTGGCCGCAGCGTCGATCGCCGCGATCCGGATGCCGTTGAACAGTGCGCCCTTCGACGCATCCGCACCCGCGGGCAGTTCGGTCAGCTCGATCACGACGCCATCGGGGTCCAACGCGAGCACCGACTTCCCGCCCCCGATCAGACCGTCGACCGGCTCCCCTACCGTCAGCCCCGCGTCACGTAGTGCCGTGGCCACACTCTCGATGTCCGCTACGCCCAGCTGCGCGGCGCGAATCCCGGGCCGCACTGGATCAGCACTGGAGTCGCGCCTCAACGCCGGCGAGTAATACTCGATGGTCTCCAACGCGCAGCCGCCCCGGCCACCGCGGGCGTCGTAGAGGAATGAGGTGGCACAGAAGGTTTCACCGTCCAGACCGAGAATCGTCCCGTCCGTGGCGACCACGGGGTCGGTACGCATACGCGCGTTCAGACCGAGCACGTCGCCGTACACCCGTTCGGTAGCATCCAGCGACGCGCAATTGAGGTTGACGTGCAGGAAGCGCCTGGCCAGGGTTTCTGGTGTCACTACAGGACGACCGAGTTGATCTTGAAGTCGATGATCTCGTCTTCGTTGAATCCGAGTTCGGCAAGCACCGCATCAGTGTGCTCACCATGCCCCGGCGCGCAGGTCAGGTCCAACGCCACCTCGTCGAACTGCACGGGGCTGGCCGCCAGTGCGAACTCGTTGTTCTTGGCGTCCGTGACCCGCGGCAGATATCCATTGGCGATCGCCTGCGGATCGCTGTGCACCTCGTGTGCGGTGCGCATGACATCCCAGACGCCGTCGAAGCCTGCAAACGCCTTCTCCCAGTGGGAAAGATCCTCGGATTCGAAGCTACGACGCAACTCGGCGATGCACTCGACCCGGTTTCCGAACCGCACCATGGCGTTGGCGAACCGTTCGTCGTCGATCAGATCGAGCCTGCCCAGCCGCGTGCAGAAGTCGGTCCAGAACCGGTCGGCCTGCAGCAGCACGAACGCAATGAACCGATTGTCACGGGTCTTGTAGATGCTGGCGATCGGGTTGGGCATCTCATCCAGGTTGAACTTCGGAATGTCCTCGCCGGTGACGCCTGACCCGACGATGTCCGGGCCCAGCTGCCAGATCGCGGCGTTGAGCAGCGAGACATCGACGACGGAAGGTTCGCCGGTGCGTTCACGCTTCACCAACGCAGCGGCGATTCCTCCGGCGATTGCCAAGCCGCCGTATGAGTCGCCGAACGCGGGCCGCTGGATCGGCGGGTAGGAACCGGCGCCGTCGGAGTACGCGTCACCGATGCCGCCGCGTGCCCAGTAGGCCGCGAGGTCGAAACCGCCCTGCGAAGCCTGGTCACCCTTGGTCCCGTAGCCATGGCCCCGGGCGTAGATGATCTTCGGATTCCGCGCTCGGACCTGGTCGACATCAATGCCCATCCGCTGGCGCGAATCCGGCAGCAGGTTGGTGACGAAGACATCAGCGGTCTCGATCAGCTTCATCAGCAGCTCCAGCCCCTCGGGTGTGGAGGTGTCCAACCCGATGCTGCGCTTGCCGCGGTTGGGCTGTTCGATGAAGTGGTTCACTCCCCCTGCGCCGGTGACGATTCCGGAGCTGATCAAGCCCCGCTGCGGATCGCCCGTCTCGGGATGTTCGACCTTGATCACGTCAGCACCCCAGTCGGCGAGTACCGCGCCGGCAGCCGGAACGAACGTCCATGCCGCCAGCTCGACCACACGGATTCCATTGAGTATGTCTGTCATTGCCTGCCTCGCTTCACGTCAGTGGCTGGTGGTCAGTGGGAGCGGATCCCGAAGTGGATGTCGTCGATACCCCGAAACGGTGTGAAATCGGGCTTGCCGTACCACGATGGACGGGCCTGATGGCCGGTCTGGGGACGCGCCCAGTCGACCCAGGGCCCCCAATCGGCCCGGCTCAATTTGTCCTCGAGGGTCTGCGGGAAAGCACGCTCGGCTTTTGCATAGCGCCGAGCGAAATCCTTCATCTCGCCCATGATCCAGATGTCTTCCTCGCGACTCCACTTGCCGCCGCCGGCGTAGTCGACGATCTGATAGGACGGGAAATCGATCGGTGGACCTCCCGGTTCGGGGTTGTCCGCCCGGTTGAGGCACTCGTACACCACCCGGTCACCGTCGATGACGTACCACTTCAGGACGGTGTACACCATGGGCGAAGCGCCCATGGTGCCTTCAAGGTACGGCGCAATCTCGTTGGGGCCGATGAAAGTTCCGTAGAAATGGTCGAAGTAGGGCGCGTCGTCGGTGAACAGCTCGGCCCACCCAACCCAATCCTCCATCACAGGTCCGGTCAGGTAGTAATGGCGGAACTCGCGTTCGACCTCTGCACGATCAGCCATGGCTACGGTGCTCCTCCGTCGGCATAGATGGTCTGGCCTGTCACGAATGCGCACCGATCCGACAGGAGGAACGCGATCAGCGCACCGATCTCGTCGGGTTGGCCCGGGCGGGCCAGCGCCGCGTCGAACCCGAAGTCTTCGACAAGCGCACGCTCCAGCGCCTCTTCGTACGGATAACCCTTGTTCTCCGCGATGTAGCCGCGAATAGCATGCAGCGCATCGGTTTCCACTGCGCCCGGTGCGATGGAGTTGGCCCGGACACCGTCCTTGCCGTACGTACGGGCGATACCGCGGGTGAACGTCGCAACCGCGGCCTTCAGGCTGGCGTACGGCAACCGGGGCTCGTGCGGCGCACGTGACGAGTAGGCGGACGTGGTGACGACCGCCCCTTTCGTCTTGACCAGATGTGGGATTGCTGCTTGAACACTCCGCGTCGTCGCTAGCAGCACATCACGAAAGGCCGCGTCCCACGCCTCGTCGTCCGAATCGACCGGCATCATGCCCGCGGTGCCCATCGTGACGGCGATGCCGTCGAGGCGGCCCAACAGTGTCGCCGCCTCGGTCACGGCATCGACGGCCGCGCCTGCCTGGCTCACGTCGGCGGTGACGGCGTACACCGCCGACGCGCCGGCCTCCGCGAGAGCATCGGACGCCGCTTTGGCCCTCGTCTCATCACGGCCGATCACTGCGACCGCAGCCCCGTCAGCTGCCAACACCATGGCGCCTGCCAGGCCCATCCCAGCCGTACCTCCGACGAAGACATATGCCTTGTCGCGGACATTCAAATCCACCGACGATCGCCTTTCATTTAGTGAACAGTACTGTCAGAAGAGTATCGGACCCGGCCACCAAAATGAAGGGGTTATTCGGACAACCATGCAATTCAGCGGCAACAACAGTATGGACGATGACGTCAGAAATTTAGTCCGTCGTGTAGGCGATCACTTTGGTCTGCAGGTGCTGCTCAAATCCCTCGACGCCGTTCTGCCTGCCGATACCGCTCATCTTGTAGCCCCCGAACGGTGCATCTGCGGCGTAGAAGATGCCGCCATTGACGTTCACCGAGCCAGTGCGGATACGCCGTGCAACGGCCATCGCACGCTCGTACGAGCCCAACACCGTGCCGGCCAGGCCGTATGTCGAGTTGTTGGCCATCTCGACCGCTCCGTCATCGCCGCCGTCGTACGGCGTGATGGTGATGACCGGACCGAAGATCTCCTCCTGGAATACCCGGTGATCCGGGCGGACGTCAGCCAGAACTGTTGGTGCGACGAAGAATCCGCGGTCCAGTCCGGCGGGCGCCCCGCCGCCGACAGTCACCCGTGCGCCTTGCTCCTTGGCCACCTGGATGTAGCCCAGCACCCGGTCGCGCTGTTTTGCCGACACCAACGGGCCGCAGAAGTTCGCTGGGTCGGCCGGGTCGCCGACGGGCACTCCGCCGAATGTCGCGGTGGCTATCTCCACGGCTTCGTCATAGTATTTGCGCGGCACCAGCATTCGAGTGGTCAGGGCGCAGCCCTGCCCGGAGTGCATCAACGCGCCGATGCAGCCGGGAACCGTTGCGGCAAGGTCGACATCGTCGAGCAACAGGTAGACCGACTTGCCGCCCAACTCGAGCAGATTGCGCTTCATGGTCGGTGCCGTCAGCTGCTGGATCAGTTCCCCGACGGCCGTCGAGCCGGTGAACGAGATCATATCGATCCGCGGATCGGTCAGCAGGCGCTGGGCGACATTGTTGTCGGCGGCAGTCACGATGTTCACCACACCCGGTGGGATGTCAGTCTTTTCGGCGATGATGCGTCCCCAGCGGAGCACGCTCCACGGCGTCTCGATAGCCGGCTTGAGCACCATGGTGTTGCCGGTGGCCAAGATCTGACCGACCTTGTTGGCGACGATCTCGACCGGAAAATTCCACGGTGTGATCGCACCGACAACGCCCATGGCCTCTTTGACCACCATGCGGTTATAGGGAACACCCATTTTGGCGTCCTCGCCGAGCTGACGTTCCCAGGCGAACTCCGAGATGTGCTCGGCCGGCCAGCGGATCGCATCGGCCAGCGGCCAGTCCAACTGGGCGATGTACGTCATGCCCAACGGCGCGCCGGCCTCGGCGACCAACTCGGCGCGCATCTCCTCCTTCTCCTGCTGCAGCGCCTCGTGCAACTGCATCAGACAGTGCTGGCGGAACTCTCGGTTGGTCGACCAGTCGGTGCTGTCGAAGGCATGCCGGGCCGCGGCGATCGCGGCGTCCATGTCCTCGGCGCCGGCATCGGCGGCGATGCCGAGTACTTCCTCGGTGGCCGGGTTGATGTTGTCGGCGGTCCGACCGGTCGACGCGTCGCGCAACTGGCCGTCGATGAACAGCCGGGTCTCGGGGTTGAAGTTGACGGTGGCGGCAGCGATGGGTGAAGCCGTCATTGGCGGTCCCTCTCCTGGAAGTGTCAGCGTGGGCTATTGTAGCGGTTTATAGATAACTGTTTAGCGGATTCAGTTTCCTTTCTGAGTCCTTGACCCAATGAAGGGGGACCCGGTTGACCGCCCCTGCAGACAGCGCCGTAACCGGCCGCCGTCACGACGAATATGTCGCCCAAGTCGCGGTGTACCGCCAGGAGTTCCGGCGATACCTGTGTGAGCTGGACACGGCCGATCAATGGCGCTCGGCCGCGTTCACCAGCGCTGAGGACGGCCTGGCCCACGACGCCACGGTGATGGCCCGGCTGTACGCCGACGGCTGGAACCGGTACGGCTGGCCGGAGTCCGCAGGAGGCCTGGGCGGCAACGAAATACACCGCGCGGTGTACTACGAGGAACTCGGCCATGCGATGCTGCCGATCCCGGCCCAGCACTGGACGTTGGAGACGCTCGGGCCGGCCCTGCTGAAGTTCGCGCCGCACCTGGGCGCGCAGTACCTGCCCGGCTACCTCAGCGGCGCGGAATGGTGGGGGCAGAGCTTCTCCGAGCCGGAGTCCGGCAGCGACCTGGCCACTCTGCGCACGCGCGCGGTCGACGACGGCACCGGTGGGTTCGTCATCAACGGCCAGAAGATCTGGACCAGCCAGGGGCCGACCGCCGCGCGCCTGCTGGCGCTGGTGCGCACCGGTGCACCGGAGAGCCGCCACCGCGGGCTGACCATGATGATGGTCGACGCCGACGCACCGGGAGTCACGATCCGCCCGATCGCACTGGCCAGCGGACGCCGTGAATTGGCCGAGGTGTTCTTCGATGACGTCCGCGTCGACCGCGCGCGGGTGGTCGGCGACGTCGACGGCGGCTGGGCCGTGGCGATGCACCTCATGCAGTACGAACGCGGCATGTACGGCTACGCCGTGCTCAACAAGGTGCTCACCGAGTTGGGCCGCCTGCGAGAAGACATGGTCACGGCAGGTGCCACCGATGCGCAGCGCCAGCGCTTCGCCCGGGTGTATGTCGACGTGGCGGCCGCGCAGGCCCGTACCGCTACCACTGTGCGCCGACTCGCCGCGGGTGAGGCGGTCGGCGCGGACAGCAGCATCGACAAGCTGCTGTTCGGCCGGGCCGAGAAGGAGGTCAACGACCTCATCTTGGACATCAACCGCGCACACATGCTCGCGGGCACCGGAGGCGCGGCGCTGAACACCGCGCGCGCCGAGTGGTGGTATTCGCGAGCCGCGACGGTGATGGGCGGCACAGCCGAAGTGCAGCGCGGCATCATCGCCGACCACCTGCTCGGCCTCCCGAAGGAGAGGGGTAAATGACCGACGAATCGTGGCCGATGGTCGAGGTGGCGGTATTCCGTCTGTTCGACGAGCTGGCCGGCAAGGGCACCCCCCAGCACGTGGCGATCGGCCCGCGGCTCGCCGACCTGGGCTGGTCGGATATCGAGGCCGAGTACCCGGTCGAGGCGTGCGAGTTGCTGTTCCGCGCCCAGGGGCGATCGCTGGCGCTCACCGACTGCCTGGACCGCGTCATGCTGGCCGAGTTGGCCGGTGTGCTCGACGAGCGTGTCGATCACGTCCTGCTGCCCGATCTGGCCCGTGGACATGTTCCGGGTTCCAACCAAGGCCAGGTGTCTGGCATCGTGCTCGGCCCGCTCGAAGGCCGATTGATGGTCCCGGTATCTGGGCCGATGGGAACCGTGTCACTCGGTGTGGTCGACACGTCACGGCTACACGGCGAGCGGCTGGACACCTTCGACGCGTCGGCGTTCTGGACTCGGGTCAGCGGACCCCTGGATGCCACCCTGGTCGAGGCGTCGGCCCAGTGGAACCAGGCCGTCGCCGCGGCGCAGCGTGCGCTCGCTACTGAGCTGGTGGCACTGGCAGAGCAGGCGCTGCACATTGCGGTCGAACACGTCAGCGTGCGCGTGCAGTTCGGCGGACCGATCGGATCGTTCCAGTCGCCCCGACATGCACTCGCCGACGCGTCGGCTGTGCTGGCCGGCGCGCGGGCCCTCCTCGGGGAATCGTGGCGGTATGGCGGCCAGCTGTCAGCGGTGACAGCGAAGTCGGCGGCCGGACGGGCACACCGCGCGGTCAGCGATGTGGCTTTACAAGTGTGCGGTGCGATCGGCCTGACCGCCGAGCACGATCTGCACCGCTACGTCACGCGCGGCTTCCAGCTGGATGCGCTGTGCGGTTCACATGATCAGCTCGAGTCGTTCCTGGGCGAACAACTCTTCGAGACCTACGGCCCAGGCTGCGCGCTACCCGCCGTCGTCACCTGGGCCAACTGACCTGCCGAGCAGAGGGAAAGTACATGCGCCGCAACATCTTCGAGGAAGTACACGATGACTTCCGGGCTACCGCACGAGCATTCTTCGAACGGGAATGCGTCCCGAACGTCGAGAAGTGGGAGAAGGACGGCAAGGTCAGCCGCGAGGCCTGGCTGGCCGCAGGCGAACACGGCTTGATCGGCTGGGAGTTCGACGAAAAGTACGGCGGATTGGGTGTCAAGGATTTCCGGTTCAACCAGATCATCTCCGAGGAGATGTTCCTGACCGGGTCCGTCGGCATCGGCTTGGGCGTGCAGAACGACATCCTGATGCCGTACCTGAACAACCTCACCACCGACGAACAAAAACAACGGTGGCTGCCCAAGTTCATCGCCGGCGAGTACATCGGCTCCATCGCGATGTCCGAACCCGCGGCCGGATCGGATCTGGCAGGCATCAAGACCACGGCCCGCGACGAAGGCGATCACTGGGTGGTCAACGGCCAGAAAACCTTCATCAGCAACGGTCTGCTGTCCAAACTCGTGCTCACCGCGGTCAAGACAGACCCGTCCGCAAGGCACAAGGGCATCAGCCTGCTGATGATCGAAGACGGTATGGAGGGGTTCACCCGCGGCCGCAAGCTCGACAAGATCGGCCAGTACTCCGCCGACACCGCCGAACTGTTCTTCGAGGACGTCAAGGTCCCCAAGGAGAACCTCGTCGGTGAACTCAACCGCGGCTTCTACCATCTGGTGTCGAACCTCCCCAGCGAACGGGTCGGCGTGGCCTGTTACGCGCTGCCCGCTGCCCGCCGTGCGCTCGATCTGACCAAGGCCTACGCGTTGGAGCGCACCGCGTTCGGCCAGCCGATCGGCAAGTTCCAGGTCAACCGGCACTTCCTGGCCGAGATGCAGACCAAGCTCGACGCCGCCCAGACCTATCTGGATCAGTGCGTGCTGTCAGTCAACGACGGCACTCTGAGCGATCAGGACGCTGCCGGATTGAAGTGGTGGACCTCGGAAGTCCAGTGGGAGATCATCGACCGCTGTTTGCAGATGTACGGCGGATACGGCTACATCAACGAGTACGAGGTAGCCAGGCTCTGGCGTGACTCGCGGGTCCAGCGACTGTACGCAGGCACCACCGAGATCATGAAAGATCTCATGGGTCGGGCGATGGGGTACTAGAGATGCCGCGATGATCTTGGTCACGGGCAGGCTGCGTATCCCCGGATCGAGACGAGGATTCGGTTAACCTGCAAAACAGTTAATAGATTCATGCTTTGCACTAACGGTGGAGGTTGCAATGGAGGTCACCAGTCTTCGGGAGCCGAAGATGGCCGATCGGGTGGCCACGGTGCTGCGCCGGATGTTCATCCGGGGCGAGATCACCGAAGGCACCATGCTGCCACCGGAATCCGAACTGATGGAGCGCTTCGGGGTGTCGCGGCCGACCTTGCGGGAAGCATTCCGTGTACTCGAGTCGGAGTCACTCATCCAGGTCCAGCGCGGTGTGCGAGGCGGTGCCCGCGTCACCCGGCCACGCCGCGAAACGTTGGCCCGCTACGCCGGCCTCATCCTCGAATACGAGGGTGTCACCGTCAAGGACGTCTACGAAGCCCGGGTAACCCTCGAAGTGCCGATGGTCGAGCAGTTGGCCAAGGACCACGATCCCAAGGTGATTGCCGAGCTCGAGGAGATCGTAGAACGCGAGTCACAGTTGGAACCGGGCAGCGACGCCGTCGACCAACTCACCGACTTCCACGCCGCGATCTCTCGCTTGTCAGGCAACGCCACGTTGCAGATCGTCAGCGACATGCTGCATCACATCATCGAAAAGGCCAACCGCTCGTTGCAGCCCACCAAGGGCACGCGCGCCGAACAGGCGGTCCGCCGCTCTGCCAAGACACACCGGATGGTGCTGGACATGATCAAAGCGGGCGATGCGGAAAAGGCCGGCGAACTCTGGAAGAAGCACCTGCAGAAGGCAGAGGAGTTCGTCCTCACCGGATCCGAATTGTCGACTGTCGTCGATCTTCTCGAATGACAGGGGTAGACGAACGTCCCACCGAGTATGATCTGGAGACGCCGGACTCCATTCAGGTGCGGTTCGGGATCGAGTACCTCGAATCGCGACCGGACGAATGTACCGCGGTGTACTCGATGCCGATGGAACGCTTCCGTAACCCCGTCACTGGTGCACCAACGGTCGGGCCGTTGGCCATCCTGGTCGACGCAGCAGGCGGGATCGTCAACCATTACCGCCGCCCCACCGGCCAGTGGACGGTGTCGTCGGAGTTGTCGCTGGAGCTCAACCATGATGACATCCGAGATCTCGACGGATCCGTGATCGCAAGCGCACGTACCCTCGGCCCATCAGGGTCCGCATCGCTGTCAATCTGCACGCTGACCTACCGAGGCTCCGTCATCGGCGGCGGTACGGTTCGGTCTTTCTTCATACCGGCTGATGGGGTACTCACCGAACGGCCACCGGAGACGTTGCAATGCGGTGCCGAGACCACGTTGGCGGACTTGATGGCTTTGGAGGTCCGCCGAGACGCCGGCGATTGCGTACTGGCGCAGCGTGTCGACCCCAACTTGAACAACGACATCGGCATCGTGCATGGCGGTGTGGCGGCGGCCGGGCTCGAACTCGCCGCGTCAGCGGCGATCAATGGGACCGACGGAGCGCTGCGGACGGGCTCGTTACGGGTGAACTTCCTGCGCCCGTTCTTCGCCGGGACGGAGTCCCGCTACGTGGGCACTCCGCTACGGGCGGGCCGCAATACGGGCGTCGGCGACGCGCAGGCCATCGGTGACGACGGGAAGGTGGCGGTCACCGCGCGGGTGACCGCCTACCGCTGATTTGATCCCTACTTCTTGGAGTCCTTGGAGCGGGACCGGAAAGCAGCCACTCGTTCCTTGAACTCCGGTGTCGAGAACGAGGTCAATTCCTCGGCCAGTGCGTATTCCAGCACACCGTGCGCCGCTCGTGACAGGTGCATGTTGAGCGCCACCTTCGACGACCGCAGAGCCTGCGGCGGCAGGGCGGCCAGTCGCTCGCCGAGCGCCAGTGCCTCATCGAGCACCGCGTCATCATTGACCACCTTGGTGACCAGGTTCAGCTTCTCCGCTATCGGCGCGGTAATCCGATCACCAAGCAGCACATATTCCTTGGCCTTCATCATGCCGACCAGTAGGGGCAGCATCGCCGCACCACCGTCACCGGCGGTCAGTCCGACCGCGACATGCGGATCGGCCAGATAGCTGTTCTCCCCCATGACCAGCAGATCGGACAGCAGGGCGATCGAGCAGCCCAGCCCCACGGCAGGCCCGTTGACCGCGGACACCAGTGGCTTGGGGAAGTTGATCACCTCGAGAAAGACCGTCCGCGCTTCGTGTATCTGGAATGCCCGCGCGGCCTCGTCCTCGATCAGGCGACCGAACATCACCATGTCGCCGCCGGCCGAGAAGGCCTTGCCAACCCCGGTGGTCACGACCGCGCGCACGTCGTCATCGGCGTCGAGCACCCGCCAGATGGTGGCGAACGCATGGTGCACCTCTTCGGTGACGGCGTTGAGCGCCTCGGGGCGGTTGATGCTCACGACGTGTACGTTGCCGCGCTTCTCCACCAGCAGCCACGGGGCGAACTGTTCGTAGCCGGCTAGCGTGGCGATCTCGGATGTCGTCATTGTGGTGTCCCGTCAGTTCTTCTGGTTGGAAAGGATGGTGACCGCGGAGACCGCGGTCGGGCCGCCGATGTTGTGCGCCAAGGCCACTCGCGCACCGTCGACCTGATTCTCGGCTTCACCACGAAGTTGGTTGAACAGTTCGTAGCATTGCGCGACGCCGGTAGCGCCGGGCGGGTGTCCCTTGGCCTTCAAGCCACCGCTGGGATTGATCGGCATCGCCCCACCGACGTAGTGCTCACGCCCCTCGACCAGTTTGTACGCCTCGAATCGCTCGGCGAACCCGAGGTCCTCGTAACTGATCAACTCGACCCCGGTGAAGCAGTCGTGGACCTCGGCCACGTCGATGTCGCGGGGTGTCACGCCGGCCATCTCCATCGCGGTCTTCGCGGCGCGCACCGTCGGGGGGAAGGTCGTCATATCGGCCTTATGTTGATGCATCACCCGATCCATACCCAGACCGACGCCGCGCACCCAGACCGGTCGGTCGGTGTAGCGGTCCACGACCTCCTCGGCGGCGAGGATGACCGCCGCCGCGCCGTCACTCTGCGGGGTGCAGTCATACAGCCCGAACGGCTCCACCACGATCGGCGCGGACAACGCCTGCTCGACGGTGATCTCGTACCGCAGTTGGGCTTTCGGATTCTTCAGCGCGTGGAAGTGGTTCTTCACCGCGACCATCGCCATGTGCTCCTTGGTTGCCTGCGACTCATGCAGGTACCGATTGACGTGCAGCGCGAAGTTGGCGGGCGCCACCAGCCCCAACGGATAGTCCCAGGCGTTGTCACGGGTCATCGCCGCCCAGTCCCAGAACGTGGTGTTGGACGCGGTCTCCCTCACCTTGTCTGCACCGACCACCAGCACTACGTCATACAGACCCGAGGCGATCGCCAGAGTGCCGTTGCGGATCGCGTCATTACCAGTGGCACAGGCATTCTCGACGCGGGTGACCGGGATGTCGGTGAGGTCGAGGGTGTCGGCCAGGATCCCCGACGGGAATCCGTCGGTAGTGGACAACTCGCCGAACCAGGCGGCCTCGATGTCCGACTTCTTGATGCCCTTGTCGACGTTGGCGACGCATTCTGCGTAGGCCATCGGGATGAGGTCTTTGATGCCGAGCGCGAAGTGCTCGGCGAACGGGGTCATCCCCGCCCCGACCATGGCGACTCTTCTCATGCTTGGACTCCCTTGGGTGTCGCAGGGTGGAACGCGTATCCGTAATCGGGGACGCCGGCGCGGTCGGCGATCTTGCGCAGCACCACCGCCCCGGCCTGACCGATGGTGGCCTCCCCCGCGGGGACACCGGTGACCTTCATCAGCACCCGTACGGGACTGTCGTCGAGTTGGACGACGGCGATCGAGTACGGGCTGGGCAGGTCTGGTACGGGGATTCGAATGGTGGTCTGGGTGTACACGGTTCCCGTGCGCGGCAACGGTTCCAGCCGGTAATCGGTGACCAGCTCACCGTCATCGTCGACACGGGCGCGCGGCGGGAACTGCGGCGCGGTGTCGATGCCGGGCCGTTCGTCGAATACTGCCGCCTCCCATCGCAACTTGGGCTCGAACGCGCGGGCGTAGGCGGGCAGCGAGATCGGGATGCCATTGCCGTCGGCCGTGCGGAACGTCGGTAGCTCCCGCGCCGGGGCCTCGTCGCGGGTCACCGTCGGGGCTTCAACTGGCCCGCCGGGCAGGGTCAGCTCGGCCGCCGTCACACTCGACTGCTCGACGGCCACCAGCAGACCGCCCACGTGACCGCTCTCGACGAGGTCGGCCAGTGCCCGAATCACTCCGGATGCCGACGAGATCGGGTCTTCGGTCGCACCGGCAACGTCGACGTCGCCGCCAAGTTCTTTAGCCTTCACACCTACGACGGCCGCGACCGTCTGGGAGTTGTTCAGCCCCATTCGGGCGACCGTCGACTTGACCCCGATCTCCCGTTGTAGCCGGGGGTCGCCGTAGCTGTGACGGGTGCCATCCTCAGCACGCACGGTGGTGGGCAGGCTGCGAGTCTGCCGGGCGACTGGCGCCAAGCCGGTGCCTTCGGTGCCGATCAAGACCGCGGCCGCCCCGGCTACCGTTGCATCGTCGGCGGCGATGACGAGAGTGCCCTCGACCGCCGCGACGATCTGATCGAGCGCTGCAGGTCCGCCACCCAGCACTTCGCTGACCGCCACGTCGGCGGGCAGCGACAACCCCGCCAGCAGCACCGCGCCATTACCCCCTTCCAGCAACGGGAAGTCGCGCGTCACCAGCACGACCTGGCGCGCGGTGGCATCCGGGTCGGCGGCTCGCCCGGCGGCGACTGCCATGGTCAGAGCGTCCTCGTCGGGCCCTTTCACCCGACGTTCACGCACGGTCCATGGCGGCAGATAGGTGCCGATCGCGGCGACCTGAGTCATAGAGCCTCACTTCGGTACACGGCCGCGTTACAGCAGCCAACTAATGCGCTATATAGTTATAGCATTCGAGATATGGGTGAGTGACGGCGGAAGGACAACCGAACTGTGAGCATTCCTGCTCCCCGAGCCCTGGGGGACCGCGTCGTCGTGGTGACCGGTGCCAGCCGCGGCATCGGCGCCGCCATCGCCGTGCGCGCGGCGGAGGATGGGGCGGCCGTCGCGCTACTGGCCAAAACCGAAACACCCAACCCCAAGATCGCCGGCACCTTGGCCGAGACCGCGGACGCTGTGCAGTGCGCAGGTGGCCGGGCGCTGCCACTGGCCTGCGATGTACGCGATGCCACCGCGGTGGCCGCGGCCATCGAGGCAGTCGCTGAAGCGTTCGGCGGCATCGACGTCGTGATCAACAACGCCGGCGCGCTGGACCTGCGATCAACGGAGAGTCTGCCTCCAAAGAGCCTGCGCCGCCTGTTGGAGGTCAACGTCGAAGGTCCGTTTGCGGTTATCCAGGCCGCCTTGCCGCACCTGCGCCGATCGTCGAATGCGCATGTTGTCAATATCTCTCCCCCGCTGAGCCTGGAGCCCCGTTGGGTGGGCACTCACGTCGGACACACCGTTGGCAAGTACGCCGAAAGCCTGCTCACCCTCGGCTGGGCCGACGAATTCGCCGGGGTACCAATCGCGGTGAACTCGGTGTGGCCGGCCACCACCATCGCCAGCACCGGAATGATGGTCGCCATGGGTGAGGCGGCGGTGCGCGCTCAGGCCCGCAAGCCGCAGATCATGTCTGACGCAGTGCACGCGTTGATCACCCGAAACGCTGCAACGTGCACCGGAAACTTCTATACAGACGAGGAAATCCTTCGCGAAGAGGGCTGGGACGATGACGATTTGGGTGAGTACCGGTTGGCCGCCCGCGAAGAGGACTTGACGCCCAACTTCTACCTGTCGTCGGCCGCCCGGTGAATGCGACCGACGCGGCTGTACGCGAATCTGACTTGGCCAAACTGCGTTCCGTCGTGCGGGATTTTCTGGCCGCCGATCGCGCCGAGTTCGGCTGGCAACCCGCCGTCGACTCCTGGCTGGGCGGTTGGGACGAGGGGTTCTCGGCACGGCTGGGCGCCGCCGGGTTCGTTGGCCTGACGATCCCGCGCCGGTACGGCGGCCACGAATTCGGCCACCTGCACCGCTACGCGGTGACCGAGGAACTGATCGCGGCAGGAGCGCCGGTGGCGGCGCACTGGACCGCCGACCGCCAGGTTGCTCCGAGTCTCTTGACCTACGGCACCGAGGAGCAGCGCGAGAGATTGCTACCGAAGATCGTTGCGGGCCAGCTCTATTCGTCGATCGGCATGAGCGAGCACGGCGCCGGGTCCGACCTGGCAGCGGTGGCGACCAAGGCCACCCGAACCGATGGCGGTTGGCTGCTGTCCGGAACCAAAGTGTGGACAAGCGGAGCCCACCATGCCCACCAGGTCGTGGTGCTCGCTCGTACCAGCCCTGCCGACCCCCAGCACCGCCACGCCGGATTCAGCCAGTTCCTGGTGCCGTGTGCTGCCGAGGGCGTCCGTGTCGAGCCCATCGTATTGATGTCCGGCGCGCACCACTTCAACGAGGTGATCTTCGACCAGGTCTTCGTTCCCGATGCTGACGTGCTGGGCGACGTCGGAAATGGTTGGCACCAGGTCACTTCGGAGTTGTCCTTCGAACGCAGCGGGCCCGAGCGCATCCTGTCCACCGGTCCGTTGCTGTTCGCCGCGATCCGCGTGCTGGGTTCCGGACCTACACCCGATGACCGCTCCGCGGTTGCCGTCGGTGAGCTGTTGGCCCGATTGATCTCATTGCGGCAGCTGTCACTCTCGGTCGCTCGCAGGCTCACCAACGGTGGCGATGCCACAAACCAGGCAGCGTTGGTGAAAGACCTCGGCACCCGCTACGAGGCCGAGTCGGTCGAGCTGATCGCGGATCTGATCGAGGCGTTACCCCCGAACCCGGAGCTGGAGACGATGCTGAGAACGGCCTGGCTGCACAAGCCGATGTTTACGTTGCGCGGCGGTACCAATGAGGTGCTGCGCGGCGTGATCGCTCGCGGGATGGGGTTGAGGTGACTGCACTCGCAGGAGGAGTATTCGGCACCGATGGCCGCGAGGACAACGATGCCGAACTTCGGCAGCTCGTCGACGATCTGGGTCAGCTTGCCTTCGATGCCCGGCTGGGCCACCGAGGCCTACCCGACAGATTCGATGCGGACCTGTGGCGAATCCTCGAAGACGCCGGGCTGACCCGCCTGACGAGCACCCCGGATGTGGACGCCGGCCCGCGGGAGCTCGCAATGACGCTCTATGGTCTGGCCCGTCATGCCGGATCGGTGCCGTTGGCCGAAACCGACCTGTTGACAGGATGGTTGGGCCGGCAAACCGGCATCGACTTGCCGGAGGGCCCGCTGACAGTCGCTATCGCCGACGGTGATACCGACGGCTGCCGGATCACTGGGACAGCACGGTCAGTACCGTGGGCACGATCCTGTGCGGCGGTGCTGCTGGCGGTTCGCATTCCGGATGGATTGCGTGTCGGCCTGGTTGAGGTACCGCCCAGCAGCCTGCAAGAAGATCACAACCTCGCCGGTGAACCCCGCGATTCGATCACGTTCGATCTGCCCGCCGATCAGTTGCGTGCCGTCGCCCCGGCACTGGGTGAGGAACTGACGCGGCGCGGTGCGTGGTCGCGCTGCGTGCAGATAGTCGGAGCGCTGGACGCTGCCGCGGCACTGTGTGTCAATCACACCCGGGAGCGTGTCCAGTTCGGACGCTCGCTCAGTGCTTTCCAGGCCGTGCAACAGTCGCTGGCCGGCATGGCCGGGGAGATCGAAAAGGCCCGTGCAGCTGCAGAACTGGCAGTGACTGCGGCAGTCGAGCACGGCTTCGATTCGGCCGATACCGACTATGCGGTCACGGTGGCGAAAGTGACTGTCGGACGCGCCGTCGGTCCGGTGACAACCGTCGCGCACCAACTTCACGGTGCAATCGGCGTCACACGCGAGCATCCCCTGTGGCTGTTCACCTTGCGCGCCCAGAGCTGGGCCGAGGACTACGGCACCGCCACACATTACGCGCGCCGGCTGGGCCGCCTGGCCCTAGCCGCCGAGGATCCGTGGGATCTCGTCGCGGCGACATGAAGCAGTCGAAAATAACAGTAGAAAGGGAGAACTGGTGACAGTTAAGAAATTCGAAGGCGCGTCGGCGATTGTCAGCGGCGGTGCAGGCGGCCTGGGAGAAGCTGCAGTACGCCGGCTCCACGCCGACGGACTCGGGGTGGTGATCGCGGATCTCGCCGTCGACAAAGGCAAGGCGCTGGCCGATGAGTTGGGCAGCCGGGCGCTCTTCGTCAGCACCGACGTGACAAGCGACGACAGCATCCTCGGTGCGATCGAGCAGGCCAACCAACTCGGTCAGCTTCGCTACGCGGTCGTCGCACACGGCGGTTTCGGTGTCGCCCAACGGATCGTGCAGCGCGACGGCAGCCCAGCCGACTTGGGTGGTTTCACCAAGACCATCGACCTCTACCTGACCGGCACCTACAACCTGACCCGTCTGGTGGCGGCATCGGTGGCCGGCACAGAGCCTCGTGAGGACGGTGAGCGGGGTGCCATCGTGATGACCGCCTCGGTGGCGGGATATGAGGGGCAGATCGGCCAGACGGCGTATGCCGCGGCGAAGGCGGGTGTCATCGGGTTGACCATCGCTGCCGCTCGCGACCTCAGTTCGGCTGGTATTCGGGTCAACACGATCGCACCGGGCACCATGAAGACGCCGATCATGGAGTCGGTGGGTGACGAGGCCATCGCCAAATTCGCCGCCAATATCCCGTTCCCGAAGCGGCTGGGCACACCTGACGAGTACGCGGACGCCGCGGCATTCCTGCTGAGCAACGGTTACGTCAACGGCGAGGTTATGCGTCTCGACGGGGCGCAACGATTCACCCCTAAGTAGCCCGCCGACGAACGTCGCGGCCACGGTCTGGCGCACCCCTCATGAGCGCCAGACCGTGCGTGGCGCACTAGAGTCGGCCGCCAATCTGCAACTCGGGGTGTACCCAGGCCGGGGAGTTCTTCTGCTTGAACGCGCGGAAGCCTTCCCGCGCCTCAGAGCCGAACAAGCTTGTCTGCATGCCGATCCGGTCGTACAGGCCCAGGTAGTTGTCCAGGCTGGCCTTGATCACGCTCCGCGCTCCCGGCGCAGTCCGGCAGCATTGCGCGAGAAGCTCTTTCGCAACATCCAACAGCTCATCGTGTGGAACCACCCTGGTCACCATGCCCCAGTCGAGCGCCTCTTCCGCGGTGAGGGTCCTCCCGGTGAACATCAGGTCTTTGGTGCGGACCGGGCCGATCAGCCGTGCGAGCACCTGGCTGTAGTACGTGTCCGCAATGCCACGGAAGAGCTCGGGCACCCGGAACGTAGCCCGGTCGCTGACGACAGCGAGGTCGCTACACATCGCAATCTGCAGACCACCTCCCTGGCAGAGCCCGTTGACCGCTGATACCACCGGCTTCGGCGACTGGCGCAGCACGTCGAAGGGTGTGACGTCCATACCCATGGTCGATGCGAAATCCATCCAGTTGTCCTCGGCAGCTTGGCCGAGGTCGCCGCCCGGCGCGAAAACGTCGCCGGTGCCGGTGATGAGCAGGCCGGCCAGGTCGGCGTCGGCATTCACGTGGTTGATGGCATACCGAATGCCGAAGTACATCGCCGGCGTCATCGCATTGCGTGCCTGCGGGCGGTCCAACGTGCAGATCGCAAACGCACCTTCCCTTTTGAAGGTGAGGAAGGGAGTACCCAGCCAATCGCCGTCAGGTGGTCGCGGGCCGCTGTTGGCAGTGTCGGACATGTGATATCCCTTCCAGAACGTCGTTGGCCAGTATCTATCAAATTAGCGAAATAGTTGTATGTTTCCAAACTTCCGGCGTAGCATCCTCGACGTGGCACACATCACAACGCCATGGCCGGAGCGCATCCCACCGAGCGCGCCCGATATCGATCGACAACCGGAGGAATACAGAATGGGTTCACTCGACGGCCGGGTCGTCTTCATCACCGGCGCCGCCCGCGGACAGGGCCGGTCGCACGCGGTGATGTGCGCAGAAGAAGGCGCCGACATCGTGGGCGTGGACATCTGCGAGAACCTGGACGTCGTGCCCTACGCCCTGGGCACATCCGAGGACCTGGAAGAGACTGCCCGCCTGGTCGAGAAGACCGGCAGGAAGATGATCACCCGAAAGGCCGATGTCCGGGATCTTGCCGCGCTGCAGGAGGCATTCGACGCGGGCGTCAAAGAATTCGGCCACGTCGACACCGTGATCGCCAATGCGGGAGTCGTACTCACCAACGCCGACGAGCGCGATGCCTCCGAAGCCTTGCGACTGGGCCTCGACATCATGCTCATCGGCGTGTGGAACGCCTTCCAGGTCGCGATCCCGCACCTGAAGGAACGCGGCGAAGGCGGCAACCTGATCGCGACCAGCTCGATGATCGCGCTACTGGACCTGACCGATGGCCGTGGCGGTAGCGACGCCTATCTGATGTCGAAGGTGGCCATCGTCGGCCTGGTCCGTGCCTACGCGGCCATGCTCGCGGCCGACCGCATCCGCGTCAACGCTGTGGCACCGACCAACTGTGCGACGCCCATGATCACCGACAACCCGGCGCTGTTCAAGGTGATCGAGGAGAGCCCGCATATCGTCAACGCCGTTCAGACCGCGCTGCCGGACCTACCGCTGATCGAGCCGCGCGACGTCTCCAACGCCATCCTGTTCCTCATCAGCGACGCGGGCCGGTCCTTCACCGGGAGCATGTTGAAGGTAGACGCCGGCATGGATGTGCGGCGAGGCTAGCAGCGGCGCCCATGCACTACGGAATCGAGGGGCGGTCAGCACTCGTCGTCGGCGGCAGTAAGGGGATCGGCTTCGAGGTCGCCAAAATGCTTGCCGCTGAGGGTGCTCCGGTGGCCCTAATGGCCAGGACAAAGACAGACGTCGACGTCGCGGTGGAAGCGATCCGGGCCGAGGGCGGCACCGCTCTTGGCGTCCCCGCGGACGTCAGCAGCGGGGAGCAACTCACCGAGGCCATCGGCGAGGTTGCCGCCGCGCAGGGCCCGCCACTGATTGTCGTCGGTCAGGCCAAATATCAACGGCCCGGCGACTTCGCCGACATCACCGACGTCAATGCCTACCGCGAGTCCTTCGAAGCGCACACCATGAGCCAGATCCTGCTGCTGCAGGCGGTGCTTCCAGCGATGAAGGATGCCGGCTGGGGCCGTTTCGTGCACATCGGGTCGGCCACGGCCAAAGAGCCCGCAGGCAGCATCCACCACGCCGTGGCGAACACCAGCCGGCCATCGACCATCGGCTTGCTCAAGACCGTGTCCGATGAATATGCCCGGTATGGCATCACGGTGAACACTGTCGCGCCGGGATGGATCGAGACACAAAACGCGATCGACTACCTGCAGCACCACCTCGGCACGAGCTCCGAAGCACAGCGGCGTGAGTTCATGTTGAACCAGGCCCGCGTGCCTGCCGCACGGATGGGCAAGCCCGGCGAGATCGCATCGCTCATCACCTATCTGTGCTCCGAGCCCGCCGGATATCTCACCGGCGGTTGGATTGAAGTCGACGGTGGCCTGCACCGGTCGGCCTTCTGACTCTGTAGGAGAATACGTGGAAACCCTTGGCGCACCCGAACTCTCCTATGCAACCCTGCCGATGGCGACTGACCGCAGCACCGGCTGGAAGACGTTGCGTGACGCCGGTCCGGTGGTCTTCGTCGACGGCTGGTTCTACCTGACCCACCGTGACGACGTGCTGGCTGCCCTGCGGAACCCTGAGTTGTTCTCATCGAAGAAGGCCTTTGACGTCCTGGGCAGCCCGCTCCCCCTGGTACCGATCTCCTTCGATCCCCCAGAGCACACCCGGTTCCGCAAGATGCTGCAGCCGTTCTTCAGCCCGCACACCCTTGCTGAGATGCTGCCCTCCCTGCAGAAGCAGGCGATCGACATCATCGACTCGGCGGCCGCCAAAGAGGTGTGCGAGGTGGTGACCGATATCGCGATTCCCTACCCGTCACAGGTGTTCCTGACACTGTTCGGGCTGCCCCTAGAAGACCGAGACCGGTTGATCGGATGGAAGGACGCGGTCATCGCGCTGGCGGATTCACCGTCGCTGGACGGTGCCGACCTGACACCTGCACTCGAACTGTTCGCCTATCTCACCGAGGCGATTAACGAAAGGCGGGCGAACCCGGGCCGCGACATCCTGTCCCAGGTGATCACAGGAGAGGATCCCCTCGACGATGCAGAGGCCATCGGCCTGAGTTACCTGTTCGTACTGGCCGGTCTGGACACCGTCACCGCCGCGATGACTGCCGCACTGCTCGAGCTGGCCTGTAATCCGGGACTGCGGAGCACCCTCCGCGCCGACCCTGACCAGATTGGCGTGTTCGTCGAGGAGATCGTCCGGTTGGAGCCGCCGGCGCCAATGGTCCCACGGGTAACCACCGCAGAGGTCACCATCGGGGATATCACCCTGCCCCCGGACACGCAGGTTCGGCTCTGCATCGGTGCGATCAACCGGGACGGCAGCGACGAGATCTCAACCAACGAAGTGGTGATGGATGGAAAAGTGCACCGGCACTGGGGCTTCGGCGGTGGTCCACACCGCTGCCTCGGTTCGCACTTGGCCCGTATGGAACTGACGCTCATCGTCGGAGAGTGGCTGCGCCGCGTCCCCGAGTTCGCACTCATGCCCGGCTACCAGCCGCAGATCGTGTTTCCCGCGAACACCTTCGGGATTCACCGACTACCACTGAAACTTGGCTGATCTTTACACCGTCGGCGAGTATTTCGCGACCAGCTGCTGCTTGTACAGCTTGCCCGTATCGGTTCGCGGCAGTTGCGCCTCGAACGACAACGACCGCGGACACTTGTAGTGCGCCAATCGGTCTCGCAACCAGCCGAGGAGCTCCACTGCGAACTCGCCGGCGGCCTCCCCCGGATCAGGCAATCCGTCGGGCCGGTGTTCTGCCAGCCGTTCGCAGACTGGACGCATCGCACGCGAGCCGACAGCCGCTTTCGCGCCACTGTTGTCAACGATGTAGGCCGCCTCAGCCGCCGTCAGGTGCGTATTGACCAGCGCGTAGTGCAGCCTGCTGCGCCGGGCCGCCCACATCACAGCGTGCACGTGCTCGTTGTTCTCCATGATCACGGCAACGGTGTCACCTTCGTGCAGACCGACAGCACGCCAGAAGTGCGCCAGGCGATTAGCACGCTCCTCCAACTCGGCGAAGCCGATCGCCTCGCCGGATCCGGCGAGGATTACCGCCGGCTTGCCGGATGAAGCGTGTTCACGAATCTGGACGAGGGTCCTTCCATGAAGGCGCAGGGAGATATCTCGAAAAGTGCTATGCGATAATCGATTTCATGACCCATTTGTTGGCTTTAGCGTGAAAACTCAACTAGGTTTGAGCGATGCCAACACCACTCGCTGATCCCAGCAACGTCGCCGTCGTTTGTGTGGAATGCCAAAACGGTGTGCTCGGCCCCGATGCGGTGTTACCCGCACTGGCTACCGACTCCGCGGACCTGGTGGGAAACATACGTCGATTACTCGACAGCGCACGCGAATTCGGTGCGCGGGTGGTGCATGCAACCTACGAGGGCGACCTGGGCGGTCGACCAACAGGAACCGCACGGCTGTGGAGGGCGCTGGGAGCTGCAACTGCCGAGTGGAAGCCAGGGAGCTCCGCCACGTCTGTAGTTCCCGATCTGCTGGCCCCCACTGACCTGGTGCTGCCACGGCACCACGGGTTGTTCCCAACGTCGGGCTCCGAACTACTGCCGGTGCTGAAGGGCTTCGGTGTGACGACCATCGTTCTTACCGGAGTCTCGTTGAACCTGGCGATCACCCACACCGCCGGCGACGCCACACAGGCCGGGTTTCATCTCGTTGTGCCGCGCGACGCCGTCGGCGGTACGCCCGCCAGTTATGCACAGCAGGTGCTGGACAACACCATTGCCGTCCTCGGTCGGCTCACTACCGTCGACGAGTTGATCCACGAATGGTCGGGATCAGACGGGATCAAACCCTGACATGAGCCAGCGATCCCCGACCTTGTCGAGCGTCACCCGCACGCTCGACGCAGAGTCGGTCGGGCGGTCCTGCCCGACAGTGGTGGTCTGATTGACGAACACGATGACGACCGCACGGTTCGGCGTCGCTGAGACTGAAGCAGCCCCAGGAATTGTCGCTACTGCGGTGATCTGCTTCTGTTTGGATCCCGGAATCACGACGTCATCGGTCAGCTGAGCGTAGGAGTCACGGAAGTTCCCGGTCAGCAGATCCCGCGCTGCGGTGAGATCCGCTTCTACATTGTCCGGCTTGTACGACAGCAGCGCGACAGTCGAATCCTTGGCCACCTGAACGGATTCGACAGCTGCCGCCTCAGAGGCACGGACCGTTGAATCTCGCCATTTCAGCATTCCCGCGGCGAGCCCGAGCACCAAGATCAGGCCTGGCAGCACCCCATATGCGAGTACGCGGGTCCAGTTGATTCCGCGCTGCGCACTCGAAGCCTCCGACTCCGCGGCTGCACTGTTACCTCCTGTACCCCCCGCGGCATCACTGTCGTCGTCTGCCGTAGGTAGTACGTCGTCCTGGTCGGTATCCGCGTCCGTGATGTCATCGGCAACTGGCTCCGCGGTGTCACAGTCAACACTGTCGTCGGCAGCCGCCTCGTCAATAACGGCGTCCAGGTCGGCACGCCGCGTCTTCAGCTTGATCACGCTACAAACCCCACATTCGATACCTTGACGCCCTCGCCGACCTTCTGCACTGTCATACGCATCCGCCACGATCGGGGCTGTTGTTCCGGCACACCGATGTTGGAGGTTTTGACTGTCACCGCAACGATTGCCTGGGCCTCGTCACCCGTGACGGATTCCAGACCCGCGTCGGTAACGGTGCCCACCGACTTCGATTGCGCCTTTTTCACGACGTCGACGAACGGCTCTGCGCGCTGGCTGAAGTCATCGTGGAATTGACCCGTGGCGGAGTCGAGGATGCGTTGAACATCGGAGTCGACGTTCTGGTAGTCGATGGTTGTCAGGTTCAGCGCGCCTTGTCTGGCGACCTGCAGGTACAGCTCGCGTTCTTCCTTGGCCTGCTGAGACTGGTGGGCACGAAAGCCGAGCCAGCCGGTCAGACCACCCAGCGCCACAACCCCGATGAGTCCGGCGATGAGCGCGAGCCGCAGGGGCGAGGTCGCACCCTTGGCTACCGCCGCGTTGTCAGCAGCGTCGACCTCTGTTCCATCACCGTCGTCAGTAGCGGCGTCGCTGTCTACGACAAGCTCGTCGACGTCGCCGACCCCAGTCACCGTCCCGACGGCGTCTGCTTTGTCTGCCATGTCTGCTCCTTTGCGTCATGGGCCACGTTGGTTGGGCGTGAAGCTTCTGCCCTGCCTGGATGTACGTTCCGTCGCCGGGTCATACTCGGCGACCGCCTCTTGCCGGATGCGACGGTGGTGCAGTCATCACTGCAGGTGGGGCCGCCAACCCCGGCGGTGACCGGGAACCGACCAACCGGGCGATATGCCAGTCGGGCCGCCCTCCCAACTGAAACCCTTGCTCAGCGGCACGCGCACCTCGTTGCTCACACACAACCCGAGGGTGGGGGCCCGCCTTGCTGAACGCGCCTCACACCGCACGTACTCAGCGACCACTGATACTTCATCGAGACAGTTAATCATATATCGATTTACCGGGGCCAGAACATGTCGGTGGAGATGGGGCGCTTCCTCTGCGACGCGAGACCACGCGAGGCCCGCAAGTGTGTTGCTCGCGCTATCAGGAACGACGCTGGCCGACGTCATGACGGCACGGATCGGTATCGAGCCCTATGCAGCGGGAGTTCTCGAAAGACGGCACCGCGAACACGCATCGACAACTTCAACGCCTGATCGATGAGATCCCCACCGCGTGGGAGACGGGGCGGCTGGCGGCGGCCACGACCAAACGACACCGCGGATTGGTCGAGTTGGCTGGGAATACAACCCTGACCATGATCGCCGGCGTGCTTCACGAGATATTCGACACGCGTATGACCGCCGCGCTCAAAAGTGCGCAGGACGGCGTGCCGAAAGCGCAGTACAGTCGCCCGGCATCTGTGGCCTCGCCGTGCAGACGCACCTCACCGCCGAGGAGATGGATCAGTTCGAAGACGAAGTGCGGCGACGGTTCCGACACTTCACCGTCCCTAGTCTTGCAGTGTCGGATGGCTTCAGCGGCGAACGTGTCTCCCGCACCGTGGAGGTTCAGGTTGCGGTCGAATCTGCCCTGGATGCTTGAACAATCTCGCGGATCAGTTGCGCCGCAACGACCGATAGCCAGGCACCTCGGCGAACTCCCTATGCGACATTCGCGAGCATCTGTTGCATTCGGTCGACCTCCGCCTGCTGTTTTCCGACGATCTTCTTAGCCAGCCCGACGGCATCGACGTTTGCGCCGTCGGCAATCTCGGCGTTGGCAATCTGAATGGCCCCCTGGCCGTGCGCAACCATCGACTGAAGCCACAGAACGTCAAAGTCCTGGCCGCTCAACCCTTGCAGCCGAGTCACAGTCAGCTCATCGATGGTGCCTCGCGCCGGGGTAGCAGGGTGATCGGGCACCGAATATGTACCGGAATCTGCGTTCCACTGGACCAGGAGTGCCTTCATCATTTCGGTCTCCATCGTGCGTGTCGATGTAATGTCGGCCGCCAATTCGACGAGGTCCGAGTTGGTCGAGCGATCACCAACCAATTCTGAAACCTGCATAGCCTGGTCATGATTGGCGATCATGTTGACCGCAAACGCAGCATCGCCAGCATTCGATCCGGCCGGCTTGCCAGTGATGACAGGCGTTTCCGATGTCGATTGCGGCTTCTCATCCGGCGTCGAGCCGCTACAGGCCGCCAGGAACGACGTCGCAGCCATGGCGCTCAGAACGGCCAGCAATCGGAAGATAATGCACCTCATCTCAGCAGCTTATCGATCGCACCAGAACCAACGTCATCCAGCGACATCTCGCCCGATCAGATGTGATGTAGCTCTTCCAGCCCCTACGTCGCACCAATCTGCGATACCCACCGAACGAACCGATACTCGGCCGGACGGGGACGAGACCTTGCAAAAGTCTGACCGATCGGTCTAATCTCAGACCATGCGGTCAGAACGCGCCAAGACGTTTACCGAGCAGGCGCGCCGCCGGCAGATTGTCGAGGGCGCGCTGGAGGTGATCGCCGAGCAGGGCTATCCGCAGGCCTCCCTGGCACGCATCGCCGAACACATCGGTATCGCGAAAAGCGCTGTCCTATACCACTTCACCAGCAAGTCCGAAGTGGTCGAGGCAGTCTTCACCGAGATCTTCACCCGCGGTGTCGCGGCGATCGCGCCCGCCGTCAACGCCGAAACCACCGCGGCGGCAAAATTGTCCGCCTATATCCGGGCCAATGTCGCGTTCGTCGCCGGTAACCGATCCGCGGCAGTGGCGATGCTCGAACTCATCTCCGGTTACCGCGACGCGAACGGATTGCGGGTCGACCAAGCCGCGGCCAAAGCCGTCCAAGAGAATCCTCCGACCGGTGACCTGGCCGCTCTCGACCCGCAGAGCATCTTCGCCGAGGGCCTGGAAAGCGGTGAGTTCCGGGAACTGTCACCGCTGTTCATGAAGAACGTCCTGCGCGGCGCGCTGGACAGTGCAGCGCAGGAGTATGCCCGCGACCCCGACTACGACGTCATCACCCATGGCGAAGTGCTCGTCGAGATCTTCGAGAAGGCCACCGCACCGTGACCACCATCGTCATCGCCGCCTTCGGCAGCCGCGGGGATATCGCCCCGTACACGGGTCTGGCGCGGCGGCTCGCCGAGGAGGGTCACCGCGTCGTTGTCGCGGCGCAGGAGCCCTATCGAGAACTGCTGTCCGCCTCCGGAATCGAATTTCGCTCGCTGCCCGGAGACACCGAACGCGCCACCAAGGCCTCACCGGCTGCGCAGGCGTTCGTCGACGGCGCCAGGATGCGACCTTCCCGGGAACTGCTCGACGAGATGCGCGAGGATCTGCGGCAGCTGGGCCGCGGCCTGATCGAGGCGGCGAAAGATGCAGACCTACTGCTGCTTCCGTCCGTCGCGGCCCTCCTCGGATACCACGTCGCCGAAGGACTCGGCATCCCCAGCGTTGGGGTGTTGCTCCAACCGACCGCCCCCACCGGCGACTTCCTGCCGTCGGTACTCAGCGCCCGATCTCTCGGCCGTTGGGGCAACCGGATCGTCGGCCGGCTGGGTGCGCTCGGCGAGAAGCCACACCTGACGCTGATCAACGAGCTACGCACCGAGCTCGGACTACGCCCGACAACGCTGGCCGGGTACCAAGGCAGGCGCGCAGCCACCTGGCCCGCCCTGCACGGGTTCAGCGAACACGTGGTTCCGCGGCCCGCGGACTGGCCGGCGCACCTGCACGTCACGGGCTATTGGTGGCCGTCGGAGCCCGACAACTGGTCTCCGCCAGGCCAACTGGTCGACTTCCTGCAAGCCGGTCCGCCAGCGGTGTTCGTCGGTCTCGGCAGTACCGCGACGGCGCGGGGACCCGAGCTGTCGGACACCATCAGCTCAGCGCTGCGCACCACCCGCATGAGGGCGGTGGTGCAGACCGGCTGGGCCGGGCTGCACTGCACCGGCGACGACGTTCTGATGGTCGACGAGCTTCCGCACTCATGGTTGTTTCCGCGGGTCGCGGCGGTCGTGCACCATTGCGGGGCGGGCACCACCGCAGCGACGCTCCGGGCCGGTGTTCCGTCGATACCCATCACCGGAATTATGGATCAACCGTTTCGGGCGAAGCGGCTGCGACTCCTGGGCGCCGCACCTGCCGCCCTTCCACGCGCCAACCTGACCGCCTCCGAACTCGCCCTGCCGTCCGCGAGGTATGCGGCGATCCGACATATCGGACACGCGCTCAACAGCTCTCGGCACTGCTCGCCGGTGAGGACGGAGCAGGCATGGCGGCGCGGCGCATCGCCGAACTGCTCAACCGATCACAGGAGGTTCACCATGGCGAGTGACGCACTGATGGGCAACGCCCTGTTGGCGGGGGCAATCGTGCTGGCCGGTGGGGCAATCGGCGCCGGGATCGGCGACGGACTCGCCGGCTCCCAGTTCATCGCCGGTGTAGCGCGCCAGCCGGAAGCCCAAGCACGCTTGTACACACCGTTTTTCATCACCGTGAGCCTCGTGGAGGCAACCTTCTTCATCAACATCGCGTTCATGGCGTTGTTCGTGTTCGCCACTCCGGGCGGATAGATGGCGACCGTCGCGATCATCGCGATCGGCAGTCACGGCGATGTGGCGCCGCTGACCGGGGTCGGTGCGCGATTGCAGCGAGCTGGGCATCGCGTGATCGTGGTGGCGTATCAGGCATTCGCCGATCTTGTCACCGCATGTGGCCTGGAATTTCGCGGACTCGCGGACGATCTCGACGACACCTCGGCCGATCTTGCGGACGTATCGGCGCGCCAAGCGGCGAAGGCCATGGGGGCATTTCTCTCACCACGCGGCATGCAGGTTCTGGGCGATCGCGTGTTGGCCGCTGTCCGTGACGAATCGCTCGATGCGCTGCTGCTGTCACCGTTCGCAGAACTGGCCGGCCATCCGCTTGCCGATGCGCTCGATGTTCCCGCCATCGGCGTCCGGTTGCAGCCCTTCTCGGCGACCTCCGACTATCCGCCGGCGGTGCTGGGAGCGTGGACCGCCGGTCGGTCCGGAAACAGGGCGGCCGCGCGAATCGGTGGGGCGATGATCGACGGGCTGTACGGCAGGGCCGTCAACCACTTTCGCACACAACTCGGCCTGCCGAAGGCCTCGGCTCGGTCACTGAGACGACGCCGCAGCGACGCTCGTTGGCCGATCCTCTACGGCTACTCCCCCGCGGTCCTACCGAGGCCGTCGGACTGGCGACCGGGTATCGAGGTCGTCGGCTACTGGTGGCCGGCCCGCCCGACCGGATGGCAACCGCCGGCCGAGCTGGCGGAGTTCCTCGACGCCGGCCCGCCGCCGGTCATCATCGGCTTCGGCAGCACGGTCAACAGCAGCGCCGAAGCCCAACGGTTGTCCACGCTTGTGACACAGGCAGTTCGGGCCGCCGGTGCCCGTGCGGTGATCCAGGCCGGTTGGGCTGGGCTCGATGCCAGCGGGGACGACGTGATCGCGGTCGGCGACGTGCCCCACGACTGGCTGTTCGCTCGGGCGGCGGCCGTTGTCCACCACTGCGGTGCGGGCACAACCGCGGCCGGACTACGCGCGGGTGTGCCGGCGATCGCGGTACCGGCCGCCTACGGCGACCAACCGTTCTGGGCGCGAAGGCTCCTCGCCCTCGGCGTCAGCCCGCAGCCGATTCCGCAACGTCGACTCAGCGCCGACAACCTCGGCTCAGCGATACGCACCGTGTTGTCAGAAAACGGCTTCCGAGACCGTGCCGCGGAACTGGCTCCACGGGTAGACAGCGACGACGGCGCGGGCCGAGTGGTCGCAGGCGCCGATCGAATACTCAACATCGGGCGATGAGACATTCACCCAACGGCACGATTGCCGAGGCCTAGTCGCCAGCATCATCTGCCATTAGGTGGCACGAGGATCAGTGGGTTCCAGATCCGGGAATGAACGTGTTCCAGTTGGTCGATTTGTCAGCGAATCATTCAGCCAGTACCGGCGCCGAAACCTGCCGGAATCACGGGCTAATATATGCTGCGAACTGCTGCGATGGCGACACCTGAGTTTCAAAAACAGCACACACTTACACATTATTTTGCGAACAATTCGAATATTTTTCGAACGTTTTCAAACTATAACCAATAGTGGCCGGAAATTCGATACCTTCTGCTAAATTCATCGCCGGTCAGGGCCGCCCGACCCCATCAGCAAAGGAATCCCGCTTGCAACTCACACTTCGCCCCTACGTCACCGCCGGCATTGCACTGGCCGGTGCCAGCGTCATCGCTGTCAGTCCGATCAGCCCCGTCACACCGTCGCTGCCCGACCTCCAAGTCCACGCCGCTTCAGCGGCCGTGGAGCTCACCGGCGTCACCAACCCCACCGCCGACCCCATCACGGCGTTGGTCGAGGTCCTCACGGGCACCGCCCAGAACGTGGGCGCGATGGGCCAGCAGGTAGTCGGTAACGGCGCGCCCGCCTTGACCCAGGTCATCGCCAACCTGACGGGCTACCTCCAGGCCTACGGCACCGCACTCCAGAACACGGGCACTGGACTCGCGAACTGGCAGACCAACAACCAGTGGATGCTGGATTATGCGTACGAGCAGTTCAACGCGGGCCAGATCGGCGACGCGATCAGCTATGTCGTCTACGCCTTGAGCGGCATACCAACGGCGATGTTCCCGATGCTTGACACCCTGAAGATCCCGGGCGCGATGGCGCAGAATTTCGCAGATGTGGTGCAGGCCATACCAAGGGCAGTCACGATGATCGGGCTGAGCACCATCGTGGCGGCCCAGGCTCCATTTCATGCGTTTGGTCGTCAGGTGCAAGGCCTTGTCGACGCGGTGAACGCCGGCGACCCAGTCGCCGCGGCGAACGCGGCGCTGAACATTCCCGCCGCGATGACAGGCGCCCTCCTCGACGAGCTGCTCAAGCCGTACACCCACGAGGTTTTTACCGGACTTGTCGGCGCTCTGGTGGTGGGCGTCCCCAATATCATCGCGGACGTGCTCAAGCCCCCGGCTTCCCCGGTCGTACCCGCAGCCGTGGAATCTGCGCCCGGTACCCCTGTGACCGGCCCCGCGGGAGCCGATGCGCTACCTGCCGCGGATATGCCGGCCATCGAGGCCAGCGTCGCCACGCCCAACGCATTGCCCGCGACCACCGACCAAACGCCCGTGTCTGCCAGACTCGCCAAAGAGCTCACGAGCGGCGTGACCGACACGGTTGACAGCATCACCAGCGCCGCTACCTCTGCGTTCGATGCGGTGAAAACCGTGACGTTGAAGGTCGATCCGAAGCCTGCCGCGACCGAGGCGTCCACCCCGGGTGAAAGTTCCGCGGACACCAGCACTGCCGGCAGCACAGACACCTCAGCCAACGTGGACGCCGACAACGATGCATCGGGTACGTCAAACACCAAGGCCGACAAGGTATCCAAGAAGGACGCCAGCGAACACAAGCGGCCGGCCCGGCAACAAGCCGGGGCAGATCGTCAGCAGGCACGCCAGGAAGCAAAGAAGGAAGCCAAGGCCGAGAAGAGTACCGGCGGCAAGCACCGCGCCGACAAGGGCAGCGGCAAGTAATTCAACCCGATGTTCCGCACACCGGCACCTGGCAGCAACCGGTCATATATTTGCCGATTCGGCTGACAAGTAATTGCCGCTCGAGTTAAATACATCCCGGGCCTGCCAATCCGCCGCCGCTCTCGGCGGTTTGGCAGGCTCATCAACGCCAGCGTGCGAGTAGCTCCGCCGCCCCTTCGGACAGTGATGTCACGATCTCGGCCGCGGTGGCCGGGTGTCGCATAACCCCCACGCCCTGCCCGGCATTGACGGGAGATCCGCGCAGCACCCGCTCGGGAATGGTTGCCGACCATCGGTATCCGGCGGCGACGTCATATTCAGTGGTCAGCTCGGTGGCGTCACTGTCGGCGGCCAGTAAGGCAGCACGTGCCGCCGCCGGGGTCAGCGCCTCGGCACACGCCGCGAACGCTGTGCCGACCCAGGCTGCGCCCGCCCCGGCGGCCAGCACCGCGGCGACCGCCCGTGCCGACGAGATCCCGCCCGCCGCGAGTACCGGTACGTCGACGGCGTCGAGCACCTCGGCCAACAGCGGCAGGGTGCCGACCGTCGGCTCACCATGGCCGCCACCCTCGGCGCCGCGCGCCACCACCACATCGACGCCGGCATCGACCGCGCACCGGGCGGCATCGACCGTGGCCACCTGAGTCGTCACCGTCAGGCCCACATCATGCGCCCGACGGACCCAGTCCCAGTCCTCGCCGAAGCTCACGCTCAGCAACGCCGGCCGGGCGGCCAGCGCCACTTCTAACAGGTCCGGCCGATCCTGGATGACCCAGTGCACCAGGCCAATTCCGAATCGCTGCCCATCGAGCTGTGTCAATTCAGCAGCTAGCTGTTCAGCCGTCGCCGAACTGCCCATTCCGACCATGCCAAGGCCGCCGGCGGCCGAGACCGCAGCAGCGAGCCGGCCTCCTGCCGCACCGCCCATCGGCGCGTTGATGATGGGGGCATCGATGCCGATTGACCGCGACCACGTGGTTGCCAAGCTCACAGCCTGCAATTTTACGTCGTTGTTACAATGGAACCGCCAGCACATGGCACCGGACGAGGCGCACCCGTACCCGGCCAGCGACAAGACGGGGTGTTTGGAGGTGTGCCATGGCTTGGCTGATTCTCGTCGTCTCAGGTGTCCTGGAAGCGGTCTGGGCGACCGCCCTGAGCAAGACAGAGGGTTTCACCCGCCTGGTTCCGTCAGTCGTGTTCCTTGTGGCGCTTGCCTTCTCAATGGGCGGACTGGCCATCGCGATGCGCAGCCTGCCCCCCGGTACCAGCTATGCGATATGGGTTGGCATCGGCGCGGTGCTCACGATCGCCTTCGCGATGATCACCGGCGCTGAATCGGCATCGGTGATCAAGGTGGTGCTCATGCTCGGCATCGTCGGCTGCATCGTCGGTCTGAAGGCGGTAACTCACTAGCGCCGCAGTAGCCGCGAAAGCCCCAGGGCGCCAATGGCCCCCATGGCGGCCGCGGCCAAAGCGCCGGACACCCCGATCCCCTCGCGGACCTGCACCCTGGTGACGATCTGCGCGGGGTTCGGTGGTGGCACCGGCGCGACGGCCAGGCTCTCCTTGGATGTCGCCGCCCACGCGGTGGCGAACAGGATCAGCCGCGCGGTGACATAGGCGAACACCATCAACCCCAGCACCGGGCCGAACGTCGCCCCGGCAGGTCCGGTCAACACGGACTGCAGGTAGATCGACGCCACCTGCTTGAAGATCTCAAAGCCCACCGCGGCCAGTAACCCGGCCCGGATCGAACTCCGGAACGGCACCGGTTCGCGCGGCAATCGCGAGATGATCCAGCTGAACAGGAACCACGAGACCGATACCGACACCGCGATCGAGATGACGCGCAACCCGCTACCGAGTATGGCGCCGTCGTGAAGGCCCATCCAGCGCAACACCTTACGCATCAGTGCGGGGTCGCCGAGGACGGTCAGTCCGATGGTGATCACCATCGCCAGGAATGCCGACACCAAGGCGAACAGATCTGAGAGCTTGTTGCCGACGAAGTTGGACTCGGCGTGTTGCTCCCACATCTGGCTCAACGCCTCACGCAGGTTGGCCATCCAACCCAGGCCGGCCCACGCCGCGGTCGCGAGGCCGATCACACCGACCGTGCCGCGCGAGGCGATGGCCGAGTCCATCAGGGTCACCAGTTGCTGGCCAAGATCACCCGACACCGCCTGCCGGATCCGCTCCTCGATTTCTTCGAGCAGATCCGGACGGCGCGACAGCAGAAAACCGCCCCCGGCGAAGCCCACCATCAGCAGCGGGAACAGCGCGAAAATCGTGAAATAGGTGATGCCAGCGGCGTAGAAGTTGCCGTTGCAGTCGTTGTAGCGCTCCTGCGCCCGCATCACATGATCGAACCAGGGAAAGCGTGTGCGGACCCGTGCCAGTAATCCCGGCTTCTCCGGCTCGTTCACGCCGACCCTCCCCCTGGCCCTCATCGCGTTTGCTGGAGAAACCCTATCCTGTCGTAAACCCGGGCGAGGGTCTTCCCCGCGACCTCCCGGGCGTGTTCCGCCCCGGCGGCCAGAACCGATTGGAGTTCGGTCGGATCGGCCAGCAATTCGTCCACCCTGGTCTTGATCGGCGTGACGAACTCCACCACGGCCTCGGCGGTCTCCTTCTTGAGGTCGCCATAGCCGCGGCCGGCATAGCCCTCGACCAGCTTGTCGACATCGGTACCGGTCACCGCGGACTGGATGGTCAGCAGGTTCGAGATGCCGGGCTTGGCCTCCGGATCGAACCGGATCTCACGCTCACTGTCGGTCACCGCGGAGCGGATCTTCTTGGCCGTGGCCTTCGGATCGTCGAGCAGGCTGATCAGCCCGGCATCGGACGCCGCGGACTTGCTCATCTTCGCCGACGGATCCTGCAGGTCGTAGATCTTGGCCGTCGCCTTGGGGATCATGGCCTCCGGCACCACGAAGGTGTCGGGGAATCGCGCGTTGACCCGCTGCGCCAGGTCGCGGGCCAACTCGAGGTGCTGGCGCTGGTCCTCCCCGACCGGGACCAGATCGGTGTCGTAGAGCAGCACGTCGGCGGCCATCAGCACCGGATAGGTGAACAGACCCACGGTGGTGGCATCGGCACCCTGCTTCTGCGACTTGTCCTTGAACTGCGTCATCCGCGACGCCTGGCCGAATCCGGTGAAACACCCGAGCACCCAAGCCAATTGGCTGTGCTCGGGCACGTGGCTCTGGACGAACACGGTGCTGCGTGTCGGGTCGATGCCCAGTGCCAGGTACTGCGCGGCAGTCACCAGCGTGCGCCGGCGCAGGGTCTCGGGGTCCTGCGGCACGGTGATGGCGTGCTGGTCGACGACGCAGAAGAACGCCTCGTAACCGTCCTGCAGCTGCGCCCAGTGCGTGACGGCACCCAGGGCATTGCCGAGATGCAGGGAGTCGGAGGTGGGCTGGGCGCCCGAGAATACGACCTGTTTGCTTCCGCTACTCATGATCTTCCGATTTTCGCACTGCCGTCATTCGGATTATTCACGGGTCAGCTGCTGCAGGATCCGCAGGAACGCGTCCCGATCGTCGGCCGACAGCTCGCCCAGCCAGCGTTCCTCTCCGCGCTGGATTTCCCGCTGCGCAGCATCCTTGACCGCACGGCCCGCGTCGGTGATGGCCAGCAGCCGCACCCGCCGGTCGTCGGGGTCGGCCCCGCGCTCGATGAAGCCCTGCTGTTGCAGGTCATCGAGGGTGCGGATGATGCGGGTCTTGTCAGCGCCGATCGCCTCGGCCAGTGCCGACTGCGTCCGCACCGAGGATCGGTCCAGGGCGAGCAGCACGACATAGCCCCACATCGTCAGGCCGTGGGCGTCCAGCACCGGCTGTTCGGCGGCGATCAGGTCCCGCATCAACGGGGCGAGCATGGCTGCCAGGTCCGGGCGCTTCGACACCGGGTCATCGTAGGCGTTGCCATATCGTATGCATACGCTTATCGTAGGCACATGCATACTATTGAGAAGGATATACGCCCCCTGCACCGCCTCGCCGTTCTGCGCTCCGTCGAAGCCGTCGACGCGGTCCGCCCCTCCGACCTGGACCGCCCCACTCCGTGCACGGAGTGGACGCTGGCCGATCTCCTGGCGCACATGACGGTGCAGCATCATGGGTTCGCCGCCGCCGCACGCGGACACGGTGCCGAGGAAGCGATATGGAAGGCCGAGACCGTGACCGACGCGGTGCGCGCCGACCCGGCCGGCGCCTACGCCGCGGCCGCCCACGATGTGCTCGACGCGTTCGCCGCCGACGGAATTGCCGAGGCGACGTTCATGCTGCCCGAGTTCGGGCCGGATGCGACCTTCCCGGGCGCCATCGCGATCGGGTTCCACCTCGTGGATTACGCCGTGCACGGATGGGATGTCGCCGCCACCCTGGGCTCTGCCTACGAGCTGCCGGTCGACGTGGTCACCGCCGCCCTGCCGCTGGTCATGGCGATCCCGGACGGGGATTTTCGGGACAGTTCGGCCTCACCGTTCGACCGGGCCGTCAATGCCTCGGCGGCAACGGATTTCGAGAAGATTCTGGCCCACCTGGGCCGCCGGCCGGACTGGCGTCAGCCGTAACTGACCGTCACCGGTGAGTGATCCGACCACCGCAGGGCGTAGAGGTCGGCCCGGTCCACCCGCGCCGATTTCGCCCGCACGGCCAGTGACGGGGAAGCCAGGTGATAGTCGATGCGCCAACCGGCGTCGTTGTCGAAGGCCTTGCCGCGCCATGACCACCAGCTGTAGGGGCCGGCCACGTCGGGATGCAGCACCCGCACCACGTCCACCCAGCCGGTGCCCAGAAGTTCGGTGAGCCAGGCGCGTTCACTCGGCAGGAAGCCGGCCTTCTTGAGGTTGCCTTTCCAGTTCTTGATGTCGTTCTCGGTGTGCGCGATGTTCCAGTCCCCGCACAGCACCGCGTCGGCACCGTGCAGCTCGGCCATCCGGGCCGCGACGGTGGCCATGAACCGTTCCTTCTCCAGCTGCCGATCCGTCTCGGCCTCGCCCGTCGGGACATAGATGCTGGCCACGGTCACCCCGGCGGTATCGACCTCGAGGTAACGCCCATGGGCCTCGAACTCGTCGGACACCAGTAGCCGCGCCGCCTCGACGGGATACCGGGACAGCACCGCAACCCCGTTGCGGCCCTTGACATGCGGTTCGGCCGAAGCCAGGTTCCAGCCGTCGGCCAGGGCCGGCGCCAGGGCATCGTTGAGCTGCTCGTCATCGGCCCGGGTCTCCTGCAGGCACACCACCTCGGCGTCGGTTTCCTTGAGCCAGGGAAGCAGGCCCAGGTTCTCGGTGGACCGCTGTTTGACCGCGGCACGAATACCGTTGACGTTGATGGTGCTGACGGTCAGAGGTCCCGGAGATGCCACGCCCAGACCCTACCGACCCGCGCCGACAGGCCCCTTGCGGTACCGGCGGTATCACCTTAATGTCGGGCGGCATGGCTGAACGTGCACCCATCCATCTCGGCTCGGGCGAGCCCATCCTGCTGCTGCACCCGTTCCTGCTGTCGCAGAGCGTGTGGAAGTACGTCGCACCCCAACTCGCGCAGACCGGGCGCTACGAGGTGTTCGCGCCCACCATGGCCGGCCACCACGGCGGCGCACATGCACCGATGCTCCTCGACGTCGCGACCCTGGCCGACGACATCGAACGCCGACTCGACGACCTCGGCTGGGGCACCGCCCACATCGTCGGGAACTCGCTGGGCGGCTGGGTGGCGTTCGAGCTGGAACGTCGCGGCCGCGCCCGTACCCTGACCGGCATCGCCCCCGCGGGCGGCTGGTCTCGGTTCACCCCGGTCAAGTACGAGATCATCGCCAAGTTCATGGCCGCACTGCCGGTCGTGCTGGCCACCGCGGCACTGCGCCAGCAGGTGCTGAAACTGCCACTGTCCGAACAGATCTCCTATCTGGCCGTAAGCGCAACTCCCGAAGCGCTCAATGACAGCGACCGACACGACCTGATCGAGGACCTGGCACACTGCCCGGCGTACTTCAAGCTCATGCTCAAGGCGCTGACCACCGCGGGCCTGATGGAGATCCGGAATTCCCGCACCCCCACGCAGCTGGTGATCTGCGAGAAGGACCGCGTGCTACCGGCACCCCGGTTCACCCGGCACTTCACCGCCAGCCTGGCGCCGGACGCCGTCGTCACCACCCTGAAGGGGGTCGGACACGTCCCGATGTTCGAGGCACCCGACACCATCACCCGGGTGATCACCGAGTTCGTCGACCGGCATGTCGGTCAAACGCGCGCGACGGGGTGAGCCGCCAAACCTAGGCCTTCTCGGAAGCCGTCAGCACGTCGTTGAGCGTCTTGCTCGGACGCATCACGGCGGCGGTCTTCTCGGCGTCCGGGTAGTAGTAGCCACCGATATCGGCCGGCTTACCCTGGGCCGCATTGAGTTCGGCGACGATGGTCTGCTCCTGCTCACCGAGCGCCTTGGCCAGCGGCGCGAAGTGCGCGGCCAGCTCCTTGTCCTCGGTCTGCTCGGCCAGCGCCTGGGCCCAGTACAGCGCGAGGTAGAATTGGCTGCCACGGTTGTCGAGCTCTCCGGTCTTGCGGGACGGAGACTTGTTCTCGTTCAGCAACTCTCCGGTCGCGGTGTCCAGCGCAGTAGCCAGCACCTTGGCCTTGTCATTGCCCAACTTGTTGCCCAGATCCTCCAGGCTGGCGCCGAGTGCGAGGAACTCACCGAGCGAATCCCAGCGCAGGTGGTTCTCTTCCACCAGCTGATGCACGTGCTTGGGCGCCGAACCACCGGCACCGGTCTCGTACAGGCCACCACCGGCCATCAGCGGCACGATGGAGAGCATCTTGGCGCTGGTGCCCAGCTCCAGGATCGGGAACAGGTCGGTCAGGTAGTCGCGCAGGATGTTGCCGGTCACCGAGATGGTGTCCTGGCCGCGGATCAGGCGCTCCAGGGTGTAGCGCATGGCCCACACCTGCGGCAGGATCGTGATCTCCAGCCCCTCGGTGTCCTCCTCCTTGAGGTAGGCCTTGACCTTCTTGCGCAGCTCGTTCTCGTGGGGGCGCTCGTCGTCGAGCCAGAACACGGCAGGCATTCCGGACAGCCTGGCCCGGTTGACGGCCAGCTTGACCCAGTCCCGGATCGGGGCGTCCTTGACGATCGGCATGCGCCAGATGTCGCCTTCTTCGACCTCCTGGCTCAGCAGCACCTCACCGGTGTCGATGTCGACGATCTTGGTCGTCCCGGCCTGCGGGATCTCGAAGGTCTTGTCGTGGCTGCCGTACTCCTCGGCCTTCTGCGCCATCAGGCCGACGTTGGGGACCGTGCCCATGGTGGTCGGATCGAACTGACCGTGGGTCTTACAGAAGTTGATCACTTCCTGGTACATCCGGGAGAAGGTCGACTCCGGGTTGACCGCCTTGGTGTCCTTGGTGCGGCCGTCGGCGCCGTACATCTTGCCGCCGAGCCGGATCATCGCCGGCATCGACGCGTCGACGATCACGTCGGACGGCGAGTGGAAGTTCGAGATGCCCTTGGCCGAGTCGACCATGGCCAACTCGGGGCGGTGCTCGTGGCAGCGGTGCAGATCCTCGATGATCTCCTCGCGCTGCGACGCGGGCAGCGTCTCGATCTTGGAGTACAGATCGGACAGGCCGTTGTTGACGTTGACGCCGAGCTCGTCGAACAGCTTCTCGTGCTTGGCGAATGCGTCCTTGTAGAACACCTTGACGGCGTGGCCGAACACGATCGGGTGGCTGACCTTCATCATGGTCGCCTTGACGTGCAGCGAGAACATCACGCCGGTCTTGTAGGCGTCCTCGATCTGCTCCTCGTAGAACTCGATGAGCGCCTTCTTGCTCATGTACATGCTGTCGATGACGTCGCCCTCATCGAGCTTCACCTCGGGCTTCAAGACGATGGTCTCGCCCCCGGCGGTCTGCAGCTCCATGCGCACGTTGCGGGCTTTGTCGAGCGTCAGCGACTCTTCACCGTGGTAGAAGTCGCCGGTCTTCATGGTGGCCACGTGGGTACGCGAGGCCTGCGACCACTTGCCCATGCTGTGCGGGTGCTTGCGCGCGTATTCCTTGACCGCCTTAGGAGCGCGACGATCCGAGTTACCCTCGCGCAGAACAGGATTCACCGCGCTGCCGAGGATCTTCGAATAACGGTCGCGGATCGCCTTGTCTTCGTCGGTCTTGGCATCACCGGGGAAGTCCGGGAGCGCGTAGCCCTTCTCCTGCAGCTCCTTGATCGCGGCCAGCAGCTGCGGGACCGAGGCGCTGATGTTGGGCAGCTTGATGATGTTGGTGTCGGGCAGTTGGGTGAGTCGACCCAGCTCGCCGAGGTTGTCGGGGACCTTCTGCTCGTCGGTCAGGTAATCACCGAACTCGGCCAGGATGCGGGCCGCCACCGAGATATCACTGGTCTGGATATCGATACCGGCCGGTTCGGCAAAGGCGCGGACAATCGGCAGGAAGGAGTACGTCGCAAGCAGCGGCGCCTCGTCGGTCAGCGTGTAGATGATGGTCGGCTGCTGGGCAGTCATGGTTGCTCTCCCGGCGTCAGGTTCGGTTCGACGAGGATCACTCGTTGTCACCCGCGGTTATTCGCTGCTGTCGTATCGCGGGCCAGACTACAAGGGCGCCGAGAACCGCGGCGGGGCAGCTTTCGTTACTGACCAGTAACTTTAGTGCGCAGCGAGGCGTCCGACACCTCCATATGCCGACCGATCCGAACGTGTTCCAGTCCCGCGGGCGCAGAACAGGCAAACACCCCGAACAACCGACTGGCACGGCCTCCGCGCGTTGCGATAAGCTGCAGGCCGGTCATGAGTGTCAGCATCAAGCCCCGGCTTGCTGGCCGGCAACCCTCCAACCGCGGTGGGGTGCCCCGGGTGATGACCAGGTTGAGCAGTCGACGGAACTTTTCCGGCCGGCTGCAAGGCAAGCGCGGGTCCGAAGGTACGGGCCCCCAGACAGACAGGGAAACCTGATGGAGGTCAGCCATATGTATGTGTCCGTGAATTGCTGGTGTCTGCTGCCTGTCGTCGCTGACGACAGGCGCGACCCCCGGTAACCGACCACACTTCTACCTTCCGATCCCCTCACCGAGGAGACCCAGCCATGACAACCCCAGAGAACGCCAACTGGTCTTTCGAGACCAAGCAGGTCCACGCCGGCCAGACCCCGGACAGCGCCACCAACGCCCGTGCCCTGCCGATCTACCAGACCACGTCCTACACGTTCCGCGACACCGACCACGCCGCCGCTCTGTTCGGCCTGGCCGAGCCGGGCAACATCTACACCCGGATCATGAACCCCACCACCGACGTCGTCGAGCAGCGGGTCGCCGCGCTCGAAGGCGGGGTCGCGGCGCTGTTCCTGTCCTCCGGCCAGGCCGCGTCGACATTCGCGATCCTCAACCTTGCCGGCGCCGGCGACCACATCGTGTCCAGCCCGCGCCTCTACGGCGGCACGTACAACCTGTTCCAGCACACCCTGCCCAAGCTCGGTGTCGAGGTCAGCTTCGTCGACAACCCCGACGACCCGGACAGCTGGCGCGCCGCCGTGCGGCCCAACACCAAGGCGTTCTTCGCCGAGACGATCTCCAACCCGCAGATCGACATCCTCGACATCCCGAACGTGTCCGCGGTGGCGCACGACAACGGTGTCCCGCTGATCGTCGACAACACCATCGCCACGCCGTACCTGATCCAGCCGATCGCGCTCGGCGCCGACATCGTGGTGCACTCGGCGACCAAGTACCTGGGCGGGCACGGCTCGGCGATCGCCGGGGTGATCGTCGACGGCGGCAACTTCGACTGGACGGCCAGCGGGCGCTTCCCCGGCTTCACCAACCCGGACCCCAGCTACCACGGTGTGGTGTTCGCCGAGCTCGGCGCGCCGGCCTACGCACTGAAGGCCCGGGTGCAGCTCCTGCGCGACTTGGGCAGCGCCCTGTCACCCTTCAACGCCTTTTTGATCGCGCAGGGATTGGAAACGCTGTCGCTGCGTGTTGAACGCCATGTGGCCAATGCACAGAAGGTCGCCGAGTATCTGGCCGGGCAGTCCGGCGTGACATCGGTGAACTACGCCGGACTCCCCTCCTCGCCCTGGTACGAGCTGGGCCGGAAGCTCGCCCCGAAGGGCACCGGCGCGGTGCTCGCGTTCGAGTTGGCCGGCGGTGTGGACGCGGGCAAGGCGTTCGTCAACGCGCTGACGCTGCACAGCCACGTCGCCAACATCGGTGACGTGCGTTCGCTCGTGATCCATCCCGCCTCGACCACCCACGCGCAACTCTCCCCCGAGGAGCAGCTGTCCAGCGGCGTCACACCCGGTCTGGTTCGCCTGGCCGTCGGTATCGAGGGCATCGACGACATCCTCGCCGACCTGGAGCAGGGATTCGCCGCCGCCCGTCCGTTCAGCGGCGTCGCGCAGACCGCGGCGACGCTGTAGGACGGCGAGAAGACCGGCATGACGATCACCGAAGAACCCGCCGTGTCCACCCTCCCGTTGCCCGCCGAAGGCGAGACCAGCGTGGTGCACATCGGTGCCCTGACGCTGGAGAGCGGCATCGTCCTGCCGGACGTGTCGATCGCCGTGCAGCGATGGGGCGAGCTGTCCCCGGCACGCGACAACGTGGTGATGGTGCTGCACGCGCTGACCGGCGACTCGCACGTCACGGGACCGGCCGGCGACGGCCACCCGACCCCAGGCTGGTGGGACGGGGTTGCCGGACCGGGCGCCCCGATCGACACCGACCAGTGGTGCGCGATCTCGACCAATGTGCTCGGCGGTTGCCGCGGCTCCACCGGGCCCGGCTCGTTGGCCCCTGACGGAAAGCCCTGGGGCTCAAGGTTTCCCCAGATCACGATCCGTGACCAGGTCGAGGCCGACCGGGCCGCACTGGCCGCCTTGGGCATCACCGAGGTGGCCGTGGTGGTCGGCGGTTCGATGGGCGGAGCCCGGGCGCTCGAATGGATGGTCGGACACCCCGACGAGGTGCGAGCCGGTCTCGTCCTGGCCGTCGGGGCCCGCGCCACCGCCGACCAGATCGGCACCCAGAGCACGCAGGTGGCAGCGATCAAGGCGGATCCGGACTGGCAGGGCGGTGACTACCACGACACCGGTCGGGCGCCGCTGTCCGGGATGGAGATCGCCCGGCGCTTCGCGCACCTGACCTACCGCGGCGAAGAGGAACTCGACGAGCGCTTCGGCAACGAAGCCCAGGGCGACGAGAACCCGGCCACCGGTGGGCGCTACGGGGTACAGAGCTATCTCGAGTACCAGGGCGGCAAGTTGGCCCGCCGCTTCGACCCGGGTACCTATGTGATCCTCTCGGATGCGCTGTCCACCCACGATGTGGGCCGAGATCGCGGCGGCGTCGCCAGTGCGCTGCGCCGGTGCCCGGTGCCGGTCATCGTCGGCGGGATCACCTCCGACCGGCTCTACCCCATTCGACTCCAGCAGGAACTGGCCGAGTTGCTGCCCGGCTGCAACGGCCTCGACGTCGTCGACTCGGAGTACGGTCACGACGGCTTCCTGGTCGAGACGGAAGTGGTGGGCAAATTGATCCGCCGCACCCTGGAGCTGGCACAGCGGTGAGCTCACCCGAGGCGCGTTCCCTGTCCTTCGGCTCAGAGGCCGCGGCATACGAACGCGGCCGGCCGTCGTATCCGCCGGAGGCGATCGACTGGTTGCTGCCCGCGGACGCACGCGATGTGCTGGACCTGGGCGCAGGTACCGGCAAGCTGACAACCCGGCTCGTCGAGCGCGGACTGGACGTCATCGCCGTCGACCCCATCCCGGAAATGCTTGAGCTGCTGTCGAACTCGTTGCCGGACACCCCGGCATTGCTGGGCACGGCCGAGGAGATCCCGCTGGCCGACAACAGCGTCGACGCCGTGCTGGTGGCCCAGGCCTGGCACTGGTTCGACCCCGAGCGGGCCGTGAAAGAGGTCAGCCGGGTGCTGCGCCCCGGCGGCCGGTTGGGCCTGGTGTGGAACACGCGCGACGAGCGGTCGGGCTGGGTCAAGGATCTGGGCCGCATCATCGGGCCCGAGCACGATCCGAACAACGAGGTGGCGCTGGCCGAGCCATTCGGGGAAATCGAACGCCGCCAGGTGGAGTGGACGAGTTACCTGACGCCCCAGGCCCTCATCGATCTGGTGGCCTCACGCAGCTACTGCATCACCTCACCGGAGCGGGTGCGCACCCGGACGCTGGTGCAGGTGCGTGAACTGCTGGCCACCCACCCGGCGCTGGCCCATTCATCGGGCCTGGCGCTGCCCTACGTCACGGTCGGTATCCGAGCGACCCTGACCTAGTCCGCTCCGGCGCCGCGCCCTCAGGCGCTGAGCGCATCCAGTTCCGATTCCGGCCCAACCCAACGCTGCAGCGCACCACGTAGTCGGTCTCGGTCGGACTCGGCGACATCGTCTGCCGCCCAGGCGACATAGCCGTCGGGCCGGATCAGCAGGAACGCGGCGGGCCGGTCTTCTGCGGTCGCCACCGCCACCTCCAGCCGGTCGCGCCAGCCTTCGATCACGTCGGCGTAGTCGCCGCCGGACAGGTCGAGCAACAACGGCCTCCCCGACTGCAGCAACTCGGCAATCCGGCGACCGTCATCCAGGACGAAATCGGGGACGAAGAATCCGGACAGCCGATGCTCGTCATCGACGTCGTAACGGACATCCGAGCCGGCCAGCACCCCGGCGATGTGCGCCGAGCCGTCCGGCGTCGCCAGGAGTTCACCGAAAAGCGTTCGCAGTGCGGTGACTTCGGGACCGGCAGCCATCAGGGCAGCCTGGGCCATCGCCTGCATCATCACCCGCTGCCCCGCCGGCCAACGCTCGCTGTGGTAGCTGTCCAACAGACCGTCGGGTGCCCGACCCTGCACCGTGGCGGCCAGTTTCCATCCCAGGTTCATGGCGTCCTGCAGTCCCAGGTTCAGACCGGGGCCACCCATGGCCGAGTGGACATGTGCGGCGTCGCCCACCAGGAAGACGTTACCGGCCCGGTACTGCGCTGCCTGACGGGTGTTCTGTCCGTTGATCCGGCGCAGGGCATGTGGTCCCGGCCCGTCCGGGGGCGCGATCGGCAGGTCAGCGCCGACCACTCGCCTCACGCTCTCACGCAACTCGTCGATCGTCAGGTCCGGCGCGTCGTCGGGCAGGATGGATCCGTATTCGATGGTCCCGAGCATCGACCGTCCCTGCTGGAATTCCGCATAGATCAGTACACCGCCGTCGAACCGATTGTGCCCGAAAGGGATATGTCCGACACCGGGAATGTTCAACGCGCCGTAGCCGGAACGCAACTCCTCCGGCAGGCTGATGTGGGCCACCCGTGCGATCACCTCGGAGGTCAGCCCGGGAAACTCGATGTCGGCCTTCTTCCTGACCGGACTACGGCCCCCGTCGGCGCCGACAAGGTAGGTGGTCGACAGTCGGTAGCTCCCCGTGGATGCCGCGACATCCACGGTGATGCCATCGGATTGCTGCTGGAGATCGACGAGCTCGTGCCCCCAACGGATCTCGACCCCAAGGCCCTGCACCCAGTCCACCAGTTGGCGCACCACCTTGGGCTGTTGAATCACCATGCCGTACATGGGGTTCTCGACAACATCGGCGAACGGCACCTGCATGCCGGCGAATATGTAGCCGCCCATAGGCTGCGGAGCCTCGCCCGATCCACTGAGCGTCCGATACAGACCCCGCAGATCGAGCACGCGATTTGCCTGCCCGACAATGCCATTCGCCTTGAGTTCGGGGCTCGGCTCGGGCAGCTGCTCGAGCACCACCGGCCGCACCCCGGCCAGCGCCAGCTCCCCCGCCACCAGCAGGCCGTTGGGACCGGCGCCGCAGATGACGACGTCTACCTGATCTTTCATTTCTTCCCTCCTGGCTCAGGCAGGCCCGCGGCCACCGCCGCGAACCCTTTACGCAGCAGTGACGTGAAAGGCACTGGTGGATCGGCGATCCCGTATTCGTCCATCGCGACATCGCCGACCGCACGCACCACGGCGGCCACCAGCCGCGGATACATATCGCGTTCCGGGTCGGTGCCGGTCCGTTCGGCGATCGCCGTCACCCACTCGTCGGACATCCCTCGGAAGGTCGCATCGCGTATCTCCGGGATCATCAGCAGTTTTCGGACCTCGGCCAGCTGCCGGCGGGTCGGCAGCACGTTCTCCGCACCGTAGACATCGGACATATCGGCGTCCACCGGACTGGTCACGGACTCGGCGATCGCGGTCCACAGCGGTTCGTCTGCCGGGCGAGACCTCAGCAGGTCGATGCTGCGACGCAAGCGCTCCTGCTGCCGGTATGCCAGCGCGTCGTACTTGCCGGCGAAGTAGTTGGTGAAGGTGCGCAGCGAGACCCCGGCCAGATTGGCGATGTCCTCGCGGGTGACGTTCTCCAGTCCGCGCTCGAACGCCAACGTCAACGCCGCATCGCTCAGCGCCCGTCGTGTATCGAGCTTCTTACGCTCCCGCAGTCCCGGCTCCATGCCACCACGCTAGACCAATTGTTGCCTATTGGGCAATATTGCCCGCTGGGCATTTCCTGTGAGGATCGCGAGTGCCGAGCCCATCAGGCGCCTTGCATCTAGGTCCTTGCCGGTGCACCGAAAGGCCAGTTATTACCCGGAGTTTCCCCAGCTCAGTGCAAGAACTTGCCACTCGGGCGAGAAAATTACGAGGTGCCCAGCGGGTCGATGGTCCAGGCGATGTAGAGCACGGCGGCACATACCGTCGCGGTGGTCGTGAAGTCGATGGTCCGCGAGCGCACCACCAGGAGCCCGGCCCGCTCGTCGGTCAGGGCCAGCCGCAGCGCGGCCGCAGCGCCCACACCCATCCCGATGACCAGCGCCCCGCGGCGCCAGTAGCCCGCCGCCACCAGTGCGAACGCCGCGATGAAGAACAGCCCGACCACCAGGATCGGCCACTGTCCGGCGAACACCTTGCGGACGAATTCGTTTACTGTCACGCCAGTTTCGACTCTTCGAGCTCGACGACGTTGGTCAGCAGGAACGCCCGCGTCAACGGCCCCACTCCGCCCGGATTGGGTGACACGTGCCCGGCCACGTCCCAGACATCGGGTGCGACGTCACCGGTGAGCTTGCCGTCCACCCGGCTCACACCGACGTCGACGACGGCCGCGCCGGGCTTGACCATGTCGGCGGTCACCATGTGCGGCACCCCGACCGCGGCGATGATGATGTCCGCCTGCCGGGTCAACGCGGGCAAATCGCGGGTTCCGGTGTGGCACAGGGTGACGGTGGCGTTCTCCGAACGACGGGTCAGCAGCAGGCCCATCGGCCGCCCGACGGTCACCCCGCGCCCGATCACCACCACGTGCGCCCCCGCGATCGGTACGTCGAACCGGCGCAACAGGTGCACGATGCCGCGGGGGGTACACGGAAGCGGTGCAGCCTTACCGAGCACGAGCCGGCCGAGGTTGGTCGGATGCAGGCCGTCGGCGTCCTTGTCCGGGTCGATGCGTTCCAGTGCGGCGTTCTCGTCGAGATGCTTGGGCAGCGGAAGCTGCACGATGTAGCCCGTGCAGTCCGGGTTGGCGTTGAGCTCGTCGATGGTCTCGTCGAGCTGGGCCTGGGTGATGTCGGCGGGCAGGTCGCGGCGGATCGAGTTGATCCCAACCTTGGCGCAGTCGGCGTGCTTGCCCCGCACATAGGCCTGTGAACCGGGGTCGTCGCCGACCAACACGGTCCCGAGCCCGGGCGTCCGGCCCGCTTCGGTCAACTTCGCGACGCGCTGCTTGAGATCGACGAAGATCTCGTCACGCGTGGCCTTACCGTCCAACACGATGGAACCCACAGGTGCCATTGTGTCAGCCACGTGGCAGGCTCAGCATATGAACACCCAGCCCAATGTGTTCACTGATGTATTCAGTGAGGCCCAGCTCGGCCCGTTGACACTGCGCAATCGCATCATCAAGGCCGCCACCTTCGAAGCGTCAACGCCGAACGCGCTGGTCACCGAGGATTTGATCAACTATCACCGGCTGCCCGCGGCCGGTGGCGTCGGCATGACCACCGTCGCCTACTGCGCGGTGGCCCCCGGCGGCCGCACCGACGGCTGGCAGATCTGGATGCGGCCCGAGGCCGTTCCCGGACTGACCAAACTGACCGAGACCATCCACGCCGAGGGCGCGGCCATCAGCGCCCAGATCGGCCATGCCGGCCCGGTGGCCAATTCGCGAACCAACAAGGCCAAGGCGCTGGCGCCGGTGCGGTTCTTCAACCCGCTGTCGATGCGGTTCGCCAAGAAGGCCACCATCGACGACATCCGCGACGTCACCGAAGCGCACGCCAACGCCGCCCGGCTGGCCATCGATTCGGGATTCGACGCGGTCGAGGTCCACCTCGGCCACAACTACCTGGCCAGCTCGTTCCTGTCCCCGCTGATCAACCGGCGTACCGACGAGTTCGGCGGGTCGTTGGAGAACCGGGCGAAGGTGGCCCGAGGCGTGGTGCGTGCGGTGCGCGACGCCGTCGACAAGCACGGCGACCGCAAGATCGCCGTCATCGCCAAACTCAACATGAGCGACGGTATCCGCGGCGGAATCCCGATGGACGAGTCGCTGCAGACCGCCAAGTGGCTCGAGGAGGACGGCGGCCTGGACGCCATCGAGCTCACCGCGGGCAGCTCGCTGGTCAACCCGATGTACCTGTTCCGCGGCGGCGCACCGGTCAAGGAATTCGCCGCGAACTTCAAACCCCCGATCAGCTGGGGCATCCGGATGAGCGGCCACAAGTTCTTCCGCGAATACCCGTACCACGAGGCGTACCTGATGCGCGACGCCGAGAAGTTCCGCGCCGAGCTGAGCATGCCGATCATCCTGCTGGGCGGTATCACCAACCGCGAGACCATGGACAAGGCGATGGCGGCGGGCTTCGACTTCGTCGCGATGGGCCGCGCGCTGCTCGCCGAACCGGATCTGCTCAACCGGATCAAGGCCGAGGAAACCAAGGGTTCCGTGAAATCCCTGTGCACGCACTGCAACGAGTGCATGCCGACCATCTACAGCCACACCCATTGCGTGGTGACGGGAGCCCCCGACACACTCGTGAAGTGAGCACAGACGCCCTCAGCGACACCATGGTGACCTACCGCTACGTACGGGTGGGCCTGGTGGCTCTGGTGGTGTTCCTGCTGACCTCGCTGGCATTGACCTGGGCACACACCTGCCCACAGGGGTCGATCAGCGCGTTCTTCTACACCCGCACCCATGCGGTGTTCCTGGCTTCCCTGTGCGCGATCGGCATCTGTCTGATCGCCTACAAGGGCAGCCGGGTCGGCGAGGACGCGCTGTTGAACTACTCCGGGTTCATGGCCTTCATCGTCGCCCTGGTTCCCACCGGTTCCGACGACCTGTGCCGGCCGTGGCTTCCCACGGTCAGCGACCCGTTCGGAGGCGTCTCCAACAACGTCGCCGCACTGTTCGTTGCCGTCGCCGTCGGCACCGGGATGTACCTGGCGCTGAACCGCTGGCGGCGCCCGCAGAACGCACCCGTGCCCTCCGCCCAGTCCTGCGCCGAGGCCGCCACCCTGTGGAAGACCGTCGCCACCGCATTGCTGCGGGCCGAAAAGTGGCTACCGGCAGCGCTATTGGCCATCGCCATCGCCGGTGCCCCACTGATGCTGTGGGACTGGTTCGCCGAACACGCACACGTCATCGCCGCAGTGGCGATGTTCCTGGCCATCACACTCGTGGCGGTCTACCACGCGTGTTACGCACGTGCTGCCGTGCGCCACCACCTGGCCCGGTTCTACGCCACCATCGCTGTGCTCATGCTGATCACCGTCGTGGCCGGCATCGTGCTACTGGTCCTGGGGTGGCACTTCGGTGTCATCGCCACCGAACTCACCCTGATCGTGCTGTTCGCGGTGTTCTGGGCCGTGCAAACCGCCGACGTCTGGGAAGCCCAGGACCGCTACCCCGAAGCAGCCGTGCCGGCCCTGGCCAATACCCCTGTCTAGGCGGTGTATCCGTCGATCTGCAGTGTCTGCCCGTCACGCCGCAACACCAGCACCGCACCCGGCGCCGGAACGAAACCCTCCACAAGGTCGGCGGGCGCGGTCGCGGTCTGCGCGCACGTCCTCGCGTCGAACGTACGCAGCGATCCCGGCGTGCCCCGGACGCCGCGGTCGGCGAGAACCAATGTGTCGGGGAACGCGACGTAGGCGGGTTGGTCGACTCGCCGGCTCGGCACGTTCGTCCGAACCGGCTCGACGCCGTCGGGAACCTGGCACCGTTGACGACCGTCAGACCCGAACAGGGTCAGCCGCGTGGTCCGGTCAGTCAGAAACCACACCACGAAATCGTCACTGGGACCATACGATTCGGCCAAGCGACCGTCTGCCGGCAATTCGGTGACGGTGCGGTGAACGATATCGGCATACCGGGCCGAGTCGGGTGCACCGGCCCCGTGCAGCGAGATGAAGACCCCGATACCGTTGGCCGGCTTGGCCCCGAGTCTGAGATAGCGCTGATCGACCGGCGCCGTCGGGTCGATCTTTCTCTCCGTCAGCACTGTGTCCCAACCGATTTGCCCGGTTTCGGGATCGAGCACGCTCAACCAGACCTTGCCGTCTTCACATTGGACCGTCGACACCACCCCGGAGGCGGTCACGACGGGTTCGGTGATGCCGCAGCCGGGATGCGGTGCGGGCACACTCCACATCGCCTGCCCGCTCCGGCTGTCGTACCGCGTCCAGATGTGCTCGTCATCCCACCCCACGATGAACGGGCCGGTCGCAGAACTTAGACGTCCGCGTGCCGCCTCCTGCAAGGCCGCATCGTCACTGGCCCAGAGATGTTCGCCGGTGACGGCATCCAGGCCGACCAGGCCACCACCGAGAAACGCCAGAATCGTGGCGCCGTTGTCGACCACTCGCATCCCGTCGACGCCCACACCGCCGGGGCCGGTACGCGCGTAGTGCCAGCGCTCCTTGCCGTCAGAACCGTAGGCCGTGATGCGGCCGTCCCGATACACCGCGAAACCGGTGCCCGCAGAATCCAAGTCATACACCGGCACACGTTGATCGCCACCGAAGGCATCGGGCACCGACACGGTGAACGTCCGCTTCCCCAAGCCGGCGGGCATTGCGGGCACATCGGTTGCCGGCGCCGTCGTCGCGTCCACGAAACGCCCGTCGTCACCGGCGCGCAACGCACCCACGGTCACCACCGCGGCAACCACAACCGCGATCGCTGCACCGATCGCCAGCAACTTCACCGAGCCGCGTTCCAAGCGCGGGAAGGCGCGTGCCGCCAGGAACGCCGCCGCCGCACCAGCCAGGCACAACCACCACGCTGTCGCACCGAGCGGCAACGCCGTGGTGACCGGGGCGCTGTCCATCACCTTGCGGTAGAACGCCGGAATGCCCTGACTGATGTAGGCGATGACCAGCAGCGCCGCCACGCTCGCCGCGCCGACCGGGGTGGCAGCCAGATCACGGTCCGTGCGTCCGCGCCACCCGCTGTAGGCCATCGCCGCGAGCAGCACCAGCGCGATCACCGTCACCGCCAGCGCCATCCGGCCCGGCAATGCGTCGCCCCAGCGGTGCAGGCCGAATACGTACCAGTCGCTTTCACCTGCACTGCGCGGTGCAACCAGCCGCGCCCAGGCGCTCAACGCCACGGCCCACACCAACCACACCACTGCCGCACCGGCCAGGACCGTGCCCACCTGCCGCAGCCCGCCGAGCACCCGGACAGCCGCCTTCTGCGCACCTTCAGAACCCATGCGTGCCATCGTCACACGCCGCGACGTCGCGGCAACGGCCCAGCCCCGGTGAAAACAACCGATAGAGTTGAGCGCGATGAGCCCTGCGCTGACCGTTCGTTACGACGGTTCGACCCGTACCTTTGCCCCAGGCAGCGATGTCGTCATCGGCCGAGACCTCCGCGCCGACGTCCGCATCGCCCACCCGCTGATCTCGCGTGCCCACGTGGTGCTGCGTTTCGACCAAGGCCGATGGGTCGCGATCGACAACGGCAGCCTCAACGGCATGTATGCCAACGGCCGGCGGGTGCCCACGATCGACATCCACGACGGCCAGGTCGTCAACATCGGCAACCCGGACGGTCCGCAGCTGACGTTCGAGGTCGGCCGGCATCAGGGCGCCGTCGGCCGCACCCCGACCGCGGCGGTGCCGATCGTGAACCGACCCAGCGGCGCCTGGCCCACCCAGGCCGCCCCGGGCCGGCAGCAGTACGGTCAGCCGCCCGCGGCCCAGCGCCCCGGCTACTCGTCCGGTCCCCAACCGCGCTACCCGACACCGCCCACCGGATATCCCAGCGGTCCGCAGGGCGGCTACCCGAGCGGCCCGCAGGGTGGGTATCCCGGGCCACAGGCCTATCAGCCCCCACCGGTACGCAACTCGAACCCAGCCGCGGCGCCGACCACGATGGGTCCGGCCGCCGGCTCGGACCGCGGTAGCAGTGAGCCCGGCGGCAACATCGCGACCAGCATGCTCAAGATCCTGCGGCCCGGGCGCACCACGCCCGCGCCGGCAGGTGCGGTGAAGATCGGTCGCAACACCGACAACGACATCGTCATCCCCGACGTACTGGCCTCGCGGCACCATGCCACCTTGATCCCGCTGCCCGGCGGCACCGAGATCCGCGACGAGCGCAGCATCAACGGCACGTTCCTCAACGGCGCACGGGTCGAGTCGGCGGTCCTGCACGACGGGGACGTCATCACCATCGGCAACGTCGACCTGGTGTTCACCGGCGGCACCCTGGTCCGCCGCAGCGAAACCGAGGCCGACACCCGCACCGGCGGGCTCGAAGTCCGCGGCCTGACCTGGACCATCGAGGGCAACAAGACCCTGCTGGACAGCATCTCCGTCGACGCCCGGCCCGGCACCCTGACCGCGGTGATCGGCCCGTCCGGCGCCGGCAAATCGACGTTCGCCAAACAGGTCGCCGGTTACACCCATCCGACCACCGGCACCGTCGCCTTCGAAGGCCACGATGTCCACGCCGAGTACGCCTCGCTGCGCTCCCGGATCGGGATGGTCCCGCAGGACGACGTGGTGCACGGGCAGCTGACCGTGCGCCAGGCGCTGATGTTCGCCGCCGAACTGCGACTGCCGCCCGACACCACCAAGGAAGACCGCGAACAGGTCGTCATGCAGGTGCTCGAAGAACTCGAGATGACCAAGCACCTCGACACCCGCGTCGACAAGCTGTCCGGCGGGCAGCGGAAACGTGCCTCGGTGGCGCTGGAGCTGCTGACCGGTCCGTCACTGCTGATCCTCGACGAGCCCACCTCCGGTCTGGACCCGGCACTGGACCGTCAGGTGATGACGATGCTGCGCCAGTTGGCCGACGCCGGCCGTGTGGTGCTGGTCGTCACCCACTCGCTGACCTACCTCGACGTGTGTGATCAGGTGCTGCTGCTGGCGCCCGGCGGCAAGACCGCCTTCTGCGGCTCGCCCGACCAGATCGGCCCGGAACTCGGCACCACCAACTGGGCCGACATCTTCAGCACCGTCGCCGGCGACCCGGCCGAGGCCCACCGCAAGTATCTGGCGCGCACCGGCCCGGCACCGGCGGCAGCGGCGTCGTCGGCACAGCCCGGCGACCTGGGCGAGCCGGCCAAGACCAGCCTGTTCCGGCAGCTGTCCACGATCGCCCGGCGGCAAGTCCGGCTGATCGTGTCCGACCGCGGCTACACCGCGTTCCTGCTGATGCTGCCGTTCATCATGGGGGTGCTGTCGCTGTCGGTGCCCGGTGATGTCGGATTCGGTCTGCCGGTGCCGGCAGTCCAAGGCGGCGAGGCACCCAACGAACCGGGCCAGATCCTGGTGATGCTCAACGTGGGCGCGATCTTCATGGGTACCGCGCTGACCATCCGGGCGCTGATCGGCGAGCAGGCGATCTTCCGTCGCGAGCAGGCGGTCGGTCTGTCGACGACCGCCTACCTGCTGGCCAAGATCGCGGTGTTCGCCGTGTTCGCGGTGATCCAGTCGGCCATCGTCACGGTGATCACGATCCTCGGAAAGGGCTGGGGCCCAGGCGCAGTCGAGAGCGGCGCGTTCCTCGGCGGCCGCAGCCTGGAGTTGTTCATCGACATCTCCATGACGTGTGTGGCCTCGGCGATGGTGGGCCTGGCGCTGTCGGCGCTGGCCCGATCGGCCGAACAGATCATGCCTCTGCTGGTGGTCACCGTGATGAGCCAGTTGGTGTTCTCTGGCGGCATGATCCCGGTCACCGACCGCGTGGGGCTCGATCAGTTGTCCTGGATCACCCCGGCGCGCTGGGGCTTCGCGGCCTCTGCCTCCACCGTCGACCTGACCCGCCTGGTGCCGCCGCCGCTGCTGCCCGCCGATTCGTTCTGGAAGCACACCCCGAGTGCGTGGCTGATCAACATCGGCATCCTGGTGTTGCTCTGCATCGTCTACACCGGGTTCGTTCGCTGGCGGATCCGCCTCAAGGCCGGCTGAGTTCTACCCGCCGTGGACGTCGAGGCCATGGGCGGCCGAGTAGGCCAGCGCCTGGGCGATATCGATCTTGGCGCCGCGCAGCTTCGCAGTGGTCCAGAAGGTGGGGTCGACGCGGGCGCCGCGCAGATCCGCCTCGTCGAGCTTGGCGTCCTGCACCCGTGCTCCGGTGAGGTCCGCCTGCCGCAGCACCGCCTTGCGCAGGTCCACCCCGACCAGACTGGCTTCGCGTAACCGGCAGCCCGACAGGTCCACGCCCCGCAGATCGCAACCGCCCAGCACGGCCAGGGTCAGATCCGACTCGACAATCCTGATCGGCCGCAACCGGCACTCGGTGAACACCGAACCCAGCAGGCTGCAGTTGGTGAACGTGCTGTGCCACAGCGTGGCGCGGCGGAAATTACAGTTGCGGAACGCCGAACCGGAATGCTCGGACTCGGACAGGTCGACGCCGCTGAAATTGCACTCGGTGAACACCACGCGCTCGGTGCGCAACCGGCTCAGATCTTCGTCGCGGAAATCATGACCGGTGAATTCCCGGTCCGTCCAGGCGGTTTCGTCGGCTACCACGGGTCAGCCAGGCAACGCGGAAAGCGTGCTCAACGAATACTCGGTAACCGCGATCAGCGCAGCCTTGGCCGAGTTGCGGTCGCGGGCGTCCACGGCGACCACCGGGATGTGCTCGGGCAGTGCCAAAGCCTTGCGCACCGCCTGGGTGGGATGCTTCGGCGCGTCGTCGAACTCGTTCACCGCGACGATGAACGGCAGCTTGCGGGCCTCGAAGAAGTCGACCGCCGCGAAGCTGTCCTGCAGGCGACGGACGTCGACCAGGATGATCGCACCGATCGCACCACGCACCAGGTCGTCCCACATGAACCAGAACCGTCGCTGCCCGGGCGTACCGAACAGGTACAGCACCAGATCCTCGTCCAGCGTGATCCGGCCGAAGTCCATCGCGACCGTCGTGGTGCGCTTGTCCGGAGTGCCGTCCAAGGCATCGACACCCTCGGATACGTTGGTGACCAACGCTTCGGTGCGCAGGGGCATGATCTCGGAGACCGCGCCGACGAATGTCGTCTTCCCCACGCCGAACCCGCCAGAAATGACGATCTTCGTAGAGGCGGCCCCACGCCGGGGGGCGCCGCCGCCGGAGGCCGAGCGGGATTCAGAGGGCTCGTAGGCCACGCAGGGTCCTTCCAATCAATTCGCGGCGTTCGTCGAAGCTCGCCGAGTCATCAAGGGTGGCTTCCACCCGAAGATAACCCTGCGTCACCAAGTCCCCGATCAGCACGCGCGCCACGCCGAGCGGGAGAGATAAATGAGCGGCAATCTCGGCAACCGAGGGAGTGCCGGTGCACAACTCTACGATCTGTGCGCGGACATCGTGCCCAGTCCAGCGCGGTTCACGGGTCGTGTCGGTTTTTTTCACCGGTGCTTCCAGCGGAATGTTCACCCGAGAGTCGGTGCGGCCGGCCGTCAGGGTGTACGGCCGCACCAAACTCGGTCGATCGGTGGTTTCCGGTTCGTCCACAGGCACCTCGCGAAGGCAGAAGGGTCGGCGACTCAGGACGGCTGCGGCGTACGGCGCGAAGACTGCACCACCGCGCCGACCCGCTCGACCAGAATGGCCATCTCGTAGCCGACCTGCCCGATGTCACATGAAGGAGCAGTCAGCGTCGCGAGGTTGGAGCCGTCACCGACCCGCATCAACAGCAGGTAGCCGTTCTCCATCTCGACCACCGACTGCATCACATGACCGCCGTTGAACAACTGGGAGGCACCGGTGGCCAGGCTGGCCAGACCGGAGGCGACCGCGGCGAGCTGATCGGCCCGTTCGAGCGGCATGTGTTCGCTGGCAGCCATCAGCAGTCCGTCGGCCGAGACCAGCACCGCGTGGGACACCCCGGATACCTCGCGGGCGAACTTGGACACGAGCCAGTCCAGGGAGTCGCGCTGCGTCGGACGCGTCATTCGTTATCGGTTCCTCTGGTCTCACGGGCACGCGATCGCCCGGCGTGCACGCCTCCGAAAAGGTTGCTGGTGCTCGCCCGGACGGCCTCAGGATCACGCGGTGTGAACGCCGCGAACATGCCGCTGTCAGGTTCGTCTGCCGATGCTACCGTCTCCGAGCCGTCGTCGTTGCGGTGCACTCCGCCGTTGCGGTGACGCCCCTCGGCGTCGGCGGATGCCGCGACTACCGCGGCAACACCGCCCGGCACCAGGCGGGCACCCGGCGTACGCATCGGCAGGCCCTCTTCGGTGCGCTGGTCCACGGGCGCGTCCTGCGCCGCGGCGGCCACCGACCACCCCTTCTCCCAGACCGTCTTCCAGTCCAGGTCGGCGCTGCGCACGTGGGTCGTCGGGTCGATCTCGAATTCCGAGATCATCGACTGATAGATCGAGTCGCCCTCGACCTCCTGGCTTTCGGCCCGGTCCGGCGCGGATTCCGCCGGTTCTTCCGGTTCACCGGGATCATCGGCCGGAACGTGTACACCGTTGACACCGTTGAGGTCGCTGTGACCGTTCGGCGCACTGTGTCCGTTGAGATCACCGGCACCGTTGACACCGTGGGTGGCGGCCTGCCCGCGCGAGGCGAAGAACGACGAGGTGTTGGTCGGCGACGGACGTCCGGACTCGTCGACGGGTGCGGTGTCCGCCGCCGCGGCGGCTTGTCCCTTGGCCAGGGCCGCACTTTCCTCGGTGTGCACCGGCCACTGCTGCGGCCACTCACTGACCGGCTCGTCCGCGGGCTCCTCGACCGGAACCTCAGCCGCCGGCTCCGGTTGCGGGGCGAGCGTGCCGGGCAGTTCCGAGATACCGCTGGCGCCCGGACTGCGCTGCGGCAGCAGGTCGAACGGCACCTCGCCGCCGTTGAGGTGGGATTCGTCCGGCCCGGATCCGAGGTCCGAGCCATGAGTGGGATCGGCGTCCGACGACAGCGCCGTGGCGATCCCGGCGTGGGCGTCGACAGGCCTGCCGTACGGAAGGTCCTCGACGACATCGCCACCGTCGCGGGCCAGAAGCGTGGCCGGGATGTACACCCCCGCCGTGGTGCCCGAGCTCGGTTCTTCGGCGACGGTGCTGCGCAGCCGCACCACCAGACCGTGCTGGGTGGCCAGCCGCCCGACCACGTACAGACCCATGTGACGCGCGGTGTAGGGGTTGACCTCACCACCGGATTGCAGACGGGTGTTGGCGACCCGCAGGTCCGCTTCGGTCATGCCCAGGCCGACGTCGCTGACCTCGATCACCAACGCCCCCTTGGCCGCATGCACGGCCGACACCCGCACCTGCGAGATCGGCGGTGAGTAGCGCAGCGCATTGTCGAGCAGCTCGGCCAGGAGGTGGATCAGGTCGCCGGCCACCGAACCGGTGATCTCGACGTCGGCCACCGACGCGGTGACCACGCGCGTGTAATCCTCGACTTCCGAGGCAGCGGCGTTGATGACGGTCGCCAGCTGGACCGGCCGGCTGTGCTCGCGTGCCAGCTTCGACCCGGACAGCACCAACAGGTTGGCCCCGTTCCGACGCATGCGGGCAGCCAGGTGGTCGAGCCGGAACAAGCTCTCCAGGCGCTGGGGGTCGTCCTCGTTGCGTTCCAGCTGGTCGATCAGCGACAACTGCTGGTCGACCAGGGACCGGCTACGCCGCGACAAGGTCTCGAACATGTCCGAGACCTGCAATTGCAGCTGAGCCTGCTCACCGGCGAGGAATACCGCCTGCTCGTGCAGCTCGTCGACAGCATGGGCCACCTGACCGATCTCTTCGGTGGTCTGGACCGGGATCGGGGTCACCGGGACCAGCTCGCCACCGGCGCGGACCCGTTCGATCTCCGTGGCCAGATCCTGGTGAGCCACCCGCAGGGCGCTGTCCCGAAGCGTCCGAAGCGGGCGCACCAGCGAGCGGGCCACCAACAACACGATGACGATGGCGCTGATGATCGCGGTCGCGACCAGGATCGCGTCACGGATCGCGTCGTTGCGGGCATCGTTGGCCTGAGCCTCGACCGCGGCCGGAATCGACGCGGTGGTGTTCTCGATGATCTGCCCGGCGATCGTGTCGGTGGCCTGCAACGAGGCCAGCATGTCCGCGTTACCGACCAGCGGAACCCCCGGGTTGGACATCATCGCCATGCGCTTGACCATCTCGGCGCGCAGTGTGGCCGCCTCCTCGGAGCCACCTCCCAGCACCTTGGTGAGTGCCGCGACCGTGGACGGTTCGGTACCGGCCATCGTGATCATCGAGGTGCGGAGCAACGGTTCCGGCTCGGCGCCGCCGGCGGTGACGAGCATCTGCTGAATAGCCATCTGCCCGCGGGCACCGACCGCCCGGGCCAGCGCCTCGACCTGGGCCTGAAGCGACTGCTGGTTGCTGTGCACAGAACCGGTGATGGCAGCTTCCCCGGTCAGCAGCAGCGGGCCGTAGTCGAGGATGCGCTGACGCAGGTCGATCGAGTTCGACATCACCGCGTCGACCAGTTCCGACCCCTTACCGAGCAGGCTGCCGACCGCCTGGCCGACATCTTCGGCTGCATCGGTGGCTTCCAGGCGTTGCTGAAGATCAGATTTCCGCTTATCGAACGTGGACATCGCAGCCTGCCCATCGCCGCCCTCAGTAGCTGCGATGAGAACGCCCTCCATCGCCGCCATGTAGTCGTCGATGTGCGGAATCAATTCGGCCCGGTCGGCGGCCAACCGGAGATCTCCGGCCGCGCCGGCACTGGCATAGATGCGCAACCCACCGAACGTCGCGGCCAGGATCAACGGCACGATGACGATGGCAAGGACTTTCCGGTTGACCGGCCAGTTGGCCGGTGACCAGCGGGAAGGACGCTTGGCCGGAGTCGATGGCGTTGGGGAGAATTCGACGAGGGTGCCGTCAGCCTGTTTCAGCTGCGTAAAGGCAGTCATCGGCACCCAACCGCACTACCTGCTGCGTGGCCGCAATTTACTCGTGGGGCGTTTTTCATAAGACTTCCTGCTGTTTCCGCCCACGCTGGGGCGGGCGTCAAGCGCCTTGGCAATTGCACGAGTATGACAGCAGCTCGCAAGCGTTTCCACAATTCTTACTGAACAGACAGAGTTCGTGACCGAGCTGTAGCGCAGTTGTGTGGTAATCGAGCAAACAACAACATCCTTGCCGGATCGCGCGCTGATTTTCGCACTCGGATTTGGGGACGGATTTCACGGCCGCATTTGCGTCCCGATTCGTCACAAGGCGGGTCGCCATACGATCATCGACTGATGTTCCGGGTGATGTTCTTTTCTCCCCGCATCGCACCCAACACCGGTAATGCGATCAGGATGGTGGCCGGCACCGGGTGCGAGCTGCATCTGGTCGAGCCGCTGGGTTTCGACCTGTCCGAACCCAAGCTGCGCCGGGCCGGTCTGGACTACCACGACCTGGCATCGGTGACGGTGCACGCTGATCTGGCAGCGGCCTGGCGCGCCTTGATGCCGGGGCGGGTGTACGCGTTCACCGCGCACGCGTCGACCTCGTTCACCGACGTCTCCTACCAACCGGGCGATGTGCTGATGTTCGGCCCGGAACCCACCGGACTGGACGCAGAAACTCTGGCCGATCCCAATATCACCGCTCAGGTACGTATTCCGATGCTCGCCGGCAGGCGGTCACTGAATTTGTCGAATGCGGCTGCCGTCGCCGCCTATGAGGCATGGCGTCAACACGGGTTCGCCGGCGGCGTCTAGTTACGCCGCGGGCGTGGGGCGCCATGCGCCCCACGCCCGAATCTCACAGAGTGTTCATACAGCGGCTTCACGATTACACCAGTGGCATCCGGCGCCCCTGGCTCACCAACTGTCCCAGTGCGAGAACTGCTCGGCAGGAAGCCGCTTGGCCTTCTTGAAATCGGTGCCCACGGTGTAGGCGATCGGGAACAGGCCCGCCTGGGCGTACCGGTCGAACGGAATGCCCAGCAGTTCGGCGGCCTGCTTCTCGCCGTCGCCGAGCAGGTGCAGCGTCGTCCAGGCCGACCCCAGACCCCGCGACCGCAGCGCCAACATGAAGCTCCACACCGCGGGCAGCACCGATCCCCAGAACGACGCGCTCATTCCGGCGGGCGCACCGTCGGGACGGCCCTCAAGGCACGGCACCATCAGCACCGGCGCCTTCTCGAAGTTGTCGGTGAGGTACCTGGCCGAGCTTGTCACCGCATCCATCTGCTGGTCGCGGATGTCGCCGCGCTCCGGCTTGGGTAGATCCAGATATGGGTTGGCGTTGGCCCGGTAGATGTCGGCCAAGGCCTTTTTCTTTGCCGGGTCCTCGACGAAAACCCATTGCCAGCCTTGCGCATTCGACCCGGTCGGGGCCTGAAGCGCCAGGTCGAGACACTCCATGAGCACCTCGCGCGACACCGGCTTCTCGAAGTCGAGGCGTTTGCGCACCGACCGCGTCGTGGTGAGGAGTTCATCGACGGTCAAGTTCAGGGCTGGTTCGGCTGTCATGTCGCGAGACTACAACCGGCCCCGCCGGAAACGGCGAGAAGCTCCCCAGCAGTTTGCTGGGGAGCTTCTAATCATCGTGCGCCGCAGTACAACTCAGCTAACCGATGAAGGTTGCACGCCGCCGCCTGATCCGCGACGGCACGCGAGGTTCTCAGCCGGCAGTGTCAGAGACCAGCACGGGTTCCCAGCCGTTGGCCTGCGACTCGTCGGACGACCCGTAGCCGGCAGAGGCCGGGACGGCATGGATGCCGTGATCGTCGCCGGGCAACCCTCCGAGCGCTGCGATCGTGTCGCGGATCTTTGCCGCCTCGGCGTCCGTCGGCGTTGCGCCTGCCTCGAGTTGGTCCAGCAGTCCGTCACGCAGGCCGGCACCGTTGGCCACTTCCTGGGCCGACAGCTTGGCGTGGATGCGGGTGACGTAGATCTGCTGTCCCAGAGAGGAACCCGGGGCCGACGCGGCGTGGGCCATCAGCGAGTCATACCGCTGGCGAACCCCGCTGAGCGCCACGATGACCGCAGGTGAAGGCCGGCTGCTGCTGGCCGCCTCAGCGAGCGAGGCACGCAGCTTGCGCAGGCCGGACAGGACCACGTCGGCGCGCTTGTGGAACTTCTTGTCCTCGGGGAAGGGCAGTGCATCGATAGCGGCGGAATACATGTGCATTGCCGCTTCCGACAGACTGACGATGACCGCCGAATCACCTTCCAGCGTCGCGTTTTGTCCCATGGGCCCTCAATTCTCAAGCGAACAGATCAATGGAAATGAGCGGCCGGTGCCCGGACCCACCGGGTCCGCTCTACCGCCGCTCAGGTGAGCACGCCGATGACACTAGCGGTTTCGGGGCGGCGCGTCATCGCTAGGGGCACTTGAAGAATGAATGAAAACAAGGTATGCGGATGCGGCGGCCACCGGCCGGTAGCAGCCGCTGCCGAGGATGGCCCTACTCTGAACGCCGGCACGGTGGCAGGCTTGGCCGACAGGAGGTCGACATGGCCGGACTAACTGAATCGACAAGGGCCGCTGAGTCTTCAGGGGGCGCCCCGCCGAACTACGGCCAGGTGGGCGAGGTGACCGAGCCGATGCTTGTGGCTGCGGTGGATCAGAACACGGCCCCGAAAGCGACCTCGTCCGGCGCCAGGACCAGCATCGGATGGTTGGTATGCGGCGGCCTGGGCGGCCTGGCCATCATCTGTTTTCTGCTCTTCATTCCGGGCGAACTCGGCAGCAAGGCCGAGTGGTTCTTCGGTGCCGTCGTCTTCGTCGTCGTGATGGTGACGATGTGGCTGACCCTGACCATCCAGCGGCAGGCGAAGTACGACATCGCCCGGGCCGACGAGCGCCTGCGGCGTGAGCTGGCGGCTGCCGACGAGCGTTCGGCACTGGAACTCGCCCTGACCCAGAAATGGCATCGGGCCCAGATGGAGTCACAGCAGAAACTGCACGATGCCGAACTGGTGGCCCAGCGGGAACTCGCCCGCACCGAACGCGACAACCTGCTCGATCAGCTGCAGAAGCAGGCGATGATCGAGGTGTCGCGTGCGGTGGGTGCACACACCCGGATGCTCGCGACGCTGTGGACCGAAGGTGCGACTCAACTGCGCAACCCGGACCACGACGAGCGGGAAACCGCGATGAACGCCCTCTTCGAGCAGATCAGCCAGGTGGTGAGCGACGTTTCGGTCGAGCTCGACAACGCCCACCTGCTCAGCCAGGACGACCGCCTTCAGGATGCACTGCACCGGGTCAACGATGCGGTGCTGATGGCGATTCAGGTCGCCGAGGATCTGCATGCCGACGTGATCGAGGGTCGCATCCCGGAGACCAACCCCATCCCCGCCGTCCAGCGGTTGCTGCACGAGCGGGCCACCGCCGCGCGGCGACTGGCGTGGTCGCTGCTGCGGTCCGGGCTCCGGGACAACACCACCGCGTCCAGCGCTGATCCGGCTACCAGTGCGGAAGCGCTGAATCCGGCTACCAGTGCGGAGCGCTGAATCCGGCTTGAGCCTCAGCGGAAGTCTCGCGACCGGGACCCGACCCTCAGCTCGACCGGGCTCATCCGGTCGGCGAGCACGGTGACCGCACCGCTCGCGTTCTGCACGATGCCGCGGACCACCAGTGCCGGAGCTGTCTGCGCCAGCTTGCGGTAGCGCGCCCACACCCCCGGGGCGCACAGCACGTTGACCATCCCGGTCTCATCTTCCAGGTTCATGAAAGTCACCCCCTGCGCGGTCGCCGGACGCTGGCGGTGAGTCACCGCTCCGGCAACCAGGATTCGGGTCCCATCCATGACCTCCAGCAATCTGTCGGCGGGAATCACGCCCAGCGCATCGAGGTCGGCGCGCAGATACTGGGTGGGATAGCTGTCCGGTGAGATGCCGGTGGCCCACACGTCGGCGGCCGCCAACTCCAGTGCGCTCATCCCGGGTAGCGGCGGCACGTGCGAGGAGGACCCCACCCCCGGCAGTCGGTCCGGCCGCTGGGTGGCCGCCGCGCCCGCCGCCCACAGCGCCTCGCGTCGGCTGATCCCGAAACAACTCAACGCACCGGCGGTGGCCAGGGCCTCGGTCTGGGGCACCGACAGCTGCACCCGGTTGGTCAGGTCGATCAGGGTTCCGAACGGCCCGTTGGCATCTCGTTCGTCGACCAACCGCCCCGCCAACTCGTCACCGATGTGGCGGACACTGCCCAGGCCCAGCCGCACGTCCATGCCACGGTTCTCGCACGTCGCGTAGGCCAGGCTGGCGTTGACATCGGGACCGTGCACCGCCACCCCGTGCCTACGCGCGTCGGCGACCAGGGACTGCGGCGAATAGAACCCCATCGGCTGGGCCCGCAACAGGGCCGCGCAGAACACCGCCGGATGATGCAGTTTGAACCACGACGAATAGAACACCAGCGACGCGAAGCTCAACGAATGACTCTCCGGGAAACCGAAATTGGCGAAAGCCTCCAGCTTCTCGTAGATCCGCTCGGCCACCTCGCCGGTGATGCCGTGGAGTTCGGCCATGCCGTCGTAGAACCGGTTGCGCAGCCGTCGCATCTTCTCGGTGGAGCGTTTCGATCCCATGGCCCGGCGCAGTTGGTCGGCCTCGGCCGCGGTGAAACCCGCACAGTCGACTGCCAATTGCATCAGCTGCTCCTGGAAAAGCGGGATGCCCAGAGTTTTCTTCAGCGCGGATTCCATCGACGGATGGTCGTAGGTGACTTCCTCCAGACCGTTGCGGCGACGGATATAGGGATGCACCGAGCCACCCTGGATCGGGCCGGGCCGGATCAGCGCCACCTCCACCACCAGGTCGTAGAACTCTCTGGGTTTGAGCCGGGGCAGGGTGGCCATCTGCGCCCGGGACTCCACCTGGAACACCCCGACCGAGTCGGCTCTCTGCAGCATCTCGTAGACCGCCGGTTCGGCCAGATCCAGCTTGGCCAGGTCGACGGTGATGCCCTTGTGCTCGGCAAGCATGTCGATGGCATAGTGCAGCGCCGAGAGCATGCCGAGGCCGAGCAGGTCGAACTTCACCAAACCGATCGCCGCACAGTCGTCCTTGTCCCACTGCAGGATGCTGCGGTTGGCCATGCGGGCCCACTCCACCGGGCACACGTCGGCGATGGGGCGGTCACAGATCACCATGCCGCCGGAATGGATGCCGAGATGTCTTGGCAGATTGGCGATCTGGGTGGCCAGCTCGATCACCTGCTGCGGGATACCTTCCGCCTCCGGCGAGTCGGGGCGACCGCTCCACCGGCTGAGCTGCTTACTCCAGGCGTCCTGCTGCCCCTGGGAGAAACCCAGTGCCCGGGCCATGTCGCGGACGGCACTGCGGCCGCGGTAGGTGATGACGTTGGCGACCTGCGCAGCGTAGTCACGACCGTAACGCTCGTAGACGTACTGAATGACGTTCTCGCGCAGGTCCGACTCGATGTCGATGTCGATGTCGGGCGGCCCGTCACGGGCCGGGGACAAGAACCGTTCGAACAGCAGCTCGTTGGCAATCGGGTCGACGTTGGTGACCTTGAGCGCGTAGCAGACCGCCGAGTTGGCCGCCGATCCCCTGCCCTGGCACAGGATGTCGTTGTCCCGGCAGAACCGGGTGATGTCGTGCACCACCAGGAAATAGCCGGGGAACTTCAGCTGCTCGATGATCCGCAGTTCGTGTTCGATCTGCGCATAGGCCTTGCCTGCGTTGTCGACGGGCCCGTACCGCTCGGCAGCCCCGGCCATCACCAACTCGCGCAGCCAGCTGTCCTCGGTATGCCCGGCCGGGACGTCGAACGGTGGTAACTGCGGGGCGATGAGTGCCAGCCCGAAGGCGCACTGCTCACCGAGATCGGCTGCAGCCGAAACGATCTCGATGCCGAACCGCTGGGCCATCTCCTCCCCCGAGCGCAGGTGAGACCCGCCGAACGGGGCCAGCCACCCCGCTGCGGTGTCCATCGAGTTGCGGGCCCGGATCGCCGCCATCGCCATGGCCAGTCGACCCCGGTCGGGTGCAGCGAAGTGCGCGCCGGTGGTCGCCACCACCGGTAGCCCGAACCGCTGAGCCAGTCCGGCCAGGGTGGCATTGCGCTCGTCGTCACACGGATGGCCGTGATGGGTGAGCTCGACGCTGACCCGGCCGGCTCCGAAGCGATCCACCAGATCGACCAGCGCGGCGGCGGCAGCTTCCGGCCCACCTTCTGAAAGTGCCTGGCGGACATGACCTTTACGACAGCCCGTGAGGATGTGCCAGTGCCCGCCGGCAGCTTCGGCGAGGCCGTCGAAGTCGTAACGGGGTTTACCCTTCTCACCACCGGCCAGGTGCGCCTTGGCAATCTCTCGGGACAACCGCCGGTACCCTTCCGGCCCGCGGGCCAGGACCAGCAGATGCGGGCCGGGCGGATCGGGATCCTCGGTGCGGGGAATGTTCCCCAGCGACAACTCGGCGCCGAATACCGTGGCCAGATCCAGCTCCCTGGCCGCCTCGGCGAACCGGACCACGCCGTAGAGCCCGTCGTGATCGGTCAGCGCGATGGCCCGCAGGTTCAGCCGGGCCGCCTCCTCGACCAACTCCTCCGGGGTGCTCGCACCGTCGAGGAAGCTGTAGGCGCTGTGCGTGTGCAGTTCGGCATAGCGGATCGACGTTCGCGACCGGTCGAGCTCCGGCGGCTGATAGGTGCCGCGCTTACGCGACCAGGCCGGGCTGTCCCCACCGTCGCCCGCGAGCTCCAACGGCAGGCCGGAACGGCGCGGCTTGCCGGTCAGCACCCGCTCCATCTCCGACCAGCTCGGCGGCCCGTTGTGCCAACTCACCACTTCAGCATATCGAACGTTTGTTCGAAGTTGAATGGGGTGCGTACCTCGTGATGCCGACCACGCCGCCGCCCCCTACGATGCTGCTGGGCTGGGGATCGGCTGTGAGAGGACGGGCAATGGCATCGACGTCAGCATCAACCAGGTACATCGGCTACGTCGGTGGTGTCGCGGTGGCGGCCGGAGTCGGGGCGGCGATCGCCGTGGCCGGACAGGGCACCGCCCACGCTGATTCGACCGACGGCGCGGCCAAGGACTCGACCAGCAGCACATCCCAGCACGTCAACGCCGGACCCAAACGCGGTGAGACCAAGGCCGGCGAGACCAAGCGCCCCAAGCCTTTGTCCACGTTCAAGGACAACGTCTTCAAGGACACCCTCGACAAGCAGGCCGACACGATCGAGAAAGCGGCCGCACGCGTCAACAAGGCCGTACAGGACGCAAGACCCGCCAAGCCGGAGGCGGTCAAGCCCAAGCCGAAGCCCAGCGCCGAGGAATTCGAGGCCGGCGAGGTCGCCAAGCTCAAGGACCTGTTCACTCCCAAGCAGGCGGCGGCACCCAAACCGGCGCCGGTAGTGGCCGACACGCCGGACACCGAGACCGTCGCGCCGCGCGCAGTACAGGCCCAGGCCGACACCGCGGACGATGGCCCGGCATGGGATCCCAACCCGTTCCGCGGCAACGATCCGGAGCCGACGGATATCCCCCAGCCGATCATGGATCTCCGGAACGCACTGATGGATGCCTCACCCAATGAGCTCGATCCCCTCGTGCGTGAGGCGACCGAACAGATCTACCGGGGTAGCCAGATGATCCCGTGGGTCAACGCCGTCATCCCGATCGGCAAGATCGTGACCAACCTGGCTCCCGCAGTCGGCAACGATGCAGCCGCCCTGGATGCCAGGCAGACCATCATCAACGAGTTGATCAAGACCACCCCGCCGGGATCGTTCGTGTACTACGGCTACGACCTCGTCGCCGACGTGATCAACCTGGAGGGTCCGGCCGCCGATCTGAAGGTCCAGGCCGTCGCGACGGTGTGGGATCTGCTCGATCCACTTCACATTGCCCACAATCCGGGCAAGTCCGGTATCGGCAACGCCGCCGGCTGACTCGGCGTTTCGGCAGCCGCTACTCGACGAGTGACGGCGTGTCGTGCCGCAGTGTCTGGCCCCGGAAAAACTCGGGGCTGCGAGACCGCCAGATCATCATCAGCACGGCACCGAGGATCAGCACGCCGAAGCCGATGTAGAACACCAGGCCGATGCCGCCGACCGCGGCCCCGCTGGCGTTGTCCGGGTCCATGCTCTCGCCGATCGAGATGACGAACACCGCGGCCAGCACGATTCCGCCGAGCAGGGGGAACAGGAACTTGAACACCATGTTCTGGGCGTTGGCGAACAGCTCACGGCGGAAGTACCAGACACACGCAAACGCCGTGATGCCGTAGTACCAGCAGATCATGATGCCAAGGGCCGCAATGGTATCCAGCAGTGCGCTCTCCGACAGCAGGCTCACCGCGGTGTAGAACACCCCGGTGACCACCCCGGCGGTGACGGTTGCGAATACCGGCACCAGGTAGCGCGGGCTGACCTCGGCAAAGCGTGGCGGGAACGCCTTGTAGGCGCCCATCGCCAGCATCGCCCGGGCGGCGGGCAGGAACGTGGTCTGCAGGCTGGCCACCGACGAGGCCAGGATCGCCAGGAACAGCAGCGGCCCTGCCCACGTGCCGAGCACCGGATCGGCCAACGCCGCGAACACGTTCTCGGCGTTGTCCGGATTGCCCAGTCCCAGGTCGGCTTCACCGACGCCGGCATACATCATCACCGCGACCGCGATAAGCAGATACGTCGCCAGGATGGACAGCACACACAACAGCCCGGCCCGGCCCGGCACCTTCGTCGGATCCTTGGACTCCTCCCCCAGCGTCAGGCAGGTGTCCCAACCCCAGAACGCGAAGATCGACCCGGTCACGCCAATCACGAAGGCACTCAACGCCAGCCCGCTGAACGGGTTGAACCAGTCCGGGTCGAAGGACAGCCCGGCCGGTGCATCCCCGCGGCCCACGTGCACGAACGCCATCACCGCGAACGCCAGTAGCACCATCATCTGGAATCCGACCAATACGTACTGCACCCGTTCGCTGGTGGTGATGCCGCGGCTCGCGATGGCGGTGGCGATGGCCAGGAACACCAGCGTGGTGGCGATGTTGATGGCCTTGTTGCCGGCGAGCTCGGCGATCGAGTGCTGGTTGGTCACCCGAGCGATGAACAGGTAGAAGAACTCGACGGCGATCGCAGCGAGGTTGGACAGCACGATGATCGAGGCCATCACCATGCCCCACCCGCACATCCAGCCGACATACGGGCCGAATGCCTTGGTGGACCAGGTGAACGATGCCCCGCAGTCGGGTGCGCGCGAGTTCAGTTCGCGGTAGGCGTAGGCGGTCAGGAACATCGGGATGAACCCGGCGATGAAGATCGCCGGCATCTTGAGTCCGACGGCCGCCACGATCAACCCGATACTCGCGGTCAGTGTGTATCCGGGTGCCACACACGAGATTCCGAGGATCGCCCCGGAGAACGTGCCGACCTTGCCGGCGGCCAGTCCCTTGGAGACCAGCCCGGCAGAGTGTTCGGCGGCTTCGAGCTTCTGATGCGACGCGGATTCCGATACCGACTCGGTCATGAGTGATCCTCGCCGTCTGTGAGTTCATCCCGGGGCACCACAACCATCGGCACGTCCAATACGCGCAACATCTTGGCCGCGGTGGAACCGAGGAAGATCCGCCGCGGTGCGCTGAGCCGACTGGATCCGACCATGATGATGTCGCCGTCATCCCAGCCCAGCTGTTCGACGGCGGCCTCGACACTGGGACCGTTCACGATGGTGGAGGTCACCGGAAAATCTTCGGGGAGTTCATCTTTGGCGGCCGCCAAGGTCCGTTCGGCATGCTCGAGCGCGTGGGTCCGCACGGCCTCACTGTCGCCCCGCAGCGAGCCGAAAGTCGGATCGAGCGCGACCAGCGACACCAATCGCAGCGGAATGCCCGCAACCCGACTGGCCCGCACCGCAGTGGCGAGCAACAGATCCGAACCTTGACGTTGGCCTAGGGCGCAGGTGATTTCATGTACCCGCTCAACTTTGGAATCGCGGGTTCCGCGCGGCGCCACCGCGACCGGCACCGGTGAAGAGTGCAACAACTCGTTGACCACCGATCCCAGGGAGTAACTGCCGACCAGCCCCCCGCCGGCACCGCCGACCACGATCGCGATCGCCTGCAGTCGCAGCGCCTCGCGGATCAGACCGTCGGTGAACGACTCGTCGAAGCTCAGATGCGTGTGCGCCACAACGTCGTCGGGTACCAGGGCCAGGGCGTCATCCAGCCAACCCTGCGCCTGCCCGGCCAGTAATTCCTCGTAACCGCCTTTGGGAACACTGCCCGGCGGCGCGTTGTCGGGCGGCAGCACGATGCAGATGTGGATCTCAGCGGCCAACGTGCGGGCGAACCGAACCGCCAACGCCAGCGCATCGGCGCCACCGGGGGTGGCCAGATACCCAACGACCAGGCTTACCTGCGTCACCTGCCACCACCCATCCCGCACCTAGCCGTGCGACCGTAGTGGTTCGATCCTGTCAATCCACCCCGCGGTGTGCAGGGCTTCGGAGGAAATTTCCGCGACCGGCGGATCAGTCGGAGTACTCGGCGACACCGTCGTCCAGCACCAGTCGGGCGTCGGCACCGTCGGGCCCGGCAGCCTCGGTGCGGAACACCGCCCGCCCCGGTTCGGTACGCCAGATCGACGTGGTCAACATCTCGCCCGGGAACACCGGCGAACTGAACCGCGCTGCCACCGCATGGACCTTCGTGGCGTCGCCGCCACCGAGTTCGGCGACCAGCGCGCGCCCGGCCACCCCGTAGGTGCACAGGCCGTGCAGGATCGGCTTCGGGAACCCGGCGAGATTCTGCGCGAACCACGGATCGCTGTGCAGCGGGTTGCGGTCCCCGGACAGCCGGTAGATCAGCGCCTGATCCTCACGGGTGGGCAGCGCCACCCGGGCGTCGGGTTCACGGTCGGGAATCTGCGGTGCCACCGGGCGCTGCCCGGGCTGCCCGCCGAATCCGCCTTCGCCCCGAATCACCACGGTGGTAAGGGTTTCCGCGACGACCTCGCCGCTGGCCGGATCGGTGCCGATGCCCCTGAGCATGACCACCGCGTTCTTGCCCTCACCCTTGTCCTGGATGTCGGCGACCTCGGAGACCACGCTGAGCTTTCCGGACGGGGGCAGCGGCCGATGCAGCCGGATCTCCTGGGAACCGTGCAGCAGCATGCCGAAGTTGAAGGTGCCGATCTTGAGCGCCGCCGGGAAGGCCGAGCAGGCGATCACCGCATAGGTCGGCAGCACCTGCTGTTCGATCTCATGGCTGTTCTCGGTGGTGAAGGCGAGATCATCGGTGCCCGCGCCGACGCCGAGGGCGTACAGCAGGGTGTCGCGGTCGGTCCATTCGAACGGAATCGGATCGGTGGTCTCGCCAACGGCGTCCGGATTGAGGGGCATGCGTGCCGACGATAGTTGAGTCGAACGCCCTTGTTGACGTTTGCCCGATCTAGGGCCACGATGGCTCGCATGCGTTATGTCGTTACCGGCGGTACCGGGTTTATTGGCCGCCGAGTGATCACCCGGATCCTGTCCCGCGAACCCGGCGCCGAGGTGTGGGTGCTGGTACGCCGTGAGTCGCTGACACGGTTCGAGCAGCTGGCCCAGAACTGGGATGAGCGAGTGAAACCGCTGGTCGGCGACCTGACCGAGGCAGGTCTCGGACTGTCCGACGCCGATATCGCCGAGTTGGGTGACGTCTCGCATGTGGTGCACTGCGCGGCCATCTACGACATGACGATCGGTGAATCCGAGCAACGGGCCGCGAATGTGGAGGGCACTCGCGCGGTGATCGAGCTGGCCCGGCGCCTGGACGCCACGTTGCACCACGTGTCCTCGATCGCGGTGGCCGGCAACCACCGGGGTGTGTTCACCGAGGACGATTTCGACGTCGCCCAGGATCTGCCCACGCCGTATCACCAGACCAAGTTCGAGGCCGAACTGCTGGTGCGCTCGACACCGGGCCTGCGCTACCGGGTGTACCGACCGGCCGTCGTGGTCGGCGATTCGCAGACCGGCGAGATGGACAAGGTCGACGGGCCGTACTACTTCTTCGGCGTGCTGGCACGGCTGGCGGCGCTGCCGAAGTTCACGCCGATGATGCTGCCCGACTCCGGCCGGACCAACGTGGTGCCGGTGGACTTCGTGGTCGACGCGATGGTCGCGCTCATGCACGTCGAAGGCAAGGACGGTGAGACCTTCCACCTCACCGCGCCGAAGACCATCGGACTGCGCGACATCTACCGCGGGGTGGCCGGCGAGGCCGGACTGCCTCCGCTGCGCGGGTCACTGCCACGAGCCACCGCGGCACCGGTCCTGCAGGCGCGGGGGCGGGTCAAGGCGGTGCGCAACATCGTCGCCACCCAGCTGGGCATCCCCGGCGAGGTGCTCGACGTGGCCGAGCTGCGGCCGACCTTCACCGCGGACAACACCACCGCCGCGCTGCGCGGTACCGGGATCTCGGTTCCCGAATTCTGCACGTACGCACCGAAACTGTGGCGCTACTGGGCCCAGCAGCTCGATCCCGACCGGGCCCGGCGCGACGATCCGGCCGGCCCCCTGGTCGGCAAGCACGTCATCATCACCGGCGCCTCCAGCGGTATCGGCCGGGCTTCGGCCATCGCGGTCGCAGAACGCGGCGCCTGTGTCTTCGCGCTGGCCCGCAACGGTGAGGCGCTCGACGACCTGGTCGCCGAGATCCGTTCCTCCGGCGGCCAGGCCGGCGGAGAAATTCACGCATTCACCTGCGACGTCACCGATTCGGCATCGGTCGAGCACACCGTCAAGGACATCCTCGGCCGGTTCGGCCATGTCGACTATCTGGTGAACAACGCCGGTCGGTCCATCCGCCGGTCGGTGGTGAACTCGACGGACCGCCTGCACGACTACGAACGGGTCATGGCGGTCAACTACTTCGGCTCGGTACGCATGGTGCTGGCGCTGCTGCCGCACTGGCGCGAGCGCCGGTTCGGCCACGTGGTCAACGTGTCCAGTGCGGGTGTGCAGGCCAACAGCCCGAAGTACAGTGCCTACCTCCCGTCCAAGGCCGCACTCGACGCCTTCTCCGAGGTGGTCGGCACCGAAACGCTCTCGGATCACGTCACTTTCACCAATATTCATATGCCCCTGGTGAAGACGCCGATGATCGCGCCGTCGCGCAAGCTCAACCCCGTACCGCCGATCTCGGCCGAACATGCCGCGGCCATGGTGGTGCGCGGCCTGGTCGACAAACCGGCCCGGATCGACACCCCGCTGGGCACCGTCGCCGATTTCGGTCATTACCTGACCCCGAAACTGTCCCGCCGCGTTCTGCATCAGCTGTATCTGGGCTATCCGGACTCCGCGGCCGCGCAGGGTCAGATCGGCGAGAGCCCGCAGGGGACGACAGGCGAACCGACCCAGCGGCAGCCGAAGCGACCGGTCCGCAGCGTCCGCACCCTGCGGTTCCCGCGTGCGGTCGCCCGCCCGGTCAAGCGGGCGGTGCGGTTGGTGCCCGGCGTGCACTGGTAGCCGATTCGGTCCTATCGTTGGTGTCGTGACGACACCGCCAGCGCCCGTGTTCGCCGACGTCGACACCGGTGTCGACGACGCGATGGCGCTGGCGTATCTGCTGGCCAGCCCGGAAGCCGAGGTGGTCGGTATCGCCTCGACCGCGGGAAATGTTCCGGTACAACAGGTCTGCACCAACAACCTGGGTCTGCTGGAGCTGTGCGGGGTGACCGGGATCCCGGTCTCCAAGGGGGCCGAGCGCCCGTTGGTCGCACCGTTGCGCACGGCCGAGGACACTCACGGGCCACAGGGCCTGGGATACGCGCAGTTGCCCGACAGCGACCGACTACTCACCGCGCACGACGCCGCGCAGGCCTGGGTCCGCGCCGCACGCGCGCACCCGGGTGAATTGATCGGGTTGGCCACCGGGCCGCTGACCAACCTGGCACTGGCCATGCGCGCCGAACCCAGCCTGCCCAAGCTGCTGCGCCGCCTGGTGATCATGGGCGGGGCCTTCGACTACCGAGGCAACACCACACCGGTGTCGGAGTGGAACATCAGCGTCGACCCCGAATCTGCCGCCGAGGTGTTCGGCGGCTGGAACGCCGCCTGGGATCTCGGTGATGCCACCCATATGCCAATCATGCTGGGCCTCAACCTCACCGAGAACATCGCGATGACACCTGCGTTACTGAACCGACTTGCGGCCGCGGCCGGGTCACCGTCGGCGCCGATGAGCGTGCTCGACGAGCGGGGTACGCGGTCTTCGGCGGACAACCCGTTGATCCGCGTCCTGGAGGACGCCATGCGGTTCTACTTCGAGTTCCACTTCGACACCGGCGACGGGTATCTGGCGCATCTGCACGATCCGCTGGCCGCCGCGGTCGCGCTGGACCCGGAGTTGGTGAGCTACCGGGAAACCACGGTCGATGTCGAGCTGAGCGGCACCCTGACCCGCGGCATGACGGTGGCCGACTGGCGCGGACACTGGGGCCGTCCACCCAATGCCCTCGTCGGCACCGAGGTCGACCCGACGGTGTTCTTCGACCGGTTCATCAACCGGGTCGGGGAGTTCGCGCAGCGCCTGAGCTGACCGTGCCTCATTCATAGGCGCCCTCCAGATACCACCGGCGCTGCCGGTAACACAGCAGCAGAGCGAGATCGTCTTCGTCCCGGTCTCCAGAGCCCAGCAGCACCTGGGCCCGCGCCGTGCGCCCGGCTCCCCGATTCTCCGGATCCCACCACCGCTCGTCGACCGGCCACGGCCCCGCCCACCAGCGCAGCCTGCCGTCACGGCGGCCGGCGCCGGCCAGCTGCGCCGGATCGGCCGAGAACAACCCACGGCTGGTGACCCGGACCGGATTTCCTTGCACATCAAGCAATTCCACCGGGTCATCGAGCAGTACGGTCGGTGAGGGCTCGGGCAACTGGCCGGGCCAGGGCTGGCGCGGGTCGGCTCGCGGCACCGGCTCGTCTCCCAACGGCGTGAGGGTAATGCGCTCGGCAGGACCGCGCCCTCCACTGAGCACCGGAACCTGTACCGCTTCCGGGCCGAGCAGCCCCTGCACCCGCAACAGCGCGCGCCGGGCCCGCAGCCGATCCTCCTCCCCCAGCCCGCCCCACAACGGCAATTGCAGCGCCGATGCCGAGACCACCTCCACCGGGCGCAGGCGCAGCATGACGAGGGGCGCACTAGGCCGATCAATGGTGCGGCGGTTCAGCCAGCCGTCCAGCTGCCAACGCACCCGGTCGGCGGTGGCATCCTCGGTCAGTGGCTCGGCACACCGCCAGACCCGTTCCAGCTCTTCACCGTTGGCGGTGAGGGCGTGGATGGCCAACCGGGTACAGCCCACCCCGGACGCCTCCAGATGACGGTGCAGATCACCGGCCAGGGACCGTCCGGCGAAGGCTGCCGCGTCCACCCTTTCGATCGGCGGGTCACAGTTCATCACCGCATCGAGTTCGGTGGCCGGATCTCGTCCGGAGGGACCCCGGTCCGGCTCCCCGCAGGCGAACCGGTGCGCCGTCACCGCGTCGGCCCCGAACCGGGAGGCGACATCGGTGCGGGACAACTCGGCGAACTGCCCGAGAGTTCGGATACCCATCCGCCACAACAGGTCTGCCAGTTCCTCGCGGCCGGGGGCGGCCAGGGCGGGTTCGGTGGACAGCTGCCGGATCGACAACCCGGACAGAAACCGTGCATCGTTCCCAGGTTCGACGATGCACCCCGCCCGGGCGGCGAAGACCGCGGTGGAAAGTTGATCGGCGATACCGACCTGGCATTCGGCCCCCGCCGCGGCGACGGCGTCGATCAATCGTTCGGCCGCAACCGGTTCGGATCCGAAGTACCGCGCCGCGCCGCGCACCGAGAGCACCAGCAATCCCGGACGCAGCACCTCGGCGCGCGGCACCAGATCGTCGACGGCAAGCGTCACGTTCTCGAAATGACGGGCGTCCCTGGCCGGGTCGGCGGTGACGACATGCAGTTGCGGACACCGGGCCTGAGCCTCGCGCCGGCGCAGGCCGCGCCGGACCCCGACCGCACGTGCCGACGCCGAGCAGGCGATCACCCGGTTGGCCAGAGTGACCGCGACCGGCACCGTCGAGGTCAAACCTGCCGCCGTCGCCGCGGCCACTGCCGGCCAGTCCATGCACCAGAGGGCCAGCACCCTGGAATCCGCAGGCACGAGCTATCCACCTGCCGCACAAGATGATCCGATGCCCCGTCCCCGGGCACGCATGGCCAGCCGGACTCGGCTGATCCGGCCTCGTCCGGGCGTCGGGATGTCCTGGCCGGCACCGGCCACCTCATAACCACATACCCGGGCCTCCAGCCGAGCCGATGCGCCCTGCCAGTCACCGTCGACGATCAGCAGGGTGCAGCCTTTCTGCCGGGCCCGCGCCACCATCACCCTGGCCCGGCTCGGCGGAACCGAACGTCCACCCAGCCCGAGCACCACCAGATCCATCCCATCCATCAGCACCGAGGCCACCTCGACAGGATCGGCACCCGGATCGGGGATAACCGCGAGCCGGCTCAGATCGGCGCCCATCTCCACCGCGGCCAGCAGGCCGACATCGGGTTGGCCGATGATCACCGCATGCCCGCCCGCGGCCGTCACCGCCGCCACCATGCCCAGCGACAGTGACCGGGCACCCGCCGCCACTGCGACAGACCCACGCGGCAGCGTCGTCGGCAGGCCCTCCGGCAACGCCTCAACCAGCGTTTCAGAGGGATCCAGCAAAGATTCCGGAGCCGGGATCACGGTTTCTGACCGGGGTGCACCGCGATGCGCGGGGCCCACCTTCCCTGACACCGAGGCAATCTTGCGACGGAGGTGTTCGACCTGTTCAGAGCGGGTAAGCAGGTGCAAATCACGTTCTGCCGCAACAGTCACAACAACACCTCCCGCACCATCCGCATTCCATCGTGTTCGAATATACGTTCGATCACTTGAGTAAACACCCACCCCCCGACAGCGTCAAGCTGCGGGCGGCAGCCGCCGACCCGGGCGCGGGACCGGCCGAAATGGCTCTGCGACCGGGCGAACCTTCAGTTAGAGTTCGTTGACCAGAACCCACTTCGGGATGGGACTGGCCACGACTTTGCGTTACAGGTGGTGGGAATCCACCGCGATTCGCCGAAGACCAGAGTTCTGTGACAGCACGGGGACAGTGAGGACAACATCATGAAGTCAGGGCAGTTGACGCGCCGACTCACCGTCATCGCGGGCGGCGCGGCAGTCATCGGGATGATCTCGTTCACCGCGGCATGCGGCACCGAGGAGCAGAAGGGTCCCGAGACCACCACACCGACCACGACGACTACCACCACCACGCCGGCCACCCCCGCCCCGCCGCCTCCGATCGAGCCGACCGAGAAGTCGATCAACCCCACCGGCGGCAACCTGTTCACGCCCGGCGTGAAGGCGCCTCCGGCCCCGACCGCGGTTCCCGGCGACAACTAGACGCGGAGCGCAGAAAGTCGGTCGCTCGCCATGGCCGGGATGAACATCGCCTCCGGGCGGGCGTTACTGGCAGTGATCCTGTTCAGCGCCCTGCTGGTCTCCGACCTGCGGACCGTGCCCACCCCGGACGGCACGGTGTACGGACCTACTCACATCACCGGTCCGTACGCCCAACTACTTTCTGCCTCAACCGATCTCGGACCAGCCGCGTACAGCTCGGCACAGCTCACCATGACACTGCACAGCGCCGCCCGACCCGCTGAACTGTTCAGCTGGGCCGAGCAGCATTCACTGTCGATCCGGTGGCGGCCCGGCGATACCTGGGCGATCGCCGAAGGCCGGTCCGCAGACCTGGCAACCGCTTTCGGAGTGGACATCCATGACTACCGGGGCCGGCGCGGTCAGGATTTCTACGCTTCACCACAGCAGCCGTCGATACCCCAGCGGTTGTCCGGGGAGGTCACCGGGGTCGGTCGCATCCTGGGCTATACGCCGTACCGGATGTCGCTGCCGGATCTTCGTAACCTGCCGACCGATGTTCCGGACCAGGGGTTGACGCCACAGGGGGTGCGCAACACCTACAACCTCGCCAATCTCGCGGACCAGGGGTTCACCGGCAAGGGCACCACCATCGTGTTCTTCGCGTTCGACGGCTTCGATCAGGCCGACCTGGACACTTTCGCAACCACCTTCGGGCTTCCGAGGTTCACACCGGTCGTGGTCGGCGGGCAACCGAGTGCCCCACACGGCGAGACCACCATGGATCTGCAGATCGCCCATGCCATCGCCCCGGATGCACAGAAGGTTGTGGTCAATGCCCGGCCGACAGTCCAGGGTGACGGCGCCTACGAGAAGATCGGGAAGATGCTCGAGTCCGCGGACCAGCAGTTTCCCGGTGCAGTGTGGAGCTTCTCGATCGGTTGGGGCTGCGACAAGCTGATCACCGCCGCCGATCTCGCCCCGGTCCGCTCGGCCCTGTCCACGGCACATTCCCACGGCACCACCGCATTCGACGCCAGCGGCGATCTGGCGGGTCTGGAATGCAAAGGCGGACAGGACTGGTCCTCTGCACCCGGCGAAGATGACATCGGCCTGGACTCGGTGGCCTCCCTTCCGGAGATGACCGGTGTCGGCGGCACCACGCTGTCCACCGACGCCCACGGCGGCTGGCTGGCCGAGCAGGCCTGGTTCGATGTCCCGCTGTCACAGGGCACCGGCGGTGGCGTCTCGGCGATCTTCGACCGCCCCGAGTGGCAGCGCGATGTGTCTGCGCCCGGCGGCAGCGCCGGGCGGCGGCTGACCCCGGATGTGGCCGCAGTGGCCGACCCCTTCACCGGCGTGAAAATCGTGCTGGACAACCAGGTTCTGGTGGGAGGCGGCACATCGCAGTCCGCACCGTTGTGGGCCGGGATGGCCGCAGTGATGAATCAGTACCTGATCGCCAACGGCGGCCGTGCGCTCGGCGACCTCAACCCGCTGCTGTACAAGATCGCCTCGGGCGCCCCGCTTCCGGCTTTCCGTGACGTCAACCTCGGCGGCAACGCGGTGTCCACCGCTTCGCCCGGATACGACCTGGTGACCGGGCTGGGCACACCCGACGTGGAGAACCTCGCCAAGAACATTCTTGACCTGCAGAAGGCACACCGATGACCGACGTCCCCGACGTCCCCACCACCGAGTGCCGCGTCTGCAAGATCGACGTGCCCGACGGGAAGTACTGCGGGCTGTGCGGGGTGCCGATCGGCAAGGAGCGAGGCGACGGACCGGAATGGTTGCGCCTCAGCGCATCCTGTGTCGCTCCCGATGAGCACCTGCTGCGCCCGTCGATCGCCAGCTCACTGTTCCCTCATCTGTCGCACCAGTCCCGCACCCCGTTCCGCATCGCGATGCTGGTCCTGTTGGCCGGGTTGGTGGTCTGCGCGCTGCTGAGACTGCCCGCGGCCCTGATCGCGGTCGCTGCGCTCGGGCTGCCCTTACTGTTCTTGATCTACCTCTACGAGTCGGACGCCTTCCGCGACCTACACCGCGCCGACCTCGCGCTGACCATCGTGCTCGGAATTGCCCTGGGCGTGGGGTGGGTGCTTCTCACCGGCCACGTCATGGCCAAGTCCTACGGCGTCCCACTCGGTTCCGGGGTGACCGGATTCCGGATCATGCGCAACGGCTTGGGGATTCCACTGGGCGGCGCGGTCCTGATGCTGGCGCCTGCGGTCACGGTGCGGCTGACCCGGCCCGCCAGTCGGGAATCGTTGGACGGCTTCATGATCGGCGCTCTCGGCGCGACGGCATTCACGGCGGCGGCCACCCTGACCCGACTGGCACCACAGTTGACCACCGGAATGGTGGCGCACAACCGCCCGATGTCCGGGCTGCTCGTCGAGGCCGGGATCCGCGGTATCGCAGTGCCTTTGACCGCAGCGTCCATCGGAGGCCTGATCGGTGCGGCGTTGTGGTTCACCCGCCCCGTCACCAAGGTCGACAAACACGTCGGTTATGTCCGGCTGGTGATGTTCTCCTGTGCCGTTGCGGTGCTGATCGTCTACTGCGCACTCGGTCTGATCGATGTCGCGCGCATTCCGCAATGGTTCCAGTTGACGGTGCATCTCACGGTGTCGGCGATGGCATTGCTGGCGTTGAGGGTCGGTGTGCATCTGGCGCTGCTGCACGAAGCGCAGGACGAGATCGCCTCCGACCAACCGATCTTCTGCGCACGCTGCGGCCACGTCGTGCCCGACATGTCGTTCTGCCCCCACTGCGGTGCGGCCACTCACGCATCGTCGCGCACCTCCCGCGAAGAGCGCCGCGCGCACCGGCCGGTGCGCGACCCGGGATCCGATGCCGGATGAGCACGTTCTTCCCCGGCTATGCGGTACCCATTTCCACCGGCACAACCCGGGCTGTCCGCGGCACCTCGGCCCTGAAAGTACTGACGATCCTGGGCGTCGGCATCGCCCTGGTTGCCGGTGTGCTGGCTTGGGTCTCACATGCGACCAGCGAACCCCCGGTCCGCTACATGTGCCCACCGGAGTGCGGGCGACCCCCCACCGGACAGGCGGTGGCGATCAATCCGGTATTCACCGCCCCCGACGGAAGCTTCTCGGTTTCCTACCCGGTCGCCTCGTCGGCATACCAGGTCACCACCAACCCGACCGGTGTCACCGCGGAATTCCAGGCCGGGGACGGCGGGATGCTGCAGTTGTTCAGCGAGCCGGCGAATGGACGCGGCGCCGAGGACATCGCCAATTCTCTGGTCAGGAAGACATTTCCGGATACCAAGACCGCCTACGAAATTCCCAACGCCATGGTCGGCTACCACCCCGGTTTCGGTCTGGTCGCCGACTGCTGGCCGCAGGGCGCCACAAGTAACTACACGCGGATGCGGGTACTGGTGTTGGTGGCGGTGAAGAACGACCTTGCGCTCATCGCGTCGGCCGTCGGCCCGTATCGGGAATTCGGCCCCGGCTCGGGCGCCAGTAAACCCTCGGGCGCCAACCTGCAGCTGGCGCTGGACATGGGAAAATACGTCAACAGTTTCCGGTGGCGCGGAGATCCCGACCGCTGACTCTCCCGCATGGGCGTCTGGGGTCCGGATCAGAAAGACACAATTGACGCCCGCGCCGGAGCGCTCTGGGTTAGAGTTTGCTGGCAGACCCGTTTCAGGGCCTGTGTCTGTTTCGTCCGCGGGGGACAGTGAGGACTAATCATGAGGGCACGTCGATCAACTCGTCGCCTCGCAGCTGCCGCAGCCTCCGCCGCGATCGTCGGGATGATCGGGCTCAGCGCTTGCGGTACCGGCGAGAAGGCACCAGAGACCACCACGCCGTCCACCACGACGACGACCACGACCCCGTCGACGCCGCCGCCGGCGCAGCCCACCGAGAAGCAAGGCACCACCCGGAGCCCCAACCGTTTCACGCCCACCCACGTAGAACCGGCGGCGCCGCCCACCGGGCGCCACGGGGTCGGCAGCCCTCATAGGCAATAACGCCGGAACCGGCTCTGACGACCCTGCGCTCACCACCGAATGCCGGGTGTGCCGGGTGTGCCGGGTATGCCGAGCCGAAGTGCCGGCAGGCACATTCTGCGGGGTGTGCGGCGCCTACCTGGATCCACAGCGCCATGACACCGGGTGGCTGAGGCCACGGGCGTACTGCGCCGGTCGCGAGCACCTGCTGTGGCCGTCGGTGGTCAGCTCGCTGTTTCCAGTGCTACCGCACCGCTCGCGCGCGAGGTACCGACTCGGGATCGCCGCGCTGGTGGTTGCGATGCTCGCCTGCACACTGCTGCGAGTGCCCGCCGCGATTACCGCACTGGCCGCGTTCGGTCTGCCACTGCTGTTCGTCACATATCTCCGTGAATCCGCTGTCATTCAAAATCTTTCGGCGCGAACCCTGCTGCTGACCGGTGCCCTGGGCGCCGGACTGGGCGCAGCCTGGGCGCTGCTGACCGGAACCGCGGTGGCCCGCGAGTACGACATGCCGATGGGCGTCGACGTGCCGGAGTTCCGGGTGATGCGCGACGGCCTTGCCGTCCCGCTGGGCGCCTTGTTGTTGCTGCTCACCCCCGTGTTGGTGATCCGCATGTTCGGGCCGCGCACCCGGGAATCGTTGGACGGCTCAGCTATCGGCGCCCTCGGCGCACTTGCTTTCAGCGCGGCAGCCACGCTGAGCCGGTTGGCTCCTCAGTTCGATGACGGAATGGTGGACCATGACCGACCGTTGAGCGGGCTGTTGGTCCAGGCCGGGATTCAGGGGTTGGCGGTGCCGTTGACTGCCGCGGCCGCCGGGGCTCTCGGCGGGGTGGTCCTGTGGTTCACACCGGGGGCCGGCAACGCCTGGCGCCCGAGACATGTGCGCGCGGCCTTGGCGCTGACCGTCGCATCCGCACCGGCCTGCTATGCGGTCCTCGGCCTGATCGGTGTTGCACCCGTACCTGAAATCTTGCTTCTGGCAGTGTATTTAGCCGTGGCTACGTTGGCCTTGCTGGCGTTGCGAGTCGGTCTGCAGCTCGCCTTGCTGCACGAGGCGCACGGCACCGTCCATGCCGGCGAAGTGGTGCGGTGCCGGCAATGCGATCACTCCGTTGCCGATATGACGTTCTGCCTGAATTGCGGCACGGCGATGCGCGCATTACAACGGACGGCGGATCACCCGGACCGCACACTGCTGGTGACGTGGGGGACCGGCGTCATGCTCCTGACGGCCGCCCTCGTCGTGGTGTCGGCCGTGGTCAGCAGTCCACCCGCACGCTATCGATGTCCACCGGATTGCGGCCGTCCCCCGACCAGCGATCCGGTGGCGACGAATCCCCGCTTCACCGCCCCGGACGGCGCGTTCTCGGTGAACTACCCGGCATCCGGCGCGGCGTACCGGATCACCACCGCCGACGACGGGGTGACAGCGGATTTCCTGGCCGGCGACGGCGGCACCATGCAGCTCATCGGAAAAGCCGCGGCCGGACGAACCCCGAAGGAGATCGCCACCGCCCTGGTCGAGAACACCTATCCCGACACCGATCTGGACTACGAGATCCCGAATGCCATGGTCGGCTACCAGCCCGGGTACGGGATGGTCCTCGACAGCTGGCCGCAAAACGCCACCGGCGACTACATGAGGATGCGGGTGGTCATCCTGGCCGCGGTGAAGGACGACTTGGCCCTGATCGCTGTGGCAACCGGCCCGTATCACGCGTACGGCCCGGATTTCGGTCCGGGAATTCCGTCCGGCGCGAACTTGGACCTTGCCTTGGACATGGGCAAGTACGTCAACAGTTTTCGTTGGCGTAACGACCCGGGCCGCTGATCACTCCCACTCGATGGTGCCCGGCGGCTTGCTGGTGACATCCAGCACCACCCGGTTGACCTCGGGCACCTCGTTGGTGATGCGGGTCGAAATCCGTTCCAGCACTTCGTAAGGAACCCGGGTCCAGTCCGCGGTCATGGCGTCCTCGCTGGACACCGGCCGCAGCACGATCGGATGCCCGTAGGTACGTCCATCGCCCTGCACACCGACCGAACGCACGTCGGCCAGCAGCACCACCGGGCACTGCCAGATCTGCTGATCCAGCCCGGCGGCGGTGAGCTCCTCACGCGCGATCGCGTCGGCGCGGCGTAGGGTGTCGAGCCGGTCGGCGGTCACTTCGCCGACGATGCGGATACCCAGGCCCGGCCCCGGGAAGGGTTGGCGGGCAACGATTTCCTCGGGCAGGCCGAGTTCACGGCCCACCGCGCGCACCTCGTCCTTGAACAGCAGCCGCAGCGGCTCGACGAGCTTGAACTTCAGGTCGTCGGGCAGGCCGCCGACGTTGTGGTGGCTCTTGATGTTGGCCGTGCCGGTGCCGCCACCGGATTCCACGACATCGGGGTACAGCGTCCCCTGCACCAGGAAGTCGATGTCCGCTTCGCTGAGGGTGTCGCGCACCGCCCCTTCGAAGGCGCGGATGAACTCGCGGCCGATGATCTTGCGCTTGCCCTCGGGGTTCGTGACCCCGGTCAATGCCTCAAGGAACCGGTCGGCAACATCGACGGTCACCAGCTTGGCGCCGGTCGCGGCGACGAAATCGCGCTGCACCTGCGCCCGCTCCCCCGCCCGCAGCAGGCCGTGGTCGACGAACACACACGTCAACCGGTCACCGATGGCGCGTTGCACCAGAGCGGCGGCCACCGCGGAGTCGACACCACCGGACAGACCACAGATGGCCTGGCCGTCACCGATCTGGGCGCGCACCGCCTCGATCAACTGCTCGGCGATGTTGGCGGCGGTCCAGGTCGCGCCGATGCCGGCGAACTCGTGCAGGAACCGGCTCAGCACCTGCTGGCCGTGCGGGGAATGCAGCACCTCCGGGTGGTACTGCACACCGGCCAGGCGGCGGGCCCGGTTCTCGAAGCCCGCGACCGGAGCACCGGCGCTCGACGCGATCACCTCGAAGCCTTCCGGCGCGGCCGTCACCGCGTCTCCGTGGCTCATCCATACCGGCTGGATCCCGGGCAGGTCGGCATGTAGATCGCCACCGGCGACGCTCAGCTCGGTGCGCCCGTATTCGCTGGTCCCGGTGTGTTCGACGGTGCCGCCCAGCGCCTGGGCCATGGCCTGGAAGCCGTAGCAGATACCGAACACCGGGATGTCGAGATCGAACAATGCGGGGTCCAGCCGGGGGGCGCCTTCGGCGTACACACTGGCCGGGCCGCCCGACAGCACGATGGCCTGCGGATCCTTGGCCTTGATCTCCTCGACCGTGGTGGTGTGCGGGATGACCTCGGAGAACACCCGCGCCTCGCGGACCCGGCGGGCGATCAGCTGTGCGTACTGAGCGCCGAAGTCGACGACGAGGACAGGACGGGGAGATGCAGATGTCACCGCAACAGTCTAGTGCTGGAGATTCGGCACCCGGAGTTCAGCTGCCAGGGTCATCGAGCGCCGTGGCTACCCGGCTGATCGCTTCTGCCGACTTGTCATCGGTCCGATCGATGCCCTGCGCCGCGGCAACGATCTTCTGTCCCGTCTCTTGCAGTCGCTGCACCGCGTCCAAAGCTTCGGTCCTCATCGCGTCGCAGTATGCCGCCAGCGCCGCGCCCGTGGCGAAACCCCGATTTCCATCCCTCGCGGGCATCCCTGAGTCGTACAGCGTCGCGATACGTGCGCGCGCCTCTTCGGCTTTCTCATCTATCAACCCACCAGAGTTCTTCACTTCCTCTGGCCTGATGTGGATATCGTTGGTCAACCGTCCCCCTCGTGCACTGCGTCGTCACCACTGATACATGCGGTATGCGCCATCGGTTCTGGCTGACGGACACCGGTGTACGAGGCAACCGAAGCCACCAGAAGCGGGACCATCACAGCGACATAGCCAGCCAAAATGCAGACGATTAGCTTCTGCGACTGACCATTCTTGAGAAACACCGTCACGATGCCTGCGCCAACCGCAAGCATCAGCGCCACCACACCCACCTGGAAAAGGTTCACAGGAATTGGCAGTTCCGCAAGGCACCGATGACTTTCAATCTGGCCGCGGCGGTAGGCGGTCACTGCGGTGAACCCCGCCAATGACCATATCGCCACCAATCCTGCGATCCACGCGACCGCACCAGATATTGCGGTACCGACCCTGGCCCTCACCGCAGGACACTTCCGCTGGCAGCACCACACGTTGGCAGAGTGCTGTCAGAAAAATCAGTCGGGTTGGCGTGCGCCGCCACCGACAAGATCAGCAGAACAACCGCAATCACCAACAACAGATAAACGACGCGAGGCACCCGGAACTCTCGGTTGACAAACGGCAGTCCGAGCGTGGCCAAAAACCCGATCACGGCCGCGGACAACCCGCCCAGTGCGATCCACCAAAGCGGAGCCTCAAACGGCGCGATTTCCAGCACTCGTTTCGTACACGGCGCGTTCAGAATCGTCTGGAATCGGTACGTATCGACGCGTTCTAGTCCGGCAGCGGCCGCAGCGCCCACAAGAAGCATCACAAAGCTGGTCAGCGCCAGCGCTGAAGAAGCGACCCGAATGTTGGCGCGTTTCACCAGGCTTGCCTCGGCCGGACGACTGTGTATTGCTGAGCACCTTCACCTTGTTCGACAACCGGGATGCGACCCGTGAGGCTGGAATTCTGCGCACCAGGTGTGTGCTGCGTGTACAGAACGTCACCGTCAGGCAGAACCGCCGTGACAAGCGCCGCGTGATGAGATTCGCCGTCTGTATGACCGCCAGGCCCATCGGCGTAGTCGAAATAGAGCACATCACCGGGCCGAGCTCCGGACATTCCCACCCGATCGCCACCATTGTTGAGGAAGAAGTCTTGTTGGGCGTCAGCGTAGTACCAGGATCTCGTGTGGCTCAGCCCCTCAACTTCTGGCAGCCAGCGACTGTCCGGCGTGTTCCATCCCCACTCGCCCGCACGACTGCGGCCCCAGCCGTTCTCGTCCAATGTGGTTTGGCCCTTATAAGGAAGTCCGCCAGCATGAAGCGCCTGTGACACAAAGTGGGCGCAGTTGTTCGGAAAGAGGTCCTCGTCCGTGTCGTCCCAGTGGTCCCGGGCATACTGCAATGTCTCCATGGCGTTATAACCCCGATCTTTCGCCTCTAGTTCGGTCTTCACGCCGGCCGGTAGCCCCGCCAGGTTGTATAGATCGAGTGGGACGGCCTTCTTGAAGTCCTCTTGCATCTCAGGGGTGAGCGCGTTCCACCACGCCGCCTGCTGGTCTGGTGTGAGACCATCTGGCAGTTGGTTGCGCATCATTGACAGTGCGTCATGGACAGCGTCGGCTTGCAATTCGAGAGCACGTTCTGTGGTCGTCGTGTCAGGGTCCACCTTCAATCCCTCGAGCGCGGAACGGCCTGCATCGTCGGCCTGCGTTGCAGCTTCCACCGCATCGTCGATCAGGCGCTGCGCATTGTCGCGATAGAATTCGAGCAGTTCGATGTCCAAGCCCGTGGTGTCGGACGGAAGGCTCACTTGTCCATCAGTAGAGACAACCAGCCCTTTGTTTTCCGCCCCATAGACTGCATCGTTGAGCTCCCGCTGTGCGACCTTGACTGCATCTTCAAGCGTGTCCACCGCAGAGGCAGCGCCGGCATCCAACAGTCCTAGACTGCGAAACTTCTCGGCGAGATGTCTCAATTCAGCCTTCGCAAGATCACCGACCGCGTCGTACCAGTTATTGTCCAGTGCGCGTATGCCGTTGGCGTGGATCTCATCACAGGTGTCGTCGTGCAGGACTGAAGCAGTCCGCAAATCCAACGCCGCCTCGTGCCAGAGTTGCGGCTGCGCAGAACGAAGGTCTGCGAAACCAACCACTCGATAGCCCCCTCACAACTACAAATTCACCAACCATTCGTCACATTACGACACCGTGAGATGTGATCGGCACACCAATCTGCCTCGTTGCCGCTAAGTCGAATCGAGCCGGGGCAAACACTTTGCCGGAGATCCCACCCCTCGTGCCGTGATTGCGCATGATGGAGAAGACGTCGGCGAAAGCGAGGACGCTGTGTTGGGCCTGCCCGAGCAGATCACCGCGTGCCTGTTCGATCTCGACGGTGTGCTGACCGATACCGCCAGCGTGCACAAGAAGGCCTGGAAGGCCATGTTCGATGACTTCTTGCGCACGCGGGCCGCACGTACCGGGGATGAATTCGTCGCGTTCGACATCGACGACGATTACCTGCGCTACGTCGACGGCAGGCGTCGCGAGGACGGCGTCCGGTCGTTTCTGGCCGGCCGCGGAATCGAGCTCCCCGCCGACACCATCGAGGACCTCGGCAATCGCAAGAACACCATGTTCCAGCAAGACCTGAAGAAGGACGGCGTCGACGTCTTCCCCGGATCAAGGCGGTACCTCCAGGCCGTGGCGGATGCGGGTCTGCGCCGGGCGGTGGTGTCATCGAGCGCCAATACCGAGGAGGTGCTGAGGATTACGGGGTTGGACACATTCATCGAGCAGCGGGTGGACGGGGTGACGATGCGCGACGAGAACCTGCCGGGCAAGCCCGCACCGGACAGCTTCCTGCGCGCGGCCGAACTCCTCGGCGTCTCCCCCGCCCAGGCCGCGGTCTTCGAGGACGCATTGGCGGGGGTGGCGGCGGGCCGGGCGGGGAACTTCGGATTCGTGGTGGGAGTAGACCGGGTGGGTCAGTCCGAGCAGTTGTGTCGCGACGGTGCCGACGTCGTCGTCACCGATCTGGCGGAGTTGATGTAGCGCCATGATGATCACCCACGACGCGTACCCGGTGGAACCGTGGCAGGTGCGGGAAACCCGTTTGGACCTCAACCTGATCGCTCAGTCCGAATCGCTGTTCGCGCTGTCCAACGGTCACATCGGCCTGCGCGGCAACCTCGACGAGGGCGAACCGCACGGCCTACCCGGAACGTATCTGGCCGGGTTCTTCGAGGTCCGCCCACTGCCCTACGCCGAAGCCGGGTTCGGCTACCCCGAAGCCGGGCAGACCGTCGTCGACGTCACCAACGGCAAGCTGCTGCGACTGTTGGTCGATGACGAGCCCTTCGACGTGCGCTACGGCGAACTTCTCGACCACGAGCGCACCCTGGATCTGCGGGCCGGCACCTTGACCCGCCACGCCCACTGGCGGTCCCCGGCGGGAAAAGCGATCAAGGTGCTGTCCACCCGCCTGGTGTCGTTCGCCCACCGCGGTGTCGCCGCCATCGAGTACATCGTCGAGGCGGTCGACGAATACACCCGGGTGACAGTGCAATCCGAGCTTGTCACCAACGAGGACCAACCCGAGACCTCCGAGGATCCACGGGTCTCGGCGGTGCTCCGCCGACCACTGCAAGCCGTGCACCACGAAAACACCGACCACAGCGCCCTTCTGGTACACCGAACCCGCGGTAGCGGACTGATGATGGTGGCCGCGATGGACCATGACGTCGAGGTGCCCGGACGCGTCGAGGTCGGCACCGACTCGCGCGACGACCTGGCCCGCACCACTGTCATCTGCGGGCTGCGACCCGGCCAGAAGCTTCGCATCGTGAAATACCTCGCCTACGGATGGTCGAGCCTGCGGTCACGTCCGGCACTGCGGGATCAAGCCGCCGGCGCCATCGCCGGTGCCCGCTACCGCGGTTGGCAGGGACTGCTGGACTCCCAGCGGGCCTACCTCGACGAGTTCTGGGACTGTGCCGACGTCGAGGTCGAGGGAGATCCGGATTGCCAGCAGGCGGTGCGGTTCGGTTTGTTCCACGTCCTGCAGGCCAGTGCCCGCACCGAGCGGCGCGCCATCGCGGGCAAAGGACTGACCGGTCCTGGTTACGACGGCCATGCCTTCTGGGACACCGAGGGTTTCGTACTGCCGGTACTGACCTACACCAAACCCCAGGCGGCGGCCGACGCGCTGCGATGGCGGGCCTCCACGCTGGACCTGGCCCGCGAGCGCGCGTCGCTCCTCGATCTGAACGGGGCCAGTTTCCCGTGGCGCACCATCCGGGGCGAGGAATGCTCGGCCTACTGGCCCGCGGGCACCGCCGCGTGGCACATCAACGCCGATATCGCGGCCGCCTTCGAGCGCTACCGCGTTGTCACCGGCGATGACTCGCTGGAACGCGAATGCGGCCTCGTGGTGCTGGTGGACACCGCCCGGCTGTGGATGTCGCTGGGACACCATGACCGCCACGGGATCTGGCATCTGGACGGCGTCACCGGACCCGACGAATACACCGCGGTGGTGCGCGACAACGTCTTCACCAACCTGATGGCCGCCCACAACCTGCGGGTCGCCGCCGACGCCTGCATGCGACATCCCGAAGCATCCGATTCGATGGGCGTGACCACGGAGGAGACGGCGGCCTGGCGCGACGCGGCCGACGCCGCCCACATCCCCTACGACGAGGAACTCGGCGTGCACCCACAGTGCACGGGGTTCACCACCCTGTCCGAGTGGGACTTCTCGGCCAACACCTCCTACCCGCTGCTGCTGCACGAACCGTACGTACGGCTGTACCCGGCCCAGGTGCTCAAGCAGGCCGATCTGGTGCTGGCGATGCAATGGCAGAGCCACGCCTTCACCCCGGAACAGAAGGCCCGCAACGTCGACTACTACGAGCGGCGCACCACCCGGGACTCGTCACTGTCGGCATGTACCCAGGCGGTGATGTGCGCGGAGGTCGGCCATCTGGAGTTGGCCCACGACTACGCCTATGAGGCCGCGGTGATCGATCTGCGCGATCTGCATCGCAACACCCGCGACGGCCTGCACATGGCCTCGCTCGCCGGCGCATGGACGGCACTGGTGGCCGGTTTCGGCGGACTGCGCGACGACGAGGGCATCCTGTCCCTGGACCCACACCTGCCCGACGGCATCTCGTGCCTGCGGTTCCGGTTGCGGTGGAAGGGATTCCGGGTGACCGTCGACGCGCACCACGACACCGCCACCTACACCTTGCGGGACGGACCCGACGGGGTACTGACCATCCGTCACGCCGGTGGCGAGGTGACGCTCAGAACGACCGAACCGACCACCGTCGCGATCGTTCCCCGGCATCCGCTGTTACCGCCGCCGTCCCAGCCGCCCGGGCGGGAACCGGTCCGTCGGCGAACCGGCCACACCGACCGATAAGGGGGATCGTCCGACCAGGTTTGGGCCCTGAACGTCGCGGGGTACCCGGCTCCCATACGTCTCAGCGGTTTCGTCGTGCGCGGCGTTCTCCGCTGAACAGCGAAAGGAGCGACGGAGTGACCGGTACCCAGCCCAAGCCGACAACCACCGACGCCGGAATTCCGGTGTACAGCGATGAGCATTCGTTGACGATCGGTCCGGATGGTCCGATCCTGCTGCAGGACCACTACCTGATCGAGCAGATGGCGATGTTCAACCGGGAGCGCATCCCCGAGCGCCAACCGCACGCCAAGGGTGGGGGCGCATTCGGCCACTTCGAGGTGACCCACGACGTCAGCGCCTACACCAAGGCCGCGGTGTTCCAGCCGGGCGTCAAAACCGAGACCCTCAACCGGTTTTCCACCGTGGCCGGTGAGCGCGGCAGCCCCGACACCTGGCGGGATCCCCGCGGCTTCGCCACGAAGTTCTACACGACCGACGGCAACTTCGACCTGGTCGGCAACAACACCCCGGTGTTCTTCATGCGCGACCCGTTGAAGTTCCAGCACTTCATCCGGTCCCAGAAACGACGTGCGGCCAACAACCTGCGCGACAACGACATGCAGTGGGATTTCTGGACCCTGTCTCCCGAATCCGCGCATCAGGTGACGTGGCTGATGGGCGATCGCGGTATCCCCCGCGACTGGCGCCACATGAACGGCTACTCCAGCCATACCTACAGCTGGATCAACGCCGCCGGTGAGATCTTCTGGGTGAAGTACCACTTCAAGACCGACCAGGGCGTCGAGTTCCTCACCCAGGAAGAGGGTGACGAGCTGGCCGGCATCGACGGCGATGCCCACCAGCGCGATCTGTACGACGCGATCGAGCGCGGTGAGTTCCCGACGTGGTCACTGAAGGTGCAGATCATGCCGTTCGAGGAGGCCAAGGACTATCGGTTCAACCCGTTCGACCTGACCAAGGTGTGGCCGCACGGTGACTATCCGCTGATCGACGTCGGCACCCTGCATCTGGACCGCAACGTCGAGGACTACCACGCCGAGATGGAACAGGCCGCGTTCGAACCGAACAACCGGGTGCCCGGCACCGGCCTGAGCCCGGACAAGATGCTGTTGGCCCGTGACTTCGCCTACGCCGACGCCCACCGTCACCGGCTCGGCAGCAACTACAAGCAGATCCCGGTCAACGCGCCGAAGGTAGAGGTGAACAGCTACTCGAAAGACGGCGCGATGCGGATCAAGAATGTGTCCGACCCGGTCTACGCCCCGAATTCCTACGGCGGTCCGCAGGCCGATCCGGCCCGCACCGCCGAATCACTGTGGCACGCCGACGGCGACATGGTTCGCGCCGCCTACACGTTGCACGCCGAGGACGACGACTGGGGCCAGGCCGGAACGATGGTGCGGGACGTGCTCGACGACGCAGCGCGCGCCCGATTGGTCTCCAACATCGCCGGGCACCTGTCGAAGGGGGTCTCCGAGCACGTACTGGAACGGGCCTTCGAATACTGGAAGAACGTCGACAAACAACTCGGTGAGAAAGTCGAGTCGTCAGTCCGCAATGGTGACTGACTGAGCCGCGGCGGCGCCGGGTTCGAGGATCCGTGCGATCTCGGCGCCGACCGCCGCGCGCGCCTCGCCGTCGTCGATCGCGTCCAGTCCGGCCGCCGACTTCAGGAACGGCTCGAACAGCCGCCAACCCAGTTGCAGGGCAACGGCGTTGGCCACCGCAAGACGTCCGCTGCGCTCATCGTCGAAACGCGGCAGGACCTGCTCGAGCAGCCTCGTGACGCCCGGAAACCGGGTCTGCAGTTGGCCGATCGGGTAGCCGTCGAGCAGCGCCCTGGCCATCAACCGCATGTGTTGGTCCATGGCCCGCTCGATCTCGTCGGGGCGGCCGTTCTCGTCCAACAGCGCGGTGAGCCGGGCACCGAGATGTTCGAGTACGGCTCCGACCAACTGCTCTTTGGTACCGAAGTGCCGGTAGATCAGCCCATGGTTGACCTTGGACTCGGCCGCGATGTCACGGATCGACGTGGCCGCAGGCCCCCGCTCGGCGAACAATTCGGCCGCGGCCGACAGTGCGGCCGCGACCACCTCGTCCCTGCCCACCGGACCGGCCACGTCCTTGCCCGGTGGCGTCGGTGTAGTCATGTGGCTACACTAGCTCACATACCGATGTAGTCACTTGACTACAGTGACCTCGACCAGCCCAAAGGACAAGCCGATGACCACTCTTGCCGCCCCTCGCCTCACCGTCAGCAAGCTGGGCAGTCGCATCGGCGCCCGCATCGAGGGCGTGCAACTGAGCGGGGATCTCGACGAAGGCACGGTCGCCGAGATCCGGCGCGCACTGCTCGAGCACAAGGTCGTCTTCTTCGGCGGTCAGCACGATCTCACCGACGAACGGCAGCACGCCTTCGCGCGACTTCTCGGCAAGCCCGTCGGTCACCACGCGCTCAAGCAGTCCGTCGCGCAAGGTCAAGCCCCGCTCATCACACCGCTCGACTCCGAGTACGCGAAGGCCACCCGCTGGCACACCGACGTCACGTTCATGCCCGACTACCCGGCCATCTCGATCCTGCGGGCCGTGACGCTGCCCGAATACGGCGGATCCACCATGTGGGCCTCCACCGCGGCGGCCTACGACCGGTTGCCCGCTCCGCTCAAGGCCCTCACCGAAAACCTCTGGGCCGTCCACAGCAACCGCTTCGACTACGCGGCGGCACCCGTCGCCGCACTGAGCGAAGAACAGCAACAGATGCGGGCCGCGTTCGAAAAGCCCGATTTCCGCACCGAACACCCAGTCGTGCGGGTACATCCGGAGACCGGTGAGCGCACGCTGGTGGCCGGAGACTTCACCCGCGGCTTCCTCGGCCTGGACAGCCATGAGTCCGCGACCCTGCTGGAGTTGTTGCAGCGTCGGATCACCATGCCGGAGAACACGGTTCGCTGGAACTGGACCCCGGGCGACGTCGCGATGTGGGACAACCGGGCCACCCAGCACCGCGCCGTCGACGACTACGACGACCAGCGCCGCCTGATGCACCGCGTGACGCTGGCCGGCGACGTCCCCGTCGACATCCACGGACAGCCGAGCCGACCGCTCGCGGATGCCGCACTGCTCCGGGCGGTCTGACTCACATCCTGATCGCCGGCATCAGCCTGGTCATGTTCCACAGCCGGTTCCGTCGCGCCGACAGCGACGAGATGGTCAGCGCACCCACCCAGATCACCACGAGCGTGATGATCGCCTGCCAGAGTCGGTGGTCGATGCCGCCCAGGATGAGCTGGCGTAATCCGTTGACGCCGTAGGTCATCGGATCGTAGTCGTGGAACATCTGGAACGGTCGTGACGTGGTCTCCACCGGGTACATCCCGCCCGCGCTGACCAACTGCAGCATCAACAGGGCCATCAGCAGCACCCGACCCACCGCGGGGCCGACGAGGGCGGTGACCGCTTGGGTCGCGGCCACGAAACTGCATGACACCAGCATCATGAAGCCCAGCATGGCGACCGGATGCACCACGTGCATGCCGAGGGCGAACCGCACCACGCAGTACAGGATGATCGCCTGGAACACCCCGATGATCACCGCGGGCAGGTAGCTGGCGAGCACCACCCGGATCGCCGGGACCTCCGCGGCAATCGGCCGGTTCTGCAACGGACGCAACACCATCCACAGCACCAGCGCACCGAAGAACAGCGCGAGTGTGATGAAGAACGGCGCCATCCCGGTGCCGAAGTTGGGTGCGGCGTTCTCGGCCGAGTTCTGCAGGTGAACCGGGCCGCCGATGGTGTCGGCGATCGCCTCCTTCTGCGCGGGAGTCCATTTCGGTACCTGGCCGGCACCGTCGGCGAGCTTGGTGGCCAACTCGGCCGATCCGCCTCGCAACTGGGCGGTGCCAGATTTCAGCTGACCGGCACCCGTGTCGAGTTTTGCTATGCCACTGGCCAATTCGGCGTTGCCGGTGGCCAGTTTCCGGGCTCCCCCACGCAGCTGGTTCAGCTTGGCATTGAGGTCGGAGTTCTTGCTGCCCACCTGATCGAGCGCAGAGTTCAACGGGCTGCCGGGGTTACGCAGCGACGAGGTCATCGAGATGGCCGCGTTCTCGGCGTCGGTGAGTTGCCGACGGATCTGCGGGGTGAATTGGTGGGCCCGAAGGTCATCCGCCACACCGCGCAGGGTTCCGGCGGCATTGTTGGCGATCGGATCGGGACTGGTCGACAGCTGGTCGATCACCGAGGTCAGCGCTGCCGCGGCGGAGTCCTGCGCTCCGGTGAGGGCACCGATCTGGTCGTTGGCCTGCCGCAGCGCGGCGGTGCCGTCTTCCAGTTTCTGTGTCTCGCCACCGATCTTCGACAGTGCCGAGGTGACCGCGACCAGCGGATCGGTGGCCTTGTTGATCTCCACCGAGAGCTGCTCGGCGCCGGTGGCCAGCTGCGCCGATCCGGACCGCGCAGTGTGCAGCCCGGCGGCCAGCCGGCCGGCTCCGTCGTCGACTTTCACTGCGCCGGCGGCAAGTTGGGCCGCGCCGTCGGCGGCCTGCTTGATCCCGGCGCCGGAGCTGACCACCACGGAGAGCACCTGGTTGACCGCCTGGCCCGAGATCCGCGTCGACACCGCGTTGAGCACCTGGTCGATCGCGGTGCGGCCGATGTTCGACGAGATGTAGTTGTTGGCGTCGTTGTAGACCGCGTTCAGGTTGGCCTGCTCGGGGTTTCCGGTCAGCGGTGAGGCGATGGCCTCGCTGAAGTCCGGCGGCAGCTCGAGCATGAAGTAGTACGTGCCGTGCTCGACGCCGTTGCGGGCCTCGTCCTCGTCCACCACATGCCAGTTCAGGCCGGCGTCGTCGGTCAGGCTCTTGGCGATCTCGGTGCCGACGTTGACGTGTTGTCCCGACACCACCGCACCCCGGTCCGAATTGACCAGTGCCACCGGCATTTTGTCGACCTGACCGAAGGGGTCCCAGTAGGCCCACAGATACAGCGCACCGTACACCAGCGGGAGCAGCATCAGCACCACGATCGCGGCCCGGGTCATCCGGCTGCGGCCGAAGCGTTTGATCTCCGAGCCCGCAACCAGGTCGGTGAGTCCAGCCAACATGTCAGTTCTTTCCCGTCAGGACGCGGTGATCGTGCAAACCGTGGTCAGGAGCATCGTGGCCGAGCGGATTGGTCACTCCGACAACGACACTGCGCTGCGTGGAGATGGCGCCGAGTCGCTCGACCGCGATCGCGCGACGGCAGTGGTCCCGCACCTGCTCGAGGTCACCGACCACGAGGATGGGGCGATTCGAGAACAACGCCAGGGTGACCTTCAGCAGGAACAGGTCGAGGTCGGACAGTTCGCTGATGTAGGTGTCGGGTTCGGGTGGCGTCAGGTCGCCGAACACCTCCTCTAGGGCGGAGTCGCCGGATTCGGCCGGCACCCGTCGATACCACGGGGCCAGCCAGCGGCGCTGCTCGGCGAGCACCGTGCGGACGGTGACCGAATCCTCGAGTTCGTCGATGTCGGCGAAGGCCGCGATCGCGCAGTGTCGGCGGATGTCTCGCGGCCGAGTCCGGCCACACACGGTCACGGTGCCGTGGGTGGGCGCCAGGCGGCCGGCCAGCGTCAACAGCAGCGCGGTCTGACCCCACCCCCCGGGCATCTGAATGGCGTGAAAACCGGGCGTGAGCTCCAGGTCGATCTCCGAGAACAGCGGGCCGTGCTCACCGTCGACGCCGAGTCCGGTCGTGGCGATCTGCGGCGCGCTCTCCGCGCCGTCCTCGTCTTCCATCTCCGACCTTTCGATACTCGTCGGTATCCAATTGGATACTGGCGAGTATTGTGTTGGTCATGGCTGCTGTCAAACCGGCACGTACCCGCCCCACGCGCGACGAGGTTCGCGACCGGATCCTGGATGCCGCGCTGACGGTGTTCGCCGCAGAAGGCTTCGCCGGCGCCACCATCGACGCCATCGGTCAGGCCGCGGGATTCACCAAAGGCGCGGTGTATTCCAACTTCGAATCCAAGGACGAGTTGTTCCTGGCCCTGCTGGACCGGCAGTTCGAGAGCCGCGGCGCCCTCATCGCCACCGCGCTCGACAGTGGGCACGGCGACACCGCCGCGATCGCCGCGGCACTGAGTCGCGCAACGCTGGAGTCAATCCACGATCAGACGGAGTACCAGATCGTGCTGATCGAGTACTGGCTGCGCGCGGTACGCGATCCCCAACTGCGCGAACGCCTGGTCGCCCGCCGTCGCGCGGCCGCCGATCAAGCCCTGCGCATCGTCGAACAGGCCGGCACGTCGCTACCCGGCAGACAGCTGTCGGCACTCGCGCAGTTGGTCGTCACGATCAGCTCCGGCATCGCCTCCGAGGAGGTGCTCCAACCGGGCACGGTGGACGTCGACACGTTGACCCGGCTGTTCGAGGCCCTGTTGGAATCCGCCCCCGGCGGGCAGAGACCGCTCGCTAGCCGCCCGAGTTGACCGGCTCGATCGGGAGGCGCCGCAACCCACCGGGCGCCTCGGTCGGCACCACGGGATGCGCGGGCGCGATCGGTGCCAGTTTCCGGTACGGCTCAGTCTGGCTCGGACGCTCGTCCTTCTGCCCGTTGTTCGGCCAGAGCGACGCCGCGCGTTCGGCCTGCGCGGTGATCGACAGCGACGGGTTCACCCCGAGGTTCGCCGAGATTGCCGCACCGTCCATGACATGGAGCGTCGGGTAGTTGTATACGCGCTGATACGGGTCGATGACGCCGTGCTCGGCGTCCTCACCGATGGCCGCCCCGCCGAGGAAGTGCGCGGTGAGCGGGATGTTGAACAGCTCGCCCCAGGTGCCGCCGGCGACGCCGTCGACCTTCTCCGCCATCCGCCTGGTGAACTCGTTGCCCACCGGGATCCACGTCGGATTCGGTTCACCGTGGCCCTGTTTGGACGTCATGACCCGCTTGCCGCCGGGCCCACGCTTGGTGAAGGTCGTGATCGAGTTGTCCAGGTGCTGCATCACCAGCGCGATCACTGTGCGCTCGCTCCAGCGCTGCGGGTTGAGGAGCCGGATCATATTGCGCGGATCCTCGCGGGCCTGATCGAGGAACTGCCGCCAGCGCGGCACATCGGTGCCCTGCGGCCCGGTGCCGTCGGTCATCAGTGTCTGCAGCAGACCCATGGCGTTGGAACCCTTGCCGTAGCGCACCGGCTCCACGTGGGTGTCGGAGGTGGGGTGCACCGAGGAGGTGATGGCCACGCCGTGGGTGAGGTCCATGCCGGGCGGCACGGTGAGGGTCTGTGCGCCGACGATGGACTCGGAGTTGGTGCGGGTCAACACGCCGAGACGAGACGACAGCTTTGCCAACTTGCCCTGGTCCCGCATCTTGAACAGCAGCTTCTGGGTGTTGTACGTCCCGGCGGCCATGATCAGATGCTTGGCGGTGAACGTCTTGCGGTGACGCCGCAGCTTACTGCCGGTGCGCACGGTGCTGACTTCCCAGAGCCCGTCGGCGCGCTGCTCGAAACTCGTCACGGTGGTCATCGGATGCACTTGTGCGCCGGCCGATTCCGCCAGGCCCAGGTAGTTCTTGACGAGCGTGTTCTTGGCGCCGTGCCGACAGCCGGTCATACATTCGCCACACTCGATACACCCGGTGCGGGCCGGGCCGACGCCGCCGAAGAAGGGGTCCGGCACGGTCTTGCCGGGGGTCAGCTCACCGTCGAGACCGAAGAACACGCCGACCGGCGTCGCGACGAACGTGTCCCCGCAACCCATGTCGTCGGCGACCTCTTTGACGATGCGGTCGGCGTCGGTGAAGGTCGGGTTCTTCACCACGCCGAGCATGCGCTGGGCCTGGTCGTAGTGCGGCATCAACTCGGCCCGCCAGTCGGTGATGCCCTTCCACTGCGGGTCGTTGAAGAACGGGGCCGGCGGCACGTACAGGGTGTTGGCGTAGTTCAGCGACCCGCCGCCGACACCGGCTCCGGCCAGGATCATCACGTTGCGCAGGAGATGGATGCGCTGGATGCCGTACATGCCCAACTGCGGTGCCCAGAGAAACTTGCGCAGATCCCACGAGGTCTTGGCGAAGTCCGCATCGGTGAAGCGCTGACCGGCCTCGAGTACACCGACTCGATAGCCCTTCTCGGTCAGCCGCAGCGCACTGACGCTGCCGCCGAATCCCGAACCGATCACCAGGACGTCATAGTCAGGCTGCATGTGACCAGTATGACGCTACCGAGAGGTAACTTTCTAGACAGGAAGCCCTAACTTGTAAAGGAAACTTCTTCCTCGACGCGGCGACGGCCACCGACTTCTACCGCAGGGTCGTGATCGCGCGCTCACACAGCCCTGGTGAAGAAAACCGCGCGGAGGGTTTAGCTGGAGACGCGGAGGGTTTGGCGGGGAGGGACCCGGGTCAGGACCCGACCGTGAGACCAACCTTCTGGAACTCCTTGAGATCGCAGTACCCGGCCTTGGCCATCGACCGGCGCAGGCCGCCGACCAGGTTCAACGAACCGAACGGGTCATCGGACGGCCCCGTCAGCACCTGCTGCAGGCCCGGCCGCTCTCCGTCCGCCACCTGCAGCAGGGCACCGCGCGGCAGTGACGGGTGCGCGGCCGCGGTCGGCCAGAACCAGCCACCGCCCTGCGCCTCGGCAGCCACCGCCAGCGGCGTCCCCAGCACGACGGCGTCAGCGCCGCAGGCGATCGCCTTGGCCAGGTCGCCGGAGGTGTGAATATCGCCATCGGCCAGCACGTGCACGTACCGGCCGCCGGTCTCGTCGAGGTATTCGCGACGGGCGGCCGCCGCGTCGGCGATCGCGGTGGCCATCGGCACGCTGATGCCGAGCACCTCGTCGCTGGTGGTGACCCCGGCCGTGGAGCCATAGCCGACGATCACGCCGGCCGCGCCGGTACGCATCAGGTGCAGCGCGGTCCGGTGGTCGAGAACGCCTCCGGCCACGACCGGGACATCGAGCTCGGAGATGAACGTCTTCAGGTTCAGCGGCTCGCCATCGGACGCGACGCGCTCGGCGGAGATGATGGTGCCCTGGATGACGAGCAGGTCGATCCCGGCGGCCACCAGCGTCGGGGTCAGCGCCTGGGCGTTCTGCGGGCTGACGCGGACCGCTGTGGTCACCCCGGCCTCACGGATACGGGCCACCGCGGCGCCGAGCAACTCGCGGTCCAGCGGCGCGGCATGCAACTGCTGCAGCATCCGGATCGCCGCCGAATCGTCAGGTGCCGACGCAGCGACATCCAGCACCTGGGCGATTTTCTCCTCGACGTTGGCATGTCGGCCGATGAGTCCCTCGCCGTTGAGCACGCCGAGCCCGCCGAGCCGACCCATCTCGATCGCGAACTCCACCGACACCAGGGAGTCGGTCGGGTGTGCGACGACCGGGACCTCGAAGCGGTAGGCATCGAGCTGCCAGGCTGTCGAGACGTCCTGCGACGAGCGGGTGCGCCGTGAGGGCACGATCGTGACGTCGTCGAGCTCATAGGTGCGGCGGGCGGTCCTGCCCATGCCGATTTCAACCATGTCGCGCATGACTGTTCTTAGTCTCCTGCCCCACCGGTTCAGCGGGTGTAGTAGTTGGGGGCCTCGACGGTCATGGTGATGTCGTGTGGGTGGCTTTCCTTCAACCCGGCCGCCGTGATCTGGACGAACTGCGCCTGTTGCAACTGCTCGATGGTCGCCGAGCCGGTGTAGCCCATGGCCGCCCGCAACCCGCCGGTCAGCTGATGGATCACCGAACCCAGCGGACCGCGGAACGGCACCCGGCCCTCGATGCCCTCGGGCACCAGCTTGTCCTCGGAGAGCACATCGTCCTGGAAGTAGCGGTCCTTTGAGTAGGACTTGCCACCGCCGCGTCCCTGCATGGCGCCCAGTGAACCCATGCCGCGGTAACTCTTGAACTGCTTGCCGTTGACGAAGATCAGGTCACCGGGTGACTCGGCGGTGCCGGCCAGCAGCGAGCCCAGCATCGCCGTCGACGCGCCGGCCGCCAGTGCCTTGGCGATATCGCCGGAGTACTGCAGGCCACCGTCGGCGATCACCGGGATGCCATAGGGCCTGCAGGCTGCCACCGCCTCCAGGATGGCGGTGATCTGTGGAGCGCCGACACCGGCGACCACCCGGGTGGTGCAGATCGAGCCGGGGCCCACACCGACCTTGACCGCGTCGGCGCCGGCCTGCACCAAGGCAGCGGCCGCGGCACGGGTCGCGACGTTGCCGCCGACCACCTCGACGCGGTCGCCCACGGTCTTCTTCACCCGCGCCACCATGTCGAGCACGCCCCGGTTGTGGGCGTGGGCGGTGTCGACGATCAGCACGTCGACACCGGCATCGACCAGGTTCATGGCCCGCGCCCAGGCGTCGTCCCCGACGCCGACCGCGGCGCCGACCAACAACCGGCCGTCGCTGTCCTTGGTCGACAGCGGGAACTGTTCGGTCTTGACGAAGTCCTTGACCGTGATCAGCCCGGTCAGCTTGCCGTGACCGTCGACGATCGGCAGCTTCTCGATCTTGTGACGGCGCAGCAGGCCCAGCGCAGCCTCGGCGGACACACCTTCCTGCGCGGTGATCAGCGGCACCTTGGTCATCACCTCGGCGACGGGCTTGTTCTCGTCGACCTCGAAGCGCATGTCGCGGTTGGTGATGATCCCAACCAGCGCACCCGAGCTGTCCACAACGGGGAGACCGGAGATCCGGAACCGGGCGCACATCGCGTCGACCTCGGCCAGCGTGTTCGCCGGTGAGCACGTGACCGGGTCGGTGACCATGCCGGCCTCGGACCGCTTCACCGTCTCGACCTGGGCGGCCTGTTCGGCGGCCGGAAGGTTGCGGTGCAGCACCCCCATGCCGCCGGCGCGGGCCATCGCGATGGCCATCCGCGATTCGGTGACGGTATCCATCGCCGAGCTGACCATCGGCACCCGCAGACGGATGTTCCGGGTCAGCTGGCTCGACGTGTCGGCGGTGGCCGGGATGACATCGGAGGCAGCCGGCAGCAGCAGCACGTCATCAAAGGTGAGACCGAGCATTGCGATCTTTGTGGGATCGTCGCCGCCGGTCGGCACCGGTAGGGCGATGGGAACGCTGCTTTCAGCGATCGACATGGGTGGGGCCTCCAGTGGCAGGCGTGGGGCGTGTAACCCGATTCTATCGGCTCGCGTATTGACGGTGATGTTGCCGCTCCTTGCACCTCAGGCCGCAGATCACGGCGCGCATCAGGACGGCTGGCGCGATACCTGCACGGCTGCGTAGTGTGGGACTCGTGCGTGACCACCTCCCCCCTGGTTTGCCGCCCGATCCGTTTGCCGACGATCCTTGCGATCCTTCTGCTGCGCTGGACGCGATCGAGCCGGGCCAGCCTCTGGACCCTCAGGAACGGACGGCTGTCGAGGCTGATCTAGCCGATCTCGCGGTGTACGAGGCGCTGTTGGCGCACAAGGGAATTCGTGGTCTCGTCGTGTGCTGCGACGAATGCCAGCAAGACCACTACCACGACTGGGACATGCTGCGGGCCAACCTGCTGCAGTTGCTCGTCGACGGCACGGTGCGTCCGCACGAGCCGGCCTACGACCCTGAACCCGATGCCTACGTGACATGGGACTACTGCCGCGGCTACGCCGATGCGTCCCTCAACGAGGCCACCTCGGACACCGACGGCTACCGCTGACCGCCGCCTAGCCCCGGCAACAGGGGCAGTTCGATTCCCGGCAACGCCGGACCCTCTCCGCTGTTCCCCTCCGACGGGCTTTCGTGACCTCCGCCACCGCCGGTTTCCGCCGGGGCGGACGCTGTCGTGCGCGCCGGCGGTGCTGACGGCACCGATGTCGGCTCCACCGACGGCGCGACGGTCGCGGTGGTCGCCGGAGGCGCTTCGGCCACCGGCGCTGCCGACGTGGTCGGAGCCGACGACGTATGGGTCGCCGACGGCTGCGTAGCGGGTGACGTCGACGGTGTCGCCGGGGACGACGCGCTCGTCGTCGGCTGAGCACTGCTCGACGGCGTCGGTGTCGTCGGCTGGGTGGTCGTCGGCGGCGTGCTCGTCGGTGGGGACGTCGTCGGGCTCTCCGACGAGGACGGCGTGGACGTCTCCGAACCCGGGCTGGGCTCTGTCGGTGAGGTCGAAGGCCCGGTCGTCGGTGTCGACGTCGGGCTCTCCCCCGGCGTGCTTTCGGTCGGGGACGGGGTCGTCGTCACCGTCACCTCGGGCAACACCACCGGCGGCGCGTCGGGCGGCACCGTCGCATTCGGGTCGCGGGTCTCCACCTTGACCGACAGCTGCTGCCACTGGTCGACGAGTTCCTGCTTGCGCTGTTCGTCGCCGACGGTGGCCACGGTGGTGGTGATGGTCTGCAGCTTCTGCTGAGCCTCTTCCCATTGCCCGTCGTCGATCAGCTGCTGCACCTGCTTCAGCTCACTCGACGCCAGTTCGACGCCCACGTCGCGCGTCAACGGCGCTGACCCGAAGACGAGTCCGCGCACGCCGTACAGGGCATCGCCCGGGCCGGATCCGTACACGGCCGCGCCGAACCCGCCAAGGCACAGAAATGCGGCGGCCATCGACCCGACCAATGCCATCGGGAACCGCACCCGGCCCTGACCGGTCGACTTGTCGAGGGCCTTGACGGCCTCACGTGGCGTCGCGATACCCGACATCGGAGCGCGGCGGGCGTCGTCGCGCCAGCCGGCCAGCAGGACGGCCAGTTCGGCCTCCTCCCGGTCGGTCGCGTAGACCTGATGCTCGAGGGACAGCGCCTCGATGAACTTCTCGGACCGGTTGATCTCGTTGAGGGACGGATCACCACCGTTTGAGCTCCAGCGGCCGAATTCAGGCATGATCCCGCCCCGTCGCCATGATCTCGTTCTTGAGCCGGGCCAGTGCACGGTGCTGTGCGACACGCACGGCGCCGGCGGTGCTCCCGACGGCCTCGGCGGTCTCCTCGGCACTCATCCCGACCACGACACGCAGGATCAGAATCTCGCGCTGCTTCTCGGGCAGGACGGACAACAACCGGGCCATCCGTTCAGACGATTCGGTGTCGAGCGCGGTCTGCTCGGGCCCGGCCTCAAGCGAGAGCCGCTCGGGCACCACCTCGGTGGGCTCGGCACGATTCCTGGCCGCCGCGCGATGCGCGTCAGCAACCTTGTGCGCAGCGATGCCATAGACAAAGGCCAGGAACGGGCGTCCCTGATCTTTGTAGCGCGGCAGCGCCGTTATGGCGGCCAAGCACACCTCCTGCGCAACGTCATCAGCTGACAGACCACTGCGCTCGGTCGCCCCCACCCTCGCCCGGACATACCGAACGACGATCGGCCGAATGATCGCCAGCACTTCCGAGAGCGCGTTCCGATCACCTGCCACTGCGTCAGCAACGACAATGTCGAGACGGTCTCCCGAACTTGTCATCGTGGGCGATCTCTCCAGCGTTACGTTGCACCGACACTCGCGGCGGATTGGCTCAGCTAAACAATAACGATCGGGGGGCAGTGGCCGGATCAGGCGCCGACCCACACCCCACCTCTGCGACGCACTGTATCGGCGCTGCGGTCCCGGATCCGGCTGATTTGAGCAGCGTCGTGTGTAGTGCTGCCGATGTCGGCCAGCACGCAGGCCAGCGCCCAACGCAGCGGGATCAACCCGGACTTCTCGGCGGCCGGCAGTGCCGCGTCGGCGACTTCCCTGGCGGCGTCGAGCTCGCCGGCGCTGCACAGCGCCGCGGCCAGCACCACTTCAGATTTGACGGCGTGGCGCGTCGAGCGGTAACCGGTTGCCGCCGCGACGCCGCGACGGGCGTGCTCAACCGCCGCGGAGCCATCGCCCTGAACCATCGCCAGTTCGGCGCTCACCCACGACAGCCGGATCCGCTGTCGAGAACCGTCAGGTGTGTCGATGTCGCGCGCCCGCTCGAGCAGTCGCGCCGAGACGCCGAACCGACCGATCCCGAGGGCGTCCGCGGCGAGCCCGACGACTGCGTCGGCGGCGGCCTCGTCGTCGTCACCGCGATGCGCCCACGCCTGACCGTCGGCGCCACGGGCCCGTACGTGCCCGCCCAACTGTCGGAGGAACGACGCGCGCGTGCTGTGCGCCAGCGACACCAACGGGCCGGAGTTCGGGGACCGCACGATCTCGGCGAGTTCGGTGAGCGCGCAGGCGTAACGCCCCTGCCCGCCGGCGGCGACCGCCCGCAGCCACCGCTCGTGCGAGGTGGTCGCGCTCGGCAGCGGCCAGCGACCGGGGTCGGACCCGAAGGCAGCGTCAACCAGCGTCGTGGCAGCAGGTGCGGATGTGCTCATCGGTAGGCGACGGTATCAATACGCCACCCTTCAAGGGTCCACGGGAACTGGATACCGGCGGAACCGGGTATTGAGGACTTTCCCGATAAACATTGGTTAACAATTGATGGCTTGAATGTTAATAGCGCGTCAACTAACTGTCGGATGCCCGGAATTAGCCAGATCCCGAAGATCGGGCTCAACAGGGAAAACCCGAAGACCTCTAGCAGATCCTCAGCACCGATGCGTCAGTCACCGCGTCACAATGATGAACGTGATGTAAATTCTGGACCTGCGGTTATGCCCTTTGACACACCGGCAAGGTATTGACTCACTTTATCGGGGGCCCATAGTTTATGTGCACGAGCGGTCATCGGCGACATGAGCTCAGTTCGGTTCCACCGACTCAAACCCGACCATTTTTTAGCGAAATGGGCGAGCAGAGAGGGGTTTTCCACATGCCGCAGCCACAGCAACTTCCCGGACCCAATGCGGATATCTGGGATTGGCAAATGCAGGGACTTTGCCGTGGAGTCGATTCGTCGGTGTTCTTCCATCCCGACGGCGAACGCGGGCGCGCCCGGGCCCAGCGCGAGGTGCGCGCCAAGGAGATGTGCCGCAGTTGCCCGGTGATCACCCAGTGCCGCTCGCACGCGTTGGCCGTGGGTGAGCCGTACGGCATCTGGGGCGGCTTGAGCGAGTCCGAGCGCGAACTTCTGCTCAAGCGCGGCATCCGCCGGAGCGCCTGAGCCCCACAGCGAAACGTCACACACCCAACGGCAGAGGCTCCGTCCCCGCGCGGGACGGGGCCTTTGCCGTTGGGTCAGCCCGCCGCGAAGGCGCCCAGCGCGAGTACCGCGAGTACGAGGAACGCGGCAGGAAAGGCAATGTTGTAGAACACCCGCGCGCGGATGTGGGTGATGACCGCGCCGACGAAGAACGCGATCAGCCCGATCGCTGCGGCGACGCCGAGCGGCGGGAACGCCACCAGACCCACGAACAGTCCGACGGCGCCCGCACCCTTGAGCAGCCCGAGCGTCGATACCCAGGTCCGCGGGACGCCGACCTCTGCAGAGTTCGCCAGGACGAAGCCGGCCCCGACCAGGTCCGCGAGAGCCATCGCCCCATTGGCTGCGATGGTGATCGCAACGATCACGGCTGCGATCATGCCGAGTTGTAGGGTCATGATGGTCGTCTCCCATGTTCGGTTGCTGCGGTGGTGGTTCACCTTGATGACGTTTCCCACGCCCGAGAGGTGACGCTGTGAACGACCTGGAGACCCTGGCCGCCCGATTCGAGGAAGACCGCCACCACCTGCGTGGGGTCGCCCATCGGCTACTCGGTTCGGTGCATGACGCCGACGATGCAGTCCAGTCCGCCTGGCTGAAGGTCAGCACGCGCGGTATCGCCGACGTGGCCAATCCGACCGGCTGGTTCACCACGGTGACCGCGCACGAATGCCTCGACCGACTGCGGGAGCGGAAACGACGTGCCGAGGTCCTCGGCGCCGACGAGCACCTTCCCACCGCCTCCACCGCCATGGCCCCCGCCGCCGACGAAGAGGTGGCGATGGCCGAGTCGGTGGGCCGCGCCCTGCTCGTAGTGCTCGACCGACTCTCCCCCGCCCAGCGCGTGGCGTTCGTTTTGCACGATGCCTTCGCCGTGCCCTTCGACGACATCGCCGCACTGCTCGACCGCACCCCGGCGGCCACGAAGAAACTGGCCAGCCGGGCCCGGGAGCGGGTGCACGGTGCCACCGTCGCGGCTCGCCCCACTGCCGAACACCTCGACATCGCGCGGACCTTCCTGGCCGCCTCCCAACAGGGCAACCTCGATGCGCTGCTGGAAATTCTCGACCCCGACGTGGTGCGCCGCGTCGACCCCGTGCTCGTCGACCAGCACATCCCCGTCGAACTGCGCGGTGCGCACAAGTTCGTCGAGGAGTCCAAGTTGTTCTCGGCGGTCGCCCGGGGCGGCGAGGTCGCGATGCTCGATGGCGCGGCAGGCATCGTCATCGCACCCGCAGGCCGGCTGAAATCCCTTCTGCGCCTCGATATCCGCGGAGGGAGGATTCACGTCATCGACATCATCGGCGATCCGGACCGGTTGGCCGCCGTCGATATAGCGTTGGGGAACTGACTCTCCTGTTCCGCGTTGGACGTCACCGAACGCGAGCGTGCGCTGAGATCGCGTATGCCCCGCGATTTCGCGATCTGAGGGCACCGTCGCCGCGTCCAGGCGTAGGAAGGAAGACATGGCAGACAACTGGAATGACAACATCATCGCCGAGTTCCGCGCCAACGGCGGCAAGGTTGGCGGGCCGTTCGAGGGTGCGACGCTACTTCTGCTGCACACGACCGGGGCCAAGAGCGGCAAGGAGCGCGTCAACCCGGTGATGGCATTCGATCTGGACGGAAAGCTCGCCGTCGTCGGTTCCTACGCGGGCGCCGACGTCGACCCCGCGTGGTTGCACAATCTGCGTGCGCATCCCGATGCCCATATCGAGATCGGCACCGACGCCTACGACGTGCGTGCGCGGGAGATGTCGCTGGCCGAGCGCGATGCCGCGTACCCACGGATCGTCGAGAAGGCACCGGGATTCGGGGAGTACCAGACCAAGACCAACCGGGTCATCCCGGTGATCGAGTTGCAACGGCGGTAGCCGTCGATCAACCGCACCGCACAATGGGCCAGAAGAGCTGGAACAACCGCTCGTCCCAGCCCTCCTTGACGCCGCCGGTCCGGGCGCTTTCGGCGATGTAGGCACCGACCATTGCATCGATCAGCGTGACGGTGTCGACATCCGCGCGCATCGAACCATCGGCTTTGGCGGTATCGACCACAGTCGCCAGAGCCGCCCGTTGATCGACGAGGATTCGCCGAAACAGCGTGGTGAACTCGGGGTCGTCTTCGGTGAGCAGGGCCGCCAGACCACCGAGGCCGATGCCGTCCTCGATCGTTCCGATGGCCTGGGCGATGACCCACCGTAGCCGGTCCGGTGCTGCCGCCTCAGGATCCAAGGCGTTCGGGGAGGCGAGGCCAGACAGTGCGCTGGCCAGCATGTCCCGTCGATTGGGATGCCGTCGGTAGATCGTCGTCTTGGCGATTCCCGAATGCGCGGCCACCGCTTCGACCGTCACCGCCCGCGGCCCGCCGCTCCGCAGCAGGTGCAGTGTCGATTCGGCAATGCCGTCCTCGACGCGTCGCTGTGCCATCGGTCTCCATCTCGCCCGTCGTTTCGTGCCGGGAATATTTCAGCCCCGCCGTGCGCTACGCTATACGTAGCAAACGATACGATACGCGTAGCGTTTCGATCGTCGAAACATTCGACTCCATTGAGGTGACCCCATGCTCAAGACCTTCCGCCGCATTCCGATTACCACTGTCGCGTACGTCCTACTGCTCATCGCGTTCGTCTCGCTCGGACTGTTCGTCGGCGCCATGGCACTTGGCAGCGACCTGGCGTTCGTCGCCGGCGCCGCATTGATCGCTTCCTTCGCCGGCGCCGTGGCCGGTTTCCGAGCCGGCGGCCGCAAGCTGAACGAGGCCCGCCTCCCCGGCGCTGCGGCTCACAACGTGAGCATGTTCTCCACCCTGATCGACCAGGATCAGGTGGACCGCTACCGCGAGATGTACCGCACCAGCGACCGGGTCATGGCGGTTCTTCCCGGCGGCGAATCGAAGGACCTGGCAGCGGACTCGGCGGGCGCCCATCGTCGCCACGCCGCCTGACAACCCACCCGCTATGCCGGCGCCTGCGGCCAAGCGGGAGGCCGCTTCTCGATGAACGCCTGCACCCCCTCGAGGGCGCTCGGATCCATCATGTTGCAGGCCATCGTCGCGCCCGCGTCGGCGTACGCGGATTCGATATCGGAATCAATCTGGCGGTAGAACAACGCTTTTCCGATCGCGATGGCGACACGTGGCTTCGAGACGATGCTCGCGACCATCGCCTCGATCTCGCCGTCCAGGGCATCCGCCGACGCCACCCGATTGACCAGCCCCAACACCCGAGCCTGCTCGGCTGAGACGAACTCGCCCGTGACGAGCATCTCGAAGGCAGCTTTGCGCGGCACGTTGCGCGACAGCGCCACTCCCGGAGTCGCGCAGAACAACCCGACGTTGACGCCGCTGACCGCGAAGCGCGCGTCGTCCGTCGCCACCGCCAGGTCGCACATCGCGACGAGCTGACAACCCGCCGCCGTCGCGATGCCCTGAACCCGGGCGATCACCGGCACCGGTAGGCGCTGGATCGACAGCATCACGCGGGTGCACTGCTCGAACAACTGCTCGTAGTACGCCAGTGACGGTTCGGCCCGCATTTCCTTGAGGTCATGCCCGGCGCAGAACGCCTTGCCGGACGCTCCGAGGATGACGGCCCGCACCGTGGTGTCCTCGGCCAGCGCATCGATCGCCTCGCCCAACGCGGTCAGCATCGCCTCGGACAACGCGTTGAAGGCCTGCGGACGGTTCAGCGTGAGGGTGACGACACCGCGATCGTCACGGTCCTGGAGCAGCAGTGGTGTCATGGCTCGATCAACACCTTGAGGGCCTCGCGGTCGGCCATCGCGCGGTAACCGTCGGGGGTCTCGTCCAGGCCGATGGTCCGATCGAACTTGTGCGGCATGGACTGGTAGGGCCACAGGTCACTGCCACAGATGCAGGCGCTGGTGACGTGCACGAGGGCGTCGGTCGGCTCCTTCAGAATGGGGTCCGGTACGTTCTCGACCCGCACGTCGCCGGCCCCATACATCACAGTTGTTCGCATGCTCGGTTCCTTCACTCGTCCAGGTGGCAGGTGAGACCCAACGTTTCGAGGCTAGGCCGATGCTGCCGTCTCGGGGGTGAAAGCTATTCCGCGATCAGAAATTCAAGCCCGAGAACATGATCCGGGCCGGGTCATATTTCTGCCGGGTGGCGGCCAGGCGGGACAGATTGGCCCCGAAATACCGCGACGCCGGCTGGTTCGCTTCGAGATAGTTGACGTAGCCGCCGACCGAATACGGTGCCACGGCCTGGTGGGCGATGGTGAGCCAGTTGGCCGCTGCCGCAGGTGAACCGGAGGTTTCCACATACCACTGCACCAGGGCGGATTGCCGCCGCCACGGAAAGGCCGTGTCACCCGGACCCACGGTGGCCAGCGCACCGTCGAGCGCGTGCATGATCACGATCGGGCGACCGGCCCCGCCGGGAAAGGCATTGAACGCCGCGGCGATCCCCTGGGCAGCGGCTGGGGTGATCGTCGGGAATACATCGGATCCACCGACATAGCCGAGCGGCGACGGGTTGAGATTGTCGGCCGCCAGAAACTTCACCAGATCCAGGTAGTTGAATGTGCGGTTCTCGGTCCCGGATGGCTGCAGCCCCACCGCTTTGATCACCGCGTCTCCGATGCTCTTGCCTGATCCGGCCGGGCACGTAGCCAAGATGCGACAGTGCGCGCCCTGCGGATCGGTGATCGTGTCGGCCAGCGCCCAACTACTGCGGTCGGCGGTACGCAGCCAGTTCTGCCACCCGAGGAGGACCTGCGCGAACGACTCCAGCGGGAAATGCAGGCCGACGACGTCCACGTCACCGATCGGGAAGGTGGCGAAGGTCAGCGCGGTCGTCACCCCGAAATTGCCGCCACCTCCACCACGTAGCGCCCAGTACAGATCCGGGTGCTCGTTGGCCGACGCCGTGACTCCGGCGCCGCCGGGCAGCACCACCGTCGCCGACACCAGCTGATCGGACATCAGACCCGCATGCCGCGATTGGGCGCCCAACCCACCGCCCAGGGCGTGCCCGGCCGCGCCGACCGTCGGGCAGGTACCCGTCGGGATGCCGCGGCCGGCTCCGGCCAGCGCCTGGTGGATCGCGTACAGACCGGTCGCGGGCGCCACCGTGACGTACCCCGTCGCCGCGTCGTAGTTGATGTCGCCGGGCAGGTGACGCAGGTCCATGACCATGGTGCCGTTCGCGGTCGAGGCGCCCACATAGGAGTGCCCGCCGCCGCGTGGAGCGACCTTGAGGTTATGCGCTGCAGCGAACTCCATCGCCCTCTGTACGTCCGTCGCCGATGACGGGGTGACCACCGCCGCGGGCGTCAGACCGTTGAAGTTGGTGTTGAAAACGCTTTTGGCCGCACCGAATTGACCACCGCTGTCCGGCAGGATCACCTGCCCTTTGATGGCAGCCGCGAGATCGCCCCAACCGGCCGGGGCGGCGCCGGCCCGAGACGACCCGAACACTGCTCCGGCGGCCAACGCCCCGACGGCTCCCCGCAGGAACGTCTGACGCGAGACCCCGCGCGGTTCCGTCATGTTCGCATTCTGGGCCAGATCGCGTGAGACGCCGCACCACCGCATGATGTGTCGTGGTCTCGGTCCGGTACCGATTCGTCACCCGTGCGCCTTCGTGCTTGCGGGGTCAAGCCCGAAAACCTTCACCTCGGCTGACTTGCCTTTCACCGCATGCCTTCCCCGGTCCGCGAGTCCGGTCGGACGAGACACCAAGGCATCCAACGTCTGCTGGGTGAGCAAGATCGCGTCACCGGTGGTCTTGGTGAGCTGCTCGACACGGGCAGCCACATTGACCGTGTCCCCGATCAGCGTGAACTCAAGCTTGCCTCCGCCGCCGATGGTGCCCGCGATCACCACACCGGTATTGATGCCGATCCCGATCCGAAGGCCACCGCCGAATCTTTCGCCGACGATCCGCTGAATCGACACGGCGGCGCTCACCGCCGCATCGGCGTGGTGCGCAAGGTCATTCGGGGCACCAAACACCGCCAATGCACCGTCACCGAGGAACTTGTTCACGTGCCCGCCGGCATCGACCACCGCAGGCACCACGATCTCGAACAGCGCATTGAGCTGGGCAACGGTGTCCTCGGCACTGTTGGCCTCGGCGAACGGCGTGAAATCGCGGACGTCGACGAACGCGACCGTCACCTCACGACGCTCACCGGCGAACACATCGTCACCCTGCTCAAGCAGCCGTGCCGCCAAGGCCGGGTCGACATACGTCCCGAATGCCGCTTGAAGGCGTTGCCGCTCGGCCAGTCCCGCCTGCATCCGGTTGAACGACGCCGACAGGGCTCCCAGGTCGTCGTCCTGAACCACCGGCAGACGTTGACTGTAGTCGCCGACGGCAACCCGATCGGTCCCCTCGGCGAGGTCGCGGATCGGTCGCAACAGGGGCGACATCGCCATGACCGCTATCGGCCCTGAGATCAGCGTCAACGCACACCCAATCGCCAAGGAGACGATCGGGTCCTCCCGGGCGCGGTCGATCACAGACGCCGTGATCGCGGCCCCGGTAGAGAACCCCAACGCCATCGCGAGCATGGTGACGTGAGACCAGGCGGCAAATGTCGGACGCGAGCGCGGCAGGAAGTCGCCAATTCCGGTGTCACCGGCCATGGCAGCCCGCGCCGGCCGCAGCGATCCCTCGGTGAAGCTGTGTACACCGAACAGTCCGGTGGCCGCTCCGTATGCGGCGCCCACAATCCCGTACTGGATCAGTCTCCATCCGGTCGCCCCGGCGACCGTACCGACCACGACCGCGACGCAAGGCACCCAGACCACATCGATGGCAAGCACTCGGGCAGTCGTCCCCCGCGCGTAGGTGAACGTGGCGCGTAGCGCCTGCATCGGATCGACCTCGTGGCCTGCCGCCCACGTTTCGATCAGGCGCAGCAGTTTCGAGCCGGGAAGAACCATCAGGTAAACCCGCACCAGCAGGGCGGCAAAGGTGATGACGGCCGCCTCGGCATAGCGATCGGACCCCTCGAACGCAACGATGATCAACGGGTAGGCGAGGTGAACCGACAGCCCCGCGACGTATACCAGCACGCAGACGGCCCACGAATACACCGGTCCGTACCGATCCCACACCCACTGAAAGATCCGGTCCATGTCGAAACAAAACACCCACGGACTGGTCGCCGGCAGTGTTTTCTCCTCCAACGCCTGTAACTCGCGCGGCGGGCGGGCCGACATACAGGTCAGCGCGGTCCCGACGGGTCTTCGCGCCTGAAGGGAGACGCCGATGCCGAAACATTGGCCCCGCGCAGTGGCCGCGGCCGGTGCAGCCACAGCAGCACTGGCCGTCCTGGCTGCCGCCCCGGCCCACGCCGGGCCGCTGCCCGGTTTCTGTGTGCCGCCCAACGTCGTCGACGACGTCTGCACGACGCGGTTGACGTCGGCGACGGCCGACGTCATCGACGGGACGATCACCGGGAAGCCGGTCGGCAGCGGGACTGCGATCACCCTGGCGGGGCCAGCGGATGCGTACCTGAAATCGGCGGGATTCGGTGACGCACCGCCGGACCCGGTTCAGGAATGGGACGCCTCGATTGACAGGGTCAGTGACCTCGACACCTCCCCCTCCGACCCCAATTGGTACGGCAACGCCAAGGCCAGGGTGTTCCTGCCCAGGACCCTCAACGAACTGGCCACCAAGTTTCCCTCTGGCAGTCTGCTCGTCGGATTCGTGGCTGACGACTCCCGGCCGGACGCGTTCCGCTTGGTGTCGATTCAGCCGACCGCTACACCCGATCCTGTGCCAGCCCGGCCAGGTGCTTGAGCGAGTTGTCCAGGTGCCGCCGGTCGAACGGCGGGAACTCGATGTGTTCGCGTAGGGCCTGCGGCACCGCCGACCAGTCATAGCTCAGGGTGACGTTCGTCCGGTCGTCGCCGAGCGGCTCGAGGTCGTAGCGCCAGATCCAGCCGCCGAACTCGAGGTTGGCGTCGTCAGCGCCCTGGCCCGGCAGCCAGGCGATCGCGTGCGGAGGCTCGAAAACCTCGACCCGGTTGGCCATCTCGTAGTGCATGCCGCCGTAGTTGTCGTGGTACATCGCCATCCGGAAGATCTGGCCGGTTTCGGTGAGCGGCTTGCCGTCGAGCGACTCCCGGACCCACCCGGTGCCGTCGATCGCCTGATGGGTGCTCGGGTCGGCCAGCACCGCGAACACGGTTTCGGCCGATGCATCGATGGTGCAAGCGGTGCTGATGGTTTCGTCAGTCATACCCGTACCGACCGTGGGCGATCTCGAAACTCATCGAGCCTGCAACCCGCGTGGACTAGGGCAGCTGACCCGCCAACTCACGCGCATAGTCGACTTCGTCGCTGACATCGAGAACCGTGTCGGGGTGGGTCGCCGGAACCAACGTCGAGTGACAGAACCCGTCGCCCTGGACGGTGACCTGAATAAACCCAACCTGCCGCACGTCCTTCGCGAGCAGGAAAAGCAGGCCCAGCAGACAGAACAAGGAACCCACAATCGCCAGAACGACCCTACTGTTCGAGAGGTGCTCTTCGGAGGTGGACATGTCCGTGACCGTCCACTCGGTTCCACGGATCGGAAATTGGCCGATCGGCGTCGATATCCAGTACTGCGAAACTGCAACATCACCGATCGTCGTCAACCACTCGTCAGAACTATCGGCGTCGACGAAGGGATCCCCCATGAAGGGCGATTAAAGCACGTGGCCGCGACTTGCAGTCGCAGGTTGACGATCAATCCAAGACGCGCGCGGCCACCCGTCCCTACAGTTCTGACATGCAGACATTGCTGTTCACGCTTGGTCTGGTCCTGTTTCTGATCGGCCTGCTCACCGGGTTCGCCGTGCCGACGCTGAAAAACCCGCGCATGGCGCTGTCGAGCCACCTCGAAGCGATTCTCAACGGCATGTTCCTCGTGCTGCTCGGGTTGCTCTGGCCATACATCCACTTGCCTCACGCCTGGGCAGTTGTGGCAGTCGTACTCATCGTGTACTCCGCCTACGCGAACTGGCTGGCGACGCTGCTCGCCGCGGCATGGGGTGCCGGCCGCAAACTCGCGCCGATCGCAGCGGCCGACCACCAGGCCTCAACGACAAAGGAACAGATCGTCAGCTTTCTGTTGGTATCCCTCTCGGCGTCGATCGTCGTGGGCGTCGGCATCGTCATCTTCGGGCTCTGACGACGCTCCGTCGACACAGTGCCGCGTAAATGACGAAAACACCCCCGGCCCAACCGGACCGAGGGTGTTTCGCGAAACGAACTTAGTGAGCGTGGCCGTGATGGCCGTGCCCGTGATCTTCTTCCTCGGCCGGCTTGTCCACGACGGCCGTCTCGGTCGTCAGGATCATGCGCGCCACGGATGCGGCGTTGAGCACCGCCGAACGGGTCACCTTGACCGGGTCCACGATGCCCTCGGCGACCAGATCGCCGTAGGACAGCGTGGCGGCGTTGAAGCCCTGCCCATTGGCCTGCTCGCTGACCTTGTTCACCACGACCGAACCGTCCAGGCCGGCGTTGGTGGCGATCCAGTACAGCGGGGCCGACAGTGCGGAAGAGAACACGTCGACGCCGAGCGCCTCGTCACCCTTGAGCTCACCGCGCAGCTTGTCGAGGGCAGAGCGAGCCTGCACGAGTGCGGCACCACCACCGACGACGATGCCCTCCTCGACGGCAGCCTTGGCCGCCGCGACGGCGTCCTCAACCGCTTCCTTGCGCTTCTTCAGGTCGGTCTCGGTGGCCGCGCCGACCTTGATCACCGCGACACCGCCGGACAGCTTGGCCAGCCGCTCCTGCAGCTTCTCCCGATCCCAGTCGGAATCGGTGGTCTCGATCTCGGCCTTGAGCTGCTTGACGCGATCGGCGACCGCGTCCTTGGAGCCGCCACCGTCGACGATCACGGTGCTGTCCTTGGTGACCACGACGCGACGGGCGGAGCCCAGCACGTCCAGGCCGGCCTCGCGCAGCACCAGGCCCACGTCGGGGTTGACGACCTGACCGCCGGTGACGACCGCCAGATCATCCAGGAACGCCTTGCGCCGATCGCCGAAGAACGGCGCCTTGACGGCGACGGCCTTGAGCGTCTTGCGGATCGCGTTGACGACCAGTGTGGACAGGGCCTCGCCCTCGATGTCCTCGGCGATGATCAGCAGCGGCTTACCGGATTCGGCGACCTTCTCCAGCAGCGGCAGCAGGTCGGGCAGCGAGCTGATCTTGTCGCGGTGCAGCAGCACCACCGCGTCCTCGAGCACCGCTTCCTGCGAGTCGAAGTCGTTGACGAAGTAGGCCGAGATGAACCCCTTGTCGAAACCGACGCCCTCGGTGACCTCGAGTTCGGTGTTCAGCGTCGAGGACTCCTCGATGGTGACCACACCGTCGTGACCGACCTTGGTCATGGCCTCGCCGACCAGCTCACCGATCTGCTCGTCGCGCGAGGAAACCGTGGCGACCTGCGCGATGGAGGTCTTGTCCGACACCGGGGTAGCCGCGGCCAACAATGCCTCGGACACCGCGTCGGCGGCCTTGCTGATGCCCAGACCCAGCGCAATGGGGTTGGCACCGGCAGCCACGTTGCGCAGACCGGCCTTGACCAGGGCCTGCGCCAAGACGGTGGCCGTGGTGGTGCCGTCGCCGGCGACGTCGTTGGTCTTGGTCGCCACCGACTTCACCAGCTGGGCACCGAGGTTCTCGAACGGGTCTTCCAGGTCGATCTCGCGCGCGATGGTCACACCGTCATTGGTGACCTGCGGTCCACCGAAAGCCTTGGCCAGCACCACGTTCCGACCGCGCGGACCCAGCGTCACCTTGACCGCGTCGGCGAGCTTGTCGACGCCCGCCTCCATGGCACGGCGCGCAGTCTCGTTGAACTCAATCTGCTTGCTCATAGATGTCTTTCTGCTTGAGAACGCATACCGCCCCGGACATCACCCGCGCTGAACACGGGGATCTCCGGGGCGGTCGCACGAGTACTTACTTGTTGACGACAGCCAGCACGTCGCGCGCCGACAGGATCAGGTACTCCTCGCCGTTGTACTTGATCTCGGTGCCGCCGTACTTGCTGTAGATCACGGTGTCGCCCTCAGCAACGTCCAGGGGGATCCGCTTCTCGCCATCCTCATCCCAGCGGCCGGGGCCAACTGCGACGACGGTGCCTTCCTGCGGCTTTTCCTTGGCGGTGTCGGGGATGACCAGACCGGAAGCGGTCGTGGTCTCGGCCGCGTTGGCCTGAACGAGGATCTTGTCCTCGAGTGGCTTGATGTTGACTGCCACGATGGAAGCCCTCCACTTGTCGGGGTGTGGATCCGGGGGGATCCCCAGATGCCGGTTACCAGGTGTTCGGCAAGCGTCCGTGCCCTCGCTCCGTCGTCGCGGGTGCCGGCGCTGGGGTAGGCCGCATGCCACCTAGCACTCTATACATGCGAGTGCTAGCACTCAAGGGGGGCCTGTGCTTTAGGGGCCGTACCAGGCGGCCCTACGAGTAGCCCGACGGTCGCAACCACAAACTGGAGTAGTCGACTACTGATGTTCAGCGCGTATCGCGCCAGGATGCTGAGTCCATTGCCCGAACTTCAGCATGGGGAGCGGAACAATGGTCGACAGCGCCTACTCATGGAAACCGCAAGCCGCGGATGATGCCCCGCAGCGCCATCGGCAGGATGTCGGGCCGGCGCCGTCCCGGCCCCGGCAGCGCCAGGCCGGGAGCGCTCTGGTCGAAGGCCAGGTCCGAAATGTCGAGAAACGCATGCCGGTCAACGGGCGTGCGATCGTGCACTTCCGGGTCGAGCAATTCGATCACGAGGGCGGCCGGCGCCAACGCATCCCCGTACAGTTCGTCTCGTTCGGCGGCGCCTTCGGCAAGGATCTCGATGTGCACGAGGGTGACCGTGTGCGCGTGCACGGGCAATGGGACACCGGCACCATCATCGCCACTCAGGTGGAGAATCTGACCACCCGGGAATCAACCAAATCGCGGAACTGGTCGCCCGGCAAAACCCTGGCGCTGGCGGCCGGTGTCCTTCTAGTGCCCGCCGTCATATTCGGAGCGATCGGCTTGGGGCTGGCCCATTGGGGCACGTCGAATTTCGACCGGGACCGGCAACAAACGGAAAACACCTTCCGCCAGGAACGCGATCAGATGCAACGTCAATGGTGTGAGGACGCCGCCGACGCCGGGGCCCATTTCAGTCAATGCGATGACCTTACTGGCACGCCGTGAGCAGCGACATCGTCAGCACCGCCAATCTCGACTACATCCAGCGGGTGGGGTTCGAGCCACCTCCGGTGGATCCGACGCGAGTCACCCGCGCCCCGACCGCACAGCGCAGCATGCTGCGGATCACCGGTATCGGACGGTTGGGCAAGCAGGAGAAGACGTCGCACCTCGCCGACGACACGTTGGGCGTCGACGACCTGCTGGCCGGGTTGCACATGTCCCGTGTGCCGCTGGCATTCCGGATCGGACATGACCGCGGCACCGCGCGCGTCGAGTTCGGCACGTGGCTGCCCGGCATCTCCAACTCCTCAGCGCTCACCCGCCACACCAAGGTGCTGGATTCGGCTCTGCGCTCGCTGTACCCGGCTATCGACATCACCCCGGTTTCGCCGCAAACCGGGCAGTGGCAACGCGGCGGCCTGGTCATGGGGATACCTACGTTCAAACTGCCTACCGCACGAGAAGGGGTCCGCCAGGTAGATCGCCTCTTGCGCGCGCTGGCCGGTCGTTCCTGGTCGGCGCTCGTGTTGGCGCAACCCGTGGACGACACCGCCATCCGCGATCTACGGATCAGGCTGATCAACGAGATGCGGACGGTGCAGACCGATACCGCGGACTTCGGAGTACCCAGCCCACTGGCCGAGAGTTACCTGCAAATTCTTGCTGGGCAATTGGATTCGCTGAACTCCGGGCAGGGATCGGGAACCTGGCGCACCGCGGTCTACCTACTCAGCGACCAGGACGGCTACGACGAGGCGGCCAGCCTGTGGCGTGGCATCTACTTCGGAGCCGATTCCGCCCCTGAACCGCTGCGGGTTTTCAGCCGGGTCGACGTCCCGGCGCTGGCAGACGGTTGGGTACTGCCGGACCCGGTGTCCGCGGAATCGGCGCCCGGCTATTACCGGCATCCGTTCGAGCACCAAACCTTGCTCACCTCGGGCCAACTGGCCACCTACCTTCAGTTGCCGCAGGTGGAGACACCCGGATTCGCGATCAGCGACATCGCCGATTTCGATGTCGTCACCCTGCCCGCCGGTGCCGCGGACATTGCGCTGGGCAACGTCGTCGAGCGCCGGACTGTGAGTATGCATCCCTACGCGATCGACCCTGATCGCCTGACCCGCCACGGATTCATCTCCGGGGTCACCGGTTCGGGAAAGACCAATACCGTATTCCAGATCCTCGGCGAAGTGTCATCCCGTCGCATTCCATTCCTGGTGATCGAACCCGCAAAGACGGAATATCGGGCGCTGCTCAACGACACTGAAATCGGTTCTGCTATAAGGGTATACACCCTCGGCGACGAGATGGTGTCACCGTACCGATTGAATCCCTTCGAAGTACCTGAGGGCATTTCGGTCTCGGTACACCTGGACATGTTGCGGGCGGTCTTCAACGCGAGCTTCGGTATGTGGACCCCGTTGCCACAGGTGCTGGAAACCTGTCTACACGAGGTCTATACCGACCGCGGCTGGGACATCACCACCAATACCAACCACCGGCTGCGGTGTTGTGTAGATCGTTCCCTCGCGTTCCCCACACTGACCGAGCTGGTCCGCAAGGTCGAAGTCACAGTCCCCGAACTCGGCTACGACGACAAGGTCGCCAACGACATCAGTGCAGCGCTGCGCACTCGCTTGAACAGCCTACGAACCGGCGGCAAGGGCCGGATGCTGGATACCCGCCAAGGCCTGGATTTCGCCGAATTGTTGAGCCGGCCCACCATCGTCGAACTGGAAGACATGGGTGACGACGACGACAAGGCCTTCCTGATGGGACTGGTGATGATCCGGCTGATCGAGCACCGCCGCGTTCAGGGCGACTTCGACAAGCTACGTCACCTGATGGTTATCGAGGAGGCACACCGACTGCTGGCCAACACCGCCCCCAAACAAGGCGGACCGGACGCCGAAGGCGATATGAAAGGCAAGGCAGTCGAGACATTTTCGAATCTACTCTCCGAGATAAGGGCCTACGGGCAAGGTGTGTTGGTGGTCGATCAGGTGCCCACCAAACTGGCGCCTGACGTGGTCAAGAACACCAACCTGAAACTGGCACACCGCCTCGTTGCCGGCGATGACCGCGGGGTGATCGCCGACGCGATGGCCATGACCAAGGCTCAGGAGTCGGCCCTGGCGACCATGCCGGTCGGCTGGGCCGTCGCTTTCAACGACGGCGAGGATGCGTCACTGCTGCTGCAGATCCACCGCCGCAAGAGCGGATCGGGCACCTGGCCCACCGATGGGGACGTACGCGTCCGGATGACCGGGACGCTCCAGACCACCGTTTGCGCCCAGCTGGTCGCCTGCCCGCGAGCCCTTAAGGTTGTCGAAACCCCTTCGGTGAAAAGAGCATTCAGCCGCGTGGTGCTGTCCGCAATCTACAACCCGGGTGGCCTCGCGCGGACCTGGCCGGACGTGGTCGCTCTGATCGAGCCCATGCGGCCGCCCGACATCGACCGAAACACTTTTCTGCGCTGCGTGATTCACCGCGGAGCCGAACAGTGGTCGGACGCCGCAGGCGCACGCGGCAGTTGGCCCTTCGACGAGACGAGCCGGATAGCCACCCTCATCGGGCAGCTGATCAGTGCCGCGCCGGACGGCCACGCCGACGCGTCGACCCTCGACGAGCTGCGCGGAGCGCTGCGGGCGCTACGCGCAGAGGGCTTCGGTCCCTTCCCCGCCTGCAGCAAGATCTGGGCCAGCGACGCCGCCGATGCTTGTGCGTGTGCGGTCCCAGTGGCCGAACTGGTGGCGTCAGGGCAGTTCAATGAGCAATGGACGGATGCGGGCTACGACGACCGCGCCGGCAATCGACGCCAAGCCACCTGGGATGTGTGCACAGCAGCCGCCTTTGAACTGATCGAGGTCAACCCGTTCGATGCCAGGGACGCAGACCTGCCACGCATCAACCGTAATGCGGACCGGCTCGGCCTGTGCTTCGCCCAACAGATGCTCGGCGCCCAGAAATGGACGCACCCCGTCGCCTCGCGGCGGGCACTCATTGCCCTGTTCGCCGAGCAGCAGCTGCAATCCGACCCACAACCAGAAGGAGCGCACGACCATGCCTGAGGTCACACACCGGAGAACCCCGACAGATAACCGTTCGGCGACCCAACCGCGCGACTCGCACGACGACCCGTCACGCAGCTACCGGCACGCCGAGGACCGCGCCGGAGGCGATCAGAAACGGACCTGGCAGGAGAAAGGCAAGGACGGCGCCGTCCACGACAAGTCATCGGAGAGCAAGCACAAAGACGGCACCACAACGGTCCGCACCAGCGACCAGTGGAAGGACCGCACCGGCGACCACACCAAGACTTCAGAGAGCGTCAAGTCCCACAACAAGTACGACGGCTCGACGTCGACCAAGACCACCGACGTCACCAGGACCGACAAGAAGGACGGCAGCAGCTTCGAAAACAAGAAGGAGACGAACACGACGAGGCATCACGACGGCTCGTCGTCCACGTCGAAGTCCAATACCGACACCACGATCAAACGGGACGGTTCCACAACGATCAAGACATCGACTACCACCGAAAACCGAGATTCGACGGGGAAGGTCACGGACTCGTCGACCAAGAATTCCAGCAGCACCAGCAGTAACCAATGGGGCATCTGAGCGCTTTGACGAACAGGCGAGAAAGACGGACCTACCCGCCTCGGGCGATGTCATGCGCCGTATTTGCTCAGAGCGATGTTCAGATGCTCGGACACGTCGCCGACCATTTCGACATCGACTCGGCGCTCGGTGAAGTACCAGCCGTCTTCGCCGCGGGCGAACGAGTCGAAATACCGCCCGACCACGATGGGCTGCAGCACCACGGTGTCGGTCTTCTGCACCACACAGAAGGTCGAGCGGGCGGTTGCCCGGTCACCATCGACGTCGACGATCGGGTTGAGCACCAGATGCCGGGTGCGTGGGGTATTGCCGTGCTCGGGGAATCGACGCGTCGTCGACGCGAACAACTGGGCGATGGCCGGCGCACCCGCCACACCCATGAACGAGCCGCGACCGAGCAGCTCCCCGACCCCGTCGAAGTCACCGGCGTCGATCAGCTCGCCGTAGCGGTACAGCAGCTCGGTGACCTCGAGCTTGTCCGCGACGCTCATGCCACCTGCCCCTGCACCACCGGCAGACCCGGATCGCTGGCCACATCCAGCGGCGACGGCTCCGCACCGGCGGCGATCAGGTGCGCGGCGAACGAGGCGATCATCGCGCCGTTGTCGGTGCACAACCGTGGCCGCGGCACCCGCAACGTCAGGCCCGCAGCCGCGCAGCGTTCCTCGGCGAGTTCGCGAAGGCGTGAGTTGGCCGCCACCCCGCCCGCGATCAGCAGGGTGGACACCCCCAGATCGGTGGCCGCGCGGACCGCCTTGGCGGTCAGCACATCGGCGACAGCCTCCTGGAAGCCGGCCGCCACATCCGCCTGCGAAGCCTCCGGGTGACCTTCTACATACCGGGCCACCGCGGTCTTGAGCCCCGAGAAGCTGAACACGTACGGGTCGTCACGCGGCCCCGTCATCCCCCGCGGAAAGACGATGGCGTCGCGGTCACCGCTGCGGGCCAGCTCGTCGAGTACCCGTCCGCCCGGATAACCCAGTCCGAGTAGCCGGGCCACCTTGTCGTAAGCCTCCCCGGCCGCGTCGTCGACGGTGCTGCCCAACTCGACGATCGGCTCGCCCAATGACCGCACATGCAGCAGGTGGGTGTGCCCACCCGAGACGAGCAGGCCGACGCTCTCGGGCAGCGGGCCGTGGTCGTAGACGTCGGCGGCCAAGTGCCCGCCCAGGTGGTTGACGCCGTAGAAGGGGACGTTCCAGCCTGCCGCGTACGCCTTGGCGGCGGCCACCCCGACCAGCAGAGCCCCGGCCAGTCCGGGACCGATGGTCGCGGCGACGACGTCGGGGCGGTCGATTCCTGCGGCATCCAGGGCGCGACGCATGGTCGGGCCCAGGGCCTCGAGGTGGGCCCGCGACGCGATCTCGGGGACGACGCCGCCGTAGCGCGCGTGCTCGTCGACGCTGGAGGCGACCTCATCGGCAAGAAGCTTTACCGTTCCGTCTTCCGCGAGGTCGGCGATACCGACTCCGGTTTCGTCACAAGAACTTTCGATGGCCAGAATGATCACGTCGGGCCCCCTTGGGGAAGGCGTTGCATGGTGTAGGCGTCAGCCCCACTGACGCGGTAGTACCGCTTGCGCAGGCCGATGTTGACGAATCCGGCGCTCTCATACAGCGCGATGGCCGGTTCGTTGTCAGTGCGGACTTCCAGGAAAACCGTTCCGCCCGAGGCGAAGTCGAGCAGGTCGTCGAGCAGCCGACGTCCGATCCCCTGCCCCTGGAAGTCGGGGTCGACACCGATGGTGTGGATCTCGTATTCATACGGGCGCATTCGACCCAACCGGGAGATCCCGGCGTAGCCGACCAACACCCCGTCGCTGCGGGCCGCGATATAGCGATTGTGTTTGGCGTCGAGTTCGGCCAGGAATGCCGTCGCCGGCCAAGGATCGTCACCGACGAACAGCTTGGCTTCCAGCTCAGCGCACCGCGTGGCATCGGCACGGCCAAGGGCGTCGAACACCGTCATTTGCGCACCGCCGCAGAAGGTTTGGCGTCGGGCCGGCGCAGATACAGCGGCACCAGAGGCTGCGGGTCGCCCCAATCCGCGACGGCGTGCACCAGGCCGGCAGGGGTCGGGTACACGAGGTCGAGCCGGGGCAGCGCGAACAGCGCCGCGTGCTCGGGGGAACCGGCCACCGCGGCGACCGAGCTGGCCAGTACGGCCGCCACATCGGCGGGTGCGTTGACGGACGGGCCGTCGACCCGGACTCCGTCCCGGTAGTGCGCCCAGTACACCTCGCGCCGCCGGGCATCGGTGACCACCAATACGTCGCCGTCGGTATGGATTCCGATGCCGTCCAAGCTGCATACTCCGTGGACCGGAATGCCCAACGCATGGCCGAACGCCGCAGCACTCGCCATGCCCACCCGCAGGCCGGTGAACGGGCCGGGTCCACACCCGATGACGATCGCGTCGAGATCTGCGACGGTGATTCCGGCATCGGCCACGGCGCCGAGCACGTTCGGGGTGAGCTGTTCGGCGTGGGCACGGGCATCGACGGTCACCCGTTCGGCGAGGGTCTGCGCCGTGCCGTCCTCGGCACGACGGACCACTCCGGCGCTGACCGCCGGGGTCGCGGTGTCGATGGTCAAGATGTTCATGGGGCGCTCCACTGCCAGATCACCGTGCGCGTCTCGGTGTCGGTGTCGCGCTCGATACGGATGTCCAGGTGATGATCGGAGAGCCGTTCGGCCAGGCCCTCACCCCACTCGACCACCACGACGGCGTCGTCGAGATCGGTGTCGAGGTCGAGCGCATCGAGCTCCCCCAGTAGGTCGACACCGGGATGGTCGAGCAGTCGGTACATGTCCACGTGCACCATCGCCGGCCGGCCTGCCTGCCGGGCGCGATGCACCCGGGCCAGCACGTACGTCGGTGAGACCACCGGGCCGTCCACATCCATGGCCGCCGCGATCCCCTTGGCCATCACGGTCTTGCCTGCCCCCAGCGGACCCGACAACACCACCACGTCACCGGCTTTCAGCCCGGCACCCAGCGTCGCGCCCAGGGCGATGGTGTCCTCGGTGGTGGCGAGTTCGGCCGTACCGGCGCTGCGCTCAGCCACGGAACCGGACCCGGTCGCGGACCCGGCGGGTCAAGGTGACCAGTTTGGACGGGGTGGCCCGCTCCACCAGACGGACCAGTGCGTCGTCGATCACCACGGGCTCCTCAAGCTGGACCAGATGACCGGCTCCCCCGACGATCACCAGTTCGGAGCGGGGTAGCTGTGCGGCCATGGCCTTTGAGTATTCCATTGGGGTGAGCAGGTCCCGATCACCACAGGCGATCAGTGTCGGCACCTTGGCCAGCACCTTCAGGGCACCGGCCTCGTCGTGGACCTCGAGGGCGTGCAGGAATTCGACCAGGGTGGTGATCGACGTGCCGTGCATCATCCGTTGGGAGAACTCGACCACGCTCGGACTGACCGACTCGTCGCCGTAGGACGCCGCACGCAGGATCGGCCCGATCACCGACCGGGCCGCGCCGCGGCCGCGGTGCACCACGCCGGGGGCATAGCGGGCCAAAAACTGCACCGCCTCCAGCGCCGGGTTGCGCAGAATCTCCCCCAGCGGTGAGCGTGCCACGCCCTCGACCGCCGAGGAGATCACCGCGGCGCCGACGATCTGTTTCCGGTAGCGATGCGGGAATTGCCGGGCATGCGAAAGAACGGTCATGCCGCCCATCGAATGGCCGACCAGCACCGCGGGGCCGCGTGGAACCGTCACCGCCAGAACCGCTTCCAGATCACGACCGAGTTGTTCGACGGTGTAGGTGTCCGGCGACGCGGTCCCCGACTGGCCGTGGCCGCGCTGGTCGTAGAACACCATGCGCACCTGCGGGCCCCACTGTTCGGCCAACCGGATGCGCTGAAAGTAGAAGGCGCCCATACGCAAACAGAATCCGTGGGCGAAAACCACCGTCAGCGGTGCGTCGTTGGGGCCGACTTCACGTACCGCCAGCGGTACCCCGTCCTCGGTCGTCACCACCGAACTACGGTCGGCGTCCAGGCGTTCGAAATCCTCACCCAGGTAGGGATCCTCACCGGCGCTGCGCCGGGTCAGCGACCGCGCCACCGATCTGCCCGCCACCGAGCTCACCGCGGTGAGCCCGGCGGCACCGGCCAGCCACTGAGCATTGCGACTCAACGCTCGCGACCTGCCTGCAGGTAGGTGCGGGTGATCCGGCCGCGTGGGCTGGTGGCCACCTCGTAGTTGATGGTGCCGAGCAGTTCGGCCCAGTCCTGGGCGGTCTGTTCACCGTGGGTGCCGGGGCCGAACAGGATGGCGTCGTCACCTTCGGCGACGTCGGTGACGTCCGGGCCTAGGTCGACAACGAACTGGTCCATGCAGATCCGCCCGACGGCCGGGCAGCGCCTGCCGTTGATCAGCACCTCGATCCGCCCGCTCAACGAGCGGAAGATACCGTCGGCGTACCCCACCGGCAGCAACGCCAGCCTGGTGTCCCGGTCGGCGATCCACCGGTGACCGTAGGACACTCCATCACCCGTATGCACCGAACGTACCAGCGCCACAGGGCATTTCAATGTCATGGCAGGACGCAGACCCATATCGCCGCGCTCCGGGATCGGGCTCAGCCCGTAGACCGCGATTCCGGGCCGCACCATGTCGAACGCCAGATCCGGCCGGGTCATCGCCGCCGGCGAGTTCGCGATGTGGGCCACCTCGAACACCACGCCCCGCTCGGCGGCCTGCTCCCGCATCGCGGTCAGGCGCTTGCCCTGCAGCTCGTTGAACGGATTGTCGGGCTCGTCGCCGTGCACCAGGTGACTCATGATGCCGCGCACCCGGATCGCACCGTCGGCCTGGGCCCGGCCCAGCGCTGCGACCATCGCGGGGAAATCTGCCGGGCTGACACCATTGCGGCTCAGACCGGTGTCCACCTTCACCGTGACGCTCGCGGTGCGGCCGGTCCGGCGGACGGCGTCGAGCACGTCGTCGAGCTGGCGCACCGAAGACACCGCGATCTGCACATCGTTTTCCAGCGCGGGCGCGAAGTCGGTGCCCGGCGAGTGCAGCCAGCACAGCACCGGGGCGGTGATCCCGGCGGCCCGCAGCTCAACTGCCTCGGCGATGGTCACCACCCCGAGTTCGGCGGCTCCGGCGGCCAGTGCGGCCCGGCCCACCTCGACGGCGCCGTGCCCGTACCCGTCGGCCTTGACCACCGCCATCACCTGGGCGTTGCCGGCATGTTCACCCAGCAGGCGGACGTTGTGGTCGATCGCGCCGAGGTCCACCATCGCCCGCGGCGATGCGTGTGGGGTCAACGATGTCTCGATTTCGGTCGTCTGCATGTCATATCACCGCCGACCATTGTCCCAGAGGCAGGTATCGGGGCAGATCAGCGGACCTGCTGCGGGCCGATCTAGTGCATCTAGTGCATCTAGTGCGCAAACGGCTGCAGGTCGTTGAAGGCTCCGCTCGGCTTGAGTTTGTCGAGCCGCCCGAGCACCGTGACCAAGTCGTCCTTGAGTGCGCGGGCCAGGTCGGCCGAGAATCCCTCCCGCACGACAACCCGCAGCACGACGACGTCGGTGGCGTCGTCGGGCATCGTGTAGGCCGGTACCTGCCAGCCGAAGGAGCGCAATCCTTCGGACACGTCGAACTCGGTGTATCGGGGTTTGCCCTTGAGCCGGAAGCTGACCACGGGGATCGCCGACCCGTCACTGATCAGCTCGAAGTGCTCGCTGTCGCGGAGCTCGTCTCCCAGCCAGCGCGCCGTCTGCGACAGACACTGCATCACCTGGGTGTAGCCGGCCCGGCCCAGCCGCAGGAAGTTGTAGTACTGGCCCACCACCTGGTTGCCGGGCCGCGAGAAGTTCAGGGTGAAGGTCGGCATGTCCCCGCCGAGGTAGTTGACCCGGAACACCAGGTCCTCGGGCAGGTACTCCTTGCTGCGCCACACCACGAAGCCGATGCCCGGGTAGGTCAGCCCGTACTTGTGGCCGCTGACGTTGATCGACACCACGCGCGGCAGGCGGAAGTCCCACTCCAGGTCGGGATGCAGGAACGGGACGACGAATCCGCCACTGGCGGCGTCGACGTGCACGGGAACGTCAGGACCCTTGACCCCATTTTCCCCCGATGCGAGCTGATCCAGGGCCGCGCAGATCTCCGCGATCGGCTCCAACTCCCCGGTGTAGGTGGTGCCCAGGATCGCGACGACGCCGATGGTGTCCTCGTCGACCGCGTCGAGCACCTGCTCGGGGGTGATGACGTAGCGCCCTTCTTCCATCGGCAGGTAGCGCGGTTCGACGTCGAAGTACCGGCAGAACTTCTCCCACACCACCTGGACGTTGGAGCCCATCACCAGGTTGGGGGTGCGCCCCTTCCAGTTGTTGCCGACCTTCTCGCGCCACCGCCACTTCATGGCCAGGCCGCCCAGCATGACGGCCTCGCTGGAGCCGATCGTGGAGACGCCGCATGCGGCCGATGAGTCCTCGTCGCTCAGATCCTCGGCGTGGAAGAGGTCGGCAACCATGCTCACGCAGCGCGCTTCGATCGCCGCGGTGGCCGGGTACTCGTCCTTGTCGATCATGTTCTTGTCGAACGTCTCGGCCATCAGCTTCTCGGCCTCGGGGTCCATCCACGTCGTGACGAACGTCGCCAGGTTCAACCGTGAGCTGCCGTCGAGCATCAGCTCGTCGTGGATGAAGCGGTAGGCCGCATCGGGTTCCATCGCCTCATCGGGTAGGCGCAGCGACGGAACCGGGGCCATCGCCAGTCTGCCGGTGTAGGCCGGAGAGATATGCGGGGTACGAGGGTGCTTGTGCGGCATGGAGATCCTTTTCTTCTACAGCGCGGCGATCGCGGCTCGGACATGGGCGAGGATTCGTGACGCCGAGGTGGGCGCCGGGCGGGGACCCGGATCGGCCGCCGACAGATTGGCGGCGCGGGTATGGACGAAGGCGGCCGCGGCGGCGGCTTCACCGGCGGGCAGTCCGGCGGCCAGTAGTGCCCCGATGATGCCCGACAGCACATCGCCGGATCCGGCGGTGGCAGCCCAGCTTTGGCCGGCGGGGTTGAGGTAGGTCATCGTGCCTAATCGCCCGGGTGAGGCGATGACGGTGACGTTGCCCTTGAGTAGCACGGTGGCGCCGAGTCGTTCGGCCAGGCCGCGGGTGGCGGCAACCCGGTCGGCGCCCGGTGGATCACCGGCCAGCCGCTGGTATTCGCCGGCATGCGGGGTGAGCACGGTCGGTGCACTGCGCCCGCTGAGCAGACCGGGGTCGGCGGCCAGCAGCGTGAGAGCGTCGGCGTCGACGATCACCGGAAGGTCGGATTCGAGCGCGAAACGCAGAGCGGCCTTGGCCGTGTCGTCGGTGCCCAGTCCGGGCCCGACCACCCAGGCCTGGACCCGGCCGGCCTCCTGCGCGCTGGGCGCGGCGATCACCTCGGGCCAGTGTGAAAGCACCTGCGGTGCAGCAGTTCCCGCGTAGCGGACCATCCCGGAGGTGGCGGCCACCGCGGCCCCGGTGCTCAGCACGGCCGCACCGGGATAGGTGGCCGAACCCGACAGCACGCCCGTCACCCCTTGGGTGTACTTGTCGTCGTGGGGACTCGGTACCGGCCACAGCTCCCGGACGTCGGACGCCTCGAGGCCGGCCAGATCGGTGGGCGCCAGGTCCAGACCGATGTCGACGAGCTCGACACGACCACATTCGCCCAATGCGTGGACCGGTTTGAGGCCGCCGAACGTGACGGTCAGGACGGCGTGAACGTGGGCACCGTCAGCGGCGCCGGTCTGCACGTCGAGTCCGCTGGGGATGTCGACGGCGACCACGGGAGCGGTGCCGGCCTCGAAGACCGCTGCGGCGTTGGCGCGCAGCGGCCCGCGTCCGGAGATACCGACCACGCCGTCGATCACCAGATCGGTTGCTGCAGAGACGCCGGACACCACCCGGCCCCCGGCGCCCCGGAAGGCGGCCAGGCCCTTGGCGTGAACCTTCTCCGGGTTGAGCAGGACGGCGTCAGCGGCCGCTCCGCGACGACGCAGGAACGTCGCCGCCCACAGCGCGTCGCCGCCGTTGTCACCGGAACCCACCACCGCACAGATCCGCCGGCCGGCAACACCGCCGGTCCGCATCTTCAGTTCGGTGGCGATCGCCGTCGCCAGCCCATACGCGGCGCGGCCCATCAGCACACCGTCGGGCAGCGATTCCAGCAGTGGCGCCTCGGCCTCGCGGATCGCATCGGCCGAGTAGTAGTACCGCATCAGCTCCCGCTCCGCTCGATCTGTCGTCGACTTTGCCGCGCGCCAACAGGTTACGTGTGTTTGCTCGGCACGGTCAGAGAATCGCCGGGGGCGGCGAACCATCCGCCGAACGTGAGGATATGTGCGAACTTTCGTGCGAATCTCGCACACAAGCTCACGTTCGGCGCGAGAAACCTATTCGACGGTGACGGACTTGGCCAGATTGCGCGGCTTGTCCACGTCATACCCGCGGGCCCGGGCCACCCCGGCCGCGAACACCTGCAGCGGGATGGTCGACAGCAACGGCTGGAAAAGCGTTGACACGGCCGGGATCTCGATCAGGTGATCGGCATACGGCCGCACCGTGTCGTCACCCTCCTCGGCGATCACGATGGTCACCGCGCCGCGGGCCTGGATCTCGCGGATGTTGGACAGCAGCTTGGCATGCAGCATCTGTGCGTTCTTGGGTGACGGCATCACCACGATCACCGGCAGGTCCTCGTCGATCAGCGCGATCGGACCGTGCTTGAGCTCACCGGCGGCGAAGCCTTCGGCGTGCATGTAGGCCAGTTCCTTGAGCTTGAGCGCGCCCTCCAGTGCCACCGGGTAACCGACGTGGCGACCCAGGAACAGCACCGTCGGCGACGTGGCGAAGCGCTGCGCCAACTGCCCCACCGGTTCGATGCCGGCCAGCACGCGGCTGATCAGGGCCGGCATCGCCTCGAGATCGTTGTACTCGCGCTCGACCTCGTCGGGGTACTTGGTCCCGCGGGCCTGCGCCAGGGCCAGCCCCACCAGGTAGTTCGCGGCGATCTGCGCCAGGAACGTCTTGGTGGCGGCCACACCGATCTCGGGCCCGGCCCGGGTGTAGAGCACCGCGTCGGCCTCGCGCGGGATCTGGCTGCCGTTGGTGTTGCAGATCGCCAGCACCTTGGCCTTCTGCGTCTTGGCGTGCCGTACCGCTTCCAGCGTGTCGGCGGTCTCGCCGGACTGCGAGATGGCGATCACCAGCGTGCTGCGGTCCAGCACCGGGTCCCGGTACCGGAACTCGCTGGCGAGCTCGACCTCGACGGGCAGCCGGGTCCAGTGCTCGATGGCGTACTTGGCCAGCAGACCCGAGTGGTAGGCGGTGCCGCAGGCGACGATGAAGACCTTGTCGATCTCGCGCAGTTCCTGGTCACTCAGCCGCTGCTCGTCGAGCACGATGCGGCCGTCGATGAAATGGCCCAGCAGGGTGTCGGCGACGGCGGTGGGCTGCTCGGCGATCTCCTTGAGCATGAAGTAGTCGTAGCCACCCTTTTCGGCGGCGTCGAGATCCCAGTCGATATGGAATTCGCGGTAGTCGCGGCCGGCCTGCAGATCGTCGCGGCCGAAGAAGTCGGTGATCCGGTAGCCGTCGGCGGTGAGCACCACGGCCTGGTCCTGGCCCAGCTCTACCGCGTGCCGCGTGTGCTCGATAAACGCCGCCACGTCAGAGCCGACGAACATCTCGCCGTCACCGATGCCGACCACCAGCGGGGTGGACCGGCGGGCGGCCACGATCGTGCCCGGATCGTCGGCGTTGGCGAATACCAGGGTGAAGTGGCCTTCGAGGCGCTGCAGCACGGCGAGCACGGAGGCCGGGAAATCGCCGGCGGTCGCCCCGTCGCGGTATTGGCGTGACACCAGGTGCACAGCCACCTCGGAGTCGGTGTCGCTGGCGAACTCCACGCCGTCGGCTTCCAGCTCGGCGCGCAGGACGGCGAAGTTCTCGATGATGCCGTTGTGGACGACGGCGATCTTGGCTGCCGCATCGCGGTGCGGGTGGGCGTTGCGGTCGGTGGGGCGGCCGTGAGTGGCCCAGCGGGTATGGCCGAGCCCGGTACTACCGGTCAGGACACCCTCGTCGGTCTCGGCAAGGGCGGTTTCCAGGTTGGCCAGCCGGCCGGCCCGGCGCCGCACCGTCAACCCGCCGTTGCCGTCGATCAGCGCGATTCCCGCGGAGTCGTAACCCCGGTATTCCATCCGGCGCAGCGCGTCGACCACGATGCCCAGGGCCGGGCGCGCCCCGACGTAGCCGACGATTCCACACATAGGTTCCCAGGGTAGTGCAGCCGGGGCGCTGGCCCGATTCTGCGCGATGGCATTTGACGCAGATCACCGCGAAAGCACCGGGTGCAGATTCGGTGCCCTGCGCTACGGTCAACGCGTGGCCAGCACAAAGAAGCTCTTCGCAGGGTTGACCCGCCGCGGACCGCATCGAGTCCTGCGGGGCGACCTGGCGTTCGCCGGCATGCCGGGCGTGGTGTACACGCCCGAGTCCGGCCTGAACCTGCCCGGGGTGGTCGTGGGCCATGAGTGGATGACGCGGGCGGACAACTACACAGGCACGCTCGAGCATCTGGCGTCCTGGGGCATCGTGGCGGCGGCACCCGATACCGAGACCAGCGTCGCTCCGTCGGTGCTCAATTTCGCCTTCGATCTGGGCGCAGCCCTCGAAATCATCACCGGGGTGCGGCTGGGTACGGGCAAGATCAGCGTGCACCCGGGCAAGCGCGGGGTGGTGGGGCACGGTTTCGGCGGGTCCGCGGCGGTGTTCGCCGCCGCGGGAATGGGCGGTTCCACCCAGCGTCCCAAGGCTGTGGTGTCGCTCTTCCCGACGGTGACCAAGCCACCGGCCGAACAACCCGCGTCGACGTTGCGCGTACCCGGCCTGGTCCTGACCGCTCCCGGCGACCCGATGACACTGCGGTCGAACGCCGTGGAGTTGGCTCGGGCCTGGGAGGGGGCGACGCTGCGGACGGTCAGCAAGGCGCAGGCCGGGGGCCTGGTCGAGGGACGGCGGTTGGCCCGATTCATCGGGTTGCCCGGCGCCGACAAAGACACCCAGAAGATCGTGCGTGCTCTGCTCACCGGCTATCTGCTGGCGACGCTGACCGGCGACAAGACCTACCGCGATTTCGCCGATCCCGACGCCACGCTGCCCCACACCGCAACGGCCGACCCAAACGCCGATCCGGTAGCGCTGGAGGACAAGGTCGTCGCGCTGCTCAAGCCGTGACGGTGCGTCAGCCCGCCTCTTTGGCCGACTTCCGCTCGGAGAGCTTGTACTTCACCAGCGCGACCAACGCCTTGGGATTACGGGCGAACGCGCCCGCGGCCTGCGCATAGAGTTTGGCCTTCTGCCCGGCTGTCAATTGGTGCTCTGGTTCCATTTTCGACTCTCCCCTGTCTGTTGATCGGCCTCGAACAGTAGCGTGCGCCTTCACGCCGGCGACTCCTCCATCCTCAACCAACTAGTTGGGTTGCTACACTCCAGCGATGCGGACCGGCATCTTCCTGAGTTATGCCGGCGGCTTCAAAGAAGCCGCCGAGCAAGTCGTCGAACTGGAGAAGGTGGGCATCGACCTCACCCTGGTCCCCGAGGCGTACTCCTATGATGCGATCAGCCAGCTCGGCTACCTGGCCGCCAAGACCACGAGGATGGAACTCGGCACCGGGGTCGTCCCGATCTACACCCGCACACCGGCGCTGATGGCCATGAGCGCGGCCGGCGTCGACTACGTGTCCGACGGCCGGTTCCGCCTCGGCCTCGGCACCTCGGGCCCGCAGGTGGTGGAGGGCTTCCACGGCGTGCCGTTCGACGCCCCGCTGGGCCGCACCCGCGAGGTCGTCGAGATCTGCCGCAAGGTGTGGCGCCGCGAGAACCTCGACTACGACGGCAAGTACTACCAACTGCCGTTGCCGGCCGAACGCGGCACCGGCCTGGGTAAATCTCTGAAGTTGATCAATCATCCGGTGCGGGACCGTATTCCGATCACAATCGCCGCACTGGGGCCGAAGAACGTCGAGCTGACCGCTGAGATCGCCGAAGGTTGGCAACCGGTGTTCTACCTCCCCGAGAAGGCCGACGACGTATGGGGCGACGCCCTGCGCGCCGGGGCCGCCAAGCGTGACCCGGAACTGGGCCCGCTGGACGTCATGGTCAGCGCCAGCCTGGCCATCGGCGACGATGTCGACGATCGACTGGCCTGGGCGAAACCCCAACTGGCGCTGTACATCGGCGGGATGGGCGCCCGCGGGCAGAATTTCTACCACAAGCTGGCCACCCGGTACGGCTACGGCGAGGTCGCCGACCACATCCAGGATCTCTTCCTGGCCGGCAAGAAGGCCGAGGCCATCGCGGCGGTACCCGACGATCTGGTGCGCAATGTGTCGCTCGTGGGACCGAAGGGATTCGTCAAGGAACGCCTGGCCGCCTACGCGGAGGCCGGGGTCACCACGATGCTCGTGCATCCGATGGCCACCGATACCGCCGAGACGGTGAAGTTCTGCGAGGAGTTGGTGGAGCTCACCCGATAGGCAGTTGCCGAGGCCGTCATCCCGGTGGCACCGGTGCACCGTCACCCGTCAAGGCCCGGGCCGAGTCGACATGTCGTTCAAAGCCATAGGTTTCCGCCATTGCTCGATAGCGGGTCACGAAGTCTTGGAAAGCAACGTCGTCGCGGTGGGCTCGAGCCAGCAGCGTGTGCAGCCGCAGCAGAGACACCTCCACCAGCGCCCAATCCCGACCGGAATACCGGTGCGTGAGCCGATTGATCACCCGCTGTGCCTCGTCCAGATCCTCGGTGCGGCCACGTTCGATCAGCTCTTCCGCGAGAAGGACCGAACCCCAGGCGTCGTAGGTGAGCCGGTCGCTTTGGTACAGCTCACTGACGGCACGGCGCATCCCCGGAATTGCTGCATCGCGGTCACCACACCCCGCCCGGCCACGGGCAGTCAACAACTCGACGACCGGGCCCAAGAAGGGAGCATGTTCTCGAACCATGTCACCGAACTGCACCACGATTTCCAGCCCGCGCTCGCGGTCGGCCGCGGTATCTCGAAAGACCAACGCGCCAGCCCACGCCAGCACAGCGCAGCCCAATGCGTGATCATTGCTGGCCGCTTGAATCGTCTGCACCGCCCGCTCGCACGCGTGCACTGCGCGATCGTCAGCCCGGAGCACCCCGTAGACGATTCCCACACCATAGGTCCAGAGAATGACGAATCCGATAGTTGTCAGATCATTGTCTCGGGCCATCGCGAGGGCGTCGTCGATGTCCTGGCGCCACCCGGGGCGACCCAGCCACCACCGCGCGACGCTACGAACTGCCAGCGCGTGCGCCAGTGGTGAGCCCACACCGTAGCCAGCACCCTTGATGGGATCGCCGTCGGCGAGGTCGATGACACTCTGTGACCATTGCAAGACCTTGTCGAACTGACAGGCGTCCGCCCAGTTGACAAACGCAATGACGGCCAGCGCCATGGTCAAATTGGGATCACCGATCGACTCGAGCAGCGCCATCTGCTCGGTCACCAGCTGTGCACCCTCGCGCGAGCGGCCGGAGTACACCAGTTCGGTGGCCAACCCGGTCATGCCGATGGCCAACGACACCTTGTCACCGGCGGTAGCACACAGCTCGCGCAGCTCGTCAAAACGGCCGCTGGTTTCATGAGCCGATGTCGCTTGAAAATCAGTGGCGCACAGCATGGTTCGAGGAGCAATACGCATGGCGAGCGCTTCGGGGTACTCCTCGGGCAGCGTATCCGAGACACGGAGGGCACGCTCCCAGCTGACCCGGGCCGCGTCGATGTCTCGGATCGAGGCCCACCCGGCCGCCCGCATATGCCATCCGTACGCGGCCAGCGATTCGCCGGCCGCCTGCAGGTGTTCGGCAATCAACGCGGCATTCTGATCCGCGGCGTCCGGGTCGCGTGATTCGATGGCCGCGGCCACCCGCCGGTGGAGCTCGGCTCGATCCGATTTCAGCTGCGACTCATAGGCCACCGCATGGATCAAGGGATGGCGGAACGCGTACTCGGGGTTGGGGTTGAGCCGCACCTGGTCGATCAGTTCGGCTCCGACCAGGTTGTCGACCACCATATCGGGGCTCAGGGCAACGAGGAGTTCGGACTCGAAACGGGCTCCTATCACCGACGCCGCACACACCGCCCGCTTACCCGCAGCGCTCAGCCGGTCGATGCGCGCCTCGATGGCCGCCTGCACCGTCGCGGGCACACTCACCTCGGCGACATCGACCCGGCACACGTAATCGCCGTGATCGCCCATCAGCGCCCCGCGTTGCACCAACTCCCGCACCATCTCTTCGGCGAAGAACGGGTTTCCGGCGGCCCGGTCGGCGATGATCGATGCCAGCTCGCCGACCGACGGATCTGCTCCGACCAATTCACCGATCAACGTCGCCGTATCCGAATCATCCAGCGGGGCAAGTTTTATCGCCTCAGCACCTGGGGCTTCCGCCAGCACTCCCCCGTATTCGGGGCGTGCAGTGATCAGCACCATCGACGGGGTGTGCGGGATCACGGCGAGGAGATCGGCGAATATCGACTCACTGACCGGGTCGATCCAGTGCGCATCCTCGATGATGTACAGCGCAGGATCGGTGCGCGCCCGAGCGGCCGCGTTGAGCAGGTCCGTCAACCGTCGTCGCCGGGTGTCCGCATCGACCTGGGGCAGCGCCACATCTGGATCGGCGAAGCCGAGAAGATCGGCGAGCAGCAGCAGGTCCTCCGGGTCGGCCGCTGGAATCTGCTGCCGCAGTTTCGTGCGAGCCGCCGCGTCGTGGAGGTCGGCCACCCCGGTGCGCTCACGCAGCAGCCGCGCGACGGCAAGAAAGGGAACCTCGCGTGCATGAGATTCGCAGAAGGTCCAGAACACCTGAAACCCGCGCCCGGACGCGAGGATTGCGGCCTCCCGAGCCACCCGGCTCTTGCCGATACCCGGCGGCCCCACCACATTCACCACACCACCGCGCGCAGCAAGAGCGCCGTCCAACGCGGCATCCAGCGATGCCATTTCCGGACGGCGACCGACCAGGCGCGCCTCCCGCCGCGGCACCGCCCCGTGGCCCGGACTGATCCCGAGCAACCGACGCACGGACACCGGCGCATCACTGCCTTTGACGTGCACCAGTTCCGGGTCCGCCAGGACCGCGACGTGTTCGACCAGCCGCGCTGTGGACTCCGACACCATCACCCCACCCGGAGGCGCCACCGACTCCATCCGCTGCGCGAATCCCACGGCTTGGCCCGTCGCGGTGTAGCCCAACGCACCTGATCCGACGTCCCCGGCGATCACCCGACCTGAGTTCAGGCCCAGCCGCAACCGCAGTGTCAGCCCGTCGCGTCGCGAAACCTCTTCGGCCAACCGGTTCGCCTCGTCCTGGATGGCAAACGCCGCCAGGCACGCTCGGACGGCATGATCCTCCAGCGCGGCCGGGGCGCCGAACACCGCCATCAACCCGTCACCGGTGAACTCCACGGTGCCGCCGCCGTAGCGGCGCACGCTCGCCGTCGACCGATCCACCAACTCGGTCACGATCTGTCGCCAACGCTCCGGATCCAAGGCGGCGGCAAGGTCCATCGACCGCACCACGTCGGCGAACAACACCGTGACCTGCTTGTACTCCGCTGTACCGACCACCGGGGCACCGCATTCGTCGCAGAACCGGGCGTGCGTTCGCAACCTGGTACCGCAGGACTCGCATGCCGCGTCCGCCGTCATCGCAGAACCGCCGATCCGGGGTCAGTGCACCCTCAACTGCCCAAGAATAAGCCGCTCATCGGCGCGGAATCACGAAATTTTGACACCACCGTCGATGGCGCGGAGTGATGAGGACGGTGCCGCCCACCATCCTCAACCGGGCTCGCCGGCGACCTGGCGCTTGGCGAGCGCTGCATTCATCACCAACGATTCGAACAGTTGGTTCACACCGTCCATCTCAGCCGGTTCGGTCACCGCCGCCGCATGGGCGAATCCGTCGACGATCGCACCGATCACCCGCGCCACCTGGACCGGGTCGTACTCGGCGGGGATCAACCCGCCCCGCTGCCCATCGACCACCGAACGTGCCAGCGCGTCCGTTATCCGCGCCCCCTGCCGCGCGAAGGCTTCGGCCAGCTCCTGGTGCCGACGCGCGTCGATCGGCGCGGTCGCGACGAAACCGGCCAGGTCGGGAAACTCGCGGTTGATCCGTATCGATTCGGCCAGCGCCGTACTCAGCAGTTCGTGCATCGAATGCGGCCCAGACATTGCCGGTGCGGCACTCGCCAGAATCTTGCCGTAGACATCTGCGCACACCGCCTCGAACAGTTTGCCCTTCGTACCGAAGTGGTAGTAGACCGAACCCGCTGTCACACCGGCCATCTCGGCGATCTGATTGTTTGTCGCGGGTCCGTAGCCGAACTGGGCAAAGCACCGGCAGGCGGCGTCCAGCACTCGCTGGCGGGTGTCGCCGCTGTCGGTGCCCGCCGGCCGTCCGGGGCCCACCTTCCCGGTCCTGGGCGCGCTCATCAGACCATCTTGACGCAGAAATCGGGGCCCCGGGTGACCACGTCAGTTGTCAGCGGTCGGCGCGGGTATCTAGCCGCCGACCTGCGGAAGTTCATCGGCAGCGATCTCACACGGTGTGCCACCCGCGGGCTCGACAAGTGGTGCGGCAGCGGGTCCGGGCGCCGCCGGTGGCGAGGCGATAGCCTCGGGCACCTCCGTGGCCGCCGGCGGTGAATCCGGCTGCGATTCGGTCACTTCCGCATCAGGATCCTCCGGCCCGGAAGGTTGGTCCACGGCACTGTCATCGGTCCCGCCCGCGCCGGTGGTGGGCTCGTCGCTCTCCTCATCGCTGCCCTCGTCGTGTCCGTCATCGTCTGCCACCGGACCGAGATCGTCGTCCGTCATATCACCGATACCTTCGGGCAGATCACCGGCCGACGACCCGATCAGCCCGCCCAGCAGATCGGCCAGTTGCTGCCCCGAACCGGCCAAGCCGGAACCGATATCGGGCATGCCGCCCAGACCAGGCAGACCGCCACCACCGAGGCCCTGGCCCAGGCCCGTCGGCGAGGCCAAGGCAGGGGCCACCGACTCACTGGGCGCTCCCGCCGGGACGATCGGTTCAGGCCCGACCCCCGGCATGCCGACCGGAGCCCCGGCCGCCGTCCCGGCGGGCACCATCACCGCCGGAGCCGCGAACGACGGCGCGCTCTGTGGCGCCGCGGTGAATCCCCCACGCGCACCGGCAACCGAAGACCGGTCGGCTGTGTCAGCGGCCAGGGCCAGAGCGGGGTGCCGGGACTCGGGCGTCGACGAATGCCAGACCGGCCCGAGGTCTCCAGGAATACCGAACACCGGGGACACCTCGGTGCGCAATGCGGTTACGGCGTGCGCGTACGCATCGGCCACCGCGCGCGAAGTGCTGCGCATCGCCATCACCCAGTCTCCGCCGATATCGTTGACCACGAACGGCTTCACCTGCGTGTCGATCAGCTCACTGGCCGCCGAGCGATCCCCCAGACCGGTATTCACCGTGTGCGCCGCGGCCAGCCAGATGCCACGCCGCCCGGCCTGACGCGCCTCGATCTGCAGCACGGCGGCGACCTTCGCGTCCACCGCATCCCACAGCTGATCGCGCAATCGGCCCAATGTGGCTGCGGCACCGGCGATCCCGGAGGCGACCTGCGCCGCCGACGTCGCGTGTCTGCCCAGGAAACCCGTCGACGCCCGAGCCCCGGCGCCCTGCCAGGCCTGCGTCAAATTCTGAAACTGGTTGTCCTGCAGCTGCAATGCCCGCTCGGCCGCGGCCGCAGCGGCCGCCAGCGATGTGCATTCGGCGTCCAGAGCCCGCAGATCCAGACCGTCCTCGGCGGCGTACCCGTCGCGCACCTGATAGCGGTATCGCGTCAGATCGGGGTGACCGAAGCCCAGCAGGTGACAGGCCCAGACGTACTCGGCGATCGTGTCGACGGCGGCGTGCCCCTCATCCAACCGGGCCGCGACGTCGAGGCTGGCCACCACGGCTCAACCCACCCGGGCCGCGGCACGCGCGTCGGCGACCGCATACCGGTCGATCGAACCGCGCAGCACGGCCGCGATCTCGGCACTGGCCCGCGACCACCGACGCAGCCCGTCCGTCACCTCGTCCACGGCGCTGCGCACGGCATCCCCGTCCGCAACATGGTGATACCCGGCGGAGGCACCGTCGAATACCGGCCCGCGCCGACAGTCACGCACCACTGAATCGAGATCGGCGGCAACGGCGTCATATCCGGCGGCCACTGCCGCGAGCGCCGCGCCGTCGAGACTGGCGGCAATTACGTCTCCCATGCCCGGTTTAGACGCAGCCGGGCACCGTTCGGTTCCCTCGGGGTTGAATGTGCCTCGCGCGAGCGCTCGTCAGGCCGACTGGTCGCTGACCGAGTCGGCCACCCGCACCGCGACCATCCGGGCCGTGTTCTCATCGGCAGCCTCGACCATCACCCGAACCACCTGTTCGGTGCCCGAGGGCCGCAACAGGATTCGGCCGGTGTCGCCGAGTTCGGCCTCAGCCTCGGCCACGGCGCACTGCACAGACGGCGCTTTGGCCACCGCAGCCTTGTCGTCTACCGCAACGTTGATCAGCACCTGCGGCAATGTATGCATCGGCTCGGCCAGCGCAGCCAACGTGGCGCGGGTCTGGGCCATCCGAGACATCAGCCGCAGCCCGGTGACGATGCCGTCTCCGGTCGTGCCGAAGCCGGGCAACACGATGTGACCGGACTGCTCACCGCCGAGCGAGAACTCGCCGGCCCGCAGTTCCTCCAGCACGTAACGGTCCCCGACACCGGTGGTGCGGACCTCGATGCCGGCCTCCCGCATGGCCAGGTGCAAGCCCAGGTTGCTCATCACCGTGGCCACCAAGGTGTCGGAGGCCAGCTCGCCGGCCTCCTGCATGGCCAGCGCCAGCACCACCATGATCGAGTCGCCGTCGATGATCCGGCCCGCGGCGTCAACCGCCAGGCACCGGTCGGCATCACCGTCGTGGGCCAGCCCGAGATCGGCGCCGTGCTCCAGGACAGCGGCCTGCAGCACCTCCATATGGGTGGATCCGCAGCCGTCGTTGATGTTGAGGCCGTTGGGTTCGGCGTTGATCGCGATGACGTTGGCCCCTGCTGCCCGGTAGGCCCTCGGGGCGGCCGCCCACGCGGCACCGTGCGCGCAGTCGACCACGACGGTCACCCCGTCAAGCCGCGTCGTCATGGCCTTGCCCGCGTGCCGCAGATAGCGGTCCAACGCGTCCTCGGCGTCCAGCACCCGGCCGATCCCGGCCCCCGTCGGGCGCTGCTCCGGCCCGGCGTTGACAAGTTCCTCGATGCGGTCCTCGGCGGTGTCGTCGAGCTTGTGCCCGCCGGGACCGAAGATCTTGATGCCGTTATCCGGCATCGGATTGTGCGACGCGGAGATCATCACCCCGAAATTCGCGTCATATGCGCTGGTCAGGTACGCCACCGCGGGTGTCGGCAACACGCCGACCCGCAGGGCGTCCACTCCCTCGCTGGTGATGCCGGCGATCACCGCGGCTTCCAGCATCTCGCCGCTCGCCCGCGGATCGCGGCCCACGACGGCCACCCGACGGCCTGGGCCGGTGGAATTGCCGAGACGCCGCGCAGCCGCCGAACCGAGTGCCACTGCCAGTTCAGCGGTCAGATCGCGATTGGCGACCCCGCGCACCCCATCCGTGCCGAACAGTCGAGCCATGCCCTCAAATTTCTCATAATTTGCTGTCGGAAACACAACCGAGGAGGTCAGCGACCGTCCCGCGGCTCGATTGATATCGCATCGAGATCACCGATCACCGCCCGCGGATCGGGCGCGGGCGGTGATCGGCGACACCTCGCTAGTTCGAACCGGTGTCTGACGACGAGTGGCTGCCCCCAGGCGCCATGGGTTCGGTCGTCGGCGCAACGCTGTGCGGCGCCGTCCCCTGAGAGACCCCGCCCGGGCGCTCAGTGCTGCCGTTCTGGCTGAACGAGATGGTCCCCAGGTTGTTGGTGCAGACCACGTGGTCGGTGCTGTTCGCGTCGACCCCCTGCACCGCGGTGGTCAACGATGCCGTGTCGGTGTTCTCGCACACCCCCGCGGCGATCTGCGCGGCCGCGGCGTCGTCGATGTTCTCCAGGACGGAGACATTGCCGAGGGTGAGGTTGACCTTGCCGTCTCCGGCAGTTTCGGGCGCGGCGTTGGCGATACCCAGGCCGACGGTAAACAGCAGCGACCCGCCGAGCATCGCGCCCGCAGTCGCTGTCTTCGCGAAGTTCCCCACAATTGCTCCTTCCGATAAGCGGCACCCCGGGCCCCCGACGTCGATACGACGTCCACCGGGTGGCAGGAAGGTCCTGCGAGCGCAACCCTGCTGACACAAAGCGGCCCCCTGCTCTCCGCCCAGAGGTCTTCCACGCCGTGGCGGTCCTCAAACCCGAATCCGGAAAAAAGTTGTGAGCGGTCGCGCGCCGTTTTCTGCACCAGGGTCGTGGATGGGGCGAAACGCCGACCGTGGCGTCGAAAACGACGCAGTTCAACGACCAAAAACAAACCCGCCGGGTGTGTACAGGACACACCCGGCGGGTTCGTTCGGCCACGAAGGCGACAGATCAGCGCTTGCTGTACTGCGGTGCCTTGCGGGCCTTCTTGAGGCCGTACTTCTTGCGCTCGATGGCACGCGGGTCACGCGTCAGGAAGCCCGCCTTCTTCAGCGCGGGCCGGTCCTCCGGCTGCACCAGGATCAGCGCACGGGCGATCGCCAGGCGCAGGGCGCCGGCCTGACCCGAGGGGCCGCCACCATCGAGGTGGGCGAAGATGTCGAAATGCTCGAGGCGATCGACGGTCACCAGCGGGGCCTTGATCAGCTGCTGGTGCACCTTGTTCGGAAAGTAGTTCTCCAGGCTGCGGCCGTCCAGGTTGAACTGGCCGGTGCCGGGCATCAGGCGCACCCGCACCACGGCCTCCTTGCGGCGGCCGACGGTCTGGATGGGACGGTCGATGATGATCGGCTCGCGGTGATCCTCGACAGCCTCGGGCGCGGCGTCAGCCTCGACCTCGACCACGACCTCGGTCTCAGTCACTTCAGTTGCTTCAGTCACTGGGCCACCTGCTTGATCTCGTACGGAACCGGCTGCTGCGCGGCGTGCGGATGATCCGGACCGGCGTAGACCTTGAGCTTCTTCTGGATCTGCCGACCAAGCTTGGTGTGGGGCAGCATGCCGATGATGGCGTTCTCGACGACGCGGGTCGGGTGCTTCTCCAGCAGGTCACCGATCGCGCGCTTGCGCAGACCGCCCGGGTAACCCGAGTGGCTGTAAGCAAACTTGTTGGTGAGCTTGTTGCCGCTGACGGCAATCTTCTCGGCGTTGACGACGATGACGAAGTCGCCACCATCGACATTCGGCGTGAATGTCGGCTTGTGCTTGCCGCGGAGCAGCTTGGCTGCTTCGACGGCGAGCCGGCCGAGCACCACGTCTTGGGCGTCGATGACGTACCACGAATGTGTGGTGTCACCCGCCTTCGGCGTGTACGTAGGCACAGCGCATACCTCTTCTATTCTCGGGTTAGATCCCAGGATGTCCCGGGTGCCGGTCGCGGTGCATGTACTCGGTTTTCCCGGCGACCGACGTTGACCCGGGACCCGCTTGCCCCTAAGGGCAGCACACACCAACGGAGCAGCTTACCGGTGAGCGTCCATGCAGGTCAAAACGACTACCGGTAGTCGATGACGACCCGACCGTCGATCTGCCCACGTTCCATCCGGCCGAACACCTCGTTGATCTGATCCAGTGACGTCGTCTCGACGACCGGGTGGATCAGGCCACGGGCGTAGAAGTCCAGCGCCTCGGCCATGTCCTGACGGGTACCCACGATCGAGCCGCGGATCGTCAGCCCCTTGAGCACGATGTCGAAGATGGGCGCCGGGAAATCTCCGGGCGGAAGGCCGTTGAACACGATGGTGCCACCACGCCGGGCCAGACCGATGGCCTGGCCGAAGGCCTGCGGATGCACCGCCGTGACCAGTACTCCGTGTACCCCACCGGTCGCCTTCTGCACCTCCTCGACCACATCTGAGGTCTTGGCATTCACCGTCACCTCGGCGCCGAACCGGCTGGCCAGCGCGAGTTTCGCATCGTCGATATCGATGGCGACGACCCGCAGACCCATCGCCCGGGCGTACTGCACGGCAATGTGCCCCAGTCCCCCGACACCGGAGATCGCCACCCACTGCCCCGGCCTGGTGTCGGTCACCTTCAGGCCTTTGTAGACCGTCACGCCGGCACACAGGATCGGTGCCACCTCGACGGGGTCGACGTTGTCGGGGATGCGGGCGGCGTAGGCGGTATTGACCAACATGTAGGAGCCGAAGCTGCCGTTGACGCTGTAGCCGCCGTTCTGCTGGCTCTCACACAGTGTCTCCCAGCCGGTACGGCAGTATTCGCAGCTACCGCAGGCCGACCACAACCAGGCATTGCCGACCTTGTCACCGACCTTGAGGTCCGTCACCCCGGGTCCCAGCGCCACCACGGTGCCGTACCCTTCGTGGCCCGGAACGAAGGGCGGACTGGGCTTCACCGGCCAATCCCCATGTGCGGCATGCAGATCGGTGTGGCAGACGCCCGAGGTCTCCAGTTCGACCAAGGCCTCACCCGGACCGGGTGTCGGCAGTTCAAGATCGGAAACCTGTAGCGGTGCACCGAATTCGGTCACCATCGCGGCGCGCATCGAGCCGGCACTGTTGGCGCTGACACCGTCGTCAAGGGTCTGGGTCATGAGTCATTCCGTTCGTGAAAGATGTTGCTGTCGACTGATTCTTGTTGTTATCCGGTTGTGTAGTTCACAGGCAGCAGCGTTGCGGCAACAGAACGCTCAGAAGAAGCCCTGAGCCTTGTTGCCATAGCTCACCAGCAGGTTCTTGGTCTGCTGGTAGTGGTCGAGCATCATCTTGTGGTTCTCCCGGCCGATACCGGACTGCTTGTAGCCGCCGAACGCCGCATGCGCGGGGTACTGGTGGTAGCAGTTGGTCCACACCCGACCGGCCTTGATGTCCCGGCCTGCACGGTAGGCGGTGTTGCCGTTGCGACTCCACACGCCGGCACCCAGTCCGTAGAGGGTGTCGTTGGCGATCGAGATGGCGTCGTCGTAATCCTTGAACGAGGTGACCGCCACGACGGGCCCGAAGATCTCCTCCTGGAAGAGCCTCATCTTGTTGTGGCCGGTGAAGATCGTCGGCGCCATGTAGAACCCGCCGTTGAGATCACCACCCAGATCGGCCCGCTCACCGCCCGTGATCAATTGGGCGCCTTCGGATTTCCCGATCTCGATGTAGGACAGGATCTTCTCCAGCTGGTCGTTGGAGGCCTGGGCACCGATCATCGTCTCGGTGTCCAGCGGGTCGCCCTGCCGCACGGCCTTGGTGCGGATGGCGGCCAGTTCCAGGAACTCGTCGTAGATGTCGGCCTGGATCAGCGACCGCGACGGACAGGTGCACACCTCACCCTGGTTCAGGGCGAACATGGTGAACCCTTCCAGGGCCTTGTCCTGGAAATCGTCGGCGGCGGCCAGCACATCGGAGAAGAAGATGTTCGGGCTCTTGCCACCGAGCTCGAGGGTCACCGGGATCAGGTTCTGGCTGGCGTACTGCATGATCAGCCGGCCGGTGGTGGTCTCACCGGTGAAGGCGATCTTGGCGATCCGGTTACTGGAGGCCAGCGGCTTGCCGGCCTCCACGCCGAAACCGTTGACCACGTTGATCACACCGGCGGGCAGCAGGTCGCCGATCAACGACATCAGGAACAGCACCGAAACCGGGGTCTGCTCAGCAGGTTTGAGCACCACGGCATTGCCGGCAGCCAGCGCCGGGGCCAGCTTCCACACCGCCATCAGGATCGGGAAGTTCCACGGGATGATCTGGCCGACGACACCGAGCGGCTCGTGGAAGTGGTAGGCGACGGTGTCCTCGTCGATCTGCGACAGCGAGCCCTCCTGGGCGCGCAGCACCCCGGCGAAGTAGCGGAAGTGGTCGACCGCCAACGGGATGTCGGCGTTCAGCGTCTCGCGGATCGGCTTGCCGTTGTCCCACGACTCGGCCAGCGCCACGGCTTCGAGGTTCTCCTCGATCCGGTCGGCGATCTTGTTGAGGACGATCGCACGCTCGGCGGGCGAGGTCTTGCCCCACGCCGGCGCAGCCGCGTGGGCGGCATCCAGCGCCTTCTCGACATCGGCCTCGGTGGAGCGGGCCACCTCGCAGAACACCTGACCCGTGACCGGCGTCGGGTTCTCGAAATAGCGGCCTTCCACGGGTGCGACCCACTGGCCGCCGATGAAGTTGTCGTAGCGGGCCTCAAAGGACATCGCGGCGCCGTCGGCACCCGGACGTGCATAAACAGTCATGGCAATCTCCTGCAGTCGGACACTGAAATGTGTCGGTGATCACTAAAGGTAGTCAGGAGTAGGTTGCAGCGCGGTTGCACAGATAATCGGACCGTTGCAGACCTCAGAACGCCGGAAATCAGCACGTCGGCGGGCCGACAAGATCAACACGTCGGCGGGCCGACAAGATCAACCCAGTTCGGCGTCGATCCCGGCCAGATGACCGCGGGCCTGCGCCCTGACCACCGGATCGGCCTGGGCATGGTCGTGCAACGTCCGCCAGCCCTGCCGATCGTCACGGCCGTCGGGAAGTGCCAACCACCGCCGCAGCAGGCTCAGATCACTTCCGGTCAGCACGGCTTCGCGCAGGCCGGCACTCAGCTCGGTACGCAGTCGCGCGATCGCCGGCGAGACCGATTGCGGCAACAACGCCCCCGAATACGCGTCCAGGGCGGCCGAGACATTCCCGGTCTGCAGCGCGTCGTAGACATCTGCCATGTCGCTGGCAACCGGCGCCAACAGGCGGTAAGGCCGGGACTCGACGTAGGTGCTGCCGATGACCCGGCGCAGCCGCGACACCTCGGCCCGCACGGTAACCACATCGAGGTCTTTGTCGTCGAGCAGCATGGCCAGGTGATCGGCGCTCAAACCCTCGGGGTGCCGGATCAGCAGGACCAGGATGTCGGCGTGCCTGCCGGTCAGCGCACTGGACTGCGGGCGGCCTGCGGCATCGGTCACGTGCCAGCGAGGGCGGTCGGCGCCCAGCACGGTGAGCCGGGCTCCCTCGGTCGCGGCCGGGGCGGCGGGCCCGGTGAGCCGCAGCAGGGCCAACTGGTTTTCGACGGCGACCGCAGTCGCTCTGACCAGGGCTAAGGTCTGCGGTGAGGCGACCGTGGCGCCGCCGGTCAGGTCGATGGCACCGAGCAGCACCCCGGTCGTCGGGTCGTGCACCGGTACCGCGGTGCAGCTCCAGGAGTGCACCGTGCGGGAGAAGTGCTCCGACCCCAAGATCTGCAGTTCACGGTCGAGCGCCAGCGCCGTACCTGGCGCGTTGGTCCCGGCAACCCGCTCGCTCCAGTCCGACCCGGGCACGAAGTTCATCGCCTCGGCCTTCCGGCGCGCACCGGGGTCACCTTCGACCCACAACAGGGTGCCGTCGGCCGCGGTGATGGCCACCACCACTCCGGAATCGACGGCATCGTCGACCAGGAGTCGACGGATCAGCGGCAGCGTGGACGCCAGCGGATGGGCATCGCGCAACTCGGTCAGTGCCGCCGCTGCGGCCGCCGCCCGGGTGCCCAGATCGGGGTCCACTCCCGTTGCCAGGCTGCGCTGCCAGCTCTCCACGATGACTCGGCGCACCGGAGTGGAATCGAGGGAATCGGCGTCGACCTGGCCCCCGACGAACAGGTCATGGATCGCGCGCACCTTCGCGGGTAGGGCACGGGTGGACACCCGGCCTCCCGCATTTCTCGATGCGGCCACGGCAATCACGCTCCCGGCGTCGGACCAGCGGCATGGCATTCACGCGTGTCCGCCAGGATAGTTGACCGGCCGGACCTGTGATGGATACCACCCGCAGGTCAGCCCTCAGAACTCGGGGAATCCACCCCACTACCCGTATAGTTGGGGCACGGCGGCTTGTCTGTTCTGCCTTTGCCGCCTTCTCGATCGTCAACCGAGCGCCGCGAGATATCACTCGCGCCGGGCAGGACGACCGCCCTCTATTTTCGGAGCTTTCATTTTGTCTGTCCAAGAAATCCCTGGCACTGCTGTGCCCACTTTCGCCGAGCTCGGCCTGCCCGCCGAGATCGTCGCCACCCTCGCCGGAAACGGCGTGGAGTCCCCCTTCCCGATCCAGGCCGCGACCCTGCCCGATTCCCTCAAGGGCCGCGATGTGCTCGGCCGCGGCCGCACCGGCTCCGGCAAGACGTACGCATTCCTGCTTCCGCTGGTGGCCCGCCTGGCGACCAGTGGCACCCGCCGGGCACCGAACCGGCCGCGCGCGCTGATCCTGGCGCCCACCCGCGAGCTCGTGACCCAGATCCAGGCCTCGCTGGCCCCGTTGGCTGCGGCAACCGGCCTGCGCTCGGTCAACATCTTCGGTGGCGTGGGCGCCAACCCGCAGATCTCCGCGCTCAGAGGCGGCGTCGACATCGTGATCGCCTGCCCGGGCCGGCTCGAGGACCACATGCGGTCCGGCCATGCCGACCTGTCCGCGGTGGAGATCACCGTGCTCGACGAGGCCGACCACATGGCCGACCTCGGGTTCCTGCCCGGCGTGAAGCGCCTGCTGGACCGCACCCCGAAAGACTGCCAGCGCCTGCTGTTCTCGGCCACGCTCGACGCCGGGGTCGACGTGCTGGTCAAGCGCTATCTGCACGATCCCGTGGTGCACAGTGTCGATTCGGCACAGTCACCGGTGTCCGCGATGGTGCACCACGTGCTGCACGTGGACAACGCCGCACGGGTCAACGTCGTCGCCGATCTGGCTGCCGCCCCGGGCCGCACCATCGTCTTCGCCCGCACCAAGCACGGGGCAAAAAACCTTGCTCGCCAGCTTAATTCGCGTGGCGTTTCCGCTGTTGAGCTGCACGGCAACCTGTCCCAGAATGCCCGCACGCGCAATCTCACGGCATTTTCCGACGGATCGGCGGCAGTTCTGGTGGCCACCGACATCGCCGCCCGCGGTATCCACGTTGACGACGTCAGCCTGGTCGTCCACGCCGACCCGCCCGTCGAGCACAAGGCCTACCTGCACCGGTCCGGGCGCACCGCCCGCGCCGGGAACGAGGGCACCGTCGTGACTCTCATGCATGACGCGCAGGTGTCGGATGTGCGCACCCTGACCAAGAAGGCCGGGGTCAAGCCCACCATCACCCGGATCAACAACGTGGACCACCCGGTGCTGCGTGAGATCGCCCCCGGGGAGCGGGTTTTCGGTGATCCGATCCGTCAGGAGCCGGTCGCTCAGGCCACCCAGGCACCGCGCCGTCAGGGCGGTAGGTCCGGGCAGCAACAGAATCGCAACCGCCCCAACGGGTCCGGCCGCAACGGCGGCGGCGCCCACGCAGCCCGGTCCGGTGCCGGTGCCGGCGGACAGCGCGGTGGTGGACACCGCCGACCCCGTCGCGGAGGCGACGCCGGCTCGGCCCGCTAGAGACGAAAGTGTGCGGTCCCGCTCGGTCCTCTCCACCGAACGGGACCGCACATGTCTTCCGGGGTGATCGGCCTCAGACTCCCCACGCGTTGGCCGCGCTGCGGTCGGTCGCGGCCACCTCGTCGGCGCCGTCGCGCACCGCATTGCCCAGGGAGAACAGAATCTCGTTGAGGGCCGCCGCGGCCTGGTTCCAGCGCGCCTGCTCGACGGCGTAGGCCTGCGCGGCCTCACGCGTCCAGACCTGCTGCAACGGCGCGATCTGCGAACGTAATTCATCGAGCGCGGCGTTGAATCGGCTCGACGTGGTGTGGATCTCCTGGCGAACCGAGTATTCGATCTCGCCGAAGTTGTATGACAGCACGTGATCCATGGCCGATGCCGATCAGATGCCGTCGCCGACGACGCCGAGCCGCTGCGCGTGAGCGTCGGCAGCGGCACGCAGCGTGCGCTCGTTGGTCCGGATGGTCTCGGCGATCCGGCCCAGTGTGGTGTGCAGAGTCAGCGATTCGCCGTTCCAGCGGTCCACCACGGTGCGGAACCGCGCCGCAGCCACGCCGCCCCATACCGACGGTGGCACGCTGCTCATCTTTCCGATGAAGGTCGCCAACATGGCCCGGACATCGTCGTTGAGCACGTCGATCCGGCCTGCCACGCTCGTCATCATCTCGAAGTCGGTGCCCAACGGCCCCGTCAGTCCTGTTGGCATGTCCTCTGGCCTCCGGTCTCGTCTTGCGGGATATAACAATTCGACGCAGCACCGCCCGGTTTGGTTCCATCCGATTTTCAGAACACCGCGTGCGCGGACCCGATGGCCGCCTCGCAGGCCGGACGGACGGCTTCCTCGCGACCCGGTGCGCTCTGGCATCCGACCGCGATCCGCACGGCACCGTCGGCGAACACCGCCCACCGGATCTCCCGCCCGGTACGGACCTCCCGGTAGCTGACCACCGACCGGGCGGCGACGACCGCGGACGGGTCGAAGTCGACAAAAATGCCCGCAGGTTGCTCCTCGAGTGCGCGGCCCACGGTGTCGGCAACCGTGCCGTCACCGACACCGGACTGGGTCAGGTGAATCATCATCTGTGGGTCGCTCGGCGAAACCACCTCAAGCCGAGCCGATCCCGGGCCATCGGTGACCCGCCGCACGGCCCAGCCAGCCGCAATCTGCATACCCACCCGGCCCTCGACCACCACCGTCATCGACGGATCGTCCGCGGGTCCGCCCCGGGCAACGACGATCCCACCCAACACCAACGCCGCAGCCGCAGCCGCAGCCGCAGCCGCGCATATCGCGCCCCGACCAGTCCGTCTCCGGCTACCGATCTGCTCCTCGGCCGTGTCGTCCGGCACGACAGGGGTGTCGCGCCAGAACCAGGTGTCGGCCACGTTCGCCACCACGCCACGGCCGCGAAGCGCCGCCGCCACCGCGTGGCCCAGTGGCACCGCTCCGACCACCTCCGCCGGAGCATCGACGACCACCTGTGCCGACGTGCCGGCGAGCGCTATCACCGCACGCACCACTGTGTCCGGATTCGGATCGCCCTCGCAATGGCGGGCCAGTGCGATGTCACCGGTATCCACACCCGACACCATGACGACCTCGTCGGCAATCTCGACGACCACCGAAGACACGCCGGGCGGGAAGTCGCTCAGGGCCTGAACCCGCCGCATCACCACAACGTCGGAATCCCTCGCGGCTTCCCGCACACGGTCACAACGCTCGGTGGACCACCAGGTCGGACACACCAGGGTGAGCGACCGTGCCCCTGCACCGGCGGAATCGAGAACCTCGGCCCACAGATCCGACACCGCAACGGGTTCGTCGTCGACCAGGGCGATTTCGTCGTCGATTCCGGCGACGGCGACTGCCGCAAGGTCCGCCGACACCGGGCCGGGTCCACACACGGTCACCGGCCCTACCGCCACGACCGTTGACCTCACCGCGTCTCGTCCCGGCCGGGCAGGGCGACCTGAACCAGCTGGTCGGGTGCCGCACGGGTGATCAGCGTGCCGCGCCCCGGTGGAAGCCGTACCGGCCGTACCGATCCCAGCAGCACGCCGTCGTCGGGACCGGCGCTCATCATCAGACCCATACAGCCGAGGTCCTTCACCGTGGCCAGCAGCGGATCGAACATCGCCCGCGCCGCACCGCCCGAACGACGGGCCAGCACCAGGTGCAGTCCGATGTCACGGGCATGGGGCAGGTAATTCAACAGCGGTGACAGTGGATTCGACCCACCTCCGGCCACCAGGTCGTAGTCGTCGACCACGACATAGAGTTCGGGTCCGGTCCACCACGAACGGTCGCGAAGCGCACGCTGGGTGACCTCGGGCCCCGGCATCCGGCTCTTCAGGGTCTCAAGCACTCCCGCAAGCGCGGCATCCAGCGCCACGACCGACGCCGCATACCCCGCCAGATGCTCCGATTCCACCGCGCCCAGCAGCGCGCGACGGAAATCCACGATGAGCAGTTGCACGCCCTCCGGGCCGTTGCCCGCCACCAGGTCGCAGCACAGGGCGCGCAGCGCGGTCGACTTGCCGCATCCGGTGTCACCGAGGATCACCAGATCGGGCTGAGCTTCGAAATCGACCAGCACCGGCGTGAGTTCGCGTTCCCCGAGGCCCAGCAGCACGTCGGTGGCGGGTCTGATGCGGGACAGCGGACGCAGTTCGTGTCCGCTCACGCGCACCGGCAGCAACCGCACGGCCGGCGCGCGGACCGCGCCGTGCTGGGCCGCCAAGGTGTCGGCGATCCGTGCCAACGCTGCACCGATTCCGGTGTCCGACGGTGTCCCGTCAAGCCGGGGCAACGCGATCAACAACTCACGCCCGTCGTGGGTGAGCCCCCGCCCCGGTGCGTTCTGGGTCAGTTGCCTGGCGCCTTTCCGGTCCATCTCGGACTCGGCCGGATCGCCGAGTCGCAGCTCGATACGGGTTCCGAGCTGGTCCTTGAGCGCCGGCCGGAAGTCTGCCCACCGCGACGCCGTCACGACCACATGCACGCCGAGCGAAAGTCCCTGCACGGCAAGCGCGGTGATCGTCGGCTCCAGCGCATCGAACTCGGCGCGGAACGTCGGCCAGCCGTCGATGATCAGGAATACATCGCCCCAGGGATCGTCGATCTCTCCGGCGGCACGACGCGCCTCGCGGACGTTGACCAGGACCTGCATCTCGGCGACGGTGCGTCGAACGAGATCGGTATCGGTACGTCCGGCGACCGCGCCGACGTGTGGCAGGGCCCGCAGTGCGCTCAACGTTCCGCCACCGAAGTCCAGGCAGTAGATCGCAACATCTCGGGGATGGTGGGTCGCAGCCAGCGCCACCGCCAAAGTCTTTGCCGTCGTGGATTTTCCGGATTGGGGCCCACCGACGATCGCCACGTTGCCCCGAGCGCCACCCAACGACAGCATCAGGCGGTCCCGGCGCTGTTCGAAGGGGCGGTCGATCAGCCCGATCGCAACGTCGAGTGGACCGGGATCCGACAACAGGACGTCACTGAGCGGGATGGCAGACGGCAACGGTGGCAGCCAGACCTGATGTGCCGAGGTGCCGTACCCGGCCAGCCGATCGACGACCTGCTGCAGCACGGTCGTCGCGGATGTGGCGGGGCGGTGGTAGGCCGGCATCCAGGACGTCGCGAAAAGCCGCGGCCGCGGCGTGTGGTGCGGCGCCGCGGGCAAGTGTTCGGGCACTGTACCGGTCGCCGAGACGAACGCGGTCTGAAACCTGACGAGGTCGCCGGATGGTGTCTTCAGATAGGCCGCGCCTGGTGTGTTCGGCAGCTCGTACGCATCGGCGATTCCGAGCACCGATCGGGATTCGTTGGACGAGAACGTCTTCAGACACACCCGATACGACAGGTGGCTCTCCAGCCCGCGTAGCCGGCCTTCGTCGAGTCGCTGACTGGCCAGCAGCAGGTGCATACCCAGCGATCGCCCGAGGCGGCCGATCGCCACGAACAACTCTGCGAAATCCGGGTGCTGCTGCAGCAGCTCGGAGAACTCGTCGACCACGATCAGCAGGGCGGGTAGGGCGGGCAGATCGGTGCGACGCCGGTATTCCGCGATGTTGGCCACGTTGCCGGCTGCCCGAAGCAGTTCCTGACGGCGGGTCATCTCCCCCGCCAGGGCATCGGCCATCCGGGCCACGAGCTGCGCCTCCTCGGCCAGGTTGGTGATCAATGCGCTGACATGACGTGCCCGGTGCAGTCCGAGAAATGTTGCCCCGCCCTTGAAATCGATGAGGACCAGGTTGAGCTCCTCGGGCGGGTGTGTGGTGATCAGCCCCAGGACCAGCGTGCGCAGAAACTCCGACTTTCCCGATCCGGTGGCACCGACGCACAGTCCGTGCGGGCCCATGCCGTCGTGGGCCGCTTCCTTGAGGTCGAGGTGCAGCGGGGTGCCGTCGGCACACCGGCCGACGGGAACCCGCAGGAACCGCTGCGGGTCCGATGTCGTCCACACGCTGGGCGGATCGAAGCGCGCCGGGTCGGCGATGCCGATCAGCTCGGGCCAGCCGGCGGCTTCGGGCACGGGAGCGCAACGCCATCGCGCCAACCACCGGGCACACGTGACGGCCTGCTCATGGTTCATCCGGTCGGGCCGCACCGCGGCGGCGCCGAATTGCAGCACGTCGGCCCCGAGCTCCAGATGCAGGTCCGCGGCGGGAATCCCGGAATGAGCCGCGACGGTCAGTACGGTGACGCCCGTACCCGGGGGCGAACCGGCCGGGCCGGCGGTGGCGGAATCGACGATGACGATGGTCTGGGCCGGCGACTCCGTGGCCGGCAGGTCGGCCAGGGTGCGCAACCGCAGCGCGACCGGTGGACCGTGTCCGGTGGGATACCAGTGGTGGCCAAGCCATTTCAACCATTCCCAGTGACCTGCCGTCGACACGTCGACGACCGCGGCGATGCGGACATGTCGCGGACCGTGCGTGGTGGCCAGTTGGCAGACGACCGCGCGCAGCAAGGCCCGTGCCGCGTCGACCGGCCCGCCCACCGTCACGTGCCCCAGGCCGCGCAAGTTCACCGTCACCGGGACGCCTGCCACCGTCGACCGGCGCCGGATCAGTTGTGCCAGAGCCGATACCGTAACGGGATCGGCTTCCCGACCGGGTTCGGTGCCACCGGCGATCAACCTGGTCGACGGTGGCCTCTCCCCCACGCCGATCCGCACCTCGCAGAACCCTGGGGCACCAGGACTGCGTCGCCACATCTGCTCGCCACCGGCCAGCGTCCACAAGCGCCCCGGCTCGGGATGCGCGGCGTGCAGGCCCAGCCATTGGACGCGGGCGGATTCACCGGCCGCGGTGTCGATCCCGTCCAGGTATCGCAGGTACTCACCGCGGTCCCGGTGCAGCTGCTGGGCCCGGCCGTTGCTCCGCAGGCTGTAGGCGGCGGTGCCGATCGCCGACATGGCCATCATGACCGGGAACATCATGGTGGCCGGACCACGGGTGGCCGCCGCACCGGAGGTGAGGTACACCGCGACCATGCCACCCATCGCGACCACGACCAACAGCGGCAACAACCTGGTCAGCGGACTGACCGGGTTGTGACGCGGCAGCGCAGGCGGCGCGTCGATCACCACCTCGGTAGTCGGCGACTCCGGTACGGCGAGCTCACGCGCGGCCTGCGGTGTGCGGATTGGTTCCATCGGTATTTGGACGCGCGCGGGCCCCGTCGGGTTCCCTGCGTGCACCGGAAAAATTGGTGCGCACGCGGGCCCGTCGGATCGGTTAGCGTGACTGGTATCGGCGTCAACCGGGGGGTGATGCGATGCCGGATCTGTTGCGCCACGTGTCGATTCACGGTGGCGCGCCGGGCGAGTCGGGGCACGGCGCCACCGTCGACCTGTCCTTGCCCGCCGCGATGACCGTCGGCGACCTGCTGCCGTGGATCGTCGATGCGCTCGGCGCCGGCGACGGTACGCCGCGATGCTGGCGGTTGACGTACCTGGATGGACGCCGCCTGGAGGAGTCAGAAAGCCTGGCGCAGAACGCTGTTCACGACGGTGATCTGCTGGTGCTCACCACGGCCGACGACAATCCCACACCTGATCGGTCGCCGACCGCCGCACTGACCATCGCCCCCACCGAGAACATTCGGCCTGCCGGACTTCGGGTGGCCGCCGGTCTGTGGGCCTGCGGGTCGGGTGCCGCGGCGTTGATGTGGGCGGGGCTCGCGGGTCAGGGACTGGACCGTATCGCAGCGGCCGCGGGGGTGGCGGCGGCGGTCACCGCCGTGGCCGTGGCCGCGCCACGTCTCGGTCTGAGTTCGGTCGCGGTGACGACGCTCAACGTCGTCGCCCTGGTACACGCGGCGGTGCTCGGCTTCCTCGTCGTTCCGGCCGGGCCCGCTCCCGCGAACTTCTTTCTCGCCGCGACGGCTGCCGGCTCGCTGGGCGTGGTGCTGATGCGGGTATCCGGTTGCGGCACGGAGATTCTCCTCGCGGTCGTGACGGTCGCCTGGGTGGTCGCCGCGGCGACTGGTTTCGCCGCGTTGTGGCCGGTCGCCACACCGGCAGTGGGCTCGGTGCTGAGCGCGCTCGGAGTGGGCCTGCTACCGCTGGCCCCACGGCTGTCCATTGCCCTGGCCGGTCTGACGCCGCCGGTGCCCGATTATCTTGGTGCCGAGGACGACTCGAACGGCTCCACCTTCGACGCAGACGCGCGTGCCCGTATCGGGCATCGACACCTGGTGAGCCTGGTTACCGGTTGCTCGGCCGCGGCCGCGCTGGGAACCGCCATCCTTGCGTTCGCGGGTCCCAAGCGGATCACCCCCGTCGAGGTCGCGTTCGCCGCAGCCGTCGGTGTGGCGCTGCTGCTGCGCTCACGCAGCTATGCGTCGGGTCGCTGCCGCATCGCGGTGAGTAGCGCCGGATTCCTCTCGATCACTGCGTCTTTCATTCTTGTGGTGGCCTGGCTTCCCGCGCAGGGCGGTTGGACCGCAATAGTCGCGGTCGGCACCGGAATCGCCGTGGTCTGGCCGATCACGATTCAGAGTCCCGTGGCAGCCCGCGTCGCCGACGCCCTCGAGTACGGCGCGCTGGCCGCGGTGGTGCCGCTGGCGTGTTGGCTCGCCGGCGCCTTCGACGTCGTTCGCGACCTGGCACTGAGTTGAACCGGTCAGGGGTGAACCGGTCAGCGGTGAACCGGTCAGGCCGGTTGGCCGCGGCGCTGATCGTCGGGCTTCCTTTGCTGCCCGCCGCTCCGGCCGCAGCTGTCGTACCGCCTGCCGTCGATGCGACCTTGCTCCCCCGACCGGCGCCGCCGGGGCCCGTCGAACGAACCGAACAGCGCCAACCCTGCTACCAATCCCCGGGCGGCACCACCACTGCGCCGGGAAATCGTCTGGGTCTGGAGGCGGTATGGCCGCTCACCCGCGGCGCGGGCCAGAAGGTCGCGGTGATCGACACCGGTGTCACGCGGCACCGGTTGTTGCCGCACCTGATCGGCGGCGGCGACTATGTGTCTCGCGGCGACGGCACCGCCGATTGCGACGGCCACGGCACGATCGTTGCCGGAATCGTCGGTGCCGCACCGAGTGCCGGCTTCAGCGGGGTGGCACCAGACGCCGTCATCCTGGCCATCCGGCAGTCCAGCAACAAGTTCGTCGCCGCCGGTGGCTCGACCGGTGTCGGTGACGTCAACACCCTGGCCATGGCCGTGCGCACCGCTGCCGACCTCGGTGCCACCGTCATCAACATCTCCTCTCCTGCCTGCGTATCAGCCACCGCCGCACCCGATGACCGTGCTCTGGGCGCCGCGTTGAGCTACGCCGTCGATATCCGCAACGTGGTGGTGGTGGCCGCGGCAGGCAATGTCGGCGCGGGCTGCACGCGGCAGAACCCGCCCACAGGACAGGACTGGGACAGCGTCCAGTCGGTATCCAGCCCGGGGTGGTACGACGCCCTGGTGTTGTGTGTGGGTTCGGTCGGACCCGACAGCACAGCATCGGTTTTCAGCCTGGCCGGCCCGTGGGTCGACGTGGCCGCACCGGGTGAGAATCTCGTATCCCTGCACCCCGACGGTGAGCGGTTGATCGACGCGATCGGCCGTGCTGCTCCGATTTCTGGGACCAACTACGCCGCGCCCGTGGTGGCCGGGGTTGCCGCACTGGTGCGGGCCCGGTTCCCGCAACTGAGCGCACGCGAGGTGATGCGCCGCATCGAGGACACCGCACGTACCCCGACCGACGGCTGGAATCCGTTGGTCGGGCACGGTGTCGTCGACGCCCTCGCCGCCGTCAGCGGCGGCACTCCGCCGTCTGTGTCCGCGCCGGCCGTCCCGGTCTCGGTGGCGCCGAGCGCCCCGGCGTCGATCGATTCCCGGCCCCAGCGCATCGCCTTCGGCGGCGCCGCCGTGTGTGTCGGCGTGACGGTCCTGACCGCGCTGATGCTGGCGGCCAAGCGGTTACGCCGGCGCTATCCGGACACCGGACAGCGCGTCGCGAGCGACTGAGGCCGCATCACGGTTGAGTTCTGGGCCACGCGGCAGCATGGCCAACATCGGCCACGGCGCGGGGACAGCGCTGGTCCCCAGACCGAGTTGTTCGGCGGTCTGCCGGTCGCGGATCCCGAACAGCACACCGAGATCGTTCAACAGGTACAGCGGTCCACCGGCAGCCACCTCGTGGATGACACTGCCTGCCTCCAGCAGCGCGCCACGGCCCGCCGGGATCTGCGCGCGGTCGATGTTCGGTCCCTCGCCATCGGCCTGCGCGAGTTGCACGCCACCACCCGGCAGCGAGTCAGCCATGGCCACAGTCGTATTCGTATCGAGCCCAGCCTGCCTCGGATCCCAGCGGGCGCACACCACCGCTTTTCCGCGAAGCAGTACCCGCTCCGGAAACCGGGCCACAGCGAGTCCGGCAGCGACCGGCACGTCGGCCACCACGTCGGCGGGAACGGCGGGCGGTTCGTCATGTGGCTGCGCCACGCTGAACCGGATGACGTCGGCTGCCACCCGGTCGATGCGTTGGAGCCCGTCGGCGAGTACGACGTAGAACTCGGCAGGACCGGCACGGACCACGCGGATCACGGTGCCCACCGTGAGTCCACCCAGCGCGGCCGGTCCGGGAGTGCCCACCCCCGCGATAGCGGGCGCCTGCAGGGCGGGAGCCTCGGGTACGGAGTCCAGGAAGGCTTGCGAAACAGGTTGGGCGAAAACACCTTCCAGATGCAACGCCCGCACGACGGCGATGTCGCGAAGATCCACCCGTGCCCGCCACCCGTCGGTGATCAGGTAGGTCGACCCTCCCACCGTGCGTGCTGAGACCAACAGCGCCTGACCGCTACCCAGCGCCACCAACCCGCGGTCGGGACGGCCGGCCAGCAGTACCGTCTCAGCGGGTTCGGTGCTGTCGCAGACGGCCCAGTCCGATTCGTCGAGGCTCAGCGGCCGGCCGAGCTGGGTGGGAGCACCCGGTATTCCGACCAGCGGCCCGCGGCGGAACTTCGCAATCACAGCATCGTTGACCACAACCGGATTCGCCGGTGTACCGACGATGAGCCGGGCCGAGGCGAGATTGAGCACGGGATGCACGGTGTCGTCCATCCGCACATACAGCGCGCCGGTGTCGCGCACCATCAGGATCGGCGCATCGCCGCGCACCGAGCCGGGACGCACCAGCGCGAGCACCACACACATCGCGATCGCGACGACCGCCAGTGCACAACCCGCGCCGTAGGCGACTGCCTGTGCGCGCAATGGATCGTCGAGCATGCGGGCGTCACCGCGAACCAGCGCATGAACCATGCGCCGCAACAGGAATCGATGCCCGTTGAGCTGTAGCCGAGTGGCCGATCGCCGTGCCATATGTCCCCCGTCGGCAACCCTAACCCGGCCGGGGACGGCGGAATTACACTGATTTACCCAGTCACTAGTCGGCGCGCTGACGCTGCCGATAGGCCGCGACATGCTGACGGTTACCGCAGTTGCCGGTGTCGCAGAAGATGCGTGAGCGGTTGCGCGACAGGTCGGTCAGCACCGCCGCACAGTCCGGCGCGGCACAGATCTTGAGGCGGCGCAGTTCACCGCCACGAATCAGGTCGGCCAAGGCCATCGCCATCTCCGCGCCCATACGCTGCGCCAGCGGATCGTCGACCGACGCCAGGTGCAGGTGCCATTCCGGCATCTCTGCGTGCCGGGTCAGCCACGGCGCCGCCTTGGTATCACTCAACAGGGCGTTGACCTGACGGACCGTCTCCTCCTCGTCGTCGGCCACCGCCCAGATATCCCCGAGGCGCCCGCGCAGGCTGCGCACTGCCGCCAGTTCGGCGTCGTCGCGGTCACGCCGCCCGGTCCAACCGAACTCGTCCAGGTAGGCGTTCAGCGCGGCCTGGTCGGTGAGCTGTTCGCCGTCCACCCGATCGGTGTTGACCAGCACCATCGCGGCCCGGAGCGTGAGCTCCGTGTCATAGGTGAAAAGCATTTGACTCATGACCCCCTGTCGCCGTAGCGTCGACGCTACGGTCATTACCATAATTCATTTCACTCATGACATACCCCCGGGGAGGTGTACCGATGACTGCCGAATCCCAGCTCGACCGCACGACCGCCGACAACCACTTCCGGCTCGGACTCTTGTTCGCCGTCAGCTCTGCGCTGGCGTTCGGCTCATCGGGCCCGTTCGCCAAAGCCCTGATGGAATCCGGCTGGAGCCCCACCGCGGCCGTCACGGCCCGACTCGCCGGTGGCGCACTCATCATGGCCGCGTTCGCCGGCGTCGTCCGACCCGGCTGGGTCCGCGAGGTGCTCGACCACGCCAAGACCGTCGTCGGCTACGGCCTGATCCCCATCGCCGGGGCGCAACTCTGCTACTACAACGCCGTCGCACATCTGTCGGTCGGCGTTGCCCTGCTCTTGGAGTACACCGCGCCGATCCTCGTCGTCGGCTGGGTCTGGGCCACCACGCGCCGCCGCCCCAGCGCCATGACCTTCGGTGGCGTGGCAGTCGCCATCGCCGGCATCGTCCTGGTGCTCGACGTGTTCAGCGGCGCCCAGATCAACCTCATCGGCGTGAGTTGGGGACTGGCCGCCGCCGTCTGCGCGGCCTGCTACTTCATGATGTCGGGCAGGGCCAGCACCGACGGCGACGGGCTCAGCCCGATCAGCCTGGCCGCGGGCGGCCTCGTCGTCGGCACCGCCGCGGTGGCCCTCCTCGGCGTCACCGGCGTCATGCCCCTGACCTTCGCCACCAATGCCGTGACCATCGCCGGGCACACCACCGCGTGGCTGGTGCCGGTGATCGCCCTGGGCCTGATCCCCACCGCCCTGGCCTACACCCTCGGCATCGTCGGGATCGCCCGGCTCAAGCCGCGCTTCGCCTCCCTGGTCGGACTGTCCGAGGTGTTGTTCGCGGTGCTGATCGCCTGGATCATGCTCGGTGAGGCCATGTCGATGAGCCAGGCCATCGGCGGACTGGTGGTGCTCGTGGGCCTGGCGGTGGCTCGTCAGGGCGATCGGGGCGAGCGGGTGGACCCCGAGACGCCGACCCAGGTCGAGCTGGCGACCTGGCCCGATATGGCCCTGCAGGAGACATCCGAACGGGCAAACGATTAGCCGCGGCTAAGCATTTTATGTGACGATGTCCCCCGTGAGTCTCTTCCGGAAGTCGGCCCGGGTGGCCGCGATTGCCTCAACCCTGGTCAGCGCCGCTTTGCCACTGACGCTCGCCGCGCCCGCCACGGCCGAACCGTGTTCCGATGTCGAGGTCATCTTCGCCCGCGGTACCAATGACGCACCCGGACTGGGCCGGCCCGGTCAGGCCTTTGCCGACCAGCTGAGCTCGCGACTCGGCGGCCGCACGTTCTCCACCTACGCGGTGAACTACCCGGCCAGCTACGACTTCCTGGCCGCCGCCGACGGCGCCAACGACGCCGCCAACCGCATCGCCACGCTGGCGTCCTCCTGCCCGTCCACCAAGGTCGTGCTCGGCGGCTACTCGCAGGGCGCCGCAGTCGTGGACATGCTGGCCGGCATCCCCCCGCTCGGCAACAAGGTCGGGGAGGTCGGATCCGCACCGCCGCTCGCGGGCGATCTCGTGCCTCAGGTCGCTGCGGTTGCCGTGTTCGGCAACCCCTCGGCGAAGTTCGGCATTCCGATCACCTCGTCGGTGTTCGGGGGCAAGGCGATCGACATCTGCAAGGACGGGGATCCCATCTGCTCGCGCGGCCGCAACCCGTTCGCGCACAGCGACTACGTCGGCATGGCTGATCAGGCCGCCAACTTCGTCGCCGGAATCGTCTGATCGGCAACAGAAGTTAGGATTCAGCGTGGCCTTTGATCTTGTTCGTCGTGGCACCGTGTTCGTGGCGGCAGCATTCACCGCTGCCGCCGCCGTCATCGCACCTGTCCTGACGCCCGGCTCCACCGCCGGACTCGGCGTAGGCCTCCCCATGGCCAAAGCCGCTGACTGCCCGGACATTCAGGTGGTCTTCGCCCGCGGCACCAATGACACGCCCGGTCTCGGCCGGATCGGCAACGCTTTCGTCGGCTCGCTGCGCAACAAGGTCGGTGGCCGTTCGGTCGGCGCCTACGCGGTGAACTATCCGGCCACCTTCGACTTCCTGGCCGCTGCCGGCGGCGCCAACGACGCGTCCGGCCACATCCAGTGGATGGTGGACAACTGCCCCGGCACCCGACTGGTGCTCGGTGGCTACTCACAGGGTGCGGCAGTGATCGACGTGATCGCCGCCGTTCCGTTCCCGGCCGTCGGCTTCAACGCACCGTTGCCGCCGAATGTCCCCGAGCACGTCGCCGCGGTCGCTGTCTTCGGCAACCCGTCGGCCAAACTCGGTTTGCCGCTGACCTCCAGCCCGGTGTACGGATCACGGGCCATCGACCTGTGCAACCCCGGCGATCCGATCTGCGGCGACGGCGACAGCGTTCAGGCACACCGGGCCTATGAGGGCCCGGCAAACGACGCCGCCAACTTCGTCGCCGGTCTGTTGTAGTCCGCGTCCGCTACGATCGCTGAGGTGTTCGAACTTCCTGCCAGCCGACTGCTTCGGCGCTGGTTCAGTGTGGCTGCCATCATTGCGACGGCGGTTGTCATCCTGCCCGCCGCATCGGCTGTCCTGCCCGGCTCCCCAGCGGTGGCCAATGCTGCCCCGTGTCCTCAGGTCGAAGTGGTGTTCGCCCGTGGGCGTACCGAGCCGGCCGGCGTCGGCACTCTCGGCAACGCATTCGTGAGCGCTCTACGCTCCAAGGTCAACAAGAACATCGGCGTCTATGCCGTCCGGTACCCGGCGGACACCGAAGTCGACATCGGCGCCAACGACATGAGCCAGCACATCCAGTCCATGATGAACAACTGCCCGGACACCCGGCTCGTGGTCGGCGGCTACTCGCTGGGCGCGGCGGTCGCCGACGTCGTGCTTGCCGTCCCGTTCACCGGATTCGGCTTCAAGAGCCCACTCCCCGCAGGCGCCGACAGCCACATCGCCGCCGTCGCGCTGTTCGGCAACGGCGCCGCATGGGTCGGTCCCATCACCAATTTCAGCCCGGTCTACGCCGATCGGACCATCGAGCTCTGTCACGGTGCCGATCCGATCTGCAACCCGGCCGATCCCGACACCTGGAAGAACAACTGGCCCGATCACATGGCCGGTGCCTACATCGACGGCGGAATGGTCAACCAGGCCGCGGATTTCGTGGCAGGCCGTCTGAATTGACGCCGACCGAGCGGTGGGGCCGGACGTTCGTCGCCGGATCGTTGCCTGACCGGCACCTATTCTCGACTTGGCCGTCAATACCATCGAACGCGTGATTGTCCGCCGGATGTTCACCGCGCTCATCACCACCCTGTCTGCCGTCGTGACGCCGATGGCGGTGGCCCCCAGCATGATCGGTGTTGCCAATGGCGTCGTGTGTCCACCGGCGGAAGTGGTGTTCGCCCGCGGCCGGATGGAACCCCCGGGCCCCGGTCAGGTCGGCACCGCATTCATCAATACACTGCGAGCACTCCGAGGTCCGAACATCGGTTTCTATCCGGTGAAATACCCGGCGGATACACAGGTCGACGTGGGCGCCAACGACATGAGCCGGCACGTGCAGTGGATGACCCGCAACTGTCCGAGCACCAAGCTCGTGTTGGGCGGTTATTCGTTGGGCGCCGCTGCCACCGATCTCGTTCTCGCCATGCCGGTTTCGGCATTCACCTTCAACAGTCCGCTGCCACGTGGCACCGACCGCCACATCGCGGCGGTGGCGTTGTTCGGCAACGGCGCAAACTGGGCCGGACCGATCACCTTGTTGAACCCGACGTATCAGAGTCGCACCATCGACCTGTGCCACAGCGACGACCCGATCTGCAATCCGAGCAGCCCGTACAACTGGCGGGCCGGATGGCAGGACCACCTGGCCCCCGGATACATCCGCTCGGGCATGGTGGCGCAGGCAGCCAGGTTCGTCGCCGCGCGACTCTGACTCAGAGTGTGCGCACGTCCCGGGTGACCGTGTTCCGGCCGGCCAGCTGATCATCGGGCGGGTAGTCGACCTGCACGAGAGTCAGCCCGCGCGCCGGCGCGGCGGCGAAATCACTGGACCGGCTCGTCTCCCCCAGCAGCCCGGCGGTCCACTCGGCTGACCGGCGACCTTCCCCCACTGCCAGCACCGCGCCGACAACCGAGCGAACCATGTTCCAGCAGAAGGCATCCGCAGTGACATATGCCGTCACATACCAACCGTCACGGACCCACTCCAGCCGCTGCAGGTCACGGATCGTGGTGGCCCCGGGACGGGGGCGGCAGAACGCGGCAAAATCGTTGAGCCCCAACAGTTCCCTAGATGCGGCGGCCATCGCGTCGAGATCGAGGGGTTTCGCCCAAGGGGTGACGAACCGCGTCTCGGCGGGCTCGGCCCCATAGGGGGCCAGGCTCAGCCGGTAGGTGTAGTGCCGGCGCAACGCCGAGAACCTCGCGTCGAAACCCGCAGGCGCCCGCACGATGTCGCGGATCCGCACATCAGTCGGCAACAGCCGCGCCAACCGTCGCACCAACGGTGCGAATTCGGCGTCGCCGGCACGAGTAGTCCGCGGGTAGGCGCAGGGAAGCGCGTCGGTCGGGATGTCGACGTGGGCGACCTGACCGGTGGCATGCACCCCGGTGTCGGTACGGCCCGCGGTGCGCGTCACCACTGCCGTGCGGAACACGGTCGAGAGCGCCTCGTCGATCACCCCGGCCACGGTCCGCTGACCGATCTGCACCGCCCAACCCGCGAAATCGGTGCCGTCGTAGGCGATGTCCAGGCGTAAACGAACATGCCCGCCACCGGAATCGATGGCGGGCATGTCGTTCAATACCTGGTTAGGACTTGGCTTCATCCTCGGCCGGAGCCTCGTCAGCCGGGGCTTCTTCAGCAGCTGCCTCTTCGGCCGGAGCCTCTTCAGCAGCGGCCTCTTCAGCCTTGGGCGCTTCTTCGGCCTTGGCCTGCGCGGCGGCGGCGCGACGAGCGCGGTCCGCCTCGGAGGTCACGGTCTTCTCCCGCACCAGCTCGATGACCGCCATGGGGGCGTTGTCGCCCTTACGGTTCTCGACCTTGATGATGCGGGTGTAGCCACCCTCGCGATCAGCGAAGAACGGGCCGATCTCGGCGAACAGAACGTGCACGACGTCCTTGTCGCGGATCTTCTTGAGCACCTCGCGCCGGTTGTGCAGCTCACCCTTCCTGGCGTGGGTGATCAGCTTCTCGGCGTACGGACGCAATGCCCGCGCCTTCGCATCGGTCGTCTTGATGCGGCCGTGCTCGAACAGCGAGGTGGCCAAGTTGGCCAGCATCGCCTGCTGGTGTGAGGACGACCCGCCGAGGCGAGCACCCTTTGTGGGCTTGGGCATTGCGACTATCTCCTAAATGGGGCCGGCCCCCGTATCAGGTAGGACCGGGACGGAATTCTTTAGAGCTGCTCGGTCTCGGCGTAGTCCTGGGTGTCGTCCAGGTCGTAGCCGGCGTCGCTGGTCCAGGTGCCGGTGGCGGCGTCGTAGCCGGCGACCTCGGACGGATCGAACGTGGCCGGGCTGTCCTTGAGCGAGAGACCCAGCTGGTGCAGCTTGATCTTCACCTCGTCGATGGACTTCTGGCCGAAGTTACGGATGTCCAGCAGGTCGGACTCCGTGCGGGCGACGAGCTCGCCCACCGTGTGCACACCCTCGCGCTTGAGGCAGTTGTACGAGCGGACGGTCAGGTCCAGATCGTCGATGGGCAGCGCGAACGAGGCGATGTGGTCTGCCTCGGCCGGCGACGGCCCGATCTCGATGCCCTCGGCCTCGACGTTGAGTTCCCTTGCCAGACCGAACAATTCGACCAGGGTCTTACCGGCCGACGCCAGGGCGTCACGCGGGCTGATCGAGTTCTTGGTCTCGACGTCGAGGATCAGCTTGTCGAAGTCGGTGCGCTGCTCGACACGGGTGGCCTCCACCTTGTAGGTGACCTTGAGGACCGGCGAGTAGATCGAATCGACCGGGATGCGGCCGATCTCAGCGCCCGAGGCCTTGTTCTGCACGGCCGGGACGTAGCCGCGACCGCGCTCGACGATGAGCTCGACCTCCAGCTTGCCCTTGTCGTTGAGGGTGGCGATGTGCATTTCCGGGTTGTGCACCGTCACGCCGGCCGGGGGCACGATGTCACCTGCGGTGACGGCACCCGGGCCCTGCTTGCGCAGGTACATGGTGACCGGCTCGTCCTCCTCGGAGGACACGACCAGGCCCTTGAGGTTCAGGATGATGTCGGTGACGTCTTCCTTCACCCCGGGGACGGTGGTGAACTCGTGCAGCACACCGTCGATGCGGATGCTGGTGACCGCCGCGCCCGGAATGGACGACAGCAGCGTGCGCCGCAGCGAGTTACCCAGCGTGTAACCGAAACCGGGCTCCAGCGGCTCGATGACGAACTTGGAGCGGTTGTCGGCGAGGGTTTCCTCGGCCAGTGTGGGTCGCTGAGAGATCAGCATGGTTGTTTCTCCTTCTCGGCACCCGCTATTTGATGCCATCGGGGGGTACTCGGGGGGCGGAGCCCCCCGAGGGGGTCATTACTTCGAGTAGAACTCGACGATGAGCTGTTCGGCGAGCGGCACCTGGATCTGTGCGCGCTCGGGCAGCTGGTGCACGAGGACGCGCTGGCGCTCCCCGACGACCTGCAGCCACGACGGGATCGGACGCTCACCCGCGGTCTGCCGAGCAACCTCGAACGGCAGGGTGTTGAGCGACTTTTCCTTGACGTCGATGATGTCGTACTGCGACACCCGGTAGCTCGGGACGTTCACCTTGACACCGTTGACGGTGAAGTGGCCGTGGCTGACCAGCTGACGGGCCATCCGGCGGGTGCGCGCCAGGCCGGCGCGGTACACCACGTTGTCCAGACGGCTCTCCAGGATCTGGAGCAGGTTCTCACCCGTCTTGCCGGCCTTGCGGTTGGCCTCTTCGTAGTACTTGCGGAACTGCTTCTCCATCACCCCGTAGGTGAAGCGAGCCTTCTGCTTCTCCTGCAGCTGGGTGCGGTATTCGCTCTCCTTGATCCGCGCGCGACCGTGCTGGCCGGGCGGGTAGGGGCGCTTCTCGAACGACTGATCTCCGCCGATGAGGTCGACGCCGAGACGGCGCGACTTGCGGGTGGCGGGGCCGGTATAACGAGCCATTTTCTAAATCCTCCCTAGACCCGGCGCCGCTTGGGCGGACGGCAGCCGTTGTGCGGCTGCGGTGTGACGTCGGAAATCGCGCCCACTTCGAGGCCGGCAGCCTGCAGCGAGCGGATGGCGGTCTCGCGGCCCGAACCCGGGCCCTTGACGAACACGTCGACCTTCTTCACGCCGTGCTCCTGCGCCTTGCGGGCAGCGTTCTCGGCAGCCAGCTGTGCGGCGAACGGGGTCGACTTACGCGAACCCTTGAAGCCGACATGGCCCGACGACGCCCAGGCGATGACGTTGCCCTGGGGATCGGTGATCGAGACGATCGTGTTGTTGAACGTGCTCTTGATGTGTGCCGCGCCGTGCGGGACGTTCTTCTTTTCCCGGCGCCGGGTGGTCTTACCGCGCTTGGCGCCCGCGGCCTTCTTCGGTGGTGCCATCGGGGTTACCTAGCCTTCTTCTTGCCGGCGATGGTGCGCTTGGGGCCCTTGCGGGTACGCGCGTTGGTCTTGGTCCGCTGGCCGCGCACCGGCAGGCCACGGCGGTGCCGCAGGCCCTGGTAGCAGCCGATCTCGATCTTGCGGCGAATGTCGGCCTGCACCTCGCGGCGCAGGTCACCCTCAACCTTGAGGTTGCCTTCGATGTACTCACGCAGAACCGTCACCTGATCGTCAGTCAGATCCTTGGTGCGCAGGTCCTTGTCGATGCCCGTCGCGGCGAGGATCTCGTTCGAACGGGTCCGGCCGATGCCGAAAATGTAGGTCAGCGCGATCTCCATGCGCTTGTCGCGCGGGAGATCTACGCCCACAAGTCTTGCCATTGTGTGCTGTTCCTCTTGTTTCGCTGCGGAGGTCTGGTCCCAGCCCGTTCCCATCAGCCCCTAAGGGCTCTCCGGGGTCCGGCCTCCGTGCCGGACGTGGATGAGTGCTCATCGCTATGAGCGGCGGATCCGCTCAGTGGTGCTGGGGATTCATCATTCAGTTGTGGTGAGACGGGCGGCGGCGCGACTACAGCTACTTCGCGCAGCCGCTCATCAGCCCTGCCGCTGCTTGTGGCGGGGATCGCTGCAGATCACCATGACCCGCCCATGCCGGCGGATCACCCTGCACTTATCGCAGATGGGCTTGACGCTCGGGTTCACCTTCACGGCTGTTCGATCCTTCTGGCTCTGTTGGTGGCGCGCAGGTACGCACGCCGCCGTTCTCGTCGTTACTGGTCGGGCTTCTATCGGGTCACTTGTACCGGTACACGATGCGGCCCCGGGACAGGTCATAGGGAGAGAGCTCCACCACTACCCGGTCCTCGGGCAGGATGCGGATGTAGTGCTGCCGCATCTTGCCGCTGATGTGGGCCAAGACCTTGTGTCCGTTCTCCAGCTCAATGCGGAACATCGCATTGGGCAGAGGCTCGACCACACGACCCTCGACCTCGATGGCACCGTCTTTCTTGGCCATACTTTTCGGCGATCCTTGCTTTCGTTTCGTAGCTTCATCAGTCGCAATGCAGCCCGTGGTGGTGCTGCCGCCGACCAACTTCACAACGTGAGCCGGATCGAGACGAAATTGCAGAAAGTCAGCAGTTCCAAGACGGGGCACGCAAAAAGTCGGCACGATAGCCGCACCGTTGGTCCACAATACCCGCTCGACGGCCTGCGCCAAAATCACGGCTGATCAGCTCTGGCGGCCCGATCTCCGCCCAAGTTTTGGTGCGCGGCGAGGCCGCAACTCAGGCCACAATGGTACGGACTGACCCGCGTCCGCGAGAACGGAGACCACGAGCCCGTGATGGCTGTCTACCTGGCCGCGTTCGTCGTCGGTGGTATCGCGGTACTGGCCGCCCTACTGCTCGCCGATGTCGGGCACGGGGACGGGATGCCCTTCCTGAGCCTGACCGGCCTGTCGGTCGCCCTGCTCGGCGCCGGCACCGGAGGCCTGATCGGCACCTGGCTGGGCCTGGGCACCGCCTGGTCCGCAGTCCTGGCCACGGCCTGCGCCGTGGTGCTGGTGTTCACCCTCAACGGACTGCTGTTGCCCTATCTACGCCGCCAACAGTCCAACTCACACCGGGCCCGGTCGTCCTATGTCGGTCTGCTCGGCACCGTCACCCTCGAGGTCCCGCCGGGCGGTTGGGGCGAGGTCTCCTTCGTCGATGTCGACGGCAACCGCGTGTTCTCCCGCGCCAAGAGCGACGAAACCGATGCGCTGCCCAAGGCGACCCGCGTCTATATCGCCGATATCGATCCGGACTTCGTCCATGTCGTCGCCGTTCCAGAAACCTGAGCCGTTCCAGAAATCTGAGTTCTTCCCGAGCACTGCCCCACCGAAAGAGGCCCAACAGTGTCCCTGCTGCTCATCGTCGTCCTGGTCGCCATCGCCGCGATCCTCATCCTTGTGGTGCTGCCGCTGGTCTACGTCAAGAACTACATCAAGGTGCCGCCCAACGAGGTGGCCGTGTTCACCGGCCGCGGCACACCCAAGGTGGTCCGCGGCGGGGCCCGGTTCCGGATGCCCGGCATCGAACGGGTGGACATCATGAGCCTGGAACCGTTCAACGTCAGCATCAACCTGCAGAACGCGCTGTCCAACAACGGTGTGCCGGTGAATGTCGAAGCCGTCGGACTGGTGCGCATCGGCTCGGCCGACGAGGCCGTGCAGACCGCAGTGCAACGCTTCCTGACCTCTGACCTCAACGAGCTGCAGCGCCAGATCAACGAGATCCTGGCCGGCAGCCTGCGGGGCATCACCGCGACCATGACGGTCGAGGACCTCAACTCCAACCGCGACAGCCTGGCCCGCAGCGTGGTCGAAGAGGCGGGCGGCGACCTGGCCCGGATCGGCATGGAGGTCGACGTCCTCAAGATCGCCGGCATCTCCGACGCGAACGACTACCTGAAGTCGCTCGGCCAGCGTCGTATCGCCGAGGTCAAGCGTGACGCCACGGTCGGCACCGCCGAGGCCGAGCGCGACGCCCAGATCCGGTCGGCCAAGGCCCGCCAGGAGGGGTCCATCGCCCAGGCCGAGGCCGACACCGCGATCGCCACGGCCAACCAGAAGCGTGATGTGGAACTGGCCCGGTTGCGCGCACAGACCGAGGCCGAGAACGCCCAGGCCGATCAGGCCGGACCGCTGGCCAATGCCCGCGCCCAGAAGGACGTCGGCATCGCCACCGAGCAGGCCGAAGCGGCCCGGGTACAGGCCCGCATCGAGGTGGAGCAGCGACGCGCCGAGCAGGCGCAGGCCGCTCTGCAGGCCGACGTGATCGCACCCGCCGAGGCGAAACGACAGGCCGACATCGCGCTCGCCGAAGGTCAGCGCCAGTCCACGATCCTGGCCGCCGAGGCCGCAGCCGAGTCCGAGCGCCGCAAGGGTCAGGCCGAGGCCGATGCCCGTAAGGCAGCTGCCGACGCGCTGCGCGTCGAGAAGCAGGCCGAGGCGGACAGCCTGCAGGCCAAGCTGGTCGCCGAGGCCGCGGGCAAGAAGGAACTCGCCGATGCACTGCGCGTCGAGCAGCAGGCCGAGGCCGCCGGTATCGAGGCCAAGCTGCTGGCCGAGGCCAACGGCAAGAAGGAGATCGCCGCCGCGCTCAACGGCTACTCGGCCGAGGCCGCACGCCTGCTGATGCTGCCCGATGTGCTGGCCTCGGTGGTCAAGGCGACCGAGGCGGCTGCCTCCCCGCTGGCCGAGATCGACCGACTGTCGATCATCGGCGGGTCCCGCGACACCCAGGACGCCGTCGGCGGGCTGCTCGGCATCAGTCCGCTGGCAGTGGCCAACGTGCTGGAGTCGCTCAAGGCCTCGGGCATCGACGTGGCGTCGATGCTCCAGGGGTCCAATGCCACCAACGGGGACAGCTCGCACACGAGCTGAGAAAACGCTGGCGGCGGGGCGCATAATCGGTAGCGATGACCGGCCCCGCTCCCCAGCCCCGTAATCCCGTGATCCTCACCGTCGATGACGACCCCGCGGTATCGCGTGCCGTCGCCCGTGACCTGCGCCGCCACTACGGCGAGCGGTACCGGATCCTGCGCGCCGAATCCGGGCAGGACGCGTTGGAGACCCTCAACCAGCTGAAGCTGCGCGGCGACACCGTCGCGGTGTTCGTCGCCGACTTCCGGATGCCGCAGATGAATGGCATCGACTTCCTCGAATCGGCGATGGATCTGTATCCGATGGCCCGGCGCGTGCTGCTGACCGCGTACGCCGACACCACCGCGGCCATCGACGCGATCAACCGCGTCGACCTCGACCACTACCTGCTCAAGCCGTGGGATCCGCCCCAGGAGAAGCTCTACCCGGTGCTTGACGAACTGCTGGAGGCCTGGCGCGCCGAGGGCGACCGGGCCATCCCGCACACCAAGGTGATCGGTCACCAGTGGAGTTCGCGGTCCTGGGAAGTGCGGCAGTTCCTGGCCCGCAACCAGCACAACTTCCGCGCGTTCACCACCGATGAGCCAACCGGCCGTCAGCTGCTGGACGCCGCCGGCCTGGACGGTATGCGGATCCCGGTGGTGATCACCGAGGGCGGCGAGACGCTGGTCGAACCCAGCGACGGCGAGCTCGCCGACATGCTGGGGCTGTCGACGACGCCCTCGCTGACCATGTACGACCTCGCGGTGATCGGCGGCGGTCCGGCGGGTCTGGCGGCCGCGGTGTACGGGGCCTCCGAGGGGCTGCGCACGGTGCTGATCGAGGGCACCGCGACCGGCGGGCAGGCCGGCCGCAGTTCGCGGATCGAGAACTATCTGGGCTTCCCGACCGGGGTGTCGGGGGCGGAACTGGCGACCTCGGCGCGCAGACAGGCCGAGCGGTTCGGCGCCGAGGTGATCACCACCCGCGAGGCGGTCGCCCTGGACATCGCGGGTGCGGCCCGCACCATCACCTTCGCCGACGGCGAGACCATCGGCGCCCGTGCGGTCATCCTGGCCACCGGCGTCGAGTACCGGCAACTCCCGGTACCGGGCTGCTTCACCGACCCCGATAACCCGAGCAACTATGTGGGCCGCGGCGTGTATTACGGCGCGTCGGTGGCCGATGCCTCCGAATGCAGGGGCGAGGACGTCTACATCGTGGGCGGTGCGAACTCGGCCGGGCAAGCCGCGATGTTCATGTCACGCGAGGCCAAGTCGGTGACGCTGCTGGTGCGCGGACCTTCGCTGGAAGCGTCGATGTCTTACTACCTGATCCAGCAGATCGAGCAGACCCCCAACATCTTCGTGCGCACCTGCACCGAGGTGGCAGGCGCCATCGGTAGCGATCTCGGTGGAGTCGACCATCTGGTGGGACTGGAGCTCGTGGACAGGCAGTCCGGCGAGCACGAGGAGGTGCGTGCGACGCGGCTGTGCTGCTTCATCGGCGCGACACCGCGGACCGAGTGGCTCGACGGTGTGGTGGCCCGCGACGACCACGGGTTCATCCTCGCCGGCCCCGACCTTCGCGACGTGTGCGGTTGGACGCTCGAACGTCCACCACATCACCTGGAAACAAGTGTGCCCGGTGTGTTTGTTGCAGGAGACGTGCGTGCCGAATCCGCCAAGCGGGTGGCGGCGGCCGTCGGCGAAGGGTCGATGGCGGTGATGCTGGTGCACCGGTACCTGGCAGAAGCGTGATGGCCGGTAAGGCCTGAGGAGTTGAGGACGGATATGGGCGAGACCTGCGTGCGGGACGAACTTCGGACACTGTTCCTGTTCGAGCACCTGTCCGACGAGCAACTCGACACCTTGTGTCAGGCGGGCAGCATCGAGATGTTCCCGGCCGGCCCGATCGTCACCGAGGGTGATCCGGCCACGTGCTTCTACGTGATGCTCGACGGTGAGCTGGTGATGTCGAAGCGCTCCGGAGGTGTCGACATCCAGACCAACCGCACCTCGATGCGCGGCGTGTACTTCGGGGCCTGGTCGGCCTACATCCCCGGCGAGGAACACATCTACGAGGCGTCGGTGCGCCTGACCACACCGTCGCGGGTGTTCGTACTGGACGCCAATGCGTTCGCGGGGTTCATGCAGTCCCAGTTTCCGATGGCGGTGCACCTGCTCGAAGGCCACAAGGTAGGCGGTCGACGGCAGAGCCAGCTCATCGGTCAGCGCGAGAAGCTGCTCGCCCTCGGCAACATCACCGCGGGCCTGACCCACCAGCTCAACAACCCCGCGGCGGCCACCGCCCGCGCCGTGGCCGACTTGCGCGAAGGCGTCGGCAAGATGCGCCACAAGCTGGCCATGCTCGCGGACGGCAAGTTCACCCCGCAGGCGCTGAAAATGCTGATAACCATCCAGGACGAAGTCGCCGAACAGGTCGCCAAGAACACGGGGCTGGAGCTTACCGCGATGGAGACCGCTGACCGCGAGGACGAGATCGGCGACTGGCTCGAAGCCCACGGCATCGCCGCCGCCTGGGACTACGCCCCGACCTTCGTCGAGGCCGGTCTCGACATCGACTGGCTGGAACGCGTCGAGGGGTCGATCGACAGCGTTGACTGCTCGGCCACGCTGCCGGGAGCGTTGGGCTGGCTGAAGTACACCATCGACAACGAGCTGCGGATGAACGAGGTCGCCGAGGCGAGCAAGCGGATCTCGGCACTGCTGGCCGGTGCCAAGCTGTACTCACAGATGGACCGCGGCGACTATCAGAGCGCCGACGTGCACGAGCTGCTCCGCAGCACCATGATGATGTTCGGGGACAAGCTCGGCAAGGACAAGCCGGTCAGCCTGGTCAAGGACATGGACAAGTCTCTGCCCGAATTACATTGCTACCCAGGCGATCTGAATCAGGTGTGGACCAACATCATCGACAACGCCATCCAGGCGATGGGCGGTCGGGGCACGCTGACCATCCGCACCTGCCGGGAGAACGACGACATGATCCGCGTCGAGATCGGTGACGACGGGCCGGGCATCTCCGAGGAGAACCTCAGCCGGATCTTCACGCCGTTCTTCACCACCAAACCGTTCGGTGAGGGTACCGGCCTGGGCCTGGACCTGGCCTGGCGCCTCGTGGTGGAGAAACACCACGGAGATCTGCGGGTGCAGTCCAAGCCGGGCGACACTCGCTTCATCGTGCTGTTGCCCTTGCAGGCGCCGGCACCGGACAGTGCGCCAGATCCAGAATCAGCGTGATTCACCAGGAATAGTCGCCGGACGCACCCGGGTTGAGAGATTCATGACCCAGACCAGCACCGGCACCAAGCCCGATCTCGGCGCGTACGGCGCGTTCGGCCACTACGCACAGTTCCAGCAGCTGTCGCCGCGGCAACTGCGGGACATCGAGGCGCTGGGCTACGGCGCGATCTGGGCCGGCGGGTCGCCACCCGCCGAGTTGGAGTGGATCGATCCGATCCTGGCCGCCACCGAGACCTTGCAGTTGGCCACCGGCATCGTGAACATCTGGAGCGCGGCCGCCGGCCCGGTCGCCGAGTCGTTCCACCGCATCGATGCGGCCTACCCGGGCCGGTTCCTGTTGGGCATCGGGGTCGGGCACCGCGAGGCGATCGGCGAGTACCGCAAGCCGCTCGACGCGCTCACCGATTACCTCGACAAGCTCGACGAGTACGGCGTACCGCAGCACCGTCGGGTCATCGCAGCGCTGGGCCCCAGGGTGCTGCAACTGTCGGCGGACCGTTCGGCCGGAGCGCATCCGTACCTGACCACGCCGGAGCACACCGCGCAGGCACGTGAGTTGATCGGTCCTGACGCATTTCTGGCTCCCGAGCACAAAGCGGTGCTCACCACCGACACCGAGAAGGCACGCGCCACCGGCCGCAAGGCACTCGACATCTACCTCGGACTGAGCAACTACCTCAACAACTTCAAGCGGCTCGGCTTCACCGATGAGGATCTGGCCAAACCGGGCAGTGACCGGTTCATCGACGCCGTCGTCGCACATGGCACGGTCGACGAGGTGGCCGCCCGGCTGCGGCAGCATCGCGACGCCGGCGCCGACCACGTGCCTGTACAAGTACTGACCTCACCCGACAAACTGGTACCCGCACTGGCCGAACTCGCCGGGCCGCTCGGCTTGGCTTAGAGGACCACAGACAGGACTCGCAGATGACCGAATCACTCTCACTGAAGCCGGATCTGGGTCGCTACGGGGTGTGGACGTTCGGGGCGGTGCAGCCGGAGCACGCCGTCGAGATCGAGAAGCTGGGCTATGGCGCGCTGTGGGTGGGTGGTTCTCCGGCGGCCGACCTGGCATTCGCCGAACCGATCCTGGAACGCACCCAGACTCTCCAGTTGGCCACCGGGATCGTCAACATCTGGACGGCCGACGCCAACGCGGTCGCCGAGTCGTTCCACCGCATCGAGGCCGCCCACCCGGGCCGGTTCGTGCTCGGCGTCGGCGTGGGTCATCCCGAACACACCGAGGAATACCGCAAACCCTATGACGCGTTGGTGGAGTACCTCGATGCGCTGGATGCCGCCAAGGTGCCGACAAGTCGGCTGGTGATCGCCGCGCTGGGCGACAAGGTGCTGAAGCTCTCGGCCCGCCGCAGCGCCGGCGCACACCCGTACCTGACCACACCCGAACACACCGCCCATGCCCGAGATGTGTTGGGCGACTCGGTGTTTTTGGCCCCTGAGCACAAGGTGGTCTTGACCACCGACGGTTCGGCGGCTCGCGCGATCGGACGCGATACGGTCAACTTCTATCTGAACCTGAGCAACTACCTCAACAACTGGCGTCGGCTCGGCTTCACCGAGGACGACATCGCCAAACCCGGCAGCGACAAGCTGATCGACGCGGTCGTGGCGCACGGCACTGCCGAGAACATCGCCGCACGTCTGCAACAACACGTCGCCAGCGGTGCCGACCACGTCACGATCCAGGTCCTGGGCGGTCCGGACAAGCTCATCCCGACCCTGGCCGAATTGGCCGGGCCGCTGGGCCTGAAAGGCTGACGCGGCCGGTTAGGGTTGGCGCCATGCGGTTACTGGTCACCGGCGGCGCCGGGTTCATCGGGGCGAATTTCGTGCGCCTCGCGGTCGGCGAGGCACTGACCACCTCGGTGACGGTGCTCGACGCGATGACCTACGCGGGTAGCCGCGAATCGCTGGTACCGGTAGCCGATCAGATCCGCGTGGTGCAGGGCGATGTCGCCGACGCCACGCTGGTGGATCAGCTTGTCGGCGAGGCCGACGCCGTCGTCCACTTCGCGGCCGAGACCCACGTCGACAACTCGGTGGCGAATCCGCAACCGTTCCTGCACAGCAATGTCATCGGTACGTTCACGATCCTGGAAGCGGTCCGCACACACGGGGTCCGGTTGCATCACATCTCCACCGACGAGGTGTACGGCGACCTCGAGCTCGACAGCCCGGTCCGGTTCACCGAGGGCACGCCCTACAACCCCTCGAGCCCGTACTCGTCCACCAAGGCCGCCGCCGATCTGCTGGTACGGGCCTGGGTGCGGTCCTACGGTGTGCGCGCGACGATCTCGAACTGCTCCAACAACTACGGCCCGTATCAACATGTGGAGAAGTTCATTCCGCGCCAGATCACCAATGTGCTGACCGGCCGGCGCCCCAAGCTCTACGGCACCGGCGCCAACGTCCGCGACTGGATCCACGTCGACGACCACAACCGTGCGGTGTGGGAGATCCTCACCAATGGGCGCGCCGGGCGGACGTACCTGATCGGTGCCGAATGCGAGCGCGACAACCTCACGGTGATGCGCACCCTGCTGCGACTGATGGGGCGCGATTCCGACGACTTCGACCATGTCACCGACCGGGCCGGACATGACCTGCGCTACGCCATCGACCCGTCGGCCCTGCACGACGAACTGGGCTGGGCGCCCAAGCACACCGATTTCGACGAGGGGCTCGCCGCCACGATCGAGTGGTACCGGGAGAACGAATCATGGTGGGGCCCTTTGAAAGACACGGTGGAAACCAGCTACTCGGAGCGCGGCCAGTGACCGCGCGGGAGCTGGCGATTCCGGGCGCCTGGGAGATCACCCCCAGGCTGCACGGCGACGCGCGCGGGCTGTTCTTCGAATGGTTCACCGACTCCGGGTTCGCCGAGATGACCGGACACCACTTCGACTTGCGGCAGGCCAACTGCTCGGTGTCGGCCGCGGGCGTGCTGCGCGGCGTACATTTCGCTCAGCTGCCCCCCAGCCAGGCCAAGTACGTGACCTGCGTGCGTGGTGCCGTGCTCGACGTGGTGGTCGACATCCGGGTGGGGTCCCCGACCTACGGACAGTGGGACTCGGTACTGCTCGACGAACACAGTCGCCGTTCGATCTACCTGTCCGAGGGCCTCGGCCACGCCTTCCTGTCGATCGACGACGGCTCGACGGTGATGTACCTGTGTTCGGCGCCGTACAGCCCGGAGCGCGAGCACACCATCCTGGCCACCGAGCTGGGGATCGACTGGCCGGTCAGCGAGCCGGTGCTGTCCGAGCGCGACGCGGCCGCCCCGACGCTGGAGCAGGTGCGCGCCGCCGGACTCCTGCCGACGTGGGACGCAACCCGCACCTTCGTGGATGAGTTGCGCGTCCGCGTCGTCGGCTGAAGGACCACCCGGGCTGACGCGCGACGGATCGGATCAGTGACCTTCCATCAGCAGCGCAGCGTGCAGCAGGTTGTGGTCGAGGGCATGGGCGGTCAGTCCGTCCCGGCCGATCATGGTCTCGGCGGCGACCAGCGCGTTGACGATGGCCTCCTCGGTGGCTTCGATCGCCAGGTCGAACAGCCGGGTCATCAGTTGCGGCGCCACCATGCGCACCCCGATCTCGGGCCGGTTGGCATCGGGGTTCTCATCCGGTCCGTACGGCGGAATTCCCCGGTTCCCGGTGGAGAAGGCCAGCATCATGTCGCCGCTGTACTGCTCACCGGTTCCGCCCACCCGGCCGACGGCCAGGGCGGACCGTTGGGCGAGCCGGGTGCATTGATGCGGCAGCAGCGGCGCGTCGGTGGCGACGACGACGATGATCGAGCCGGCTCCGGCCGGATAGAGCATCGGCAGATCAGGCGTCGGCACCAGTTCGGGGCCCACCATCTCGCCGACGGGCACGCCGTTGACCCGAAGACGTTCCCGCCGGCCTTGATTGGCCTGCACCAGCACGCCGACGGTGTACTGCCCCGCCACGGTGTCGGTCACCCGCGAGGCGGTGCCGATGCCGCCCTTGAAGCCGTGGCAGATCATGCCGGTCCCGCCACCGACATTGCCCTCGCTGACCGGCCCGTCCGTGGCATCGTCGAGTGCGGCGAACACATGCTCGGCCTGGACGTGGTAGCCGTTGCTGTCGTTGAGCAATCCGTCGTAGGTCTCCCCGACCACCGGCAGAGACCAGTACAACCCATCGCCGCGGGCCTGCACCTGCGCCTTGACCAGTGCATCGCGAACGACACCGACGCTGTGGGTATTGGTCAGCCCGATAGGAGTGGTGAGCTCGCCGGATTCACGGATCCATTCCAGGCCGGTGAGCTCGCTGTTGCCATTGAGTCGGTGCGCGCCGGCGAATACCGGCTCGTTGAAGATCCCCGGGTGCGGAACCACGACCGTGACGCCGGTGTTCACCGGGTTGGGGCCGGACCGCTGGATCGTATGGTGCCCGACGGACACACCGGCCACGTCGGTGATGGCGTTCTTCGGACCGGTCGGGTGTTCACCGATGACGACGCCGATGTCGCGGGCGCGGGCGCGGGGCCGTGAGGAGCACTCGGGCATGCATCCCCCGGAAGATGGTGACGATATTATTTTCAAGATTGGAAAATAATGACCGCAGACGCCGCTCGATGCAACCGAACCGGCGAAAACCGGTAAGGATGTGACCCGTGGGACGGCCGAATCGACAAGCTCAGCGACGCGAGGAGATCCTCGACGCTGCGATCACACTGGTCGAACGCAGGGATCTGACCGGCCTGCGGATCGCGGATGTGGCCGCTGAGCTCAAGCTGACCCCCAATGCGGTGCGCTATTACTTCCGGGAGATGGATCATCTGCTGTCGGCGCTGGCGCAGCGCTCCGACCGCAAGTTCGTCGACGACCGACTCGCCGTGGTGCAGCGCACCGAGGATCCGCGCGATCAGATCGCGTTCATGATCGCCGCCGGACTGCCGTCCGGACCGGAGGACGCCGAGTGGCGGGCGATCTGGCGGGCGGTACTGGCGGCCGGGTTCGTGCTCGATCAACGACCCGATGTCCAGCACATCTACCACCGGCAGGTTGACCTCTACATCCAGATACTTGAGTCCGGCTCGGCCGCAGGATCTTTCACGCTGACATCGGCTGCACGTGATATCGCCATGACCCTGATGGCGATGGAGGACTATCTCGGATACCGCATCGTGGCACGAGATCCCGACCTCGACCGGGCCACCGCGCTGCGGCTGATGCGGGGCTATGCCGAACTCGCGACGGGGGCGCAGCTTCCGGTGACGGTGTGACCATCCGCCGCGGTCGGCACAGTGGGAGCGTTTTGCTCGCACCAGGGAAATCGGCTGCGCGGGTCCGGTCAGCTGTTCCTGGCGAGGAAGCGACGGAACAACGGCCAGGCAATCGCGAGGTTGTATGCCACTCCGCCAACGAGATACGGCCACCAGGCGCCATGCGCGCAGGCGACCCAGAACGCCTTGGCCGCCCAGTACGGCGGCAGCACTCCGAAGGCCAGGTTCCACGGCGAGTCGATGAACCAGGGCAGGCACGGCAGCCCCGCGATCAGCATGCCCAGCGCGCGCAGCATCGCAATACCCTGAATCTTGTTGCTCGCCATGGTGACAATGAGGAGCAACGTCACCACGGCCGACAATCCGGAGACCAACCCGATCGGGATGAGCGCCCCGGTCAGCCCCGGCTCCAGGATGCCGCTGAACGACAGCGTCGTGATCACGTAGATCGTCGTGACCACCATGACCGTGCCCGCGCGATACCCGAAGAACGTCACCATCGGGACCGGCGTCACCCGCAGTGCGGTCATCGTGCCGGCGTCGACCTCGTCGAGCATCAGGAACGCGCCCAGGCCCCCGGCGATGATGATGCTCGTCAACAGGAGAAACGCGGTGAGCACCAGCGGGTAGTACGGCACGAGGTCGAATTCGTAACGTTGCGCCAGCATCTCGGTGATCGTGGGCGTCAGGATCGCCACAAGCGAAGTCCAGATCACGGGTGCGAGCACCACCATGACCAGCAACGGATCTCGGTAGGTGCCACGAATATCGTTGCGGCCGAAGGTAGCCAGGGCCCTACCGGTGGCAGAACTCAATACGGCCGTCACAGCACACCCGACCTCTCGACGATGTGTCGGCCGAACAGCACCCGGGCGGCCCGCCATAGGAAGACCAGCGACAGCACGGGATAGAGCACCGAATAGAGCAGCTGCCAGTTCGTCAAGGCCACCTGGTCGAACGCCGCGCCAAGGAGCAACAACGGCCCCTGGGTGGGCACGATGTACAGCACCGGGTTCGGCCAGAGCCCCGAGTAGTAGATCAGTGGCGGCACCAGCATCACCGCAAGCGGGATGGTGGCGGCCAGAAACCAGTCGGTGACCGAGGCGAACGGCAGCGACGTGATGAACCCGACCAACAGCATCAGCAGCGTTCCGAGCGCAACCCCCAGAACCAGCGGCACCGGATGGTGGCCGAGGCCATCGGCGATGGTCGATATCACGATCGCCACGAACAGCGAGATGGCCAGCAGCACAGAGAGTTTGGCGGTCAGATATTCCCAGAACCGCAGCGGGGTGGAGATGATGGCGCTGAGCGTGCGCTCCTGCTTTTCGAAGAACACCGAGCCGCCGATGAAGAAGAACCCGATGATCGCGATGTCACCGACGAGGACGTAGGGTTCGGCCACCGGGCGCAGGTCGCGCGGCATCGGCAGCAGCACCGCCAACCAGATGAGGCCGGAGAAGACACCCGCGCGCAGGAACTTCTGCCGGTTCGCGACGGTCAGTTCCAGCCGGATCGCGGTGAGCAACCGGGTCATGACAGCCGCCGCCCGGTGAGCTCGACGAAGACGTCATTGAGGCTGGCTTCGCGACTGTGGATCGTCTCGACGTGGTGATTACGCAGAATCGCATGGAATTCCGGATCCTCGGCCAGGCCGTCCATCCCGTACTCCGCGGTGGCGAGCCCGCCCGGAGTGCGGTACTGCAACCGCACACGGCGTTGACTACGGGCGATCTTGAGTTCGGCCGGGGTATCGAGCGCGACGATGGCACCGTCGACGACGAAAGCCACCCGGTCGCACAACTCGTCGGCGGTGGACATGTCGTGTGTGGTGAGGAAGATCGTGCGACCCCGCGCCTTGAGGTCCAGGATGATGTCCTTGACCTTGCGGGCGGTGACAGGATCGAGCCCTGAGGTGGGCTCGTCGAGGAACAGCAGCTCCGGGTTGTTGATCAGCGACCGCGCGAACGTCAGTCGCATCTGCATTCCCTTGGAGTACTGGGCAACTCGAGTGTCGGCGGCGTCAGCCAGACCGACCGACTCCAGTAGCTCCATCGGGTCGGCCGTCGGGCCGTCGTACAGCGAACCGAAGAACCGGAGGTTCTCCAGTCCGGTGAGCTTGTGATAGTGGTTGGGCAGTTCGAAGGACACGCCCACGCGTTGGTAGTAGTCCGGCCCCCAGTCCACGGGGTCGCGGCCCCATACCGTGGCCTGGCCGCCGTGCCCGCGCAGCAGGCCGATGAGCAGCTTCTGAGTGGTGGATTTCCCGGCACCGCTGGGCCCGAGGAAACCGAAGATCTCTCCGGGCGCGACGCTGAAGTCCATGCCACGCACGGCCGGTTCGATCGTCTTGGGGTAGGTGAAAGTCAAACCCCGAACGTCGATGACATCGGCCGTTGTGCTCATCAGTGCCCTTCCGTGCAGACGAAAATCATTTCTCCGACCAGGCTTCCCGGAACACCGGCAACGACTATACTAAACTTTCAGAAATTATTGAAGGTTATTCCCGGCGAGAGGGATTCGCGGTGCCGAAGTCCGCAGCTTTACAACACGGAGCCGAGCAGTTGGCCCTGGTGCTCAGCAGTCACGGCATGCAGAAGATGACCGCGCGCGTGCTGGCCACCCTGCTGTTCAGCGATCAGCCCAGCGTCACGATGGCCGATCTGGCCGAGACCCTGCAGGCCAGCGCCGGATCGATCTCGGGCTCGCTCAAGATGCTCACGTCCGTCGGCCTCGCCGAGCGGGTCCCCGCCCCGACGAGCCGACGCGACCACTTCCGGTTACGTGACGACGCCTGGGCGGTTCTGTTCACCAGCCAGAACGAGACGATCGCGGCCATGCAGGCGGCCGCCGACACCGGCATCGCGGACACCGGCGGCAACGGCCCGGCCCACCACCGCCTGACCCAGATGCGCGACTTCTACGCGTTCCTGATGGCCGAGATCCCCACCCTGCTGGATCGCTGGCAGCAACAGAAGAGCCAGGGCAGCAGCCCGACCCGCCGGTAGACGGCGGATTCGCAAAGAAAGACCAAGCGCGAAAAAGGTCACTACCGAACCCCCTTGCCAAAGCCTCCGGCCAATTACTAGGATATGCAAGTATCTCGGGCGCTTCCGGGTCCTCACCACGCGCATATCTCTTGGATGGATGTCATGACCACACAAATTCAGCACTACATCGACGGCCGGCGCACCAACGCCGGATCGACCCGCACAGCCGACGTGCTCTACCCCAGCACCGGTGAGGTACAGGCGCAGGTAGTGCTGGCCTCGGCCGCCGATGTCGATGCCGCGGTCGCCTCGGCCGTCAAAGCCCAGAAGGAATGGGCCGCCTGGAACCCCCAGCGCCGCTCCCGCGTCCTGATGAAGTTCATCGAGCTGGTCAACGCCAATGCCGATGAGCTCGCCGAGTTGCTCTCCAAGGAGCACGGCAAGACCGTCCCCGACTCACTCGGCGACATCCAGCGCGGCATCGAGGTCATCGAGTTCGCCGTCGGCATCCCGCACCTGATGAAGGGCGAGTTCACCGAGGGCGCGGGCACCGGCATCGACGTCTACTCGATCCGTCAGCCACTGGGTGTGGTCGCCGGCATCACCCCGTTCAACTTCCCGGCGATGATCCCGCTGTGGAAGGCCGGCCCGGCACTCGCGTGCGGTAACGCCCTGATCCTCAAGCCTTCCGAGCGGGATCCCTCGGTTCCGCTGCGGCTGGCCGAGCTGTTCACCGAGGCCGGCCTGCCGCCGGGCGTACTGCAGGTGGTGCAGGGCGACAAGGAAGCCGTCGACGCCATCATCGAGCACCCTGACATCAAGGCCATCGGCTTCGTCGGATCCTCGGACATCGCGCAGTACATCTATTCCGGTGCGGCCGCCCACGGTAAGCGCGCCCAGTGCTTCGGTGGCGCCAAGAACCACATGGTGGTTCTGCCCGATGCCGATCTCGATCAGGCCGTCGACGCGTTGATCGGCGCCGGCTACGGCAGTGCCGGCGAACGCTGCATGGCGATCAGTGTCGCCGTGCCGGTGGGCGAAGAGACAGCGAACCGGTTGCGCAACAAGCTGGTCGAGCGGATCAACCAGCTGCGGGTCGGGCACAGCCTGGACCCCAAGGCCGACTACGGCCCACTGGTCACCGGCGCCGCCCTCGAGCGGGTCCGCGACTACATCGGCCAGGGTGTCGAGTCCGGCGCCGAGCTGGTGGTCGACGGTCGCGAGCGGGCGAGCGACGATCTGGCCTTCGGCGATCACGATCTGTCCAAGGGCTACTTCATCGGCCCCACCCTGTTCGACAACGTCACCACCGACATGTCGATCTACACCGACGAGATCTTCGGACCGGTGCTGTGCATCGTGCGTGCGCACGACTACGAGGAAGCCCTGCGGCTGCCGTCGGAGCACGAGTACGGCAACGGCGTGGCGGTGTTCACCCGCGACGGCGACGCTGCCCGCGACTTCGTCTCGCGGGTGCAGGTCGGCATGGTGGGCGTCAACGTGCCGATCCCGGTTCCGGTGTCCTACCACAGCTTCGGTGGCTGGAAGCGTTCCGGTTTCGGCGATCTGAACCAGTACGGGACCGCGTCGATCCAGTTCTACACCAAGGTCAAGACCGTGACCGAGCGCTGGCCGTCGGGCATCAAGGATGGCGCCGAGTTCGTCATCCCGACCTTCAAGTAGGGACGTTCACCACCATGTTCGAGATGGATGACGACGAACGCGTGATCGCCGACACGGCGGCTGCGTTCGCCGAAAAGCGCATCGCTCCATACGCGTTGGAGTGGGACGAGAAGCACCACTTCCCCACCGATGTGTTGCGCGAGGCTGCCGAACTCGGCATGGGCGCGATCTACTGCGGTGAGGACGCCGGCGGTAGCGGGCTGCGCCGACTGGACGCGGTACGCATCTTCGAGCAGCTCGCGGCCGCCGACCCCACGCTGGCGGCATTCCTGTCCATCCACAACATGTGTGCGTGGATGGTGGACAGCTTCGGCACCGAGGAGCAGCGCAAGACCTGGGTGCCGAAGCTGGCCTCGATGGAGGCCATCGCCAGCTACTGCCTGACCGAACCGGGCGCCGGTTCGGACGCGGCAGCACTGCGGACCCGGGCCGTTCGTGACGGCGATCATTACGTCCTCGACGGGGTCAAGCAGTTCATCTCCGGCGCGGGCAGTTCGGATATGTACGTCGTGATGGCCCGCACCGGCGCCGACGGCCCGAAGGGCATCTCGGCCTTCGTCGTCGAGAAGGACACGCCCGGGCTGAGTTTCGGTGCACAGGAGCAGAAGATGGGCTGGAACGCCCAGCCCACCGCACAGGTGATCTTCGAAGGGGTGCGTGTCCCGGCCGACGCCCTACTCGGCGGCACCGAGGGCACCGGGTTCGGGATCGCGATGAACGGCCTCAACGGCGGGCGCATCAATATCGCTGCCTGTTCACTGGGCGGAGCTCAGGCCGCCTACGCCAAGACGTTGGGCTATCTGGCCGACCGTCAGGCCTTCGGTGGCGCCCTGATCGACGAGCCCACCATCCGATTCACCCTGGCCGATATGGCCACCGGTTTGGAGACGTCACGAATCATGTTGTGGCGGGCGGCCTCCGCCCTTGACGCGGATCACCCCGACAAGGTGACACTGTGTGCGATGGCCAAGCGGTATGTCACCGACACGTGTTTCGAGGTGGCCGATCAGGCGCTGCAGTTGCACGGCGGCTACGGCTATCTGACCGAGTACGGTCTGGAGAAAATCGTCCGGGATCTGCGGGTGCACCGCATCCTTGAGGGAACCAACGAAATCATGCGTGTGGTGATCGGACGCTCCGAATCAGCACGCGCCCGCAACTCTGCATAGGAGATGTACGTGAGCACGATCGCGTTCTTGGGTCTTGGACACATGGGCGGGCCGATGGCCGCGAATCTGGTCAAGGCCGGGCACACCGTACGCGGTTTCGACCCGGTGCCGGCCGCGCAGGAAGCGGCAAAGACCAACGGCATCAACGTGTTCGATACCGGCGCCGAGGCGGTCACCGGCGCCGACGTGGTGATCACCATGCTGCCCAACGGCGCATTGGTGAAGAGCTGCTACGCCGAGGTGCTGCCCGCAGCCACCGACGGGGCCCTGTTCATCGACAGCTCGACGATCTCGGTCGACGATGCGCGTGAGGTGCACAAGATCGCGCTCGAGCACGGCTTCTCCCAGCTCGACGCCCCGGTGTCCGGTGGGGTCAAGGGCGCGGTGGCCGGCACGCTGGCCTTCATGGTCGGCGGCTCCGATGATGCGGTCGATGCGGCCCGCGTAGTGCTGGAACCCATGGCGGGCAAGATCATTCACTGCGGTGCCGCGGGCGCGGGCCAGGCCGCCAAGGTGTGCAACAACATGGTGCTGGCCGTGCAGCAGATCGCCGTCGGTGAGGCATTCGTGCTGGCCGAGCATCTCGGCCTGGACAAGCAGGCACTGTTCGACGTGATCACCGGCGCGACCGGAAACTGCTGGGCCGTTCACACGAATTGCCCGGTGCCCGGCCCGGTTCCGACCTCTCCGGCGAACAACGATTTCAAGCCGGGGTTCGCCACCGCGCTGATGAACAAGGATCTCGGGCTGGCGATGGCCGCGGTGGAATCCACCGGTTCGTCGGCCCCGCTAGGCACACACGCGGCCGAGATCTACGCAAAGTTCGCGGCCTCCAACGCCGACAAGGACTTCAGCGCCGTGATCGAGACGCTCCGGAGCTGACGGGCTCACATTCGTAACTCCGGTGGCGCCGGAATTCGAGTTGCGCCGCCACCGGGTCACGAACGCGGCATGACAGATGACCTACGCGGCCGACGGGCTGCGCTGCATCCACCACTGGGTGTGCAGGCGCTGACATACCGGCAGACGCAGCGCGTCGGCACCGGCGAAGTCGGGGCGTACCGCGACCGCACCGGGTGACACTGCACCGGCGTCGGGGTCGATCAACACGCCGGCCATTCCGGCTGCGTTGGCGGCGCGCAGACCCTTGGCCGAGCCCACCATGGCCAATGCGTCGTGGCCCGCCACGCCAAGCTCGGCCAAGGCATGCCGGTACAGGTCGGCACCGGCGGCACTCACGTCATCGGTGGTGACGACGGTTTCCACCAGACCGTCCCCGACCAGCTGGCGCACCAGCGGTTCGGCCCAGCGCCGACGGCCGGCCGCGACCACCCCGACCGGCAGCCCGGCCAGGAATGCGTCGTTCATCAGATCCTCCAGACCCGACCGCGGCGTCAGGCCGGCGTCGAGGATCATCTCGTCGAACATCAGGTCCTTGGTCATGCAGATCTCGTCGGCAAGCACAGCGGTCAGCACATCGCAGTCCGGCCCGACACACCGCTTGCGCAGCTCGGCGGTGACCCGCTGGTGCTCGTCGTGCAGCGCGAGAAGCTGCTGATAACGCGCAACACCCCATTCGATGGGCAGACCGTGCGCGGCGAAGGCGGCGTTGAAGACGACCCGATGACCGTCGACGTCCAGATCCGACAACGCATCGAGGTCCAGGATTACCGCACGCAGCGGATGGGCACTCGTTTCAGGCTGCGAACAGTCCCACCAGAACCGTCCGGCCCGCCATGACTTCTCTTGTGTTGACGACACCCCATGACAGTGGCCCACGTCACAGGCGTTGCGCGTCCCCCGTACGGGGGATTGGGCGAGTTGATGTTCGTCTGCTCCCACCCTCGGCACCCGGTACCACCTCTAGGGTGATGCCATGGCGCCCTCCAATCCAGTGCGCCTTGTGCTGGTCGACGACCATGAAATGGTCATCGAGGGTCTCAAGGCCATGCTTGCTGCGTTCAACGACCGGGTCGAGGTGGTCGGGCAGGCCGTCGGCGCCGAGCGGGCGTTGGGCGTCATCGAGACGCTGGACCCCGACATCGTGTTGTGCGACGTCCGCATGGCGGGTTCCAGCGGACTGGATCTGTGCCGGGTACTGCGTGAGCGCGATCCGGACCGCAAGGTGGTCATGCTGTCGGTCTACGACGATGAGCAATACCTGTTCCAGGCGCTGCGAGTGGGCGCGTCCGGGTATCTGCTCAAGAGCATCAGCAGTGACGAGCTGGTCCGTCAGATCGAATTCGCCCACAGCGGACAGACCGCGATCGATCCGGGGATGGCGGCCCGGGCGGCGGGTACCGCCGCCCGCCTGCAACGCGACGAGTTCTGGCCCGGGGTGCGGCAGGGGCTGACCCAGCGCGAGAGCGAAATCCTGTCCTTCGTGGTCGCGGGCCTGTCCAACCGCGGGATCGCCAACAAGCTGGTGATCGGCGAGGAAACCGTGAAGACCCACCTGCGCTCCATCTACCGCAAGCTCGGGGTGAGCGACCGGGCGGGGGCGGTGGCCACTGCACTGCGGGAGGGGATCTACCAGTGAGTGCCAAGCCAGAGAAAGCCGGACGCGACGTGGCTTCCGAACCGGGCCCCATCGAGCTGACCGCCGAGGGGGAACTGGCGCTGCTGCGCGAGCTCATCAGGGCCGCATCGAGTGGTCCGGGGGTGGAGCCGCTGGCCGCTGCGGCGGCCCGGATGATCACTGCGTCGACCGCCACCGATGTGTGCTTCGTGCACGTGCTCGACGATTCCGAGCGGGCCCTGACACTGGCCGGGGCCACGCCACCGTTCGACGCCGAGATCGGCAAGATCCGGCTGCCACTCGGACAGGGCATCTCGGGTTGGGTGGCCAGCCATCGTCAGCCCGTGGTGATCAGCCACGACAAGGAGTCCGATCCCCGCTACATGCCCTTCGAATCGCTGCGCGGACGTGACTTCACCTCGATGGTGTCGGTCCCGATGGAGACCGGGCCGGGCGGGCTGGTCGGAGTGCTCAACGTGCACACCGTCGACCGCCGTGAGTTCACACCGCGCGACGTGGAGTTGCTGTTGGTGATCGGCCGGCTCATCGCCGGCGCGTTGCACCAGGCCCGGCTGCACCGCCAGCTGGTGGCGCGCGAGCGCGCACACGAGAATTTCGTCGAGCAGGTGATCGAGGCGCAGGAGCTCGAGCGGCGTCGGCTGGCCGGCGACATTCACGACGGCATCTCGCAGCGGCTGGTGACGCTGTCGTACCGGCTCGACGCCGCGGCGCGGGCGGTCGATCAGGAGACGGTGGCCGAACAGCTGGCGGCGGCACGTGAGCTGGTTGCGCTGACGCTGCAGGAGGCCAGGGCTGCGATCAGCGGGCTACGCCCTCCGGTGCTCGACGATCTCGGCCTGTCGGGCGGGCTGGCCAGCCTGGCCCGCTCGATCCCGCGGATCCCGATCGACGTCGACCTGGCCGAGACGCGAGTGCCCGACCACATCGAGCTGGCGCTGTACCGCATCGCCCAGGAATGCCTGCAGAACGTGGTCAAACACGCCGAGGCGGACCGGGCGCGGCTCACCTTCTCGGTCGGCGAAGGAGTGGCCCGGCTCGAAATCGTCGATGACGGAAAGGGATTCGATACCTTCGAGCATCCGTTGGGCGGTGACGAGATGGGCGGTTACGGGCTGTTGTCCATGGCCGAGCGGGCCGAGATCGTCGGCGGCCGGTTGCATATCCGGTCGAGACCGGGTGCGGGTACCACGGTGACCGCGTCGATCCCGCTGCCTTCTGTGATCGAGTAGGAGATCGAGTCCTCAGCTTTCCACCAGGTGCGCCCGGACGGCGGGCACCGCACGGGCGATCAGCTCCTCGGTCGATTGCGATGCGATCGGCTCGATTCGCAGGATGTGGCGTAGATAGGCGATCCCCAGTAGTTGCCCCATGGCCAGGTCCACCCGCAGTTCGGCGTCGGCACCACCCAAGGCCGTGGCGATCTGCGGATAGAGCCGTTGCTCGATGAACTGACGAACCAGGCTCGCCGATTCCTCATGGGTGGCCGCGCCGCGCAGGATCGCCAACAGGGGCGAGCGGGTGTCGGGTTGCTCCCAGAACTCGAAGAAGGCCGCGGTGAGGCGTTCGGCCAGGTCGGCGGTGCCGTCGTCGAGGAGCAGTCGGCTGAACTGTTCGGGATCGAACGGCCAGCCGACGGTGGTCCGAAACAGGTCGGCCTTGCTGCCGAAATAGTGCCGGATCAGGGCCGGGTCCACCCGCGCCGCCGCCGCGATGTCGCGCAGTGAGGTCTTGTCGTAGCCGCCCTCGGCGAACATCCGCCTGGCGGTGGCCACCAGCTCGTCGCGGGTTCCGGGCTGTCCCGGTCGACGTCCACGTGGCGGCATAGTTCCGAAATTCTACAGTCGTTGACTTCTTTCCGAGGCCGGGATTACGCTCGAGATCATTAATTCCACAAACGAGGAGTTATCCGATGCCCGCTCCGCGATGGGTCGCACACGCCAACAAGATCAGCCTGAACAAGCTCACCCGCTTCATCGCCCCATGGGCACCGGGATGGGCGGTTGTCATCCACCGGGGACGCAAGTCGGGTCGGACCTTCCGCACACCGCTGTGGGCGTTCCGGCGGCAGCACGGCTACGTCATCGCGTTGACCTACGGCCCACAGGCCGACTGGGTGCGCAATGTACTGGCCGCCGGCGGATGCGAATTGGAAGCGCGACGCCATACCTACCGTCTGGTCGCGCCCGAGGTATACCGCGACGAAGAGGCCACGGACATGCCCGCGTTCATCCGCTTCATGCTGCGCCGGGTGATCAAGGCTCCCGAGTTCCTCAGCCTCCGTTTTGCGGATTAGCCGCCGAGTTTCCCGGCAAGTTCAGGGCACTCGTATTTCAACGCCACGTTCACGATCGTCATGAGCGCGTCGGGTGGGAGCTTGCTGCCCATCTTGGTCAGCACGTCGACGACATCCTGCTTGGTCTTGTTGAAGCTGCCGCCGGCCATGATGCAGGCCATCATCAGCTGAACCCCGATGGCATTGTCGGCGCCCTGGATGCCGGCGGCGCGGACCTCGGCGAACGCTTGCGGCGGCAACCCCGCCGAACCGCGCGGCGATCCGGCGGGTGGTTTGGGGCTCCTTGTCGGAATCCGGTTGGGCGCCTTGGACGTCGTCGTGAACGGCGTGACGTCATCGGGGGCGGTGGCCACCCCGGTGGTCGTGGTGCTGCAGGCCGCCGTCAACACGACAGCGACGGCGCCGAGCGCCGCACCCACCCGTTTGGCATTCATCGACACTCCCCTCAACTGGGTTCGAGGGTAGGCGGGTTTGACCGCGGAAACCGGTCTCAGAAATCACCGGAGTGTCGGCGCAGGGTCTCGATCGATGCCACCAGAGCCTGGGACTGCTCCTCCGACATCCCGACGTCGGCGAACACCTGCTCGTTCAGGGTCACTGTGGCGTCCTCGACCGTCGAGCGTCCGAGCTTCGTGATCTGCACCAGCGTGGTGCGCCCGTCGGTGGGATGGGGGATGCGCTCCACCAGCCCACTGGCTTCCAGTCGCCGGATGGCGTGCGTGACGCTGGTGACATGCACCTGGAGGCGATCGGAGGCCTTCGTGATCGGCAGTGCACCGGCCCGGCTGAAAGCCAACAGGCGCAACAGTTCGAACCGCGAGAAGCTCAGATCGTAGGGTCGCAGCGCGGACTCCACCCGGGCCAGCAGAATCTGGTGGGCCCGCATCACCGACGTCACCGCGACCATGCCGCCGGCCACGTCACCCCAACCGGCGGACTCCCAGTTCGCGCGGGCCTGCGCGATGGGGTCACGTTTGTCCGGTGGCGAGGGCACGCCTCTTCTTACCGCATCAGCGCGCACCCCCGTGAATTCTGCGCGCAATCTGCGGTTCAGCCCGCCGCCGTCACCGCACTCAAGACTGCCCGGGTGGATTGACGCGATCCGATGGTGATCCGCACCCCGCCGTCGGCGTAGTAGCGGAGCTGAAGGCCGGTGCCGTCGAACACCTCCGGCCACGGCGAGGACCCGGCGGGAAGGTAGAGGAAGTTGGCCTGCCCGTCCGTGCTGTAGACACCCAGCGCCCGCAACCGCATCTGCAGGTAGCGCCGCTCCGCTGCGATCATCCGAATACGTTGGCGCAGTTGACTTTCAGCATCATAGGAGGCCGCCACGGCCACCTGGGCACTGAGCCCGACTCCGAACGGCAGCTGCATCCGCCACAGCTGACCGCCCAGATCTGGGGCGCAGAACCCATAGCCGATCCGCAGTCCGGCCAGGCCGTAGGCCTTCGAAAAGGTGCGCACCACCACGACATTGCCGAACCGGGCCACCAGGCGCGGCCCGTCGATACGCTGCTCGGCGGCCAGGAACTCCACGTACGCCTCGTCGAGGAGTACGACGGTGTCCTCGGGTAACCGGGTCAGGAACCGCTCGATCTCGATGGCCGGTTCGATGGTGCCCGTCGGGTTGTGCGGCCGGCAGACCGCGACAACCCTCGCGGTCTTCGCGGCCTCGGCCATCGCGTCGAGATCGTGCCTGCCGTGTTCGTCGAGCGCAACGGTGACCGTCCGCAACCGTGCCATCTGCGCGAAGATCGGATACCCGTCGAACGTGGGGTCCGCCGTCACCATGGTGTCGCCGGGACTGGTGACGGCATGGAGCACCTGCATGATGACCCCGGTGGCGCCGGCACCGACGATCACCTGCCCCTCGGCCACCCCGTCGTGATCGGCGATCAGCGAACGCAACCGCTGGGGCAGGAATTCCGGGTACCGGTTGGCAGCCTCATCGCACGCCCGCAATGCCGAACGCACCGCGGGCAGTGGCGGAAAGGGGCATTCGTTGAGCGACAACGCCAACGGGTTGACCGCCTGCGGAAGCGCACCGACGGCGTCGGGCAGAGCCGTTCGGGGAGCCACCATCACACGTTCCCCGAGTCGCCGCGGCCACCCCACCGCACCGCGGCGGCCCCGGCGAAATCACCGGCGTGGGCGAAGGCGGCCATCAGCACGGTATCGCCGGCCTTCACCCGCCCGTCGGTGACGGCCCGGTCGAAATTGACCGGAATACCTGCGGCGAACAGGTTTCCACAGTCCTCAAAGGTGTCGACGTGACGTTCGGGAGGCAACTCCAGGGCCTCGCGCCAGTTCCGCAGGAAAACCCGGTTGGGCTGATTGGTCACGAACAGGTCGATGTCCTTGGGCTGCACACCGATCCGGTCGCAGACCGCATAGGACACCTCGGGAACCTGTCGGTTGCCCCGGGCCAGCACCTTGGTGATCTTGCTCTCGGTGAACCCGATGCTGGCCTCCCCTGTGCGGGCCTGCCACCATTTGGCCGGCGGGTCGATTGCCAGGGTCATATCACCCGCATACTCGCCGTAGGTGCGGCATTCGATGTCCAGGATGGGCGAGGAGTCCGACAGCGTCACCAGCGCGACCGCCGCACCGTCACCGGGGACCGCGGCCTGGGCTTTGCGCCGGACGGTCGGCTGGTCGAAGACCGTACCCGCGGCATTCTGGGCGATCGCGATCACCGCGGTCCGGCCCTCCCCCGCGCTCAACAGAGTGCGAGCCACCTTGAGCCCGAGCACGAATGCCGCACACCCGCCGTTGTGCAGGTCGATCACCCAGTTGGGTTTCATCCCCAGCCGGTGGGCCATGCCGCCACCGCCGCCGTAGAACGGCATATCCGGCAGTTGAGTGTGGGTGATCAACACGTCGGCCCCGGTGATGACGTCGCAACCGTGCCGCTCGATCAACCCTGCGGCGGCCCGCTCGACCATGTCGATCGCGGTTTCCTCGGGCGCCACGTGATGACGGAACCGCGGCGCCCGGAACATCACGTTCTCGGCGAGCTCGTCGGTTTCGGCGAACCCGGCGTAGTAGTCGGCGGTGATCGGGTCACCGGGCAGATAGGTCGACAAGTCGACGAGGCTGACGGGTAGCTGCTCAGTCATGGCCGGGCCTCACTTCATCCAGGCCGGGGTGACCGACAGGCCGTTGCGGTGCCGGTACTCGGCGATTGCCTTGAGGTTTCGCAATTCCAGGAGGTGGCCAGGACCGAACATGTCCCAGAAGTCCCCCACCCAGACCGGTCGCGCCGGGGGTGCGGTCTCCGGGTAGGGGTTCTCGTCGTAGAACGGATGGTGGCAATTCGTCCACAGCACAACCGATCCCGGCTTGTCCAGGACCACCTGTGCGTCGACGATCCGCATCAGGTAGACCATCCACAGGTGCTTGCCCTGGTCCCAGGCGCAGTGGTAGTCCACGGTGAGCGCGTCGCGGTTGGCCACGGTGCGGGTGTAGATCTCGCTGCCCGGCCCCGACGGGCCGGCGCCGAGCCGGTCATGGGCCAGCCACAGCCCGGGCTCCTCGGTCTGGGTGAAACCGCGCAGGCTGTAGGTCCATTCCTCGAGGCAGCGGGTGTCGGAAAGGTAGTCGAACAACTCGTCGGGTGGGCACTCGATGTAGTCGTTGACAGTGCAGTACTGACCGAACACCTGGTCGTGCGGGTAGACCGACCGCATCATGTCCATGATGATCGGGGTGGCCTGCTCCCTGGGCGAGGTCTCGATCCGGATGAGTCCGTCCATCGGGGCACGGGTACCCCGATGGACCGTGATGTCTTCAAGCGCGGGCAGTGACATGGGACCTGTTCTCCTCTGTATCGGAAGGGACGCTGTCTGTGGTGGTGAGAAATGCTGCGAACGGGGGTATTTCGTCGGCCGAACATTCGATGCTGAGCACCGACGGTCCGTCGTTGTCCAGGGCCATGCCCAGCGCCCGGGGCAGTTGCCGGACATCGGCGACGTCATAGGCTGGCAGGCCGGGAAACATCGCGGCCAGTCCGGCGCCCAGCCGGCTCGGGCCGAACCTGTTGTAGGAGTAGCGGTCCTCGTAGAACAGCTGCTCACGGGTGACGCACATGGCGTGCGCGTGATTGTCGAACAGTACGAAGGTGATCGGCAGCCGGTACTGCAGCGCAGTGTGAATCTCCATGCCGTGCATGAAGAATGAGCCGTCACCGGCGATCACCACCGTGCGTCGGCCAGAGCCGGACGCAGCCCGGTGAAACGCCATGCCTATCCCCGCACCGAAGCTGTAGCCCATGCCGCCCATTCCCAGCGCCACCATGAAGCGGCCGTCACGCCGGGCGGGCAGGTAGTGGATCGCCGAGGCCCCCACATTGCCGGCATCGACGACGATGTCGGTTCCGTCGGTCAACACCGCGTCGAGCGCGGACATCGCATCGCGGTACCGGATACCCGGCCCGTGATGGTCCGGTGGCCGCAGTTGGGTGCGCGGCAGGTGATCGGGCACCCGAACCCGGGGCGGACGGCCCGGCCCGGACAATGCGCGGGCCAGCTGCGTCAACGATTCCCGCAGGTCACCCGAGTGGACGTGAGTGCACGACGGATAGGGCACCTGAGCGCCGATCGAATAGGTCGCCACCGTGCCCAGCACGCCGTCGAGACCGGCCCGGGCGGTCACCGTCATGCGGGTTCCCACCAACAGACACAATGCGCTCTGGCCTGCGACGACGGGGACCCCGGGATGCCCCATCACACCGGTGACCCCCAGTGCGGAGGACGAGCCGAGTCCCGGAGTGCCGGCCACGTCTTTGGCATCGGGCACCGTGGCCACCCGCGCGCGCAAGGTGGCTCGAAGCCGCTCCAGTTCGGCGCGAGCGTCGTCGCGGGCCACCTGCTCACCGGCGATGATCGTGATCGGCCCGTCGGCCCGCCGCAACGCCCGCTCCAGCACCTGAGGATCGCCGAAGCCTACGCCCGCCCCGGCCCTGCGGACGGTCCCGTTCACTCGCCCGTTGACCGATCCTGCGGCCGCGGCATGCACCTCGGCCTGCTGAACATCCTTGGGCAGCAACAGGACCGCGGGTCCGCCAGTTCGGGCGGCCGCCAGCGCCTCGGGCAGCGCGGTGAGGATGTCTTCGGGTTTCAACACCCTGCGGCAGTACACCGAGACCGCCGAGAAAAGGGCATGCGCGTCCAGGCTCCCGTTGTCGCCGCTGGTGTCCTGGAAGGCGCCGCGGCCGTCGAGCGTCATCGGTGCCTGGCCGATCAGTGCCAGCACCGGAACCCGGCTGGCCAGGGACTCCCCCAGGCCGGGCACGGTGTTCAGGCAGCCGCCGCCGGAGGTCGCCGCCACCACGCCGATCCCCGCGCCGCTGCGGCTGTAGCCGTCGGCCATTGTGGCAGCGGAGAATTCGTGCTTGGCCAGCACTGCGGTGATGTCGTCACAAAAGTAGGCCGCGTCATAGAGATCCTCGATGTTGGCGCCGTCCACGCCGAAGATGTGCGAGATCCCATGCGCGGCCAGATAGCCGACGATGTGGTCCACCACCCGGTGCGCCTTGACCATGTGTCACCTACTTCCGTGCTCTGCCAGTGACACGACGCGTGGACGACGGTGGTTCACCTTCGCAACCGATTCGTGCAACCTCACCGCCGAAGCGCAGGAAATGCCCAGGCACGATCAAGATCAACCCGAACTGGGCATAGTGGAGGCAGAGGTCGTCCTCACCGACGATCTCGGGGACCCCGTGATCGGAGGGCATCAGATGACACAGCCGGGTATCGACTGGGACGACGCATATCGGCAGGAAAGCCCGCCGCCGTGGAGCATCGGTGCCCCACAGCCCGAGTTCGTCCGACTCATCGAGCAGGGCAAGGTGCACGGGGAGGTCCTCGACTCCGGGTGTGGCCATGCCGCACTCTCGTTGGCACTGGCGGAGCGGGGGTACACCGTTGTCGGGCTGGATGCCAGCCCGACGGCAATCGCAGCGGCGTCCGCCGGCGCGGTCGAACGTGGCTTGACCACAGTGAGTTTCGCGCAGGCCGACATGACCACCTTCACCGGTTACGACGGCAGGTTCGACACCGTGCTCGACAGTGGCCTTCTACACGCGCTGCCGATCGACGGACGCCAGGCCTACTTGGAGGCCATCCACCGGGCATCGGCGCCGGAGGCGCGTCTGTACATCCTGGCGTTTGCGACAAGGCCGTTCGGGGATGGCGCTCCCGGCCCCAACGGCTTCACCGCCGACGAGCTGCACGACACCGTCGCCACCCGGTGGACCGTGGATGAGGTACGCCCGGCCAAGCTGTACGGCAACGACAGTCCCGCGGCCAGAGCCGCCGGGCCGGCCTCAGTGCCCGGCGTCGAGCGCGACGGTGCCGGCCACATCGTGATGTCCGGCTTCCTGCTGAGCGCCCACAAGGGTGACTGAGCCCGCGGTCCTCACAGCTGCTTTTCCAGCAGCACCTTGCCCTCGGGCGAGGTAACCAGTTGCACCGTAGCGATATCCGACATCGGCATCTGGGTGTTGCCGCTCGGCAGCGCGGTGGCGCCGGACAACCCGAGCCACGTCGCGATCTCGTCGCGGCTGCCGTCCCGGCCGACCACCACCATGCCGAGGTTCTGCGGGGGCGCATCCTGCTTGCCCCAGCTCCCGTAACTGCAGGCCATGTCGATGCGGGTACCCCAGGCGTAACTGGTCATCGCGATGCTGGCGTTGATGGGTGTATCCGAGACCTTGCTCATCGCCATCATCTGCGCGCTCTGCTGCTCGGAGCCACTGTGTAGGCCGAACACCTCGGGACGAACGCCGACCACCACCCCCAGCGCCAGCAGCGCAGCGGCCATGCCCACCGCGGCCGTGGTCACCCACCGCGACCGGCGCCGACCCGAGCTGACCTTGGCCAGCACGGACTGCAGCACCTCGGGTCGCAGCGGCGGATCGGGCTGTTCGGTTTCGAGGGCAAGTACGTCGTCGAGCTCGAGCATCGCCAGCAGCGCGGGCATGCCGGTCAGCTCGGACACCGCCGAACGGCATTGCGCACAACCCTCCAGATGCGCCTCGTACTCGCGTCGCTCGCTGCTTTCCAGCGAACCGAGCACATAGGCCGCATCCCAGGCCCGGTACTTGTCGAGTTCCACCGGATCAGGAGTGTGGGGCCCACCGAACTGCGTCATCGTGTCACCCCCATTTCTTGCAAGTTCAGTCTCAGTGCGCGTACCGCGTAGTGCAGCCGTGATTTCACGGTGCCCTCGGGTATCTGCAGGTCGTCGGCGATCCGCCCGGTGGTCCAGCCCTGGTAGTACGCCCGGCGGACCACCGCCCGGTGTTCGTCGGAGAGTTGGCTCAGTGCCGTGGTCAGTAGGATTCGATCCAACGCGTTGTCCACTTGGTCGGGAGTGGCGGCAGCCTTGGAATGCTCTGCCACCTGTTCGGGGTCGGACACCCCGGTTTCGTTCCGAAAACGGGCACTCCGACGTTCATCAATGATCATGTTTCGCGCCACCGTAAACAACCATGCCCGTGCCGAACGTTCGGTGTCGGCGGTGACTTCGGGGTGACGCCACGCACGTAGCAACGTTTCCTGCACCACGTCTTCGGCCCGGGCCCGGTCACCCGTGAGCCGCAGGGCGTAGCGCCACAGCGCGGCGGCATGCTCGTCGTAGAGCACCCGCATCATGGCGGCCTCCGGATCATCCACTTCCCACCTCCGTCTGTGATACGGCGTTGGAGGCGATCCGGTTCAATTACTACCTTTGCGCGCGGACTGACGCCAGCGACGGCGCGCGATTCGAATAGTGATTGCTGGCGTTAATTACTGCGTGAGGATTCGGGGCCCGTCCTCGGTGACGGCGACGGTGTGCTCCCAGTGCGCCGCACGGGTTCCGTCGGCGGTGACGACGGTCCACTCGTCGTCGAGAATCTTGGTCGCGGTGGTGCCCAGGGTCAGCATGGGTTCGATCGCCAGTACCGAGCCCGGCTCCAGGTACGGACCGCGACCGGGCGAGCCCTCGTTGGGCAGGAACGGGTCCATGTGCATCTGGCGGCCGATACCGTGGCCGCCGTAGCCGTCGACGATGCCGTACTTGCGGTCGTGGCGGGCCTCGGCGGCGTGGGTCTCGACCTCGATCGCGTGTGAGACGTCGGTGAGCCGATTTCCGGGCAGCATCGCGGCGATGCCGGCCTCCATGGCCGATTTGGTTGCCGCAGAAAGGGCTTCATCGGCGGCGATCAGCGTGCCGACCCCGAAGGTGACGGCCGAGTCGCCGTGCCATCCGTCGACGATCGCTCCGCAGTCGATGGACACCAGGTCGCCGGCGGCCAGCACTTCGCCGGCCGCGGGAATGCCATGCACCACACGGTCATTGACCGACGCGCAGATGCTGGCCGGGAATCCGTGGTAGCCGAGGAATGACGGGGTACCGCCACCGTCACGGATGACGGCTTCGGCGATCTGATCCAACTCCAAGGTGGACACGCCAGGGGCGGCGGCTACGCGCACCGCACGCAGCGCCGAGGCGACGAGCGCCCCGGCCACGGCCATCGCGTCCAGCTCTCCGGCGCTGCGCTGCGAAACGACCTTGCGCTTGCGCAACCCCGGCAATCTGATCACTTACCCAGTGCCTGCAATGCGCGGGCGAACACCTCGTCGAGGGCGCCCACCGCATCCACGGTCTTCACGTCGTCGCGGTAGTACTCCAGCAGCGGCTCGGTCTCCTCGCGGTAGACCTTCATGCGGTTGCGGATGACCTCGTCGGTGTCGTCGGCGCGGCCACGGCCCTTGAGCCGGGTCAGCAGCTCGTCCTCGGACACCTGGAACTCCACCACCGCATCGAGCTGGGTGTTGCGGGCGGCAAGCATGTCCTTGAGCGCACCGGCCTGCTCGACCGAGCGCGGGTACCCGTCCAGGATGAAACCAGCAGCCGCATCCGCCTGGTCGATACGGTCCTCGACCAGACGGTTCGTCAGCTCGGCGGGCACCAGGTCGCCGGCGTCCAGGTAGCCCTTGGCCTCCAGTCCGAGCGGGGTGCCCTCACCGATGTTCTTGCGGAACAGGTCCCCGGTGGAGATTTGCGGGATGCCGAGCTTCTCGGACAGCTTCTCTGCCTGCGTCCCTTTGCCCGCACCGGGAGGTCCGAGTAGAACGATTCTCACTTCAGGAACCCTTCGTAGTTACGTTGCATGAGCTGGCTCTCGATCTGTTTGACGGTGTCCAAACCGACACCGATCATGATGAGAACGGCCACGCCGCCAAATGGCAGATTCTGTAGTGTGGCCCCACTGCCCATCTGCAGGAAGACGTTCGGCATCACCGCGATCACACCGAGGTAGATCGACCCCGGCAGGGTGATGCGGCTGAGCACGTACCGGAGATAATCGGCGGTCGGTTTACCGGGGCGGATGCCCGGGATGAACCCGCCGAACTTCTTCATCTCGTCGGCACGCTCGTCGGGATTGAACGTGATCGACACGTAGAAGTACGTGAAGAAAATGATCAAACCGAAATAGATGGCGATGTAGACGGCATCGGCCGGGTTGGTCAGGTGTTCGGCCACGAAGGTGTCCCACCAGCCGGTGCCCGGGTTGGAGCTGCCGCTCCGGATCAGCTGGGTGATCAGCATCGGGATGTACATCAGCGATGACGCGAAGATCACCGGGATGACGCCGGCCTGGTTGACCTTCAGTGGCAGGTAGGTCGACGTGCCGCCGTACATCTTGCGGCCCACCATGCGCTTGGCGTACTGGACCGGAATACGGCGTTGGCCCTGCTCGACGAATGTGACGCCGATCAGGATCAGCAGCGCAGCACCGCAGACCAGGGTGAACACCAATCCACCGCGGGACTCCAGAATCATCTGGCCCTCGGAGGGGATGCGGGCAGCGATACCCGCGAAGATCAGCAGCGACATACCGTTGCCGATACCGCGCTCGGTGACCAGCTCACCCATCCACATCACGAGTGCTGCGCCCGCGGTCATCACCAGCACGAGAACGATCAGGCCGAAGATCGAGGTGTCCTGGATGACGTCCAGGCTGCAGCCCTGCATCAAGCCGCCGTTGGCGGCCAACGCCACGATGCTGGTGGCCTGCAGGATGGCCAGGGCGATCGACAGATAACGCGTGTACTGCGTCATCTTGGCCTGACCTGCCTGGCCTTCCTTCTGCAGCTGCTCGAAACGCGGGATCACCACGACCAACAGCTGCACGATGATGCTGGCGGTGATGTAGGGCATGACACCCACCGCGAACACGCTCAATTGCAGTAGTGCACCACCGGAGAACAAGTTGATCAGCGAGTAGACCTGCGCCGAATCGCCACCGCTGACCTGCTCGATGCATTTCTGCACATTTGGATAGTTGACGCCCGGGGACGGGATCGTTGCGCCGACCCGATACAAGATCACCATTGCGAGAGTGAACAGAATCTTGCGTCTGAGGTCGGCCGTCCGCAGCGATGAGATGAAAGCCGAAAGCACTCTTCCTCCTGCGCAGCCGACCTCTCAGCGCGGCGTGCCAAACGGGCTGGTGGAGCCAGCGTCAATGGTCAAGTCATGTCCGGCCGCCCTGCAGGCGCGCAGCCTGCGAACTCAGCCGTCAAATCAGTCTACGAGAGTAACAGTTGCCGCCTGACACCCTCGCCATGCACCCGCGGCGGCCCGCCTCGATCCGGCAGGCCTGCGGGCAGAGCCTCCCTTCAGAATCGGAGCGTACAGTCGGCGACAGCTCGTTACACCACCTAACTAACAGGTTGAAAAGACTGACCACCAAGGGGGATGCATGGCCCGCACTGCTGACGATTCGTGGGATCTGGCTTCCAGTGTGGGTGCCACGGCGACGATGGTCGCGGCAGCCCGCGCAATGGCCTCCCATGCCGATGATCCGGTGATCGACGACCCCTTCGCCGCTCCGCTGGTCCGCGCCGTCGGGATGGATTTCTTCACCAAGCTGGCCGACGAGAACTTCACCACCGACGGGCTCGACGACGAGGCCGCGACCGGTCTGATCCGATTCGCCAACGGCATGGCCGCCCGCACCCGCTTCTTCGACGATTTCTTCCTGAATGCCTGTCGGTCCGGTATCCGGCAGGTGGTGATCCTCGCGGCCGGGCTGGACTCGCGCGCCTACCGGCTGCCGTGGCCGGCCGGCACTGTCGTCTACGAGGTCGATCAACCCGAGGTGATCGAGTTCAAGAGCGCCACCCTGGCCGGCCTGGGCGCGGTGCCGACCACCGATCGCCGCACCGTGGCCATCGACCTGCGCTTCGACTGGCCCTCGGCGCTGACCGAGGCCGGCTTCGACCCGTCGGTGCCGACGGCGTGGATCGCCGAGGGATTGCTGGGCTACCTGCCCGGTGATGCCCAGGACCGTTTGCTCGACCAGGTCACCGCGCTCAGCGCGCCCGGCAGCCGCTTCGGTGTCGAGGGGGTACCCGCCACCGAGTCCAACGACGAAGAGACCATCCGGGCCAAGATGCAGGAGTTCACCGACCGGTGGCGCGCGCACGGCCTGGACATGGACCTCAACGAGCTGATCTTTTTCGGCGACCGTGCCGACGTGACGACGTACCTGGAAGGGCATGACTGGGAGACCACCGGCATCTCGTCGAATGACCTGCTGATCCGGACGGGCCTGCCTCCGGTCGAGGATGCGGCCCACGCGGCGTCGGTGCTCTACATCAGCGCCGAGAAGTGAGGTAGGGGCGCCATGGCACGGACCGACGCGGACAGTTGGGATCTGGCCTCCAGCGTGGGCGCGACGGCGACGATGGTTGCCGCGGCCCGCGCGATCGCCAGCGCCGAACCCGAGCCGCTGATCAACGACCCGTATGCGGCGGACCTGGTGCGCGCGGTCGGGGTGGAGTTCTTCACCAAGCTCGTCGACGGTGAGATCGCGCTCGACGGTGAGCTGGCGGCCGGCGCCGAGCTGATGATCGGGATCATGGCGGTGCGGACGAAGTTCTTCGACGACTTCTTCACCTCGACCGGCGACGCCGGTATCCGGCAGGCGGTCATCCTGGCCTCCGGCTTGGACTCGCGCGCCTACCGGCTGCCGTGGCCGGACGGCACCGTGGTCTACGAGATCGACCAGCCCGAGGTGATCGGCGCGAAGACCGCCACCATGACGCAGATCGGGGCCGCCCCCACGGCCGAGCGCCGCACCGTCGCGGTCGATCTGCGCGACGACTGGCCCGCAGCACTGCGGGGGGCCGGCTTCGATCCGACGGCGCCGAGCGCGTGGAGCGCCGAGGGACTGCTCGCCTACCTGCCGCCGGACGCCCAGGATCGGTTGTTCGACAACATCACCGCACTCAGCGCCCCGGGCAGCCGGCTGGCCACCGAGTTCCATCCCGATATCGCGGCAAACCTGCGCGAGCGCGGCGACGCGATGAGCGAGCAGTGGCGCCAACACGGACTCGACCTCGACCTGGCCAACCTGTGGTACGACGGCGAGCGCAACTCAGTGGTCGAGTATCTCTCCGGCAGCGGATGGTCGGTGACGGCACGGACCCGGCCCGAACTGTTCGCCGAATACGGCCGCGCCTTCCCCACCGGAGAAGCCGCCGCGCCGCAACGTAATTCACTGGCCGTCATCGCCATACGAGACTAGGAACCGTCCATGACACGCACCGAAGGCGACAGTTGGGATCTGGCCAACAGCGTCGGGGCCACCGCGACCGGGGTCGCCGCGTCCCGCGCGCTGGCCACCAAACAACCCGAACCGCTCATCGATGACCCGTTCGCCGACGCGCTGGTTCGGGCGGTGGGCCTGGAACACAGCATCCGGCTCGCCGACGGCGACGTGTGCGTCGAGGGCGATCTGATGCTCGACAAGCAGCGGATGTGCGAACAGATCGCGGTCCGTACCCGGTTTTTCGACGACTTCTTCGCCACCGCCGTCGGAGACGGCAATTCCACCACCGCGGTCGGAGACGGGATCCGCCAGGCGGTGATCCTGGCGTCCGGGCTGGACACCCGCGCCTACCGGCTGGATTGGCCGGCCGGCAGCGTGGTGTTCGAGGTGGACCAGCCTGCGGTACTGGAGTTCAAGACCCGCACCCTGACCGGGCTCGGGGCGGAGCCGGCCGCCGAGCTGCACACGGTGCCGGTCGACCTTCGCGACGACTGGCCGAAAGCCCTGCGTGACAATGGCTTCGATCCGCAGGCCCCGACCGCCTGGATTGCCGAGGGTCTGCTGATCTACCTTCCGCCGGAAGCCCAGGACCGGTTGCTCGACAACATCACCGCACTCAGCGCCCCGGGCAGCCGACTGGCCACCGAACACATGGACGCCGCCTCGCTCACCGGGAAGTGGTCCGAGCGGGTCACCGAATGGTCCAAGAAGGTCGGGTCCGATGTGGATCTGATGGACTTGTTCTACTCGGGTGAGCGCACCGCGGCCCGCGATCACCTCACTGCGCTGGGATGGGACGCCACGGTGCAACCCACCCGGGCGGCCTACGAGTCCCACGGCTTCCCGTATCCCGACGAGCTTGCCGATCTGGCAGGTGATTCTGGTTATCTTTCTGCGATCCTGAATACATCGAACTAGACGACCCGGAAGGCCACGCCATGGCACGTACTGATGACGACAGTTGGGATCTGGCCTCCAGCGTCGGCGCCACCGCAACGCTGGTGGCGACTGGGCGGGCGATCGCCAGCCAGGATTCCCACGGGCTGATCGACGATCCGTTCGCTGCGCCGTTGGTGCGCGCGGTGGGCATCGAGGTGTTCACCAAGATGGTCGATGGTGAGCTGAGTCTGGATACGCTGGCCCAGCTTGCACCGGATGCGGCCGAGCGCGCTCGCTCCAACATCGACGAGATGGCCGTGCGCACACGGTTCTTCGACGACTTCTTCATCGACTCAGGCAAGGCCGGCATCCGGCAGGCGGTGATCCTGGCCTCCGGTCTGGACTCGCGCGCCTACCGACTGCCCTGGCCCGAGGGCACGGTGGTCTACGAGATCGACCAGCCCGAGGTGATCGAATTCAAGACGCGCACGCTGGCCGATCTGGGCGCAGAGCCGACCACGGTACGTCGCACGGTGCCGATCGATCTGCGTAACGACTGGCCAGCCGCACTCAAGGCGGCCGGGTTCGACCCGGCAAAGCCGACCGCATGGTGCGCCGAGGGGCTGCTGATCTACCTACCGCCCGAGGCGCAGGACCGGCTGTTCGACAACATTGCCGCACTAAGCGCGCCCGGCAGCGCGGTGGCCACCGAGTTCGTGCCCGGGCTCAAGGATTTCGACCCGGAGAAGGCCCAGGCCGCCACCGCGGTGTTCAGCCAGATGGGTCTGAACATGGACATGCCGTCGCTGATCTACCACGGCGAGAGGCGTTCGGCCGCCGAGTATCTGAGCGCCAAGGGTTGGCAGATGAAAGGGGTCGCCCGATCAGAACTGTTCGCCCGACACGGTCTGCCGGTTCCGGACCGCGACGAGAACGACCCGATGGGTGAAATCGTCTACGTCAGTGGCACTCTGGACTGATCCTCGGACCTTAGGTCAGGCCGCCTTGTCCGTCGAGTTCTCCCCCTCAGGGTCGTATTCGACGGGCGGCGGGGCCTCGGGCGTGCCGGGAATCTCGGTACCGTTGATCGGACATCGAGCGGTCTCCGGGATTTTCACCAGTGCCACCGCGCCGATCACACACGCCACCATCATGTAGTAGGCCGGCACCAGGCCGTCGCCGGTCAGGTTGACCAACCAGTCGTTGACCGCCGGCGCGGTGCCGCCGAATATCGACGTCGACACGTTGTAGGCGATCGCGAATCCCGCGTACCGGACGTGGGTGGGGAACATGGCCGGGAAGGTCGCCGAGATGGTGGCCAACTGGGGTACGTACAGCAACCCGAGCACGGCGAAGCCGACGATGGCACCGATGACGTTGGTACCCATCAGGAGAAACATCGGTATGCCCGCCACGAACAGGCCGATGAGCGAGAACCACCACATCGGTTTACGCCCAACACGATCCGAGAGGTGCCCGGCAAATGGCAGGAACACCATCATCGCCAGCATCCCGATGATCGGCACCACGAGCGACATATCGGTGGACAGGCCGATGGTGGTCTTGAGGTACGTCGGCATATAGGTCAGCAGGGTGTAGTTCACTACGTTGAGCGCTACCACCAGACCGCCCAACCGCAGCACCGGCCCCCAGTACTGCAGCAGCAGATCCTTGAGTTCGGTGGAGGGTTGCTGTTCCTCCTCCCCTGCCTCAGCGAGCTCACGGAACACCGGGGTCTCTGCCAGCCGGGTGCGCAGGTAGACACCGATCAGCCCCAGTGGTGCGGCGACCAGGAACGGCAATCGCCAACCCCACGAACCCATCTGGGCCTCGGTGAGGACCGTCGAGAAGCCCAACATCATCAACGCACCCAGCGAGAACCCGGCCAGCGTGCCGAACTCAAGGAAGCTGCCGAGGAATCCGCGCCGTCGCGACGGGGCGTACTCGGCCATGAAAGTTGCTGCGCCGCCGTATTCCCCGCCCGTCGAGAAGCCCTGAACCATTCGCAGCAGCACCATCAGCACCGGCGCCCAGACACCGATCGAGGCGTAGGTCGGAACCAGCCCGACACACAGGGTGGAGCCGGCCATCAACAGAATCGTCAAAGCCAGGACCTGTTTTCGGCCGATCCGGTCTCCGAGCGGACCCCAGACGAAACCGCCGAGTGGCCGCACCAGGAAGGACACCGCGAAGGTCATGAGCGCCAACAGCGTCGCGTGCTGCGCGCTACCGGGGAATATCGCCGCAGATATGTAGGTCACGCCGTAGGCGTAGATACCGTAGTCGAACCATTCGGTGGCGTTGCCGATCGCCGATGCGGCGACGGCACGCCGTTGCACTTCGGGCGGCGTTTCCTCGACGTTTACCGGCTCAGCCGTTTCCGGCGAATCCGACGTCTTGCCGGAACTGCTCGTACTGTCCGAGTGCGTGGTGCCCACAGGACCCTCCTCGTGTCTGACGACACTGCTCCCGTCGAATCACATCGTCGACGTCGGCTGATTCAGATCAACACCGCAGGGCCAGAACGTAGTTTTATCGGCTACCTTTGCTCCTCGGCCGACGTTACCGTGCCGCACCCACGACGCGAAATACCACCGCCGCCACCGGCGGGTCTGCCTCAGAACCGGTGCTCCCCCAGCCAAAGTGCATTCGCGCCGGTCACGGTGCGTTCGGCCTGATCAAGGATCGACAGCACCGACTGGCCGAGCAGACCGCCCACTGCCTGCGGCAACGAAGCCGCTGCCGGTTGCGAGGAAGGTTTGGGTCGCAACATGTCCAGCCAGGACGAGCCCGGATAGTTCAGCACCCGCACCTTGGTGTCGGGATCCAGCCCGGCCAGGACCTTGGCCCGGGTGATTGCGGTACGGAGTCCACCGAGTTCGTCGACGAGGCCGCGGTCCAAGGCATCGGCACCCGTCCAGATCCGTCCGCGTGCCACCGCGTCCACCTGTTCGACCGTGAGCTTGCGCCCCTCGGCCACCCGTGAAATGAAATCGGTGTAGAACAGGTCGGTCTCGGCTTCGATGTGGGCGTGCTGTTCATCGGTGAACGGTGCGTTCGACGACCAGGCATCGGCATTGGGGTTGGTACGCAAGGAATCCGATCCGACTCCCAACTTGTCCTTGAGTTCGCGTGAGATCAACTTGCCGGTGATCACCCCGATGGATCCGGTGAGGGTGCCGGAGTTGGCCACGATCTCGTCTGCGGCCATCGACACGTAGTAGCCCCCCGAGGCGGCCACCGCACCCATCGAGGCAACGATGGGCTTGCCGCGCTCACGGATGCGAACCACTTCGCGCCAAATGGTTTCCGATCCGGTCACCGAACCGCCGGGGCTGTCTACGCGCAGCACGATCGCCGACACCTCATCGTCAGCGGCGGCTTCACGCAGCGCCGCGGCAATGGTGTCGCCGCCCGCACTGGAATTACCCAGTGGCAGCACCTGTGGCCCGCCACGGCCGCTGACGATCGAGCCGTGCAGGGTCACCACCGCGACCGTCGGCTTGGATTTGCGGCCCGGTATCGGTGGTACAGGAACCTTCGGGGTGGTCCGCGCATAGCGCGAAAGATAAAGCCGCGGTAGGGCATCAGGGTGGCTGTCGGCATCCGCATCCGGCCCGGCCGGCCCGCCGGACAGTTCCCCGATGCGTGAATAGGCCTGGTCACGAAACCCGATACGGTCGATCAGACCGGCGGTGACGGCGTCGTCTCGTAGCACCGGCGCCGTGTCGGCCAGTGCGTTGACCGCCTCGACGGTCAGGCTTCGGGATTCGGCGATGGCCTGCCAGACCTGCGATTGCAGGCTTTCGATCATCCGACCGTCGGCCTCACGTTGCGCGTCGGTATAGCGGTCCTCGGTGAAAACGTTTGCTGCGGACTTGTATTCACCACGCGCGACGAACTGCGCTTCGATACCTGCCTTGTCGAGCGCGTCGCGCAGGAACATCGCGTTGGTGGCGAAACCGACCAGCCCGACCGTGCCCGACGGCTGCATCCACACTTCGCGGAAGGCCGATGCCAGGTAGTAGGACAGCGTGCCGGGGTAGGTCTCAGCCCAGGCCACCGTCGGCTTGACATCGCTGAACGCCGCGATGGCGTCACGCAGTTCCTGTACCGGGCCGGGTGCGGCGGCGGGCAACTGCACCCGCGCGATCAGCCCGGCCACCCGATCATCTTCGGCGGCCCGGTAGATCGCCGCGACGGCTTGGCGCAACACCAGCGGGCGGCCGCCTCCGGCGATCACCGCCAGCGGGTCGAACCCGGTGGTCTCCGGCGGTAGCGAGGTCAGATCCAACTCCAGCACGCACCCAATGGGAACGCCGTTGTGCCGGGCGGTGTCTACCCGCCGGGCCAATGCCCTGAGATCGTCCTGGCCGGGAAGCCCGGGGAGAAAGGCGAACATGGACCGAGCCTACCGGTCACCCAACATTGGCGAGCAGACGTAAAAGTGCCCCTTTTCAAGAGAAAAGGGGCACTTTTGTGTCTGCTCGCGCAGAGAAATTACAGCTCGGTGGCCGTACCGCCGGCAGCGGTGATCGCCTCACGGGCGCTACCGCTGAACTTGTTGGCGGTGACGTCAGCCTTGACGGCCAGCTTGCCGTCGCCGAGCACCTTCACCAGGCGGTTCTTGCGAACCAGACCCTTGGCAACCAGCTCGTCGACACCGATGGTGCCGCCCTTCGGGAACGCCTTGGCGATGTCGCCGACGTTGACGGGCTCGTACTCGGTCCGGAAGCGGTTCTTGAAGCCCTTGAGCTTCGGCAGCCGCATGTGGATCGGCATCTGGCCACCCTCGAACGTCACGGGGACGTTCTTGCGCGCCTTGGTGCCCTTGGTACCACGACCGGAGGTCTTACCCTTGGAGCCCTCACCACGACCAACGCGGGTCTTGGCTTTCTTCTCTCCTGGGGCGGGCCGCAGGTCGTGCAGTTTGATAACGCTCATGATTCCTAGACCTCCTCAACCGAGACGAGGTGATGTACGACCTTGATCAGACCGCGGGTCTGCGCATTGTCCTCACGAACCACGGACTGACGAATCTTCTTCAGTCCCAAGGACCGCAGGCTTTCGCGCTGCTTCCAGCGTGCGCCGATGGTCCCGCGCACCTGGGTGATCTTGACTTCTGCCATGGTTACGCCGATCCCTCACGCGCTGCTGCGGCAGCCAGCGCTTCGCTCTCGCGCCGGGCCTTCAGCATGCCGGCCGGCGCCACGTCCTCGAGGGGCAGACCGCGACGGGCCGCAACCTCTTCGGGACGCTGGATCATCTTCAACGCGGCAACGGTGGCGTGCACCACGTTGATCGCGTTGTCGCTGCCCAGCGACTTGGCCAGGATGTCGTGCACCCCGGCGCATTCCAGCACCGCGCGGCACGCACCACCGGCGATAACGCCGGTACCAGGGCTGGCCGGGCGCAGCATGACCACACCAGCGGCCGCCTCACCCTGGACCGGGTGGACGATGGTGCCACCGATCAGCGGGACGCGGAAGAAGTTCTTGCGAGCTTCCTCGACACCCTTGGCAATCGCGGCCGGAACTTCCTTGGCCTTGCCGTAGCCGACACCGACCATGCCCTTGCCGTCACCGACGATGACGAGCGCGGTGAAGCTGAACCGCCGACCGCCCTTGACCACCTTGGAGACGCGGTTGATCGTGACCACGCGCTCGATGTAGTTGCTCTTCTCGCCGCTGTCGCGGCCACCACGGCCACCGCGGTCGTCGCGGCGGCCGCGGCCACCACGGTTGTCGGAAGCGCCTGGGCCGCCGGCACCAGTTGCCTGCTCGGCCATCATGCAGTCCTCTCGTTGACAGTCATCAGAATTTCAGCCCGCTCTCGCGCGCGGCATCTGCCAGCGCCGCGATCCGGCCGCCATAGGTGTAGCCACCACGGTCGAACACCACGGTGTCGACGCCGGCAGCCTTGGCACGCTCGGCGATCAACTGACCGACCCGAACGCTGTGCGCCTTCTTGTCGCCCTCGACGGCGCGCACGTCGGCCTCGATCGACGAGGCGGCCGCCAGCGTGACGCCCTCCAGGTCATCGATGAGCTGGACGTGGATGTGCCGTGCCGAGCGGTTGACCACCAGGCGCGGGTTCTCTGCGGTGCCCGAAACCTTCTTGCGCAACCGGGCGTGCCGACGCAGCCGGGAGTTACGGCGGGTCTCAGAGATGTTCTGCCCCACCGGCTTGCGGACGGCGGCAGCTTCAGTCTTAGCAGCCATGATTACTTACCTGTCTTTCCGACCTTGCGGCGGATCTGCTCACCCTCGTACCGCACACCCTTGCCCTTGTACGGGTCGGGGCGGCGCAGGCGGCGGATAACCGCCGAGATCTGACCGACCTTCTGCTTGTCGATGCCTGTGATCGAGAACTTGGTGGGCGTCTCGACGGCGAACGTGATGCCCTCGGGCGCCTCGATCACCACGGGGTGGCTGTAACCGAGCGCGAACTCCAGGTTGGAACCCTTGAGCTGCACGCGGTAGCCGACGCCGAAGATCTCCATCTTGCGGGTGTAACCCTCGGTGACACCGGTGACCAGGTTGGCCACCAGGGTGCGAGACAACCCGTGCAGGGAGCGGCTGCGCCGCTCGTCATCGGGACGGCTGACCACGATGGCGCCGTCATCGTTGCGCTCGACGGTGATCGGCTCGGCGACATCCAGGGTCAGGGTGCCCTTGGGGCCCTTCACCGAGACGTTGCGGCCGTCAATCGTCACATCGACCCCGGTGGGAACCAGGACCGGTTGCTTACCAATACGCGACATGTCTTCTATCCCCTCACCACACGTAGGCGAGGACTTCGCCGCCCACGCCGCTTCGTGCCGCCTGACGGTCGGTGAGCAGGCCGGAGGACGTGGAGATGATCGCCACGCCCAGGCCGCCGAGCACCCGAGGCAGATTGGTGGACTTTGCGTAAACCCGCAGACCGGGCTTGCTCACGCGGCGCAGGCCGGCGATGCTGCGCTCACGGCTGGGGCCGTACTTGAGCGACACCACCAGGGACTTGCCGACGCGGGCATCCTCGGTGCGGAAATCGGAGATGTAACCCTCTTTCTTGAGGATCTCGGCGATGTTCGCCTTGATCTTCGAGTGGGGCAGGGTCACCTCATCGTGATACGCCGAATTGGCGTTGCGCAGACGTGTCAAGAAGTCTGCGATCGGGTCAGTCATCGTCATGACAACCGGCTCACCTTTCTCGCGGCGGTTCCCTGTTCAGGGCCTTCCGCAACCTGTTGGATTGGTCTGTGGTCTGCTGCGCTGGTCGCTGCTGTTACCAGCTGGACTTCTGCACACCGGGCAGTTCACCCGCGTGCGCCATCTCGCGCAGGCAGATACGGCACAGCCCGAACTTGCGGTAAACCGAGTGCGGGCGACCGCACTTGTTGCACCGCGTGTACGCGCGAACCGCGAACTTAGGCTTCTTGTTGGCCTTGTAGACCAGCGCCTTCTTTGCCATGTGCTCAGTTCTCCTTGAAGGGGAAGCCCAGCGCCTTCAGCAGCGCACGGCCTTCGTCGTCGTTGGTCGCCGAGGTGACGACGGTGATGTCCATGCCGCGGGGGCGGTCGATGGAATCCACGTCGATCTCGTGGAACATCGACTGCTCGTTGAGCCCGAAGGTGTAGTTGCCGGTGCCGTCGAACTGCTTGCCGTTCAGCCCGCGGAAGTCGCGAATACGGGGCAGGGCGATGGAGATCAGCCGGTCCAGGAACTCCCACATCCGGTCCCCGCGCAGCGTGACGCGGGCACCGATCGGCATGCCCTCACGCAGCTTGAACTGTGCGATGGACTTGCGGGCCTTACGGATCTCCGGCTTCTGACCGGTGATCAGCGCCAGGTCGGCAACCGCGCCGTTGATCAGCTTGGCGTCACGGGCGGCGTCGCCGACGCCCATGTTGACCACAACCTTGACCACACCGGGGATCTGCATGACGTTGGCGAACTCGAACTGCTGATTCAGCGACTCGCGGATTTCTTCGCGGTAGCGCTGCTTCAGCCGAGGCTGAACCTTCTCTGGTGCAGTCATCAGATGTCCTTGCCATTGGTCTTGGCGATGCGGACCTTCTTGCCGGTCTCTTCATCGACGCGGTAACCCACACGAGTCGGCTTGCCGTCAGAATCGACCACCATCACGTTGGACACGTGGATGGCGGCTTCCTGGGTGACGATGCCACCCGACGATGCGCCACGCTCGTTCTGCGACTGCGCGGTGTGCTTCTTGATCCGGTTGACGCCCTCGACCAGGATCTTGTCGCGGGTCGGGAAGGCCTCGATGACCTTGCCCTTCGCGCCCTTGTCCTTACCGGAGACCACCAGCACGGTGTCGCCCTTGTGGACCTTCATTTACAAAACCTCCGGAGCCAGCGAGACGATCTTCATGAACTTCTTCTCGCGCAGTTCGCGACCGACCGGCCCGAAGATGCGGGTACCGCGCGGGTCGTTGTCGGCCTTGATGATGACGGCGGCGTTCTCGTCGAACTTGATGTAGCTACCGTCGGCGCGGCGACGCTCCTTGACGGTGCGCACCACGACGGCCTTGACGACATCGCCGCGCTTGACGTTGCCGCCGGGGATGGCGTCCTTGACGGTCGCGACGATGACATCACCGATGCCGGCGTAGCGTCGCGATGAGCCACCGAGCACGCGGATGCACAAGATCTCCTTGGCGCCCGTGTTGTCGGCGACCTTCAACCGCGATTCCTGCTGAATCACTCGATCTCCTGACCTGGATTTGTATGCACGCCAGATACCGACCTGGACGTGCGCGGTCTTTGTCACCGAAGGGCACGCAGGGCTGACTCAGAACAGCAGTCAACCGAGGTCTGCCCAAGGCAACCCCTACATAGTAGGTGAGCACGGCGAATGCGCCAAATCGCCGCGGACGGGACCGCACACCGTCAGCTGAGCACGCAGCGAAATCCGATGTGCGTGGTCGAGCTGTCCTGTGATTGGGGTGACCTCGCGGCCGGCCGGTAGCGGTGGCAGTACTCGGGCGCGCACAGGTGCGAACCGCCCTTGAGCACCTGGTTCACCATCGGATCGGGGTTGGCGGGCGGCGGGCAGCACGCCGGCGCGTCGGAGTCGGGCCGGTGCTGCCCGGCGAACCGGGTGGTGGTCCACTCCCACACATTGCCGATCATGTCCGCCAGCCCGAAGGCGTTGGTCGGGAAGCTGCCGACCGGGGAGGTGCCGCGCCAGCCCAGCGCGCCGACGTTGCGATACGGGAACCGGCCCTGCCAGGTGTTGGCCATGAGCACTCTGCCCGGGGTGGCCTCGTCACCCCACGCGTAGCTGCCCTCGACTCCCCCGCGTGCGGCGTACTCCCATTCGGCTTCGGTGGGCAACCGGCGCCCGGCCCAGGCCGCGTAGGCCGCCGCGTCCGGATAGGCCACCTGTACGACGGGGTGGTCGGCGGCGGCCGGATCCCGATCGGGCCCGAACGGGTGGCGCCAGTCGGCGCCGGGCGCCCAGTCCCACCACTGGCGCCAGTCCCGCAGGTCGACGGGACCGCCGGTGGGCCTGAACACCAGGGCCCCTGGCACCAGGTCGGCCTCGTCGACTCCGGGATACAGCGCGGGGTCCATCGGTTGCTCGGCGACCGTGACGTATCCGGTGGCCGCGACGAACTCACCGAACTGGGCGGTGGTGACCGGATGCTGCTCGATGGCGAACGCACCGACGGTGACGGTGTGCACCGGAGCTTCTTCGGGATAGAACGCCGTCGAACCCATCCGGAAGGTTCCGCCGGGAAGCTCAAGGAGTTCGGTGGCCACGGCACCGAGGCTAGTCACCGACGATGGCCGGACGGCTCAGCCCGGCATGGTGATTCCGAAGTCGGCGAGCATCGCCGAACTGGCCTGGTCGAACCCCGGGGTTCCGCTGGGGGCCTCGACGCGCTCGGCGACCAGGAAATCGCCGCTGTTGGTCCAAATGTGCACGGTCCGGTCGGCATATTGGGTGCCCTCGCCCGGCCGGTCGGCCAGGATGCCCATCAGCTTCTGCCCGCTGTAGCCGCACAAGTCGCCGGGCAACACGCTGACGCTGTGGATCGAGAACCTCGCGATGCGGTCATCGCTGTACTGGTCGAACGCGTCCTGGGCGTCCCGGGTGGTCGGGCGCACGGTGATCTCGGCGGATATCCCGGCCGGTCCGGTCAGTCGCACCGCCTCCGCGTCGGACATCGCCTCGGTGAACCCTTCGGGTACCCCGACGGTGAGCGTCGGAGAACCCGGCGCGGCACTGCGCACCGTGACGGTCCGTCCGTCCGGGGATGGGCAGGTGACCTCACCGGCAGCCAATACCCGCGTCGCCGTCGGTTCGACACCGTAGGCGGGCAGGGCGAATTTGGGTGCGGGCCGGCTCGACGTGGTGGTCGCCGCGGGAATCGTCGTGACCGGTGCCGCCACGGTGGTGGAGGGAACAGCCGAGCGGTCGACGGGGCCGCCGGCGCCGCAGCCCGCCGACACGGCGATCGCCAGCGCACCCGCACCCGCACCCATCGCCACCGGCTTCATCGATCAGTCCTTGGCGAATGCCACGGCAAGTTTGCGCTCGAGGTCCTGATACGGCTCACCGGACAGGTCGACGGTGACGTGCCCGATGGTGCCGCCGGTGAAGGCGAACGGTGCCCGGTATTGCCGTGACACCGCCGATCCGGTGTTACGGCCGACGCAGATGCCACCCCCGGCGAGCGCGAACATGCCGGGGTGGGTTTGCATCCCGGCCAGCTCGGCGACCGCGTCGTCGTCGACGTACAAGGTGGTGTCCCCCAGCGGGGTGTGGCTGCCCTCGACGGTGCCGGTCCGCTCGTATTGCACACCGAAGATGTGCCGCCCCAACGGGATCGGGTCGGGTGAGACCAGCGACTGCTCCTGTTCGCCCAGGAAGTTGTAGACGTAGCGCAACCGCCCGTCGGCGATGAACAGCACGTGGCCGCCGTGCGCACCGCCCTGCTTGAACAACACGCCGTGCGCGTCGGCCCCGTCCACGGTGACATCGGCGAGCACCGTGAACGACTGCCCGCGCAGTTCGGCCGCCGCGCCGAGACCGACCTCGGCGCTGTCGGGATAGTAGGTATAGCTGGACCGCTCACCGGCCAGGTACGGCCGCCACCGGGTCATGGTCTCGAGGATGTTGAGATCGGCCAGGGGCAGCCCGTTGTACTTGTCGGCCTCGCTGAACCACAGCGCCGTGAGTTCGGCGAGTTTGTCCGGCTGTTCGTCGGCCAGGTCGTGGCACTGGCTGCGGTCGGCCTCGATGTGGAACAGCTCCCAGCGGTCGGCGTCGAAGTGTGACCAGCCCGACGGGGTGGCGGCGTGCACGGTGTTGGCGAACCAGCCTCTGTGCCAGATGCCGCGGGTACCGAGCATGGTGTAGAACTGGGTTTCCTTCCCTGTCGGCGCATCCGGGTTGTCCAGTGCCACTTTGAAACTCATGCCGTCGAGTGGCTTCTGCGGAACCCCGCGCACGCTCGCCGGCGGGGTGATGTCGAGCAGGTCGTAGATGGTCGGGGTGATGTCGCAGACGTTGATGTAGTTGTCGCGTACCGCGCCGTGGGCGCCGATACCGTTGGGCCAGGAGATGATTGCGGTGTCGGCGATTCCACCCTCATGGGAGGCGTAGCGCTTGAACAGCTTGTAGGGGGTGTTGAACGCCATCGCCCAGCCGATCGGGTAATGGTTGTAGGTCTCGGGTGACCCCAGCCGGTCGATGAACCTGAGCCCTTCCTCGGCGGTGTCGATGTAGCCGTTGAAGAACTTGGTCTCGTTGACCGAGCCGTTCGGGCCGCCCTCGCCGCTGGCCCCGTTGTCGGAGATCACCACGATGATCGTGTTGTCGAGTTGCCCCGTCTCCTCCAGGAAGTCCAGCACCCGGCCGATCTGGGCGTCGGTGTAGGACAGGAACCCGGCGAACACCTCGGCCATCCGGGCGAACAACCGCTTCTCGTCGTCGCTCAAGGTGTCCCACGGCCGCACGGTGTCCTGGGCGGGCCACGGTTCACCGTTGGGTCCCGTCACATCCGCGTACGGGTTGACCGGTGACAGTTCGGTGTCGGGCGGCACGATACCCAGCCGCTTCTGGTTCTCCAGCACGATGTCGCGGTAGGCCTCGTAGCCCATGTCGAACCGGCCCGCATAGCGGTCGGCCCACTCCTTGAACACGTGGTGCGGGGCGTGGCCGGCGCCTGGGCACAGGTAGGTGAACCACGGTTTGTCGGGGGCGATCACCTTGGCGTCCCGGATGAACTCGATGGTCTTGTCGGCCAGGTCCTGCGACAGGTGGTAGCCCTCCTCGGGGGTGGCCGGCGGATCGACCGGATGGTTGTCGTACATCAGGTCGGGGTACCACTGATCGGTCTCGCCGCCCATGAACCCGTAGAACCGCTCGAATCCACGTGAACACGGCCAATGCCGTTTGGTGGCAGCAAGGTTCGACTCTTCCAACGGCGTCAGGTGCCACTTGCCCACACAGTAGGTGTTGTAGCCGTTCTCGGCGAGCACCTCCGGCAGCAGGGCGGTCTCGAAAGGAATTCGCCCGTTGCAGTTGGGGAATCCGTCGGTGAACTCCTCGATGGTGGCCATACCGACCGTGGTGGCATTACGGCCGGTGAGAAGTGCGGCCCGCGTGGGTGAGCACAACGCGGTGGTATGGAACTGCGACAACCGGACTCCGCGTTCGGCGATGCGGCTCATCGCGGGCATGTCCACCAAGCCACCGAAACAGTCCCAGGTGGCGATGCCGGTGTCATCCCACACCAGGTACAGGACGTTCGGGGCATCCTCGACCGCGGTCGGTGCCGCATACGGCCCCCAGTCCGGTTCGGAATCCCGGACATCCAATTCGATCTTGCCGTTGAACGCTGAGTTGACCGCTGAATTGAAAACTGAATTGAAAACTGTAGCCATGGCGACCTCACTCCGGTTGGCGATTCGGCACCGCTAGCACTGGTCGCGCAGAGATTACACCTGTTGGCCGGCGTTTACCGGGGAAATTGACGGAGCTGCCCAGCTGACACGCCGCGTCACGAATTCAGTCGCGCGGCAACGCCGTCGAGCAGGAGATCGAGGGCCGATTCAAACCCACTGCGCCGCATCGACTCGTCGAGCAGCCGGCTGGTGGCGGCAATGTTGGGGTGTGTCTCGGCGGGTAGCCGCGCGTACGTATCGCGCCACGTGTCGTCGTCGTGGGCTCGATGTTCGGCGGGCAGCGCTTCGAAGGCGGCATCAAGCGCGGCGAACCCGAGCATCTGGTCGATGAAGGCGTGATACACGTCGACGGCTTCGTGCTCGGGAAATCCGGCCGTCCGCAGCAGACCCAGAACCGTTTCGATGACCTGGATCTCGTGGGGCCCCCCGGTCACCCGGCTCGCGGCCAGCACTCCGGCCTGCGGGTGTTCGACATAGACACGGTGCACTCGCACGCCGAGTTCCCGCATGTCTTCCCGCCACCGACCGGTCGGTTCCCACCCCTCGACCACGCGCCGCAGCAGCTCGTCGGTGATGGCGAGCACCACGTCCTCAATGCCGCGGAAGTAGCGGTACAGAGCGGTCGGGTCAGCGCCGAGGGCGGTGCCGAGTCGCCTGACCGTCAGGCCCGTCGCGCCGTGGTGCCGCAGCACGCGCAGTGCAGCCTCGACGATGAGCTCCTCGGACAGGACCCCGCCCTGTTTGGTCTGCCGCCGGCGTCGCCGTGGCGACTCGGACTTCAACGTTCGGCCCATCCGCACTGCCTCCGGCACTCATGTCACCGCCCTTGCCCCATTGTGCGGCGTCGCAGCGCCTCGGCGCACCGGAACCCTACGAGTCGAACCCCAGCCCGACCGAGTCGAGCGCCTTCAACAGGACGTTACGACGTCCCTGCCGATGGTCGGCGCGGTCGAGTGACCAGCGGGTGGCCTGAATTCCGGCCGAGGCCAACGGCTCTGGCGGGAACGGCAGCGGCATTGACTTGACCATCTGGAGTTCGGTCCGCGCCGTCGGCGTGCCCGAGAAGCGGTCGAGCATGACTTCGGCGGCGAAGCGGGTGGCCGCCACGCCGAGCCCGGTGAACCCGGCGGCGTATCCGACGCGGCCTCCACACGCCGACCCGAAGAAGGCGCAGAATCGCGTCGAGGTGTCGATCATGCCTGCCCAACGATGGGTGAAGCCGACGTCCTCCAGTTGCGGGAACGTAGTGAAGAAATGGCCGGCCAGCCGGCGATAGGTGACATCGCGGTCTTCGTATCGAGGCCGGATCCGGCCGCCGAAGTGATAGACGGCGTCGTACCCACCCCACAGGATGCGGTTGTCCTTGGACAACCGGTAGTAGTGGAACTGATTCGACATGTCACTGATGCCCTGCCGGTGACCCCAGCCGATGTCGGCCAACTGGGTATCGGTGAGCGGTTCGGTCATCAACGCATAGTCGTAGACCGGGACCGTGTGGTACCGGTAGCGCTTCAACAGCGACGGGAAACCATTGGTGGCCAGTATCACTCGGTCGCTTCGCAGCGACACGCGCTCGGTGCGCACGGTCAACCGCCCGCCGCAGCGGTCGGGCCTGACACCGAGCACCTTGCTGTGTTCGTAGATGTCCACACCGAGTTCAACTGCCGCACGGGCGAGTTCGTTGACGAGCTTGGCGGGATGCACGAGTGCGGCACTGTCCTTCGCCCACCTGCCGGCCAGATAGGTGGGCGAATCGACCTCCGCCCGGATGGCCTGCCGGTCGAGATACAGGTGTCCCGGCCGCGGCGGGGCGGCCGCCAGTTCGTCGGCCTGATAGGGCTCGAGCGCGACCGCGATGGAGCCGGTCCGTTCGAAATCACAATCGAGACCCAGTGCGCCGACGGTCTTCTCGATCGCGTCGAGGTTTTCCATCCCCAACCGGTCGAGGGTGTCGATCTCATCGGGCCAGCGGTTGCGTCCGTTCTCCTCACCGTGGGTGAGCGAGGCTTCGACGAAACCGCCGTTGCGCCCCGAGGCCGCCCATCCGAGCGTCTGCCCCTCGAGCAGTGCCACCCCGCATGCCCGGGTCACGCTGCTTGGCCAGCAGAGCCGACCAGAGGCCGGTGTATCCGCCGCCGACCACCACCAGGTCGTACTGCGACGAGGCCTGGGTCAGCGCCGGATGGCGGGGCTGAGCCGGCACATCGTCGAGCCAGAACGGCCGCAGGACGGTGGTAGCCAACGAGCGGTCAATGAGGCTGTCGGCGGGGACGCTTCGTTCGAAGACGGTTTGCACGGGATTCTTCCTGGATGGCGGTGTACCACCTAAGTAAGACCGACCCGCAGCACTAGCTCAAGGGTGTTGACGTAAGGCCCTACGGCGTGACGATGTTGAACCAGAACGGGAACGTATCGAGCAAGCCCATGAACTCGTTGAAGGATTCGCGATTTCCGTCGATGGTGACCTTGTTCTGCGAGATCGCGTCGTCGAGCTTGACATTGCCGAGCTGAATGTCGTCGAGTGTGACCTTGTCGAGGGTGACGGTGGAATTCGCATTCGGCACCGGCGCGTCGGCCGCATAGTTGAGCACACCGTTCTCGACGGTGAGACCATACGTCTTGTTGATGTCTTTGAAGTTGACATTCAGCGTCAGGTTCTTGCCGGCGGCCTTCGGACCGTTCAGTCGCACCGCCAGGTAATCGAACAACATGTCCGGGGGCATGGCCTTGACGGTGTCGGGACTCGCGGTCTCTATACCACCGGTCGTGGGCACGCCATTGCGCAACTCGTAGGCGCCCTGCAGATACACCGAGCGCCATGGCCCCGACTCGGCCTGATACCCGAGCTGCTCGTAGGCGTCCGCCAGCAGGTTCTTGGCATCGGCGTTGTCCGGGTTGGCGAACACCACATGCTTGAGCACCATCGCCGTCCAGCGGTAGTCGCCGTTGTCGAAGTCCTTCTTGGCCTTCTCCAGAACGGCGCCCTCACCGCCCATGTAGTCGACGTACTTCTTTGCCGCGGGCTCCGGCGGCAGATTGTCAAGGTCGGACGGGTTGCCGTCGTACCAGCCCATGTAGCGCTGATACACCGCCCGTGAATTGTGTTTGAGTGTCCCGTAATACCCGCGGTTCGGCCAGAAGGTGTTGAGTTCCGGCGGCAACTGGATCTCCTCGGCGATCTCGGAGCCCACCAGACCGTTGTTCATCAACCGCACCGACTGATCGTGCATGTACTTGTACAGGTCACGTTGTTTCTTCCAGTAGTCGATGACGTTGGCATTGCCCCACCTGGGCCAGTGGTGACTCTGGAACTTGACCTCCGTGTTCGGGCCGTAGCGACGGATCGTCTCGTCGATGAACTTGGCCCACACCAGTGCATCGCGCACCTGGGCACCGCGCAGGGTCAACAGGTTGTGCATGTTGTTGGTGGTGTTCTCGGCCATCCACATCGCCTTGAACTGCGGGAAGAACGTGTTCATCTCCGTGGGCGCCTCGGTTCCGGGCGTGTACTGGAACTCCATGTCCACGCCGTCGACCGTAAGCTTCTGCCCGGTCTGGTTGATGATGTCGGTCGGAATCATCATGCCGGCGGTGCCGGTTGAGTTGGTCTGTCCCAGACCGGCTCCCACACCACCCTGGGCGTTACGTGGGAGTAGCGCACCGAACATGTAGACCGCGCGACGGCTCATCGCGTTGCCGGCGATCACGTTCTCGCTGATCACATCCTCGACGAAGTTGACCGGGGCGACGATCTTCACCTTGCCCGAGTCGACGTCGGCCTGGTTGACGATGCCCCGCACACCGCCGTAGTGGTCGACGTGGGAATGACTGTGGATGACGGCGACGACCGGGCGCGCACCGAGGTGCTGGTTGGCCAAATCCAACGCGGCCTTCGCGGTCTCGGCCGAGACCAGGGGGTCGATGACGATCCAGCCGGTGTCGCCCTTGATGAAGGTGACGTTCGACAGGTCATAGCCACGCACCTGATAGATCCGGTCCTTGACCACCTCGAACAAGCCGTATTGCATGTTCAGCTGCGTGATGCGCCACAGGCTGGGATTGACTGTGTCCGGCGCGGGCTTGTCGTCGGCGATGTACTTCTTGTACTCCTCCATGTCCCAGACCACGTTGCCGTCGGCGTCCTTGATCGTCAGGGTGTCCGGCTTGGCGATCAGACCTCGCTTCGCGTCCTCGAAGTCGGCCTTGTCGTTGAACGGCAGTGTGTCGAGCAGCTTCTGGTTGGCCGCCTTGGTCGCGTCGGTGGCGCCCTTGACGCTGTTGTCGGTCTTCACTCCGCCACCGCCGCCGGATGATCCGCCGGAATCGCTGTCACAGCCGGCCAGCAGCGTGGACACGGCCACCGTGCCGACACCGGCGACAGCCAGGCCCCCCAGCAGCTTGCGCCGCGGCAACTGAGCACGGGCTTCGTTGTTCTCACCGGCACTTTGCGACTTCGAATGGGGATCCATGCGAAAAAATTATGCCGCCGCCCCGGCCGTATCTGCATGCGAATCACCGGAACCAGCCGATCCACAGGTCCAGATCAGCCGCTTCCGGGGAATCGGTTCGCGCACAAGGCAAACAGATATCGCGTTGCTGGAACCGGGTGCGGCGGACTGCGTGGCGATCAGATCGACACGTTGATCGCACCATCTTTCACGGTGACGGTGAATTGACCAGACCCGCCGACCAGACGCAAAAATGCCCCAAACCCGAAGGTTTGGGGCACTTTTGTGTCTGCTCGCGCGGAGAAGGCTACTTCGCCTTCTCGAGAACCTCGACCAGCCGCCACCGCTTGGTGGCCGACGTCGGCCGGGTCTCCATCAACGAGACGCGGTCGCCGATACCGGCATCGCCGTTCTCGTCGTGCGCCTTGACCTTGGTGGTGGTCCGGATGATCTTGCCGTAGAGCGGGTGGCTCTTACGAGATTCCAGCTCGACCACGATGGTCTTCTGCATCTTGTCGCTCACCACGTAGCCGATGGCGGTCTTGCGACGGCCACGGGGCTTCTCGGTGGTCGGCGTGTGCTTGGGGCCTTTAGTCTCTGCCATTACGAATCCTCACCAACGGGTCCGGAAGCCAGACCCAACTCACGTTCACGCAGCACGGTGTAGACCCGTGCAATCTCCTGGCGCACGACGCGCAGCCGACGGTTGTTGGCCAGCTGACCGGTTGCCATCTGGAAGCGCAGGTTGAACAGCTCTTCCTTGGACTCGCGCAGCTTTGCCGTCAACTCGGTGTCGGACAGTTCACGCAGCTCACCAGGAGTAGTTCCCACTGCCATCAGAACTGCTCCTCTCGACTCACGATGCGTGCCTTGATCGGCAGCTTGTGGATTGCGCGAGTCAGTGCTTCCTTGGCGATCTTCTCGTCGGGGTAGCTGATCTCGAACAAAATGCGGCCCGGCTTGACGTTGGCAATCCACCACTCCGGCGAACCCTTACCGGAACCCATGCGGGTCTCGGCAGGCTTCTTGGTCAGCGGGCGGTCCGGGAAGATGTTGATCCAGACCTTGCCGCCACGCTTGATGTGCCGGTTGATGGCGATACGAGCGGACTCGATCTGCCGGTTGGTGATGTAGGCGTGGCCGAGGGCCTGGATGCCGTAGTCACCGAAGCTCACCGACGTGCCACCGCTGGCGATGCCGCGCTGGCGCGGGTGATGCTGCTTGCGGTGCTTGACCTTACGGGGAATCAGCATGGTTTAGCTCTCCGTGCTCTCAGCGGCCGGCGCAGCCTCGACAGCAGCGGCCTGCGGAGTAGTGACTGCAGCGGCGTCGTCCCCACCCGTCGCAGCGCGGCCGGCCTCAGTGCTCGTCGCCGTGGTGCCCGAGGAACCGCTACGACGCGGCCGGGTACCCGACGGACGCTCACGACGCGGCCGGTCGCTGGCCGGTGCGGCGGCGGTCAGCTCACGCTTGCCACCGACGATGTCGCCCTTGTAGATCCACACCTTCACGCCGATCCGACCGAAGGTGGTCTTGGCCTCGTAGAGGCCGTAGTCGATGTCCGCGCGCAGCGTGTGCAGCGGAACCCGGCCCTCGCGGTAGAACTCCGAGCGGCTCATCTCAGCACCACCGAGGCGGCCCGAGCACTGCACCCGGATGCCCTTCACGTTGGGCTGGCGCATGGCCGACTGGATCGCCTTGCGCATCGCGCGGCGGAACGCCACACGGTTGCTCAGCTGCTCGGCCACACCCTGAGCGACGAGCTGTGCCGTCGACTCGGGGTTCTTCACCTCGAGGATGTTCAGCTGAACCTGCTTGCCGGTCAGCTTCTCCAGGTCGGCACGGATGCGGTCGGCTTCGGTGCCACGGCGACCGATGACGATGCCGGGACGCGCGGTGTGGATGTCAACGCGGACCCGGTCCCGGGTGCGCTCGATCTCCACGTCGGCGATGCCGGCGCGCTCAAGACCCGTAGCCAGCAGACGCCGGATGGCGACGTCTTCCTTCACGTAGTCCTTGTACTGCTTGTCGGCGTACCACCGGGACTTCCACTCGGTGGTGATACCGAGCCGGAAGCCGTGGGGATTGATCTTCTGGCCCACTACTCCGAGCCTCCCTTCGTCTCGGCCGTGCCCTTCACGGCGGCGGCCTTGCTGCCCTGTGCACGACGGCTGCGGGCCGAGGCGGCGGGCGCACCCTTCTGCTTGGGCGGACGGCTCTCCACGATCACCGTGATGTGGCTGGTGCGCTTGCGGATCCGGAACGCACGCCCCTGGGCACGCGGACGGATGCGCTTGGCGGTCGGACCCTCATCGGCGTGGATGGTCGCAACCACCAGCGTCGTCGGGTCCAAGCCCTCGTTGTTCTGCGCGTTGGCGGCAGCGCTCGCGATCACCTTGGCGACCGTCTCGCTGGCACCCTGCGGCGCCCACCGCAAGATGTCGAGGGCTTGCTCGACGCTCTTGCCGCGGACCAGGTCGATGACACGACGGGCCTTGCTCGCCGAGACACGCACGAAACGTGCCTGCGCCATCGCGGATGGGTATTCAGTGACTGTGGTACTCATCGCCGCTTGCTCTTCCGGTCGTCCTTGATGTGACCCTTGAAGGTGCGCGTCGGGGCGAATTCGCCCAACTTGTGCCCGACCATCGCCTCGGTGACGAACACCGGGACATGCTTGCGGCCGTCATGCACCGCAAAGGTATGCCCGATGAAGTCGGGGAGGATGGTCGACCGACGCGACCAGGTCTTGATGACCTGCTTGGTGTTTTTGTCGTTCTGAACGTCGACCTTCTTGAGAAGATGACCGTCGACGAACGGACCCTTTTTGAGACTACGAGGCATCGCTGCTACTCCTTCCGCTGCCTAGCGCTTGTTCTTGCCGGTGCGCCGGCGACGGACGATGAGCTTGTCGCTCGGCTTGTTGGGCTTGCGGGTGCGGCCCTCAGGCTTACCCCACGGGCTGACCGGATGGCGGCCACCAGAGGTCTTACCCTCACCACCACCATGCGGGTGGTCGACCGGGTTCATCACGACACCACGGACGGTCGGGCGCTTGCCCTTCCACCGCATACGGCCGGCCTTACCCCAGTTGATGTTGGCCTGCTCCTTGTTGCCGACCTCGCCGACGGTGGCGCGGCAGCGCACGTCGACGCGGCGGATTTCACCGGACGGCATGCGCAGCGAGGCGTAGGTGCCTTCCTTGCCCAGCAACTGGATGCTGACACCGGCAGAGCGGCCCATCTTGGCACCGCCACCGGGCCGCAGCTCCACAGCGTGGATCACGGTACCGGCGGGGATGTTGCGCAGCGGCAGGCTGTTGCCCGGCTTGATGTCGGCGTTCGGCCCCTGCTCGATCACGTCGCCCTGCTTCAGGCCCTGGGGCGCGATGATGTAGCGCTTCTCGCCGTCCAGGTAGTGAAGCAGCGCGATGTTCGCGGTGCGGTTGGGGTCGTACTCGATGTGCGCAACCTTGGCGTTGACGCCGTCCTTGTCATGGCGACGGAAGTCGATGACGCGGTAGGCACGCTTGTGGCCACCACCCTTGTGCCGGGTGGTGATCCGGCCGTGGGCGTTACGACCACCCTTGCCGTGCAGCGGGCGAATCAGCGATTTCTCCGGAGTCGAACGAGTGATCTCGGCGAAATCGGAGACGCTGGCACCGCGACGACCCGGAGTCGTCGGCTTGTACTTGCGAATTCCCATATCAGTTAAATCCTCTTAGTTCCCGGCTTACGCCGGGGCTCCGAACAGTTCGATCGGCTTGCTGCCGGCGACCAGGGTGACGATGGCACGCTTGGTGTCCTTGCGCTTGCCGAAGCCCGAGCGGGTGCGCTTGCGCTTGCCCTGGCGGTTGGCGGTGTTCACCGAACTGACCTTGACGTCGAAGATCTTCTCAATGGCGATCTTGATCTGCGTCTTGTTCGAATCCGGGTGCACGACGAACGTGTACACGTTGTTCTCGATCAGCCCGTACGACTTCTCCGAGATGACCGGAGCCAGGATGATGTCGCGGGGGTCGGTCACGGTAGCCATCAGGCCGACACCTCCTCTTTCGTATTCGCAGCGATGTACGCGTTCAGCGCCTCGACGCTGAACACCAGATCGTCCGCACGGAGCACGTCGTAGGTGTTGAGCTGATCCGGCGAGATCACGTGCACACCAGGCAGGTTGCGGACGCTACGGGCGCCGACCTCATCGGTGCGGCCGATGACGACGAGAACCTTCTTGTTCTCGGTCAGGCTGCCCAGGAACGCCTTGGCGCTCTTGGTCGACGGGGTCTGACCCTCCACCAGTTCGGTGATCGCGTGGATCCGCTCGTTGCGGGCCCGGTCCGAGAGCGCACCGCGCAGGGCGGCGGCGATCATCTTCTTCGGGGTCCGCTGGCTGTAGTCGCGCGGCTGCGGGCCGTGCACGACGCCACCGCCGGTGAACTGCGGCGCACGGGTCGAGCCCTGACGAGCCCGGCCGGTGCCCTTCTGCCGGTACGGCTTCTTGCCGCCACCGGAGACCATGGCGCGGGTCTTCGTCGCATGCGTGCCCTGGCGCTTGGCGGCCAACTGAGCGTTGACGACCTGATGCATCAGAGCGATGTTGGGTTCGACGTCGAAGAGGGCAGCCGGAAGTTCTACGCTGCCGTCCTTCTTGCCTGCCGGCGTCTTCACATCAATTTTGAGAGTCATTACTTCTCGCCTCGCTTGATTGCGCTGCGGACAACCACCAGACCACCGTTGCGTCCGGGGATGGCGCCCTTGATCAACAGCACGCCGTTCTCCGCATCGACCTTGTGAACCTTGAGGTTCTGCGTGGTCACCCGGTCGTGGCCCATGCGGCCCGACATCCGGGTGCCCTTGAACACGCGGCCCGGGGTGGCACAGCCACCGATGGAGCCGGGGCGACGGTGCACTGCCTGGGCGCCGTGGCTGGCACCCTGGCCGGCGAAGCCGTGACGCTTCATGGTGCCGGCGAAGCCCTTGCCCTTGCTGGTGCCGGTCACGTCGACGTAAGCACCGTCGGCGAAGATCTCGGCGGTCAGCTCCTGGCCCACCTCGTACTCGGCGGCAGCAGCTTCGTCGACCCGCAGCTCAGCCAGGTGGCGACGCGGGTTGACACCCGCGGCGGCGTACTGACCGGTGACGGGCTTGTTGACCTTGCGCGGGCTGATCTCGCCATAGGCGAGCTGCACGGCGCTGTAGCCGTCGCGCTCGGGGGTACGGATAAGGGTCACCACGTTGGGGCCGGCCTTCACGACCGTCACCGGGACGACTTTGTTGTTCTCGTCGAACACCTGCGTCATGCCCAGCTTGGTGCCCAAAATGCCTTTTCTAGCCATTTTTCTCGGGTCTCCTACTGGATATTGACGTCGACACTGGCCGGCAGGTCGATACGCATGAGCGCGTCAACCGTCTTCGGCGTCGGGTCGAGGATGTCGATCAGTCGCTTGTGGGTGCGCATTTCGAAATGCTCGCGCGAGTCCTTGTACTTGTGCGGCGACCGGATGACGCAGTAAATGTTCTTCTCAGTCGGCAACGGCACGGGGCCCACGACGCTGGCACCGGTACGGGTGACCGTCTCGACGATCTTGCGCGCCGAGGCATCAATGGCCTCATGGTCGTAGGCCTTGAGCCTGATGCGGATCTTCTGTCCCGCCACGCTTCTCCTACCTCTACTTCGTACATCGGCCGGCCGTATCGAAGCCTCGATGGGAGATCCCACCGAAACCCGTCGGGCCTGTGCCTCGGCGCGGGTGCGCCGAGAATTGCCGCCGCTGTTTACCTGTCTGTGGTCCACCGGCCCCCGCGGTCGGGCGTGTCGCCTTCGCGCACACTATCTCGCCCTGGAAATCAGTCGCGATCTAGTGTTGGGACCGGATGCGCCCGTGGGGGCGCGGGTCGTATGCCTGGCCAGGAATACCCGGCGCAAGGCAACCCGAACAGTATGCCTTAGATCCCGGCATGCTCCAAATCCACGATCGAGCAGGTCGGAGTACCGGTCGAGCGCGGTCCGCACATGAAGCGCCATGGCGGAAAAATGACCGCCGGACCGCCACAGCGCTTCACCCGCGACAGATCCCGGTCGACGGTCGCCCCCGGCTCGGCACGGCCCGTTCCACCGAACTTACTTTTGAGTAAGGTGAGGCGCATGACGCAGTCGCCGGCGAGGACCCCCAGCGCTACCTATAAGGCATGGAAGAAGCTGTCACCGCTGCCCGGCGGCAGCTGGGCGTTCTCCGCAGCGGCCATGGCCCGGGTGCCCTACTTCGCCTCGATCCTCCCCCACGTCGTCCGCATGGAGCCCGGCCTGGCCGAGGTGACCGTGCCGAAGTGGTTCTACGTCTACAACCACCTGCACACCGTGCACGCCATCGCCTCGTGCAACGCCGCCGAGATGGCGATGGGCATGCTGATGGAGGCCACCGTACCGACGACGCACCGCTGGATCCCCAAGGCGATGAATGTGGCCTACCTCGCCAAGGCCACCACCTCGCTGCGGGCCAGGGCCGAGTTGACCCCACCGGATTTCGGCACCCTCACCGAAGGCACCGACATCGTGGTGCCGGTCAGCATCACCGACCGCCACGGCGTCGAGGTCGTGCACGCCGACATCACCACCTGGGTCACGCCGGCCTGAGCTCGAAATGCGGATCCGGGGTCGCCATCGAGTTCACTTCTCCCCCAGCCCGGCCCAGAACGGGCATTGATGTTCGCGTGCGTAGCCATTGTCGACGCGACTGCCGTCGGCCTGCAACGACATTCGGGCGCCGTCGCCCGCCGGATCGAACCCGGGCCAGCCCGGCTGACCGTCGACGGCAGGATCGCCGGTGCGCACGAAAGCGCTCCAGTAGTCGATCATCTGGTCCGAGAGCCGTTGCTGCGCCGGGTCCAACGGAGGCGCCCCACCGACGTCGAACAGGTAGCGAAGCTCCAGCGAGTGACTGGCGCCGACCGGGAAGGGTAGCGTTCGCAAGGCCTCCGGCGCCGGGGCGGAGCGATCGTTGAACTCGTAGGCATAGACCGGCCCGGTGCGGGACAGTTCACCGGCCATCCGCTCCGAGACGCAGGCAAAGGCGCCGTCGGTCACCGCTGCCGAATATGCCTGTGCCACACCGCCGTAGCGATCGATCGGGTAGTTCGCGCCGACCGTCGCGGCGTCGGCGCCGAAGGTCTCGGACAGGAGCCGTGGGTAATCCGCCGCGACGTAGCGCTGGCCGTGCCGCAGATAGCGCAGCGCCACGAACAATGTGAACTCATCTCGAGTGGTCCCGATGAGCACCGGCACCGGATCGGCGCGGTCAGACGCGAATGCCGCCAACGGGGCCTGAGGAATCAACGCCGACCCGGTGACCGGACCGGCCAGCTCGTCACTACCGATATTGAAGTACCAGACCGGTTTTCGTAGCCGGCCCACCGGCAGTGCCCGCAAGCAGGTGGCCGCCACCGCGAGTTCGGGACATCCGACGGCGGCCGCGTAATCGAATGAGCGTCGGGTCGCGGTGGCCAGGTCGGCCTGCGCCTGGCACGGTGCGCTCATCAGGATCGCGGCGCGGAACAATCCCGTCGAACCCGGCGATACCAGATGGTCGCACACCGACATCCCACCTGCGGATTCCCCCGCGACAGTGATCTTTTCGGGATCGCCGCCGAAGTCGGCGATGTTGTCGCGCACCCACCGCAGCGCCGCCTGCTGGTCGGCCAGGCCGTAGTTGCCGATGTCACCTGCGGACCCCAGGGCCGGGTGAGCCAGGAACCCCAGCGTGCCGAGTCGGTAGTTGATCGTCACCACCACGATGTCGCCGCGCGCGGCCAACCGCGCCGCGTCGTAGATACCGCTGCTACCGCCCGCGAACGCGCCGCCGTGGATCCACACCATCACGGGGCGCAACTCCGCCGAGACCCGCGGCGTCCAGACGTTCAGGCTCAGGCAGTCCTCGGCGGTGTTGGCCCCGCGTTCGGGATCCAAATCGGGGTCCTGGATACACCGGGGCCCGGGGCGGGTGGCGTCGCGCTCCCCCGCCCATCCCGGCGCAGGCGCCGGCGCGGCGAACCGCATGGGACCCACCGGCGCCGCGGCGTACGGCACGCCGGCGAACAGACGGTGGTCGGATACCACTGTGCCGCGCAGGGTTCCGGCCGCGGTTTGGACGAGCGCCGGGTCCGGCCCTTGCACGTGCCCCGGTGGATGACCGGATGTCACCGCCTGACCGCCACCCCACGCACAGCCTCCGACCAGCATCGCCAACACTGCCAGCAACGCGACGACGCGACGCCCGGACCGCATGGCAGCGAGCGTACGGGGCGGATCGACGAAATCGGCTCCCTTGCGTGGCGCCGATCACATAAGGTGATAGTTGACACCCGTCAAGTCCTGGCAGTGAGGAGTCCGAATGAGCGCGCCGACGATGGATGACGCCGCGAAGGTGCTCGCCGATCCGACGGCTTACGCCGACGATGCACGCCTGCACACCGCGCTGACCCATTTGCGCGCCAACAATCCGGTGGCCTGGGTGGACAGCCGCCCCTACCGACCGTTCTGGGCGATCACCAAGCACGCCGACATCATGGCCGTCGAGCGGGACAACGAGCTCTTCATCAGCGAGCCCCGGCCACTCCTGGCCACCGCCGCGGCCGACGATCTGGCCAAACAACAGCTCGAGGCCGGCATGGGCCTGCGCACCCTGATCCACATGGACGACCCACACCACCGCAAGGTGCGGGCCATCGGTGCAGATTGGTTCCGCCCCAAGGCGATGCGTGCGCTCAAGGTTCGCGTCGACGAGCTCGCCAAGCGCTATGTCGACAAGATGCGCGACATCGGGCCCGAATGCGATTTCGTCACCGCCATCGCCGTGGACTTCCCGCTGTACGTGATCATGTCGTTGCTCGGGCTCCCCGAAGAGGACTTCGGCCGCATGCACATGCTGACCCAGGAGATGTTCGGCGGCGACGACGACGAGTACAAGCGTGACGGCGGATCCCTGGAGGACCAGCTCGCCGTTTTGATGGACTTCTTCGCCTACTTCTCGGCGCTCACCGCGGCGCGCCGAGCCAACCCGACCGAGGATCTGGCGTCGGCCATCGCGAACGGCACGATCGACGGGGAACCGCTGTCCGACGTCGATACCGCGTCGTATTACGTGATCGTCGCCAGCGCCGGCCACGACACCACCAAGGATGCGATCTCCGGTGGATTGCTGGCGCTCATCGAAAACCCGGACCAGCTCGCCAGGCTGCGGGCGCAGCCCGAACTGATGGGCACCGCCGTCGAAGAGATGATCCGGTGGACCACCCCGGTCAAGGAGTTCATGCGCACCGCCACCGCCGACACCACCGTGCGCGGCGTACCGATCGCCAAGGGCGAGTCCGTCTATCTGGCCTACGTTTCGGGCAACCGCGACGAGGAGGTCTTCGACAACCCGCACCGCTTCGACGTCGGGCGGGACCCGAACAAGCACCTGGCATTCGGATACGGCGTGCACTTCTGTCTGGGAGCAGCACTGGCCAGGATGGAGATGAGCAGCTTGTTCACCGAGCTGCTGAGCCGACTGGACTCCATCGAATTGGCCGGAACCCCAGAGCTTTCCGCGACCACCTTCGTCGGTGGACTCAAGCACCTGCCGATTCGTTACTCGCTGCGCTGACGCTCGGGCCGCCGGTGGGTGGCAAGGAAGCCATCCACCGCTGCCTGCACGCAGGCGGTGTAGTCGAATCCCGACAGCGTGCTGAGCTTGCCCAGCACGATCGGACCCAGCAGCAGCGCGGCGGCCTGCGAGCGATCCACCTCACCGAGTTCGGCGATGGCCTCGGGACTGGTGAAGATCGCCTCGAACGGCACCGCGTACTGCTCGGCCACCCGCTCACGCAGGGTCCGCACCTCAGCGCTGTCACCGGTCTGCCACGGCAACTGCTCCATGTCGCCGCCGAGCGCCAACCATGACATCGCTGTGATGCTGATCGGCGCCTCGGCGATCGACTCGGCCTGCGCCTGAACCAGCGCGATCAGCCGATCACGCAGCGGGCCGTCCTCCGGTGGCATCGGCGCGGCCGGGATGAGTGCGCGAAATGCCGCGGCCAGTAAGTCATTTCCGCTCGAGAAGTGCCGGTACAACGTTGCCCTGGCCACATTCGCAGCTCTGGTCACCGCGTCGACCGTCACCGCGCTCGGACCACCTGACCGCAACAGCGTCGTCGCCGCCTCGAGCAACCGGGCTCGCGATCGGGCCGGGCGCGGGTCACCGCTGTCGGCAGTCATTCTCCGTCACCTCCAGAAAGCATACTTACCGTCTCGCTCCGATACTGATAGTCTCAAAAGTTCGTCGACCAAGGAGTGCCCAGCATGACCGACACCCTCGTCGAGTCTGGCCAGGATATCGACCCGGGCATGGCCGAACTGTCGATCCGCCAGCGTTACTGGCTACTCGTCGTCGCGTGCCTCGATGTGTCGATCGTCATCTCATCGATGGTGGCCCTGAATGCCGCGCTGCCCGACATCGCCACCCAGACCTCCGCGACCCAGGCCCAACTCACCTGGGTGATCGACGGGTACACCCTGGCATTGGCATGCCTGCTACTCCCGGCCGGCGCCATCGGAGATCGCTACGGCAGGCGCGGCGCGCTACTGATCGGACTCGCCGTCTTCACCCTGGCATCGGCGGCACCGCTGATCTGGGACGGTCCGGTTCACCTGATCGTGGCACGCGCGATCGCCGGAGCCGGAGCGGCATTCATCATGCCCGCCACCCTGTCGATGCTCACCGCCGCATTCCCGAAATCGGAACGCAACAAGGCAATTGGCATCTGGGCCGCCGTCGTCGGATCGGGCGCCATCGCCGGATTCCTGGTCACCGGCGGGCTCCTTCACTTCTGGCCCTGGCAGTCCATCTTCGTGACATTCACCATCATGGCCGTCGCCATGTTCATCCTCACCTGCACTGTCGCGTCATCGCGGGACGCCGACGCCGCGCCTCTGGACTGGATCGGCGCGATCCTCATCGGAGGTGCGGTGGCCGTGTTCGTCCTCGGCGTGGTGGAGGCGCCGGTCCGCGGCTGGACGCACCCGATGGTCTGGGGCTGCATGATCGCCGGGATCGCGATGGCCGCGCTGTTCACCATCACACAACTACGGCACCGTCACCCGCTGCTCGACGTGCGACTGCTCCGCAGGCCCGACTTCGCCACCGGATCGATCGGGGTGACGTTCCTGTTCTTCGCCAATTTCGGATTCTTCTTCGTCAGCATGCAGTTCATCCAGCTGGTGATGGGCTACAGCCCGATCCAGACCGCATTTGCGCTGTGCCCCTTGGCCCTTCCTGTACTCATCCTCGGCGCCACCACCCATCTGTATCTACCGCGGATCGGGTTGCGCATGTCGGTCTTCGGAGGCCTGTTGCTGATAGCGACCGGGCTGATGTGCATGCGCCTGCTCGAACTCGACTCGTCCTATCTGGACTTCACCTGGCCGCTGCTGATCATGAGCACCGGGATCGGATTGTCCACCGCCCCGGCGACATCGGCCATCATGGGTGCGGTTCCCGACGAGAAGCAGGGCGTGGCGTCTGCCGTCAACGACACCGCCCGCGAAATCGGTGCCGCCCTTGGCATCGCGGTATCCGGTTCGATCCTGGCCGCGCAGTATCAGGACCTCCTCGCCCCCGCGCTGGACAGCATCCCCGACAATCTGCACGGCCCGGTGACGAACTCGCTGGCCGAGGCACTCACGGTGTCCGAGCACCTGGGTCCACAAGGCGCGGCATTCGCCCGGTTGGCCCAGCAGGCGTTCCTGGAGGCGACCAACTCGGCCCTGTTGGTGATGGCGGCGGTACTGGGGGTGGCCGCGGTCTTCGTCGCCGTGTGGGCGCCCGGCCGCGACGGTCGGCAGATCGCTGTGGTGCGCCGGTTCAGGTCGCCAGAAACTCCGCAGCCCGATGACCGATCATGGCAATGGTCGCGTGGGGGCCGCGGCTGGTGATGGCCGGCATGATCGACCCGTCCACCACCCACAGACCGTCGACCCCCAGCACCCGGCAGGTCGGATCGAGTACCGCCTCAGGTCCTGCCCCCATCGGAGCAGTGCCGGCCAGATGCTGCGATGTCGACCACGACGCATCGCCGACTTCAGCTGTGTGGCTGACCAATTCGCGAGCCAGCTCGGTTCCCCGACGCAGCGTCTCGACATCCTCGGCCACCGTGTCGTAGCGGTGTTCGATCACCGGCGCCACCTTTGGGTCGGCCGACGCCAACCGGACCCGGCCCCGCGACTGCGGACGCATCAGCGCCACCCCGAGGTGCGGAAGTTCGGCAGGGTCATGGCCGTGCCCGTGCACCATGGCCGCGAAGCCGGCGGTGTACGGACGCACCTCGATGCCATCGGCAGTGCTGAGCACGGCCTCCAGCGGCGGCAGGTCGCGGGTCGGCGTCCAGGAAACGGGTAGCACCCATTCCGGATGATCCACCGTGCGCATGCCCACCGGAAGCCCGGCGACCACCTCGATGCCGAGCGCCTCCAGCTCGGCTGACGGTCCGACTCCGGACAGCAGCAACAGGTGCGCCGATCCGATTGCACCGGAACACAAGACAATTCGATCAGCATGCAGAACGGCGCCGTCTGCGCACTGAACCCCGACCGCCCGATTCGCGCGGAACAGCACACGGTCGACCCGGGTGTCGGTCAGCAGCCCCAGATTCGACCGGCCCAGGGCCGGCTGCAGGTAGGCACCTCCTGGCCCAACTCTGTTGCCGCCGTTGATGTTCAGCGGAACCGCCCCCACCCCCGCAGGCAGCATCGCACCGGCATCCGAGCCGTTCAGGTCGTCGATCCAACCGAATCCGGCGTTCGCCGCTGCGTCCACGAATGATGCTGTGCACCCGTCGAATTCACCTACCCGACGGACGGTTATCGGGCCGCCGTCCCCGTGCAGGGCGGTGCCGAAATCCAGGTCGGTCTCGATGGCGCGGAAGTGTGGCAGCACGTCCTGCCAACCCCAGCCCGGTACCGCCCAGGTGTCGAAGTCCGTGGGTAGCCCCCGGCAGAAGTAACCGCCGTTGACCGCCCCGGAGCCACCCACCACCGACCCGCGGATGATCTCGGTGTGCCGGGGCGGATTGTCGGTCAACACCGACGCATAGTGACGGACCACCGAACTGGCCGCCCCGATCGGCAACCGCAGGGCATCGGTGATCTGTGCCGCCACCCGCGGGTCACTGGGCGCCGGGCCGGCCTCCACGACCGTCACCCGGCAGCCGGGATCGGCGGAAAGCCGTTCAGCCAGAATCGATCCGGCGCTTCCGGCACCGACGATCAGGACGTCGCGCTCCAATTCCGGCTAGCTCCGCAGCTGCGGCTTGAGCGCGCCCAGCTGACGTTCCCGCACCACACCGGTCCACAGGCCGACCCCGTAGGCGAGATCATCGAGACGCTTGAGCAGGATGTGAGTCAGCAGGCCGACGGGTTTGGTGTCGTCGTCGGCATTGCCGCGCCGGGTAGCCCAGTCGACCACGCCGTCGAGCACTGCGGCCACCAGCACCGCATGCCGGGCCCGCCGGAACATCAGGGCGGCGATCAGGGCGACCGGCCAGTAATGCCGACAGATCGCCGAACACAGCTGGAGGGCCGCCGACCACAGCCCGCGCGCGGTCACCGCCGCGACCTCGGTGGGTTCGGGATCGACCGTGCTGAGGGACCGTGCGATGCGCCGGCCGGTGAAGATCGCGATCACCACCGAGCCGAGGTACCCGAAACCCGACCCCATGGCCAGGAGCAGCCACACCATCAGCGTCCACCCCGAGATCACCACAGGCGCGGTCTTACCCGGATGCCGGACGCTCAACGGTGCCGCCGACGCGCCGTAGAAAGCCTTGCGGTTCAACCACTCTCGCAGATCGGTCCGATGGTCATGAGCAACCAGAGCGATCGGCTCGTACCGCAGTCGGGACCCGGTCTCCACCAGGCGCCAACACAGGTCGACATCCTCGCCGGACTGCATTGTCTCGTCGAACCCGCCCACTGCGGCCAGCGCCGAGCGCCGGCAGATGATGGCCGCACTCGGGACATAGGACACCGGGCCGTAGGGCACCACCGGTGCCTCCCGCAGCCCGAGATCCAACGACGAACGCACCGCCTCGTACCGGGCCACCACGTTGTCGGCGGTGTGCAGGCCGACGATGCGGGGCGCCACCAACGCCACGGCCGGATCACAGAAGTGTCCGAGCAACGCCTCCAGCCACCCGCGCCGTGGCACCACGTCGGAGTCGAGGAACGCCACGTAATCGGTCTGCGTCGCCGCCAGGCCGGTGTTGCGGGCGGCCGCCGGCCCCTTGCTCCGGACGTGCCGGAGCACCTGGACATCGCAGTGCATCCCGGCGAACTCTGACTGCGCCACCGGGACCGCCGAGCCGTCGTCGACCACGATCACCCGCAGACCCCGCAACGCCGCGATCAGCCGGTGCAGACCGGAAACGTTGTCGCGCACCGGAATAATGACCGTCACGTCTCGGTGCGACGGCCCGCTGGGCGGACGGGGATGGGCCACCGTGGCGTCGAGCAAAGTCCGGGCCAGTTGCGCGCTCTGCGCGTCATGCACTTCCAGGCGGCCGCCGCTGAGCATGGTCTGCGCCGTCGGCGCGAGCCGCAGCAACCGGGTCGGCGACCCGCCGAGGAGGGCCGCACCGGCCCCGAGCACCTTGACACGGCGATCCACCTGCACGGCAAAACCGTCGGGCAGCCTCGGTCCGGTCATGTCAGCAATCCGTTCCGGCCCGGCTCCCACCGCCGCATCCGACCGGCAGCGCCGTTGACCATCTCAGCAAAGATACGCTCCCCCTCGGCGGCCGTGGCGGTAGTCGGGTCACCCAGTACGCCGACTTCGCTGACCGCCGCGATCCCACCACTGCGCATCGCCGGCATGAGCTCGGCCAGTGGGGCGGTGTTCCCGGGAGTCAGGTATCCGGCGGCGACATCGCCGGGCGAAATATGTAGCAATACAGATGTTTCGGTATGCCCCGCGTGTGCATCGGCGCCCGCGGCCGCGCACGGAACCCAACCGACGTCGCGGCCCTCCTCGCGCAACAGGGCCACCGCGGCGACCAGCGCCTCGACATTCCCCCCGTGACCATTGACGAAGACCAGTCGCGGCGCCCAACTCGATGCAGAACGTCCGTACTCCAGCAGCAACGATCGCAGGGCCTGGGTACCGATCGACACCGTGCCGGGAAACCCCTCGTGCTCGCCGCTGGCGCCGTAGCAGACCGGGGGCGCGACCACCCAGTCCCCGGGCGGCGCGCCGTCCAGGTGCTCTGGCAGTGCGTGCGCGACGGCGGCGGCGATACGGGTGTCGGTGTCCAGGGGCAGGTGCGGGCCATGCTGCTCGGTAGAGCCCACAGGGACGATCAACATTGGCGACAGGCTGTGTAGCTGCCTCGACGTTGAGTTCCCGAGCCCGCTGGGGAAAGCCACGTGCCGATGGTAGGCCGAATTCACCTACCGCGCGCCAATTGTTGGTGCACAGGCAGCAATTGATTTGCCGTAGCTTTACCGGCACCGCCCGTCGGCATCACGTACGTCCCTCCCGCCACCCCTGTCACGCTGCACCTTAGGGTGACGGTAAGCCGTCAGGCGCCGGTTCGCGGCACACCGAGGGCTCGGGTGAAGCCCTCCGGGACCAGGATGTCGTCGGGGGTCAGGTCGTGGATCGAAGACTTGCCCAACCCACGCAGCGCGGAGTCGATGCCACCGCTGAGGATGTCCAACACATTCTCGACACCCGCCTGGCCGTTGGCGGCCAGGCCCCACAGATAGGCGCGTCCGATCATGACGGCCCGGGCGCCCAGCGCCACAGCCTTGACGACATCGCTGCCCCGGCGGATCCCGCCATCCAGCAAAACCTCGACCTGATCGCCCACCGCGTCGGCGATGGCGGGCAGGCAGCGGATCGCCGCCGGGGTGCCGTCCAAGTTGTTGCCGCCGTGGTTGGACACCGTGATCGCCGAAACACCCGCATCCACAGCACGTTTGGCGTCGTCGACGCGCACCATGCCCTTGAGCAGGAACGGTCCGCCCCACTGCTCCCGCAGCCAGGCGATGTCCTCCCAGGTCGGGGGCGGGGTGCCCATCCACTGGCCGTAGGCCTCGAAGAAGGTCGGCCCCGGCTCACCGCGCCGGCCCTGATTGGGAACCCGCAGGTCCGGCGGACGCAGATGCTTACCGAAGCTCCACAGCCAGCGAGGCTTGGTGAGTACCTCAGGCGACATCTTGATGATCTGCTTGAGGTCCATCCGCTCCGGGATCTTCGGACTACCCCAGTCCCGGCCGTGGCTGAAGCTCCAGTCGGTCGTACAGATCAAACCGGCGGCTCCAGCTTCTCTGGCGCGCTGCACCCGCTCGGCGATCTCGTCGCGGGACCCCAGCCAGTAGATCTGGAAGAAGATCTTGTCGTTGACGGCGGTGACTTCCTCCATCGGCTTACTGGCGAACGAGGACAGCCCCATGGCGGTGCCACGGGCAGCCGCGGCACGCGCCACCGCCACCTCGCCATCGGGATCGACGGCCTGCACGCCGGTCGGCGAGATGATGACGGGCATCGAAATGTCCTGACCCATCACGGTTGTCGCCATCTCACGTTTCTCGGTGGCACCGATGACATGCGGGGCGAAGCCCAGCTCGGCGAAGGACTCCACGTTGTCGGAGACCGTCACGCCCTTTTCGCTGGCGGAGATCAGCGACGAGTAGGCAGACTTGGGGAGCCGTTTCTTCGCCCGTTGCTGAGCAATGGCGACGGTCTCGAACCAGGTATCACGAGCCATGGATTTACACCGGACTTTCGTTACAGATTCGGGCGGGCGGCGTGGTCAGCAGCTTCAGTGCCACCGGACCCTGCTTGGTACCTGGCTTCTTGGCATGGGAGTGGTCCCCGCTGGGCTTGGGTTTGATGCGCTCGGCCGCCAGGGCCGACTCGCCCCAGCCTTCGACGCACTCGGGGTCTGGCCCGTCCATCGGCAGACCGGTGAAGAACTTGGCCGCCATGCAGCCGCCACGGCAGGCGTCGTAGTGTCCGCAGCCGCTGCAGGCACCGGCCGACTGGGGCTCGCGCAGCTCGCGGAACAACGGGGAGTTCTGCCAGACATTCTGGAATCCGGCGCCAAAGCCGGTGTCTTCCAGGATGTTTCCGGCGAGGAACTTGTCATGGATGGCGAACGGGCAAGCGTAGACGTCGCCCACCGGATCGATCAGGCACACCACTCGGCCGGCACCACACAGGTTCAGCCCGGCCAGCGCGCCGGGCTCGCCCAGACCCGACAGATGGAAGAACGAGTCGCCGGTCAACACCCGCTCACCGTGGGCGACCAACCAGTTGTACAGCTGGCGCTGCTGGTCCGGGGTGGGGTGCAGCTCGTCCCAGACGTCGGCGCCCCGGCCCGACGGGCGCAGCCGGGTGATCCGCAGCGTGGCACCGAAGCGGTCGGCGAGTGCCTTGAACTCATCGAGCTGGCCGACATTGTGGCGGGTTACCACCACCGAGATCTTGGCATCGGAAAAGCCTGCGGCGGCAAGGTTTTCCAGCGCGCGCACGGCCATGTCGAATGAGCCCTTGCCGCGCACCGCGTCGTTGACCTCGGCGTTGGCGCCGTCCAGGGAGATCTGCACGTCGACGTAATCGCTGGCGGCGAGTTTCGCGGCCACCTCGGGCGTGATGCGCACCCCGTTGGTGGAGAACTTGACCCCCACGTGATGCTCGGTCGCATAGTCGACCAGTTCCCAGAAGTCCGGGCGCACAGTCGGTTCGCCACCACCGATGTTCACATAGAACACCTGCATGCGTTCCAGCTCGTCGATGATGTCCTTGCACTGCCGGGTGGACAGTTCGCGCGGGTCGCGCTTACCCGACGAGGACAGGCAGTGCACGCATGCCAGGTTGCAGGCGTAGGTGAGCTCCCAGGTCAGGCAGATCGGGGCGTCGAGTCCGTGTTCGAACTGCTCGACGAGCCGTGGAACAGGAGTGCGCGCGGGCGCAACAGAAGTCATTGTGGATTCCCGGGGATGAGCATCTTCGAGGACACCAGCACGCTCAGCGCGTGCAGGTAAGGGCCTTGGTCGGCGTCGGCGATTCCGACCGCGCGACACGCGGACCGGGCGTCGGGGTGATCAGCCAGAGCGTTGACCACCTCGACGACCGTCCGGTTCTTCAGAAACGACAGCTTACGGGTTCCGAAGTGATACAGCAGGGCGCCGAACGGCTCCGGCCGCACCGCCACCTGGTGGTGTAACCGCCAACTGGAGTCCGGGTCGAAGACCACGCCGGTTTGCGCAGCCGTATCGGCGACCTGCGTGGACACGGTCAGTAAACCCCGCACATACCGTCGATCGAGACCTCTTCGACGAGCGTCTCGGTGACGAGCTGGGTTTCGGTTTCTGCCTGCGGGTTTTGATCCATGAATCGCACCTTTCCGGTAACTGTGGGTCTCGACATCTGTGACCTGAGTCGCAATAATATGGCATCGAGTGCACAAATGGAAGGGCGGGTTCAATGCAGCAGGCGTCCGGGCCCCGAGTCGGTCGGCGTCCGTCCACCACGCAGGACCACATCACCGATGTCGCGCTGGCGCTGTTCGCCAACCGCGGATTCGACGAGGTCAGCGTCGACGACGTGGCCAAAGCCGCCGGCATCGCGCGACGCACACTGTTCCGCTACTACGCCTCCAAGAACGCCATCCCCTGGGGAGACTTCGACGCCCACCTGCAGCACCTGCGCGACCTGCTCGCCGCGCTGAGCACCGAGATCCCGCTCGCCGAAGCGCTGCGCGAAGCACTGCTGTCGTTCAATACCTACGACGCCCACGAGATGGCCCAACACCGGCGGCGCATGCGGGTGATCCTGGAAACCGCTGGACTGCAGGCATATTCGATGACCATGTATGCCGGCTGGCGCGAAGTCATCGCGGCCTACGTGGCGCAGCGGATCGACGCGGCACCCCGCGATCTGATGCCGCAGACCGTCGGCTGGCTCATGTTGGGCGTCGCACTGTCGGCGTACGAGCACTGGCTCGCCGATGAGTCGGTCGCCCTGGCAGATGCCATCGCCGACGCCTTCGAGGTGACGCGGCCAGGACTGGAGGCCCTAGCCCCGCGCTAGCTCATCCCACACACAGGCCAGCGCCTCCGGACCTCGTGGGCTGAGCTTCTCGGCGAGCATCACAGGCGCCTGCGACATGAAACGTGGTGTGCTGCCGCGATGTACGTCGGCGGCATGAGCGGTGAAAGGATGCACCACGAACATGTCACCGGGTCGTCCGGTGGCATGTGCCACCGGACGGTCTCGGCTGACCTCTTCCACGAGTGCGCCGGCTTCGACGAAGTCGATCGGATCGGGCCCGAGCACCCCGGCGGCGTCGCGGTGCGAACCCACGCGGATGCGGGTCGGCGCGTCGTCGGGTCCCACTTCCGACAGCAGGGCCAGCACCAGCACGGTGTGCGGGCGGCCGCTGACCGCCCACTGGCCTCCGGGCAGCGGGGTGTTGGCATCGATGTGCCAGCCCCGGTCCTCGGCGGGCGGATGGACCGGGAACCGGACCGGGATGTTGCCCAGGGCGCCGCGCGGCAGCCAACCCCCGGTTCCGCAGATCTGGTCCAGGGCATCGGTGAGCGAGGCGCTGTTCACCAGCCGGCCGAACGGGCCCGCCCCGGTCAGATCGGCCGCCCATACCACCGGGGCGGTCCACGATGCCGGGTCGTCCGCGGAAAGCCCGATCTGCGTCCAGAGCAGATGCCGGGCCGCATCGGCGATTTCGGCGGGAGCGGCCTGTTCGACCTTGACGAACCCGTCCCTCTTGAAGGCCTCGATATCCACCACGCCAACCACCATGACGTAACCCGGCTGACCGGCGCCAATGATTTTCCCGGGAAAAAACTTCACCCAAGGCCGTCGGAGTTCGGTGCCCGACGGCGACGATAAGAGTGTGAGCGCCGAAACAGACGCTCCGCGGGCGCTGCTGAGGTGCTACGACGAGGCCCTGCCGGCGGTGTACGGCTACTTCGTACGCCGCTGCGGTGATCGCGGAACCGCCGAGGATCTGACGTCAGAGACGTTCCTGGCCGCCATGGACGCGGCCCGCAGACCGTCGCCGCCGCCGATCTCGGTGGCGTGGTTGATCGGAGTGGCCCGGCACAAACTTGCCGACCACTACCGTCGTCGCCACGACCGGTTCACCGTGCCGGTGGCCGAACTGCCCGAACCGGTCGACCCCGCCGACAACTGGGATGCCGAGCTGGATCGCATTGTCGCCGAAGCGGTTCTGGCCCGGTTACCCGAGCAGCACCGCACCGTGCTGGTTCTCCGCTACCTCGATGACTGCTCGGTTCCCGAGTGCGCCGAGTTGATCGGCCGCACAGTGCACGCCACCGAGGCCCTGTTGGTCCGGGCCCGCCGCGCCTTCAGAGCGCAGTACCCGACACCGGAGGGAGGGACATCGTGATCAACAGCCACGATCCGTTGACCGTGCTGAGCGGCGACGACCACCCGGTCTCCCCCGACCCGGTGTTCGCGGCCCGGCTGCGCGCGCGGCTGGAATCGGCCCTCAACCTTCCCGAACACACCGAAGGAGTCGACATGAGTGGAACTGAAACTGCCATCGCCGAACTGAATAAGCCGACCGCTGCGCCGGCAACCCCACGATCCGCCGTCGTGGCTTACCTGACCGTTCCCGATGCCCGGGCCGCGATCGCCTGGTACATCGATGTGCTGGGCGCAGTTCAGGTCGGTGAGCCGATCGTCATGGACGACGGTCGCATCGGCCATGCCGAGCTCGCACTGGCCGGCGGCATTTTCTACCTGGCCGACGAGTATCCCGAGATCGGCTTGAAAGCACCCGCACCACAGGCGAATTCGGTGAGCTTGATGCTGGATGTGCCCGACACCGATGCCACCCTGGAGCGGGCTCGCACCTTGGGTGCCCAGGTGCAGCGGGAACCGTACGAGAACTACGGCGCCCGCAATGCGGTGATCATCGACCCGTCCGGCCACCGCTGGATGCTGTCCGGGCCAGTCACCGGAGCAGTGGTACCCATCCAGCACGGCGACGTCGGATACGTCTCGATCTGGGCCCCCGACGCCGACCGGTCCGCTGCCTTCTACGGCCAGGTCCTGGGCTGGATCTACGACCCCGCCACCGGCCAGGTCACCAACACCCGACAGCCCATCGGCATCTTCAGCGTCGCGGGCCCCGGCAATCTGTTCTGCTGCTACGCGGTGACCGATCTGGACGAGACCCGCCGGGCGATCCTGGCCGGCGGTGGCCAACCCGGCCAGACCCAGGAATTCGACTTCGGCACCGTGCTGGATGCCACCGATCCGGCCGGCACCCCGTTCGCGGTGTTCCTGCCCGCGCCGGGCACGCCGCGACCGGATCTGAACGGCGCAGGGCCAGGCGAACTTTCGTACCTCACCTACCAGGTACCTGACTCGGAAGGGTTCAAGGCGTTCTACGGCCGGCTGTTCTTCTGGACCTTCGAACCCGGTCGGGTCACCGACGGGTGGGGTGTGCAGGGCAGTCAGCCGATGTCGGGGATGGCCGGTGGCGCCGCACGGGCCGTGGCCGTGCCGATGTGGACGGTGGCCGATATCGAGGCTGCGGTCACCCGCGTCGTCGAGGCCGGCGGCACGGTGTTGCAGCAGCCGTCACGACAGGACTACGGACTGATGGCCGAATGCACCGACGACCAGGGTGGCCGGTTCTACCTCGGCCAGTTCTAGCGCGATCTGGGTGCGTTCAGCGGCTCTCACCGCCGCCAAACGCACCCAAATCGCAGGGAAAGTCAGCCGAGGACGTCGGAGATCGGAACGCCGGCGGCGATCTTGCCGCGGGCCTTCATCACCTTGCCGGGCATGCCGCCGCCGACCACACCGACCACGACACCGTTGCGCTCGTAGAAGGCCAGGAACTTGCGGCCGTCGTCCTCGACGACGTGCACCACGTCGTCGGCCTCGGGCTCACCCAGGCACTGGATCTTGACGTCGTACTGATCGCTCCAGAAGTACGGCACCGACACCACGGGCGCGGACTCCTGGCCCAGCATCGCCGGCACCATGGCCCGCGCCTGGTCGGCGACGTTGCTCCAATGCTCAACGCGCACTTGACCACCCACGTGATCGCGCCACGATGCGACGTCGCCGATGGCCCAGACACCCGCGGAGCTGGCGCGGCCGACCTCGTCGCACACCACGCCGTTGTCGAGCGCGATACCGCTGCCCTCAAGCCACTCGACCGCCGGCTGCGAACCGATGCCGACCACCACCAGATCGGCGTCGAGTTCGGTGCCGTCGCCCAGGACGACCTGCTCGACCTTGTCAGCGCCACGCACCTCGCTCACGCCGATACCGCAGCGCACGTCGACTCCCTCGGCCTGATGCAGGCGGGTCACCAGCGCACCGATCTGCTCGCCCAGTACCGAGGCCAGCGGTGTCGGCTGCGGCTCCACGAGCGTCACCTCGACACCCAGCTTGCGCAGGCTCGCGGCCACCTCGCAACCGATGAAGCCGGCACCGACCACCACCGCACGCTGAGCCCTCTCGGCATGCTCGCGCAGGGCCATGCTCTCGGCGTAGGACCGCAGCACGTGGATTCCGGCGAGATCGCCGAAGGCCCGGATGCGCCTTGGCACCAATCCGGTGGCGATGATGAGCTCGTCGTAGGCGACGTCGCTGCCGTCGGCCAGCTTCAGCGTTTTGGCGGCCGTATCCACCGACTGCGCGGCCGAGCCGAGCTGCAGCGTGATGTCGTTCTCGGCGTAGAACTCGGCTGGCTTCAGGGTGACGTCGTCAGTCTCGGCGCGCAGCACTTCCTTGGACAGCGGGGGCCGATCGTAGGGCAGGTGGTCCTCGTCGCTGACGATCGTGATGGGCCCGGTGTACTCCGATCGGCGGAGCTGTTCGGCCGTCCGGGCCGCGGCCAAGCCGCCGCCGACGATGACAATGCCCGCAGCTGATCCCGTTGATGTAGTCACGTGGGGTTTTTACACGATGGCGGTTGAGTGTTGTAGGGCACCCTATGTTTGCGCAGGCCACCGGCTCACTCAGGACCGGCCCCGCTCTATGACGTTCGTGAGCACCACGATGCTTTCGCTGCGCTCGATACTCGCCGTTGAGCGGATGCGTTCCAGGGCCTCCTCGAGGTGGCGCATGTCGCGCGCCAGGACGTGCAGGATGGCGTCGGCGGTGCCGGTGACCGTTGCCGCACTGACCACTTCGGGAATGTCGATCCAGGCCGCGCGCAACTGATCCGGGGCGATGGTGCCCTGGCAGTACACCTGCACGTACGCCTCGGTGCGCCAGCCGAGGACATTGCGGTCGATCACCGTGGTGAAGCCCCGGATCACCCCGTCGGCGACCATGCGGTCCACCCGACGCTTGACCGCGGGCGCCGACAGGCTCACGCGCTGCCCGATCTCGGCGAACGTCGCCCTGGCGTGCTCGGTGAGTACGGCCAGGATCCGCTCGTCGGTGTCGTCCAGACGTTCCACATCGACCTCCACACAACAAACCGCCGCCATACGGCAGTTCATGCAATATATCCCTGCTCTAGACGCAACAGGGAGTGATTGATTGCGTCACGAATGCTTCCTATCGTCGAAACATGACGATTTTCGATGAAGTCATGCCTGACGCTGCGCCCGCACCCGGGACCGCTGTGTCCCCCGCGCGGACCGCTGTGTCCCCCGCGCGTACCGCTGTGTCCCCCGCGCGGACCGCTGTGTCCCCCGCGCGTACCGCGACCAACCGCCACTACGCCATGACCGCCCCGGAGTTCTTCACCGTCGAATACGCCATCAACCCGTGGATGGACACCACCGCCCCGGTGGACACCGCACTCGCACTGTCGCAGTGGGACGCGCTGCGCCGGGTCTACGCCGACCTCGGCCACACCGTCGACCTGGTGACCCCACGCACCGGTCTGCCCGACATGGTCTACGCCGCCAACGGCGGCTTCCTCCTCGGGGACACCGCCGTGGTCGCCCGCTTCGCTTATCCGCAGCGCGCCAGTGAGGCCGACGCCTACGCGGAGTGGATGACCGCCGCCGGCTACCGCACGGTGTTCACCGATCACATCAACGAGGGCCAGGGCGACCTGCTGCTCGTCGGGTCGAACCTGCTGGCCGGATACGGTTTTCGCACCGATCGGCGCGCCCACGGCGAGATCGCGGCCGCCACCGGGCTGGACGTGACCAGCCTGGAACTCGTCGACCCGCGCTTCTATCACCTCGATACCGCGCTGGCGGTGCTCGACGACTCGACCATCGCCTACTATGCCCCGGCCTTCAGTGACGACGCCCGCCGGCGTATCGGCGAATTGTTCGGCGACGCCATCGAAGTCGGCTCTGCGGACGCCTACGTGCTGGGCCTCAACGTGGTGTCCGACGGCAGGCACGTCGTGATGCCCGCCGCTGCCACGGGATTCGCCGACCAGCTGCGCCGGGCCGGCTTCGAGCCGATCGGCGTCGACCTGTCCGAACTTCTCAAAGGCGGCGGATCCGTCAAATGCTGCACCCTGGAGCGGTATCCATGACCATGGTGGACAGCGTGGACAACCCGGCCATCCCGGACCCCGCGATCGCTGCCGCGATCGCGCTCGACCAGCGCTGTGTCGCCCACAACTACTCACCGCTGCCGGTGGTCGCGGAGAGCGCCGAAGGAGCCTGGATCACCGATGTGACCGGCCGGCGCTACCTCGATTGTCTGGCGGCCTATTCGGCGGTCAACTTCGGCCACCGCAATCCCGAGATCATCGCCACCGCCCACGTCCAGCTGGACCGGCTGACACTGGTGAGCCGCGCCTTCCACTCCGACCGCCTCGGTCCGTTCGCGCAGGCACTGGCCGAACTGTGCGGCAAAGACATGGTGCTGCCGATGAACAGCGGCGCCGAGGCGGTGGAGAGCGGCATCAAGGTGGCCCGAAAATGGGCCACGGATGTCAAGGGCGTGCCCGCCGGAGAATCGAATATCGTGGTGGCACACAACAACTTCCACGGTCGCACCACCACCATCATCAGCTTCTCCGACGACGAGTCCGCGCGCCGCGGCTTCGGCCCCTACACGCCCGGATTCCGCTCGGTGCCGTTCGGAGACCATCGGGCGCTCGCCGAGGCGATCGACGCGAACACCGCCGCCGTGTTGATCGAGCCGATCCAGGGCGAAGCCGGGATCATCGTTCCGCCCGCCGACTACCTGCCACGGGTCCGCGACATCTGTACCCGCAACAACGTGCTGCTGATCGCCGACGAGATCCAGTCCGGCCTGGCCCGCACCGGGCGCACCTTCGCCTGTGAGCACTGGGCCGTGATTCCCGACGTGTATCTGCTCGGCAAGGCCCTGGGCGGCGGCGTGGTGCCACTGTCCGCGGTGGTGGCCGACCGCGAGATCCTGGGAGTACTGCACCCCGGTGAGCACGGCTCCACCTTCGGTGGCAACCCACTGGCCACGGCCATCGGCACGACGGTCGTCGGCATGCTGCGCCGGGGCGAGTTCCAGCTCCGTTCAACCCAACTCGGTGAGCACCTGCACAACCGGCTCACCGGGTTGATCGGGCACGGAGTGACGGCCGTGCGCGGTATGGGCCTGTGGGCGGGAGTGGACATCGACCCGGATCTGGGCACCGGCAAACAGCTCAGCCTGGCGTTGGCCGAACGTGGTGTGCTGGTCAAGGACACCCACGGCTCGACCCTGCGGTTCGCGCCGCCCCTGGTGGTGACCGCCGACGAGCTCGACTGGGCTGTTGACCAATTCGCTGACACCCTGAACGAGGCGCGCCGATAATCGGTTGATCGGCAGCAAGGAGGCACCATGTCCGCCCCAGCCAACAACCTGACCAGCCAGATGTTGCGACGACGACCGGTTTTCGGGGCGCCCGTCGCGCACGGTGCGTCCGATCACCTCAAACGAAGTATCGGCACGTTCCAGCTGACCCTGTTCGGTGTCGGCGCCACGGTCGGCACCGGTATCTTCATCGTGCTCCAACAGGCGGTCCCCAAAGCCGGCCCCGCAGTATTGGTGTCGTTCCTGGTGGCCGGCATCGCCGCCGGCCTGTCGGCGATCTGTTATGCCGAAATGGCCTCGGCCGTGCCGGTTTCGGGGTCGACGTACTCCTACGCCTACACCACCATGGGCGAGTTCATCGCGATGGGCGTCGCGGCCTGCCTGCTCCTCGAATACGGTGTCTCGATGTCGGCCACCGCGGTCGGTTGGAGCGGCTATCTCAATCAACTGCTGGACAACCTCTTCGGCTGGCGATTGCCGCACGCCCTGTCCGCGGCCCCGTGGGGAGACAACCCCGGTGTCATCAACCTGCCCGCGTCAGTCCTGATCGTCATGTGCGCGCTCCTGTTGATCCGCGGCGCAAGCGAGTCCGCCGCGGTCAACACCGTCATGGTGCTCCTGAAACTGTGTGTGCTCGGCATGTTCGTGGCCATCGCGCTCACCGCGTTCACCACCGACCACTTCGCCGGGTTCTGGGATAAGGGGTTCACCGGCATCACCGCCGCGGCCGGCACCATCTTCTTCACCTTCATCGGTCTGGACGCGGTGTCCACCGCCGGCGATGAGGTGAAGGATCCGCAGAAGACCATGCCCCGGGCGATTCTCGGCGCGCTGATCGTCGTCACCAGCATCTACATCCTGGTCGCGTTCGCAGGCCTGGGCACCCAATCCGCCGACGAGTTCGGTTCCGACGAGCAGTCCGAGGCCGGATTGTCGGTGATGCTCACCAACATCCTGCACGGCCAGACCTGGGCCAGCACCGTGCTGGCCGTGGGCGCGGTGATTTCGATCTTCTCGGTGACCCTGGTGGTGATGTACGGCCAGACCCGCATCCTGTTCGCAATGGGACGCGACGGCCTGCTGCCGCCGATGTTCGCAAAGGTCAACCCGCGCACCATGACTCCGGTGAACAACACCATCGTCGTGGCAGCGGTGACCGGCACCCTGGCCGGGTTGGTACCGCTGGACTATCTGTGGGACCTGGTGTCGATCGGCACCCTGGTGGCATTCATCGTGGTGTCGATCGGGGTGATCATCCTGCGGGTACGGGAACCGGACCTGCCGCGCTCCTTCAAGGTTCCCGGATACCCGGTGACACCGGTCATTTCCGTGCTGGCCTGCCTTTTCGTGCTCTACGGCCTGCCCCACATCACCTGGCTGTGGTTCAGCATCTGGGTCACCCTCGTCCTGTCGTTCTATCTGCTGTGGAGCCGGCATCACAGCGCACTCAACGACGGTGGCGACGGGTATATCCCGGGCGCAGCGGCCGATGAAAACGACGTAATGACCACGCCCGGAACCGAGGAGAGCCGATGACCGTCGTCGTCGGGTATCTCGCGGGCAAGGGCGGAGCGTCGGCGCTGCACCTCGGGGTGGGTGCGGCCCGTACCCTGAACACGTCCCTGGCCGTGGCCACCGTCGTCCCGCGATCGTGGCTGAACCCGTCACCGGCCCGCGTCGACGCCGAATATGCCGAGTACGCAGCACAGTTGGCGGAATCCTCGGCCGAACAGGCACGCAAGTACGTGGCCGCGCTCGACGGTCGCCTTGAGGTCAGCTTCCACAAGTTCGCGCACCGGTCGGTGTCCGACGGGCTGATGGCAGCCGTCGGAGAGCTCGACGCCGAACTACTCGTGCTCGGGTCCGCATCGGAGGGCCAACTGGGCCAGGTGGTAGTGGGCTCGACCGCCGACCGGCTGCTGCACTCCTGCCCGGTTCCGCTGGCCCTCAGTCCGCGCGGCTACCGACGATCGAAATCGGCTGCGCTGGTGCGCATCACGTGCGCCTACCCCGGATCCCCCGAAGCGGTGGCGGTGGTCCAGCAGGTGGCCGACCTGAGCCGGCGTCTGGGCATCCCGATGCGGCTGGTCACGTTCGCAGTGCGGGGACGCAACATGTATCCGCCGACTGTCGGACTACACGCCGAGGATGCCATCCTGCAGGAGTGGGCGAAACAGGCCCGACAGGCGCTGCTGCGCCTGAAGGACGACAAGGTCATCGGTGACGAGGTGGAACTTCAGGTCGTCACCGGCAACAACTGGAGCGACGCGATCGATGCCATCGACTGGATCGACGGCGAAATCCTGGCAATCGGGACCTCGCCCGGTGGCACGGTCGCCCGGGTCTTCCTGGGCTCACACGGGTCAAAGATCCTGCGGCACAGCCCGGTTCCAGTGCTCGTTCTCCCGGGCTGACCGCGACGGATCGTCAGTACTTGAGCACACCACGGTCGACGGCGATCTGGCTGCCCGACAGAGTGGCCGAGTTGTCACCGGCCAGCCACGCCACCACATCGGCGACCTCGGCCGGCGTCATGAATGCCGACAAGCCCTCGGCGGCCTGGCCCGCCGGCTGATACGGCATCGGCGCGAAACTGTGCAGATAGCCCGGGTACTTCGCGAACACCTCGGCCATCGCCTGGGGCTCGATCATCGGGGTGTCCACCGAATACGGATGAATCGAGTTGACCCGAATACCGAACTCCCCCACCTCAAGTGCCAGAGCGTTGGTCAGGGCGACCAGACCGTGCTTGGACGCCGAGTAGTGGCCGTTGCCCGGCGTGGCCTTGAGGCCGGCCGAGGAGCTGACGACGATGATCGAGCCGCCGTTACCCGCCTCGATCATGGCGGGTACGGCAGCCCGGATGGTCCGCCAGGTGCCGTTGAGATTGACGTCGACAATGGTGTCGAACTGCTCGGGCGAAAGCTCGAACAGCCGGCCCCAGCTGAGCACCCCGGCGTTGGCCACCACGATGTCCAGTCGGCCGAACTGCTCGATGCCGTCGGCCACCACCTGCTGCTGGGCAGCCAGATCGCGGATGTCGACCTCGCGCGCAAGCACCTTGCGCCCCGCAGCCTCCACGGCGGCGACGGTCTCGGCCAGATCCTCCGGCGTCGCGGCCGGGTAGGTGATCGTGTCGTCGACCGGACGGCACACATCGATGGCGATGATGTCGGCGCCTTCGTTGGCCAACCGCACCGCATGCGCGCGCCCCTGACCACGTGCGGCGCCGGTGACGAATGCCACGCGGCCTTCCAGTGTTGCGTTACCTGCCGCCATCCCAGGATCCCTTCCGTGAGTCTGGCCACAGGCTAACAGCAGAAGTAGAACGTGTTCCTGGTCTGGTACCGGTCAATGGGATCAGAGCTCGGCGATGATCTGCTGTCGTTTCACCGTGTACTCGTCGTCGCTGATGGCACCGGTGGCGCGCAAGGTCTCCAGTTCCTGAAGGCGTTGGGCGGTCGAGGGCGCCGGCGGCGCAGGGAACGATGCCGACGACGGAACCGGCGCGGCTGCCGGCGGGGCCGACGCCGCGTGCTGGGCGGTCACGCGCCGCACCACGGCCTGGACCTGCTCACGCACCGCCGGATTGGCCCGCAGGTCGACCATGTTGTCGATGCCGATGCCGTTCGCCTTGAGGATCTGCAGGATCTCCATCAGCGGGCCGGCCTGACCAGTCAGGTCGTAGGTCTGGTTCTCCTCGGCGAGCGTGAACGTCGCCGGCATCAGCCCGCTGACCAGACTGCTTCTCTCCCAATCGATCCGGTACTCGTTGGTGGTCGGGTCGACCAGCACGGCCAGTCTTCGGTTGGTGATCATCGGCAGCCGCGACACTGACGCCAGCACCCGGTCCTGACTGGCGAACGGTGCAATGCCGGGTCCGGAGATCTGCAGATCCAACTTCACCAACGGCTGCTCGTTGATGCGGGTGCCGGTCTCGTGGATACCGGTGACCTGAGCCAGAGCCAGTACACCCACCTGTTCGAGCTTCTCGTTCTGCGCCGCCGACTTCGATCCCGCGGCCGTGATCCCGAGCGGGATCAAGACGTCGATGGCGGTGATCAACAGGCCCACCCAGAACATCCACTTCAGCAACGGATCGGCTCCGGAGACGAAGTAGATGACCAGGAAGATCGGGCCGACGATGCCACACATCAACACGAAGGCCTGAATGCGCACGTACCGCCAGAATGTGGACATCACAGGCTCCTGCCGTCGGTTGGGCGCCCTCAGATTAGCGCCCACGGGCACCCTGGTCAGGAGTGAACGACGCCACCCGTCGAGCCGTCCACCGGCACGGTCTGCTGCTGCATCGACGACGGGCCCAGCATCCGGTACAACGGCCAGGTCCACCGATAGCCACCGCCGCTCGAGCGGGCGTAGCTGGTGTGCACCGCCACCGCGGTGGCAGTCACCTCGTCGGCGTCCTCGTCGTAGTCACAGACCGCATCGCCGCGATCGCACACGCTGATCGTCCGACTGCCGATCGACGGCGACAGCGGCGCGGGAGCGTGGGCCAGGATCGGCCAGTCCTGCGCGACGCCCTTCCCTTTCCCGGTGCCGCTCACCATGCTGGCCGTACCCAGGTTGACGGTGGGATCGGCCGGCAGGCGGTCACCGTCGGCGACCAACAGAGCCGCCGTCAGATTCGGACTGTCCGCCAGTGCGGCCAGATTGCGGTGGACCACCATCGCGCCCTGCGAATAGCCGGCCAGCACCACCTCGCTGGAAGGGCACCGCTGGGTGAATCCGGCATATTGATTCGCCAACGCCGCCACCCCGGTGTCGACACTGCTCATGAAGCCACCCCAGCCCAGCACATCGCCGTCCGCGGGCACCGGCGCAGCCGGGTAGACCACCGCCTCGGCCGTCATCGTGCGACCGTCCTGCTGCACCCACACGGACAAATCACGTAGGGAGTTGTAGATCACCCGGCCCATGCCGGCATCAACCGTCGGATCGTCACGTTCACCCGAACCGGCTACGCCGATCCAGTGCACGTCAGGACATCCGGGGCTCGCTGCCGCCGGTCCCGTCAAGCCGATCAGTGCCGCACCGGCGACCACGCCGGCGCCCACCAGCGCAGCTATCGTTCGAAACATCGCCCGACCCCCATACCCTTTGTCTCTGTGGGGTCCATCGCCCCACCCGCCACCTGCGTTACACCACTGCGCCAATCAGAACGGAAGGCCGACCGCCCGGGTGACGCTCGGCAGCTTGCATACAAAAACCCCCGAGATCCGGAGATCTCGGGGGTTTTCGCAGTACCAGGTCAGATCATCACTTGACGATCTTGGTGACCCGGCCGGCGCCGACGGTACGGCCGCCCTCGCGAATCGCGAAACGCAGGCCCTCGTCCATGGCGACCGGCTGGATCAGCACGACGGAGATGTCGGTGTTGTCACCGGGCATCACCATCTCGGTGCCCTCGGGCAGGGTAACCACGCCGGTCACGTCCGTGGTACGGAAGTAGAACTGCGGACGGTAGTTGTTGAAGAACGGCGTGTGACGACCGCCCTCGTCCTTGGACAGGATGTAGACGCTGCCCTCGAACTCGGTGTGCGGGGTGGTGGTGCCGGGCTTGACCACAACCTGGCCACGCTCGACGTCCTCGCGCTTGATGCCGCGGACCAGCAGACCGACGTTGTCGCCGGCCTGGCCCTGGTCGAGCAGCTTGCGGAACATCTCCACACCGGTGACCGTGGTCTTGGTGACGGTCGGCCTGATGCCGACGATCTCGACCTCTTCGTTGACGTTGACCACGCCACGCTCGATACGGCCGGTCACCACGGTGCCACGACCGGTGATGGTGAAGACATCCTCGACGGGCATCAGGAACGGCTTGTCGGTTTCACGAACCGGATCCGGAATCGAATCGTCGACGGCCTGCATGAGGTCCTCGATCGACTTGACCCACTTCGGGTCACCTTCGAGAGCCTTCAGCGCCGAGATCGGGATGACCGGGGCTTCCTCGTCGAAGTCCTGGGCGGCCAGCAGTTCGCGGACCTCCATCTCGACCAGTTCCATGATTTCTTCGTCGTCAACCATGTCGGCCTTGTTCAGGGCGACGAGGATGTAAGGCACACCCACCTGGCGAGCAAGCAGAACGTGCTCGCGGGTCTGAGGCATCGGGCCATCAGTCGCGGCCACCACCAGGATCGCACCGTCCATCTGAGCCGCGCCGGTGATCATGTTCTTGATGTAGTCGGCGTGACCGGGAGCATCGACGTGAGCGTAGTGGCGCTTGTCCGTCTGGTACTCCACGTGGGAGATGTTGATCGTGATACCACGAGCCTTCTCTTCGGGAGCCTTGTCGATCTGATCGAAGGCAAAGCTCTCGTTGAGGTCCGGGTACTTGTCATGCAGGACCTTGGTGATCGCTGCAGTCGTGGTGGTCTTGCCGTGGTCGACGTGACCGATGGTGCCGATGTTCACGTGCGGCTTGGTCCGCTCGAACTTCGCCTTCGCCACTGTGGTGTCCTCCTGGACTTGTTGGTGCTTGAGTAAGCAGTTTCGATTTCTTCAGTTGTGGTCCCGACGGAGACGGACTACTGACCCGTCGCCTTCGCGATGATCTCCTTCGACACGTTCGCCGGAACCTCAGCGTACGAGTCAAACACCATGGAGTAGTTCGCCCGACCCTGGGTCTTCGACCGAAGGTCTCCGACATAGCCGAACATCTCCGACAGAGGCACGGCCGCCTTGACAACGCGTGCGCCGCTGCGCTCTTCCATGGCCTGGATCTGACCACGGCGGGAGTTCAGGTCGCCGATCACTTCACCCATGTAGTCCTCGGGCGTGATGACCTCGACGGCCATGATGGGCTCCAGGATGACCGGTTGGGCCGCCTGGGCGGCCTTCTTCAGCACCTGCGAACCCGCCACCTTGAACGCCATTTCCGAGGAGTCGACCTCGTGATAAGCGCCATCGAGCAGCGTCACCTTCAGGTTCACCAGCGGGTAGCCGGCCAACACGCCGTACTGCATGGCGTCCTGCGCACCGGCATCCACCGACGGGATGTACTCACGCGGAACGCGGCCACCGGTGACCTTGTTCTCGAACTCGTAGGTGGCACCGTCCTCGCCGCTGAACGGCTCGATGGAGATGAGCACCTTCGCGAACTGGCCCGATCCACCCGTCTGCTTCTTGTGGGTGAACTCGACCTTGTCGACCTTCTTGCGAATGGTCTCCTTGTAAGCCACCTGGGGCTTGCCGACATTGGCCTCGACCTTGAACTCGCGACGCATCCGGTCGACCAGGATGTCCAGGTGCAGCTCGCCCATACCGCCGATGACGGTCTGGCCGGTCTCCTGGTCCAGGTGCACCTTGAAGGTCGGATCCTCTTCGGCGAGCTTCTGGATCGCGGTGCCCAGCTTCTCCTGGTCACTCTTGGTCTTGGGCTCGATGGCCACCTGGATCACCGGATCCGGGAAGGTCATCGACTCCAGCACGATCTGCTGGCTCGCATCGCACAGGGTGTCGCCGGTGGTGGTGTCCTTCAGACCGATCACCGCGTAGATGTGACCGGCAGACGCCGACTCGACCGGGTTCTCCTTGTTGGCGTGCATCTGGAACAGCTTGCCCAGCCGCTCCTTCTTGCCCTTGGTCGCGTTCACAACCTGCGCACCGGACTCGACCTTGCCCGAGTACACCCGGACGTAGGTGAGCTTGCCGAAGAACGGGTGCACGGCGATCTTGAACGCCAGCGCCGCGAACGGCTCGTCGGTCGAAGGCTTGCGAACGACCTCTTCGTCCTCCTTGCCGGGGACGTGGCCCACGACGGACTCGACGTCCAGCGGGGACGGGAGGTAATCGATCACGGCGTCCAGCATGGGCTGCACACCCTTGTTCTTGAACGCGCTGCCGCACAGCACCGGGTACAGCTCGCTGTTCACGGTCAGCTTGCGGATGCCGCCCTTGATCTCATCGATCGTGAGTTCCTCGCCGCCGAGGTACTTCTCCAGAAGCGCCTCGTCGGTCTCGGCGACGGTATCCAGCAGTTCGCTGCGGTACTCGGCTGCCTTGTCGGCCAAGTCGGCGGGAATCTCGACGACCTCGTAGCTCTCACCGAGCTTCGTCTCGCCGCGCCACACCTTGGCGTTCATCTCGACCAGGTCGATGATGCCTTCGAAGTCGTTCTCGGCACCGATCGGCAGCTGGATCACCAGCGGCTTGGCTCCGAGGCGGTCCTTGATGGTCTGCACGGTGAAGTAGAAGTCCGCACCGAGCTTGTCCATCTTGTTGACGAAACAGATCCGCGGCACGTCGTACTTGTCGGCCTGACGCCACACCTGCTCGGACTGCGGCTCGACACCCTCTTTGCCGTCGAACACGGCAACGGCGCCGTCAAGGACACGGAGCGAGCGCTCCACCTCAACGGTGAAATCGACGTGCCCGGGGGTGTCGATGATGTTGATCTGGTTGTCGTTCCAGAAACAGGTGACAGCCGCGGAGGTAATGGTGATACCCCGCTCCTGCTCCTGCTCCATCCAGTCGGTCGTCGAAGCGCCGTCGTGCGTCTCGCCGATCTTATAATTGACGCCGGTGTAATAAAGGATCCGCTCGGTCGTCGTCGTCTTGCCGGCGTCGATGTGCGCCATGATGCCGATGTTGCGGACCTTGTTCAGGTCTGTCAGCACGTCCTGTGCCACGGAAGTCTTCCCAACTTTTCGCTTGCTTGATTAGGTGTTCGTTTGCGCGCCCACTGGCACCCGACGCTGGATGCCGAGCGCGGATATCACCAGCGGTAGTGAGCGAAAGCCCGGTTCGCTTCGGCCATCTTGTGAGTGTCCTCACGACGCTTCACTGCGGCGCCGAGACCGTTGCTCGCGTCCATGATCTCGTTGGCGAGGCGCTCGACCATGGTCTTCTCGCGACGGGCCTTGGAGAAGCTGACCAGCCAGCGCAGGGCCAGCGTGGTGGAGCGCTCGGGGCGCACCTCGACCGGCACCTGGTAGGTGGCGCCACCGACGCGGCGGCTGCGCACCTCGAGGGCGGGCTTGACGTTGTCGAGCGCACGCTTGAGGGTGACGACCGGATCGGTGCCGGTCTTGTCACGAGCCTGCTCAAGCGCGCCGTAGACGATGCGCTCGGCCAGCGACTTCTTGCCGTCCAGCAGAACCTTGTTGACCAACTGGGTGACCAGCTGCGACCCGTAGACCGGATCGTTGACCAACGGACGCTTCGGCGCGGGACCCTTGCGCGGCATCAGCTCTTCTCCTTCTTGGCGCCGTAGCGGCTACGGGCCTGCTTGCGGTTCTTGACACCCTGGGTGTCCAGCGACCCGCGGATGATCTTGTAACGGACACCCGGAAGGTCCTTCACACGCCCGCCACGCACGAGCACCATCGAGTGCTCCTGCAGGTTGTGACCCTCACCGGGGATGTAGGCGGTGACCTCAACCCCACTGGTCAGCTTCACGCGCGCGACCTTGCGAAGTGCCGAGTTCGGCTTCTTCGGGGTGGTGGTGTACACGCGGGTGCACACACCACGGCGCTGCGGGCTGCCCTTGAGGGCCGCGGTCTTGACCTTCGCGACCTTGTCGCGGCGACCCTTGCGGACCAGCTGGTTGATGGTTGGCATGTACCGGCTTTCTCTGTGTTGCTCTTTGCTGTTTAAGTCTCTGTACTGCAGTTATCCCCCCGGCCGCGTACCCCGCGTCCGGGCGTGTCGCACGTTCTTACATCGGCGGAATTCCGATGCGTGCATGCAAATTGGCCCGGCGTGCGGGCACGCTAGCGAAACACTCAGCCGCATGCGCCTTCCGGCCAGGCACGATCCACCACAATACCAGGGCTGGGCGCGCCGGACCAAACCCGCTCGCGGCGACCTATTCCCAGGTCAGACGCTACGACCCGAGTTGCCCCATACCAGAGGCCAACCGCCGCAGCATATCGGTGAACACCGCATCGGTGTCGATATCGTCCATCACGCCGGTCATTTCCAGCAGGACAAAGCCGTGCAGGGCAGACCAGAACTGCAGGGCGGCATAGAAGGCCTCCTCGCCCTCCAGTCCATACGAGGTCAGCACCTCGATGACCGGCCCCGCCGCAGCCCTGGTCGCCGCCGAGTACTCGGGATCGCCGCCGAACGGCATCCGGGTGAACGCCGAGTAGCGACCGGGATGGTGGTGGGCGTAGCTGCGGTAGGCGCTGGCCATCAAAGCCACCGCGTCGTCGCGCGTGCGGCCGGAACCGACGGTGTTGAGCATCTCGATGATGTCGTCGATCACGCGCATCCGGACGGTGCGACGCAGGTCGTCAAGGCTGTGTACATGGTTATAGAGCGACGGACCCTTGGTGCCGAGCTGGTTGGCCAGTGCATTGATGGTCAACGCGTCCCAGCCCTCACGGTCCAGGAACGTCAGCGCCGCATTCACAATGGCGTCACGGCTGAGCTTGGTGGTCCGCGCCGGCCGGGACTGGGAACGTCGGGTGCCAGCCGCCTGTGGCTCCGGCCGAGCTGACATGTAGGTACTGCCTTCGAGTCGATGTGATTGACGCCGCCGTTGGGGTCGCGGTGAAACTGTAGCCCCTCCGACACCGCAGATCAGTTGACCCGGCCCTGACTCAGCCGGGCAAGTTTCTCGACGACCTGACACAGATCGGGCAGCGTGGCCGGATTCATGCTCTGGATAGACCAGGTGATGACGTCTCGCCCCTTGGCCACGTAGATGCTGCATACATTCGCGTCGGCCGCCCGAAAGCCCTTGTTCCCGTCGATCGACAGTTCGGTGAGGGTGCGCCCGGCCCGGGTCTCCAGTGTCCGTTCGGTGTCCATATCACTGCCCCGGTACCACCACGTAGAGATGCCCATGCCGGCACCGAAGGTGCCCAGTACCGAGTTTTCCTGCCAGAAGCATCCGGCGTCGCTGACCACGGCCTTGGTGAACATCGACGACCCGACCGCTTCGGCGATGTCCGCATCGGTGATGCCGTTGCAGTCCGCGCCGTGAAAACCGCCGCCAGGGACCGCAGGCTCGGGGGTCGACGGTGTATCCGCCGCCCCGCACGCGGTCATCGATGCCGCCAGGGCCGCACCGGCCAGGCACATCACAGCGAGCGAGCGGTACGCCACGGTCAGAGTTCCGACTGCAAAGTGGCCGCGAGCAGCTTCTTGGCATCCTGGCATGGATCGCCCTTGCCGGCATTGGCCGCGCCGCGGAACTGGACCCACCAACTGATCACACCCGACCCGGCCGCCGCAGTTGCCGAACAAGCCGCGCCGGTCACATCCCGTCGGGCCACAAACGCCTGGTGCCGCTCGATCACGACGTCGGTGATCTCGGCGGACCGGCGCTGGGCCAACTCCCGCTCCCGCTCCAGTGACCCTGTCTCGAACCAGGAGAAGATCACGTCGAGCATCGGCAGGGAGCCCACGTTCGGTGCCGCACCCACCTTGCGTGACAACACGTACTGGCAGACCGCACCGCTGTACGGACGAACCACGTTGTCGGCGGTCAGGATCGCCTGGATCGTGCTGTCGACGAGTAGTCCGCACCGGTCGTCGACGTAGCCGAAACTGCGATCGGGATCGGCGGTATCGGTCGATGCGCGCTCGGCAGTTCCGTCGATGGTGTGCGAGCACCCCGCGACGGTCACCACGGCTGTGACTGCCACGGCAGCAGCCTGAACGACACACCGACGCATTGCTGAATACGGTACCGAGCAGGCACTCAGCTCGCGACCTGTCGACAACCGCCCGCCAAACTGGTCAACACTTGCCGTCACCGCACGGTGGCCACGTACTCTTCTCGCAGCGGATCGGAAGGGGACTCACCGTGAATTCGAAACTTGTGGGCCGGACAGTGGCTGCTGGACTGCTCGCATTGCCGCTCGCGCTCACCGCCGGTACACCCGGCGCGGCAGCCGAGAACGGTGACACCACCATCAACGGGCAGAGCACCGAACAAACCGTGGACTGCAACAACGCCACGCTGTTCGTCACCGGATCCAACAACCGGGTCACCGCGTTGGGCACCTGCTGGGCGATCACGGTGCAGGGGACGTCCAACGTGATCGTCGCCGACAACGTCATCAACGACATCACCGTGTACGGCTGGGACCAGACGGTTTTCTTCAAGAACGGCGACCCGATTATCGTCGACCGCGGCCGCGAACTGGCGATGGTCAACCAGATCGGCCGCGTCGCCTCCTGACGCTGCCTGACCAAGAAAGCAGAGACAGACCCGTGCGCACCCGTTTTCCCCACACCCAACTGATCCTTGCCGTCGGTGCCACCGCGGCCGCACTCACCCTCGCCGCCTGCGGATCCGAAAGCTCGGATACCAACTCCCCCAGCGCCACCGCGGGAGACTCCGGGGTCAACGTCGAGGTCGGCAACACCATCAACTACATGTCGGTCGGCAACACGACTGACATCGACTGCGCCGACGGTAAATCCCTCACGGTGGGCGGGACCAACAACACGCTGACCGTCAAGGGAACCTGCGCCAACGTGAACATCGGTGGATCCGACAACAAGATCACCTTCGAGCGGATCGACAAGGGGCTCTCCATTGTCGGGCTCAACAACACGGTCAGCTATGCAGCGGGCGACCCCAAGGTCACCAACACCGGCAGCAACAACAAAGTCAGCAAGGGATAGCTACCGGACTTCACCGACGCCTGAAAGAGCCCGCCCGTTCACTGAACGGGCGGGCTCTTTCGTGTGGCAACGGCGACTGCCGACCTGCCGGCATGGGCGGGAATCGCCAGCCTGGCCGACTGTCTGGCATTTGAACAGCGGCGGCGCCAAGCAACGTGCCGGCGGTGGTCACCGCGGGTAGCCTCGGGCCCGCGCAACCGCGCGCGGTCAGCTCGCGCTGGCGCCGTGCCGGCCGGCTCCCCCGGCAAACCGGCCTGCGCCCTCGGCCGCCTCTGCCGCGACCCGCTCGATGCTGACGAACTCGAATTCCATTGCCGCCTGCTCGGATTCGCCCCACTGGTGCAATACCGAAAGGCGGTCGGCCCGCAGACACTGCTGAGGGAGACGGGCGAGTTCGGCGGCCAGTTCCTCGGCCGCCGGACGCGCCCGGCCCGTCGGCACCACCCGGTTGGCCAGGCCGATGGCCTGGGCTTCGGCGGCATCGACGGCGCGCCCGGTCAGGATCAGGTCCATGGCGCGGCTCTGCCCGATCAGCCGGGGCAACCGGACGGTGCCGCCGTCGACCAGGGGCACTCCCCACCGACGGCAGAACACGCCCATCACGGCGTCCTCCTCGACCACCCGCAGGTCACACCACAGGGCCAGCTCCAAACCACCGGCCACGGCGTGGCCGCTGATCGCGGCGATCACGGGCTTGGACAACACCATTCGGCTCGGCCCCATCGGCCCGGGTCCGGTCGGGTCCAGCCGGTTCATCTCGGGCGTACCGAACGCCTTGAGGTCGGCACCCGCACAGAAGGTTCCGCCGGCTCCGGTCAGCACCGCGACCGCAGCGTCCTCATCGGCGTCGAACTGCTCGAACGCGGCGAACAGGGCAGCGGCGGTCGGCCCGTCGACCGCATTACGGGCGTGCGGGCGGTCGATGATGACCGTGGTGACCGCCCCGTTGCGTTCGACCCGGACAGCTTCGGTCACGTCGCCTCCATCAGTTCGTTCTGGTCGCGCCGGTCAACGAGTTCGGCCGCGAAGTCGTTGTATGCCTTACGCAAATCAGCACCCGGCCAATCGCCCGGCAGTAGCTCGTCGGGCAGCACCGGGTCCGAGAGTAGGTGCCGCACGATGCCTGCGGCCGCGACGAACCGCCCCGGAACGTCGGCCGCAGCGGACATCTCGCCCAACAACTGCTCGCCGGTGTGCCGCCAGCCGGGAAGGTCCCACAGCGCGACGGCCAGGCCGGCCGGATCGTCGTCGCGGGTATGCAGGACCCGCACCCGGTCGGTGATCTCCTGGGGCAATGCCTGGTCGAGATTGTCCGGGCGCATCCACACACCCTCGCGCAGTTCGCCGAACCGGTACTGCTGCAGGGTATTCCGCAGAGACGCACGGGTGCGGGCATCGGTACCGACGCTGGTGATGACCAGCGTCAGCCATTGACCGTCGTAGGCACGCAAACGCGGGTCGACAGCATTGTCCTGGCGGCGCTGACGGGTCAGCAGCCGGTCCGACAGCCGATAGCCGTCCTCCGAGCGAACCAGGTCACCGGCACTGACCATCCGAGTCAGCGCCACTCGCAGCGTCGGTTCCTTGATGTCGAAATCGGCAGTCAGCCTGATCAGCTCGGCAGCGCTCGCCCAGGCCGGATGCGCGCCGAGCAGCACGCTCAACACCACCGAGCGAGCCGCCATCCGTTTCAGCGCGGCCATCTCAGACCCCGGAAGACCTGCGCCCGTAGTCACCCATCGGCTCGTCGCGATGGCGCACCGCCTCGCGGAAGCCGTGCTCAACCGCGTCGGCGACGAATGCATGCCCTTCGGGAGTGTGCCGCGCAATGCCATCGAACACCGTGCTGACCATCCGACTGGTCGCCACCCCCTGCTGTTGCAACACGGAATTGCACGCCAGCTTGGCCATGATGAGCTGGTTGACCGGCATCGCCGCCATGCGAGCGACCAGACGTTCGGTGCGCTCATCTAGATCCTGAGGCTCGGGCGCCTCGACGGCCAGACCCCATTCGGCGGCCTGCGCGCCGGTGAGGCAATCCCCGGTGAACAGAAGGCGTTTGGCGCGTTGATCCCCCAGTCGGTGCGCCCACAGGCCGGCCGCCGGAACGCCCCACACCCGCATCGGTGGGTAACCGATCTTGGCGTCGGAAGCGGTGATCACCTGGTCGGCATGCAGGGCAATGTCGGTACCGCCGGCCACACAGTAGCCGTGGATCTTGACCACGGTCGGCTTGTCGGCGTGCATCAGGCTGGAGAAGCCGCGCACGAACCGACTCATCATCTGGTAGTCGACCATCGGGTCCCACGGTTGATCCGGAAGATGGTTGACGGCCTGGGTTTGCCCGGACAACACCGTTCCGTCGTAGCGGCCTCCACCGGCCTCGCCTGTTCCGTCGGCGTAGGCGGACAGGTCGAATCCCGCGCAGAAGCCCTCGCCGCGTCCGGACACCAGGATCACGTGAACATTGGGATCGAGGTCCGCGCGCTCGACCAGGGCCTGCAGTTCCAGCGGGGTGTCGGCGACGATCGAGTTGCCTTTTTCGGGACGGTTGAAGGTGATTCGCGCTATCCGATCGGTGACCTCGTAGGTCATGGTCTTGAGCGTTTCGACACTCATCCCTTGACCAGCGCCCGCTCGAGGATCGGGGCGAGGTCCAGTCCGGTCGGCAGGGTGCCGAACGCCTGGCCCCACTGCCCGCCGAGCCGGCTGGCCAGGAATGCCTCGGCCACGGCCGGGTGGCCGTGGCGCACCAGCAGCGCGCCCTGCAGGGCCAGCGAGATGTCCTCGGCGACCTTGCGACCCCGGTAGGCGATGGTCTCCAGGTCGGCCAGATCGTTGTGCAGGGTGGTGACGTGGCGGTCCAGCCGCGGGTCCTGCCCGGCCGTCTTGGACAGTTCGTCGAAGAGCACCTCGACGCTCTCGGGCCGGGTTGCCATGGCGCGCAAGGTATCCAGCGCGCTGACATTGCCCGAGCCCTCCCAGATGCCCATCAGCGGGGCTTCCCGGTACAGACGCGGCATGCCGGATTCCTCGACATAGCCGTTACCGCCCAGGCATTCCATCGCCTCGGCAGCGTGCGGCGTGGCCCGCTTGCACACCCAGTACTTGCCTGCGGCCAGGCCGATGCGGCGCAACAACGACTCGCGTTCGTCGCCCCGCACCGCCTTGTCGGTGGCGCCGGCCATCCGCATCGCCAGCATGGTCGCCGCCTCGGCCTCCACGGCCAGGTCCGCCAGCACGTTACGCATCAACGGCTGATCGATCAGATAGGCGCCGAACGCCTTTCGGTGCTGGGCGTGGTGCACGGCGCGGCTCAGGCCGCTGCGCATGCTGGTGGCGCTGCCGAGCGTGCAGTCCAACCGGGTGAGGTTGACCATCTCGATGATGGTCGGGACGCCGCGCCCCTCCTCGCCGACCAGCCAGGCGGTGGCACCGTCGTACTCGACCTCACTGGAGGCGTTGGCGTGATTGCCGAGCTTGTCCTTGAGCCGCTGCAGGAACATCCGGTTACGGCTGCCGTCGGGCAGGATCCGCGGCAGGAAGAAACAGCTCAGGCCGCCCGGCGCCTGGGCGAGCACCAGGAAGATGTCGCCCATCGGTGCCGAGGTGAACCATTTGTGGCCACGCAGGGAGTAGGTGCCGTCACCGTTGGGGATGGCCTCGGTGGTACCGGCGCGAACATCGGAACCACCCTGCTTCTCGGTCATCGACATGCCCGCGGTGATACCGGCTTTCGTCGTCGCGAGCTTCAGCTCGGGGTCGTACACCCGGCTGGTCAGCAGCGGTTCGTAGATCGCGGCCAGTTCCGGATTGAACCGCAGCGCCGGCACGACGGCATAGGTCATCGAGATCGGGCAGACGTGTCCGGGTTCGACGGTCCACACCGACATCTTGGCGGCGCGTACCACATGCGAGCCCGCACGGTCATCGGCCCACGGGGCGCCGTGCAGACCATGGGTGACCGCGACGTTCATCAGTTCGTGGTAGGCCGGGTCGTATTCGACCTCGTCGATCCGGTTGCCGTACCGGTCGTGGGTGTGCAGCACCGGCTGGTTGCGGTCGGCCAACTCGCCCCAGCGCTGCGCCCGGGCGCTGCCGTTGATCGCGCCGAGTTCGTGGACCTCGTCGATCCCCCACTCACCGCCTTCGCGGATCAGCGCCTCGGCGAGCGCGGGCGAGGTGGCGGGGTTGTAGTCCTCCAGCGCAGTGACCTGATTGGTGACGACGTGCGTGGCCATGCACCCAGTGTTACAAATTTCCGACAACCGCACAATACTTGTAATGACTGCGGAGTCAGGCCGGGTCCAGTTCTCCGGCTACTGTCGGCACGTCCTCGGCGTCGCGGGGCGGTTCGTCGTACTCAGCCGACCGTGCCGCCTTCCGCGCTTCGTACCGGTTCAGCGCGAACAGCACCACGCCCGCCAAGGCCCAGCCGAGCAGGATGTCGACCACATAGTGCTCGGCGGTGTACACCAGCGTGAAGGCCATGATGAGCGGATAGGCCACCAGGAACGGCCGCCATCCGCGGTTCACCCGGTTCCACAAGAACACCGCGACCGCAGCGGTGAGCCCCGCATGTAGGGACGGGATGGCCGCAACCAGGTTCACACTGGCCTGTCCCTGATCGATCAACGCCGTCGCGGTATGCAGATTGAGCTTGCCCCAACCGCGGGTGACGATCCGTTCGATCCACTCGTGTGCTCCGTCGCGACTGCCCTGCATGGCGCCCAGGAGCCCGCCGTCGACGGCTTCACGCGCCGACCGGAACATGCACCGAGGGCCGGACGGGCCACTGTCGACGTCATCGGCGGTGCACCGCGCCGCAGCCCACGGCGGCGCAGCGGGCAGCAGCGCATAGATGGCCAATGCCACGAACGACAGTCCGACGAACAATCGCACGAACCGCTTCCACTCCTCGCGGTCGCGCAGCCACAGCACACCCGCCACCACGTAGGGAAGGATGAAGAACGACATGTACACCGTGCTGATCACGACTTCCCACCACGGCGGATGGAGCAGTTTCAGCCGTTCCTGCAACCACACCGTCGGCACGGTGCCGAAGAACAGCCACCGATCCGCGTCGACCTGCCAGTGCCACAACGTCGGCCGGCCGACCAGGGTGGCCGCCCCGCGGCTCAGATCGTAGGCGGCCAGCACCAGAGCGAACGGCAGCCAGTCGCGGAGGACGTAGAGCATCCGTCGTCCCTGCCCGATGCTGGCGGCCAGCAAACCGGTCGCGATGTAGAGCAGCAACAATTCCCGGTTGAACGCGAAGCCGTCGGTGGCGGTGCGGTAGATGACGACCCCGGCCCACACCGTAATTGCGATGTACCGCAGGATGCGCAGTCGACGAGCACGGGTTGCAGCACCCGATGGCGCGGAAGCTGCTTCGGTTACCGAGTCGTCAACCGCGGTCACCACGCTGACGTTAGTTCACCGTCGTTCGCTGAGTGGCCACCTGCTGCACAAGAAATGCTCTCCGGCGTGTCATAACTGGCCACTCGCGCATCACTCGCGCATCACTCGCGCATGAAAAAGGCCCCCACGCGGAGCGCAGAGGCCTTTTCCGTATCGAACTAGCGGTAGTCGCTGTATCCGTAATCGTCCAGCGGCACCGCGGCACCGGTCGCCTGACCGAAGTCCGGGCTGTAGTACTGATCCTCGTAGGACGGGATCGTGTACGCAGCGGCCCGAGCTTCCTCGGTCGGCTGCACCTGGATGTCGCGGTAACGGGCGATGCCGGTACCGGCCGGGATCAGCTTGCCGATGATCACGTTCTCCTTCAGACCCTGCAGCTTGTCGCTGCGGCAGTTGATCGCCGCATCGGTCAGCACGCGAGTGGTCTCCTGGAACGACGCCGCCGACAGCCATGAATCCGTGGCCAGCGATGCCTTGGTGATACCCATCAGCACCGGACGTCCGGCCGCGGGCTCGCCGCCCTCGGCCACGACGCGACGGTTCGCGGTCTCGAACTCGGCACGCTCGGTCAGCGAGCCGGGCAGGAACTCTGTCGCACCCGAATCGATGATCGTGACGCGACGCAGCATCTGCCGGACGATGACCTCGATGTGCTTGTCGTGGATCGACACGCCCTGGGCCCGGTAGACCTCCTGGACCTCCTTGACGAGGTGGATCTGCACCTCGCGGGGGCCCTGGACGCGCAGCACCTCGTGCGGATCCGCGGAGCCTTCCATCAGCTGGTCGCCGACCTCGACGTGGTCACCGTCGGACAGCACGCCTTCGGAGCCGTCCTCGTGGGTGAGCACGCGCAGTCGCTGACGCTTGGAGAGCTTCTCGTAGACGACTTCCTCGCCACCATCGTCGGGAACGATGGTGATCTTGAAGAACTTGTCGCTCTCCTCCAGCTGGACCCGCCCCGCGACGTCGGCGATGGGCGCCTTGTTCCGCGGAACACGGGCCTCGAACAGCTCCTGCACGCGAGGCAGACCACCGACGATGTCGGCGCCACCGGTAACACCACCCTGGTGGAAGGTACGCATGGTCAGCTGCGTTCCGGGCTCACCGATGGACTGGGCGGCGACGATGCCGACGGCCTCGCCGATGTCGACCAGCTTGCCGGTGGCCATCGAGCGGCCGTAGCACTTGGCACACACACCGGAGGCCGAGGCGCAGGTCAGCACGGAGCGGACCTTCACCTGGGTGACCCCGGCAGCCAACAGCGCGTCGATGGCCGGGTCGCCCAGGTCATGGCCGCGCTCGATGACGACGGTGCCCTTCTCGTCCACCGCGTCGGTGGCCAGGGTGCGGGCGAACGCCGAGGTCTCGACGTGCGCATCGCGGATCAGCTTGCCGTCGGGGCCGCGCTCGGCCAGCGTGACGACGATGCCGCGCTCGGTCTCGCAATCGGTCTCGCGGACGATGACGTCCTGCGACACGTCCACCAGACGGCGGGTCAGGTAACCCGAGTCGGCGGTACGCAGAGCGGTATCGGCCAGACCCTTACGGGCACCGTGGGTGTTGATGAAGTACTCCAACACCGTCAGGCCCTCACGGAACGAGGACTTGATCGGGCGCGGGATGAACTCACCCTTCGGGTTGGTCACCAGGCCCTTCATGCCGGCCAGAGTGCGGGTCTGGGTGAGGTTACCCGTGGCGCCGGACTTCACGATCGTGATGATCGGGTTGTCGGCCGGGTAGAACTCCTCCATCGCCTTACCGACCTCTTCGGTGGCGTCCTGCCAGATCTTGACCAACGACTCGTTGCGCTCGTTGTGGTTCAGCGCGCCGCGCTGGTACTTGCGCTCGATCGCCTCGGCCTCGGCCTCGTGCCGCTCCAGGATCTCCTGCTTCTGCGGCGGCACCAGAACGTCGGCCATCGAGACCGTGACACCCGAACGGGTGGCCCAGTGGAAGCCGGCGTCCTTCAGCTTGTCGACGGTCTGCGCCACCACGATCATCGGGAAGCGCTCGGCCAGATCGTTGATGATCCGGGCCTGGACCTTCTTGTGCATCTGCTCGTTGACGAACGGGTAGCCCTTGGGCAGCAGCTCGTTGAAGAGCACCCGGCCCAGCGTGGTCTCGGCGGTCCAGGCAGCGCCCGGCTTCCAACCGTTCTCGAACAGCTCGGCCTCGAGGGCGGCCGGCGGACGCTGCTGCGTCAACCGCACCTTGATCTTGGCCCGCACCGACAGGGCACCGCGGTCCAGCGCCATGATCGCCTCGGCCGGTGAGCTGTACACGCCCCGCTCCGCACGATCCTTGGCGGCGGGCACGTACTCGCCGGTGTCGCCCGGGACCTCGGTGGTCAGGAAGTACAGGCCGGTCACCATGTCCAGACGCGGCATGGCCAGCGGCTTACCCGACGCCGGGGACAGGATGTTGTTCGAGGACAGCATCAGGATGCGCGCCTCGGCCTGAGCCTCTGCCGACAGCGGCAGGTGCACGGCCATCTGGTCACCGTCGAAGTCGGCGTTGAACGCCTCACACACCAGCGGGTGCAGCTGGATTGCCTTGCCTTCCACCAGCTGCGGCTCGAAGGCCTGGATACCCAGGCGGTGCAGGGTAGGTGCACGGTTCAGCAGCACCGGGTGCTCGGCAATGACCTCTTCGAGGACATCCCACACCTGGGGACGCTGACGTTCCACCATGCGCTTGGCGCTCTTGATGTTCTGCGCGTGGTTCAGGTCGACCAGACGCTTCATCACGAACGGCTTGAACAGCTCGAGAGCCATCAGCTTGGGCAGACCGCACTGGTGCAGCTTGAGCTGCGGGCCGACCACGATGACCGAACGGCCCGAGTAGTCGACGCGCTTACCCAGCAGGTTCTGACGGAAGCGGCCCTGCTTGCCCTTGAGCAGATCGGACAGCGACTTGAGCGGACGGTTGCCCGGCCCGGTGACGGGCCGGCCACGACGGCCGTTGTCGAACAGCGCGTCCACCGACTCCTGAAGCATGCGCTTCTCGTTGTTGACGATGATCTCGGGTGCACCGAGGTCGATCAGTCGCTTGAGCCGGTTGTTGCGGTTGATCACGCGGCGGTACAGGTCGTTCAGGTCGGAGGTGGCGAAACGGCCACCGTCGAGCTGAACCATCGGACGCAGCTCCGGCGGGATCACCGGGACGGCGTCGAGCACCATGCCCAGCGGGGAGTTACCCGACATCTGGAAGGCCGCGACGACCTTCAGACGCTTGAGGGCGCGCAGCTTCTTCTGGCCCTTGCCGTTCTTGATGGTGTCGCGCAGCGACTCGGCCTCGGCCTCGATGTCGAAGGTCTCGATGAGCTTCTTGATCGACTCCGCGCCCATGGCACCGGTGAAGTACTCGCCGTAGCGGTCCTGCAGCTCGCGGTACAGCACCTCGTCGACGATGAGCTGCTTGGGAGCCAGCTTGGTGAAGGTGGTCCAGATCTCGTCGAGCCGGTCCAGCTCACGCTGGGTCCGGTCCCGGAGCTGACGCATCTCACGCTCGCCGCCGTCGCGCACCTTGCGGCGCACGTCGGACTTGGCACCCTCGGCCTCCAACTCGGCCAGGTCGGCCTCGAGCTTCTGCGCCCGGGCCTCCAGGTCGGAGTCGCGCTGATCCTCGACGGCCTTGCGCTCGACGGCCATCTCGGCCTCGAGCGTGGACAGCTCGTTGTGGCGCATCTCGTCGTCGACCGCGGTGATGACGTAGGCCGCGAAGTAGATGATCTTTTCCAGATCCTTCGGGGCCAGGTCGAGCAGGTAGCCCAACCGGGACGGAACACCCTTGAAGTACCAGATGTGCGTGACGGGCGCGGCCAGCTCGATGTGGCCCATCCGCTCACGACGCACCTTGGCGCGGGTCACCTCGACGCCGCAGCGCTCACAGATGATGCCCTTGAAGCGGACGCGCTTGTACTTACCGCAGTAGCACTCCCAGTCGCGAGTCGGTCCGAAGATCTTCTCGCAGAACAGGCCGTCCTTCTCAGGCTTGAGCGTGCGGTAGTTGATGGTTTCCGGCTTCTTGACCTCGCCGAAGGACCAGTTGCGGATGTCGTCCGCAGTGGCGAGGCCGATGCGGAGTTCATCGAAGAAGTTGACGTCTAACACGTAACTCCCTTTCCCCTTTCGGGACTAGAAATTCTCGGACGAGACCTACGCAAGGTCTTCCACAGAGGCGGACTCGTTGCGCGACAGGTTGATACCGAGGTTGGCAGCGGCACGCTCCAGGTCCTCGTCATCGCCGTCACGCATCTCGATCGCCGCGCCGTCGCTGGAGAGCACCTCGACGTTGAGGCACAGCGACTGCAGCTCCTTGAGAAGCACCTTGAACGACTCCGGAATACCGGGTTCGGGGATGTTCTCGCCCTTCACGATGGCCTCGTACACCTTGACCCGGCCGACGGTGTCGTCGGACTTGATCGTCAGCAGCTCCTGCAGGGTGTAGGCGGCACCGTAGGCCTGCATGGCCCAACATTCCATTTCACCGAACCGCTGGCCACCGAACTGCGCCTTACCACCGAGCGGCTGCTGGGTGATCATCGAGTACGGACCGGTGGAGCGGGCGTGGATCTTGTCATCCACCAGGTGGTGCAGCTTGAGGATGTACATGTAGCCGACCGTCACCGGGTACGGGAACGGTTCACCACTGCGGCCGTCGAACAACTGCGACTTGCCGTCGGCGTTGACCATGACGTCGCCGTCGCGGTTGGGCAGCGTCGAGCCGAGCAGGCCCGAGAGCTCCCCTTCCTGCGCACCGTCGAACACCGGGGTGGACACGATGCTGTCCGCCGGCGCCGAGAGCAGACCCTCGGGCAGGTTGCCCGCCCATTCGGGCGTGCCGCCGGCCACGTCGATGTTCCAGCCGGCCTTGGCGACCCACCCGAGGTGCGTTTCCAGGATCTGGCCGATGTTCATACGACGCGGCACACCGTGGGTGTTCAGGATGATGTCCACCGGGGTGCCGTCAGGCATGAACGGCATGTCCTCGACGGGCAGGATCTTGCCGATGACACCCTTGTTGCCGTGGCGTCCGGCGAGCTTGTCGCCGTCGGAGATCTTGCGCTTCTGGGCCACGTAGACGCGGACCAGCTCGTTGACACCGGCGGGCAGCTCGTCGTCATCCTCGCGCGAGAACACGCGGATGCCGATGACCTTGCCGGACTCACCGTGCGGAACCTTGAGCGACGTGTCGCGGACCTCGCGGGCCTTCTCACCGAAGATGGCGCGCAGCAGACGCTCTTCCGGAGTCAGCTCGGTCTCACCCTTCGGGGTGACCTTGCCGACCAGGATGTCGCCGTCGCGGACCTCAGCGCCGATGCGGATGATGCCGCGCTCGTCGAGATCGGCCAGCACCTCATCGGAGACGTTCGGGATGTCCCGGGTGATCTCCTCGGCGCCCAGCTTGGTGTCGCGGGCATCGATCTCGTGCTCCTCGATGTGAATCGAGGTGAGCACGTCCTCTTCGACCAGGCGGTTGGAGAGGATGATCGCGTCTTCGTAGTTGTGGCCCTCCCACGGCATGATCGCCACGAGCAGGTTCTTGCCCAGGGCCATCTCACCGTTCTCGGTGCACGGTCCGTCGGCCAGCACCTGGCCGGACTCGACCCGCTGCCCGGCATCCACGATCGGGCGCTGGTTGGCGCACGTGCCGTGGTTGGAGCGGGCGAACTTGCGCATCCGGTAGGTGTGCCGGGTGCCGTCGTCGGCCATCACGGTGATGTAGTCGGCCGACACCTCCTCGACGACGCCCGCCTTCTCGGTGACGATGACATCGCCGGCGTCGATCGCGGCACGCAACTCCATACCGGTGCCGACCAGCGGGGCCTCACTGCGGACCAGCGGGACCGCCTGGCGCTGCATGTTGGCACCCATCAGGGCGCGGTTGGCGTCGTCGTGCTCGAGGAACGGGATCATCGCGGTCGCGACAGACACCATCTGGCGCGGCGAGACGTCCATGTAGTCGACGTCGGACGGGACTACGTTCTCGACCTCGCCACCCTTACGTCGGACCATGACGCGGTCTTCGGTGAAGCTGCCGTCCGCGGCGATCGGCGAGTTGGCCTGCGCCACGACGTGGCGGTCCTCCTCGTCGGCGGTCAGGTAGTCGATCTGGTCGGTAACAATCCCATCAGTCACCTTCCGATACGGCGTCTCGATGAAGCCGAACGGGTTGACCCGGGCGTACACCGACAGCGAACCGATCAGACCGATGTTCGGACCCTCAGGGGTCTCGATCGGGCACATCCGGCCGTAGTGGCTGGAGTGCACGTCGCGGACCTCAAGGCCGGCACGCTCACGGGACAGACCACCGGGGCCCAAAGCGGACAGACGCCGCTTATGAGTCAACCCGGAAAGCGGGTTGTTCTGGTCCATGAACTGCGACAGCTGGCTGGTACCGAAGAACTCCTTGATCGCCGCCACGACGGGACGGATGTTGATCAGGGTCTGCGGGGTGATCGCCTCGACGTCCTGGGTGGTCATGCGCTCACGCACGACGCGCTCCATACGCGACAGGCCGACCCGGATCTGGTTCTGGATCAGCTCGCCGACGGTACGCAGACGACGGTTACCGAAGTGGTCGATGTCGTCGACCTCGACCGGGACCTCGACGCCGCCGGGGACGGTCATCGTGGTCTGGCCCTCGTGCAGACGCACCAGGTACTCGATGGTCGCGACGACGTCTTCCTCGGTGAGGGTCGACGACGTGATCGGCTGGCCGGCGTTCAGGCCCAGCTTCTTGTTGACCTTGTAGCGACCCACGCGGGCCAGGTCGTAACGCTTCTCCTTGAAGAACAGGTTCTCCAGCAGGGTCTGCGCGGACTCCTTGGTCGGCGGCTCGCCCGGACGCAGCTTGCGGTAGATGTCGAGCAGCGCCTCGTCGGGACCGGCGGTGCTGTCCTTCTCCAGGGTGCCCATCATGATCTCGGAGAAGCCGAAGCGCTCGGTGATCTGCTCGCTCGTCCAGCCCAGTGCCTTCAGCAGCACGGTGACCGGCTGACGACGCTTGCGGTCGATGCGGACACCGACGGTGTCGCGCTTGTCGACGTCGAACTCCAGCCACGCACCGCGGCCGGGGATCACCTTGACGCTGTGCAGCGTCTTCTCGGTGGACTTGTCGATGCTGTCGTCGAAGTACACACCGGGCGAGCGGACCAGCTGGGACACCACGACACGCTCGGTGCCGTTGATGATGAAGGTGCCCTTCTCGGTCATCATCGGGAAGTCACCCATGAAGACCGTCTGGCTCTTGATCTCACCGGTGTTGTTGTTGATGAACTCGGCCGTGACGAACAGCGGAGCCGCGTACGTCATGTCCTTGTCTTTGCACTCGTCCACCGGAGCCTTGACCTCGTCAAAGCGCGGGTCGGAGAAGCTCAGCGACATCGAGCCCGAGAAATCCTCGATCGGCGAGAGCTCTTCGAGCACCTCCTCGAGGCCACCCTTGGGGGCGGTCTCACCGCGATCGATGGCCTTCTGGCGCCATCCGTCCGCTCCGACGAGCCAATCGAAGGAGTCGGTCTGAACGTCGAGTAGCCCCGGAACCTCAAGCGGTTCGCGGAGCTTGGCAAATGAAACTCGGTTCGGTGCTCCTGGGACGGAGTTATGGGTGTTAGCGTTCGCTGTGCTCTGGCTAGAGACTGCCAAGATGCATCCTTCCAGCACCTCATGCGACTTCTGGAAAGGCCAGCAAGAGCCGTCTTTCCTCGCCGCGATTCTGCGTCGGTTCGGCTGGCTTGACCTGTCCAGAACCCCATACGCACGGCACGGGACTAATGCTGAGCAACGCTCAGGCTAGAACATTATGTGCAGATCAGGTGAGGGTGGGCAGGGTGCAGCCAGCGCAACGTCCAACGATAGCGCACGTCCGCCATTTGTTCAACGAGCATCCCTCGGCCACCACACAACCACTGCATGAATCGGGTCACCCGGCGCTGGCTGGCGTCCACTAAACCCTTCACACATGCTGCCCAACAGATTGGCCTGTCCATGGCCGTCCGTCAAGAGGTGACGCGCGGTTTGGTGCGCCGAACGCTCGCTACGACAATTCGCCGCACCTGCTGTTTGTGCTGTCTACGGATACACGTCAGGCCGGACCCGCTGGGCCCGGCCTGACGTGATGAAACTCAGCTCTGGTGAGGAACCTCGATGACCCCGGTCGGGTCGTCGTCCATCACGGGGCGCTGGTGGCGCGAGGTGGGCTCATCGCCGAACTCGTGGGCCGCGTACTTGTGCGTGCCCTCCAGATCGTCGAGGATCGCGGCCTGCGCGGCCGGCGGCAGCGTGTGCAGGATCTCGCGCACCCGGGCCTGGCGGCGGGCCACAGCCTTGCGTTCGGGCATACCCGGGGTCGCCATCAACTGCGGCGGCACACCCTCGATCTCTTCGACACCGCCGTCGTGCTGGCCGGCGTCCATCATGGCCTGCTCGGCAGCCGCGGTGGCCTCGTCCTTCTCCTCGGACATACCGATCGGCCCGATCCGGCGACCGTTGAGGAACTGCTTGACGACAGGCTCCTCGCTGGTCAGCAGCACCTCGCGGGGGCCGAACATGACCAGCTGCTTGCGGAACAACATGCCGATGTTGTCCGGCACGGTCCGGGCGATGTTGATGTTGTGCGTCACGATCAGCACCGTGGCGTCGATCTGCGCGTTGATGTCGATCAGCAGCTGGGACAGGTACGCGGTACGCACCGGGTCCAGACCCGAGTCCGGCTCGTCACACAGGATGATCTTCGGGTCGAGCACCAGGGCCCGAGCCAGGCCGGCGCGCTTGCGCATACCGCCGGAGATCTCACCGGGGAACTTGTGCCCGTCATTGGGCATACCCACCAGGTCGAGCTTCTCCATGACGATGTTGCGGATCTCGCTCTCGCTCTTCTTCGTGTGCTCACGCAACGGGAAGGCGGTGTTGTCATAGATGTTCATCGAGCCGAACAGCGCGCCGTCCTGGAACAGCACACCGAACAGGGTGCGGATCTCGTAGAGCTCCTTGGCCGAACACTCAAGGATGTTGGTGCCGTCGATGACGATCGAGCCACGCTCCGGGCGCAGCAGGCCGATCAGGGACTTCAGGAACACTGACTTTCCGGTACCCGACGGGCCCAGCAGCACGCTGACCTCGCCCTCGGGAACGGTCAACGTGACATCTTCCCAAATCTTTGACGATCCAAAAGATTTGCTGAGTCCCGTCACATCGATCTGGACGCCCATCAAAGATCCTTCCGCCTACGGCTCACCCCACCACCTGCTGCGGCCTGTGGCTTGAGTCACCATAGCGCACGGCGCATCACCCTCACAGGGATGTCTCCCAATATTCGGGAGTACCCGCTCCGTCACCGGCCCAACCCGCCCATACAAGCAAAGAACCCCCGAATCCGTAGGGATTCGGGGGTTCTTGCGGTCCGGGTATGGACTACTTGACGGTGACGCTGGCGCCGGCAGCCTCGAGCTTGCTCTTGGCGTCCTCGGCGGCCTCCTTGGTGACCTTCTCCAGCAACGGCTTGGGAGCGCCGTCGACCAGATCCTTGGCTTCCTTCAGGCCCAGGCCGGAGACGATCTCGCGGACGACCTTGATGACGCCGATCTTCTTCTCGCCGGCACCCTCGAGGATGACGTCGAACTCCGACTGCTCCTCGGCGGCCTCGGCGGCGGCGGGGGCGCCACCGGCGGCGGCAACGGCGACCGGAGCCGCGGCGGTGACCTCGAAGACCTCTTCGAACTGCTTCACGAACTCAGAGAGCTCCAGCAGGGTCATTTCCTTGAACGCGTCGAGCAGTTCGTCGGTGGACAGCTTGGCCATGTTTATGGTCCTTCCTGATTTTTCTTACAGATGTGAGTGGTTTGTGCGGTTGCGATTGCTTGTGAGCGGTGCGTGAAGCGGAAGCTTCTACGCGGCCTCTTCGGCGGCCTTCTTCTCCTGCAGCGCCGCGGCGAGGCAGGCCACCTGAGAAGCAGGTGCGTTGAACAGGCCTGCAGCCTTGGACAGGTTGCCCTTCATGGCACCTGCCAGCTTGGCGAGCAGAACCTCGCGCGACTCGAGGTCGGCGATCTTCTCGACCTCGGACACGGACAGCGCCTTGCCGTCCATGTAGCCGCCCTTGATGACGAGCGCCTTGTTGTCCTTGGCGAACTTCTTGATCGCCTTGGCGGCGTCAACGGGCTCACCCTGGACGAACGCGATCGCCGTGGGACCGGCGAACAGCTCGTCGAGGCCTTCAATGCCTGCTTCAGACGCAGCGAGCTTCACCAGAGTGTTCTTGGCGACGGTGTACGTGGCGGAGTCGCCGAGTGAACGACGCAGCTCAGCCATGCTCGCCACAGTCAGCCCGCGGTACTCGGTGACGACGGTGGCCGTCGACGCCTTGAACTGCTCAGCAATGTCGGCAACCGCCGTGGCTTTGTCAGCCTTGGCCATGCATGCCTCCTTGTGGTGGGTATCGGGCGCTCCACCGACTCGGGGCCGTGAAATGACGAACGCCCCGACGCAGACAGGTCGGGGCGCAGAGATATCCAGTACGAAACTGGTCCAGCCTCGTCCTCCTGCGTGGGCCGCCGGGACACTTCCCGGACCTTCAACCTATTGCTAGGTGACCAACGGTCTTCGGTAGAACGCGACCAGAGTAGCCGAACATGCACCGATCAGCCAAAACGCGGCCGTCGCACCCCCTCAGTGTGCGCCGGCCACCACCAGCAGCACGAACGCCGCCGCCAGCAGGCCGACCCGCAGCCAGTGCAGCCGGTCCCAGCGTCGGACCAGTTCAGGGAACTGATCGGGGTCTTCACCACCGCCGAATCCGGCTGCGACGCGGTTGTTGATCGGCACCAGCGTGGTCAGGGACAGCAGCATGACCAGGGCCATGAGCACCACTGCGGTGAGGAGCACCGGCCCCGGGCTCCATACCGCGGCGGCGATCAGCAACGCCATCGCGCCGATGTACCAGAACGGCATCGCCGTTCCGAGAATCCGGCTGCCGGTGCCGCGGGCCTGGCGGTAGGCCTCGTCGGGGAGCCGCTGCAGGATCGGGTTGGTGAATGCGGCGACGCCGAACTCGACGCCCAGCAGCGGCCCGGTGACGACGACGGCGAGAATCTGCACGATTTCTTCCATGTCATCTAGGCTGATCACTATGCTGACAAAAAACAAGGTACTGACAAATTAGTCAGTACTCAGGGAGGGCTTGAGCATGGCGGTTTCCAAGAAAGAGATCGGCGATTGCCCGATCGACGCAACCTTGTCGGTCATCGACGGGCGCTGGAAGGGCACGATCCTGTGGCGGCTGGCCGACGGACCGATGCGCACCGCCGAACTGCGCCGCAGCATTCCCGACATCACCGAGCGGATGCTGATCCGGCATCTGCACGATCTGGTCGACGCCGGGATCATCGATCGCCATGACGCGGGGACCGTGCCGCCGTGCGTGCACTATTCGATCTCCGCCTACGGCAGAACGCTGGAACCGGTCCTGGCCGCGTTGTGCGAATGGGGCCGCACCCACATGGAGATCCAGAAACAACAGAAGCGTCAGGCCCGCGCCAGGGCCGCCGCACCCACCAGGCCGGCATCCCCACCGAGCTCGGCCGGGACGACCCGCAGCCCCCGCAGGAACTCCAGCCCGGTGTAGTCGGCGAGCGCCGCGCGCAGCGGATCGAACAGCAATGCCCCGGACTTGGCCACTCCCCCGCCGATCACCACCAGATCCAGGTCGCACACCGCGCCCACCGAGGCGATCGTCGCCGCCACCGCCCGCGCGCCGCGCTGAAATGCCTTGACGGCCGGACCGTCTCCTCGGGTCGCGGCCTCACCCAGCGCCTTGGCGTCGGTGCCGTCCCACCCCTGCTGCCGGGCCCACCGCACCATGCTGGGGCCGGATGCGATGGTCTCGACGCAACCCTGCCCGCCGCACGCACACCGGTCACCGCCGTCGGGGGCGACGACGACATGGCCGACGTGCCCGGCATTGCCGGTGCGACCGTCATACGGCACGCCGTCGAGCACCAGACCACCGCCGACCCCGGTCGACACCACCATGCCGAGCAGGAACTGCGCGCCCCGGCCCGCACCGCACCACTGCTCGCCGAGCGCCATGCACAGCCCGTCGCCACCGAGCCGGACCGGCAACCGGGTGGCGCCGGCGACCCGCTCGACGATCGGGAAGTGTCGCCACTGGGCGATATTGATCGGGCTGACCGTGCCGTTGGGCAGATCGATCGGTCCGGCGGAGGCGACGCCGACGCCGGTGGCGGCACCGTCCGCGGCCCGCATGGTCTCGCCGAGCAGCTTCTCCACGACGGCCCACACCGTCTCGGCGTCACCGTCCGGGGTGGGCAGTTGGCCGCGATGCACCAGTCGCCCCTCGGCGTCGACGAGGCCGACCGCGATCTTGGTGCCGCCGATATCGAGCGCGATCGTCAGTGCCATGCGAGGTCACCTCTAGTGCTTGTGGGTGTTGTCCGGTTGACGAGGATCCCCGGGATGCTCGTACCCCGGCGCCAGTTCCACCAGGGCCGCGCACTGCGCGTCGAGCCACAGCCGGAACGCCTGCCTGCGCGCGGCCGCCCGTAGGTACGCGGCGATCCGGTGGTGCACCTGATCCAACGACGGGGCGACGGGCCGGCCGCGCCAACCGTGCGGGCCGCTGCCCGTCGAGGCGAATCGCAGTGGATTGCGTGCGTGGTAGGCCGCCACCTCGACATCGGAAACCTCCACCGCAGCAGTCACCGCCGCGAACACCGCACGGGCCGGCGGGGTACCCAACGTGGCGGCGGCGACGCTGCCGATCTCCAGCCGGGCCGCGGTATCGGGCAGCACCTCATCGGGACCGGGCGCGTCGTGGCCGGACAGGCCGCGCGCGGCGGCTTCGTCGGTGACCACCCGTTCGGCGACCGCCAACTGGGTGAGCCAGCGGCGCAACTGACGTCCTTCGCTGGTCCCGGGTCGTGGCAGCGCCGAGGCCCGGTTTCCCGCCCGCAGGGCGGCCTCCCGCTCGTCGATCTCCTTGATCGACACCGGTTTTCCGGCCACCCGTGCCGCACAGGTCACCGGGTTCATCGGACCGTCACCTTCACCGCAGGTGAATAGATCAGCCGCCCCGCACAGCCCACCCGGATCAGCGCCCACCACTCCCCCGGTTGGACCCACGCCGGGGGTGCGACGTCGAACCCGATCTCGGCGGTACCCGACGCGGGCACCTCGACGCCGACCGCGGCCGGTCCCATCCACTCCCAGGTTCCCCATGGGCTGATCAGGTGCGCCTCGGCGCTCAGGGCGGCAAGCGCATCGGTGCCGATCGTCATCGACAGTCGGGCACTCTCACCTGCCTGGATGTCGACGGCCTGCGGCTCGGACACCAGCTTGAGCACCTGCGGCGCGGGTTCACCGATCGTGACGATGCAGACGTCCTCGACGACCTGGCGCCACGACGGCGGCAGCGCATCCGATCCGCTGCCGGTCACCGCGAGCTCGGCGCGCACGGGGTACAGCCCGGGTTCGGCTCCGGCCGGGATGCTCAGCACCACATCGGTTTCCAGATACCCTCCGGGCGGTAGGACATAGGGCAGCTCGGCGGGCTGCGCCTCCCACCCCGGCGGTCCATCCACCCTGACCCGCCCGTGCAGGGCGGCGTCGGTGCAGTCGCTGGCCGCGGTCAGCCGCACGGTCACCTCGCTACCGGGTTGTCCGGCAATGCCTTCCGGATGCACATACGCGACGACGGGCAGACCGCCGAGCGGCGCCGGGCCGCGGTTGTGCAGCCAGTACCTGGCGTAGAGGGGCTGCGCGGCCTCGGCTTCAGGTGCCAACCGCTGGTGTTCCCCCGACACCATTTTCGGGAGGTTGAGCTGGGTGGACACCGTGGCGATCTGGTAGCCGTGCAGCGTCAGGCCTGACGTCTGCTCGGACGCAGGTTCCTCCAGCAGATTCAGGTTGGCGGCAGCGGAGACCGTGCGCAGCCCGGAGCGGATGGTGACCTCGGCGGCGCTGCCGGTGATCTCGACCAGGCGCGCGGTAACCCCGTCGGCCGGCTCGGCACTGCGCACACTGCCCGACGCCAACGGATTCCCCATGGCCTTGAGGGCACCCAGTTGCACGGTGCCGGCCGGCTCGATCTCCAGCAGCGATCCCCACGCCGGCAGCCCGCCGCCTGCGTCCGAATCGACCACCACCGGCCGCAGCGGCCGGTTGAACTCCGCGGCGACGGGGGCGACCCCGACGGCCCGCCAGTCACCGGCCCCGGTGACCAGTGCGTAGTCGAATGTGTGTGTCCAGTGCTGCAATTGGAAATTGGAGCCGTCCGGCGTGGTACGGCGCGGCGGGTCGATCCAGGTGCCCGACGGCCAGCCGGTGCAGGACCGCATCAGCGAGGTGTGCAGGGTGCCGTCGGGTTCGACGGCGAAGCTCGGCACCCCACGGTTCAGCAGCGCGACGGTGCGGGCCTCGAACGGCTCGGCCGCCGCGGGTGCCTGCTGGGTGACGACGATCTCCGCGTCGGCCAGGTCATCGACCACCGCGTCGAGGTCACCGGCCAGGATCAGCACCGGCAGGCTTCGCACCCCGCGCAGGTCGGCGCCCGGCACCCACTGTTCGGTCAACGGCGCGGCGGCGGGCACCCAGACCCGGGCCGATCCGGTGGCGTCGATCTGCCGTTTGTACTCGTCGGCATAGGCGATGTCCGACTCGGCGAGAACCGCTGCGGTGAACGGGTTTTCCTCGGGACCGCCGAGGGTGAACCGGGTGTCGGGCAGGTTGGAGTCCACGCTGAGATCGCCATAGCGCGGTTTGTCGGCCGCGCTGCAGGTCGCGGTCACCCCGGCCCGTACCAGCGCCACCATCAGATCGCGTGGGTCGGTGCCGTCGTCGGGGGCGATCACCTCGGCCACCGAAACGGCGCGCACCGCATCGGCTCCGATACGCACGCGCGCCGCCGAGGACAGCCCGAACCAGCCGTACGCCGGGTTGTCCAACGTCCACGGATGTTGCGCGGCATCCACCGCGTGGTGGTCCGAATGATCGTGCAGCAGCCCGAATCCGCGGCCGATCACCGCGTCGCCGACCTCGCTCACCGGTAGCGCGCCGGGCACCGGGCAGGGCCAACGCAACCGGACCAGTCGGTCCGCCCCGACGAATTCGTCGATGACGGTGCGGCAATCGACCCGGTCCACACCGGCCCACAGCGTGATGGTCTGCATGTAGCGCAACAGATCCGCGATGCGGCCCCGCACGATCACCCGTTGTCCGAGCGGGCTCCGGTAGCACTGCACCTTCTCGGCCGGGGCGGCCGCGGAGCACACCACCGGCCCGGTGGGCAGCAGATGCCAGGGGCCTTCCCCGGCCTCGGGGTGGGCCGAATACTCCTCGTAGACCGCGAGTTCGTTGCCGACGCCTCCGTCGGCGATGAGTTCTGTGCCGTCGTCGACGAGCGAGGACACCCCGCCGCCGCGGTCCGCATCGACGCGCAACCGGTAGCGGTCGTTGGCGATCTCGTCCCCGGCCACCGGTTGCCAGCCGTGCGCTGTCCCGGCGGTGAACCGGTACGACCGCCACCCCACGGACGGAACATCGCAGACCAGCCAGCTCACCGTCGCTCCGTCGTGCTCGACCAGCACGGGAACCTCATTGCCGTCGCTGTCGAGCACGGCCCCGGGGAACGGTGCGTCCAGGTGCACGGTGACGATGTCGGTCCGGTTGTGCGCTACGGCGTTCCACACGATCACTGATCCATCGACCGCTTCAGACAACAGGTGCAGGGCATTGTCCCGCGCGGTGACACCCAGCTCCCAGGCGTCACGCCAGCTGGTCATCAGGTCGAGGTAGACCTGATCGGATTCCGAACCGGTGATGGCGTCGTGGTGCGCCCCGTAGGCCAGTTGCACCCAGGCCTTGGTCATGGCGGCCTGCGGATAGTCCGCGCCGCCGAGCAGCCCGGCGAACACCGCGAACCGTTCGGCGTCGAGCACTGCGTCCTCGGCAGCCCGGTTGGCCTGCTTGGTGTCGATGTAGGAGACGTCCTTGCCGGTGTAGATCGGGTTCATGTCGCGGGTCTGTGGCGACGGCACGATGCCGCGCTCGTCGACTTCGGCTCGCACCGCGGCGAAGAACTCGGAAGGCAACGCGCACAAGAACTTCGGCCAGACGTACCGCGAGTTCCAGTCACGGTGGATCTGGGTGACCCACTTGTTGGGCGGGGTGTAGTCGGTGCCGACGGGCAGCAGCACGTTGCGGGTCAACGCAACTCGCTTGAGCTTGGCGAACAGCGCGTAGGTGGATTCCTCGGCCTCGGCCAGTGAGGCCGAGGAGTCCATCCACCATCCCGCCGAATAGTGCGCGGGCATGTAGTGGGTGAGCAACCCGCGGCCCGACGGCGCGATCCATTCGAACTCGCTGGCGAACTGCATGCGCTCGGGGTCGCCGTCGTTCTGCATCGGCCCCCACTGGTGATGCGGTCCGCGCGCCCACGAACTGGAGGTCAGGCCGACGTCGGCCGCCATCCCGGGGAATTGCGGGTCGTGCCCGAACACGTCGAGCTGCCACGCGGTGGCCGGGTCGGCACCCATCACATCGCGTTGGAAGCCCATGCCCGACACGAAATTCCGGATCGCGGTCTCCGGGCTGGTGAGGTTGGTGTTCGGCTCGTTGTAGGTGCCGCCCATGATCTCGACGCGCCTCTGCTCGATGAACCGGCGTAGATCGGCCCGGTCTTCCGGGCGGGCGTCCCAGTAGGGCTTGAGATAGTCGACCTCGGCCAGGACGAACTTGTATTCCGGAACGCGGCGGGCCATTTCCAGGTGTGCGTGCACCAGGTCGAATCCGTTGGTCTGCCGGCACTGGCCGGGCGGATCCTCGTTCCACACGCTGATGTAGGCGGCCTGGGTGTTCCACCAGACCGGGTCGTAGTGGAAGTGGCTGATCATGTACATGGTCCAGCCGGGTTCGGCCACGGTGAAGTCGAAGGCGATCTCCCCCACCCGGGCGCGCCGGACCTCGCCGGGCACGCCTCGCTCGACGTCGATCGGAACCTCGACGGTGCCGTCTCCCGGCGCGGCCATCGCCTCACCGGAGAGCCCGTCCCCGTCCACCCGCACCGGCGTCGGTGCGGCGCAGTCCTCGTATCGCACCCGAACCAACTGCCGAGGGGCATCCTCTGGCCCGGCAAACAGCTCCGTCGTCTCCGCTGACAGGACCCGCATCTGCAGAACCTTACGGCCTCAGCCTCCCCGCGAGCAGGACGTTGCGGTACCCGAAGTCGACCGGATTGGGGTGCTTTCACGTCTGCTCGCCGGGGAAGGCGGCGCGCAGGCGGTCGGCGACGACCCCGACGGCGGCAGCCACCTCGGGCGGTTCGAGTACCTCGAAGTCGTGGCCCACGGTGGCGAAATAGAGCACCATGCGCTCGGGGTCGTCGGCGCCGGTGGTGACGATGCAGGCGTCGGGCCCGTCGGCTTCGACGGTGGCGGACGCCGGTGGGAACTTCTGCGCCACAATTTCTTTCGGGGCGTGGTAACGCACCCGGGCGACGTAGCGGTAGGGCGAGGAACTGATCGCACGCCGAACGTAGTCGGCCGCATCCGGCGCCTCGCGCGGCGCGAACGTGGTGCCGCGGGCGGCCACCGCGGTCATCCGGTCCAAGCGCAGACTCCGCCAGTCCCGGCGGTCCCGGTCGTAGGCCATCAGGTACCAGCGCCGCCCGGTGGTCACCAGTTGGTAGGGCTCCAGCCGCCGCTGGGTGTGGTTGCCCCGGATATCGGTGTAGTCGGTACGGACGTGCTCGCGGTCGCGGCAGGCGCGGGCCAGGGTCATCAGTACCTCGGGTTCCACCGGGGCATCGGAGGAGTCGGGGGCCAGGGTGACCGTCGCGTCGTGCACCGCCGATACCTGCGAACGCAACCGCGCGGGCATGACCTGGTCGAGCTTGGACAACGCGCGCAGGGCCGATTCGCCGACGCCGGCGATGCTTCCGCCGGCGGCCAGCCGCAGGCAGACGGCCATCGCGACGGCTTCGTCGGGGTCAAGCAGCAGCGGGGGCAGCGCCGCGCCTGCACCGAGTTGGTAGCCCCCACCCTGTCCCTTGCTGGCGTGAACCGGGTATCCGAGTTCGCGCAACCGCTCGATGTCACGGCGGACGCTGCGGGTGGTGACACCGAGCCGTTCGGCCAGTTCCTGGCCCGTCCAGGCCCTACGCGACTGAAACAGTCCGAGGAGTTGCAACACGCGGCCGGTGGTTTCGCTGCTCACAGCCATGCGAGAAGTCTGCCGCAGTTTTAGGACCGAAGCTGTCCTATATAGGTGACAGGGTGGTCCTATGTGGACAAACCTCCTGGCCGACCAACTCGACTTCCACTGGACCAATCAACTGAGGCCGCGATTGGACGGCCTGACCGACGACGAGTACTTCTGGGCACCCGTCCCACACTGCTGGACCGTTCACTCCGACGGCGCCATCGACTTCAGTTATCCACCGCCACAACCGGAACCGTTCACCACGATCGCCTGGCGACTGGCACACGTGATCGTCGGAGTGTTCGCGATCCGCAACCACTCGCATTTCGGCGGGCCGCCGGCCGACTACGAGTCCTGGCCGTACGCCACCGATGCCAGCACGGCCCTGAGCCAACTCGACGACGCATACCGAAATTGGATCGACGGGGTCAGGTCTCTGAGTGAAGAGGACCTGAAGCGCCCGTGCGGCCCCGCCGAAGGACCGTACGGCAATGAGCCGATGGCCGTGCTGGTCCTGCACATCAATCGGGAAGTGATCCATCACGGCGCCGAAATCGCCTGCATCCGAGATCTTTACACCCACTCATCCCACCACGAGGAGAACTGAACCATGCCCGGAATGCCCGCCCCGACCAGCGGCGAACGCCAGACCCTGATCGACTTCGTCGCCTTCCAGCAGAATGCCTTTTTCGCGGTGGCGCACGGCCTGACCGACGCGCAGGCCCGGTCCACCCCGTCGGTGAGCGCGCTGTCGGTCGGTGGCCTGATCAAGCACGTCACCGCGATGCAACAGGCCTGGACCGCCCGCGCCGAGCATGCGCCGCAGTTCCCACCGCCGGATCCCCGTCCGATGGAAGATCAGATCGCCGACTACGCCGACCAGTACGTGATGGGTGAGCACGAGACCCTGGCCGGACTACTCGGGGCGTTCAAGGCCCAGAACGCCGAGACGTTGCGAGTGCTTGCCGAGCGCGACCTCGACACCGCCGTTCCGATTCCCCACGATGTGCCGTGGTTCCCACAGGACGTCGACAACTGGTCAGTGCGGTGGGTGGCGATGCATCTGATCGAGGAACTCAGTCGCCACGCCGGGCATGCCGACATCATCCGCGAATCGATCGACCGCGCCACGATGTACGAGCTGCTGGCGGCCGAGGAGCAGTGGCCGGAAACCGACTGGATCACGCGCTGGCGGCCCGCCGCCGAGGTCTGATTGGCGGCCCGCCGCCGGGTGAGCTACCGGCCGAGCACCAGTCGGAGCGCATGCTCCACCACCACACCGAGGTCATCGCCCAGGTTGCCGCTCAGCCACTGCTGGGCGAGCTCGGCCATGGCCCCGGTGTACATGGCCGCGCCGATCTGGGCGGCCACCGGATCCGAACCCGGATTCAACCGGCCACCCTCGGACAGCACGGCCTCGCGCAGCAGGTCCTGGGTCGCCGTGCGGCGTGCGGCCAGTACCGGATTGGCTCTGGCGTCGGTGAACAGCACCCGACCCCGCCGCGGGTCGGCTGAACTGAAACCCAGCACGGCGGCGATTCCGGCGCGGGTCCTGGCCCGCAGGGAGTCTCCGGCCCCGGTCGTCGCGGCCTCGACGTCGACGGCCAGGGCCGCGCTGACCTCGTCGTACACCGCTCCGAGCAGGTCGTCGGTATCGGCGAAGCTCTCGTAGAAGTAGCGGGTGTTCAGTCCACATTCGCGGCAGACCGAGCGCACCGAGACCGCGGCCTCACCGCCGTCCCCGAACAGCCGAAACGCCGCGTCCACGAGCAGGGCGCGTCGTTCGGCCCGGCGGTCCCCTAGCGGCACGCCGGCCCATCGCGTCGGACTCGACATTCCTACAGACTAAGTCTGGTCACACCCGTACCCAAAATGTATTCTGGCTACAGACGTAACCAGAAGGGGGTCCCCGGTGGACATGCCACACCAAATCCTCGAGCAGATGCTGCAGCGGAAGTTCGATACGGACATTCGGCAGCACTACTTCCGAGGCATGGAGTTCGCCGGACCCGCCGGCGATCCGGGGTGGTTCGGCCCGGGCAGCGCCGTCTGGCACGTCCACTCCCACACCGAGGCACTCGTCTTCGGCCTGCAGTGCGCGGCCTACCTGGAACGCCTCGATCCCTCCATCTACTGGATGGGCATGCACCATTCGCGTCTGGTCAAACGCGATGACGACGGGACCGCGATCCCCGTCATCGATCCCCGGGGCGCCGCGGTGCGCCTGGGGCATTCGATCGCGTTCTTCATCGGCACCGCCTACGGCAACACCGAAACCGCCGAACGAGTGGCCAAGACTGTCCGCTCCATGCACCACACCATCAAGGGCACCCGCCCAGACGGTGCGGTCTACGACGCCGACGATCCGGACTGGCTGCGCTGGAACTACGCGACCGTGGTGTGGGGGCTGGCCACCGCACACGAGATCTACCACCCGAACCCGTTGCGCGGTAAGAAACTCGACCGCTACTACGGCGAGTTCATCCGTGTCGGGCACGCCCTGGGCGGCACCGACCTGCCCGCAACCAAGGCCGAGACGCTGGAGTGCCTGCACTCTTATCTGCCCAAACTGGCGCTCACCTACGGTGCGGCCATGGCCACCGGTCCCAACCTGCCGATGCCGCAGAGCGCGGTGGACTGGGCGATCCGCGACACCATGCCGAAGTGGGCCAAGCAGATGATCGGGCACACCGATCCCAATCCGATCGAGCGGGCGGCCCGGCGCACCATGGTGTGGTCGATCATCAACGGTCTGCACACCGCGGCCGGTAACACCCCGGAGTTCCGCGCGGCGCAACAGCGCGTCGCCGCCGGGACCACCGTGTCGCACACCGAGCCCACCTACGTGCCCGGAACCGACCCGGTGCAGAGCCGCGAAGAGGTCGAAGAAAGCTTCGCCTCAGTGTGACGCGCGGCACAGATGTTTTTCGCCTGACCGCGCCCTTTGAGACACTGCAGCTATGAGCACTACGCCGCCGAGACCCAAGCACCGCGAGGTCGCCCGGTTGAGCCGGGTGCCGTTGCCTGTGGAAGCCGCCCGTATCGGCGCCACCGGTTGGCAGATCACCCGCACCGGGGTCCGTGTCGCCGCCCACATGTTCGGCAGCGGTTCCCTGCAACAGAAGGTCATCCGGCAGGTCCCGCAGACCTTCTCCGACCTGGGCCCCACCTACGTCAAGTTCGGCCAGATCATCGCGTCGAGCCCAGGTGCCTTCGGTGAGCCGCTGAGCCGTGAGTTCCGCAGCCTGCTCGACCGGGTGCCGCCGGCGGATACCGACGAGGTGCACAAGTTGTTCGTGGAGGAGCTCGGCGACGAGCCCACGAACCTGTTCAAGACGTTCGACGAGAAGCCGTTCGCCTCGGCGTCGATCGCCCAGGTGCACTACGCCACGCTGCACAGCGGCGAGGAGGTGGTGGTCAAGATCCAGCGTCCGGGGATCCGCCGCCGAGTCGCCGCCGACCTGCAGATCCTCAAGCGCGGCGCGCAGCTGGTGGAGCTGGCGAAGCTGGGCCGGCGGCTGTCGGCTCAGGACGTGGTCGCCGACTTCGCCGAGAACCTGGCCGAGGAGCTGGACTTCCGGCTGGAAGCCCAGTCGATGGACGCCTGGGTGTCGCACATGCACGCCTCCCCGCTGGGCGAGAACATCCGGGTCCCGCAGGTGTACTGGGACCTGACCAGCCAGCGGGTGCTGACCATGGAACGGATCACCGGGGTGCGTATCGACGACGTCGCCGCAATCCGCAAGAAGGGCTTCGACGGCACCGAACTGGTCAAGGCCCTGCTGTTCAGCGTGTTCGAGGGTGGCCTGAAGCACGGCCTGTTCCACGGGGACCTGCACGCCGGCAATCTCTACGTCGATGACGCAGGCAAGGTGGTGTTCTTCGACTTCGGCATCATGGGCCGTATCGACCCGCGTACCCGCTGGCTGTTGCGCGAGCTGGTCTATGCGCTGCTGGTCAAGAAGGACCATGCGGCCGCGGGCAAGATCGTTGTGCTGATGGGCGCGGTCGGCACCGTGAAGCCCGAGGCGCAGGCGGCCAAGGACCTGGAGAAGTTCGCCACCCCGCTGACCATGAAATCGCTCGGCGATATGTCCTACGCCGAAATCGGCAAGCAGCTTGCAACCCTGGCCGATGCCTACGACGTCAAGCTGCCCCGCGAACTCGTGTTGATCGGCAAGCAGTTCCTCTACGTGGAGCGGTACATGAAGCTGCTGGCCCCGAAGTGGCAGATGATGAACGATCCCCAGCTCACCGGATATTTCGCCAATTTCATGGTGGATATCAGCCGCGAGCACAAAGAGAACGATCCCGACGGGGACGAGGCCTGAGTGGCCGGCATGAAGGTGCGGACCGGCTTCGCCAAATCGTCCGCGGAACCCGGCGATGTCGACCTCTACTACGAGGACATGGGCAACCCGAATGACCCGGCCGTGCTGCTGATCATGGGTCTCGGTGCGCAGATGCTGTTGTGGCGCACCGGTTTCTGCGAAAAGCTGGTGAGCCTGGGGCTACGTGTCATCCGTTACGACAACCGCGACGTCGGCCTGTCCACCAAATTGTCCGGCACGCGGGTTGATTCTCCGCTGCCGCTGCGGATGGCCCGGTCGTTTCTGGGGCTCCGGAGCCCGTCGGTCTACACCCTCGAAGACGTCGCCGACGACGCCGCGGCCCTGCTCGATCACCTCAGGATCGACACCGCCCACATCGTCGGCGGTTCGATGGGCGGGATGATCGCCCAGGTGTTCGCGTCCCGGCACGCGCAGCGCACCAGGTCACTGGCGGTGATCTTCTCCAGCAACAATCAGCCGCTGTTGCCGCCGCCGGGCATCAAGCAGCTGCTGTCGGTGGTCACCGGCCCACCCGCCAATTCGTCGCGAGATGCCATCATCGACAACACAGTTCGGATCAGCCGGATCAACGGCAGCCCCGGCTATCCCGTTCCCGAGGCGGAGATCAGGGCCCAGGCCGCCGAACTGTACGACCGCGCCTACTACCCGGCCGGGATCGCCCGGCATTTCGGTGCCATTCTCGGCAGCGGCAGTCTGCGCCATCACGACAAGCGGATCAGCGTGCCGACCGTGGTGATCCATGGACGAGCCGACCGGTTGATGCGCCCGTTCGGGGGCCGGGCGGTGGCCCGCGCGATCGCGGGTGCCCGGCTGGTGCTGATCGACGGGATGGGCCACGATTTACCGGAGCCGGTGTGGGATGAGGTCGTCGGCGAGCTGAAGACGAACTTCGGCAGTTCCCGCTGAGCATGTCGCGGGGTGTGATTTCCTTCGCTGACGCAGTCCCGCCTGAACGCTTTCCACGGGATATACCTGCACAATTGGCGCTCTAGACACAATACATTTGTTTGCCACTGAGAATTGTTGACGGCGACGACAACAGGCTCACCGGGGGTGTCTGCGGTACCCTGGATTCGCGAGCAGAACTCTACGGCTTGGAGCATATCTAATATGTCCAAATTGACACCGAAATATGAAGAACTGCAGTCGATCTACGACATTTCAAATGAATTCTACGAACTGTTTCTAGGCCCCACAATGGGCTATACCTGCGGTTATTTCGAGCGCGAAGACATGACCGGCGACGAAGCCCAAATCGCCAAGTTCGATCTGTCGCTGGGCAAGCTGGGACTTGAACCCGGGATGACGCTGCTCGATATCGGCTGTGGCTGGGGCGCAGGCATGGCGCGCGCCATCGAGAAGTACGACGTGAACGTCATCGGGCTGACGCTCAGTGGCGAGCAGCGTGAATACGCCATCGAAAAGCTCGCCCGGATTCCCACCGAACGCAATGTCGAGGTTCGGCTCCAGGGTTGGGAAGAGTTCGATGACAAGGTCGACCGCATCGTTTCGATCGGCGCCTTTGAGCATTTCGGATTCGAGCGGTATCCGGCATTTTTCGAGACGGCCTATAACGCACTGCCCGACGGTGGCACCATGTTGCTGCACAACATCACCGGATTCGACCTTCGTCAGGGCCAGAAGCTCGGTCTGCACATGACATTCGAGGACGCCCGGTTCGCCCGGTTCATCATGACCGAGATCTTCCCCGGCGGCCGACTGCCCTCGGTGTCGATGGAACAGGAGAAAGCGACCGACGCCGGGTTCACGCTCACCCAATTGCAGGAGATCGGCCCACACTACGTCCGGACGCTCGAGATCTGGGCCGACGCGCTCGAGGCCCACAAGGACCGAGCCATCGCGATCCAGGGCCAAGAGGTGTACGACCGCTACGACAAGTACCTCAACGGCTGCCAGAAATACTTCGCATCGGGCCACATCAGCGTGCATCAGTTCACGCTGCAGAAGTAGTTTCACGCGAGCTGTCGGATCACGGCGCCGTCGTTCGTCGGATGGGTAGAGAGTGGGACAGAAAGGTTCTCACTCGCTGACGCCGGGAGATGACGATGTATTACTTCGCTTTACTGATCAGCCAGGATGTGGAGCTGACACCTGAGCAGCGAGCCGAGGGCATGGCCGCGTTCCAGAAATTTCACGCCAAGGCCGCCTCGGCGATCCGGGCCGGCGACGCACTGGACAAAGACGCTGCCGCCTCCCGTATCACCGGAGGTCCGGACAACCCGGTAGTCACCGACGGCCCGTACGCCGAGGGCGCCGAGGTGGCTTGCGGCTACTACGTGTTCGAGGCCGACAATCTCGATGAGGCGCTGGCCCTGGCCCGCGACATCCCGGTCGCCGAGTTCGGCGCGGTCGAGGTGTGGCCGATGGTTCATTGGCAGGCACCCGAGCGGCCACTCGGCAACGATTGGCTGGCCCTGCTGCTGGAGCGGCCGGAGGATGTCAACACGCCGGGCACCGACGAATGGAACCGGCAGGCGGGCCTGCACGTCGAACGCGCCAAGACCATCGGCGACCGGACGCTGGCCGGCGCGCCGTTGCATCCGCCGGCCACGGCGACCACGGTGCGCGTGCGCGACGGCAAGGTGGTGCTGACCGACGGCCCGTACGCCGAGGGCGCTGAGGTGGCCAACGGCTTCTACGTGCTGCGGGCATCGGATCGCGACGAGGCGGTCAAGTTGGCGTCGATGATTCCGGCGTCGGCCATCGAGGTACGCCAGTTGGCCGGGATTTCAGGCCTGTAATCGTCAATGACCCAATTGGACGGCGTCTTTCGGCGCGAGTGGGGCCCGGTGGTGGCCACCATCGCCCGCTGGTCGGGTGATCTCACCGTGGCCGAGGACGCCGTCCAGGAGGCCTGCGCACAGGCGCTCCGGGTATGGCCGGCCGACGGTGTGCCCGCCAGTCCCGGTGCGTGGTTGACGACGGTGGCACGCAATCGGGCCCTGGACCGCCTGCGGCGTGAATCTTCCCGTCCCGGAAAGGAACTCGCAGCGGTGTACGAGCAGGTGAACGCATCCGAGGACGCCGAGCTGCACCCGGTGCGCGATGACGAGCTGCGGATGATGTTCACCTGCGCCCACCCCGCGCTCGACCGCAGCGCGCAGCTGGCCCTGACGCTGCGGCTGATCTCCGGTCTCACCGTCACCGAGATCGCCCGTGCCGTACTGCAGTCCGAGGCCGCAGTAGGTCAGCGAATCACCCGTGCCAAGAACAAGATTCGTCAGGCCAATATCCCGTTGCGGGTTCCACCACCGGAGCTTCTGGCCGAACGCACACCGCACGTGCTCGGCTGCATCTATTCGGTGTTCACCGAGGGTTACTGGCAATGCCGCGCAGTTAAGGTCCGCGCCCTGTTGTCAACCGTCGAGGATTTCGATGGTGATGGCGGTTGTGTAGTTGGTGCGGTCGATGGCGCCTTTAGCCCGGTGCTTGGAAATGGCGCGTTTGACCACTCGGGGACTCGAGCGTGATCGCCGCGCTGGTAGCGGCTGGTTGAGGGCGGCGGCTCCGATGCAGCCGATCAGGTCGATGGTGGCGTCGGCGATCGTTGCGGCGGCGTGAATGACTTGGTCGCGGGCGGTGTTCAGGGCGACGGTGAGGCTCAGCCGGTCGGGGCCGATGTCGGGACGGGCCAGTGCGGTATCGGCCAGGGCGGTGCGCAGGGCCTGGTAGGTGATCAGCAGTGCGTAGACCTCTTGGGTGATGCCGGCGGGGGTACCCGCGCGCAGCACTCGTCCGCCCAGAATGGTCGATTTCAATTCCAGGTAGCTGGTTTCAATCTCCCACCGTTGATGGTAGAGCTCGACCAGTTCGTCTGCGGGATATTGCTTTTCGTCTAGCAGGGTGGTGACCAGGCGGTAGTGACCGTAGCGGGTCGCCCGCCGTCGAGCCGCACGCTGATGCGGGCGTCGATCACCCGCACGGTCACCGCGCCCATCCGTGCCAGCCACGTCCGGTCCGCCAGCGTCTTGATCGGGGGCAGCACACGGGCGTCTTTGCAGCGGATCAGCAACTCGGCATGGGTCGAGGCGATCTTTTCCACGAGCTGTGACGGCGAAGTTGCGGTCAGCCAACAGCAGCATGTCTGGTTTCAGGCACCGCAGCAGCGTTGGTGCATAGGTGGTTTCGCCTACTCCGTAGGCGCCGAACACGGCATCGACGACGGTGCGGGTGCCACACGCCACGACCGTCAGCATGCGCAGCATCGGATACCGGACTCGGCGTCGGGGCGGCCGGTTTGGCGGCCGAACGCTGCGGCGTTGGCTGCACTGTTGGGCACGAACATCGAGGTGCCGTCGATCGCGCAGACCAACAGCCCATGCCAGCGCGTCGCGCCGACAGCCGGGCCGCGTACCAGGGTGAACAATTCGCGCAGCGGGGCAACTCCGACACGTCGCAATGCTTGTGACAGTGCCGAAGAACCCGGTGCGGCCACGGTGACCGGATCCAGGCGGCGACCAGCCGCGCCCAGACCTGCTGGTATCCGATCTCGGCGAACAACGCCCCGGCCAGCAGCAGGTAGACCACGACCCGCGAGGGCAGCACCCGAACACGGCGCTGTACGCGGCCGGTGTTCTCCAAGGCGGCATCTACAAGATCGGCGGACACGATCCGGGTCAACTCGCCCAGATGGCCCGGCGCGAACCGGCCCTGACGACCCGGTGGCCCAGGACAGATGACAGACTGAACAGACAGCGGAACTCCCTGGTGAGATGGTGTCTTTGGACGGACAATCCATCGATACCGGGAGTTCCGCTGTCCTACCGGCATCCCACACGGCGTGTCACAATTGCCACACCAGTCACACGCTTAACTGCGCGGCATTGGGGTTACTGGTCGACGGGCGGGCCCTCGGCCATCCGTGACGAGCTGTGCGACGAGGGTGTCCGACTCGCAGGTGAACTGTGCTCGCTGATGCCCGGTAACCGGGACGCGCACGCACTCTCCGCCCTTGTCCTGCTGCATGATTCACGCCGCCGGACGCGGGTCGACGAGAGCGGGGCATTGATACCGCTGGACGAGCAGGACCGTAGCCATTGGGACCGTGGCCGTATCGCGCGGGGGCTGGAGCAGTTGCGATTGGCCGACGGCGCACCGGGCACATATCTCCCGCAGGCGGTGATCGCGGCACTGCATGCGACCGCGCCCACCTGGCGGCGCACCGACTGGGGCACCATCTGCCTGGCCTACGACCAGTTGGCGGCGCTGACGGACTCGCCGGTCGTGCGCGCCAATCGTGCACTCGCCGTTGGCTTTCGCGATGGATTCCCGGCCGGGCTGGCCGCGCTGGACGAGGTGGCCGACGATCCGCGACTGGCCCGGACGAATGCGGTGGCGCCGATCCGCGCAGACCTGCTGCGCCGGGCCGGCCGACTGCGCGAGGCCCGGCGCTGGTACCGCATCGCGCTCGAGGGCGAAGTGGCAGGGTCTGAGCCGGCGCGGGCGTTCCTACGCCGCCGTCTCGTCGAGTGCACCCTGGAAACGCCGAATGGCCAGTTATGACACGCGATTCAGAGAATCTTGTGCCGTAACTGGCCACTCGACAAACGGATTACGCCGCTGCGCCGATGGTCGGCTCCGCTGCGCTACGCCTCGGTGAAGTTCCGGGTCACCGACGGGTCAACCGGGATACCCGGGCCCGTGGTGGTGGAGACGGTCACCTTCTTGAGGTAACGACCCTTCGAGGACGACGGCTTGGCACGCAGCACCTCGTCGAGGGCGGCGCCGTAGTTCTCGGCCAGCTTGGCCTCGTCGAAGGACGCCTTGCCGATCACGAAGTGCAGGTTGGCCTGCTTGTCGACGCGGAAGTTGATCTTGCCGCCCTTGATGTCGGCCACAGCCTTGGTGACATCGGGGGTGACGGTGCCGGTCTTGGGGTTCGGCATCAGACCGCGCGGGCCCAGCACGCGGGCGATCCGACCGACCTTGGCCATCTGATCCGGGGTGGCGATCGCGGCGTCGAAGTCCAGGAAACCACCCTGGATCTTCTCGATCAGATCGTCGCTGCCGACGACGTCGGCGCCGGCGGCCAGTGCCTGCTCTGCCTTCTCACCGACGGCGAACACGGCGACGCGGGCGGTCTTACCGGTGCCGTGCGGCAGGTTGACGGTGCCGCGGACCATCTGGTCAGCCTTGCGGGGGTCGACGCCGAGGCGGATGGCTACCTCGACGGTGGCGTCCTGCTTCTTGGAGGAAGTCTCCTTGGCCAGCTTCGCGGCCTCAAGCGGGGTGTAGAACTTGTCCCGGTCGATCTTCTCCGCGGCTTCGCGGTATGCCTTGCTGTTCTTGCTCATTGAATCTCCAATTCAGAGTCTGTGGTTGGCGGGCCGAAGCGGGCCCTCCCACGTATTGCTACGGATACTCGACCCTTGTTGTCGGGTCGATCCGCTTCGCTACTCGACCGTGATGCCCATGGAACGGGCGGTGCCGGCGATGATCTTCGACGCAGCGTCGATGTCGTTGGCGTTGAGATCGGCCTTCTTGGTCTCAGCGATCTCGCGCACCTGATCCCAGGTCACCTTGGCGACCTTGGTCTTGTGCGGCTCGCCCGAACCCTTGGGCACACCTGCGGCCTTGAGCAGCAGCTTGGCGGCGGGCGGGGTCTTCAGCGCGAATGTGAAGCTGCGGTCCTCGTAGACAGTGATCTCCACGGGGATGACGTTCCCGCGCTGCGACTCGGTCGCGGCGTTGTACGCCTTGCAGAACTCCATGATGTTGACGCCGTGCTGGCCAAGTGCAGGACCGACCGGCGGGGCGGGGTTGGCCTGCCCGGCCTGGATCTGCAGCTTGATGAGCCCGGCGACCTTTTTCTTCGGGGCCATGCTTCTGGTGTTCCTTTACTTGCTCATCCAAGGGCGTGAAACGCCCGTTGTTTCTAGCCGCTGTGGCGACTAAATCTTGGAGACCTGGTTGAAGGTCAGTTCGACCGGAGTCTCGCGGCCGAAGATGGAGACCAGCACCTTGAGCTTCTGCTGTTCGGCGTTGACCTCGCTGATGGAGGCGGGCAGCGTCGCGAACGGTCCGTCCATGACGGTGACCGACTCGCCGACCTCGAAATCGACCAGGATCTCGGGCCGTTCCAGGGTGGCCTCGGAGCCGGCACCGGCCGCGGCGGCGCTGGACTTGGCGGGCTTTTTCGCTGCACCCTGCGGCAGCAGGAACTTCACCACATCGTTCAGCGACAGCGGGGACGGACGCGAGGTGGCGCCGACGAATCCGGTGACACCCGGGGTGTTGCGCACCGCGCCCCACGACTCGTCGTTGAGCTCCATGCGCACCAGGATGTAGCCCGGCAGCACCTTGCGGTTGACCTGCTTGCGCTGGCCGTTCTTGATCTCGGTGACCTCTTCGGTGGGCACCTCGACCTGGAAGATGTAGTCGCCGACGTCCAGGTTCTGCACGCGGGTTTCGAGGTTGGCTTTCACCTTGTTCTCGTAACCGGCGTAGGAGTGGATGACGTACCAGTCGCCGGGCTTGAGCCGCAGTTCCTTCTTGAGCGCCACTGCCGGGTCTTCGTCTTCGTCTTCGTCGGCTGCAGGCGCCTCGTCGGTACCTTCGGCCGGAGCCGCTTCGGTCTCGTCGACCGAGTCGGCCGAGTCGGCAGCTACGGCCTCTTGGCCCTCAGCCGATTCGTCGGTGTGCGACTCGACGCCGTCGACGTCAACGGTCTCGGCAACGGTCTCGTCGCCGTCGAACGTGGTCACGTTGTCAGTCCTCTCTCAAATTCCAGATCAGGTGCCGAAGACCAGCGACACCAGTCGCGCCAGTCCCAGGTCGGCGCCGGAGATCAGCGCGACCATGAACACCAGGAAGGCCAGCACCACGGTGGTGTAGCTGACCATCTGCTTGCGGTTCGGCCAGATCACCTTGCGGAGTTCTGCTACGACCTGCTGCAGATAGTTGACGACGAACATGATCGGGTTGCGCGACGGGCCGGTGTTCTTGGCCTTCGCCTTCTTCTTGGCCTTCTTCGGCGTGCCGGCGTCGGCCTTGGCATCGTCACTCGACGCGTCACCGTCGGCTACGTCGCTGTCGACGTCACCAGCGACGCGACGGGTCCGCTTGCCGGTCGGGCGCAGCGGCCCGGTTGCCACCGCGGTCTGACCGCGGGTGCTGTCAATTGCCCCGGCGTCGGTGCCAGCGTCGATTCCGGTGTCGTCTGCGGAGCCGGCACCTTCACGCTCGTCGCTCACCGCGTGCTCCGTTCATGTCTAGCGGACTGGTTTGTTGCGGTCACCTTCCAGTGTCCACATGTTGTCGAGTATTCAGTTTGAGCAGGGGCGACAGGACTTGAACCTGCAACCTGCGGTTTTGGAGACCGCTGCTCTGCCAGTTGAGCTACGCCCCTCTGTCGGTGACATACTGGCGCTTTCGCCACCGTACTGCGCCGAGCTTTACACAATTCGCGCGCGGCCCGTTCATGGTCAAGCCGACGGACAGCGCGCTGAAATGGGAAAAACCCCGAGTGCCGAGTGTACCCGGCGTGGGCGCCAGAAACTAATCGCACCCAGTGCCGACGGCTACTCCCCGGCAGCCTTCCGCATGACCTTGCCGGTTTCCGGATCCCACTTGACCTGGATGGAATCGTCGGCGTCGTGGCCCATCATGGTGGTGATGGCTTCGAGGACCACCTCACCGTCGTCACCGGTACAGATGTTGTGGGTGACGACGATGTCCGCGCCGAAGCGCTCGTCGACGGAGGTGACCTGCATGACGGCGTGCAGCTGATCGCCGGCCTTGAGCGGCTTGCGGTAGACGAACTTCTGGTCCACCTGGACGATCTGTTTGGTTTCCATGCCGATGTCGACGTTCTGGAAGAAGTGCTCCTGCACCAGCAGCGCCAGGGTGGAGGCGAAGGTCAGCGGAGCGACCAGCGCATCGTGACCGAGCTCGGCCGCGGCCTCCTCGTCGTGGCTGGCCGGGTCTGTGGCCTTGACGGCCTTGGCGTACTGACGGATCTGCTCTCGACCGATCAGGAAGGGGTACGGATATTTCCAAACCATCCCCATGATGTTGGCCTTGAGTGCCATGACCCAGAACTCCCTTACGCCAGTTTTGCGGTCGCTGTGGCCCGCCCGAAGATCTTCTTTCCGCCTGCGGTGGCCGAGATGGCGACGGTGACGAGGTTCTGCTCGGGATCCACGGACTTGACCCGTCCGTTGAAGACGATTTCGGCGCCCACTCCGTCGTTGGGGACCGGCACCACCGCGGTGAAGCGGACGTTGTACTCGGTGACCGCGGCCGGGTCGCCGACCCAGGCGGTGACGTAGCCGCCGCCGAGGCCCATGGTCAGCATGCCGTGGGCGATCGCGGTGTCGAGGCCGACCTGCTTGGCGATCTCGTCGTCCCAGTGGATGGGGTTGAGGTCGCCGGAGACGCCGGCGTAGTTGACCAGATCTCCACGGGTCAGCGGGATCACCCGCTCCGGAAGCGTGTCACCGACCTTTACCGAACTGAACTCGCGCAGCGCCATCAGTTAAAACCCTCTTCTCCGTCGCCCGCACGCCCGGCCAGGGTCGTGTAGGCCTCCTGGACCACGTCACCTTTGTCGTCGGTGATGATGTTCTTGGTCACGATGATGTCGGTGCCGTGCGCCTTGCGCACGGAGTGGACGTACACGTCGCAGTAGAGCTTGTCACCGGCTTTGACCGGCTTGAAGAACTTGAGCTCCTGATCGACCTGGACGATCTGTGCGTCCTGGATGCCGATGTTTGCCCACTCGAAGAACGCCCACTGCGCCTGGTACCCGAAGATGCAGATAAAGGTGAGCGGCGCCGGCAGCGAATCGTGGCCGAGCTCGGCGGCTGCAGCCTCGTCGTGGTAGAACGCATCGTCGTTCTTGACCGCGATCGCATGCTCGCGAATCTTCTCGCGTCCGACCTCATAATGCTCAGGATGCCGGTAGTGCATCCCGACGATGTTCGACGATAGAGCCACGAGCGTTGGGCTATCGCGACTCTTTGTGCGGCTGGTGGGTGCCGCAATTGGGGCAGAACTTCTTGATCTCGAGCCGGTCGGGATCGTTGCGGCGGTTCTTCTTGGTGATGTAGTTGCGGTGCTTGCACACCTCGCACGCCAAAGTGATCTTCGGCCGTACGTCGGTACTCGACGCCACGTCAGTTCTCCCTGCTCAAAATCACGCTCTGCTGTTGATGTTCCTGTAGCGGTGGGGGGACTCGATCCCCCGACCTCACGATTATGAGTCGTGCGCTCTAACCAGCTGAGCTACACCGCCCCGATGATGCGAGTCGGCGCACCGCCTGCTCGTCCACCGAGCCCCCTAACGGAATCGAACCGTTGACCTTTTCCTTACCATGGAAACGCTCTACCGACTGAGCTAAGGGGGCCTACCAACTTCAGGCCCTGCGACTTGCTGGGTGCGGGGCCTTAAAGAGGGTACAACCTCCCCGGCAGCCGCACCAAACCGCAGGTCAGCGCGGCCGCCGGGGAGGTGTTTTGCCTGGTCGGCTAGTCCAGGAGCCAATCGTTGGGTGCGAACAGCTCGCAGTGCACCCGCTCGTGGGCGATTCCGCGGTCACTCAGCTGGGTGCGGACCGCCTCGACGAAACCGGCCCCACCGCACAGGTAGTACGCGGCGTCGGCGGGCAGTTCGAGCCCGTCGAGCTTGAGCAGTCCGGCGTGCACGCCGGGGGCACCGCCGGTGACACCGTCCTCGTACCAGAGCTCGAGGCTCGCGTTGGGCAGCGCGTCGATCAACTCGTGCTGACGCTCCCGCAGCGGCTGGCCGCTGTCACTGCGGTCGGCATGCAGAACCTGTACGCGGGTGTCGGGCGCCTCGGCGGCCACGAACTCCAGGATGCCGACCATCGGGGTGATCCCGATGCCCGCGGACACCAGGACCAGGGGGCCGTCGGGCCGACCGCCGGTGTAGAGGTCTCCGAACGGCAGCGTGACGTCGAGCAGGTCGCCGATGCACAGGTTGGCCCGGATCCAGGACGAGACCTCGCCGGCGGGCTGGTCCGCGACAGCGTCGACGGGCTTGACCGCAAACGTCAGGTCGGTGGACCCGGGTGCGCCGACCAGGCTGTACTGGCGTAGCTGGCGGGCACCGTCGGGCAGCGTCACTCCGACGGAGACGTACTGTCCGGCGGCGAAGTTGACGGGCTCGGTGGCGCGCACGGTGACCAGCACCGCACCGGACGGATCGTCGACGCGGGAGACGACGCGCAGCCGCCGGAAGACGTCACCGGGTTCCACCCCGGCGCCGGCGTAGAGGTCGCGCTCGAGCGCGATCAGGGTGTCGGCCATGATCCAGTAGACCCGGTCCCAGGCCTCGGCTACGTCGGCTGTCACGGTGTCGGCGCCCAGCACCTCGACGATCGCGGCGAACAGGTTGTCGTGCACGATCGGGTACTGGTCGGCGGTGATGCCCAGCGAGGCGTGCTTGTGACCGATGCGCGCCAGCAGCGCCGACGGGTGCGGCAGGTCGGGGTTGACCAGGTGGGTGGCGAACGTGGCGATCGACGCCGCCAGTGCGCGCTGCTGGGCCCCCTGAGCCTGGTTGCCGCGGTTGAACAGGTTGCGCAGCAGCTCGGGGTGGTTGGCAAACAGCCGACGGTAGAACTCCGAGGTGATCTCGTCGATGTGCGCGCCGATGAGAGGCAGTGTCGCGGAGACGATTTCGGCGTGCTTGGGCTCCAGTTCGTCGCGTACCGCAGACGGCTCGGGGCTGATGACGGTCATCGGGGATTCCTTTCAGGGGTGGTGAGTTGCAGAACAATCGGTAGGCGGCCGTCGGCCGTCAGGTCTGTGACGGTGTATTTGTCGAGTTCGCGATAGAACGCCTCCTTTGCGTCGGCCAGCACCCGGCGAAGCCGGCAGGCTGCGATGAGCGGACAGGGGGAATCCCCGCCGCATTCGATGACCTCGCGGTCCCCTTCGAGTTCGCGCACCAGCCAGCCGATCGAGGCGTTACGCCCGGCCTCGGTGAGCACCAGTCCCCCGACCCGGCCGCGCCGCGCGTTCACCATGCCGAGCTCGGACAGCTTGGAGACCGCCTTGGCGACGTGATGCTCGGACGCATCGGCTCCCGAGGCGATGGTGCGGGTGGTGATGCGCCGGTCCACAGACTCACCCGAGGACAGCAGCATCATGGTGCGCAGTCCCAGGTCGGTGAATCGGGTGAGGTGCATGCCAGTGACGCTAGTAATTCCGCATTTCTGATGCGAGTTTTGTCGGTGTGGGTTCAAACACGTCATGACGTGCGGTTTTTAGACCTGCGGGGATGCCTGCCCGGAGGCCGCCGCGGGGCGCCAATAGGCTTGGCGCATGTCCGAGCCCCAGGTTGCAGACCGCTTGTACTTCCGCCAGTTGTTGTCGGGCCGCGACTACGCGGCCGGCGACCCGATCGCACAGCAGATGCGCAACTTCTCCTATCTGATCGGCGACCGCGAGACCGGCGACGCGGTCGTGGTCGACCCGGCGTATGCGGCCAACGATCTGGTCGATGTGCTCGAGGCCGACGACATGCACCTCTCCGGTGTGTTGGTCACCCATCACCACCCCGACCACGTCGGCGGCACGATGGCGGGCTTCTCCCTCAAGGGCCTCGCCGAACTGCTGGAGCGTCAGAGCGTGCCGGTCCACGTCAACACCCACGAGGCCGACTGGGTCTCGAAGGTCACCGGGATCGCGCCCAGTGAGTTGACCTCGCACGTGCACGGCGACAAGGTCGCGATCGGCGCGGTGGAGATCGAGCTACTGCACACCCCCGGCCACACCCCGGGCAGTCAGTGCTTCCTGTTGGACGGCCGACTGGTCGCCGGCGACACCCTGTTTCTCGACGGATGCGGGCGCACCGACTTTCCCGGCGGCAACGTCGACGACATGTTCCACAGCCTGCAGGCGTTGGCCAAGCTGCCCGGTGACCCGACCGTCTTCCCCGGGCACTGGTACTCGACCGACCCGAGCGCCTCGCTCGACGAAGTCAAACGCAGCAACTACGTTTACCGGGCGTCGAACCTCGAGCAATGGCACATGCTGATGGGTGGCTGATGGATCGTTTCAGTTCGACCAAGTGCGGAATCCACTGAGTTGACGCGCAGGAAACGGGGTAATTCCACCCCGTAGCGGTCCCACTTCCACGGATTTCGTTGCCCAAGCGGTTGCAAGTGGAATTACGTCCCATTTTCTGCGATTCGAGTAGTGCAATACTCAGGACACCGGCCCGCGGACCCGGCAAAGTATTGGTCATCATCAGTTGAGCAGTAGTTGACAGTCCCGCCGGGGGTCGCCGTGAAGAACATCGCGCTGTGCTTCGACCACTCAGATGAACATCCCGGACTCCGTGACGCGTCGAATACCGAGATCCTTTTTCGGTTGCTGGACGACACCGATCAGGTGACCTGGTATCACAGCGGCGCGGCCACGCAGCCGGGCAGACGGATCACACCGGGCCGCCGCGGCGACTCGGCCGGCGAAGCCCGGGCGGCCATCGCCGAGGCGTATCGATTCCTCGGCGACGCGTGGGATCCCGGAGATCGCATCTTCGTGTTCGGCGGCGGCGAGGGTGGGCATCGCGCCGGTGAACTGGCCACGTTGCTCGGCACGGTCGGCCTGTTGCCGGCTCATTCCGATGACGTACTGGACTACGCGCTGGCCACCTATGTGCTGCCACGTACGGCGCGCACGCCGCAGGACTGGCGACAGATCAGGGTGCTGGCGGCCCAGCTGTTCGGTGAACGCGATCCGGCCGTGCCGGTGCAGTTCGTCGGGCTGTGGAATGCCACCACCACTCCGGGCACCAAGCACAACATGGGTCCGCTGCCGACGGTGGAGTCCGGCCGGCACGCGGTGGCGATCGACGGTGGTCGCCGGACGATGCGGTACGGCGAGGGCCTTGACGAAGTCTGGTTCCGGGGAACCCGCAGCGATGTCACCGGCGGCACCGGGGCGTGCTGGCCGCTGGCCGACATCACTCTGGACTGGATGCTGGACGGAGCCATTTCGGCGGGGCTGCGGGTTCACGATCACAGCGCCTGCCCCACCGATCTCGATGCCCTGGCCGGGACCGCGCCGGTGATCGGCCGGTGTCGGCCGCCGCTGGACGCCAAGGTGCACGCCAGTGTCGAGGTGTATCTGCGTTCGCATCCGCACTATTGGCGGCGACTGCCTGCGCGTTTCGAATGGACCGACACCGAGTGGCTGGCACGCGGTGAGCGGCTGGTCCACACACCGGTGACGGTGCCGGTGCAGCGCGAAGTTCTCACCGCCGTCGCCTCGTGAGAACGCCGGTTTTGGCTGAAGTTTGCTGAGCCGAGCCGCCGCCCGATCGAAGGTCCGTGATATACCCACCTGGTGGGGATCATCGATTCAGTCACGGAGCGGGGGCGTGAGTTGGCTAGTTTCGACCCGGGCGCATGGACTGCGCTCGCAGCGTGGGTGGCGATTGCCGTCGTCGTCGTCGCGTTGATCTATGCGTGGCGGCAATATCTGAAGGCCAGGGACCGGCGCGCCGAGCTGACCCAGCCGAACGTGTCGATGTTCATGGAACCGAGCGGGGCCGATTGGCACCTGGTGGAGCTGGTCGTGCGCAATTACGGTCAGCGGCCGGCCTACGGGTTGCGGTTCGAATTCGCGAATCCGCCGACCGTCGGCAAGTACGAAAGCTCTTATGACGACAAGTTCGTCGACATCGTGCCGTTGAACCTGCCCGCCGAGATTCCTTATCTGGCGCCGTCACAGGAGTGGCGCATCGTGTGGGATTCGGCGCTGGACCGTAAACAACTCGGCGAATCGATCGCCTCCCGTTTCGACGGGGCGATCACCTATTACGACGAGCCGGGCTCACCCGGCAAACCCAGCGGCCGCAAGCTGCGCAACACGGCGGTGCTGGATTGGGCGACGCTGCCGCCGGTGGACCGGATGGAATTGCTGACCACCCACGACCAGGCCCGCCGGGAGAAGCAGAAGCTGGAGTTGTTGCGCGGTGTGCTGAGCTATTTCCAGTACGCGGCCAAGGAAACCGATGAAGAGACGCTGCGCTCGGAGATCAACCGCATCAACGCGCTGGGCGCCGAGGTGCGGGCCCGCTGGCGCGACCGCTACGAGGCCGGCGGTGACGATGACGATTACGACGACGATTACGACGACGACGATCCCGAGACCGATCTGATCAAGCCGCCGCCTTCCTCAGGCAGGCGTCATCGGGCCTGAGCCACTCGCTAGCATCAGTGCGATGAGCAGCCTGGTGAGCTACGAGCTCAACGATGCCGTGGCCACGATCACGATGAACGACGGCAAGGTCAACGCACTGTCGCCCGCCATGCAGGCCGAGATCAACGCGGCACTGGATCAGGCGGCGGCCGGTGCGGCGGCCGGCGAGGTGAAAGCCGTGGTGCTGGCCGGTAATTCCAAGGTGTTCAGCGGTGGGTTCGATCTGAGCGTGTTCTCGTCCGGCGATGCGGCGGCGACCCTGGGCATGCTCGCCGGCGGCTTCGAGTTGTCGGTGCGGTGTCTGAGCTTCCCGGTGCCGGTGATCATGGCCGCGACCGGCCATGCCATCGCGATGGGCTCGTTCCTGCTGCTCTCGGGTGATCACCGGGTCGGCGCGGTGACGTCACGGTGCCAGGCCAACGAGGTGAAGATCGGGATGACGCTGCCGATCTCAGCCATCGAGATCATGCGGATGCGTTTGACCCGGGCCGCTTTTCAGCGCGGGATCGCCATGGCTGCGGTGTTCACCGGTGATGCGGCCATCGCCGGCGGCTGGCTCGATGAGGTCGTCGAGGCCGACGCGGTGCTCGCCCGGGCCCAGGAGGTGGCCGCCGAAGCTGCCGCGACCTTGAACACCGGTGCCCACGTGGCCAGCAAGCTCAAGGCCCGCGCCGAGGCCATCACCGCGATTCGCGCCGGAATCGACGGCCTGGCAAAGGAATTCGTGGGCTAGCCGAGCTTCGCGCGTCGCACCTGCCACCTCAGCCCCACCGCCGGGGCCATCCGCTCGCACATGAAGCGCTGTGGCGATTTCCCGGCCGAAATATATGTATGTGCTATGCATATATAGTGTCTCGCTACACCGACCTCGATGAGCTTCTGGTGCGCATCCACATCGTCCGGCAGCGCCCGGGGTGGCGGCGCCGGTTGATCGACGCGTCGGGCAGCGTCCCGTCACTGTCGACGCTGCGGGTGCTCCGCGCCGTCGAACAGCGGGAGAAGGCCGGGCAGAGCGCCTCGGTCGGCGAGGTTGCCGAGTACATGGCCGTCGAGCACTCCACCGCCAGCCGCACCGTCGGCAACGTCGTCGCCGCCGGCCTGCTCACCAAGACCCACGATGCCGAGGACCAGCGTCGGTGCGCCCTCACCCTGACCGATGACGGCCGCAAGGCCCTGGCCGACGTCACCGAACGGCGCCGGGAAATGGTCGCCGAGACCGTGGCCGAATGGCCGGAGTCCGACGTCGACACCCTCGTCGGCCTGCTGGAGCAGCTGGTCACCGATTTCGAGCGGGGGGTCAGCTCGTGACAGCCGAGACCACTGCCCGCCCGCAGCCGCGCGGCGCCCTCCGATTGATGTTCGACCCGGTATTCGGAGCCCTGTTCTGGGGCAAGATATTCTCCGTCGTCGCGGTGTGGACGCACGGCATCGTCGCGGCCATCGTGATCTTCGACGCCACCGGTTCGGCGGTGATGGTGGGCATGGTCGGTGTCGCACAGTTCCTGCCCCAGCTCATCCTGAGCCCGACCAGCGGCAAGTGGGCCGACATCGGCGACCCGGCCCGCCAGATCCTGTGGGGCCGGGTGTTGTGCATCATCGGCTCGGGCTCGACCGCACTGTGGCTGGGCCTATCCCCCGACCTGCAGGGCACAGCAGCGGCGGTACCCGTGCTGGTCGGCTCCACCCTGGTCGGCTTCGGGTTCGTCATCGGCGGCCCGGCCATGCAGTCGATCGTCCCGAGCCTGATCCGCGACGGCGAGCTGGCGACGGCGATGGCGCTCAACAGCATTCCGATGACCATCGGCCGCATCCTGGGTCCGGCCATCGGCGCCCTACTGGCCGCCCGTCTCGGTGCGGCGCCCGGCTTCGCGATCAGCGCGGGCCTGCACATGGTGTTCGCGATCTTCCTGCTGCTGGTCACCTTCCCGGCCCGACCGGAGCGCAGCCCGCACCGGGACTACCGCGTTCGCGCGGCCGTGGCATACGTCTGGCGGGACCGCCCGCTGCTGCTGGCCCTGCTGGCCGTGGCGACGGTCGGGTTCGCCTCCGATCCGTCGATCACGCTCACCCCGTCGATGGCCGAGGAGCTCGGCGGCGGTGCTCACCTGGTGGGTGCGCTGTCGGCGGCGTTCGGCATCGGCGCGGCGGTCGGCATGGTGGCACTGGCGTCGATGCGTGGACGGCTGGCGGCCGCCCGGGTGTCGGCGATCGGGCTGTGGCTGCTCGTGGCGGGCTGCGGACTGCTCGCCCTGGGTACCGTCACGCCCTTGGCGCTGGCCGGTTTCGCGGTCGCGGGGCTGGGCTTCGGTTGGGCGATGACCGGCCTGAGCACCGTCGTGCAAGAGCGGGCACCCGAAGAACTGCGGGGCCGCATCATGGCGCTGTGGCTGGTCGGCTTCCTCGGGTCGCGCCCGTTCGCCGCGGCGTTGTTGGGCGGCGCGGCCGACATGTTCAGCGTGCGGGTGGCGTTCGTCATCGCAGGCGCGCTGACCCTCGCGGTCGCACTTGCGGCCCGACCCGCCGCGCTGTCGGCACCAAACCCAGCAACTCTTTGACCGGGTCTCCTATCGTGTCTGTCGATGGCACTGCACCTGCACCGGGCCGAGCGCACCGATCTGCTCGCCGACGGGCTGGCAGATCTGCTGTCGCACCCGCCGGCTGACCCGTTCGCCCAGGAGTTGGTGCTGGTGCCGGCCAAGGGTGTGGAGCGTTGGCTGAGTCAGCGGCTGTCGAACCGGTTGGGGGTGTGCGCGGCGGTCGAGTTCCGCAACCCGCGTTCGCTGATCGCCGAGTTGACCGGGACCGCCGAGGACGATCCGTGGTCGGCCGACGCGATGGCCTGGCCGCTGCTGGCGGTCATCGACGACAACCTGGATCAGCCGTGGTGTGCGCCGGTGGCCACCCATCTCGGTCACTTCGAGACCGGTGACGAGTATGAGCTGCGTCAGGGCCGACGCTATGCGGTGGCCCGACGGTTGGCCGGACTGTTCGCCTCGTATGCGCGGCAGCGCCCGCAACTGCTGGTCGATTGGGCGGAGCTGCCCGAGGACCTGTCCTGGCAGGCTCCGTTGTGGCAGGCACTGCTCAAGCGGATCGACGCCGATCCCCCGCACCTGCGGCACGCGAAAACCCTTGCCCGGCTGATCGAATCGCCCAGTGATCTGCCCGAGCGGCTGTCGTTGTTCGGGCACACCCGGTTACCGGCCACCGAGATCGAACTGCTCACCGCGCTGGCCACCCATCACGATCTGCACCTGTGGCTACCGCACCCCAGCGATGACCTATGGCAGTCACTGGCCGAGCACACCGGCTCGCTCCCCCGCCGTGAGGACAACAGTCACCGCGTGGTGGGCCACCCGCTGCTGGCCACCCTCGGCCGCGATCTGCGGGAACTGCAGCGCGGGCTGCCGATTCCGCAGACCGACGAATATCTCAGTGGCACAGGCTATCCCGATACAGTCCTGGGATGGCTGCAGTCGGATATTGCGGCCAACGCGGTGCGGCCGACCGGGCGGGTGCCGCGGCGGGAGGACCGCTCGGTGCAGGTGCACAGCTGCCACGGCCCGGCCCGTCAGATCGAGGTCCTGCGTGAGGTGCTCCTAGGCCTGCTCGCCGACGATCCGACACTGGAGCCCCGCGACATCCTGGTGATGTGCCCCGATATCGAGACCTACGCACCGTTGATCACGGCCGGGTTCGGGCTGGGCGATGTGGTACGCGGCGCGCATCCGGCGCACCGGCTGCGGGTGCGGCTGGCCGATCGTGCCCTGGTGCAGACGAATCCGCTGCTCTCGGTGGCCGCGTCGGTGCTGGCCCTGGCCGGCGGGCGGGCCACCGCGAGCGAGGTGCTCAACCTGGCCGAGTCCGATCCGGTGCGGGCCCAGTTCGGATTCACCGACGATGATCTGGAGGCCATCACCGCCTGGGTACGTGAGGCCAACATCCGGTGGGGTTTCGACCAGGAGCACCGCGGCCCGTACGGCGTCGAGTTCCTACACAACACCTGGCGTTTCGGCATCGACCGGGTGTTGGCCGGGGTGGCGATGTCCGATGACTCGCACGCCTGGCTGGGCACCACGCTGCCGCTCGATGACGTCAGCAGTAACCGGGTCGAGCTGGCCGGCCGGTTCGCCGACTTCGTGGAGACGCTCAGCCACACGGTCCGTCAGCTCAGCGGTGTCCGACCGTTGCACGAGTGGCTATCGGCGCTGAGCACCGGGATCGAGGCGCTGGCCTGTTCCGACGAGGAGTGGCCTGCGGCCCAGGTGCAGCGCGAGTTCGCGGACATCACCGACGCCGCAGGTGCGGCAGCAACACCGCTGCGGCTCAGTGATGTTCGGGCGCTGCTGGATCGGCATCTGGCGGGTCGTCCGACGCGCGCCAACTTCCGTACCGGAACCCTGACGGTGTGCACCATGGTGCCGATGCGCTCGGTTCCGCACCGGGTGGTGTGCCTGGTCGGACTGGACGACGGCGTGTTTCCGCGACTGGGGGCCGTCGACGGCGACGACGTGCTGGCCCGCGATCCCCGCACCGGTGAGCGCGACATCCGCTCGGAGGACCGCCAGTTGCTGCTCGACGCGATCGGCGCGGCCACGCAGACGCTCGTGGTCACCTATACCGGCGCCAACGAGTACTCCGGTCAGGCCCGGCCGCCGGCGGTGCCGCTGGCCGAGCTGCTCGACACCCTCAGGGTCACCGCCGAACAACCCCCGGTCGTTGTCACCACACACCCGTTGCAGCCCTTCGACATTCGCAACGTCACGCCCGGCGCTTTGCTACCCGACGGGCCGTTCACCTTCGACCCCACCGTGCTCACCGCGGCACAGGCCAGCGCCGGGCAGCGGGCGAGCCGGCCGCCGTTCTTCGCGCATCAGCTGCCGGCCCTTCCCACTGGTGACGTCGCGTTGGAGGATCTCGTCACCTTCTTCAGGGATCCGGTGAAGGGCTTCTTCCGGGCGCTGGACTACACGCTGCCCTGGGATGTGGACGGGGTGTCGGATGTGATGCCGGTCGATATCGATGCCCTGGAGGAATGGACTGTCGGCGATCGGATGCTCGGCGACATCATGCGGGGCATGACCCCGGCCGACGCCCAGCAGGCCGAGTGGCGGCGCGGCACCCTGCCGCCGGGACAGTTGGGCTGGCGCCGCGCGATCGCGCTGCGCGATCGGTGCGCACTGCTGGCCACCGAGGCGCTGCGGTACCGGGACGCCGACCCGCAGGCCTTTGACGTCGATATCCAGCTGGGCGGCGGGCGGCGGATCACCGGGACGGTCTCGCCGGTGTTCGGTGACCGGCTGGTGTCGGTGACCTACTCCAAGCTCGGCGGCAAGCATCTCCTGCAGTCCTGGATTCCGTTGTTGGCGTTGGCTGCCGGGCATCCCGGCCGGGACTGGTCGGCGGTGTGCATCGGGCGGCCCCGGCGCGGCGACACCCCGCTCATCGAAACGTTGGACAGTCCGGACGATCCGGTCGCGCTACTCGGCGATCTGGTGGCCATCTATGACGCGGGCCGCCGGGAGCCGCTACCGCTGCCAGTCAAGACCTCCTATGCGTGGGCGGCAGCGCGCCATGCCGGTGACGACCCGGAGCGCGAGGCCTCCTACCGCTGGCGCAGTGGGAAATTCCCCGGCGAGGATGAGGCGCCGGCCCATGTGCGGGCGTGGGGCCGCAGTGCGCCGTTGAGCCGGCTGGTCGGGCTGGGCGAGTACGCCGAGCGGTTGTGGCTGCCCGTCCTGCAGGCCGAAAGGTCGCGCCGGTGAACGTCTTCGATCTGCTCGGCCCGTTGCCGAAGGCCAACAGCACCACGGTGTTGGAGGCCAGCGCGGGCACCGGCAAGACCTTTGCGCTGGCCGGTCTGGTGACCCGCCTGGTGGCCGAGGGCGCGGCGACGCTGGATCAGATGCTGCTCATCACGTTCGGCCGGGCTGCCAGTCAGGAGTTGCGGGAGCGGGTGCGGGCCCAGATCGTCGGTGCGCTGGCGGCGTTGGAGGACCCGGCTCGCGCCGACAACGATCTACTGCGGTATCTGATCGCCGAGGACCAGCAGGCCCGCGGGCAGCGGCTGCGCGACGCCCTGGCTGGTTTCGACGCGGCGACGATCGCCACCACGCATCAGTTCTGCCAGATCGTCCTGAAATCCCTTGGTGTGGCCGGAGACAGCGATTCGGGTGTGACGCTGGTCGAGAGTCTGGACGAGTTGGTCTGCGAGATCGTGGACGATCTGTATCTCGCCCACTTCGGCGCTCTGCGGGAAACCCCGGAGCTGGGGTATGCCGAGGCGCTGAAACTGGCCCGGGTGGTGGTGGCCAATCCGGCGACCGAGTTGCGCCCGCTGGAACCTGAACCGGAGTCCCCGGCGGGGATTCGGGTGGCGTTCGCGCGGGCGGTGCTGGCGGAGTTGGAGATTCGCAAGCGGCGGCGCGGCGTGCTGGGCTATGACGATCTGCTGACCCGGCTGGCCGGGGCGCTGGCCGCTCAAGGTTCCGCGGCGCGGGTACGAATGGCGCAGCGCTGGCCGATCGTGATGGTCGACGAGTTCCAGGACACCGACCCGGTGCAGTGGCAGGTGATCGAGCGGGCGTTCTCCGGGCATTCCACGCTGATCCTGATCGGTGACCCCAAGCAGGCGATCTACGCATTCCGCGGCGGCGATATCGACACCTATCTGCGGGCCGCGGCGACCGCCGGAGACAAGCAGACGCTGGGCACCAACTGGCGTAGCGACAGCGTGCTGGTCGACCGGTTGCAGGCGGTGCTGCGCGGTGCCGAACTCGGGGGCCCCGACATCGTGGTGCACGACGTGCAGGCACACCATCAGGGTCATCGGCTGGCCGGGGCGCCCTACAACGATCCCTTCCGGCTGCGGGTGGTGCCGCGGAACCGCACCGGCACCAAGGTGATTCCGATCGCCGACCTGCGCCACCACATCGGTCGGGATCTGGCCGCCGACATCGGGGCATTGTTGGCCAGCGGCGCCACCTATGCCGACCGGCAGCTGCAAGCGGGCGATATCGCGGTGATCGTCGAGACCCACAAGGACGCCGGGGCCTGCCATACCGCGCTGCTCGACGCCGGTATCCCCGCGGTCTACACCGGGGATTCGGATGTGTTCAATTCCGATGCGGCCGGGGACTGGCTGTATCTGTTGGAGGCCTTCGATCAGCCGCACCGCACCGGGCTGGTGCGTGCCGCGGCGGCCACGATGTTCTTCGGGGAGACCGCGGAAACTCTTGCCGCGGGCGGTGATGCGTTGACCGACCGGGTCGCCGACACGCTGCGCACCTGGGCCGGTCATGCCCGGGATCGGGGTGTGGCGGCGATATTCGAGGCTGCGCAGCTGGCCGGGATGAGCAGGCGGGTGCTGTCGTGGCAGGGTGGCGAGCGGTTGATGACCGATCTGGCGCAGGTGACCCAGCTCCTGGGCGACACCTCGCACCGGGAGGGCTTCGGGCTGGCCGCCCTGCGGGATTGGCTGCGCACCCAGCGGTCTGAGGGCCGGGGTTCGTCCGAACGCAACCGTCGCCTCGACAGCGACGCGGCCGCGGTGCAGATCATGACGGTGTGGGTGAGCAAGGGACTGCAGTTCCCGATCGTGTATCTGCCGTTCGCGTTCAATCGGTATGTGCCGGAGCCGGATCTGGTGTTGTTCCACGACGAGGGGGTGCGCTGCCTGCAGATCGGTGGCCCCGATCCGGCGGTTACCCGCGCCGGGCGGGCCGAGGCCGCCGCCGATGACAGCCGCCTGACCTATGTGGCGATGACCCGGGCCCAGTCGCAGGTGGTGGCGTGGTGGGCGCCGTCCAACGACGAGCCGAACGGCGGCCTGTCGCGCCTGTTGCGGGGCCGTGCGCCCGGGCAGTCCGTGGTGCCCGACCGTTGTGCACCGGCCCGGGTCTCCGATGACGATGCGCTGGCCCGGCTGCAGGCCTGGGAGGCCGCGGGTGGTCCGCTGCTGGAGGAGTCGGTGATCGGTGCGGTCATGCCGGTGCCGGCTCAGGCGATACCGGATGATCTGGCGGCACGGCATTTTCATCGCTCCATCGACACCGCGTGGCGGCGCACGTCGTATTCGGGGCTGCTGCGGGCGGCCGAAGACGCCGGGAATTCCGGGGTGTCCAGCGAGCCCGAGGTCGCCGAGCTCGACGACGAGTCGACCGACATCGCCGTCGTCGCCCCCGCCCAGGGTGCCGACGTGCCCTCCCCGATGGCGTCGCTGCCGACCGGGGCCGCGTTCGGATCGCTTGTGCACGCGGTGCTGGAGACCGCCGACCCGCTGGCCGCGGATCTGACATCCGAACTGCTGGCCGAGGTCCGCCGCCACGCGGCCCGCTGGCCCGTCGAGATCGAGGCCGACGAACTCGCCGCCGCGCTGGTGCCGATGCACGACACTCCGTTGGGCCCGTTGGCGCCCGGCATGACGCTGCGCCAGATCGGGTTGGCGGACCGGTTGTGCGAGTTGGACTTCGAGTTCCCAATGGCCGGCGGCGATCTGCGCGGCGGTGAGTACGCCCGGTTGGCCGAGATCGGGGCCCTGCTCGACGAGCATCTCCCTGCAGACGATCCGATGGCCGTCTATGCCGAGCGGTTGTCGACCGGGCTGCTGGGCCGTCAGCCGCTGCGCGGCTACCTGTCCGGTTCGGTGGATGTGGTGCTGCGGATCGGGCAACGCTTCGTGATCGTCGACTACAAGACCAACTGGCTGGGCACCGGCGACGCGCCGCTCACCGCGGCCGATTACGGGCGTGGCCGGATGGCGGAAGCCATGCTGCACTCGGACTATCCGTTGCAGGCGTTGTTGTACAGCGTTGTATTGCACCGGTTCCTGAGCTGGCGGCTGCCGGACTACGACCCGGGCACACATCTGGGCGGGGCGATGTACCTGTTCGTGCGCGGGATGTGCGGGCCGCAGACGCCCGTCGTCGACGGACACCCGGCCGGGGTGTTCGGCTGGGAGCCACCCGCCGCGTTGGTCGTCGCGATGTCGGAGCTACTGGATCAGGGGGCCCGATGATGTTGGACGCGTTCGCCGAGATCCTCGAGCCTGCCGATGTGCAGGTGGCCCAACGCTTGTGCACGCTCGCGGAAGACACTGACCCGTCCGTCGAACTCGCTCTGGCCCTGGCCGTGCGGGCGCTGCGCGGCGGCTCGGTGTGTGTGGACCTGCGCTCGGTGGCCGAGCAGGCCCAGCGCCCCGAGCTGCCCTGGCCGCCGGTCGACGAGTGGCTGGCGGCCGTAACGGCCAGCCCGCTGTTCGGCACACCTGCGGTGCTGCGGCTGTTCGGGGATCTGCTGTACCTCGACCGGTACTGGTTGGAGGAGCAGCAGGTGTGCGACGACGTGCTGGCCCTGGTGGGCGCCCAGCCGGGCGGCGTGGTTCCCGATGTGGCGCGGCTGTTCCCACCGGGTTTCGAGGAGCAGCGGGCGGCGGCGAAGGTGGCGTTGTCGCAGGGACTGACGGTGCTGACCGGTGGACCGGGCACCGGTAAGACGACCACGGTGGCTCGGTTGTTGGCGCTCTTGGCCGAGCAGGCCGCGCTGGCCGGCCGGCCGGCGCTGCGGATCGCGCTGGCCGCGCCGACGGGCAAGGCCGCGGCCCGGCTGCAGGAGGCCGTGCAGCTTGAGGTGAACCGGCTCGATGACGTGGACCGTGAGCGGATCTCCGGGCTGCAGGCAACCACATTGCACCGGCTGTTGGGGTCGCGTCCGGACACGTCGTCGCGGTTTCGTCATCACCGGGCAAATCGGTTGCCGCACGACGTGATCGTCGTCGACGAGACGTCGATGGTGTCGTTGACCATGATGGCCCGGTTGTTGGAGGCGGTGCGTCCGCAGACCCGGCTACTACTTGTGGGCGATCCCGATCAGCTGGCGTCGGTGGAGGCCGGGGCGGTGTTGGCCGATCTGGTCGAGGGGTTGGGGTCGCGTGGGGTGGCGGCGCTGCAAACCTCGCACCGGTTCGGTGAGTCGATCGGTGCGCTGGCGTCAGCAATTCGGTCCGGGGACGCCTCGGGCGCGGTCGAGGTACTGGCGGCCGGCGGTGAGCATGTCGAGTGGGTGTCCGCCGACGCAGGCGAGCGGCTGCGGGAAGTACTTGTGCCCCATGCCCTTGCGCTGCGCCAGGCGGCGATTCTCGGGGATGCAGGCACGGCGCTGGCCATCCTCGACGAGCACCGGTTGTTGTGCGCGCATCGGCGCGGTCCGTTCGGTGTCGCGCAGTGGAACCGTCAGGTGCAGCGGTGGCTGGCCGAGGCGACCGGTGAGCCCACGTGGGCATTGTGGTACCCAGGACGGCCAATCCTGGTGACGGCCAACGATTATGGGCTCAAGCTCTACAACGGCGATACCGGCGTCACCGTGGCCACACCGGACGGGCTGCGCGCCACCGTGGGCGGGTCGGGAACGTTTGCGACGGGCCGGCTCACCGAGGTGGAGACCATGCACGCCATGACGATCCACAAGTCCCAGGGCAGCCAGGCCGACGAGGTGACCGTGCTGCTACCGCCGGAAGACTCCCGATTGTTGACGAGGGAGTTGTTCTACACCGCAGTCACCCGGGCCAAGACGCGGGTGCGGGTCGTGGGTTCCGAAGCGGAAATCCGCGCGGCCATCGCCCGGCAGGCAGTCCGAGCGACCGGCCTGCGAAAGCGGCTGAAGCTCTAAACGGCCCGTCCGGCGAAAAATGCGCCGGAAACGAGACCGATCACGAGCGCCAGGGTAGGTAACCCCATCACTACGGCCGTAACAACGCCGGCGACCGCGCCGATGCCGAGCACCAGCAGAAGTACACCCACAAATGCACTGAGCATTGCACGCCCTTTCGTATGACAGCGATCACAATGTACATCGTCCGTGGGCTGAATCACACATAGATGCCGCACCAATTCGGTTAACGATTTCGCGGCAAAATGTATAGCTGAGCTTGGTATATGCCTTGTTCAGCGCGTCCCAGCGAACTCCGGTGCGGACCTACCCGGCGCCCGAGACGCTCAGCGCCCAGAACACCAGCGCGTTGACGGCGATCAGGCTCAGCAACGAGATCGCGAACGCTCGCCCCCACCAGCGCCTGGGTGCGGCGAACGGCAACACCACGGCGCAGAAGAGACTGAGCGGCACGGAGGTGATGACACCGAAGACGATCCCGTAGCCGTGCGGATCGGTGGCCGGGTTCGTGTCGAAGGCCGAACTTAGCATCACGTAGACGATCAGCGCCCAGAACGCCATGGCACCGCCGCCGATGACCGCAGCGACGCACCGGATGGCCAGATGGGCCGCGGACGGCGGTTGGACATAGGCCTGGGGTACATACGCCCGGGGCCCGTACCGGTCCACCCATTCGTGCGGGTATTCCTCTGGCGGTGTCTCCCCCACGGCAACCCCCCGGTTCGGTGTCCTCACCAGGGTATGGTCTGAATCCTGGGGCGGCGACACCGATTTTCGGCTCTCAGACGGTCAGCGAAACAGACTGTCCGGCCAACGGCTCGTACACCGCGTACGGGAAGAGCGCATCCAGGATCGGCCCCACCAGCCCGTCCCACGGCGTCGCCTGCACCGGCTCGGTCGAGGTGAAGGGCAGCACCACCGCGGTGGCGGTGCCCGACGGGGTGGGAACCTCGATGCTCTCCTGCGGTGCGCCGTAGACGCCGTCGTCGGTGCCGTGGTACATGTCGTTGATCCACCCGGCCGCAATCGTTTTGACCGCATCGACATTCTGCGGTTGCGAGAAGCCGGCGACGAGGTACTCGGCGAATTGCAGGATGACGTTGCCACCCTGAAGTCCGTCGATGTGCCGCCCACCGACCAGCATCACGCCGTTGAACTCCCCAGGCCGCGCGGCCTGTAGTTCGTCACCGACGGTGCCGTTGCGGTTCCACACATACCGCTCGGACGAAATGAGTAGCACGGGACGGTAATTGGCACCCTGGAGCTGGCCCAGCGCCTCGGGCATGTCGCGGTGGGTGTCCACCGCATCGAGCAGGACCACCCCGGCCAGGTCGTCGACCGCGCCGTTGTCGACCATGCGTCCGGCGGCACCGGTAACCAGCATTCCACCCAGGGAATGGCCGACGAGAACGAACGTGGACGGCAGGGTGACGGGGTGATCGGCTGCCGCACTGGCGCTCGCGGTCAGTTCTGGCCGGTCATCGGCGAACAGGTCGGCCACCGACTGCTGCATCGGTTCGCCGCCGATCCATTCGCCGTTCGGGTCGAACAGGTTTGACGAGAGGGACGGGACGACGACGATGCTGTTCGTGTTCTCGGCCAGGTAGGCCGCGGTGTAGCTGTACATCGGGCCGGTGGCCATGAATCCGTGCTGCAGGTAGGTCACGCCGGTGACGGAGTCCGGGTCTTCGGGGAAGTACCAGTCGGCGCGCACAGTCTGGTTGGTGCCCGGCATGCCCAACGTCGAGGTGCGGACGGTGACGTTACTGCCGGGCGGGAGCACCGGCGTTCCCGAAAACACCTGCAGCGCAGTGCCGATAGCGTTAAACACCAGCGAGCCGACGATGTTGACCACCGGTACCGACCGCGGTGCGGTGATCGGGGTGGTCATGGCGGCGACGGGCTTCACGATCTGGCGGCCCCGGGCCGGGATCGGGCTCGTGACCCGGTCGAGGACCGCGTCGACGCCGGCGGGCGGCGCCTTCACCTCGACCGGGTGGGTGATGACGTCGATCGCGTCCGCGATGTCCGGTACCACCTTCTCCGCCACGGTGGCGTCGGCGACCTCGGGCAGCTCCGGCACGTCCCGCTTCGTGGAGACTTTGGTGCGCGTAAGTGATTGTGCGGAACGGACGTTCGGCGCACGATCGGCGAGGTCGGTCAGGGCGGTCCGCGTGCGGGTGGTGAGGTTGTCGACCAGGCCACGCACGTCGGAACGCGGTGGCAGGGACTTCGGCGCGGATAGCCGCGGGCGTTGATGCACCGGTGTGTTGCCCTCCCGGCGCGGCTTCTCCTTGCGCGGGCCGAGCCGGGAGGCGGGGCCACGTTGTTTCGTCGATGCACCGGAGTCGTTGGCGGACTGGGTGGTTGACTTCTCGAGGCCGGGATCGGCGTGGGCCGTCGCGGCCGTTCCCGCGATCAATCCCATCCAGAGGGCGATCACCAGCACGCCCCAACCGATCGCCGCCACTGCATGACTTGTTCGCCCCCGTGTGGTCACGCAGGCACGCTAACCGCCGTCGTCGGACGTCCGCAGGAAAACGGAACAAATGGTTGAAAATGTTTCTTTATTGTTCGGCGGGACCGTCCGGCATACTGAAACCCCACCCGCCGCCGAGCAGGACAGTCGATTGCCAGCACCAGAACGTCGCCCCCGGGGCCGACCCGTGGGTGGTGGCAACACCGCCGAGCAGGCACGCGAAGTGTTGATGGATGCCGCCGAGTATCTGTTCGTCACCCGCGGCTACCGGGCGTCGACGATGGAGGTCATCGCCCACGAGGCGGGTTATTCCCGCACGGCGATCTACCGCCAGTTCACCAACCGCGACGATTTGATCGCGGCCATTGTGCAGCGCACCACCCAGCGGCATATGGGGTCGATCCTGCCGCGGATACCCGACGGTGCCGGGCCCATCGCGCTGCTGGTCGAGAGTCTGGTGATCGTCGCGACCGAACTGGTGTCGGATCCGCTGCTCAACACGATCGCCGATCAGACGCCCGAGGGCACGATCGCCTCGTTGATCGCTGGGGACTCTGATCTGACCGAACTGGTGACGACCACCATCGAAGGCATCATCGCCGAGGACGCCGGTCAGTTCCGTTCCGGGCTGGACCCACACGACCTCGCCCAGTTCATCATCGCGACCGCGCTGGGCTTCCTGGTGAGGGCCGTCCCCGGCATCACCGAGCCCGACGCGGCCCGACGCTACATCGAGACGTTCGTCCTGCCTGCCATCGTGAAGAAACCCCCGCCGCCATGTCGGGTGTTCTAGTGACGAGGCTCAGCGCAGGGCGCTGCCCTTGACCCATTCGGCCCAGGGCATCGACCAGTCGCCGTTGTTGACCGGCTTGAGCGGGTCACCGCCGGTGTTGCGGATCTCGACGATGTCGCCGGGCACCGAGAAGTTGTAGAACCATTCGGCGTTCTCGCCGCTGAGGTTCAGGCAGCCGTGGCTGACGTTCTCCTTGCCCTGCGCCCAGATCGTCGAGTTGAGCTGATGCAGATAGATGCCGTCGATGCTGATGCGCGTGGCCCACGGAATGGTCGTCTTGTAGCCGAGCCGCGAATTGACGGGCAGACCGTAGGTCGACGAGTCCATGATCACCGGGTTGGCCTTGTCCATCACGGTGTAGACGCCGCGGGGAGTCCAGAAACTCATCTTGGTGCCGCCGACCGTCTCGGTGCCGCCCATGCCCATCGAGGTCGGCATGGTCCGCACCAGCTTGCCGTTGTCGTAGACCCTGACCTGCTTGTCGGTGTCGTCGGCGACGGTGACGTGGGAGGCCCCGATGTTGAACGAGACCTTCTCATCCTGCGCGCCGTAGAGATCGTCGCCGAGTTTGGCGCCGTAGATGCCGGCATCGACGGTGACCTTGGTGCCCGGTGCGTAGTACTTCTCCGGGCGCCAGTGCGCGGTCTGGTCGTCGATCCAGTTCCACGAGCCGACAGCCTTGGGCTCGGTGGTGACCTTCATCCGCTTCTCGGCGGTGGCCTTGTCGGTGATCGGTTCATCGAATCGCGCGACGATGACCGTGCCGACGCCGTAGGTGGCGCCGTCCTGCAGCGAGGCGTAGTTCGTGCCGTTGAGGTAGACCCGGGCCTGGTAGCCGGGCGTCACGGTGGAGAACGTGGTGGCTTTCCGGGTCGGCATGCCGCCGGGCCCGCGCGCGTCGACCTTCAGCGTGTAGCTGCGGCCATAACCGAGCGCGGTGGTCGGCTTCCAGGTCTTGGAGTCGGGAGTGAGGATGCCGGGGATCTCTTTGCCGGCGTCGTTGACCATCGTCACGCGCGCGACGGTGCCGGTGTCGGCGGTGACCAAGACCCGGGCCAGCGGGTCGACCTCGGCGTCGGGCTTGGGGGTGATGGTGAGCTTGGCCGGTTCGGTGGGTGAGGGCTGCGGGGCACCCTGGGGTGCCGCGGCCAACGTCTGGCAGTGCTCCGCGCAGTCCGGCAGGGCCGAGACAACAACGCCACCCGACACGGCCAGCACGGCAAGTGCGACCGCCAGATAGGCACGACGAACAGACGTCAACATCACTCCAATGTGGTTCGGCGAGGGCCATATTGATCAGGGGGTGATCAGTGTCTCAATGGTAGCCGGACCGCTTCGCCTTCGACGCAACGCCTCAGGGATGTGGGCGAGTCGTGGCGGTGTCGTTGCTCAGCTGACGGCACGCTCGAGGTACGCCAACGCCGCGGCGGGTTCCTCGGCGACGAACACCAGGTCATCCAGCGGCACTGGCAGGAACCCGTCCTGCTCCATCCGGCGCAACTGGATCACCAGGCCGTCATAGAAGCCGGCGGTGTTCAGCAGCACTACGGGCTTGTCGTGGCGCCGGTGCTTGCGCAGTTCCAGGATCTCGGTGGCCTCATCGAGTGTGCCGAGCCCGCCAGCCATCACTACGAGCGCGTCGGAGCGTTCCAGCAGCAGCGCCTTACGCTCGGAGAGATCGCCGGTGATCACCATCTCGTCGGCTCCCGCCCGGGCCTGCTGTCGCAGGAACTCGACCGAGATCCCGACCAACCGGCCGCCGGCGGCCTGCACTCCGTCGGCCACGACCTTCATCAAGCCTTTGTTGGACCCGCCCCAGACGAGCGTGTGGCCTCCCTTGCCGAGGAGTTCGGCGAATGTGCGCGCTGGTTCGGTGTACCGCTCATCGAGGTCGGCGGCGGACAGGAAGACACAGATGTTCATCACGAACGATGATGCCCGCTTGGTTGTCCGTCGTTTCAGATGTTGGCCACATGCGTCACATCAGCACCGGAGAGGGGACCAATAGTCGATTCGGTAATGGAGTACTACCGGCGATACTGCATTTCCTCACCCCACAGTCCCTGCCCGCGTACGTCGCCGATTACGGGTTTGCACCCAAACCGCCATACCATCGCTAGTCGAGATGACCGAAAACGCCCTGGCCCCCCAAGCCTCCAACACCGCCCAAGCTGCCAAGATCGCCGCCGAGGGGGCCCGTCGCCGCACCTTCGCCGTCATCAGCCACCCCGACGCCGGTAAGTCCACGCTGACCGAGGCGCTCGCGCTGCATGCCCGGGTGATCACCGAGGCCGGCGCGATCCACGGCAAGGCGGGCCGCCGCTCCACGGTGTCGGACTGGATGGACATGGAGAAGGCTCGCGGCATCTCGATCACCTCGACGGCGCTGCAGTTCCCGTACCGCGACTGCGTCATCAACCTGCTCGACACCCCCGGGCACGCCGACTTCTCCGAGGACACCTACCGGGTGCTGACGGCCGTGGACTGCGCGGTGATGCTCATCGACGCCGCGAAGGGCCTCGAACCGCAGACGCTGAAGCTGTTCCAGGTGTGTAAGCACCGCGGGATCCCGATCATCACGGTGATCAACAAGTGGGACCGCCCGGGCCGCCACGCCCTGGAGTTGATGGACGAGATCCACGAACGGATCGGGCTGCGCACCACTCCCCTGACCTGGCCGGTCGGTATCGCCGGTGACTTCAAGGGCGTGATGGACCGCCGGGCCGAGAAGTTCATCCGCTTCACCCGCACCGCGGGTGGGGCCACCGCCGCCCCCGAGGAGCACATCGCCGCGGCCGACGCTCACGCTGCCGCCGGGGACGACTGGGAGACTGCGGTCGAGGAATCCGAGCTGCTGTCGATCGACGGGTCCGACTACGACCGCGAGACGTTCCTGTCCGGCGAGTCCTCCCCGGTGCTGTTCACCTCCGCCGCGTTGAACTTCGGTGTCAACCAGCTGCTCGACATCCTGGTCGAGTTGGCCCCGGCACCGAGCGGGTCACTCGGCGTCGACGGGGTTCACCGCGCGGTGGACTCTCCGTTCAGCGCGTTCGTGTTCAAGGTGCAGGCCGGTATGGACAGCTCGCACCGCGATCGCATCGCCTACGCGCGCGTCGTCTCGGGGACCTTCGAACGCGGTGACGTCCTCACCCACGCTGCCAGCGGCAAGCCGTTCGTCACCAAGTACGCGCAGTCGGTGTTCGGCCAGCAGCGCTCGACGTTGGATGACGCGTGGCCCGGCGACGTGATCGGGTTGGCCAACGCCGCAGCGCTCCGCCCGGGCGACACGCTGTACCGCGACGTCCCGGTGGCATACCCGCCGATCCCGAGCTTCTCCCCCGAGCACTTCGCCGTGGCCCGCGGCACCGACCCGAGCAAGCACAAGCAGTTCCGGAAGGGCATCGAGCAGCTCGAGCAGGAAGGCGTCGTGCAGGTCCTGCGCTCGGACAAGCGCGGCGAGCAGGCCCCGGTGTTCGCCGCCGTCGGGCCGATGCAGTTCGAGGTCGCCGCACACCGGATGGCCGCCGAGCTCAGCGCGCCGATCGCCCTGGAGAACCTGCCGTACCAGATCGCACGGGTTGTCTCGCCCGAAGACGCGGACTTCGTGAATCGTCAGGTGTCGGCCGAGGTGTTGACCCGCAGCGACGGCGTCATGCTCGTGCTGTTCTCCACGCCGTGGCGGCTCGAGGGTTTCCAGCGCGACAACCCCGACATCAAGCTGACGTCTCTGGTGGCTGCGGAGGGCTGATCGGTGACGGACCCGGAATCACCTGCCCGAACCCGCAACAGCGGGAAGCACTGGGCGTGGTTCACCGGGCTGCTCGGTGGCATGGGCATTTTGGGGGTTACGGTCGCCGCCGCGCTCGTGTTGCCGCTCGCCATGGCGACCGCCGGCTGTCATGACGGAAGCACCGACAAGGTGTGTCAACTGTCCGTAACCGGTGAGAACATGCTCGTCTGGATTCCGTGGATGTGCGTGGCGGTAGGTGGCGCAGCAGCGTTGGCCGGCGCGGCATTCGCCGAACGGCGGAAGTGGACACCGCTGATCGGTATCCCCGTCGGCGTCCTCGGGTACTTCGCGACGATCCCCATCGGCTACTGGCTGGCGTTCGCGGTCTGACCCGTCAGCCCCACCAGAACGAGGCGGCGATGATGCAGTACAACGCGATCAGCGCCGCACCTTCCAACCAGGTTGACTCCCCGTCGAAGGCGATGATCGCCGCAAGCACGACGGCGACCAGCAGTGCGACGATCAGCATCGGCCCGAACACCAGGGTCAGTGAGGCGAGTCCGAAGATCTGGCTCACCAACACCAGTACCGGCGCCAACACCAGGGCGATCTGAATCGGGCTGTTGAGGATGATCGAGAAGGCGTATTCGGACTGGTTTTTGGCGGCCAGTTGCACACCGACGACGTTCTCGACGGCGTTGCCGGCGATCGCCACGATCACCAGGCCGGCGAACGCCTGCGAGATGTGCAGCGAGTCCATCGCCGGTTCCAGCGCGGCGACGAACCAGTCCGACACGAACGCTGCCGACGCCCCGGCGATGGCCAGCATGCCGATCGCCACCCCGACCGGCCAGCGCGGTGCCTCCTTGTGTGGCTGCGGTACCGGGTCGCTGGTCTTTGCCTTGTCCTTGTCGCGGCTCAGCGAGTACGGCAGCGACAATCCGAACAGCACCAGCAGGACCACTGACACGATCATCGAGAAGGACACTTCGTGCTCGGAGGCCGGTGCATGCACCTCGTGTGCGATCGACGGGATCGCCATCGCGGTTACTGACAGCACCATCAGCACCAGGATGGTCCGGACCTGCGCGGAACCGAGCTTCTGCGGGCCGTGCTTCAGCCCGCCGACCAGGAATGCCAAGCCCAGCACGAGCAGCAGATTGGCGAGGATGGAGCCGATCAGCGCGGCCCGCACCACGTCCACCAGTCCGGCCTTGAGCGCGAAAATGCAGATGAACAGTTCCGGCAGATTGCCCAGTGCCGACTGCAGTACCCCGGTGGCGCCGGGACCGAACCGGTCGCCGAGCTGGTCGACGGCCAGGCCGACGAGCGATGCCAGCACACCCACCGCCAGCGCGCTGACGCCGAACGCGACAAGGTGCGGCCAGCCGCCGTAATGGGACAGGCCGGCCAGCACGCAGATGGCCAGGCCACCGAAGATCAACAGCTTGTCGGATCGGATGAACACCGCCGTCATGCGCGTCATCTTTTCACGTCGGCAGGCACAAGGGCGGGAACCAGTGCTATCCCTTCAACGCCGCCGCCGCCGGGCCGAGATCGAGGAACACCGTCTCACCATTGGCGTCGTCGAGCCCGTCGTTGTCGGTGACCACGTACAGGTTCTGGTTGCCGGCGATCGCAAAGCCTTCGACCTTTTCCTGCGCATAGCTGTTGGTGGCCTGCAGATCCGGTACCAGATTGCGGGCCAACGTCTTCGGCAGAGCCGTTGGCTTGTCGGCGGCCGATGTCACGCCCCCGCCGTCGGGAATCGCCACCCGGTACACCGCTTTCAGACGCGCGTCGGGTCCGTTGAGTTTGTCGCGTTCGAGGACCAGCAATTCTCCGTTGTGGAGCGAGATTTCGGAGATGCCGATCCAGTCGTCCTTGGCGGTGGTGGAGTCCAGCTGGTAGCCGAACCATTCCCACTTGTCCCCGTCCGGCGTGTAGCGCCCGATGCGGACCACGCCCAACGGGTCGGACTTGAGCTCGCGCTGCAGCGCCACCCAGACGGCGTCTCCGGCGCTGTTCGACTGGAAGGCGACACCTTCGAGGCCCTGGCTCCCCAGCTGGGCTGCAATGTCTTTGGGCAGCGGCACCCGCTTCTCGACACGGCCGTCGGCGGCGACGTAGACCAGCTGGTTGCCGGGGCCGTCTTCGCCCTCGACCGCCAGCACGAAACCGCCGTCGGGACGGGCCGATACGCCCTCGGTGTCGAGCGTGACGGGCTTGCCGTGTTCGGTGACCGGCAACGCGGTGTCGATCAGGGCCGGCTTGCGGTTGACGTCGATGCCGAGGATGCGGGCCGGCCCGTACGCTATGTCGGTGGCGGTGTAGAGCCGGTTGCCGTCCCGCGGGTCGGCCGACAGCGCACCGAGTGCACCCCAACCGATCGGGGCACCGTCGATATCGCCGGAGGCGATGGACGGAAAGTCCGGTTTGCCTGCGGTGGCGAATGATTCGCCGTATCCGTAGAGGTTGACCGAGGCCCGCACACGGGCGTCGGCGTCGTCGGCCTCCGAGGAGATGGCCAGCAGATTGCGCGACGGGATCGCCAGCACCCCTTCGGGGCCGGGCGTGGTGGGCAGGATCTGCCGGAACCTCGGAGCGGCCGGTTCACTGACGTCGTAGACGGAGACGAAGTTGCTGCGCTCCGACGCGATCAACGCCGTGGGGCGGCCACCGATGTTGGTGATGGCCAGGCCTTCCGGCTCGGGCCCCTTGGATTCCGCGCGGCCTTCGATGTGCAGGCCGGTGCGTACCGCGAGTTGTTCGAGGGAGTTGCCGGCGTCCCACACCACCTTGCCGGTGTTGGCGTCGAAGATCGTCCAGCCGCGGGTGCCGCCCTTCCAGTCGCCTTCGTTGGCGGTGGCGAAGTAGTCGTCACCGATCCAGCCGATGGCATCGGGCTCGCGCGGGGTGTCTTTGATCGAACCCGTCGGGTCGATGGAGATGTCCTCTTTGGTGTCGATGCCGTCGACGGATTGTGTTCCGGCGTTGAAGATCTTGGTGACCTTGCCGGCCCGGCCGTCGATGACGGCGATGCCGTTGTTCTCCTGCAGCGTCACCGCGACCTGGCCGCGCGCGTTGATACTGACGTACTCGGGTTCGAGATCCTCGGGGGTGTCCAACCCGGCTTCCCGCGCGGCCTCCACGTCGAAGTCGACCTTGCGGGGTTTCCAGGTGTTCGGCGCGCCCTTGAGGTCGATCAGTTGCACGAATCCGGTCGGCGGCTGCGGAAGGTCACCTTCCTCCGTGCCGGGCGGAGTGAATTCTTCGTTGCGCTGGTTCTCCATGGCGATCGCGGCGAACGCGCCGTCGGGGCTGATGGCGATCGAGTCAGGCTGACCGCCCAGATCGATGCTGTGCACGCGGGTGCGGTCGGCGGTCCGGACGATGTCGACGCGTCCGGACGGGTGCGCGAAGTCGCCACCGGTGGTGTCGACGACGACGAGGACGTGCTCGCCTACCGCGGCGACCGAGGTGGGCTGGTCGTCCTTGTGGCCCAGCTCTGCGAGGGAAAGCGTGCCTTTACCAACGGGTTTGGCGGGATCGTGGATGTCGACGAACCCGATGCGTTTAGCAGCGGCGTCGGTGTAGATGACGGTGTTGCCGTCCGGGGTGACGGTGGAGATCTCGGCGACGGTCTCGTCGTCGACCGGATCCCCGGCCGTCCTGTTGAGATACACCGGGTACGTGGCCGTGCGGTGGTAGCGGTCGGCGTCGGGCAGGTTCCAGTCGATGGGCGAGGTCGCCTTCGGGGTCTCCGGCTTCTTGTCCTCGGTGGAGCAGCCCGCCAGGATCAGCGCTGCCACCGTGGTCAGGGCTGCGGCCAGTCTCGCCGTTGTCATTTCGCCACCCTCTTCAGTTGTGCCGGTGCCTCGGGTGAGCCTGCCTGGCACAGGTGACTGACAGGGATTTCACAGATGAACGGAGAGAGACATCTGGTTACAGCGGCACTGTGAGCGGTCCGAGCACCTGGCATTGCGGGGCCATCTCCGCGATGCCCATCCACCCGCCGCATCCCCGGCCGGTGGACACGTAGGTCGCTCCGGGTCGGTAGGGCGTAAGCACCTCCGCCGGTTGGGCTCCCCTGCCCTGATTGCACTGGATGGGCGAGGCGTTGTCCTGACGCTGCACGCAGGCCACGCTGAGGCGCGGGTCGGCCGGGGCTCCACACGCGGCCGGGGCGACGGTCGCCCTGACCACATCGGCGCCACCAACGTGAACGACGGCGGGCGGCGACAGCGTGAAAGTGCAGGGCGGCGCCGGATCGGCGTGGGCGGGTGTCGCGATAGCGCCCGCGATCACGATTCCTGACAACAGCACCAAAATGGCCCGAGCCATGTGGGGATTCTAGTCCGCCGCCTCGCCAATCAGAAGGACTCGGCTCAGAAGGACTTGGCGGGAATCAGTGACGCGACCACCTCGCACAGGTACTCGACCTCGGCGGTGGAGGGCTGCATCTCGAAGGCATGCACATGGCAGGCGACGCTGAGACGGTTCCACGCCAGCGCTGCGCGGTCAGCAGCCTCGGCGGTGTCCAGGGACTTGAGCACGACGAGCTTGCTGCGCGAACTCGCCCAGGGTGCATCCGCATTGAGGGCGGAGCAGCGCTGATCGATGATCTCCTCCAAGGCCTGGCGGGCCAGGAACGCCGCGACCCGTGACGACAATCCCTCCGCTGCACCGGGGGCCCGCAGGACACGTTGCGCCTGGCCGAGCAGGTCCGTCGCACTCACCGCAGGGCCAGCACTTCCAGAACAGTTTTCTCCAGGTCACGCGCGTCGTGGATGGACACCGGCTGCGCGTCACCATGCGCGCCGGCGTTGCAGATCCGCAGTGCCCGCTTGCGTTCGGGTTTGAGCCAGGCGGTCAGATCGGTCTGCGGATCACCGTGGATCGCCAGCGCGAGTCGACTCGAGGTCTTCTTGGCAGATGCCCATTTGTCCTCGGATTCGGTGAGTGCGCGGCCGGCCAGCGCCTGCTTGGCATAGAAGGTCTGCTTGGCAGCGGATTCCAGCGCCATCCGGAACAACGCCGGTGCGGCCCGGCCTTTGATGTCCTCGGGCATCTTGGCGTCTTTGATCAGCGCGAAGATGTCGCCTACTTGTCGTAGTGCCGGATTGACGTTGTCGCGCACGGTGACTCGCGATCCGGTCTCGCGGACCACTTCGATGAGCCTGGCGTCGACCCCGGTTTCCCGGATGACCGAGGCCAACCGGTCGTCGTGGGAGAAGACGATCACCTGGTGGGTCTTGGCGATCTCGCACAGCACCTGGACGAAGCCGTCGATCTTCGACGGATCCATCGCCTGGATCGGGTCGTCGAGGACGACGAACCGGAACGGGCTCTTCGCCGAGGTCGCCCGGGGCAGGAACAACGCCAGCGCCAGTGCGTGCAGTTCGCCCTGGCTCATCACCGACAGCGCCTTGGTGGGCTTGCCGTCGACCGCGCCTTCCAGCACCACCTTGCGCCGGGTGGCGGTGCCTTCCAACGAGATCTCGACGAGGTCGACGTTGCTTTCCTGACGGAGTTGGTGCCAGATGTCGCGGGCCTGGGCGGCAATGGGCTTGAGCCGTCGATTACGGAAGGCAGCGGCGTGTTCAGTGACCCATTTCTTCGCCGTGCCGACGGCGTCGAGCTCGTCGTCCACTGCCCTGGCCTGTTCTTCGAGGCCGACCCAGCCGCCCAGTTGCGCGGCCAGCGGGGCCCACGCGGTTTCGCGTCGGGCGAGTTCGTCGGCCGCCTCGGCGCGCAGCGTTTCGGCGGTGGCGATCACCTCGGTCAGCGTCGACTCGGCGTGCGCCGCCAGGGCATCGTCGCCGACCGGGATCTTCCGCGCGGCGGCTACCGCCTCGTTATAGGTCGACAGGGCTGGGAGTTCGACACCGGGCACCGCGACCACCGGCGTAGGTCCCTGGATCAGGGCGGTGAGATTCGACCGTGCGGTGTTGAGTTGTCGTGCCGTGGAACGGTAGTCGTCCAGCAGCTCCTCGCTTTGCGTGATGCTGTCCTGGGCGGCCGTGGCCCATTCCGCGTCGAGGCGGCCCTGTGCACAGACGGGGCAGTCGGTGTCGCCGCCCTGGCCGTGGAATCGCAGGGCGGCGCGCAACAGGTCGATGCGTTGGCTGGTGAGGTCGATCGCGGCGGTCGCGGAGTCGGTGGCGGCCTTGGTGGCCGCCCATAGCTGCCGGGTCGCCTCCTCGACGCTGTCGATGGTCGGGGCTTCCAACTGGGCCAGGGCCCGCAACGCGGGCACCACATCGGATTGCGCCTCCCCCGCTCCGGTGGCCAGCGCGCGGACTTCATCAAGGGGCACCCGGTGTTTGCGCAGGAGTTTGGCGGCGCGCCCGGCGCGTTCATCGGCGTGCCCGGCGAGTGCGGCCAGGACGCGCTTGCGTTCGGCGTCGGCGGTGTCGCTGGCGGTCCTGATCGCCTTCAGTCTGGTGGCCAGCAGCTTCTCGGTGTCGGCGAGCGCGTCGAGCCCCAGCAGTTTGGCCAGCGCGTCGTACAGCGCAGACGGTCCGCCGTCGAAGAGTCGGCCGAGCTCCTCATACGACAGCAGCGGGCGGTGCAGTTCCAGGGCCCGCGACCAGCCCAGGGCCGCGGTACCGTCGACCCGCTTACCCCCGCCGGCCTGCGTCCAGGTGCTGCAGCCATCCAGCTTCGCGCCCTGATCCCAGTCGACCCCGACGGTGAACGGACCGGACGCCTCGCGGGTGAATCCCACCTGGATCTCGCACGGGTCGGGGTGGTGGAGGTTCTGCCAGGCCTCGGCCCACAGGCTCTCCTTCTTGTTCCAGCGGTAGCTCGTTCCGGTGAGGGTGAGCTCCAGTGCCTCGGCGAAGCTGGACTTTCCGGAGCCGTTGCGGCCGCTGACCACCATCAGACCCGGAGCGGGGAAGAGGTCCAGCCGTGCCGACGGGCCGACACCTCGGAATCCGGAGACCGTGATCGAGCTGAGAAATGTTGGCGTCGGGCCGGTTTGCGTCTGCTCGCCTACCCCGCCGGACACCTCCGTCAGGGCGTTCAGCACGACGTCCTTGGCTGCCTCGGACAATGCGTCGTCGTCCCCGAGCAGTTCCAGGATGACGTCGTGCACGGACTGTTCGGCGCCTGCGGCCCCACCCTGTTGCGACATGCAACGATTTAACTACCCGAGGCCGACAAATTCGCCGGGACCGTCAGTTGGGCTGATCTCACGTGCTGGCGACGCTGAAACTCAACAGTGCAGCGACGATCTCACCCAGCTCACCATCCTGGGTCGCCACCTCGTTCATCAGAATCTCGGCCCTATCGATGTCGAAATCGGGTGCGAGTTCAATCCCGTTGATGTGCAAGAACGTCCACGCCGATGCCCAGGCGGTCCGCTTGTTTCCGTCGATCAGGGCGTGATTACGGGCAAGCGATTGCAGAAGTGCCGCGGCCTTCTCCCAAACTTGGGGGTAGGCGTCCACCCCGAAGACCGTCGCCTGAGGTCGGGCGACAGCCGCGTCGAGCAGGCCATAGTCACGCACCTGCAGTTCACCGCCGAACGCGATTGACCCCGCGGTCAGTACGTCATCGCGGTCGAGATACTCGATCACGCCAAACGTCGGTTGAGTTCGGCCGAACGCTGGGCCACGACCCGCGCCGCCTCGGCCACCCTGCGCTTGTGCATGCTGGCGCGCTCAATGACGGCCGCGTGCGCGAACTTCTTCAACGACAGGTCGTCGGCTCGGGCCGCGGCCCGAATCTGCTCCATTTCGGCGTCGTCGAAGTCCAGGTTCAATGAAGGCATGAGATGAGAGTACTCCTGTTGGTACCAAATCAGGTACCAACAGGGCGAAACCCTCACCCAACAGCGAGGATGCAGTAAATCCTTACTCCGGCGGCGGCGGATAGCGGCCGTGCACTCCGCGCGGGTCGCCCTCCTGGTACAGCTTGTCCTCGTAGTCGGCGCGGTCGGCTAGCACGTCGCGGCGAAACTGCTCGGCGCGCTGCTGTTCCTCGCGCTGCTGCGCCGACTTGAACATCCAGACGCCGAACCCGGCCGCCACGCCGACCACCGCCAAAACCCCGATCAGCCAAGGGTGTTCAGCGACGACGCCCAGCGTGAACAGCCCGCCCAGCACGGCTGCCACCACCAGCGCGGGCCGGCGGTGGGAGGTCTGAACGACGGCACCAGGGCCGGATACGGCCACCGAGGACGACGAACCTCCGCTGAACAAGGCAACGAGGATCCAGATCGGCAACCACGCCCCGCAGGTCAGCAGGGTCAGCACAAGGTGCAATCCGTGGTTGGCTCCGCCGCCGGTGGCGACGGCCACCGCAACGGCCGGCGCGACCGGTACCGGCGGGACCGGCGGGGTGGGGACGAAGTGCTGCGTCCAGCGGCGGCCGTCGTGGTAGCGCCGGCCGGGTTGACCCTCGGGGTCCGGATGCCAACCGGGCGCCGGCGCTGGGTACTGGTTTGTCATGGTCGTTCCTCTCGTCAGCGGTGACACCGCGCTCACGCGAGCCGATCAGACTGACACGTGCCACCGACAAATCCCGACTAGCACGCGGCATTCCTGGCGCAGGTCACGGGCGCCGACCGACGTCGATATCTGAACTGGTTCACCACGATTCCGCTGTGGCTGGACCTGGGCGGCCTGCGCGTGGTGCATGCGTGCTGGCACCCGGATTCGATCTCGGTCGTCGAACGGCAGTGCGGTTCGAGCACTCCGTTTCACGAACTCGACCATCTCGTGGCAGCCACCGCCGAAAGCGATCCGCTCTATCGGGCGGTAGAGACGCTGCTGAAGGGCCCTGAGATCAGCCTGGTGGACCACGGTCAGCGCCAGTACGTCGACAAGGACGGCATCCCCCGCGGCAATGCGCGGATGCGGTGGTGGCACAGCGGTGCCGTCACGCTGCGCGACTTTGCCGAAATGGGAGGCAATTTCACCACCGAAGCGGGCGGCCCTTACCCGCCGCTGCCTGAATTGGCCTTGTCAGGCAACGATCTGTCCTACGTCTACCCGCCGGGAGTCCCGGTGTTCTACGGGCACTATTGGCGGCAACGGCCGGCCAAGCACCTGCACGACTGGACGGACTACACCGCGTGCGTGGACTTCAGCGCGGTGAAAGGCGGTGCGTTGACGGCCTACCGGTGGTCGGGTGAGACGCGGATCAACCCAGCCAATTACGTGCCTTTGGTCTCCTGACCGCCGACGACCGCATGTATGCGGCCCTGCGGGTAGGGCAGGTCGATGCCGTTCTCGTCGTAAGCGCGCAGGATTTCCCGACGGAGCTTGCGCTGCACCGACCATTGGGCGTTCGGCCGGGTCTTCAGGGTCATCCGCAACGTGAGCTGGTCCGCCGCCAACGACTGCACGCCGAGCATCTCCGGTTCGCCGATGACCTTGCCCGCCATCGACGGATCGGCGATGACGTCGTGGGCGGCGTCGACGGCGACCTGTTCGGCGCGGTCCACGTCCGCGGTCAATGCGACGGGCACCTCGACGCGGGCCACGGCGTAGTCCTGGCTCATGTTCCCGACGCGGGCGATCTCACCGTTGCGGACGTACCAGAGTGTGCCGTCGATGTCGCGCACCGTGGTGATCCGCAGCCCGACGGACTGCACCTCCCCGGACACCTCGCCGAGGTCGACATTGTCGCCGACGCCGTACTGGTCCTCCAACAACATGAAGACGCCGCTGACGAAATCGCGGACCAGGTTCTGGGCACCGAAGCCGATCGCGAGCCCGACCACGCCGGCCGAGGCGATGAACGGCGCGATGTTCACCCCGAGCACGCTGAAGATCGCCAGCACCACCCAGACCAGCAGCACGATCGACACGGTGGACTTCAGGACCGACCCGATGGTCTGCGCTCGCTGCTGACGACGTTCGGCCGCCCGGATGCCGTTGGTCGTCGCCGAGGCCCGGTCCCGCAGATACCGCAGCAGCGGAGGCTTTTTCGCTTGCCCTTCGAGTTCGTCGCTAACAGACTTGTTGGCCCTGCCGGTAGTCGCGCGGTCGATCATGCGATGCAGCAAAAACCGAATGATTAACGCGACAACGATGTACGCCACCACCCGGATGGGGACCTCAACGAGCCAATGACGATTGGTGTCAGTCCATTCGAAAGCCTGGGTGTACACAGCCATGTTTTCGACCGTACGGCAGACCCGACGCCCCCGTCGAACGATGCGGGAGACTTACCTCCGTGACGCGGCAAACAGATTCTGCAGCAGCCGAATTCACGTCGACGGAGTGCGCCGGAACAGCTCGGCGGGCCGGCCGCGGCCGCCGGCGGTGAAGTCGCCGGTCGCTTCGAGTTGATCGGCCATCGCGCGCCGGAAGTTGTCGCGCTGCAGCGCATGTCCCGCGACCGCTTCGTGGATCAGACGCAGGTCACGCAGGCTGAACGTCTCCCCCAGCAGGCGGTCGGGGTCCGGAGACTTTTCGTAGCGGGCACGCACGTCGGCGACGGCCAACTCGATGATGTCGTCGTGGTCGAAGGCCAACCCACCGCGGACGTCGGTCGACACCAGGCGGGTCGTCTCGACCGACCGCGTCGCCAGGCGTTCCGCTGGGACGACGGCGAGGTGCGCGACGGACAACACCCGGCCCCGGTCGTCGCGTTTCAGCGCGTCGAACACGTGCAGTTGCCGTGGGTCCAGACCGTGGATATCGGCCTTGTCCGCCAGCGACCGCCGGACCGCGTCGGCGAGGAGCTCCCCCTCGTGCAGGAATGTGCCCGGCAAAGCCCAGCCACGCCCACGCGTGCGACTGACCTGCAGCACCACTAGACCGGCATCCGGGTCGACGGTCAGGACTGCGGTGTCGACCGCGACCGAGGGCCGCGGGTAGTCCTCCAACCCCTTGCCGCTGGTGTCCCGATACGGATGCTTGTCCATGTCAGTGCCCCAGCGTACAGTGATTCATCAATTAGCGCAGATTCGCGCAATATTAGAGGAGGGGTGCCATGACATCACTGAACGACCGCGTTGAGGGCGTACTGCTGGGCACGGCAGCAGGCGACGCATTGGGGGCGCCGCATGAGTTCCAGCCGGCGCGCGGACCAGAACTGCCGGTCGAGATGGTCGGCGGCGGCCCCTGGGAGCCCGGGGAATGGACCGACGACACCTCCATGGCGATCGCGATCGCCGAAGTCGCCGCCACCGGAGCCGATTTGCGGAATCCCGAGGCGCAGGACGCGATCGTGAAACGTTGGTACGAATGGTCTTTGGAGGCAAAGGATGTCGGGATTCAAACCCGGGCGGTGCTCAGCGCCGCGGGTCGCGACGGAGCCACTGCCGACGTGGCGCGTGCCGCGGCCGCCGAGGTCCACGCACGCATAGGTCGCAGCGGCGGCAACGGATCGCTGATGCGGACCGCGCCGGTGGCGATCGCCTACCTCGACGACGAGGACGCCATGGTCCAGGCCGCCCGCGCGATCAGCGGACTCACCCATTTCGAAGCCGACGCCGCCGATGCCACGGTGTTGTGGTGCAGCGCAATTCGCCATGCCGTGCTGACCACCGAGCTCAATGCCCGGATCGGTCTGCACCACCTCGACCCTGACCGTCGCGCCCTGTGGTCGCAGCGACTGGACGAGGCCGAGGCTTCCCGTCCGGTGGATTTTCCGAGGAACGGGTGGGTGGTCGGGGCGTTGCAGGCGGCGTGGTCGGCGATCGTCACGACCGCCGCCGACGGTCGCGGTCCCGAGCACCTGCGCCGCGGGATCGATGCGGCCGTGCGCTCCGGGAACGACACCGACACCGTGGCCGCGATTGCCGGCGGGCTACTCGGCGCCGCATATGGTGCGTCCGCGGTTCCGTTGCAGTGGCGCTACCTGCTGCATGGTTGGCCCGGGATGCGGTCGCGTGGGCTGGTGGGGTTGGCAACGGCGATCGAACGGAAGAAGCCGAGCGCCGATCCCGACTACTCCTGGTCGGGGGCCGACATCCTGATTGCTCATCCCCATGACCCGGGGGTTCTGCTGGGCAGTGTCGGCGCGCTGCGGAAACTGCCGGAAGAGGTGAGTGCAGTGGTGTCGCTGTGCCGTATCCCGGAAAGCGATGTGCCCGAAGGTATGCCGCATGTCGAGGTGCGACTGATCGACAAGACCGATTTCGACGAGAATCCCCATCTGGATTTCGTACTGCTCGACACGGTGAGGGCTATTGAAGCGCTTCGCGCGCAGGGCCACACGGTGCTGGTGCACTGCGTCGAGTCCTACAGTCGCACACCCACGGTGGCGGCGCTCTACGGTGCGCAGTCCTGCGGCGTCGAGGCCAAGCGGGCGTTGGCCGATGTGCTCGCGGTACTGCCCGGTGCCAATCCGAACCCGGTGTTTCGGGAGGCGTTGCGGCGGTTGGGTAATCGGCGAATGTGACTCGTCACTCACCACCACGCGTGGTCACACACCGTGCACCACCACTTCTCATCACTAGGACAGCAGCCGCCGATATGCAGCCACGGTCCCCACGACTCGGGATCAGCCGGCATGCCGTACTGGATCGTCTGGGTCCGTTGCCCTCCGCACTGCGGACAATCGGGATTCTGGGCGTATTTGAAGTCGATGAACGACCGGAAGTTTCCGTCGCGCATGCGGTCGCGACAGCGTCGACAGATGACGGCCGGCCAGTCCTTGGCAGCGCTCCGTACCGCCGCACGGAACGGCCCCCGCACACGTGGACTGTCCGGAGTTCGGATCGGTGGGTCCGGGTGCCAACGCGGCAGCGGGTCGACGGTATGAATGTGCACCAGGTCGCGGGCGTCGGCTTCACTCAGGTCGATCGGCGCGCCACAGCCGTGGCAGTCCCCGTCGAAGTTGAGCAGGTTGCGTGCGGCCGCCACCGAGGAATGCCCCCAGCGGTTCTCCGGTCCCCCGTATACCGGGCTCTCGTGGATGGCCAGGATGACCCGCTCGGCGTCGTCATCATCGAGGCGCCAGCTGACGAACGCATCGCTGAGGTCGAGCACCATCGCCAGGGTCGCCAGGTCCACCAGATCAGCGCCGTGCAGACCCAGCACCGCACCGCCGAGACCGCCCTCGTGGTCGATGCGGGCCAGCCGCGTCACCACCGAGACCGGATCGGTGCCCAATACGACGATCGCGTAGTCGCCGGGGCGCGATTCCCCGAACGCGTACCGCCACGGCTGGTACGGCGAGCGCGGCTCCAGCAGGGTGATGATGCCGTCCTTCCAATCTGCGGCTTCGAGGATGTGCAGGCGGTGGTGGATCGTTTGCGACATACGTCAATTATCCCATCGGGGTATGACAATTCGCGGTCCGTAGAGTTAGCTGACCAGCGTCTGATCGCACCAACTGAGCCGATCGGGCCGCGCCGAGGCAGCTGAGTGCCTACCGTGTATTCACCAGCAACCGAGAGGATGCCGAGTTGGCCGTCGAAAGCTCCGCGAACCCCACCACGCCGACGCTGCGCGAGCTCACCGTCCGCGGCATCCTGCTCGGCGGCGCGATCACGCTGGTGTTCACCGCCGCCAACGTCTATCTCGGTCTCAAGGTCGGCCTGACCTTCGCCACCGCCATCCCGGCCGCGGTGATCTCGATGGCCCTCCTGCGCAATTTCGCCAACCATTCCATCGTCGAGAACAACATCGTGCAGACCGTCGCCTCGGCGGCCGGCACGCTCTCGGCGATCATTTTCGTGCTGCCCGGGCTGATCATGATCGGCTGGTGGACCGGGTTCCCGTACTGGATCACCGCCGCGGTGTGCGCGGTCGGCGGCACCCTCGGCGTCATGTACTCCATCCCGCTGCGCCGGGCCCTGGTGACCGGCTCGGATCTGCCCTATCCCGAAGGCGTCGCCGCGGCCGAGGTGCTCAAGGTCGGTGACAGCACGCGTGGCGCCGAGGAGAACCGCATCGGCATCCGGGTCATCGCGTTCGGCGCGCTGGTATCGGCCGGATTCGGGCTGTTGGCCAACCTCAAGGTGCTGGCCAACTATGTGGCGGCGTACTTCCGCGTCGGGGCCGGCGGTTCGATGTTCGGCGCCAGCCTCTCGCTCGCGCTGATCGGGGTGGGGCATCTGATCGGGATGACCGTCGGCATCGCGATGCTCGTCGGGTTGATCATCTCCTTCGGGGTGCTGCTGCCGATCCGGACCATCGGGACGTTCGGGACCGGTGAGTCGGTGGCCGACGTGATCGATGGCGTGTTCGTGCACGAGGTGCGGTTCATCGGCGCCGGGGCGATCGCGGTGGCCGCGGTGTGGACGCTGCTGAAGATCCTGCGCCCGATCATCAAGGGCATCACCGAGGCGATGGCCTCGGCACGGGATCGGCGTGGCGGTCAACTGGTCGACATCACCCAACGCGACATCCCGTTCCCCCTCGTCGTGGGGGTCATCGTGGCGATGCTGATTCCGATCGCAGCGCTGCTGTGGGAATTCTCCCGCGGCACCGCACTGCAGGGCAGTTCGACCGGGATCATCGTGGCGAGCCTGGTGTTCGTCTTCGTCATCGGCCTGATCATCGCCGCGGTATGCGGCTACATGGCCGGCCTGATCGGCTCGTCGAACAGTCCCATCTCCGGGGTCGGCATCCTGACCGTGATGATCGCCGCACTGCTGATCAAGGTGGTCTTCGGCCGCGCCGATGGCGACCAGTCCCTCGCGCTGGTGGCCTTCACCCTGTTCGTCGCGGCCGTCACGTTCGGAGTCGCCACCATCTCCAACGACAACCTGCAAGACCTCAAGACCGGTCAACTCGTCGGCGCCACACCCTGGAAACAGCAGGTGGCCTTGATCATTGGAGTTCTGTTCGGGTCGGCGGTGATCCCGCCGGTGCTCGACCTGATGCAACGCGCGTTCGGCTTTCTTGGCGCGCCGGGCGCCACCGACCATGCCCTGGCCGCGCCGCAGGCCGCGCTGATCTCCTCACTCGCCAAAGGCGTGTTCGGCGGGTCCCTGGACTGGTCGCTGATCGGCCTGGGTGCGGCGATCGGGGTGGGGATCGTGATTGTCGACGAAATCCTATGTCGCACTTCCCGGTTAAGCTTGCCCCCGTTGGCAGTCGGGATGGGTATGTACCTGCCGATGAGCCTGACCTTGATCATCCCGCTGGGTTCACTGCTGGGTTGGTTCTACAACCGGTGGGCCGATCGCAGTGACTCCGCGGCCGGCACCGAACGCAAGAAGCGCCTCGGCGTGCTGCTGGCCACCGGCATGATCGTCGGCGAAAGCCTCTACGGCGTCGTCTTCGCCGGGTTCGTCGCCGGCACCGGAAGCGACGAGCCGCTCGCGATCTTCACCGGCAATGACGGGACATTGGCTGAGGTTCTCGGGGTGATCGGCTTCGCGGCCGTGCTTCTGTGGTTGTACAAGCGGACACAGAAGATTTCGGGGCATGCGGTGGAGGTGTGATCTGACGCGAGGCCGGCACCTCGTTGAGTTTGAGTCGATGGGGGTCCGTCGGTGATCCTGTTTCGGGGCGCTGTGGCGAACGTGCAGTTTTTCCGGCCAGAACTGCCTCGTGACGCCAAGATCCTGCACGCTCGCCACGGTGCACCGCATCGAACGTTGGGATAATAATTCGCTTCTCGCACTTCATGCTTCGGCGGCTGCGCTGCCCGGTTCGAACCGCAGTGGCAACGCCTCGCCTTCTCGTCCCTGCTCGTGTCGTCCACAGCCATTTCTTGTATGCGGGTTTGTAAGACCTGGCTATGCCTTCTAAATGTCGCGAATCACGGGCGCCAAAACGTCCTCGACGATGCCCTCACTCGCCCAGCCCTGACGGTGAACTTCGCGACGAACCATCGATAGACATCGCATATGCGGGCGATCGCGGACAACAGCGCTCAGCGAGGCACGACCGTGATGGTGCATCGAGGTCCGTTCGCCCCGGACAACCGCACATCCGCAGTGACCAGGGCGCAGTCTAGATTTTCGGCAAGCGCGACATACATTGCGTCGTATGGCGTTACAGCGGACCGGAGTTCCCAGACCCGTTCCAGGAGAGGTCCAGCGGCATAGCGAATCAGCCCGAGTCTTCGCCAGATATCCAGCGCCTGACGCGCTTCCTCTGTCCCGAGCAAGCCGGCTGCGACTTGACGACGCAGCACACTGACAACTTCCACGTCCGCCACATGCGGTACATGAATCGGTTCGGCCACAAGAAGTCTCCGGGCCGGCCCATCATTCAACAGCGCTGAGACTGCCGCCGACGCGTCGAGCACGATCACCTGCGTTCGGATTCCAACTGCTCGACGATCGTCTCGGTGGGAATGTCGAGATCGGGCAGTGTGGCGACCAGCGCCGCGTTGTCGACTCGGCGAGTCGCCGCATCGAGTTCACGGATTGCCACGGCGGTCACCGACGTGCTCGCGGCACGTGCCATCCGCTCGAGTCGATCCATGACCTCGTCGGGGACATTACGCAGATGCAGAGTTCGCACCGTCTCAGCGTACGCTTCCCGCTTGCATTCTGCTAGCAAATTGCTAGCAAATTGGGATCATTTCTTTCAGCCTGCATCGTCGAGGCTCCAGTAGTTCTCCGCTTGTCTCAGGATGTCTTTCTTGTAACGCGACCTCAGCTGGTCGATCACCGCGATCGTGTGCGCCGTCAGCTCCTCGCGAATCCCGCTCTGCGCGTGGGCGAATGGGATGAAGGCACGCAGCAGATCAGGCGCGTCCAACACGACCTCCAACGGAGTGTAGGAGTCGTCGTAGTACGGGCTGCCGATCGCCCGTTCCACGCGGACCTCACTCCACCGCAGCGGATCACCACAACCAGTCTCGATCAGCTCGAGCAGCAGATCCCGGTGGCCGCGGTCGGCAAAGGGCGCTGCTGAGTCCGTGGCGAAGAACCGGTCGCACAGCTGCCCGGCCGCCACCCAGTCCGTGGACGGCCGCTGTGCACCACCTTCGGGCAGCTGCCGTACCAACCACTGAATCAGGGCTCGGCACTGCGGCCAGGTATCGGTCGCACGCGTCAAGGTCGGCTCCGAGAGCGCATCCTCGATCCACGCCCTGGCATCGGCCAGGGTCATCTCGACGACATAGGTATCACTGCTGGAGGCGACCGCCCGCGCAAGACACTGGTCAATCGGATCCCACACGACGATGGCATCGACGACGCCGGACAGTCCGTTGTGGTCGATCAAAACGGACGCGGTCACCTCGTGTTTGCCGTCGAATCGCGCGCCGATCACAAGTTCGTCGGCGTCGCCGAGCACATCAGCGAGGCGCACCGCGCGGTACATCTCGACGTGCGACAGACCGGTGATCCATTGCGGCAGAGGATCGTTGCGCTCAGCGACAGCTTCTCTGCATCGCAGCTGGAGCTCTGGATCATCGACGAGAAGTTCAGCGAGCACGGCCAGCAGCGCCCTCGTCTCCCGATTACGCTCACCGATCATGCCGTCGACAAACCGATCCAGGAAGCCGGCGTCGTACTCCGACTTTGGCCAGTCCAACGGATCGGGCCTGCCCTTCTGGATCACGTAGCTGGCCGTGCCAAGCAGACTGTGGGGGTGTCTGCCCGAAACGGTCATACGTATCGCGTCCCTGAAGGTTGTGTCGGGACGAGATTCCCGGTCGCGTTTCCTGGCCCGCCGCACATCACGACGAGCCTCTTTGGCCTTGCGTTCACGTCGTTTGTCTCCCATAGGCGGAGGCTACTCAGGGGTGCTGACACCTCCGCCGGCTGCTCAAGTCCCTTCGCATCCAGGGCTTTCACCCCAGCTCCTACCGCTCGATGAGCAGCGACGCGTCGGTCCAGTAGCCGCCCATGTAAGGCACTGCGATCACCGCGATCACTCGGTGCAGCGGGGCCCGGCCCGGGCAGTTCTCGGTGAGGAGTATGTCGTAGCGGTAGGTCCTGGTGTCGGACGAAACCCACGAAATGTCCATCGTCCCCTGCTCACCCCGATCGCGGACCGAGTCGAGGGCGTACCGGCAATCAGGAAGCGGAAATGCCGCCTCGATGAGACGGTCAAGTTGCAGGTTGTCCGGCGCGTCCGGCGCGGCGCTGGTGTTGCGCAGCAGCTGCAATCGCTTCGGGTCTCGCGAATTCAAGGCGGCGACGAGGTCCTGGGCCCGTTGTTGCTGCTTGTCCGGCAGGTAGGGCTTCATCTGCCCCAGTCGGTCATCCTCGACCTTCCCGAGGTACCACCCCGCGGCAGCGCCACCGACGATGAGGACGAGCACGAGAGCCGCAACCAGGGCCAGACGCCCGACGTTGACTCTGCGCACAGCTCCCCCTCTCCGGGCGCACCACACTACGCCGGCACACTTGCGACCCGACAGAACTCTGCGGCGAACGCCTGCGCGATACCCGCAGCGCGGCGGTGGTACTCGGCGTCATCGAGGTCGGCGTCGCCGCGTCGGTATCGAGAGCCCAACCGCGCCAACGCGTCCGCTCCCTCGTTCAAAGGGACACCGGAATGCCCGGGCACCCAGCGTATTTCGATCCGGTCGCGCTCGAGATAGATGCGGCGCCGGGCGGCGTGCAGGCAGTGTTCGCGATCGGGCTCTTCTGCCGGGTAATCCGCGGGCATGGCCGGCTGGCCACGCTTCCAGCGGTTCACCATGGAGATGGCGTGCTGACTGTCGGACAACACCGTCAAGTGATGGCGGGGCAACGCGGACACCGCGGCGCCGATCGCCCGCAGCTCGGCGACGAGCACCGGTTCGGTACCGACACGTTTGGACGACGACCGATATCCAGCCAGCCCGTAGTCCCCGGACGAGGTGAGCCAGCCGAACCCGGCATGCTGTTGACGCACCGAGCCGTCGGTCGCCACGGTCACGGGCCCGCCATCGACCGAGCGTGGCGACGGGAGCGGTACCGGCTGTGCCGGGCAGGCATTCTGCACGGATGCGACGGCGGCGGCCAGCAATGAGCGATCGGCATGGTCTGGACGCTCGATCCACCAGTCGCCTGCCGCCTCGGAGATCTGCCCGGCGTAGCGCCACAGCGGGCTTCCGCAAGTCAGGTTCACGACGAACCGCAACCGCTCCAGCCCCTGGCGCCCGGCGCAGACCACGCCGATGGCATCCAGCACCGCCACCTCGGGATTGGGCGCCGCCACCACTCCTGAGCACGACCAGGACTCCCCGACCGCGGCATACCGGTAACCGAACGCCGTCTCGGCGACCGCAATCGCGATCGACTCGGCCGGACGCGGGCGCGCAAACACCAGGTCGACGCGCCTGGGGCGGGCCTGAGGTACCTGAACCATCTCTCACCTCCTGCGGGTTCCGATGGGGAGACAGTAGGGGTGGCCACCGACAGTGCATCGGGGCGCGAGTCGGGCTCGACCGAGTTGTCGGTGCCCCTCTTCATACTGGTCGGCTCGCTGGAGATTCCATGCCGAGCGAGAGGACCCCGGCATGACGATCCGCATCGCGACACTGAACATCCGCCACGGTGGCAGCAAGTTCAGTGACGCACTCAGCACGCGACTGCTCGGTTATGACGCCGACCTGCTCGTCGTGACCGAGTTCCGGGCCAACGAGGCGGGCACCACTCTGGTCGCCCAGCTCGAAGACGCCGGATATACGACCACGCATCCCATGGCCGAGCCGAAGCAGAACACCGTGCTCATCGCTTCCCGCAGCCCCATCGACCGGGCGGCGCCCTTCACCCGGGATCTGCCCGGCCGGCACCTGTGGTGCGCGGAGTTCGACGGGACTCTCGTCTGCGGCGTCTACCTGCCGCAGGCCCACGCGAAGCTGCCCTATTGGGAGGCGTTGATCGACCGTGCCCGCCGCAGCGGCGTCGACCTCCTCATCGGTGACTTCAACACGGGCAACAACGATCTCGACAAAGAACCCAAGGGGACGAAGTTCATCGGCCCGGAGACGCCCGGTCGCCTGATCGCCACCGGATACACCGACGTGTGGCGGTCGCTGCACCCGACCGCCCGCGAGTACTCATGGTTCAGCCGCCCCGGCGACAACGGATTTCGCCTCGACTACATCTTCGCCGCGCCGGAGTTCGCAGAGCGTGTGGTGGCGTGCGAATTCGACCACGCACCGCGGCTTGCCCGCGAGACCGACCACTCGGCGCTCGTGGCCTCGTTCAACTGAACGCCGATAAAGAGAAGGAGACCATGACCGACCGAAGGCGTGAGCCATGTGCCCGGTGGCCGCTAAGCATCATCCGTGGTTCGAAAACGGCTGAACTGCAGCGTGTTCGCGGGACGGTCACGTTCTACATGAGCTCCGACACGGGGACGGTTGACCTCGCGGTGCAGGGGTATGAGCGCGAGGCGACACCGAAAGAAGCCGTCGCCCGCACCAAGGAATACGTTCTCGTGCAGCTGCATCGGGTGATCACGCAGCGGGGCGGAACGTTCGAGCGGTGGTGGGCCGAAGACGAACACGGCCATGTGCTCGAATCTCACGACGAATACCAACGGCCGCGCCGGCCGCAGATGTGGAGCTAGGGTCGATCTCAGTATCGAGCACTCCGACTGACCGCGCCGTGGTAACAAGGTTTCGTGCCTGACGCCATCGATCCCCTGCTGCTCGGTCAGCGCGTGGTGGCGATCTTAGAGACCGGTGCCCGGGTGGCGACGTACAAGTTGGCCACCCTCATGGCGCTCATCGACCACTGCATCGAGAACCTGCCGGACCAACCGTCTGATTCGTTGACGGTCCCCATCCCCGATCTCGCGCACCGGGTGCTGGAGTTGTACTGGCGCCAGGTGCGGCCGTTCGAGGGCCACGACCTTCGGCAGTCCACCGGTGAACGCGAACGAATCCCTCGCGCCGCCAGGGCGTTACGTTCAGCTGCGACCGGCTCATCGCTGAGTGTCGCGATGACGACCGCACCGGAGGTCTATCGGGCGTCCATCGATGACATCGGCCTCTGCCTGGCGCAACAACCGTTGTACCGGCTGCAGCGCCTCCCGGGCGCTGCTACCAACGAGCCGTTTCTCTACGACGACAGCTTTCTGCACTCGAACGTCTCCCGCCGGACGCTGCGCGCCCACGGTGACGCGATCGAGTTGATGCCCGGGGTGGCGACGGGCCTGGCCCGGCTCGCCGGACTCCTCAAACCGGCCCTGGAGATCATGTGGGTCGACGATGTGCGACGGATGAACAAGTTCCTCACCGCTGAGGTGCCCGATATCGCCGGCCACTTGTTCGGCCGGGACCGCACCGCGCTCGCCGCCGTGCGGGAGCCGTTCAAGGAGGCTTTCACGCCGCACTGCTTCTACTGCAAGGCGCACCTGCCCGCGGACAACCCGATCGACCATGTGCTGCCGTGGTCGCTGGTGGGCATCGACGGCCTGGCCAACCTTGTGCTGGCCTGCGCGCGGTGTAACACCGACAAACGGCACGCGCTGCCGGCGGTAGAAATCGTCACGGAGGTGCTGGGGCGCGATCAGGCGAAGCTGGAGCAGATCGCCAGCGAAATCCGTTGGCCCACCGAATACAACCGGGTGGTGGCTGCGGCCCGCGGGGTCTACGCGAGCCAACCGCCGGGGATTGCGACGTGGTCGGGCTATAAGACGAGCGCGCGGTTGGACATCGGGTTCCTGCCGGGATGGGTCCGCGGGACGACGGCCCGGTGACTGCTGGCGTCCTCGGCGCGCGCCGCAGCTACGCGGCTCCCCCGTCACGGGCTTGTTGAATCTGGTTCTTGATCTCCCGATAGGCCTGCACGCGCGCCATCACCCCATCTACCGCCGAATCCTGCTGCGAGGCTTCTGGGGTGGCCTCAATGCCGTAGAGCATGCCGCTCAGCTTCGCGTGCAGCTCGGCGCGTTGTTCGGCGACCCTGGCATCCTCGCGTTCGGTGCGTAGTGACTTGTCGATGAGCTGGGCTTCCTTGGCGCATTTGCCGATGAGTTCCACCCGTTCGATCGCCACGAGTTCCAAGTTGGCGGCAGTGGTCTTGGCCTCAGCGAGAATCTTGCGGTCCTCGGCGCTGGGCTTGTCCAATGCCGACAACTTTCCGATTACGCCACGCAGCGCGTGCGCCTTCTCGAAGTTGTCGGTGATCGCCTTGATGTCGGCGCTGAAGTCGACGTCACCCAGCCACCCGGCACGGGCGGCTTCGGACGCGGTTACCTGCTTCACCGCGATCAGCGCGGACTCCACAAGCGCGGCGTTCTGTTTGCCGAGTGTATCGATGCGCCGCTGCTTCTCCTTGCGGACCCGTTCTTCGCGTTGACGTTTGGCGTCCGCAGCCAGTGCCGCCTGCTCGATACGAGCGCGTTCCTGCGCCTCATAGCTGCGTTGCTCCAGTGCAACGACAATCTTGTAGCCGGCCCACCCCACCACAGACACCACAGCGACGACGCCGAGTGCGATCCACACCGGCTTCGGGACCAACGCGATGAGCACGAAGACGAAGAAGATCAGGCCACCCACGCCCGAGGAGCTCTTATTGTTGCTCACCACATACCTCCAGATACTCGTCCATGCGACGCACTGCTGCCATTGATTTTCCTGGGCCAGAGCGACTCCCGCAGCCGGCAAGGCCGGTGCTCACGGGAGCCGCTCAGTATCACACCGACCACCGACAACGGTTGAGCAAGTGCTACAGCCCTGCTGCAGTGGCTCCATAGGCGGCCTGGGCCGAGGTGAACCCGGCGTATTCGAGTTGGCCGATGAGGCCGCCACGGGAGAACGCCGAATAGTCCAGGTAGTCCTTCGCAGCTTTTGCGGCTTGCTCGTTCCAGTCGACGGTGATGCTGTCGACGGCGAAAGTCGCGTCTGCGGTGGAGAACTCGCTGTACTCCAGTTGCTCGATGAGGCCCTGCCGGGAGAAGGCGGTGTCGTCGAGGTAGTCCTTGGCGGCGCGCACCGCGTTGCGCTGACTCACCGTCGAGACGGGTTCCAACGGGACCATGGGTCCGGAGAGAGCTCGAACATGGGGCTCGTCGTGCTGTTCGATGCTGGTGACGGCGCCGGCCAACTGCACTGACGGTGCGGCGACGTCGAATCCCTCAGTGGTGGCATTGACGGACCACAAGGCAGCGCCACCGAATGACAACAGCATGCCCACGGCGAAGGCGCCGAGAAGGTTCTTTCTCGTCATCGTGCGGCTCGCCTCGCCATGCAGGGTCGCGGCCGTCTTGACCAAGTAGGTAGTCATCGTATGTGCTCCATCCGTTGTTCATGGTTGCTCGCACACGCGAGCCGCACAGAATGACAGAGCCCACCGACAACCTTGCGAATCTGCGACGCGGGGGTGCGGTTGGCGCGGCCAGCGTGCTGCTGGACTACAAGCCACTTCTGCCACATTCGCACCAGATCCGGAGTGCCACAAGAGTTCGACGATGCCTAGACACGGCGCGCACAACGCGCTGAGCGGGCGTGCGCGTGCGGCCGCGCAGACGCTATCCGGCAGGGTTCGAGCGAAAACCGTCCAGACCACACCAGTCCGCACGATTGAAATCAGACGGATGCTCAGCGACGTGACAAACGCGCCGACCCCACGTTGCGATCCACGTATCCGGCGCTGTCCGCGCCGTCTCGGCAGCTGTCAACAGGCGTGTGTCCGTGCGCTCCGAATGGCCGAATATGCAATACAAGCTGTCAAGAAGGTACTTCCGGGACGGGCACGATTGATCGCCGATCAGCTCCAGGAGCAGTTCCAGGTTCTCCACGTCCGCGATGATGAGATCCCAGTCCTGCATCGGCTCAAAAGCTCCGCTGTATGCCCAGGAGCGGATCTCGTCCGGTGTCGGGTTGACCACATCGACAAAGCGCGGTTCGTCGGGCATCGCCCTATTCTCGCAGGTGAACCGCACTGGTGGAGAATATGATTGGGCCAGGAGGACGTGGTTGTAGCTGCAAGTCCTAGACCTTCAGCTACCTAGGCATCACGACACCGGTTCAACCGCGTGGATCTCGCCTGACAGCGACCATGTGGCCTCGGGCACCGGCCGACATACGACCTGCGCAGCCACCACCAAATGGTCGGCCGGATTCCACTGCACCCCCGCTCCCCGGAGGTAAACGAGCCGATCCGTGGCGCCCAGGACGGCATGGCTGCCGTCGAGCAGTAATTGCTTGATCAGATCTGCCGGCTTGCCTGTGGTGCGGGCCAGTCGAGAGCCGATCTCGTCGACCGATGTCCTGTCGCGGTGGCACTGGAACGCGGCGACGGTGGCGTCGATGAGTGCTTTGACAACTTCGGGGTTGGCCCCTGCCGTTCTCGAGCACGGATAACTGAGGGTGAGGCGGATCGCGACCCGGTCCGACGCGGCGATAGGGGTGTCGGCGACGTGCACGTCTTTGGTGTGCCGAATAGCGAGCCAGACCTGTTCCAATCGCTTGGCGGACGGGAACTCGCCAAGATCGGATTCCGTGAAGCGAGCCAGTGGCCGTGTGGGCCGCCAATGGGTGAATCCGCTGTCCGGGCTCGTCAGTCCATACTCGTAGGAGCACGCACGTGATCGACCAGACGGCGCATTGCCGTGCAACGCATTTGCCGTTTCAATGCGGACTCCGTGCCGGGTGCCTGGCTGGAAGCACCCGCCCGCGGTGCCGTCGATGTTGTAGAGCACCACGTTCTCCACGTCCATCCCATCGGGTGTGACGCCTGCGAAACTTGCGTGCAGGATTTCACCGGGCGCCGCTGTTAGGGATCGCACCCTAGCCCGCAGCGCTGCGCGAGCGGCCCGCTGATCATCGGTGAGCCGCTCGTACGGAATGTAGCGGTCGGTCCACAACCGGACCCACCGCTTGCCGGCCCCGGGTCCGTCGATTTCCCACTCATACGTTGCCGTCGACTTCAGCTCAGCCTCTGCGGCTTCCGGCGCTGACAGAACCTGTTGGGCCGGCACAGAATCCTCGGTGGAAGCGTTGTACGCGGGTGGCTGGCACGTCCCGCACGAGGACAGGTCGACGCCTGGGTAGCCCAGAACCCAATCGTCGAAGTCACGCAGCGCAGCTGAGCAGATCTTGATGTATGACTCAGTAAATGGTGGCCTGCTGATGATCGTGCGGCATGCCGCGTGATGCAGCTTGGCGACACCGCTCAGACTTCGTCCGACGTTGATCACGTAACCGGCGCTGTGCGCTTCCACCCACGTCAGGTAATCGTCGTCCCGATCCCGAAACACCTCGACGCTCACGATGACCCCTTCACCGACGTGTTGTCAGAATTCCCGGTTTCGTCCATGCCCAGATCCCAGATCTAACTATGCGGGTACGACATGGTGCTGATCTCCCCGCTCGACGCCAGCACGCTACCCGTCGGACAACTCGGTGCGTTGATCCGGAGTGAACTCGGGCATTGCGGCGTCCTCGTCCACGAGCTTCGCGCCACGGTACCTACGGACGTTGCCCGATGCTGCGACCCAGGCCTCACGGGATTTCCCTCGTGCGTAGGACACAGACTGCCCGGCTTTGACGCCCAAGCCCTCGCCGACCTCCACAGCGTCTTGATCAGCGCCCATGTAGAGGAACTCCCACCCGTGCTGGTTGGTTTGTTGCTCGACAAGGGATTTGATGGCCGGCCGTTGCCATTCGACGCTCGCGTTCTCCAAACCATCGGTCATGATCGCCACGACCACCGTTCCCGGCTTGTCATCTTCGGGCAGCGCATCGATCTCGGCAGCTGTGTCAGTGATGAGCTTGCCCATCGAATCCAGCAATGCAGTACACCCACGTGGCGACAGGTCGAGCTGCGGCACCTGGCCCAGCGGAACGCCACGGTAGACGACCTCGTACTCGTCGTCGAACTGCGCCAGGGTCACGACGCACTGACCGTCGGCGGCGCGCTGTTCGGTGAGGAAGGCGTGGAATCCGCCGATGACGTCGGATTTGATCGATTGCATCGACCCGGACCGGTCGAGCAGGAACACAAGGTGGCTGAGATTCGGGTTGGTCATGATTGGTCCTTTCCGGAAAAATTAGGAGCGCTTGGTGTTTCGGCGCGGTTTGAACCGCATCGGTTCGGGTGTAGCTGCCGGCGGCAGCGGGTTATTGGCCCACTTGTCATTGCGGGCGCGTTTGACGTCTTCGGCAGTGACGCGGCGTTCAGTTGTTGCGTATGGAGCAAGCCTGGCGGTATTCGCCAGGCGTGGCCCAACGGCGTTTTCGGTGAGGCCGGCACTCTTTCCGGCTGCCGCAATTGACATTTCGTCGTCGACAACGGCACGGGCAAGCTGTTCGTCAAGCAACTTTCCGACCTCCGTCAGAACGTGCCGCAAGTGTTGTAGGGCTTCAGCAGCAGTGTCGGCGCCTTCTGCGTGGGCCAGGTGGTTGCGAATCTGCTCGTAGGAGTTCGACATGACCAACTATAGCGCAGATACTGCGGCATCCGCAATAACTGCGGATTACTCGCAACGCACGAGTCCATCAACACGCTCCCAGCCCTGCTTCGGCGCACGAATCGTGTTCTACGAGTTGGTGATCCTTTCCAGGACGGCCGGGCGGTCTTGCACGACCACCACATCAGGGAATTGCGCGAGCAACGCGCAGACGAACGCCGATCGCATGACTTTCAGGTCGTTCAGAAGCTCGATGTGGCTGAGAGTTCCGTTCTTACGCAACTGTTCCCAGGCCACGACGACCATCCATGCCGGCACCAGCTGAGGCCCGGAGGCGCGCGCCCTGGATCGCTCCGTTTCCACCCACACGCCCGTGCGGTCGAACGACGTCACCCAGTTGGTGCGCTTGTTGCTCAACGTCTGGATGACATCGCTAGCGGCGACCACCTCCCCGATGCGGTCCAACAGGTCGTCGTCGAGTTCGACCGCCTTCGTGCGGCGGCCTCCGCTGTCACGAGTCATTTCTCTTGCCTCCCGTCGTTCAATCTGCTTGCGCTGAGTCGCGCTGGTTGCGTTCAAGCAGCCGGACAGAATGACAGACACCTCCGACAAGCCGGCGAATCCGCGACGCATGAGGCAGTTGGTGTGGCCACCCGCCGCTGGATCAAGAGCCATTTCGGTCGCATCCGAGCAGATTGGAAGTGCCAGAGGAGTTCGACAATGCCTAGGCACGTCGCGCACAGGGCGCTGATTGGTATGCGTGCAGCTGCTTAGACGCGATCCGTCGGGGTTCGCGCGAAAACCGTGCCGGCCACACCAGTCCGCCCGATTGAAATCGGACGGATGCTCAGGGACCAGACAAACGCGCCGACCCCACGTCGCGATCCACGCATCCGTGGCTTTCCGCGCCGTCTCGGCGGCTCTCAACGGCCGCGGGTCGGTGTGGTCCGAATGGCGACCAGGCAATACAAACTGTCAAGAAGGTATTTGCGAGCACGGCACGCTTGATCGCCGACGAGCTCCAGGAGCAATTCCAAGTTGTCCGCGTCAGCGACGATGAGGTCCCAGTCCTGCATCTGCTCGCACGCTCCGCTGTATGCCCAGGCGCGGATCTCCCCCGGCTTCGGGTTGACCACATCGACAAAGCTCGGCTCCCCGGACACCGCCCTGTCTTTGCAGGAGTGCTCCGGCGTCTGCCCGATCGAGCCGGCGGGATCGGTTACTGTGATATCCGTCGATGTAGCAAACCGGTAGGAGCTCAACGACATGGATCAAACCGAGCCCGAGCGTGCAGAATCCCGCCACGTGAGCCTGCTAAATGAACACCGCGAGGACGGCAGCTGGCTCAATCTTGATGCCTATCTCGACTCCAACGGAACGCTTCGGATCGTCGGTCAAGATCTCGGCGCGGTCACCGAATTCATCAGCTCGGACGGCGAATACGAGTACTTCTACACGATCGCCGCCGAGGACGTGCCTGCCCTGGTGAACGCGCTTGGTGGGCAACCCGGAGCTGACGTCCTCGATGTGCTCGCCCGTAACTGGTCGGGCGACGCATCGTACGGAGTCGGTCGGACAATCGAGTCCAGCGGCGTCAAGTACCACTTCGCAAACTACTTCTGACTAGTCCACTCGCGCCATTGTCCGGTCCGCTACGCCTGCGCTCAGGTCGCAGTCGCAGCTACGTGCGCACAGCAGGACCGGCTAGCGCCGCAATCTGCTCGACGGTGTACCTGAGCTCCTCCACCAGCCAACTGTCGGTCCGCTGCTCGAACACCTCCAGCAGGCTGCGGTAGTACCACAGATGCTGTTGCGGATCCTTGACGTTGAAGCGCTGCCAGAGGTGGTCACCGTGCAACCGCAGGTCGCGCAGAATCGCCCGGGCATTGTCAACCTTGTCGGCCAGCGAGACCAGGACGGCATCATCGGAGGCGCCCCGCAAATGCGCGATATAGCGTTCCTTGCGATCTCGCCACGGCGGTTTGGGTACCTCGTCCGTATCGCTGCACTCGGACACGATCTTGGCCACGGCCGAACCGAACCGGGATTCGATCGCGTCCAAAGTCGGCTTTCCGCCCTGGTCTTCGACGGCGTCGTGGAGAAGACCCGCGATCGCCTGCGTCTGGCTGCCACCGGCTTCGATCACCAGTGCCGACACCGACATCAGATGTCCGAAGTACGGGATGTCCCCGCCTTTCCGAGTCTGTGTCGCATGTAGTTTTGCCGCGTAACACATGGCCTCTGCGAACTCGTCGCCAAGCTTCGGTGTGGTTGTCGACTCCATCTGTGCTCTTTCCCGATCCTCGACTTCAGTGTCCCAGACCGGTATGACATGCGGTGACGAACTGGAAGCGTCCCTGATTGGTCCGGTCCAACCAGAGCGGTCTACTCAACCTTCAGGCCCGACCGGGTCCTCGAATCAAGTCGTTTTCGGCTCGTGCCCGCGCGCTCTTCCACGTGTCTCGCTCGAGCCTCACTTTGGTCCGCACGAGCCAATTTCCGGATTGGGCGCTGCCGTTGAACGGTTCCATAGTTCGCAGCACTTCTGCTCGAGGTCGCTCGACCCCGCTGCGCATCTCCAAGGCGAGAGCGACGATGCGACAATCCCGCCGCAAGCGCGCCATGATTCGGCACGCTTCGGATGTGCGCCCCGCGCCGAGTGCGGCCTGAACTTTCAGCAACTCGTTGCGTAACTTTCCCAGATCGACAAGCGCGGCCTGACCATTGCGAGATCGGCCCACGACATGCGCCCAGTCTCGCAAGGCACCGATCACACGCCGAACACATTGGTCGAGTAGGTCCGTGCGCCACGAGTCCGCTCCATCGGCAAGTTGACCGGCAGGCTCGTGGCGACGGGGATCGGTTGGCGACGGACCACCTGCCTCGGCGCGATTGAGCAGTTCGTGCCGGTCCCGAAGCCACCTCAACGGGCGGCCGTCCGCCGACCAGTCACCCCACTGCACGGGATCTGGCGGGTTCGGCGCTGCTGCCAAGGCAAGTGCGACCTCGATGTCAACGACGTGATCGACGATGCCGCCCATCCCGGCGGCGGTGACATTGTCGTCGAGCTCGGACTGCACACGAGTGTCATGCACCTCGAATGCGAGAAATCCGACACCTACAAGAAGCAACGAGCTCAACACTGCGCTCAACACCGAGTGATCAGCCCAAAACTTCGACAGCAGGCCCAAGGGCCAATCGGTAAGCAACATGGCCAACAGCCCGAACCCGCAAGCAAACGCAAGGATAACGAGCCAGCGCCTGGCCACCCGACCGAAACGGATAGCCGCTACCAGCAAGAAGACAGCGCACGCCGCGGTGAGCACTGCGACCAACGCGATCATGTTCACGGCCGAGGATCCAACCGCACATCAGCCACACACATCAGTTCCCCCTTGCCCAATAGTTTGGACGGTAACAGGGTCTGCCCCGGAAGCATTGCCCCTTCTTGCAGCAGACAAGTCGGCCGAAGGGAACGCCATGGGTCTGCGGGTAAGGGCTATGGGGCGGTGTGGGGTCGAAAGTGACCGAGCCGCGACGGTAAGAGTGTCCACGGGATTACCGCGCCGGGATTGTGTTGGGCTGTGGACGCAAAGGTCGAGATGAGCAACAGTCATCAGCTGCGTGAAGGCTCCATAGTCAGGTACTGGCGGTCAGCACCCGAGGCCGAGGCAGATGCCGCACTGATCGATCAGGGCGGCCAGTTCTACAAAGGCACGAACCGACGTTACTTCGATCCCGTTGTTACGGAAGCGGAAGCTTACTGGCGATGACTCACGAAGCGGTTCAGCCGCACTCGTCGCACATACCCGTCACAGGCAGCGCGATTGAGTGCACAGGGCAGAGTTTCGGAGGCTCTGCCAACTTGGTCTGCGTGCGTTTCCATTCTCGTGCCGCCTGCGCTTTGGGCGCGAGCATCTATAACTAATGACATCGGTCCACTGGCCTCAACCGGTGGGTCACCGAGCAGACAGGAGGGCTGCGCCGATGACGACGAACTACAACCCATGGGGCTGGTGGGACGAACGCGGAATCAGCCATCCCCAGGTGCCTTTCCCGAAGAAGTCCCTGATGCTCGACGGTTTACTCCCGCTCGAGCAGCTGCTCATGGAGGCCATCCGCGTCGAGGCCGAGCAACTCGGCATCCCGGCCGAAGTGCTGACCCAGGTCTACGCCGACGGCATCGAGAAGGTCCGTCAGTTCGACCAGGAGCGCGCGCAGCGCCGTGACGAGAAGAACCGCGAGCTCGACGGCCATCTAGGCGAACTACGCGAGAACCACCGGCGCCGACAGGGCGAGGCGAAAGCTCGGACGGCCAACAGCGAGGTCTCGATCGTGGGTCCCACTGGCGACAGAGAGGATCGCACTCTCAGATTGGTCCAGGGCGACAAGGTTCTTGGCCAGCTCATCTACTACAACTCCACCGGGACAGTCGTGGAGGTCGATCCTCATGAGGGGCCGATTCACGATCGGCTGGTACGAGAAGCCAAGGCCCGGGGACTCTTGCACGGCAAAGACATCCCCGATCATCTTCAGCACGACCAGGAGCACCGATGAGCCGACGGATCATCACGACCGAACAGAACGACAGAGGCCACCGACAACCTTCCGATTCCGCCGACGTTCTCGACCCGGGCCTGCCGCCAGAAGAGCTACACGCGCCAGACTCCCCCGACGACTATGCTGCGGTGAGTTTCTGCACACGCCTGGAGGGCGACGAACTCGGTGTGCGATGCCGAATCGAAACATGCAATGCCTATGGGCATTTCGTGGTCGATGGTGAGGCCATCTTCTTTCTGCCGGCACCGGTTTCGCGCGATAAACCGGAGATCGTCCACGAATTCACCGAGCAAGTCGGTGGGCTGGTCGTGTTTCCCTACGTCAGATCCGCGGTAGCGTCGCTCGCGCCCAGATGTCGGTACCGGCCTCGCCGCTGCCGTTGCTTCACGCCGGCGACGTGGCGCTCACACAGGACGATGAACTCGTCACCGAGCAGGAACGTCCCGAGCTCTTCATGCACGGCACCGTGACGAGGACCACCGCCGAGGGACAGGAGGAGCTCGCCGAGTTCTTCGTCGCCAGCGAAACGGGAACGGTCACGCCATTCGGCGCGGAGGGGCAAACGCCCGACCTTGATGAATTTCTCAACGCCATTGCCGAGCTTCCGCCGCCCGAGGAAATCACAGCGGCATGGATGGTACGCCCGCACGGAGAGGCGGCGGTCCGCCAATCCCATAGAGGCCTTGCGGTCAGCGGACAGGGACACCGCCACCGACGCCGCCCTGACCGAAATCGACGAAGCAGTAGCACATATCGCGGCGGAAGATGCCTTCACGGCGCTGAACGAGGCGGTCGACATTCTCAGTGTTTCGATCGAAACGTCACGAAAGACGGTCGACGACACTGATGACACCGGGCGCGACGGCAGCGAGGCTCCGATAACACTGCTGGAGGCCGCCGAATACGTACGCGACAGCTGGGAGCCCGTGCGGGTCGCAACAACGTCTGTGGAGAACTAGGGAACCCATGAACACATCAGATCAGTCGTCAGCCTCTCTCATCGCGGCATTGTCGGAGGCACGGATACCGGCAGAGAATCACGCGTTCATCCGCGCGACCACCACTGCCGCCCGGATCACCGGGTACCGCGTCGTTCACCACGTTGGCAAGTCGTATGTCGTGGCCACAAGATGCGACGGCGGTCGCGATCTACACATCGAGTACGGGGCTACGAACGGATTCAGCTCCGAAGAGGAGACCATGCGACTCGCGCCCGATGCGGTGGGCCGAGGAGCCAGTTCGAGGAAGGGAACGTGGTACGTCTTGCACCCGGTCAATCAGGCTCGTGTAGGCGGTGAGCGTTCCCGGGATGTCCGACGTAAGGCAACATTGTGCGACTGCGGTATGGAGCTATCGCTGACAGGAATATGTGGCAGTTGCGATTAGCGGCCGCGTGAACAAATCGTCGCATGCTCCGGTCGCGGGCAGCACGCTTGGGTGAACAGGGCAGAGCTTCGGCCCCCGCACTGGCAATTCGAACGATTGCGGCCGCCAGTTGCGCGAGTGCTGCGCCCACAGCATTGACATCCCTACAGACCCAGCTGCGCATCGGCGTCAACGAGCGCTTCAATGTCGCCGAAATAAAGCCCGCCTTCCGGCAGCACCAAGGATGGGGCAGCGCCGACGACGTTGCGCACGACCACCCAGCGTCCACCCCCGGACGCCTGCAGCGAGCCGCCGTCGGCGTCAGTGAAACGGTTAGCGAATGCGCCAGACGGATACCGATCCGCGGCCCGCGAAAACGTGAACTCACCTAGAATCCCGAGCGCGAGCAAAAGGGGACGCAGATGCCGAACGAGCTTGATCCGACAACACCGGTACCTGTGGACAGCGTGCCTGACGAACTCCCCGCGGTGATTCCGCACGACGGCGAGGTTGCCGTTTCCGTACAGCCCGAGGGACTTTTGGTCGCGGGTGATCCATCGGAGATCGAAGCCTACGTCGACCGCATTCGGGGTGCCGCGGGCAACGTGGTCGGGGTCATGGGGGTGGACAAGACAGCACTCGGCAACGTGGCCGGCCTCGCGGCTGGAACGGCGTCGTTCCTGGGGCAGTCGGCAAAGTTCGTTCAGCTGCACCCCGAGAGCCTCAAGGCGATTCAGAAGGGCCGGCTGATCCCAGGAACAGACGGCTTCTACCGGATGATGACGCGCGGTGCGGACAAGAAATTTGTCAGCCAGCTGCAGTGGAAGCACGCCAACCTCACCCCGGCGCGCATGATGTCGCTGCAGATGGTCGCGGTGCAACTGGCGCTCAAGTCAGCGATTGCTGAAGTCGAAGAATCCGTCAAGCGAGTCGAGGGCAAGGTCGAGGAAGTGCTGCGCCTCGCCCACGCCAATCGGTCCGGCGACGTCTTGGGTGATCGCGTCACCATCGATCGGATGACCGCGTATCTGGACCGACACGGATCGTTCTCCCATGCCGACTGGGATTCGATTGCCGGGATCGGGCCGGCACTCAATCGCACCGTGGAGCAGCTCCGTCATCACGCCGATCGGACGTTGAAGAGCTTCGACGCAACGAAGCCGATCCAGGAGCGCGCCGATTTCATCGTCAAAGCGGTCGACAGCAACCAGCTCGGCGAGACACTGAGTCTGTTGGTGGTGGCCCAGGAGTCGTTGTTCAAGTGGCAGCGGCTACGGCTGGCTCGCGTTGAGGCTACTCAACCTGAGCACGTGCAGCAGGTTCTCGATGACGCGCGCGATCTGCTGGCCCGACAGCTGGTCGAGGACGACGCGTTGTTCCAACGTGCCCGTGAAATCCTGGAGGCCGTGGCGAAGACGGAAGCCATCGACGGTTTCCGGTTCTGGTCGGTGCAGGGTCTACAACGCAGCCTGCCGATACTTCGCGCCGACCTCGATCGATTCGGCCAGTCGCGACGCGCGCATATGCAGGAGTGGCAGGACTTCAAGGCGCCGACCGCTCGTGACGCCGCCAACGCTGCCGTCGAGCGAGTGAGCGATACCGCCACGGCAGCACTCGGGGTGGCAAGTGACACAGCAACTTTGGCTCTTGGCGCCGCAAGTGAAGGTATCGACCGGATCGGGGGGCTGCTCGGGCGGGCACGCGACAAGAGCAAGGTGTGGCGGCGGGAAAACCCGAGCGACACCGAGGATTTGATGTAGCTTCCTGCCACTGAGTGCGGCGGCTGGCCATTCACCCATCGGTGTCAGTGCGCGATGAGACAATGCACCACATGGAGGGAGATCGACCGCCGATACCATTGCTTCGCTGGCTGGCCAAAATAGGTCAGGTGGGGTGACGATGACGAGAGCAGGCCGACCACACGATTCGCTCCTCGAAGCGTTGACCGCGGTGCGAATCCCAGTCGAGAACCACGAGTTCATCCGTCGGATCGTGAACGCGATAGGCATCGTCGAATTCCGTGCAGTACCGCAGCCGGGCAAGGGATACATCAGGGCCATCCGACGCGACGGCCTGCCCGACCTCCACATCTATTTCGGCTACACAACTGGCTTCACCTCCGAAGATGAGGTCAACCGAGCGGCGGCGAACGGGGCCGGCCGCGGCAGGAGCAGTTCCCAGAAGGGAACGTGGTATGTCGAGCACCCGACTAACCGGATGTACCGCGGCAGGGAGGACAGCGTTCGTGATGTCAGGCGGGAAGCAGGCTTCTGCAGATGCGGGATGCAGTTGTCCCTGACCGGAATCTGTCCCAGCTGCGATTGACGGCATCGGCCGATCGATCGCAGAATTTTATGACCGCCGGGGAAGATTTCGTGCCCGAAAGCGTCGCCTACGCCGCGCATCAGACCCCTGTTCACTGCGATGGAAGTAGCTGTGGCTAGCATGCGCGGATGCCGCTAGCAATTGGTGACAACGTCGCTGGATACACAATCTTGCGACTTCTTGGCGCCGGTGGAATGGGAGAGGTCTACCTTGCCCAACACCCACGCCTGCCCCGACCAGACGCACTCAAGGTCCTGCGCCCCGAGGCCTCATTGGATGAGGACTTCCGACAGCGATTCATTCGCGAAGCCGACCTCGCGGCCAGGCTGACGCACCCCAACATCGTCACCGTGCACGACAGAGGCGAGTTCAATGGTCAACTCTGGATTGCATCCCAGTACGTGGACGGCATCGATGCTGCCCGGATGCTGCACGACTCGTACCCAGACGGTATGCCGGCCAACTTGGCGTCAGCGATCATAAGCGCGATCGCCAACGCACTCGACTACGCCCATGAGCAGAACCTATTGCATCGAGATGTCAAGCCGGCCAACATACTTCTCAGTCATCCCGATCGCAGCGGAAGGCACCGCGCATATCTAGCAGACTTTGGCATTGCTCGGTCGTTGACCGAGGCTAACGGCCTTACCGCCACAAACATGACGGTGGGCACCTTCGCCTATAGTGCACCCGAACAGTTACTAGGCGAGGGAGTCGGCGACCAGGCCGACCAATACGCCCTGGCCGCGACCGCCTATCACCTGCTCACGGGATCACACCTGTACCCAAGCTCCAACGCGGCTGCCGTCATCAATCATCAGGTCAATAGCATTCCGCCCAGTCTCTCTGAAAAGCGACCTGAACTCGCGAAACTTGATCCCATATTGCAAATGGGCCTGGCGAAACGGGCCGGTGACCGATTCCTGCGTTGTGTTGACTTCGCCGACGCACTCGCTGATCACATCGACTCGCCGGGGGCGCCAGGACCGGTAGATCCCACAATCGCTGCGGCCAGGCCGACGGTGGAGCCTGCGCCCTACGGGCTGTTAGCAAAACAACCAGCCCGTGATCGGAAGGTACGTCGAACCAGAATTCTCGTCGCCACTGTCATGACGGGTGTCGTCGTTGCAGTTGGGGCGTTTCTCGCCGGGCGGCCATGGCAGAGTGGAGATGTCGAGGGGGCTCATCCATCAGAAGTAACAGGCAGCAGCGTCGCAGCAAGCCCCAAACCGGCCAATGCGCACGCCGCAGCAGCAGCGATTCAGGCCGCAGTCCCTCAGGTTACGAGCATCGTCGACCTGAACGAAGACACTGACGCCAACCACCTGCTCGGTAGGCCGAACGGCTATTCGGCGGCGACGGTATTGATCGATTCCCGCGCCGATTGCGACACGGGTTCCCCCGGTGCCAGTTGCGGAGCCACGATCGAGCAATGGCCCGATGAGACCGCGGCTCGCCGCAGGTCCGACTACCTCCAGCAGATTCATTCCTCCGTACCGATCCTTGGCACGGAATGGACGACCGTAAAAGGAGGTTTGCTGCTGAGGGTCAGCGGCGACCTCCCGGCTTCGGCAGCCAAGGTCTATGAGGCCGCTTTCGGCGCCGAGTCAACAAACAGCGTGACAACGGCCGCAGTACCCAATTCCAAAGAAGCACTGGAGATCCGAGCGCATCAACTCGACGTATTCGCATCGCGAGGGAACGCCGCTGCGGCCTACGAGTTCTACTCGCAGAGGTGCAAACAGACGCTCGGCGATCTCGACAGCTACAACGCCTTCCTCAACGAGTGGCTTAAAGGTCGCAAGCCGCAATACGCCGGCGTCACAGTGAAAGTGAACGGATCATCCGCCCAGGTGGTCTCAATCGACAACGACCCGAACACACCAGCAAGCTCCATGAACCCGAGGACATGGACATTCATCGACGGCGCTTGGCAGTTCGACAACTGCTAGCTCCGAGACCACATGGGGTCAGATTGGATCGACCGCCCATCCCGAGACAGGTGTGCACGGCAGCGGTGATCGAGGTCAGGTAATCGCAGACACGCCGTTGATCTGCTGCGAGCGGTTGCCCCCGCCGGAGTCAACTATCCGAGTATCCGATGCTGATGGTGTCGTCGAGATCCGCTGAAGCATCACGACCCAAACCAGTTCAAGATCCGCCGGAAAACATTGGCCAAGCCGTCACTTCCATACTGGTCGTTCGTTCCATTCCGGTTGCGTTCAATGGAATACGCCCTGTCGTAGTCATCAGGATCCCGCACGCGATAGCGGCCATCCGAATAGTCGAAGTAGAGCTGGCCATTGTCGAACTCGTCGCGGTCACATTCGAGCAGGGCAACAATCTTGCTGACCATGGCCTCATACACGTCGATTTTGTGATCCAAGTCGACTCGGAACAACAGGCTTCGAGCACCAAGTTCCTTGGCCTCCCGCTTCGTCCGGGAAAGCACCGAAGGCCAAGGATACTGTTGGCCACACCCGTGCCGGACGACGTATGTGGCGTGTTCACCCTTCCAAGGGCTGATCGCAATTGCGTCTTCGTCGGTGCTATTTGGCAGCGCCATTCTCAGTACGACGTAGCCGTTGTCGTTACCCGTCGACGAGAACGCACCTCGGTGGACAGTCGACTTCCGGTCCGGGAAACGCTTGGCCACTTCGAGCAACACCGCCGTGCGCTGAACGTCTGCCTCCCGGCCATGGAATGTGCCGCTACGGCGGACTTCATCGACAAACGACTGCACCAACTCTCCCGGTGGCAGCACCTCGAAGGGAAGATCCGCCACGGCCACTCGGTCGGCCGTTCGAGACCCATCCACGTAAAGGGCAGCGAGGAAATCGAAATCACCTGCCTCCAATGCGAGCAACTCCGCACGGCCCTTGGCGTACAGCGTTGCGGGATCATCGACGCCGAGGAGTTCGTCCACGAGAGTGATCGTCCGGGTGAGGTTGGCGATCGCTGCGGCGACATTGCGTGGTGAATCAATGACACGCGCCTCCGCAGGCGGCATGAGTTGGGTGAGCATCGTCTGTAGCAGTTCTGAGCAATCGTCGGTGCCGAAGGTCAACATGACAGCATGGCGCAAGAACGTCTGGCTAGCCCGCGCCCGGCGCAGCGCATCATCCGGTGAGCGCCAGGAAGTATCGACGTCAACCTTGTCGAATTCAGTAGCCAGTGCGCGCTCGGCGAGATGTGGACGGTTCTCCAAGAAACGGCCGTGGCGCGAAATCAAACGGGCAATGAGCTCCCTGTCGTCTCGGACGATAGAGCAAATGTATTTCAGCCGGCTCGCGGCAGAGTCGTCAAGCGAAGAGACAGGGCGGGCGGTCACTTCGCGCAGGCGCCATGCCAAATAGCCTCCGCCGCAGGCTGGGTCCGCGTCGAACGGCTCCAGGTTGTCCATAACAGTATCGGCGTCGAGTGACCTGCTGGAGGCTGCGATAACCAGGCTCGCCAGCTGATGCCGTCTCCCAACGGAATGCGCGCCGTCGACGTCTTCGAGATCTGAGTAGTAATCCTCGACAACGTCCTCCGCGATAAGGTCACCGACCAGGCCCACGCACTCTTCCCGAGTTCCGTTGTACCCGAGGCGGATATACCAGTCGTAGAACTCGCCGTTGTCTGCGGGCCGCCAGCTCTCGCCCCATCCTCTGACACCGAGCCCAATTGTGTCTACTGCCTCTACGAGTCGCTCGGCAGCTTCTTCCGACCCGTCGAAAACGAGGTAGTGGCCGAATCTATTGGTTTCCAAATACCACTCTTCGATTCCGAGGGCACCGTCGGCGACAGCAGACGCGGGCCTGCGAGCGTATGGAATAGCCACGTCAGCCGATACAAAAACGTTGCATTCCTCCTTACTCCGCGCGTCGTCGGCAATATTGATGACATCCCCCTCATACAGGGGATAGACCCACCCGCTATAGACGATCCCGGCGACTCCACCCGGCATCAATCGCACCGGACGGCCAGCCGCCTTCGCCACCGACTTGTCACCGTCGAAGATGACTGCGTCGACTGTCTTGGACGCCATCACATCACCTTTGTCAGAAACTCATTCAGCCTTGCCCGGCCGATCCCAACAAATCAGACCGCTTCCCACTCCATGTCACCACCAACGCATCTCGCGCGCGACTGCTGGCGACATAGAGCAGGGATCGCTCGCGCAGCAACGCTTCCGCGCGTTCTTCATCGGGCACGTTGCGCAGGGTCGCCGGTGACGGCACGTGCTTCTCATCAGCACCCGCGAGGACGACACGTGAGAACTCCATCCCCTTTGCCCGGTGCATGGTCATCACAAGCGGTTGGCCCGGTGTCGCAGCGTTCTTGTCGACGGCACGAGCTGTGACGCCGCGTTCGCCGAGCCCGCGTACGAAACGGTCGCGTTCGTCTTGGCTGCGGGTGAGCACGGCGATGCTCTCCGGCTCCACGCCGTCTTCCGCCAACCATTCCTTGACCTTCGTCGCCACCGATTCCAGCTCGGCAGCCAAGTCGGAGCATGGAATCAATTCCGGCACAGGGCCATTTCGCGCGGAGCGGTAATCGCTGGTCGACTCCTCCCCCTGTTCGAGATCGCGGTACTCCGCGCCGGAGAGCACGCTCACAGCGAAGTGGAGGTTCTGCGCGGTGGTCCGGTAGTTCAGCGTCAGCCGACGGGACCGGCCGACGATCTTGATCCCGAAGCGGCTCAACACAACCGGGCTGCCGTAGATCCGCTGATGTGAATCCTCGGCGATGAAGAGGTCGTTCGGCCCTTCTGCCGCCAGTGCCCGCAACAACGCCCAGTGCGTGGCGTGCAGATCCTGAGCCTCGTCGACGAGGACGTGGTCAGCCAGGTAGGTGCCGTCGCGCTCCGCGCGAACGCGCAGCGCCTCTGCGGCGAGGGCGAGGACTTCGGGGAAGCTGATGGTTTCGTCCATCTGGCTGTGCCGACGGAACGCCTCGACCAGCTTCCAGACGCCGATGCGCTCCGGACGGCTGAGCCGTACTCCCCGGCCGGGTCGCGCGACCTTGGCGTACTGCTCCAGCGTGGTGATGCGATTGGCCAGAACCACCGCCACGTATTCGCTCTCCAGAAATGTGGGGCCGGCCAATTTGGTGTCCAGCCCTGAGTCGACGGACTGGGCAACTTCTCGCCACACCGGATCGGATGCGGTTCGCTTAGAACCGAATTCGATGCCATGCCCGAACAATCGCTCACAGGCCGGCGCGACGGCAGATCCGGCTCGGTGCAGCACACCACTACCGAGTGCATCGATGCCACCGACGTAGACGCCGGGATCCCCGGGCTTGTCGGCGATCCGTACGTCGGGGTCCAGTGCCTTGAGGTCAGCTTTGAGGCCTTCGGCGAGAGCCTTGTTGTAAGTGGTCAGGATGATCCTGGCGTCCGGGTTGTCGCGGGCGAGGCGACGGGCCCGATGGATCGCGACGACAGTCTTACCAGTGCCGGCGCCACCTGAAAGACGAAATGCGCCAGAAAAATTCGACTCGACATACTTGCGTTGTTCGGGATGCAAGAACGTACGCCACGCGGCAAAGTCGCCGCCTTCGATGACGCGGCGCAGTTCTTCGTTATCTTCTATGAACGCGAACTGCATCTTCGAAGCTGGACGCTGCAGCGCCGCGATGATCTGCTGGTTCTCGTCGAGTTTCTTGTCCACCGGCTCTTTGGTAAACCCGTGGTTCTCCCTGATCGTCTCGATCGCGATGCCGGTGGCGAGTTCGAGCAGTGCGCTCCCCTCCCATTCGAGGCCGGTCGCCGCGGCCTCCAACAACGCCGACTCGTCCGGCGCCTCCATCGCCTTGGCCGCGAGCACGGGATTGATACCCAACCCCTCGGTGAGGTCGGTGAGCTTATAGCCGACCCCGGCAAGGTAGGACAGCTCGGGTTTCGCGACCAGTTCCGTGACAGGCGGAGCCTGAACCGGCTCAACGGGTGCGGAGTCTCCGATCAACCCTTCAAGGGTGCCGTTGATGGGGTTGACCCGTAGGGTCGCCTTTTCGGCGAGTTTGATCGCATCGTCGTGTCCCCAGGTGCCCATGTAGATGTACGTCGGGCCGCTGGACTTGTCGTCCACCCGAAACAGCACCGCGCGGTAGTGCAGGTCGACGCGCCCCGTGCGCACGCGGGGATCGATGGCCACATGCAGCGGTTCGATGTGCAGCGAGGGTTGAGTGTCATCGGCGGTGAGCTTCTCGAAGAAGTCGTACACCTTGTTCTTGACCGAACCGTCCAGCTTCGACATGCCCTTGCTGTTCGACGCGATAACCAGATTCGCCACCTACACCACTCCGTTCAATTTCAATGCCTCGACAATCTCGTCGACATCCGGCGCGCACAGCGTCCACCCGTCCACCGGTTCCGCTTCATCGAACACCACAGCCACCCGACCACCGGCCCATGCCATGTCCAGCACATCGCCATTCGTCGTCTCGTAACCCAGCTCGGGTGCCGCAGCACCTGCGGCAGCCAAGGCCCGGATGAGTTCGCGTTCTGCGTCGGACACCGCCTCGTCGAACAGGAGCTGCCATTCCGCAGGCAGCTCGGGCTCTCCTGCCTCCGCAGGCCCGGACACCGGGGCCGATGCCAGCAAGGTGCGGGTGCTGACCCGGCCGGGGTCGCTGATCCCCAACCAGTTCGACAGCCGCAGCCATTTCTTCCACGCCTTCCCGCCCAGGTCTTCCAACCGCTCGTCTCGGTCATCGACGGCGAGCACGGCCTGTGGCGGGTCGGACGTGGTGCGGACGCCGGCGGTGACGGTGACGCTTCCGTCTACATATGCCCAGCACATGTCGGACCCGGCCGCTTCAAACGGCGTTGATCCGTCCAGCGTCGCCAACGCCGCCGCGGTGACCTCGTCAACATCAGACTTCACCCTGTTGTCACTGCGGACGAACAAGTACGGCATCCACTTGCTGAAGTGTCGCCAGGCGTCGATGTCGGGAGTCACCATGAACTCGAGCAGTTGCGATACCGGGTCTTTGGCTTGCAGCCGAACCAAACCCGGTTGAACATGGAACCGGCTGGTGACGAAGCTAGTGGCCTTTTGATCGAACCAAGCCGGCTCGATCGACTCCCCAGATTTGAACCGCTGCAGATCCTCATGTCCGAAGACCCACACCAGATAGCCCGCGGCCCGCAATGCGGCACGTTTGTCGGCGTCGTCGGCGACGCGGTTGCGGTCTCCGGTCCCCGCGTGAAATGCGCGACCGTCGGCGAAGATCGCGACGCGGGGGATGTCCGGGTCGGCGGTCTGCAACACAAAGTCGGGTTTCACGAAGTCCAGCGAAACCTGCGGTCGCAGTGACCATTTCCGCGCCTTGCTGCCCTGCAGGGTGATGGTGGCCGACGGACCGTAGGTTCCCGGCTTCTCCACGACGGCGGCACCCATCAACTTGAGCCGCTCGATGAACGAGCAGTAGTAGTCGCGTTCCAGGAACGACTCGTCGCTGAGCGGCGTGCTGGGCGGTGCCTGCTCGGTCACGTCGGCGGTCCAGGCATCCAGCTCGGGCGTGCCGTGGGCGCCGACCTCGAGGATGCCGTCGAGCAGATTCAACGCGGTCAGCCGTGACACCTTGTCCATCTCGTAAGGCGCAGCGAACGGCAGCAGGCAGCGGTGGCAGGCCAGCCGATCCTCGTCCCGGCACGGGCATTCCCGCAGAATCTGCCGGGCCGCCGCCAGCACCGCGAAAACCTTGGTGTGGTCAGCGAATTCGGCGAGGTATCCGGTCCCGCCGGGAACCGTGTCGTGGATCAGCAGCGCGCGTCGGTCGGGCGCCCAGAGCGCATCGCTGATGGTGGCGACGTCGAGATGCTCGGGTGATCCGCCGATCACCTCGCGCAGGCCGAGCAGGATCGCGGCGGCCAGGCTGGGGTGGGCGAAGTTGTCGTACTCCATCTGCGGAGGCAGGTGTAGCAGCACGCCCTGAGTGCGTAGTCGTCGCGCCAGCGCGATGTCACGGACGTCCTCGGCCGCCGAGCCCCGCAGGCGACACCAGGTGCGGTGCTCGTATCGACTGTTGCGCCCGGCCTCCCGGTCGAGTTGCCCACACGACGCGCAGACCCGGAACAGGCCGCTGGCCGATTCCTGCCCGGCAATCATCCGAGTCTTGCCCTTGGACGCCCGCCCGCCGAGATTGATCCAACGAATATCCAAGCGCCGCAGGTATTCCGCACCGAACGACGAGCTGGAGCGGAACCAGGTGCGCCCCACCTGGGTGGGGTCGACGTCGGCGGCGGTCACCACGGTGAACGGTTCCTGTGCGCGGTTGTCGCGCAGGTCGTTAATGGTGGCCTCATCCCGGCGCACTTCCGCCGAAACGCGGGTCATCTCGACGACCGACAGGTGCTGACTCACGTCGGCGATGCCTGAGCTGTGGCAGCGCGGGCAGCTCGACACGGGATCAGGTCCCGCAGCGGACGCGCTGCTGCGCACCCACCCGCACTGTGGGCAGACTTGCCAGTCGTGGATGTTGGATTCACCGGTGCCCAGGTCGACCGCGTCGATGGTGACCGCGAGGCCTTGGGCGTAGAAGGTGGCGCCCGGCGCGAGCTCGGTGAGCGCAACCCGGGAGCCGCGTTGATAGCTGAGTTGCTCGCCCATGTAGTCGTTGCTGTCCGGGTCGATCCAGGTCACGCCGACATCCAGGGTCACCGCGTCGTCGAGGAGCGTGTAGTTGGGCAGCACGCCGTAGCGTTCGAGCACCGAGATCCAGTAGTCGCGAGTCAGCGAGGTGATCTGGGCGCCAAGCAGTTTGCGTGAACCCTTGGCGATCTTGAAGGCCCGACGGTCGTCGTCGGTGGCGGCCGGGGAGGTGGCCCGGCGTTCGAACTCGGGAAGATCCGCGTCGACGGTAGCCTGCCGTTCGGTGAGTTCTTTGAGGTCGAGTTGCCATTGGTAGGCCGCGGCCATCAGGCGCTGGGTGAGGCCACTGGGTCCGCCCTGCGGTGGCGCGCTCGCCCAGGATCGCAGGGCGTCGACGGCATCGGAGCTGAGATGTTCCCCGAACTGGGCCAGGAAGCGGTCCAGCAGCGCGTCGGCGTCGGTGGCGGCGGTCTCCATCAACCGAGCCAGCCAGCTGTCCGCCCCGTTGTCTCCGAGCACCGACCGTGCATCCTTGGGCGCCGCCAGCTGCGGGTCACGGGCGAACTGGTCGACGATGTGCGCAATGTACTGGCGTTGCAGGATCTCCTCGGCGCTGAGGAACGTCGCCGGCGGGCGTACATCCCCCTGGATCACCGACAGCGGCTCGAACAGCTTGGGCAGATGTTCGCCACGGCCGCGAACGTAGGCCAGCACCAACGAGTTTCCGGTGAGCCGGCCGGCGCGCCCCACACGCTGCAGGTAGGACGACACCGATCGGGGCAGCGACCCGAGCATGACGGTGGACAGGTCACCGATGTCGATGCCCATCTCCAGGGTCGGGGTCGCGACGAGCACGTTGGGTGCTTGCGGGTCGGTACCGCCGCGTTTGAAGGCAGTCTCATATTCGAGGCGGGTCTTGGTCGGCAGCAGGCCGGTGTGTTCCCGTGCGACGACACGTTTCATCTCCGTGGAGTCGTAGAGACGCCGGTAGAAGTTGTCGGTCTTCGCGCTACGACGCAGCCGCCCGGGGCAGCGGATCAACGTGCAGGGTGCCCCGTCCAGTTCGTCGACGGTGGTGGCACTGCCCGGCACCGGGGTTTGGCAGATGTCACAGGCCAGCAGGTGCCGCGCGTCGACGAGCGCTTCCAGCGTAGGAGCGCTGACCTGGACGGTGGCCGGCGACAATCCGTAGACGGTGGAGCCGGTCTCGGTGGTGATGGTGGACAGCAGCATCTGCTCGGCGAGTTCGGCGAACAGCGCCTTGGCCAGGAAGGTGCCGTCGTGGGGGCTGACGTCCAGGCATCGCGACGTCCATTGCGCGTACCAGGAAGACGGGGCCGTGATCGGGTCGAATCCCTCTGGCAGGGCACCGGTTCCGGACTTGAGGGCCGGAAAGGCCGGGGCGGGGCGACCTTTCGGGAAGGCTGGCATGCCCTGTCCGCGTGGGCGCCCACCCCACACGTGGTAGCGGTTGGCGTTCTTCTCGAGGTAAGGCCGCAGCCAGTCGTGGTGAATGGCGCCGCGGGTACGGATCCGTTCGACCGTGCCCCGCACCCACTGGGCCAGTGCTGCATCGGAGACCCCGGTCAACGGAAACTGGGCGGGGTCGGCCTTGTCGAGGGCACGCTTCCCGATGATCGGTGCCTTGTGTGCGGCCCCCAGGTAGACCTCGGCGGCGACGCTGCCGGTGAGTTCCAGGGTGCGGCCGGTGCGGGACTGCAAACCGAATTCGAGGTCGACGTCGAACCGCAGCCGGCGCTTGGCCTTGTTTTCCGCCGCCCGCCGCGAGTTGGGATGCACGTCGGGCTTCCAGAACGCCACGAACTCGTCGCGGTCAACGATGTCCGGCGGCAGCAGCTGGTAGCGCAGCATCGGATCGTTTCCGGCTCGGTCGATGACGGCTCGGGCGAGCTCGTCGAGGTCGAGTTCGGCGTCACCGAGCGCTCCGCGCAGCGCCGTGCGCAGGCTGAGGCTGTGGGAGCGTGCCTGCACGAAGCCTGCGCGGTGCGCGGCGTCCTGCACGCTGTCGGTGAACATCAACGCCTTCTTCTCGGCGGCGTCGAGATCCTTGTCGCCGAACAGGTTCGACAGGGTCACCGACAGCTGAGTGGCCACCGCGCTGCCGAGGAACCGGATGCCGTCGGCGGCTCCGCAGGCCGGGCAGACGTCGTTCTTGGATTGCTCGTCGGCGTCGGGCCCGATCAGGGTGAGCACCGGCAGCACCCGGCCGTCGACAACATCCGGGCTCTGCGGGTCCGGTGTGGCATCGAGGAGTTCACGCTGGTCGAGGTGGAACCACCGCAGACCGTGGACCTTGTCGGCGACCTGCGCTTCGGCGGGCGCCGAGATGAGCGCACGGAATCGGGAGGCGCCGGCGGCGTGGTCGGCGCGGATTGCCTCGTCGGTGACGTCGAGGGCGCTTCCGGTCGGTGCCAGCCGTGCACCCCAGCCCGAGCGTCCGCAGTGCCGGCAGTACACCGCGGGCAGATACAGCTCGTCGTCGACGGAGGTCCCGTCGTCGGACCAGCGGTATTCGGTGGCGGCCCGCACGGCGCGGTCGACACGGCTGAGTTCCCGGATCCACAGGTGCACATCGACCCCGAGCGCCGCCCGGCCGGTCTCGGCCCGGACGTGCGAGAGCATCGCAACAACGAACTCCAGGAACCGAATACGGATGTCGCGGGTGCGGGTGGCATCGCGATCGACGGGGACCGCCGGAAACACCTGCTCGGCCAGGTCGGGCAGCGACACCGCGTCGACGGCGTTCTCCAACACCGCCTGGATGAAGCGGTGCCGCTTGAGCTGATCGAGCATCTCCTCGGCGTCCAGGTCCGACGCAGTGGCGGGATCACCTGCATGTCCTGACTTCTCAAAGAGGTCAGATTGGACGGGCTGCTCGAAAAGTTCAGACTGGGTGGGCTTCGCAAAGCGATCAGATTGGAACATCGTCTCGAAGAGCTCGGCGAATACCGCAGTGGCGATGGCATGGTTGTCGCCGTCGCCTCGATCGAGGGCGGTGATCCGGTCGAGCGCGTCGGGCAGCGCCGGTTCGATCGGCTTCCAGGCATGGTCGTGGCTGCCCAATCGGGCTTTGCGCCATTCGCCGGGGTTCAGCCGGGTTTCCTCGATCACTGCGTCGGCGCCGAACGGTTCCCCGAACACGGTGTACGCGAAATCGAGCATGGCGGCTGGGGCGGAACGTGAGCCCAGGGTCGCCGACGTCGCGACCGGGGTCACCTTGCCGAGCGGACGGGCACGGTCGCCGTCGGTGACCCGCGACGTGGCAGTCCAGTGAGCTTTGAGGGTGAGACCAAGCCGACGCAGCAGCATCGCGACATCGGTGCCCTGCGCGCCGTCGTAGGTGTGGAATTCATCGAGCACCAGGTATTGCAGCGATTCGGCTGACAACTGCCACATATCGGCGCGGTCGGGGCGCAACAGCATATGGTCGAGCATCTTGTAGTTGGTGAGCAGGATGTCGGGCGGCGAGTCGTGCATGAGGGAGCGATCCGTGATCAAGCCGTCCGCCGAAACCCGAGTGCGCCCACCGCCGCTCTGCTCACCGGTGTAAATACCCGCAGTGACTGCGCCAAGGGCTGGATCCCCGGAGATCAGCTTGGCCAGTCGCTCGGCCTGATCGTTGGCGAGCGCGTTCATCGGGTACAGGATCAGCGCCTTCATCCCGGTGACACCGGACTTCTTGGCGCGCAACACGTGATCGAGGATCGGGTACAGGAAAGCCTCGGTCTTGCCCGACCCGGTGCCGGTGGTGACCAACGTGGGCTGCGGCCGTTCCTGGTGATGGGTGGAGAGCCGCTCGAACGCCCGCGCCTGATGCCCGTACGGTGTGAAATCGGCTGGCCACCAATCCAGGTCGTCACGCCAGTCGTCACTGGCCGGGGCGAACGGCAGCCGCAGCCGCACATACGGCCCCTTGAACATCCCGTTGACGGGATCACCGATGAAGTCGGTCAGAACCGCCTGGGCGTCGGGGTCGGTCAACGCGAATGTCGTTGCCAGGTAATCGGTCAAGCCCTCCCGCAAGTGTGTCGCTTGCAGGGTAGGAAGTAGTGCGCCCATCAGATTGCCTCCGTCTGCGCGCTCAAGCACTGGTGACCACGCCTATGTTTCCAAACGACGTTGTTCGTGTCATGGCAATGTGCAGGCGCGGCGCCCGATCTGATTCGCGCCAGGTCGTTCTCGGCGCGAGGTTCTCCAGACGTGTCACTTCGTGCACTGATATGCACTCTCTGGCCAGATTGTTGCTGCGCCCACGAGCCGAGTGCGTCGAGCGCTGGCACGAGCTTCGGATGCTTAATCGTCATGAGCAAAATTCAGTAACTTGTCGTATGCCACTCGCTTCTCTGGCCATTGCCATGCCGGTATCTCAGCCGGTCGATCCCGATGAGCGGCGTAGGTCAGCACTAGGTGATGTTTCGCACGCGATATTGCGACGAAGAACTCGGACATGGCGACGGTGGGATCGCCCCGGAACAGTTGTCGGTCCACACCAAGGACGACGACCTTTTCAAACTCCAGGCCTTTGCATTTGTGGATGGTGAGGAATCGTATTGCCTCTTCATCCGACAGACGCCGGAGGGCCTGGACTGGGTCACCGTCCAGCGTTAACTCGCGTCCGAATGCGTCGAGTGCTTGCTGGATCAGTTCGTCTAGATACGTGCCATGCTGGTACCCGGGAGACAATGCGGTGAGCACCGGTCGCGACACCATCTCCAGGAATTCGTTGACGAGCGTTCGCCAAGCTCCGATCTCGGCTAATTCGAAGTCGGGACTGCGCACTTCTGCTCGCGCTTTAAGGAGCATTCGCTTCATGCGGCTGTCGAAACGAGCGGCCTCTTCCTCGGAACTGCTGGCACGGTTAGCGATTCGCATCACTTCGGTGTAGGCGTCGGGTTGCCTGTCGTCGGCGATGACGCGAATAAAATTGAGAACGAGCGCGGATGCTGGTTCGGCCACCAGGTCCTGACTCTCTTGCTCATTACGGAACGGGATGCCGCACTCGGTCAGTTCGCGGCCGAGCACGGCTGCGACCAGGTGAGGTTGCTGGCGCACCAGGACAGCGATCTCTGTCGGCGCGACTCCAGCTTGGAGCCAGTCTTCGATGTAGCCCGACACCGACTCGGCTTCCTCAGCCTCATTGTCGAAGTTGCGCCTGTCGATGATGCCATCACCACCGATAAGCTGCTCGGCGGGACTGACCGCTCCGGGGTCCATTTCTGCGATCATCCGATTCTGCATCCGCCTTAATCGCGGGGCGGAGCGGAAGTTCTGATACAGGGGGAGCGGAAGTGCCGAAAAGTCTTCCGCAAACGTCTGTAGCACTCCGTCCAGGGCGCCAGCCCACACCATAATCCGCTGTTTCGTATCGCCGACGGCCGTCAAGACTTGCGACGCCTGACCGAACGCCAGTTTGATCATCTCGTACTGCGGTTTCGTACAGTCCTGAAACTCATCGAGAAACACATGGCTGAAGGTTTGGCGGGTTCCTCCAACGGCGTACGCGTTGGATTCGAGAATTTCCAATGCCAGAGGCACCAGGTCGTTGAAGGTTATTTGCTCACGCGCTATACGAGTAGTGAAGTCGACGCGGTAGTCCGGATCGAGAGCGTTCTGCCCCGTCAAAGCTTGTCGGAAGTTGTCGATCAGTCGTTTGGCGAAAGCGTGGAAAGTGAAGCTGTCGAACCTCGCCGCCAGGTGAGCTCCAGAACGGCTGCGAACTCGGTCCCTCAGGTTTCGAGCCGCGTCGACTTTGACACTCAGGGCCAAGATTCGGCGCGGATAGTTACATTGACCCGTGCGGAGCAGAAAATCCGCCCGCTGAGCCAACAACTCGGTCTTTCCCGCACCCGGCCCCGCAGCGACCACCACGTTCTGGTCCGCCATCGTCGCAGCCTTCAAGGCGTTTGGTTCGAGGATGAAACCGTCGATGGGTTGCCACTGGTCGGGGAGAATCATTCTGGAAGCCCGGCAAGTTTCTTGCGCACATCTGCGACCAAGCGACTCAACGTGCTCGGCAGGCCGTCCAGAAGCTGCTTGTCGCTTAGCTCCGCCAATGCAGTCAAGTGTGCCGCGGGTTTGCTACCCAGATCAAATTTCTGATGGTAATCATCAAACAATCGGAGAAGATTATCGGGCAGGCGTCCTTCGTTCACATGGCTTTTTCCGAGCACAGCCACGATCGCATCATCATCGGCCTCAGACGGCACGACCCCGTAAGCATCGGGATAGGCGGCCATCATCATCAGATCGAGATCGACTGGGTCGGAGAAGTAGACGCCATGCTCCTCAAGCACCGCAACGGGCCCGCGGCCCTCGTCAAAGTTCCGGTCCGGGTCGATGAAAGCCGGAAAGTCTTGATCGTCGTTCCACTTAGGAAGCTCGTCAACCTTTGCCTTCGCGAACGTGTCTGAGCGAACGGCATTGATCTGCTTCAGAGCGTTGCGCACTCGACCCCAGCCACCGTGATAGCGACCAGCATCGAGGTCAAGCAAAGTGACGTGAGGAATCTGCAATTCGTTGAGTAAACGCCAAAAGTGGTTGACGTGCCGCCCGCCGAGCGGCACCACCAGCACGGAAGCATCTTCCTCAGCGATGCCGGCAGCAGCCAAAAAACGTGGCAACACGACCTGCTCACTGTCGCCCTCGCCGAGCACGACGAATCGAGAGAAGTACAACTCTGGATAGGCCTGGACGGCTTCCCGTACGTACTTGGCGGCCATCTCGCCGTCCTCCGGTAGGACGATGCGCTTGACGATGGTCTCCCTCACATCGTTCAATCGCAAGAATCGGATCGCGTCTGGATCCACGCGACGCAGCAGCGTTGGTGCGTGTGTCGCGATGAGTGACTGAACATCGCCCAAATCACATGCAGCTCGCAGCTGACGGATGATTCGGCCGAGATACTGTGGCGAGAGGCTGTTTTCTGGCTCTTCCAGTGCAATGACCGTATGTACGGGCGGGCGCAACCGGTCAGCATCCAACGTCGACTCCTCGCCGCTGAGCACTCGTCTGGCGAGAGCCTGCCAGGCAAGGACGAGCGAGATGTAGAGCAAAGACTTCTGACCGTCACTTAACCTCTCGAATGGCAGTGGCACAGTGTCATGCGAGGGCGAGAACGTCACAGTAATCTGACGCAGCACGCCCTCAAAATCACCTCGCCCGAATGCAATTGACGGATCCTTGAAGTACATGCCTCCGTGAAGCCCTTGCCATTCGTCTGTCAAACGCAAACCTATGCTGCCCACCGCAGCATTTCCTACAAGCGAGGTCGTGATTTGTGCTGAAAGATCACCAATATCTACCCGCTCTTTCGTCCAATCTGCAGCTCGCAAACACCGGCCGATTAGCGAGGCCGTCGTGTATGAGATGTGGTCAGCTGGGTCGCGGCGCGCAGGCAGGTAGTGCACTTCAATATGTCCGCGATCGTAACGAGACATGTCGGCACGACGAGTTGGATTGCCGAATTCGTCTGTCTCCAATACATACTCAATCTTCTCGTCGATGAAGCCGTCGAGGGCGAGCGTCGCGGTCAGGCGTACACGGATCCGCGGCACCCCCTCTGCGCTATCGATCGCCATGTGCGCGAAGTTTGGTGGGACCGATCCATGTTGTGCGCCGTCGCGGGTTTCCGGGAACTCGACATCCACCTCAAGCCAAAGGGTCTGCCCGTCGGCTCTAATATCGGCCGGCGACTTGTCGATTGGCACATGGAAGTCTTCGACACGAATTCTCCGTTGAGTCTGCGACGGGCCGAACATTCGCGAAAGCGCTTCCAGCACAGCGGTCTTGCCAGTACCGTTCGGCCCAAGTATATAGGTCATACCAGCGAGACCAATATCCGTCGACTTGGGACCAAAACATTGAAAGTTGCTGACCCGGAGCGTCGTTATTTTCACAGAAGTATCGCCGTCTTTCTTGAGGTACTGATGCCTACACTGCATGAAAGTTTCAATCCAACAGAACCCCCAACTGACGCGTCGGCAGCACAGGCACGGCAGTTAAGCGCCGGAGTTGCATCAACATCAGGGACACTGATCCTGTAAGCCCATCTGTCACTCAGGCCGGCCGCCAGTCGCAACATCGCGCGCAGCCGCGCAACTCTTTGATTCATTCGCCCGCAATATCGCTGAAATGCTTGTGCGCCAACTCCATGTCGCGCTCCCGATCCACCCCGACAAACGGCTCGACGTAGGTAACACCGTCAACTGTGAGGTCGTCGGGCTTCAACGAGCCTCTCTTGCGGTACTCGGATGCCAACTTGCCGGGCAGTTGTCGGCCGTTTGCGTCGTAAAGCGCGTCACGCTCGTACTTCTGCAGCACCGGGAACTGAGTGCGGTAGATCGTCCGCAGTTCCTCAGCGGTGATGCCGAGCATGATCGCGACGATCGCGTCATTCTCCACCAACGCCTGCCGGCGGTCTGCCGCTCTACGCAGCGGCGTAGCCCACGCCCATTTCTTGTCGACGGCACCCAACAACCCACGGTCTGCAAAATCGACCCCAACATGTGGAGCCCACGAATCCTGCTGCCACGCAGTGTCGTACAGATCCTCCCACAGCGGGGCGTAAGGCCGGACCAGGCAGTTTAGGCGAAGTGTCCGTACCACTAGTTGGCCCTCAAGAGGATGGTGCCGGACGTGCGGAGTCCTACCGAGGACTTCGGATGAGATATTCGCGAGGCCCGTCGCCTTGATTAGAAAGTCGGCGACAAGTGAACTACTGAATCCCGCTGCGACAGCGAGATCGACCGAATCCGTCGTTGTGAGCGACAGTAAGCCATGGACATGGCATGGGCCTGGTGCAATCAGCGCAGAGTGCAGTGTGCGGACAATAGCGGTGTCTGCCATCTTTCTCCACGCCAGGCGGAAATACCCCGAACTGGGTTCGCCGCGCCATTTGGAGTAGGCGGCAATATACTCGGAGTATGGCTTCGCGACTTGGTAGTTCGTGCGGGGAATGAAGTCTTCGTCAATCGATTCGAGGTCGATCAGCGTAGTATCTTGCCGGTTCCTCGGGTTCGGGTTGGGTTGCTGGTACAGCGGAGTAGCAACGGTTAGATGTGGCCCCTGGAGGATGGCGTAATCCCATAGTTCGGGAACCGCAGAGGCCGAGTCAAGCAATCCGAGCTTCCTATCTGTGGTCTCGTTCCACCCATACGTCCACTCGAAACCGATGTCCCCTAGGCGCGGTGCCGCAGCTATCCTGACGAGCGCCTCGGCACTGGCTCGATTCACCGGATATAGCATCCGGGCCTCGGTGGGCCGAACGCCAGACTCATCTATTAGAGCTGCCCACCCTGCGAGGACTGATTCGTCAACTCGGACGATTCGCTCGGCATGCGGCCGCATATCCCAGTTATCGTCGGCATCGCGGACGCCTGGGGCTTGCCCAGAACCGTCATGATGGAAGGACCGTTCGAGAACACTGGGGTGATATATCCACCCAGCTTGCAGAAAGTCAATGGTGCCGGTGCTGACACCGTAGACGTGGACACCGAAATCGCGCTTGTGGCTGATTTCACGGAAGACATAGGCGTTATTCTTGAATTGCCAATGTCGCCGAAGTCGCTCATACGCTGCCCGGCGAAGATTCTTCGCTCGTAACTCGGTGAAGTGGCTTTCCGGGTGGATGAGAGCAACAATTCCGCGTGCGGCCATCGACCGCCAGGAGCGCTCCATGAAGCAGCGGTAAAGATCAGTCCGAAGCCCAGTCAGTATGGGTCTGTCGACATCCGAACCAAGATGCTCGGTAATTCCTGCCTGCGCGGCCCGTTCGTCCAGATAGCCGTCCACCGAACCTAATTGCGTCAACGTCTCGTCCCGTTTCTGCAACTTCACCGCTTCGGAGGGTTCGTCATTGAGCTGCCACCAAGGGTCGAATTCGGCGAGCACTCCGGCCTCATCCCAGTCAGGGCGCACCCATGGCGGATTACCGACCTGCAAGTCGAATCCTCCGCTGGCGAACACCGGCGCGAAGTCCAGCTCCCAGTGGAAGAAGCCCTGCATCTCGGCGATGGACTGGCTGACCGCCAACCAGGGGAAGCCGTCGAGCACCTTCTCGATCGGAAGTGCTTGCGAAAAGGTGCGATCAGTGTCCTCGGCGAGATCAAGCTCGTGCCAACTCAGATCACCCGCAAGGCTGGTTTGGCCGTACTTCTCGAATTTGCCAGCCTTCGGCGGCACGCCGAGGAGCGCCTCCAGCGCGCCGACCCACCGATCCCAATCGGGCGGCTCGATGTCGGTGGTCAGCGGCCAGGACCACAGCGCACACCAGGCGTCCATTACCCGACGCAGCCGACGGTAGGCACCATTCTCGTCGTGGAGTACCGCTTCGATCTGCTCGCGGGTCACCACAGCACCCGACCGATCATCCGAATGGAGACTCCACACGTCGATGTCGCGGCGGATCTCCGATTCTGCGATGGTCAGCCGGCGCAGAGTCAGCTCCCACAAAGTCTCCACCCGCCGTGCCAGCGCGGCCAGTCGCTTCTTGATCGCCGGGCTCGGATTGGCGCGAATACTGTTGCGCCACACCCGGAGTTCCTCACGCTTGTTCGCAGCGTAGGTTTTGGCCTCGGCAGTATCGATGACCGCACCCCACCCCTCGGATGGCAGCAAAAAATGGTGAATGTCCGCACCTATCTCGTCTCCGAGCGGAACATCCTTGGGTACCTCCTTCAGCCATGCCTTCTTGGCCAGCAGCGTCGGCGCATACACCGCTCGCCGGGCACCGATCAACGAGTTGCCGCGCCGGAGGTGCAACCCGAACCACGGTGCCTGCAACCCGGCGACCATGGTGTCGAGCCACAGCGAGATCTCGGCCAGCTCCACCGCGGTCGCATTCAGGTCCACCCCGTACACCTGGTGCAGGGCGAGGTATGCCTTCACCTTCTGCAGCTCGACCTGGTACTGGTCGGCGTCGATGACCTTTCCGCGATCCTCCTGCTGACGCTTGAGGTACTCGGCGGCCAGTTGGCGCACCGCCTCGATCGCGAACGCACCGGACCCCAGCGCAGGCTCGCAGATGGTCAGCTGCAGAATCTGTTCCGGCGTGGTGCGCTCGCCGTTCTGGTCCAGCAATTCTTCGAGGGCCTGGGAAACAACGAATTTCGTCAACACCTCGGGCGTGTAGTACGAGGCTGATTGTTGGCGTTCCCGGCCAGCGAGCCGGAACACAAAGGTGCCCTGACGGTGAAGCACCGGAATCTTTTCGCCGGTAGCCTCGTCCTCCGTCGTCACGAAATCTGACTCCGAGAGGTGATCGGCGCGCGTCACCGGAACCACCCACGACCCCTTTTCCGGGTCACCGTTCTTGGCGACCTCGTAGAGGTCTTCGTCGGCGAAGAAGCCGGTGTAGGACATCAGACCCTCGTATACGGCACCGAGCTGGTTGATGCCGAGCTCGGCATACGAGATGAACCCTCGGTCAGCGCCTTTACGTCCCTTGGACTCTTTGGACAGGAGCAAGTGTTGCAGTACTCGCTGCGTCGCCTCGTTGCTGAGCCCGACCTCGTCGATGAGTGCGGTGGCGGCGGGTGCGAACAGGTCGGCGCGTAGTTCGTTGAACTCCAAACCGGGTGCCGGATCGTCGGTTCCATCGCCCACCTCGGGTGTGTGCGGGTGATGACCGCCGTCGACGAGATCGAACAGCTTGGCCAGCGACTCGTACAGGTGCGTACCGAATTTCGCAGCGGGCGAAACCAATTCGGTCAGCGTCAGCTCACGCAGCCGATCCAGGCCGTACCCCTCACCGTATTCGGGGGCTCCCGAGGGCAGCACTCGCATCTCCGGGGAGGCTTCGGCGTAGAGCAGGAACAGGATGCGGTAGAGGAATCGCAGCGAGTGCTTGGCGAGTTGTTGGGCGTCGATCTCATCCAGCGGCAGGCCCTGCTCGGCGCGGCGGCCCACCACGTCGTTGGCGATGATCTCGATGGAGAGTCGGATGCCTTCACGCAGATCCTTGGACACCCCGACGGTGTGTTTGACCGAATCTTCGAGAACACCTGCCCACCAGATGTTTCCGTCAGCGTCGGGCAGCAAGGCCTGGCGCCCGAGGATCGCGGCGGCCCGGTCAAGTTCACCGCCGCGCTTGTCATCGCGACGTTCGGTGACCACCAGCAGGTCGACGGCCAGGTACCGTCCTTCAGCCCACCGCTGCCCCTCGGCCAGCAGCATCCACTGGCCAGCCTGCACCACAATGAACGTGGGGGGTTCATCGGCGCGGAACGCGGCCGACACCGCCTTGGTCACCGAGTCGATGCGCTTGCCGTCCTCCTCCCCCGCGTCGAGCAGCAGCCCGGTTTCGGGGTCAAGCAGGTCGTCAACCGATTCGACCGGGCGGGCCTGCAGCAACAACATGCTCGTCACACCGGGCGGCCGGGCGTTGGGCAACCGTAGCTCGGTGCCGGCACGCTCGCCGGTGTAGTCGGTAAGCGTCTCGGGAAACCCGAGAACGGTCCGAATCGTGGCGTGTGCGCCGGGCGCCCCGTCTGGGTTCTCGGCCAGGGTCGACAACTCGGTCTGCAATTCGCCGGCAGCGGCCAACAGCCGTCGTTGCACCGTGTCCCGGCCCTCCGCCGCTTCGGCGTCCCACTGCTTGCGCAGCTCGATCACCTTGCCCTGGAAGGATTCCTTGGTGGAGTCGGTGGTGAAGTAGTGCTCGCTGATCCAGTCCTCGCCGACGACGATGGAATCGTAGGACGGCATGGCTCAGAGTTCCTTTCCGGCGACGGGGATGTCGGTGGGCACGATGATCAGCAGCGGGCGGACCAGCTGCTGGGTGGGGGCCAGCAGGTCGGCCAGGCGCTGCTCGTCGTTGATGCGCTGCCCGAGCTTGCTCACCTTTGAGCGCTGCGCCCCGAAGAGTTCGAGTTGTTCGGCATCGTCGTGCCAGCGCTGCGCCCGCATGCGCCACTGGGCCAGGCGTTCGGTGGTGGCTGCTTCTTGTGCAGTGAGTACCGTGCGCATCTGGAGTCGGGCACGCTCGACGGCGATCGGGATCAGCGCCTGGTAGCGCTCGGGTCCGGCGATCGGTCCCGGATTGGACGCGCCCGGTTTGAGACCGGTTTGCGAGGTGAGGAAGCTGATGTCTTCGAGAGGTTCGACCATGCAGAAGTCAGGGTTGGCCGGTTTGCGGAACACCGCGGTGGAGAACACCCGCGAGATCAGCTGTCCCCGTTTGTTGCTCAAGGTGCCCATGAGCAACACCGTGGGGGCGTCGACGTCGCCCCGGATCGCGAACACCTGATTGCGGCCCAGCGCTGTCAGCGCGCGGTCACTGGCCCAGTCCAGCACGGGGTGTAGCGGACCCAGGTAGTGCGCCTCGGGCCAGGTTGTGTTGTTGATGCCCTTGCCTTCTCGCGCGATGCGCAACTGGGCGGTGCCGACCGTCGGGTTGGTGGCGAGCTTGAGCCGCTCCAGTACCCGGCCGTGCTGCAGATAGTTCTGTGGAAGCTGCGCGAGCCGTTGCCGAAGATCGCGGGGCGGGGACAGTTCGGCAATGCCGTGCGGCGCACTGACCGTCCAGCCGATACCGCCCTGCTCGGGTTTGGCGTGCGGCTTGTCGTGGAATGCCGCGTGCAGCGCCTCGTCGAGGAAGGTCAGGTCATCGGGATAGAGGCTTTGGCGCGGAGATGCTGGCAACGGCGTCGCAGTCGCCTCAACGGCATCGAATTCTGCGAAGAACGCATCGAGGTCCTCCCCGGCAGCGACCTCGGCAGCGGTACGAACCGCGTCGTCGAGCTCAGACCCCTTGGCGAGCACATCGCGGATCACGTTCTCTTCCTCGGTGACGCTGTGCTTGCCCATCAGCGAGGCCACATCGCCGAGCGTTTCGTGGGCCTGGTTCTCCCGTTCTAGCAACCGCGACAGCACCCGCAGGTCGCCGGAGAACTCGGGGTCGGAGGGCTCGAGGATCAGCGAGGACATCACCGGCGGATGCTTCTGCCCGTAGCGGTCGATACGACCGTTGCGCTGCTCGATGCGGATCAGGCTCCACGGGATGTCGTAGTGGATCAGGTGATGACACTGCGCGTGCAGGTTCACGCCTTCGGAGGCGACGTCACCGGTCACCAGCACTCGGATCGGCGAGGTCTCCAGTTTGAAGCTGTCGACGAGTTCTTGCTGCTCGACGTCGGACAGCCCGCCATGCAGCATGGCGATGTTCTCGCTTTTCAGACCGAGCGCCGCGGGCAGGTTGTTTCGCAGCCAGGTCAGCGTGGCGATCCGCTCGGCGAACACCACCGCACGGGTCTCTGATCCCTTGCCGACACCAATCTGCTTGAGGCGCTTGACCAATGCGGCGAACTTGCCGGCCTGATCGCCCAGGGCTACTTCGTTGAGCTCGTCGAGGGTGTTGAGGGCTTTGAGCTCGGCCCGCTGCTTGGCATCGTTCTGGTCGAGCTTGGCGCGGCGCTGCTTGATCGACTCGGCCAACGCGGCCGGCGACGACAGGAACGCCTTGGCCAGCGTCCACGGGAACAGCGCCTTGGTGTCGCCGGAGTAGGGGGAGCTGCCGGACGCGGGGTGCAGCCAGGTCGTCGACAGCTCCGCGGCGACCGCGTCCTCGGCCGCGGATGGTTTGACAAGCAGGTGTACCGGCTCGGCACGTTCGGCCCAATCACTGCCGACCTCGGCGGCGACGTCTGGGCTGTGCCGATGCCGGCGGATCAGCAGCGACTCGACGTCCCGTTTTGTGAAGCCACCGTCGGCGTGCACCACTGTCGGGTCCAGCAGCCGCAGCAGTTCGGCGAAGGATTCTTCCTTGCCGTTGTGCGGGGTGGCAGAGGCCAGGATGAGCGCCTCGGTGTTGGGGGCCAGGACGCGGGCGAGCTCATTGTTCTGAGTGCCGGTGTTGGTGAGGTTGTGGGACTCGTCGATGACCACGGCGTCCCACTGCTGGCGTTCCAGGTGAGCCTTGTAGCGAGGGCTCTTGAGGGTGTCGATGGAGATGATGGCCCGCTTGAAATAGGTGAACGGGTTGCGGGTGGCCGGCAGCTTCTGGCGGACCTTCTGGATGCCAATCGAGTCGAGGCGGACGAACGGCAGCGCGAAGCGGCACCACAACTCGTGCTGCATCTGCTCCAAGACGTGCTTGGGCGTGACGATCAAGATGCGTTCACCACGGCCACGTCGCACCAGCTCCGACAGGATCATGCCGATCTCCAGCGTCTTGCCCAGCCCGACAGCGTCGGCGAGCAAGATACGCGGGCGGATGTGCTGCGGGTCGAGCGCCTTGGTGACCGCCGCCCGCTGGTAAGCCAGGGCATCGGCGAGCATGTGGGTCGAGACGGTCAGGTTTTGGTCCCCGTAAGGAACTGGCGTCTTTCTGATCAGTGCCTCCAGCCACAGTCGGGAGTCGCGGTAGCCCGACGAGCCGTCGGGGACCACTTTCGCTTTCTTAGGATCCTGCACTTGGATCTTGTCGAGACTGGAGTAGAAAGCGGCGGTGGTTTCGGCCACCAACTCGGAGAGGCCACGCACCCGGACCAGCCAGCCGTCGGCTCCCTGCTCGGCCGAGGTGACCAGCCATTCCTCGTCGCGAATGACGACGATCGAGCCGGGAGCGACGTTGAGGTCGGCAGGGTTGGTTTCGACGGCGGTGATCACTTGTTCTCCGGGCTTTGTTGCAGTGGACTTTGGAATTGTGGTGGGCGGTCTCGGCTTCGGTGTCGCGACCGCGGGCGGTTCGGGCCCGGGCGGCTCGGACTCGATTTCACCGCGGTCGATGAACGCCTGCAGGACCACGGTTCGCAGAGTCTTGGCATTCCTCAGCTCGCGCAGATACTCCATCTGGGCTCTGCGGTTGGTGATCTGACCATTCTCATGGCGGATTTCCCGCAGGTCCGCGACGACACGTTCGCGCGACTCCTTATCGTGCTCCAGCCAGGCCTCGCGCAGCACATCCCAGGCTTCGGCGGCGAAGTCTTCCTTCGGGCGGGCACCGTAGGCGTCATATAGCACGTCGGCCGGGTCGAACCCGTCGCAGTCGTCGAACAGGCCGTTGCAGAGCTCGTCGAGGAGGTCTGCGGGCAGGTTTGACCAGTGGAACCTGTACTTAGGCACTACACGGCCCTCGCTGGAATGCCGGTCCAGATCGGGTTGGCGTCAGGCGGGGCACCTGGACACTCCTTCCGTAGTCTCGGCCTTCTTCGAGACAGCCTTCCAGCCTCGCACGGGCCACCGACAAATATTCCGATACACATGGCTTCGCCATGAGAGTCGGCGCTGTCCCTTTGGGCTCTATTTGGCGCGCTTCGGCGGTGCCTTCTTGGCCACGCGCCGCTTGCCCACGCCGCCGCCCGATGCCGGTTCAGCGGCCTGCACGCCGAACACACTTGATGCCAGCTCCAGCCAGGCCTGCGCATCCGCGCCCCTCAGGTCATCTGTCCACATCAGGACGGCGTCACCGGCGCGGCCGTCGTCGAACGGAAACACACCATTCTCCGCGTACCAGGCTTTCTTGAGTTCCCACTTCGCCGCGTAGTCCGACCGATCGAGCATCCCGGCATGCTCCCAGTACACTTTGCGGCCGCCGGCCGTGTGGATCGTGAAGTCCGGCAGGACCTCTCGACCGTCCGCACCCCGGAAGGGTTCCTCGTAGCTCCACTGACCTGGCATGAGGCGGTCGAGCAACCCGGCGATGATGACCTCGTTCTTACTCGCCATCGGCGTCCCGTTCGCCGAGACATGAATCAGCCGCCGTTCGTAGCGCCGGCGCGCTCCGCGGATCTCGACCGACACCGGACTCGGCGCAGCGAACAGATCAGTGAGCCGCCGCGCCGTCTCGGACCGCCACGATTCCGCCAGCCCTCGCAGATCGGCAAGCGTCCCCTCATGAAGGATGATCACCCTGTCCTTTTGCCTCGTCAGCGCGGTGTACATCAGCTCGCGCGAAACGTTCGCCCGCGCCGGCAGTACGAGCAGCGTCGTAGCGAACTCGGAGCCCTGCGACTTGTGAACTGTTACCGCCCAGGCGAGTTCGAGAGGCGGATCCTCCCCTGACGACGGCCAGTAGCCATATTGGAACCCAGGCTGCGAGGAGAACTCCACGTTCAACGGCAGGTTGGCCTTCTTGCGCTTGTAGCTTGGCACGATCCTGCCGATCGCCACCCCTATCTCACCGTTCGCGACATAGTTCATGGCGCCCTCCGCCGGGTACGCCTTCGACTTCTTGTTGACGGTCTGCATGACCTTGTCGCCACGCACGATCAGCTCCGGACCGATCGGCCTTGGAATATTGGCCTTGGCATTGCGTTGCCCGAACTCCGTGTCGCTTGCCCGGTAGGTGCGTTTGATGTGCCGATTCAGTTCACCCGTTCCGAATGCCCGTGACCGGGTAGGCGAGAGAATCTGCCAGTCCTCCGCATGCCTGCCGGCCCCCGCTTCCCAGTTCAGGTAGGGCTCGTTCAGCGTGGCCCCGTACGTGAGGGCGAACGCCCAATCAGGCTTCTCATGCACATCCAGCGGCAGCTCATCGGAGAGCGCCTCGAGCAATGCCTCGGCGACACTTCTGTCTCCCCATTGGAGGTAGCGGACAGTAGGCCGATTCGGTTCCTCAGCGAGTTCGGACCAGATGGCTTCGTCGCCGGCGCCACGGGTACCTCCGCCGAACCAGGCGGCAAGCTCCAGATCATGACGCGTCCCGTGACCACCCTCGGGGAGTTGTCGACGGGTCACCTGCAGTTCGACATAGCCGGGGCAGACGTGTGTCCATTTGTCGAATGAATCAGGGTGCTTGGCGTCGACGAGATCAACGAATGGCCGACCGGCACCGATCGGAGGAAGCTGACGTGGATCGCCTACAAGGACGATGCGCCGAACCCCGGTGAACGCGTCGAGTGTTGCCGCCAACATCTCCTCGGTGAGCATCGACGCCTCATCAATGACAACCAGGCCATGACTCTGACGCGGCTGTTGATCACCCCAGACCAGGTATCGGCCGGACTCACCGTCGTACCGGCGCGACGAGGAAAGGTAACTGGCGAGCGTCTTCGCGGGTAGACCGATCTTGGTCTCCAGCTGGACCCGCGCCTTACCAGTGGGCGCCAGCAGCAGGACTCCACCATCTGCGACACCGGGATATTCCACGAGTGCCCGCAGGAGGGTGGTCTTGCCGGTGCCGGCAGGTCCGATGAGCACCGACAACGGTGAATCGTGCAGCTCGCTGAGCCCCGCCGCCTTCTCGGTTCGGGCACGGTCCTCGAGTTCGTCGAACGCGGCACCATCGCTATCGACATTCTGATTCCGTGCCAACGCCGTATCCAGCACCTCCCGCGCATCATCCAGGTGCCCGAGGTTCGGCATGGACTCCTGATCTTTCACCCAGTTTCGGATGAATTCGGCTACCTCCACAAACCGGGTCAACTTGATCGCAGGGGATCCGTCGGCCAATGCGATGCTGGTGAGCGGTGACCACTCCTCCTGATCGAGGAGTCCATCACGATCTAGGTCGAGCCCTTCGAGCACGATGTGAGCCAAGTTGGGCGGCCGGCTGAGCGCAAAGTCATTGGCGAAGTCGATGGCCTCGTACTCGGGTAGCAAGGTGTCCCCTTGCACCGCCTGCCGCTCCAACACATCTGTCAGTAGGGCTTCCACCCGTCGACGGTCGAGATGGTCACAGATGTCAACGTCGGGGGGCAAAGGTGGCGACCACTTGACATGGGTGGGTGGAAAGAGCGCCCGGTCCACGGTTAGGAAAGGCACATGGAGCTCCGAGCCATACGTGCAGGTACTCGCGAAATAGGGGTTGTCGAGCAGTTCTTGCGGCGAGCATTCGACTTCGGCATCACCACTCATCAGCATCTCCAGCTGCTCAGGTGAGATGTCGAATGCCGAAAGCAGCTGTAGTGCATTCTGTTTCTCCGCCTCCAGCTTTGCCCAGATCCTTCGGACCGTCGACGTCAGGTGACGGTCGAGCGCACCGGGAACCGGCCGATGCCCATTGAGCATCTCGCGCAACACACCCCACGTCACGGCGTCCGCGACCTCGTCCATTACGGCGCGTGTGGCAACGTACGGCTGTTCGACCCGCAGGAATGCGAGAACGGCCGCCAGGCCCGGCACAGGGCCGCGCAGTTCCCACAGCCGCTCTGTCTGCTCGGTCAGCCAGGCCAGCGCAGCGTGAGGGACCTCCACGCCGAGCGCACGAGCACCTTCGGCGGCGTTCTTGAGCGATGCCAGGGCATCAATGGCGGCATCGTCGGTGAGATGCTCAGTCACATAACTGAATTCAGTTGTACGACCTTCAGGTGCCCACGCCAGCGCCCCATCGATATCCACACCTTGGTCGAGAAGACTCACGAGTTCTTGGTATGGGAGCAACACGCCGTCCCGCATGTCGGGCCTCAGGCTGTGCTCAACGACCGTTTCCCACATGCACGAGTCAAATGGCGGCTTGCCCTCTTGGTTCCACATCGGGGGCCGTTGAACCCCGGTGACACGGGCTGCCCCGACAATCAGGCGATCAGTACGCACCTCCTGCAGCGGCGAATGCTTGAGGTAGATGAAAACGAGGGACTCGCCCGGTGCGACCGAGGCGAAAAACTCATCCATGATGGCCCGCTGGTTGTCACCGTCCATGACCCACGAGGCACCGTCGCGGAAACCGAGCACCTGGTCGACGTCGTCTTCGGCTGTCGGGTTGTAATCGGGGACACGGGCGAAGCCGACATCCTCATTCAGCGATTTGCGGTTCAGCCAGCGGAACGGGATCGCCTCGAACGCATAGCCCGGCAACAAAACCCGGGTCGGCCGCAGCGAATCTTTCAGCGCCTGATGCCACGCGAACGGGTGGGTCTTCGTAACCGTATAGCCGATCGGAGACATGAACATGCCTCGTTCGCTGAGGCATGGCAAGCGGCTTGTGTCGAGTGTGTCGGTGCTCGCTGAAGCATTCTCGGCCTCGTACAGATCCTGTCGATTCGGACCGATGTTGGCGAGCAACGTGCACGACGAGTTGCCCAGCGGATCGTCGCATATGGATGCGTCCCACGGCCTGTCCCGCCACGGCACTCGCATGGAAAGGTGCTGGATACCAATCACGCTACGGTCCAATCTGTCTGCGTCGGAACTACCTTCTATTCAGCTCGCCGGGGTAGCGGCCGCGCGCGAACCACAGCGAGTTCACGATTCGACCGTGGTGAGCGCGGTGTACAGCGGTCGTTCATAGTTGCTCGGGCAGGACTGTGAAACCGTTCTCGGCGTAGTACTCCTGCAGCCGCTCGGCGACGATTCGCGGCAGATCGCGGTACTTCACCGGCCCCAAGTCGCGGGTATTGCGCCAACGGTAATCGAGGTCACGCTCACCTTCTGAGCCGTCGTCGAGCAGCTGGGGACCCCACACCCTCACCTGCACGAGCACACCGTCGGTCCAGTCAGCCGTGAAGTAAGTCGGACGGAAGTCCCTGACCCGACGAATGCCCTTCGCCTCGTCGGTGACCGCGCCGCATCTCATGTCGCGCAGCTCCCCGTACTTGAGCGGGAACCGTTGATGATGTTTGCCTTTCACTACGTGCCACAACCTTTCCTGACTCACTTGCCGGCCTCGCCCCAAACTGATCAGAGCGCCTTCTCGACCAGCTCACAGAACAACCCCGCATCCTCACAGCCCTCGTCATGGGTGCCGAACAGCAGGGCTCGGTCCAGATATGAGTTGTTCATCTCACATGACGTCTCCGGTGCGAGGACGCATGCATGACAGGCTGCGAGATTCAGTCCATCGGCGCCCGAGCCCGCCGACTCGATGCACACCGGGTCGGACGAACACCAGGACAGGCGTTGCAGACCTTCCCTGAGTGCCGCCCCAAGGTGCTCTGTCTCTGCCATCGAGGCGACTCCGCCCAGGCTTCCGGCCGAGTCTGAGCTTGCCGTGTAGATCAATAGCCCTGCCACCTTGTCGTTCACGAAGAGCCGTTCTCGAAGCGCTGATGCCGGATACCCGGCGTCGAGGGACAACTGATCAATGATGATGTGCGACAACGTGTGTATCGCAACCTTGATAATGTCGACAGGCGCTGGCGGGCGTCCGTAATCTGCGGCCGCTCGGTCGGCTGCCTTCTGCAATATCCGCCGTCGCCTTTGTGCGAACTCACCGCCGGCCCACTCCTCGAGCGCGTCGCGCCGAAACGCGAGGAAGACACCCTCGCCGATCACTTCGATCGCCGGCAACCAGTGCTCATGTTTGGGCGAGAGAGCACACAGTTTCTGCGCGGGACCGGATGGATCGGGCGCACCATCCAGACGGGTAAACCCTTGCAGTGCACGCACTTCCCGGAGTCTGGTCACCTTCCGAACGTCAGAGATCAGGGATTCGAACCCGTCCGGGACATCGCGGCGCAGGCAGACGAAGTCCGAGTCGAGGCTTTCCTCCTCACGTCCCTCGACCAGCGCCTTGTATTCATCGGCGCGGAGCTTGGCCTCCGAGATCTCTTCGTCGCCTTCCGCCTCACCGCGACGGCGTTCGATCTCACGGGTGATCTGGTCGACGCTGAACCGGCCCTTGGACATGGCAGCCAGGCCGGCGAGCACGGGCGGGATCACGGCGGCAGGATCTTTGACCATTTCCCAGTGCTTGTCCACGAACTTCGCGATGGCTATCGAATAGGGCGGTATCGAGATCGAGGACCGCACGGCCGGGAACCAGACGTTCGAGGCACCGCGTTGCACCGCGCGCGGATATTCGTCGCATTCCTCATTCGTGTCAGGTCCCAACCATGGCCGCAGACCCTTGCACTTACCAAAGTCAATGAGTGAACCCGCACCGATGGCACCGTCAAGGCTCCGACTCTGGACGCCGCAGCTGCACTCCAGGACAAGGTCAGCCAGAGATGACGTCCGTCCGAGCACGTTGAGTTCCATTCTGTGCTCATCGCCGCTGCTCTTGTCATATTGGCCCTTGTGTAACCACGAGAAGACGGGGAATTCGCTCACATGACCGTTTCGACATGCGCTCATCAGACGAAACGGGGTCAGGTCGATGTTGTCTTCCTTGCACCTCGCCTCGTTCGGATCCTTGGACAGATCCCTCAGCGAACCGATACGTCGACACTTCGGACACACCTGCGTGTAGGGGTAGCGGATGACCGGCACATCCCGCTTGCCGCCTGCCGGCGGGGCCTTGAGCTCCGCGACCCCAAGCGCCCGGGCCAACCGCGGCTCCGCGATGTGCTCGGCTCTCTTCGGATCCCATTCATGAAGACCAGCAATCATGAAGCTCGTTGACTCAGACGGGAACAGACCGCCCACCCCGTATGTGCTCAATAACTGGCTGCGCCGAGCCTTCGCACCGTTCATCGGGGCACCTTCCTTTCAGATATCCGAAACAGCGTGCTTTCGGCGTCGACGTCCCGCATGCTCTGCAGGGTCGGCCACGGTGTCTCTCGGGTGGAGTACTCGATGTCGTCTTTGGTCAACGCCACATCGGAGGGTACGAGCAGCGAATCGTCGTAGTCGTTGCCGCTGTTCCTGTACTGCATCTCCGGGCGAGATTCTGCGGCCTCGGCCCACACCTCGAGAAGCTCCCCGAGCTGTTTCTTGGTGTCTTCGGCTTCCTCCGGATCGGTGACGGCCTGCGCACGCTGCTCCAAAAACTCCGCCAGCTGGGTGATCTCGTCGTACCGAACGGTGGCCTTGTGGGCCGACTCGTTGGCCCCAAGGTCCTTCACCAAAAGCCGGGCGAGCGAGACCAGCACGCCGTGCAGGGCACGGTCACGAGCGCGGGCGGTAAACGGTGTCGCACTGGTCGCCTCGACGGCACGGTACAGCGCCTGGTGGTACGGGACGAAGTTCTCGTAATGCGACCTGTCACGGGAACGGGCAGCGTTGAATATCGTCACGACCAATCCGGGATGCTGACGACCGACCCGGCTGGTGGCCTGGATGTACTCGGCGCTGGATTGAGGTTGGCCCATCACCGCCATCAGCCCCAGCCTGTCGATGTCCACACCCACCGAGATCATGTTGGTGGCCAGGACCACGTCGTTCGCTGCACCCGACGTGAAATCTCTTTCAAGACTTTTCAGGATCCGGGGGATATTCGCAGAGGGCTCCCGGCTCGTCAGCTCAACTGGCGGTCTCGGGTCTCGCGGCGAAGCCTGTTTGCGGCGGGCGACCAACTGAAGGCGGTCCCTCACGTCCCCCTGCACCTGGAGACTGGCGCTGCCGAGCACCCTGAGGCTGTTGAAGTACCCCAGGAGCGTCCAATATGGATCCCTGGTCTCGGGGGCACCGGGCAGATCTTGCGCGGCCTGCAAGATGGCGGCATAGACCCGGACCATGAGCGTGGCGTGGCTGGTTCCCGGTGCCATCACCCCGACGTACTCGCGCGTGCCGTAGTCCTCGCGGGGCGCGGGTTCTGCAAAGAACGACTCATCGGGGTCGATGCCGGGAGGCGGGAACTGCTCGGCACGACGGTTGAAGACGGCACGGATCTGACGGTCGGCACGGCGGATGGTCGCCGTCGAGGCAATGACCTTCGGCCGCCCGTCGATGACACCTTCCGAGGTCAGCCGCCCGCAAGCGGCATCGATGGCGGCTTCGTATAGTCCGACGATCGAGCCGAGCGGCCCGGAGATCAGATGCAACTCGTCCTGGATGATCAGCGACGGTGGGGTTCCGATTCCGTCCCGTGCGAACAGGTTTCGAACTTTCTCGTTCCACGCCATCTGTGCGAACTTGTCGACCGTTCCGAGAACGAGCTCTGGACGAACTCGGTAGATGTCCTGGTCTACGACGTACGCCGGCAGGCCGTCTCGGAAGTCACACGAACTGTTCCCACACGCGATCCTCAGCCGCTCGTCGGCTGATTTGACCACAGCGTAGTGGGTTTCGTTCAGATCCTGACCGCACCAGGGGCACTGCGTCAGCTGAACCGGGTTCTTCTCGTTGAGTTCTCTGCCGTCGGCAATGTCCCGGAGTGACTTGCGTGCTTCGACCAGTGTGTTCGGTGTCGCTGCTTGGCCCACCCACAGACCGATCGAGAACGGGCGGTTCCCCAGGTCGTTCTCACGCTGCCGCAGCCGCTCCAGCGAGCAAAGCAACATAGTTGCACGCTCGAACTGTTGAATCGTCAGCAGCCGCAGGGTGTACCGCATGATCACCGCCACCCCGAGGGTTTCGGGATCCTTGATCCTGCGGTGAAAGATCGTGAAGGCGACGAGACCCAGGTATGCCTCGGTCTTGCCACCACCGGTGGGGAACCACAGAAGGTCCGCGATGTCCCTGTCCTCGTGATCGGCGTCCGCAAGGCCCGGAAGGTTCAGCAGTATGTAGGCGATCTGGAACGGGCGCCATGTCTGCTCGGCGCCGTCGCCGACCGGTCCAACAGCGCCTTTGCGGACCCAGTCCTGACGTGCGCGCTGCATCTGCATCGCCGCGTTCGCAAGCCGAAATGCGCGTCCTGCAACGGGATCGGTCACGAGCAGGTCGATACCGTTCTGTATTCGTTCGGCCGCAGTCCGGGCACGCGCGACATGTTCCTCTGCGACGACTTTCAGGCCGTCCTCGACATCCGCGTCGCCACGTTGAACACTCGTGCTCAACCGGTCGATCCACTCGCGATACTCGGTGACCAGCTGCCCCAGGTTCTCCGCCAACTCTCCATCGGTGGCGTTGGCCAGGAACGACATCCGCAGGTTGACAGCGTCGCTGACCCCACCAGGTTTCGCCCTGGAGATCTCCTGCTGAGGGGTGAACGTGGTTGTCACCCGTCCCACGTGAGGTGAAGTGCCCTCGCGATCCCAGGTGGCGGCGCAGCCGTGGCCGATCGCGAAGACCCGCGCGTTGCGGTACAGCAAGGCGGCCGAGCGCAAGTCAGAATCGTCGCTGAGGACACCGTACGAGGATCGGTCGACGATGGCCTCCTGGGGCGACCGCACCTCTAATCCGACCTGGAACCAGGAATATGCGTCGCGGAATTCTTTCTTGGGGGGCACCTGCGTGTTACGCAGCGCCACCGACACCGCCACGCGGCCGTCTTTCGGCACGCGGGTGTACACGTACAGCTGAAGACCCGGGACGACGTCGACCTTCTTGGCCCCGGGCGTCGCGACATCCCACTCGACGGGCTCGACGACCTGTTGGTGGCGGACCCACGAGTCCGGTTTCACCTTCTGATTCCGCCGACTCGAACGTTGATCGGACGACTCACCGCTTCCCGCGGTACCCGATGGAATGTACTTGGCCGCTTCGATCGCAATATGAATCGACTTGGCCCTCGTCAGGTCGACGGAGAACGTGATCCCCATCGAGGTCGGGTAACGCATCAGAGCCTGCGAGATCGGGCTGTCGACGGAGTCGTTCTCTTCGGACTCGCCGCTGTCGGGTTCTGCAGCCTCCTGCAGTAGATCATCTGCAGGCCAGAGAACACCGGCGATGTACCGGTCCAGCGGAAGATCGCTGACGACCTCGTCCGGCCCCTCTGCCGGCCCGACCAGATCCTTGATCAATTCATCGACGATGTCGTCGCGAAAACCATACTGCTCAGCAAGATTCGCCATCGCGAACTGCAACTCCTATGTTGTGGTCAAGTCCGGGCGGGCCAGACCCGTTATGCGCGGCACCAACCAGAATCCTGAGCTTCCGAGACCGGCCTTCTCCGACTCGCGATAGTCACCCGCGACCGTCTCGATCGACACCAGAGACAGACCGTCGATGACCGTCGGACGATTCTTCAACCAACCGAACGCCTTCTGGAACGCGTGGTTGAACGCAGGGCTTGTGCGTCCCAACGGCTGCAGGTCTTGTGTCACCAACAGGTAGGACGGCGATTCGGCGGTGGACTCGGCCTCGTCGAGTTCTGCGTAAATCCTCACGCCGACCTGACCGATTGATTGCAGCGTCTGCTGTAGGCGCTGGGCATCGACGGTGTGTGACGCGACGGGGTACGCGGTCTCCACGTCGCTGTAGAGGAATTCGAATGCCCTCGTCCACGTCGCACCGCGCTTCTTCTTACTCCAAACCTCCTCCTTGAACCGTCCCAGCCGGTCGTCGGCTTTGATCACGGATTTCGATTGCGGCAACCTGCACGTGAAGATTTCATCGCGCGCTCGACTCAACGCCACGTACTCACGACGCATCCTCGTCCAAATGTCCTCGTCTTCCGGCAACCATCCAGGTTCGACGATGAAGACGGAGTCGAACTCCAAGCCTTTCGCCCGATGGACCGTCGACACGATCACCGAACTGAGGTCGGGCTCGGTGAGCGGAAGCGGCAACGCCCGCGCCTTGACCAGACGGCTCATCCGATGAAGGTCCAGCGAGTCGTATTCACTGCTGCGCCCTTCGGCAGACTTGAGTTCGTTCCACTTCTCTTCCACGTCGCGCTCGGCGAGCAGCCGCTCGAGCGCGGCTTCGACCTCGGATCGCCGTTCCTTCGGGCCCGGCAACGGGCCGAGCGCACCCGCGATCCACCGTGCGGCACCGAAATCCTGTGCCTGCCTGCGGACAGCGTGCGCGACGGATTTTTCGTTGAGATACCGCGACACCCGGAGCACGTCCGCGTTGGTCGTGCAGAGTATCGCCGTCTTCTTGCCCGCGGACGGCGTGACAAGGTCGTACCAATCCTCGATCTCGCCGCGATAAGGCAGCTCGTAAGCCAGATCTACCAGTAGGTCCTCCGCCTCGTCGCTGTCGGCGGTGGCACGGAGCTTCTCACCCAAGGCGACAACCGCTTTCGGGTACTTACCCCTGGCGCGGTAATTCCTGCCCAGACCGACGGTTTCACAACCGAACGATCCCTTGAGTGAGTCGAAGAAATCCTCAGCCGTCGTCTTGCTGAGCGAATCCTCAAGCTGAAAGTCGTACACACCCTGCAACGGGTCACCGAGGGCGGTGATACCGGCGTCGTCATCGAGCCAATTCAGGATGGCCAGCACGAAATCGGATCGGTCACCGACGAGGTCCTGCACCTCGTCGAGGACAACATGACGCAGGGGCTCGATCTCGTCGGGCGCTTTGTCCGCCTCCTTCAGCAGCTGCGTCGCACGCCGAATACGGGCGTCGAAGCTGCCCTCGGGTTGAATATCGGCTCCGAGCAGCAAGATGCTCGCAAATGAGTCGAATGTCCGAACGTTTGGCGCGGCAGCGTCCCTCATCTCCAGCCGGGTCCGGACAGCCGATACCGCGGCTCGAGAGAAGCTCAGAACGAGAATTTCGTCGGAGGCCGTCAGACCCTCGTCGCGCACCAGGCTGTTGATCCGACTGACGACGACTTCGGTCTTGCCTTGCCCAGCCCCCGCGATCACCAGCAATCGCGCATCCGCGGACGCGTCGACCACGTCGAGTTGTTGCTCGTTGAGCTCTATTTCATGCCGACCTTCATCCGACATCGGCAGGCTCCTCTTCACGTTCTGATTCGAAGATGTCTTTCACCTTGTGGTACTCGATGCTGTCACCGAACTCAACGATGTTGTCGAGCATGTTGACAATCAAGACCTCTTCGGTACCACCATTTTTCGGTCCACGAAGACCGCGGCCTACCATCTGCAGGTAACGGACCTCGCTACTGGTCGGACGGGTGATGTATACGGCGTCGGTCTTCGGCGCATCGAAGCCCTGGGACAACACCGCGTAATTTGTCAGTACCTTCAAATCGCCTGACTTGAACCGTTCGATCGCCACGCGCCGGTCTTCGGGGCTGGTGTCCTGGTCTATGGAAGCAGCCGGGCGTCCGTGGAGCGTCAACAAGGTGGCCAAGGTCTGGGCATTCTCGACCGAAGCGGCGAAGACCACGATCTGCCAGCTCTCGGGCTTGCTCAGGATCGAATCCACGATCGTGCGGGTACGGTCTTCATCCCGACCGATCCGGATCTCGGCACTCTTGGACAGCCAGCCCTTTGACTTGAAATCTTGGAGTTCGTAGTCCGACAGATCGATGGACACACCACCGATAATTTCCAGGCTGGCGCGGGCGAGAACTCGGTCTCGCTGCAACCTGACCTGTGGGAGTTCGTCGCCGAATACCCCCTCGTCCAAGCGGTTATCGTCGAATCGAGCCAACAGGCGTTCCGTTTCCGCACTGTCGCGGCGACCCCGAAACGGTGTTGCCGTCAGCCCGATCAGGGGTTTGTCCCGCTGGCGCGTGCCGCGGCCCAGCCACTCCAAGATCGTGGTGTAGGACGGGGTGTAGGCGCCGTGCGCCTCGTCGATAATGACGATCGGCGCCTCGGCCAACCAGGCGTAATCCGCGTTGTCGACGGCAGCGGCCTTGATCTTCTGCCATGTCGCCACCACGACCTGCACGCCCGCCAATTCCTCTTCCATGTCGTAGTTCGACCAGAATCGGCTGAGGATCAGCTGGGTGTCCTGCCGGCCGAGGGCCCGCCACAAATATGACCACGCGTCGATCGCCTGCTCACAGAGTTCTTCTCCGTCGGCCAACCACAGGATGGGTCCAGAGAAGGAAGTGCCATAGGCCAATCCGTCGAGACTGCCGTCGCGGATCGACTGGATGACAGTCTGTACGGCAACGCGGGTCTTTCCGGCACCTGTGGGCAACGAAACGATTCCTCGCCGGGGCCCAACTCCGCGCAGCAGGTCGGCGAGGCGCTGGGAAACCACCTGCTGGTAGTCGTGGAGCTCGTCGAGTTGGGTTGGGCCGTCGATGTATTCCGTCGGCTTGTTACGCTGCCTTGCCTTCTGGCCCGCCCATTCCTCGCCGAACCCCAGTCGTTTCACCCAGGCCCGAGTATTGAACGATCCCGCCCAAGTCGACGGAGCGGGAACCGGCAGCCCACTGGCACCCACTCTGCACGCGCGTTCCAATGCACGGACACCGAGCATCGTCACGCAGAGTTTGGCGAGGTCGAGACCATGCGGTTCCAGCAAGCCGTCGTTGACGAGGTAGGTGAGCGCATCCTTCGGGACCAGCGTCCTCAGACGCTCCTCTCCCGCGAACATGAGGAGGCGTTCGGCATCGGTGGACGCATTCCTGATCGCCCGAACAAGTTCCGAATTACGGCGCTGCTCCATGTCCTGGAGCAAAAGGTCGACGCGTCTGTCGGAATTGTCGTGAAGCAGGCATTCGAGCGCTTGCTTCAGAATCTCTCGGTCGGTGGTGCCGGTCACGAGGATTCTGTTCGCTTCTCGGCCCGACGTGCAAGCCACCTGTACGGCGGGCTGGCCGGGGACAGCCGCCACCTTGCTGATGGACAGGCACTTCTGCAGGACCAGACCTTCGAGCTCATCAGCGCCGGGGAGCGTGTCGAGCACCGGGAACACCTCAGTGAGCCGTTCCGGCTCCGCACTCGTCTCGTAGGAATAGGTGACGGGGAGGGCGCGACCCTCTAGACAGCCCCACCACTCACTCAGCGTGTGGACGTCATCGATACTGTCGACGAGGATGCAAGGGATGCCGAACTCGTCGAGTTCGTCGTATGACTTCTTGCCGTGGACAACCGCGACGGACTTCCGGTCCTCCTCCGCCCACTGACCATCACGGCGCACCCACACTCGATCGGGCGGCTCGACCTCTTTGTGCGTCCAACACCACCAGGCGTAAGTCTGACCTACCCGCAGAGTGTCATCGCGCTTGACGTGAACCTGCACAAGCGAATTGAATCCTGACGGGTCGAGGTCTCCCATCTCGCGCTTGAGCCCCAAGACCCGTTCGGCATCGGAGCTGATCACGATCTGGCTCACACACGGGATGAGACCCTCAGCAACACCCTGCACCTCTGCGACGAATGCATCGGCCACCGGCACGGCTCCCAACGTGGTTTGCAACAGCCCATGTTGGCGAACCCACCAGAGTTCCGGCGCAACGTAGCGGGCCGTCTTGGGGACGTTGGGATGGGTCACCCGCACCCGCGGAACGTCGACGTCGTTGATGACCGCGGCACTCAGTGCCACCTTGTTCGTGACACTGAGGTCCGGCAAGCATTCCAAAGGCCCGAGGACCGCATTGATGCCGTCGATCTCGATACCCTGTCGCGCCTGGAGTCCCAGTCCCAATTCATCTCCGAGCCGTTCGCGAACGGTGCTTTGGTACCGCGCCACCCATTTCTCATTCGAGGCAGCTGCCGATCGCGTTGGCCTCGATCTCACACCCAGCAAGAACAGGATTTCGTGGTCGGCGGCGTGATAATCGCCGTCAACGAGGTATGCACCGTCCTCCTTCAAAGGCTTGAGACACTCCCCTGCGAAATACAAACCTTCGGCAAGCACCCAGCGGCCGTGACCATTTCGCACCTGGATCACCTTGGTGGCTTTGCCGTCCAACACTCCGTCGAAAGCCTCGTGCACCTGCTGAACGCCTGAGCCGCGCATCGCGATCCACAGCTCGTCCCAGTCGACCTTCCCGGTGTGTCTGAGCTCGGTGAGTAGCTGCAGCATCTCACCACCGTCTTCGTACGCGGTGATGCCCAGGTATTTCAGTGCATCGGCGATGGCCGGACGCCCGGCCACAGTCTCGTTGACAAAGGAGGTTCCATTCTGCCCCGGATTGGTACGCAGGAAGCACCGACCACGTACTGGTTGCGCAAGAGACCCGTTCTCCAACAACACGATCCGCGCATCGCGCACGTCCTTCTCGGTGTTGCCGCCTGTGCGTACCAGCTCCGCGGCCAGCTCGATTGCCGCGGCGGATTGTTCAGGTTTCGGGTCGGCCACCACCGACTGCAGCCAGTGCAGAACCCGACCCGGGGATTTCTCCCTGTCATCCTCTTGCAGGAGACGATCGACTTTGGAGCGTCGATCGGTTCTGCTGGTGCAGTCGGGGTGCACCCATGCCCCACGGTTGCCGGTGACGGTCAACCATCGACCCGCTAGTTCAACGACGTCGTTGGGAATACGTTGTAGCGCACTAGGTGCCCGCAGCTGTCCATCAAGATCCGGCAGGCAGCGAGATTCCCGGAGAGCTCGAAAAACGGGCTCATTCAAGACCGTGTCGGCCCAACTACGGGACTCCTTCCCACGCGCGGGCAAGACGTCGATGTAACGACCGAATGCGCGGTCAGCGATCAGATCCTTGCGCGCGGCGACCACCAGCTTCGGCACCACCTGGGTCAGAATCTCGTAGTTGAACTCACACTCGATCACGTTGATGCGATCGTCGGACAGCTTCCACGGGGCATTCACCCGGCCGCTCAGGGTCAAATCAGATTTGACCGGGAAGAAGGCGGACAGCTGACCCACACCGACTGCCCCCGTCAACGGCAGTGCCCAACTCACCGTCACAGAGTCGCGCCGGGCTGCGTGACCAGCCGATTCCAACGCTTTGGCGGACGGCTTGTGCTCAGTAGATACGACCAACCAATCTCGATCGCCGTCCTCGGTCGTGAGGATGACCCGGTTTCCACTTTTTGCCGCCTTGAAATGGCGCTCACGGCCCCCGACCCGGTCGACGAGGTCGAGGATCCGCACATGGGGGGCAAAGAGATTGAACGACTCGTCGAACTCGTTGATCTCGGCGGACAGCTGAGCTGCCGCCCCGTTCTTCAACGGCACCTTGACGACGGTCGTAGCCCACTCGGCGAGGTCGGCAAGGACAGCATCCGCGCGAAACTCGGACATTGGGTTGAGCGACCAGGCCAGCCGCAACGCCGGGACGTCGGCAGGTTCATGATGGCGTCCCAGTTCGTCGGACAGCTTTTCGGCTGCCTGGTGTCGGCTGAACTCGAACGAAACCGAGCGGCTGAAGATCTGCGGGCTGTCGGAGATGCCGCTGATCGACTTGAATCCCAACCCGAAGCGGCCGATCTCGGTACCGGTCTTGTTCGACAGGTGCGTGTACAGCAGTGCACGGACGCCTGAGTCCTCGAACGGATGGCCCTCGTTCGCCACGTAGAGCGCATCACTCGTCAGGGTGACCTGGATACGCCCGGGCGCCCCTTTGAGCGCGTCCGCAGAGTTCTGGACGAGTTCCTGGATCTGTTTCCGCCCGTACCCGCCTTCGGCGATGCCACGCTCTTTGCCGGCGTCTTCCTCGACCCGGTTCGGATCCTCTTTGTAGACCCGAATACACCTCTCGCGGAACTCGTTGACCAGCCGTTCCAGCCCACGATCCGGGTCAGACCACCCCATGGCCACCATCAGCCTCCCCACACGTCAACGGCAGCAACTCCGCTTGTTTGCGGAACCATCGTCCGCGTTCCCCGAGTTTGTATCATTCGCCACCGTCAAATATTGGCTAGTCCTGCGAAGTGGTTGTTGCGTCGCGCAAGCGGAACCGGGCCGGGCAGCAGTCGACTGAGCGGGTTCGGCCGCGCTGCACCGGCAGATCACGAGCGGCCGGCTAGCATCAACCCATGCCATCCGAGCCAGGAGAGACAGGTCCCAAGCCCCGGATCATCGACCTGTTTGCGGGCCCGGGAGGGCTCGACGTCGGCGCGACATGGCTAGGCATCCCCACAACCGGGATCGAGCTCGACGCCAACGCCTGTGCGACCCGAACCGCTGCCGAGCTGAAGACAGTGCCTGACGACGTCCGGGCGTACGGGCCATCGGACTTCCCCGAAGCGAACGTCCTCACCGGAGGGCCACCGTGCCAAACATTCACCGTCGCAGGTACAGGTTCCGGAAGGCATGCGTTGGATGACGTCGTTCGACGCGTGACGGAGATGGCAGAAAGCCCGAAGGCTGAACACACGCTCGGCGGGTTCGCCGACGAACGAACAGGACTCGTCCTGGAGCCGATGAGGTGGGCGTTGAGTGCACTTCGCGCAGGTGCCCCATTTCAAGCGATCGTTCTGGAGCAGGTTCCAGCCGTACTACCGGTTTGGGCGGCGTTTCGCGCCGTGCTCGAGCGTTTCGGATACCAGGTCGCTCACGGCGTGCTCCGAACCGAGGAGTTCGGGGTCCCACAGACCCGCCGCCGTGCCATCCTGATCGCGCGATTGGGCACCCACGGCATCAGCCTGCCTGCACCGACCCACCACGGGTTCCGCAAGGGAGGACCTGAGCAGACCGCGTTCGATCTCGAGCCCTGGGTCTCGATGGGCGAGGCACTCGGTCACGACGTCGACTTCACCGTGGTCTCGAACTACGGCAGCGGTGGCGACCCACGTAACCGGGGCGTCCGTCATTCTGACGAGCCGTCAGCCACGGTGACGGGGAAGATCATGAGGAATCGGCTCCGCTTTCCTGACGGCGATTGGCGCCGCCTGTCACACCAAGAGGCCGGCGTTCTGCAGACCTTCCCCCGCGACTACCCGTGGTCGGGAAAGGACATCGGCCAACAGATCGGCAATGCCATTCCACCTCGCCTTGCCGTGCACGTGCTGGCCCAGGCTATCGGCGTCACCTTTGACGGCGCGAAACTCGACCAGGTGGTCACTGCCCGATGGGAAGACAGTCGCCTCGGACCTCTAGCTGCCCAGCCCGCGGAGCTTCGAGATCTCGCGAGCACCCTTGACTGATCCGCTTCAGCCACACCCGGCCCGGAGCGCCTCGATCTGATGGCAAATGGCGTCGGCGACAGCCTCTGGGTCTTCGTGCTCCCAGAAACGGAGCACTGTCCACCCACGTTCTGACAGTTCGCCGTCGGTTCGACGGTCCCTCTGAACGTTCCCTGCCAGCTTCAGCGCCCACCACTCCTCATTCGCCTTCGGGCTGGTCTTGTGGTCAGGACAGCCGTGCCAGAAGCAACCATCGATGAACACAGCGAGGCGGATGCCCTTCCAGCTGAGGTCAGCCTTGCACCTGAGATCAGCTTCCGGGCGCGCATCCACGCGATAACGAATGCCGCGTGAGTGAAGAATTTTCCGGACCAGCAGCTCTGGTTGCGTATCTCGGCGTCGCTGCTTGCTCATACGCGAGCGGACCACACGAGACGACGCCGCCGGCCGTCGCGTCACCGAATCTCCATCGGCAATCTCCCTGCTCACCACGTCGAATCCACCCGCCACGAGCTTAGATGGAACGCGAATCCCGAGTATTGGGTGATCGAATCTCGGCCAAGCGATCACTGCGCTTTCTCAAGAAGACCAAACGTCTGATCACACGGCGCAACTCACCGGAAACCCGGACGTCGAAGTTCACCACGGGCAAGATCTCCGGCCCGACCCACACGCTTGCGCTAGGCAAGTCCGAACCTTCTTCGTTCCACGTACCAGCGACCCTCGACAGGCCTATCCTGCTGCTTGTTCGATGTCGAGCAGTTCGGCGCCCTCCGGCCCCAACGACCGGAGCCAACGCGTTGACCACCCCACCGGTCGCCATGTCGGTCCTCGTGAGTATGGTTCGCGCAACCGCTCGATATTGACGCGGCCGCATAGGGCGATTCGAGGTTAGGCCGGGGGTGGTCAGGGTGCACGCAGTTCGTTGCCTCGTGGCGCAGCCGCCGTTGCGGGCGCGCATTACTTCAGCCTGCCCATGAGTACGCCAGAACGCCCGCTGCCTCCCGCGATCGAGGCGGCGCACCGCATCCTCGCTCAGCTCGGGCCACTTGTTGCCACCGACTTGAGGGAACGGCTGAGCGCAGAGGGTTTCAATCAGCCGCTGGAGCGGCTGCAACTGTTGCCCGATCGATTTCCGCGCCGGTTTGGCGTTACAGCAGACGGGCTGATCAGAGTAGCGATTGCCGGCTTCGAGAGCGGCAACGAACAGTCGGAAGGCCCCGCGGCCGATGACGACTGGTACGTCCCGAACACGACGCGCATTCCGTACGGCCGCGTGGCGGTGCTCGATATCGAGACGACGGGTCTGAACCGAACCACGGACTTCATCACCGAGATTGCCCTGATTCGCCTCGATGGCACGGTACTGGCAGACATCGCAGTGGCCACGCCCGATGATGATTTGCGTCCGGCAATGCCCTTTGCCGATGCAGTGGCCACACTGACCACTGCTCTGCAGGACGTCGACCTCCTCATCGGTCACAACCTGCTCGCGTTCCACCTGCCGTTCCTCAAGGACGCCGCGAAGGCCGCCGGCATCGAGAGCCCGCCGTTCCCTCAATCTGCCGACACCTTGCACCTGTCCTTGCTCGTCGATGTGGCGATGCCGAATCGCCAACTCGCGGACCTGACCCAGCACTACGGGATCCGCAACGACGAGCCTCATCGCGCGCTGTCGGACGCCACGGCGACCGCCGCGGTTGCCCGCGAGATGCTGGCCGCCGTCGACATGAACGACCCCAGTTGGCCGCTCGCCATCGCCACACTGGAAACCCACAGCAGTCCACTGGCCTTGCTGCTGCCCGCATTGCAAGCAGCACCGGACATCGAAACGTTGACTCGCCCGCCCGATCCACTCCTCGTCCCGTCTGGCCACGCGACCACCGATGCATGGTCGGCCACTCGGGACAATTTCCCGGTGTTGCGCGAGCGCCGCAACCTCCGCCCTCGTCCTGCACAACAGGAGATGGCCCACGCTGTCGCCCAGGTGCTGGATGCCGGCGGGAGGCTTGCCGTTGAGGCACCGACCGGTACCGGCAAGTCGCTGGGATACCTGCTGCCGGCGCTCGGCCGCGCATCACGCCCCCGTCAACCGGTCGTTGTCGCCACAGCAACGAAAGCGCTCCAAAGCCAGCTGCGCGATGAAGCCAAACGGCTCCAATACGAAAAGCTGCTGACTGCCCCGTTCCGGCAGATCCAGGGCGTGAGCAACTATGTCTGCGCACGCGAACTCGAAGATGCGTTGCCGGACAAGGAAATCTCTGGGCTGGCAGCCGCGGTGGCGCTCCGCACCATCGCTGAATCACCCACCGGCACTTGGGATGACGTCACCGATGAAGTGATCCGTCGCCCCGACACTCGCTATGCCCGCACCCGGGCCCGACTGCGCACCAATGCGGCAGGTTGCGACCGTGCGTCATGCAAGTGGTCTTCGATCTGCCCATTGATGCAGCAGATCGAAGACCTCGACAAGTCGCCTGGCGTGCTGTCCGTCAACCATGCACTCATTGCCAGCTGGGTGAGAGTCGGACGGAGTCCGGGCAATGTCCTCGACGAGGGCCGAGCCGACCTGATCTTCGACGAGGCGCACACCCTCGAAGATTCGTTGACCGCGGCGTGGACGGAACGCGTCGACGCGATCGAGCTCGAGATCCTGGTCAACGTCTTGTCTCGTCGTTCGCGACTCCTGCGTGATATCCGGTCGAAAGCCGGTGGAGGCCCGACGGTCGGTGAAGCCGTTCAGGCCGTCACCACTGCATCTAGCCAGATCCGTTCTGCTGGTGATGAATTCGCCCGAGCAATCGACACCTACCTACACGAGTATGCGGGTAAGGCCGACGCGGCGGTCCTTCAGTCAGGGGTTGTCACCAACCGACCCGAATTCCGAACGCTTCGACAAACCGGCGCGTCTGTGCGCTACGCACTGATTCAGCTCGCCAAAGCGGTCGCCGCCCTGAGAAGTGCACTCACCGATACGAGTGGGCTGAACTCCGCAAAACAACGCCTACGCGGATATGCAGAACGCATCGACAATGCGATCGACTTGCTCGGCACCCTGGGCACATTGCCCGACAGCCATCTTTGGGTCTACCGGCTCGCGGCCGACGAAGACGACCCCGCCGCATGGGCATTCGAACGCCTCCCGATACATGTGTTCCCCGAGTTCCAGCAGCACGTGGTCGATCGGACCCACTCGACGGTTCTGTGCTCGGCAACGTTGACCGTCGAGCATCGCTTCGATTACCTCGCCTCCCGGCTGGGCATCAGCATCAACCCTGACCCGGTCGAAGGCTCCTTCCGTGGGCTGACGCTGCGCTCCCCTTTCGACTACAAGCAACAGTCGAAAGTCATTCTCACCAACCATCTCCCGATCCCGATCCCCGTGAACGAACGAGAATTCTGCGAGGAGATGACCGCCGACCAGGCCGGCTTCCTCTCACTGGCGGGCGGCAAGACGCTCACCCTCTTCGCAGCCCGTTCACGGATGGAAACCGTCGCCGACGGCGTCCGAACGAAGTCTGCCGAGCTGGCCGAACGCGGCGTCGAACTTCTCGTACAAGGTGAGCAGGGCCGGACGCAGATTGCGCATCGGTTCAGGTCCGAACCAGGGACCGCACTATACGGACTGAAGTCATACTGGGAAGGCTTCGACGCTCCCGGCGAAACCCTGTCGTATCTGTTCATCGAAAAGCCGCCCTACCCGCACCCCGACGATCCTCTCGTGTCCGCTCGCCAGCGGGCCATCGCCGAGCGCGGTGGGGATCCGTTCCTGGAATACATCCTGCCCATGACGGCCATTCAGTTCACCCAGGGGTTCGGTCGGCTCATCCGTTCCGAAACCGACAAGGGCGCTGCCCTGGTGTGCGACCGCCGACTGCACTCACCGACGCAGGCCCAGCGGGTTCTCCTCGGATCACTGCCCGGGCCCAGCCTCCACGAGGCCACAGACCGCGATGATGCCTGGACCACCGCCATCGAGTTCGTCACCGGTGCGGCACCCGACCTGTCGTCCGCGATCACGTTCGGTCGTGACGACGTGACCCAGATGCTGGAGGAGCTGCGACTCGTCGAGGGGGAGGATCCCACCGCGAAGTTCATCGAAGCCGCCGAAAAGCTTTTCGGGATAACCAATCTCCACCCCAAGCAGCTGGAAGTCATGCTTGCCATCGCCCAAGGCAAAGACATTCTGGCCGTGCTGCCTACTGGGTTCGGCAAATCGTTGTGCTTCCAGCTACCCGCACTGCTCGCTCCACAGGCGCGCGCCACCGTCGTCGTCTCCCCGTTGATCGCGCTGATCAAAGATCAGGTGAACGATCTACGTGGACGCCGCGGCATTCGACCTGTTCAGGGCATCACCGGAACGACATCACGTGTAGTGCAGAGCGAGATTCTTCGCGACACCGCCAATGGAAAGGTTCGGCTGCTATATGTCTCGCCCGAACGACTTGCCCGAGATCCGGTGCTGCGTCGCGCATTAGGACGCCAACAACTCAACGGTGTCGTTGTCGACGAGGCCCACTGTGTCTCGGTATGGGGGCACGACTTTCGCCCAGAATTCCGTCAGGTCCCCACCTCGGTCGCCAGCTTTGACACACGTCCACCGCGTGCAGGCCTGACGGCGACCGCCACCCCCGAGGTCGCGACCGACATCGTCGGTGCGATGGACATGCACGATCCGACGACGGTACGTGAGCCCAGCGACCGTCCGAACCTGCGGTTCCGGGTGATCGAATGCGGCAACGAGCGAGAGCGTGTTCGAGAACTGTTGCGGTTCGTCACCTGGTCGGGCGACACCCCGGGCATCGTCTACGTGTCGAAACGCTCATTGGCCGAGGAGATCGCCGCCATGCTGCGCCGTGCGGGCCATCCTGCACGGCCCTACCACGCCGGTATGGTTCCCGAACAACGCGACGCCGCCCAAGAGGACTTCGATTCGGACACGACCCGAATCATTGTGGCAACCAAGGCTTTCGGTATGGGCATTAACAAACCCAACATCGGCTGGGTTGCTCACTACGACCTGCCCGACTCACTCGACGGATACGCACAGGAGGCCGGCCGAGCGGCGCGGGCTCCGAATATCACCGGCGAGTGCCTGCTGCTGTACACCAAGGCCGATCTCGGTCGACGGAATCGCCTCATCAGCGCCCACGAATCGAAAGCCGATGCGGCGATCACGCAACGCCTGCTGACGGCGCTGTGGGAATGCCCCGATCGCGGTGACAGCAGGGTTTTCGATATCGATGAACTGGCTGACCGACTCGAGATCGAGGACGACGAGATCAACGTCCACCTTGCTCAACTCGAGCGTGTGGGCGCCCTCAAGCTCGGCCTCGACTGCTCAGCGAGAGGCACCGTCGATGTCGGCTTCCACCAACCCGACGACGAGGCCGAGCGTCGGCTCTTCCGCGAGTTGTTCTACAAGAAGTTCCGGGCACGCCCAAATGTCCGTCTCCAACTCGACTTCCAACAGCTCAAAGACAAACACGGCTATGACCCTGACGCACTGGAGGAACAACTGATCGCCTGGTCACTCGACAGGCTGATCACGTTCTCCAGCTCGCGCAGGCTCCGGCGGGTAAAACTGCTCTCGACCCACGCTTCGCAGGAGGCGCTGGAGCGCGAATCGGCACGTTGGAAACACTGGCAACAGCGCCGGTTGCAGGCCATCATCGATTACGCCACAAACCAATCCGACTGCCGTCGCATCGTCGTCGGGCGTCACTTCGGGGACACTGTCGGCAACTGCACCAGCCGTGACATAGCGGAGTGCGACCACTGCAGTGGCGGATCGGCGCCATGGGCATCACTGGCCGACCATCTGGTCGCCGACCCCGAACTGCTCGTCAACGCCGAGCTGACCGTGCTGCAGGCAGTCGCTTGGTCATCGGCCTATCGCAAGGGCTTCTATGGGGAAGCCAGCTTGAGCGCCGCGGTCCTCGGCAAAGACTCCCTCGGTGAAGGGCGGCCACTCGGGGCAGGCGTCCTCAGCTGTCCTCAGTTCGGTGCACTCCGTCACGTCCGCAACGGCCAAAAGCGTTGGGAAGATGCGGTCGCCAAGCTCTTGCGAGACGGTCTCATCGAACGGAAATCGGTGCAGCGTGAGGGCGCGCGGACCCCGTATCAATCTCTGGTGCTCACTTCTCTCGGCGCGCAGACACTCGGAATGACGGTGAAGAACGATGATTGAGAAACGAATCACTCAGCAGCTGCTGGAAGCCGGCGAGCTCACACTCACCGAACGTGAGGCCGCGGATCTGGCGCTGCCGCAACACAGCACCACGCTCAGCTTCGAACTGGAAGGCGAGCCCTTCCACGTGCAATGGAGTGGACGTTCAAGACAACTCACCGGCGACCTGTTGACCGAGCGGTTGCAGGATTACGGCCAAGACCGGGGTCTTCTCCGACTGCGCCAGGTCGGCGAAGTGTACCGGCTGTTGCTGCTACCGCCTGGAACGTCACCAATCACGCCCCCAGTGCACCCACCCGTGGTGGTGGTCCCCAAGCTAAAAGTGTCCAAGGTGGAGCGGCGGCGAACGGTGGACCGACAGTTCCACGCCGACTCCGAATACGATTGGAAGTCCAGCCCCGGCAACTCCATCGGGTTTCTCAAGGAGGCGCGCAAACTTCTTGGTGAGCAACTGAAGGCCGCCGGATTTGATCCGCTCGAAATCGTCGAACTTCGCCTGCAGGGCGAAGAGCTGGCCACCCTTGACGATTTTGATGAGCTTCTCGCCGTCGATGTGGCCAATGTCGATCGAATGCCCCATCAGGAAGCCGTTGCCCGCCACGCGCTGTCGCGCCTACGTGGACGCGCGGTTCTAGCCGACGAGGTCGGCCTGGGCAAGACGATCGAAGCCGGTCTGGCCATCAAAGAACTGACGCTTCGGGGCTTGGCGAAGCGGGTCCTCATCCTGTGCCCTGCTCCCCTGCGCGAACAGTGGCGCGAAGAGATGAACCACAAGTTCGACCTCACATTTGATGTCGCGCTCAATAGTCGGGAGGTCGGGAAGCAAGACAAGTTGATCCTCACCCTGAATTTGGGCACTCGGGCCATCGACAAACTTACTGCGAAACCGTGGGACATCGTTATCGTCGATGAGGCTCACCGCGCAGCGGGGAAGAACGCTAAGAAGACGCGCGAGCTGATCACCGCTTTGACGACCGCCTGCCGGTACGCATTCTTCCTGACGGCAACACCGGTCCAGAACGACTTACTTGAGCTATACCGACTGGTGGAGCTGCTGCGACCGGGCACATTCACGTCGGTGAACGACTTCAAACGACAGTTCATGAAGTCGTCCGACCCGCGCACGCCCAATGACCCGGCAGCGCTGCGCCGGTTGATCAGCAGCGCCATGATCCGCACCACTCGTGCCCAAGCCGGCGTTGACCGGGTGCAACGAGTCGCAGTCGACGTACCCGTCGATCTCGGTCCCCGTGAACGCGAGTTGTATGCGCTGAGCACTGATCTGCTCCGAAATGTCATGCGCGACAGCGGAGACACCATGCGTCGACGCAGCCTGGCGCTGCGACTGACGGCCAGCCCCTTCTCGATGGGGACCACTGCGATGCGCATGGCTGAGCGCCATCCCAATCCTCGGGTCCGTTCTGTCCTGAGTGAAGTCGGCCACCTCGCCATGGACATCCAGGGATCAGCCCGCGAGAACAAGGCCCTTGAGATCACCCGCGGCTGGGTACGCGAGCACGGACGCGTCCTCATCTTCACCCAGCACACAGATACGGTCACTGGGCTGTTACGCCGGATGGATGCCGAGGGGCTGCACGCGCGTTCGTTCCACGGATCGATGTCCCCGAGCGAGCGAGCCAAGACCATCGCTGCCTTCAGGTCGGGCGAAGCACCGGTCATGATCTCGACCGACGCCGGCGCCGAAGGTCAGAACCTGCAGTTCTGCAACTGTGTGCTGAACTTCGACCTCCCGTGGAACCCGATGCGCATCGAGCAACGCATCGGCCGTGTCGACCGTCTGACACAGCCGAAAGACGAAGTCTTCGTCGCAAATCTCTACGCACGGGGAACCATCGACGAGAGTGTCTATCAGTTGCTGGCCTTGAAGCTGAGGATGTTCGAGCTACTGTTCGGACAAGTCACCACGATCCTCGGCGAGCTCGACGACTCGAAATCAGCATCCTTCGAAACACGGGTCATGGAAGCACTTTTCGCCGACAACGACTCTAAAATGCAAGGGCTGCTCACCCAGCTGGGCACCGAGCTCGCCCAAGCGCGCGACCGTGCGTCCACGCTTATCGCCACCGACAGCGGCCTGAGCAACTGGATGGCGTCGGCGTTTGAGCATCGAAAAGATCTGACCAAGGCCGGTAGCAGCGAATTGGCGCCCGCTGTGAGCGAGCGTGCGCGGATGCGTCAGCGGCGCGTACAGAAGTGGGCACGCAAGGTCCTCAAGGCACTGGATGCAAGGCTGCTCCATGACACCGGCGAAGGCGACGGCGCCTTCCTCACCGCCGAGTTCGACGAGGAGTTCGAAGAGGAACTCGGCGGTCGGACCGTCATGCATCTCGCATTCGACCGGATGGGGCTCGAACAGCATCCAGACGCGGAGCTCTGTGCAGTTGGCTCACCGGTCTTCGACGAACTGCTCGGCCTTCTGCGGATGCGTGGCGACATGCATGCGACAGTCCCGGTCATTCCCGACGACATCGGGCCTAGCCCATACAAACACGCTTCAACACTGACGCTCGTACGGCGCAGGCTTATTCCGTCGGGCTCGTGGAGCGGCCAAGCGACCTTCCGCGCGACTATCGGTGAAGCCGAAACGTCCGAGCATCTGATCACCGCTGATATCAATGGCCACAACAAACAACGGCTGCCCCGCCGTCCGCTGCAGGACGGCGAAACGCTCCCCGCCGTGTTCAACACGCCATCGGAAGTTGTTGACCAGTTCGAGAAGTCGGCGGCCGGCCAACTTGAATCGCTACGTCGTGACAGAGAAAAACAGGTAACGAAAGACCAAGCCCACGAGCTGAAACGAATTGCCAAGGGCTACAGCGCACAGATCGATGAAGCCACCTACGAGGACAAAGCACGGCTCACCAAGGCGCTGCGTTCCGAGGAGAAGCGTCTGAGTCGACAGCCCGACATCCGTGCCAGGGCGAAAGTACTTGCCGTGACGCTGGAGGAGGACGATTGGATTGTCGAGGAGACGTGGGCCGGCCCCAGTGGTGACGAGCGAGAGCTGACGTACGAGTGGGGTCTGCCTGCTCCAGTCGTCGAGAGTGACGTATCTGGCAAGCCGATCAAGGTGCTGGCCCACTGCTCCGGAGCGCACTGGATCGATGAATCAGAGTCAACCCATTGCGGATCTTGCGATAAGTACCTGTGCACAGAGTGTGGTGACGACGCCGTCTTCGCCGATTGCCCGATATGCGGCACGGCCACCTGCCGCGCATGTCGCACCAAGACCAGCGGATTGTGCAGCGGATGTGCGACACCGGTTCGCGCGCCGCAGCTAGACGAGGAATATGCGGTCGCCTGGACGTTGAGCCATGGGGCGACATTGTTGGTCGGTGGGCGAGTAGCGCAACTGATCCGCCCCAGCGGATGGACGGAAACTCTGCTCTCGAAGGAAGACATCGCCGATCGCGAGCGAGCGCGAATCCGTTCGTACGCTGCACAAAACAAGCTTCCGTTCGACTGCGGACTGGCCTTTCGCGACCTCACACATGAGCCCCCTCACTCAGACGAAACGCGAGTCAGGATAGGCACGGCGACCGCCGTCGACATCGAATTCTCTCTCGCTGACACTGTGGGCACGGCTATCGACAGCAAGGCTGTTGCTGACCTACCCAAGTATTCGGACACGCCTGTCCGAACCGAGCAGGAATTCCGGCTCGAATCCGTGCTTCAAAATCTTCGGCGCAACGTTCCGCCGCCGGCTCCCCCTACGATCCTCGTCACCCGCCGTTCGAGGTTCACCGACTTTTACCTGGAAGCCGACCGCATGGTGAAGGAAGTCACGTCGGTCGACAATGATGGTTCGTTCACGACGAATACGGTTGAATATTCTCAACTTCAATGGCGTGGTCACGCCGAGAAGACGTCCACGCTCGCCACGGCGGCGTTGGAGCCCGTACGCCTGTCAATTCAGGCACGGAACGAAGCAATATTGGTGAGCATTCGAAAGCCCAGCTACTTGGGTAGCGAACAGGAATGGCTCGCCGGCCCCGATGAGACCTCCCTGCCACATCAACTAGGCTCCTTCGCTTATCTTGATTCACGTGGCAAGCCCGGAGGACGGCTCGGCAAGCGCCTCGATGAGGCGCAGTCCATCAAGGGCCCCTTCCCGGCGCCAACCGAATGCACCCTGGTGTCGCGCGATATCCAACCGGTCGTCGAACACGTCGGAATTGAATCCGATTTCAACGCGATTGCCGCCGACATCGCAACATTGGCGACATTCGGTGTGCAACCGAACCAACGTGCTGCACATCGTATGGCGCGACTACCAGATGTACTGAAGCAAGCGTTCCTGAGCCGGGCGCAGCGACCGTTTACGGACCTGCTTTGCAACGGGTTCGAGGTGACCGAAACGTGGCAGGGCCATAGCCGGGCGATATACAAGTACCGCAGTTTCGACGGCGAACCGGTCTTTCCCAAACTCGACGACATCGGCATCCATGAAACCGATTTCGGTGTCTGCCGTGACGGTCACTTCTACGCTGCCGGCACGGCAGAACGATGCGAAGCGTGCGATTCCTGGGCATGCAGGGCCTGCGATTCGGTCGGGGGCCTTGCCGCGATCAAATGCACCGGCTGTTCAGCCTCAGTGTGCCGACGGTGTTCGATCTCCGTCCACACTGTCTCCCGAGACCACTGCCTGCTATGCAACAACCTCGCCTGTTCAGACTGTGGTAGAGATCCCCAGGTTTCCAGCTGTCCTGTGTGCAAACGCAATACGTGCGGCGCATGCCGAGTCGGCGAAGTATGCCCAGCCTGCTCTGACCTGCACGTGGCGACACGACAGGAAATGGAAGGCTTGCCGGTGGAGCTGGCCGCGGTGGGCGCCTCCGTCCTCATCGGAACAGACGCGGATGCCACAGTAGTAGTAATGACTCGCGGTGGCGCCGCCGAACAGGCGCTCATTCGACACGGATCGATTGCGCAGTGGTTTGCCTTCGGCCGGAACATGATTGACTTCGACTACCGGTTGAGGCTGGCGGCTAGCGCAAAGTACAGGACCCAGATGGTGCCCATCCACGAGGTACTCGTACCCGAAACGGCGCTCCCAGATCCTCATCTCGTGTTGGAAACCGAACGCACCTTCCACGCCACCTGGTCTAGCTCCGAGCTTCAGGTTGCCGAGCGAAGCGCAACGGTGTTCACAAGACCTGATCAGAACCTTGCGTCGTTGGCGGTCGACGAATTGCCATCTGCCGCGACACTTCCCGACACCATCCCCCGCACGCCACCTGCCGTTGCGCAGATCCTCAAGGGTTTGCAGGAACCCACCGCGACGAGTCTGCGTCTCCGATGGGAGCGGCACGGCCACGACGTCGCGATAACACCGGCAGGCATCCTCGAAGTGACAGTGGACGGATCTGGTGCTCATCGCCAGATGGCCGCATGGAGTCGAGGTCATCATGCAGCCCTACCGACGTGGGTAGCCGAAGCATGGCAACCGGCGCCGCGCTTGTATGCCTATGCAATCGGGCAGCATGCCGAGGCGGCGATCTTCGGCCTGGCGTCGCTGCGAGTCCTTGGGGTTCGGCGCGCGGCGCAAGTCGACTGGTACGTGATCAGGCCGTCGGAGAATGCCGCCGCGGCAACAGCGCTGTCGCGTTCGATGGGACTTGGTGACGCAGACGGTGTCTCGGCGTTCACCGACCCGGCGAAGCTCCGACTCTCCACTGTCACGAACGCCGCATCATCGCCTACGCTCAACGTTGATCCCGTAGGAGCGCTGACAGCGGGACCCCGTATGGGGGCGGACACCACATGGGCAGCACTAGCGGCTTGGACGCCGACGGCAAGCGTCGTAACACCTGACGCTCAGCCGCTCTCGGCCCGGCTCGCCGCTGCTCTCGAGCAGACATTGGGCGCCGTGGGTCCTCAGACCACGCTCACCATCGGCGCTCAACTCAAGCAACTTGTAACAGTTTACGGCGGCCAAGAATGGCACTACGATCGCCAACTCGCGGCCGGCCAACGAGACGCGCGGCGAGTCAGTAAAGCCACCGGTCATGCGATGGACGTCGGCATGATCGATCGCGAGGGCCATTTTGGGGTGGACAGCCCACCGTGTGAATACTGCGGCGGCCGGACCTGCGCAGAGTGTGTCGACCGAATGCTGCTGTGTACATGCTGCACGATGCCGATCTGCAAGCGATGCGCGCGAGGGACCACCGGCGAGCTTTCGCTGTGCCCCGCATGCATCACGACGCGGTCGCCCACGCGCAAAGAAGCGCGTGAACACGGCCGACTCTTCATGACCCGTCGAATGCTCATCGGCACCGATCCGCAACACACCGTAGTGTTCGAGCTATCCAAGGATCAGTGGACGCGCCACGTGCCCGATAAGGACGGACAAATCGTTACCCACGCCGCAAGCGCGGCATTCTTGAACGAAAGGTTGGCTGGTTCTGGGTCAACTCCACCGAATGAGTAGCGGTGGTTTGACACCATGCCGGCCATCACGGATCCCCGAGACCACAAGCACCGCAACAGTACCTGGCCGCCCGTTCGCATCGGCATAGCGCGATCAGTGCCAGGTTTGAGTGTGAGTAGATCGTCATGTCGAGGTGAGCCCGTCGCAGTGGTCCAGTTGATCTGTCCCCTCACAGCTCCAGCTTCCATCAGTATGGGCTCGCTCGGTGATTACTCGTCGGGTCGGCGAACCGTGCAACTTATCTGAATACCTCGGATCGTAACGCTACGTGAGATCGAATCGTCCGTCGCGCAACCGTTCCGGAGCCCGCGAGTCCAGCAACTCCGTCCGATCCTCGGGATGCCGCCAATAGTGCCGAACTAACCAATACAGTGACACACCCGTCGGGACGTAGAGGCTCAGGCCGCCGATCACCTTCTCGCTGCCATCACGTAGGCACAACACCACCGAACTGCCAGCCTTCTTACCGTCCTTGGTTTCGGAATGATCCTTGACGTCGACAATGTCATCCCATTCCACGGTCCCCGTTTTGAGCACGTCGGCGATCTCAACCATTGCCGGGTTGAATTTGAGGTATCCGACTCCGCCGCGCCGCATCCAGCTAATTAGACCGATGACCGCGAACACCGCAGCCGCTATGAACAGCGCAGGGGAGAAGATTTGGAGCCCTCGCGACATGGGAATGTCGATCAAACCGCGTGGTATGAAGAACGCGAGCAGCAGGGCGGAGGGGCCGATCGCCGCCAGTCCTATCAAGTACAGCATGCTCAACCGCTTATCCGGCCACACGGTGAGCCCCGTTGCGTCGCTGGAGGTCCGCGTCTGTGTCTTGCCGGCTGCCGCCAGCAGAAGCGCAGCCATCATCAGGACTGGAAACGTGATGAATCCGAGAATCAAAACCGTCGTCAAGTAGTTGCCGCGCAGTCCAGCCAGGATCCCCCGGACAACGAAGTAGACCATCCCCACGGACACGACGAATCCCGCCCACACCGCGTGCTTGCCTGCTTTGGCCCAGTTCGCTGGATCGGGGAGATTCAGTTCGGACACAAAGCCTCCCCTACAAACTTGCCGATTTGTGCGCCACCGAAATCGCCGGGCCTCGGATACCGGTCAGCCTATGAATGCCTACCCGAGATCAAATCGTCCGTCGCGCAACCGTTCTGGAGCCCGCGAGTCCACCAACTCCGTCCGGTCCTCAGGGTGCCGCCAGTAGTGCCGGACTAACCAGTACAGCGCGACGCCCGTAGGGACATAGATATTCAGGCCGCCGATAACCTTCTCGCCGCCATCGCGCAGGCACAGAACCACTGATCTGCCGGCCTTTTTGCCGTCCTTGGTCTCCGAATGATCCTTGATGTCGACAATGTCATCCCACTCCACTGCCCTGGTTTTGATCGCATCAGCGATCTCGACCGATGCGGGTGTTAACTTGAGGTAGCCGACCCCTCCGCGCCGCCATCCGGCTATCAACCCGGCGATCGCAAACGCTACGCCCGCCATCATCAACGCGGGCGAGAAGATCTGCATCCCACGCGACATCGAAATGTCGACGGCGCCTCGCGGCACAAAGATCGCGAAGAGAACTCCCGATGGAACCAGCAGCGTCAGTCCGGAGAAGTACAACACGCTGAACCGCTTGTCGGGCCACAGGGTGAATCCGGTCCCGTCGCTGGTTGTTCGAGCTCTCGTCCGCCCAGCCGATGCCAGCAGCAACGCTAAGCACAACAGCGCCGGAAACGCGAGCAGTCCGAAGACGACAACAGATGTCAAGTAACTACCGCGAATCGTGGCCAGAACGCCCTGAACAACCATGAAAACGAGAACTGCAATAGCGCCCACGATCGCCCACACAGGTAGCCGACCAGCCTTCGCCCAGCTCGTCGGCTCGGGAAGGTTCAGTTCGGACACAGGACCTCCCCGACGAACTTACCCATTCCGGAGCCGCCGAGTCCTCCGGCAAGACCGAAAACTACAGCGCCAACCGGGACTGTGACAGGTGCAGCGGGCCCGCCGAAAGCACCGATCGCCGCGCCGACTTCCGCCATCCCCCAAGCACCACCACCACCTGCGGCGCCCGCGACGAGAGCGATGCATCTGTCCTTGTCCGACTCTGCCATCGCGAAATCGAACACCGTAGTCGCCACCGACAACGCCGGACCACCGAACTTCATGGTCTTGCCGATGCTCTCGACTGATTCCGCAGTGACCATTGGCAACGAACCACCGTGTCCGATGTGCTTTTCCAACCCAGACATCCCCGCGCCGGTGACCAGCGACACTCTGTCGATCAAGTCGACCGGCACCTTACTCGGTTGCCCCGCCGGCGGGGTGAAGCTAGCACTCCGGTGCCCGGACGAGTCCCTGGACATCAAGAGATTCGATTGATTTGCATAGGTGATCGACGTGTAGTCGGTGTCGGTACCCGCATCGCGCCAGGAACTCGTCGTCGCCACCCGCTCACCGTTCTTGTCGAACTCCTCGATCTGGTAGAAGTTCTGTTTGCTCGGCCAATCGAAGGGATCCATTCGCGTGGTCACCGCCTTGCTGCCGTCCTGTTTGATGACCGTCTTCGTCTCCTCGCCGTTCTTGTTGGTCGATTCGATGATTTCGCGGACATGCATCTGCTCATCGGCAGACCGGATCGCCTCCTGACCCATCACACCCGGCACGGTCCTCGGGTCAGGTACCTGATCGGGGGGCCGTTGAGCCGTTGGAAGCAGCAACCCGCCGAGATCAGTTGCCGGCCTTGGCTCGATGTACCCGAACTCGTGGCCCGCCGCCACCACAGCGTTTGCAGTCGCATCGTCAGCGTCACCGACCGCGATCAGCATGCGGTTGATAACTCCCTGCTCCTCTAACGCCAGCGCCTGCAGCTTGGCCATCTCCTCCTCTGACATGAACGCCGGGTCAACAAGTACCACCCACTGATCAGACACATTCAGCGGCCCGGAGTCGACCTCATCAGCCTTCGCAATCAACGTGCTGCGCGCACTCCCGATCGATTCCGCGCCGCCGCTAAGCGCAGCCGCCACAGCGTTGGCGTATCCAGAAAACTTGACGGCATCACGCTCTGCACGGGTGAACATCGCAGCGGCCGCTTCATGGGAACGGCCCGACCATGACTTCATCGCGGGCATTTCCTGGCACGATTGATTGATTCCCTTTACCGCACCCGAGACGGATCCCGCAGCCGACTTGATCGCAGCTGCGGACGTGGTCAAGGAGTCTGGATTCCAACCAATCAAGGTGGGACGAGACGGCAACATCGGCTAGAACAATCCGTCGAAGTTGCTCGCGAGCGCGTCATCCGCCACCTCGAAAGCATCGCCCGCGCCACGGACAGCCTGCCCCATTTTGGTGACGTTGTCGGCGAGCTTGATGGCCGCATTCGAGAAGTGCTCACCGACGGTTCGTGCGGCCCACTGCGTGGTTGAACCTGGAAGGCCATCTGCCGCCGACGTTGCCTTGCTACCGACGTCTGCAGAAGAAATCGTCGAACTTGCGGCATCTGCCTGACTAGCCAAGGTCCTCAGGACCTCAGGATCCACCAGCATCATCGACCTCCCCGAATGCATGTGCCGATAGCCATTGTCACCGATGACGGCCACCGCGCTATGCACCAGTTTCCACCGGGCGAGCCCCCATGCTGCCGACGGCTGATCAGCTTTTCAGCTGCCGTTGACGAGCAGCGATTCGTACGTTCCCGGGTCCAAGGCTGGCGCACGGTGCGGTGACACAGCAGACGTCACTCAATGTCAGACCCTTCCACCAGAATCCGAACATGAGCCGCCGCAACCGCCAAAAGCGCGCCGCCAAGCATAAGAGCCGCCGCGCAACGACCCACCAGAAACGCTGGCACACCGATCCCGAGCCCGACCGGGTCGTGATACTCGACCAGCTCATCGCAGGGTTGCACCACTACGCGATGTGTCCCGACCACGACGCGGAATTCCACGCCGCTGAGTTACTCGACGGGTTCTCTGGCCGGGCACACGATCTTGACCTTGCCGCCGACGGCGCCATGACTGGCGCCATCAACAGGGCGTGGGAGGCGGGTTGGTCGCCGAATGACCTCCACGAGTTCGCGCGTCGCCGTTTCGACGCATCGGCTACCGATTATCTGGACGAGTCGGTCGTTCGCGAGTCCCAGCGCTATCCCGCGACCGCGCTGCACCCCCGATGGCGCGCCGAGCTCGCCGCGTTGTCCGCGAGGATCGATCACGGCACTCCGCAGATGTCGGACTGGGCCGACAGACATGCTGTCGACCATCGCGCAGCATTGACGGTCGTGTTGAAGCTACTGCGGCTTCTGGGAACCCTGCCGATCCTGGAACCGTTGCTGCCGCCGCCCGGCACGCACCAGCATTCCGCTGTCGCAGTGAGTACGGCCGACGCGAAAGCGCTCAGCCGGGTGCGCGGGCTGCTGGCCAAGGCAGAGGCCACCAAGTTTCCTGAAGAAGCTGAAGCCCTTTCGGCCAAGGCGCAAGAGCTGATGAGCAGGTATTCGTTGCACCACGCGATTCGAGATCACGAGCGTGGTCGCGCAGCGGAGGCCATCGCTCGGCGGATCTGGATCGACAGCCCCTACGTCAGCGCCAAGGCGGCACTGGTGCAGTCCGTGGCAACGGCCAACCGGTGCCGCATGGTGTGCGCGGAAAAGATCGGGTTCGTCGCCGTCGTCGGGGCCGAGTGCGACCTAGAATTGGTTGAACTGCTCGCTACTTCGCTATTGGTCCAGGCCACCCGGGCGATGCTGCGCGCGGGCCGAGAAACCCGCCGCGGCGGACAGACCCGGACACGCTCGTTTCGCCAATCGTTTCTGCTCTCCTACGCCACCCGCATCGGTGAACGCCTCACCGCCACCTCTGCGACGGTGGCCACCGAAGTGGATCGCGGAACGCTACTTCCGGTACTGGCAGCACGCAGCCAGGCCACCGATGACCTCACCAACCGGCTCTTTCCAGCGACGGTTCCCCGTGAAATGTTGGCTTCCAGCGGTGCTGGATGGGCGGCCGGACGAATTGCAGCAGACCGTGCGCAGCTGGATGTGCGTCGTCCGATCGCAGGGTGATGCGTATTCACCTGTGAGACAACAGCGCAGTCCCGACCGAGAGGATGTTCGTCTGACTCCGCGTGGAATGCCAGGCGTCATTCAACAACCTGTAGGACGTCAGCGTCGAAACCCGCGCTCCGGAAGCAAAACTCGCCTACGAAGACGCGAGTGGAGCATTGGCCTGGTGCCGGAACTACGGCTCTGATCGGAATCGTTGCTACGCGAAACTCATCGGCACGACTCACGCCGTGTCCGGCAGCACTGCATTCAATTGATGTGGAATTCCCGTCACGACGTTCTCTCAGCCCCGGTTAGCATCAGGTGACCGACCTGAAGGGAAGCCATGCCCGTCGATTCCGGCGCACCCGACGAACTGCGGGGCAGCCGCGATGACGACGCGATTGCCCGCCTCCGCCACCGCATCACCGAGATCGAGTCGTCCAGCCCGGTCGAAAAAGATGCGGCAGCTGCGGCACGGAAGGCCCGCAAGGAGAAGCCCAAACGGCCCGAACCGACGACCGATTATCTGGGGATGCCCGAAGGCGACGATTGGATGGACGACGTACCGGCCCAGTATCGGCACGGTGAGGACGGATTCGACCGGCGACTGATGCAGGATCTGGCCGCAGTCGGATTCCGTTGCTACACAGTCAATCAGCTGCCGCAGCGCACCGTTCCGAAGGCCATTCCGGTGCTTCTCGACTGGCTGGAGCATCTCGAGGAACGAATCCCCGGGCCGGAAACCCGCCACCGTGAACTCATCCGTGGCCGGCTGCTCCACCGCCTCAACGACCCGGCAATCCGCGGAAACCAGCGCGTCATCGACGTGGCAACCGACCAGATCCGTCGACGGCCACCTCGCGCATCGCCGTGTTCAGGCGCTGCGGGGCAGGTGCTGGCTCGCAGCGCGACAGTCCGCCACTTCGACCGGATCGTCGAGGTGTTCAGCGAACTCGACGACGGCAGCGACAAGTTCTTCCTGACCGCGTACTTCGGCAAAGTGAAAACGCCCCAGTCCCGCGACACCGTGCTGCCCTACCTTGACCGCTGGGCGAACATCGTGATTCCGGCACTCATCAAGATGAACGCCTCCGGGGTACGCCACCTGATCGAACCCCACCTGAAGGACAGCTCTCCGGCCACTCGCCGGTACGCGCGCCGCGCCATGGAACGCCTGACCTGATCGGTGTGCTCACTCGGGCCTGCCCGCGTTGACGCTGCCGCGGGCAAAGAGACGCTCGACGGTGTTGTGGCGAATGTGCAGGGTTTCCGCGTGGTTGCGCAATTCTGGCCGGAAGAGTTGCACGTTCGTCACAGCGTCCCGAAGGGGATGCTGGACCTGAACCGGCGGCAAACGATGACCCGTGTTCGACGGTGCAGATGCAGATCCTCGCCCAATTCCCCCCGCACAATCGGGTCATAGACGCGCGCAGCACCATCCACCAGATCCAGCGGTGCGTGGAAGCCTTCCTCGGCCAACCGGAGCTTGGTCGGGTGCGGGCGTTCATCGGTGATCCAGCCGGTGTCGACCGCGGTCATCAGAATGCCGTCCTGTTCGAGCATCTCCCCCGCACTCGTGCGGGTCAGCATGTTCAACGCGGCCTTGGCCATGTTGGTGTGCGGATGGCCTGGCCCCTTGTAACCGCGGCGAATTGGCCATCCATCCGGATGATGAGGAGGCCCAGAGCATACTGAGCGTCGCACTGGCCTCGGCGCATCAGACGCCTCGGACTGCGGCCTTGGACAGGCTGCACCGGACGTCGAGAGCGACTGCCCACTGGCGCAGAACGACTCCAACGCGTCGATCCGACAGTGGGCACGGCAACAGTGCGACCACATAGATGCCCAGAGCAGCCTGTTCGATTGGCGCCCGATGGCCGGCCGCACTACGCATCTGCCCCCCGACGCCGCGTAGGAATACATCTACATTCGGGCCATATCCGTATAGCCTTTCCTACACGCACTATGCGCGGCTCGACGCCAAAGCAGTTCGTGAGCCACCCCCGTCCACGCGGTTTCTCCGCGGCGGCCATTGACGCAAGTGGAAACTAGCGCGCGCAGGTCTAAGGATTGCCGTACATCTCCAGAATCCCGGCATGCGCGCGTTCATAGTTATTCGCGATACGGTCGCGCACCCACTCCAGTGGATTCGAATATGATTCGTACTCCGCTCGCGCCGCCTGCATCAACTCCTCCAACGGCAGATCTGGACGTTTCGCGAAACGTGTGAAGTACTGCCACTTATCCGCGCGCATCCCGAATTCGTTAGGGGCAGCCAAGGGAGCGATCATGCAGTTTACTTCGCCTTCCCTGGATGACGTGTATATCTGCACTTTGCAGTCTCCAGAACGGTAATAGACAATGTGCCGACTGCCACCTCTGTCAGGACTGTCATCGTATCCATCGAACGCGAAACCAAGTTCATCCAGCAGTGGGCCCACTGTAGCCTGAACTTGTTCACGAAAATTCGTCGTCATCTTCCATCTTTCACGTACACCCAAGAGTCACCGACTCGTTGATACCCGTAAGACGCGGCATATTTATTCAGGAATTCTACCTCCATTGCAGAGAACGAACCTGGGCGTTCGATTGCCATATCTTCAAGTGAGGAGTATTTTCCTCGGTCGAGAATGTAATCAATCCGGCCGACGTGGTTTTCCATCTGGCTGCGCAGGAACTGTTCATTGATCTGCCAGCCTAGAGCTTTCGACTGAGCCTCAGGGAGCCCGTGCTCAACCGCATCCCACGCCGCATCTCCTGTATCAAAGAAGGTGCCGCCGTGGTGTCTCGCTTCTCCGATGTAGCCACCGTCCTGCCCATCCCATTTACCTAGGACCACGCGGTCGGCGTCGCCGAATTGGTGTGTCGATAGGTCGGCGACCTGGCGGACGAGATCGGTTGTCGGATGCCCGTTCGCGAAAGCGCCGTTGAGTTGGGACGCGACGTCGGGTGCTTCTGGCGCGTACGGGGTGGGCGCGCCAAGCGTGGACGGCTGATGATCACTACCCGTGGGCGTCACAGGGTTCCCTGGTGAATGTTGGTCGCCCGAAGCATGAGGCGCCTGGTGGTCACCTCCACCATGCGAAGCCCCTCCATGGTCACCACCGTGCGAACCGCCACCGGCGTGCGCCTCGGCCATCGCCTGCGGAGCCGGTGCCTCATGCGGAACCGAGCTACCCGGTGTGGATTCACCCGCCGACGCGTTCGCCGGCGCCTGTGGATGTGATCCATCGCCGTGTGGAGCGTCGGTCGTGGATCCACCGGGAGCATGCGCACCCGCTGGCGGCAATGCTTCTCCGCTGTGTGGCACGGCACCCGCCCCATGCGGTTCCCAGCCATGTGGTGACGCCCCCGGCCCATGCGAGGTGGGCACGGGCTCCCCGCCCGGCCGAGCGCCGGCGTCAACCGGGGCCTTCCCAGCACCAGCGTCCCCCGCCGCTCGGCCGTCAACCGCGGGATTCGCCCCCGGTGCTGGCCCCGAGTCCGCCGGCCGCGCCACCGGTTCAGCCTTGGGCGCCTCGACCGGCTTGGCACCCAACCCGTCGAGGTCCTTGCCGATCTTGCCGGCCTGGTCGGCGATCTCTTTACCACTGGTTTCGCCGAGCGCTCTCAGGCTTCCGCGGGCCGCAGCCCCCTCGGCGCGCGCTGCTCGGGCGCTTTCCTCCCCTACCTTCCCGGCTGTGACACCGGCCTTGGCTTCTCCCACCCCGGGGAGCAATACCTGCGCGATATTCCCGAGATTGTCGCCTAGGTCGTGTCTGTTAATTGCGGACTCGGTGGAAGGTGATGATCGCGGCCAGGGTGACTCCGCCGAGGTATGAAAGGGCGTACTTGTCGTAGCGGGTGGCGATGGCTCGCCAGTGTTTGATGCGGTTGAAGCACCGCTCGATGGTGTTGCGATGCTTGTAGATTCGCCCGGCGAATGCTGGTGGCCGTCCGCCTTTGCTGCCCTTGGCTTTGCGGCGTTCGATCTGATCACTGCGTTCGGGGATGGTGTGCGCGATCTTCAGCTGGCGTAGCCGCGCCCGGGTCGAGTCGTGCGAATAGGCCTTGTCGGCCAGCAGGCGGAACGTGTTGATATCGGTGTCGGCAAGCAGGTCCAGCAGTGGCCATAGCATCGGATTGTCGCCGGCCTGGCCAGCCGACAGCACCATGGCGACCGGACTGCATCGTTGGTCGGCCAGCGCATGGATCTTGGTGGTCAACCCGCCCGGGAACGTCCAATGGCGTGGTCGTCAGGCTCGTCGGGGTACTTCTTGTAATTCGATAGATCCCCCTGTGTGCCGCCCCGGGCGTGCACCAGCAGCATGCTGATGCACACGTACGCTGGTCGAATCCACCGACAGCAGCAGTTCGGCCAGATCAGCGTCGGTGTCATCAATATCGTTAGCGATCGCTGCGAAGATCCGTGTGTAGGTCCCATCGGTGGACCAGCGCAGATGTCGTTCGGCTACCGACTGCCAGGCACCGAACTGCTCGGGTAGATCGCGCCACGGTGATCCGGTGCGGAAACGCCAGATAATGCCTTCCAGCGTCAGGCGATGATCATTCCACGGGCGGCCCCGCCGTCGGGCGGAGGGCAGCTCGATCGCCGACCACAACTCATCAGAAATCACACCTGTACGTATCACCTAAACAGCATCAGTCACAACACTGTTCACATTAAGCAGACACGCCCTAGACCGACCAAAGGGCGGTCGCTCGACCAATCCTTGTAATCCACAACACCTTTGACAGTATCGAGGAGGTGGTCGCCAGCCTCCTTCTGCCCTTGCCGATCGAACACCGGGCCCAGCGGATTGAAAAACTCCGCCAGATTCTTGTCGATGTCCCAGATGCCCTTCGCGGTGTCCACCGGGTGGGCGAGCATCGCCGGAACCGATTGCCCGACTTCCAGCCCCGACTTCACTACGCCCTCAGCGATTTGCGTGTGCGCGTTGACGGTGTTGGCGAGCGCGTTGCCGACGTCATTGCCGAAGAACCGGGTGAACTCCTTGCGGTCCCAAGCCTCGAATTCGCGGACCAGTCCGTCCATACCATCGATGAGTGTCTGGAACCCCGAAGCGGCGGCGTCCAACTCGCGGCTCAGGGTGTGCAGGATCTCCGAGATGTCGTGGCCGATCGCCTTGAGATCGTCAATTGGGTTGTGTCCGCTGAAGATCTTCCCGATCTCGCTCAAAATTCCCGATGCACTCAACCGGTGCAGCAGATCTCGGATCGCGTCCTGCGAGCTTTGTACCTCGCCGGCGAAGGATTCCAGCTTTTCAGCCATCGAAGTGCATTTGCCGGCAAGATTTTTGGTGCCATTGGTCAACGTGTTCAGCGCATCGGTGATACTCGTCAACTCGGGAATGTCATGGCCGGAAACACTCGATAGGCAGTCCCCGGCGTCGCCCGACGCCGTCGATATGGCAGTACCGAGCCCACGCCACGCAGCCGCGACCTCGCACATGGTTTCCGGGTTACCGTTCGGCCAGGACTGACTCACGAATGGCTGGATCATCGACCACAAACTGGGTTCCGGGATTTCCGGCCCCGACTGTCCCGATACCCCGGATGCCGAGTACTTGGCCGGTTCGGTTGGAACCGGAATCGATTCGTGGCCACCGCCGACGGTCGAGGCTGCGTCGCCGACTGCATAGTTGTGCGCCGACACCTCCACTCCATAGCCGACATTACGGAGCGCATTCACCGCCGACTCGGCCGCCGAGATCACCGACTGCCCGCCCTTGCGGTAGTCGGCAAAGAACGCCATGCCCGCCGCGTCGGTACCGCACATCAAACCCGATCCCGACAATGCAGAATCGAACGCAGTCAGTGCTTTGATCAGCGCATCACCTTGCGCGCCAACAGTTTTGCCCGATACGGCCAATTGTGCCGGATCGACCTCATAACCGCCCACCGACTAACCCCAGTTGCGCAGATTCAACTGCGCGGCACCGTGATAGTTCTCGTGCGCGCCCTCAGCTATCGTGCGCAAATCGGCCAACGCCCGTCGCATTTCGGCCGAGCCCTCGGTCCACTGCTGCTGAGCGCCGGCCTGCGCCTGCCCTCCCTCGCCATCCCACGTCGCACCCAACTGGTGCTCGATGGCCGCCAACTGCGCCAGTGTCTGTTCCATGTGCTGCTCGAACTGCGACATCCGATCGGCAGCGGCCAACAACACCGCCGGATCCACCTTGAATGCACCCATGCTCTAGATGCCCGCTCCTGCGATGGTCACGCCACCGTCTCGGTCAGTGCCCGAATACCGCGCTGCAGCCGACGCCAAGAGGTCCGACATCGCCGTCAACCCGTCAAGCACCTTCGACGAGCCCTCATGCCACTCACGCCACACCGCGTCGTAGGCCGACGCCGCACTGCCGGTCCAACTCGGCCCCAGCATCTGTGCGACCTCGCTGTCGAGCGATCCCAAACTCGCGTGTAGCTGCTGCGCTGCCGTCGCGAACTCCGTCGACACCTGTCGCAACGTTTCCGGTGTCACCTGCAGATCGGCCATCTCTCCCCCTCAAGATGCTCTATCCATCAAGAGCCATGCCGGCCCATCGCACCTACAGCAATCATCTCAGGCACATCCTGGCGATCTCCTGTGAAGTTGCTGGACACCTGCTCAAAACCGACGCAGGTCCACGACACCGGACTATTTCTCCTGGCTCGAAGCAACCGAAGATCGTCGCATCAGAAACAGAACGACCACGTGGGCGACCGGGGCGAAGAAGTTCGGGAGAGCCCCTACCAACTGGCCGGCGAATAATCCTTCAAGAAACACCCGTAGAGGTCCTCGCCCAATTCCCCCCGCACAATCGGGTCATAGACGCGCGCAGCACCATCCACCAGATCCAGCGGTGCGTGGAAGCCTTCCTCGGCCAGCCGCAGTTTGGTCGGGTGCGGGCGTTCGTCGGTGATCCAGCCGGTGTCGACGGCGGTCATCAGAATGCCGTCCTGTTCGAGCATCTCCCCCGCGCTCGTGCGGGTCAGCATGTTCAACGCGGCCTTGGCCATGTTGGTGTGCGGATGGCCGGGGCCCTTGTAGCCGCGGCCGAATTGGCCTTCCATCGCCGACACGTTCACCACGTACTTGCGTCGGGCCGACGAGGCGGCCAGCGCCGGGCGCAGCCGGCTCACCAGAATGAACGGCGCCGTCTGGTTGCACAGCTGCACCTCGAGGAGCTCCATCGCGTCGACCTCGTGCACGCGCTGGGTCCAGCTGTTGACCGACGCGGTGTCGGGCAGCAGCCCACCTGCATCGATGGCAGTCCCGGCAGAGATTCGCTCCGGCGAGGCACTGCGCGCGGTCAGGGCCAGTTCGGTGAGCGCGTGCGCCGACGGGTGCTCGCCGAGGCTCCCGGCCAGGGCATGCGGGTGGGCGTCACTGACATGGTCGAAGGTGATCACGTCCACCAACGCCGGCGGAGGGGTGCGCTCGGCCTCGACCAGCGCGGCATACGAGCCGGGCGGGCGGCGCACCGTCTGCGCCGCGTTGTTGATCAGGATGTCCAGCGGTCCCTGCGCAGCGACCTCGTCGGCAAGGGCAACCACCTGCGCAGGGTCACGCAGGTCGATACCCACCACCCGCAACCGGTGCAGCCAGTCCGCACTGTCCTCCATCGCGGCGAAGCGCCGCACCGCGTCGTTGGGGAACCGGGTGGTGATCGTGGTGTGCGCGCCGTCGCGCAACAGCCGCAGCGCGATGTACATGCCGATCTTCGCCCGCCCGCCGGTGAGCAGGGCTCGGCGCCCGGTCAAGTCGGTGCGGGCATCGCGCTTGGCCCGGTTGACCGCGGCGCAGTCCGGACAAAGCTGGTGGTAGAACGCGTCGACCACGGTGTGATGGTTCTTGCAGATGTAGCAGGCCCGCGAGCGCAGCAGTGTGCCCGCACTGGCCCCGACCGCGGCGGACACCAGCGGCAGACCCTGGGTCTCGTCGTCGATCCGTCCCGGCGCACCCGTGGCGGTGGCGGCGATGACCGCACGGTCAGCGGCCGCGATCGCGTCACGTCTGGCGTCTCGGCGGGTCTTCTTCACCGCCTTGAACATCTTCGCAGTGGCCCGCCGCACAGCAACGGCATCGGGATGCTCGGGCGGCAGCGCCTCCACCTCGGACAGCACCCGCAGGCAGGTGCTGAGCTGGTCGGGATCGATCGCGTTCACGATGAAAGGGTACGGGGGGTGTACATATTCCCTTATCGAGCGAACCGGCGACCGTGCGCGAACCGGTAGATATCAGTCGTAGATGACGTCCAACCCTCGCCGCCGAAGGTCAGCCAAGGTGTCCCGCATGCCTTGCAGCTGCTCGGGTGAATGCCCCACCCAGTCGGTGATCTCACCGACGACTCTCACCGGCTCGCGGGTCCGGTAGGAGCGGGTCGGATTTCCCGGAAGCTTCTTGTCGGTCACGTTCGGGTCGTCCTCCAGCGCACCCTCGGGTTCGACGATGTAGATGCGGCCCCGCCCCTCGCCAACGGCCATCTCCGCTCCCCACACCGCGGCATCCAAGGTGCGGGTGACGTACACATGGTTCATGATCCGGCCGGCTTCGTAATTCGACTCGCGTCCGGGCATCAGGTAGTCACCCACCGCCAGGTCGGCCTTGGTGCCGTGCAACAGCGCACCGGACTCATGCACCTCAAACGGTGTCGGCCTGTTCGTCACAACATCTCCATCTTCGCCGTGTACATGGACCCGACATGCACGTGCTGCACCATGCCGATATGCAAGCGTTGCGCCGACCACACTGGCCGCGATCTTTGGGTGTGCCCGCATGTGTCACGATACGGCCGCCCACCCGGAAGGAGGAACAGCAATGTGCCCATCAACTGATCCCACCCAGGCTGCGCACGAGTTCGCAGCCGGTGTGCTGCAAAAACTACTGCGGCACATCGCCGTTGAGAACGGCAAACACACCGGTGGCGACCAGCCGGGGCATCGCGTGTTTCGTGTTTCCCACGCCTGGACGGCCGGTCCGATGATCTACGTGGTGTATCAAGCGCCGCCGTTGAATATCACGTGGGGCTTGGTCCGCGACACCAGAGAATCCCCCATCGACACCGGTCGGTGGAACGACACTGACAACCCAGCGCTGTACTACTACATGCTCGATTTCGAGGAGGGATGGGCAGGACCGCTCTCACCGCAACCGGGTAAGGATCCAGGCATCATCCGCTGGCGCGGCGGCCAATCCGACGGTCTGCCGGAGGCCCTGTCCGATATTCCGGCGATCTACCGACACAACCCGACCTCGGTGCCGGCTGCCGAAGTACGCCACGACGGCGACCAGCCAACGGTTGAACCCCGTCGCTATGCGGATCCGCCGTAAACCCAGCGCGCCGGCCCCTACTTTCGGTCATGAAGAACTGCCAGCCACGTTCCCGCGCTTACGAATCTGACATCGGCCTCATACCGCCACGCCGATGGCCGTGAAGTACCGCTGGAACGTACTGAAGTCGATGGCGAAAACCCCGTCATCGACGGAGAGATCCAGCGTTCGCGTGAACCCGATGTCCCGCAACGAAACCGAGTTGACCAACGGGTTGGTGCCCTCGGTGTCACCCCACGGATTGCGGAGAATCACGTAGTCCAGTTGGACCCTCAGGACCGGCCGCAGCGATCTACGGAACGGTAGAAGTAGAGGAGCGCCGACCCAGCCCAACACGGAATAGGCGTGGTTGGCAACGATATTCGCGTCAGCGTAATTCACACCTTCGGGTTCCGTCTGGTACGTCCACGCAGTCATCGGATCGACGGTGCGACCGTTGACACAATGCGATTTAACGAGGTTGGTGATCGCGGCGGTGGTCTGCCCAGCGGTAGCGGTGCGTTGCGGCCGCCGTCCGGTCAGCACTGCCGTCGCCACGTCCGGCCAGACGCTGCCGTTCAACGACGTCATGTCGGGGCGATCGTTCGTGGTCCCGGTGATCCACTTTGCGTACGCCTTCTCCAATTGCGCCGGCCACGTCTCGCCAGGCTCAGATGAGTGGGCATAGAGCGGTGTGGAGGTGCTTGCCCACACCGGGATCCGTTCGGTGGCCTCGACCAGGCTGGCCACACCAGTGCTGGGATCGGTGAACCGGAATTGGTTCTTGAACTGCTGATTGTCCGTGCCCGTGGCCCGCGAGCGCTGGGCGAATGTGTAGGGCAATGTCCAGGCCACCGATGACAGTGCGGATATCAAACCGCAGTCGCCGAGGCTGCCCTGAATCGGATCGAAGTATTCGGCAGCCTCGTTGTAGAACCGACCAGTGTCGGTCCATTCGGCGCCGTCAGGCGTCCACCCGGTGACGAAAACGCCCAAGTTGATCAGCGCGTCGAGCATGCCATGGGTGAACACCTTGTCGATGAATATCCCGGAACCGTCCCGCGGCCCCGCGATCTCGACCATCCATCCCCCACCCCGGGTAGGAACAATCGACCGCAGGCGAACGGTGTCAAACCGACCGACCAGCGGTTCGATATCGCGCAGAACCCGGGGTACGAAATCCTCGCGGTTCTCCAATCGCTCCGAATCGCGCACTAGTGTAGGAGGTTCCGGCGCTGCAATGTCTTCAGGCCGAAGAATCCCGTCCACGTCAAGGCGAGATCCCAGAAACAGCGGCGACCCGTGCCGCGGATCGAACAGTTCGGCATAGGGCATCCCAAAGACGTCCTCGAGCACGCCTTTCCGGTCGTCGACAGTAGACCAGTCGATCGGATGTCCAACGGTGAACTCCGCGAGTGCGTAGGGGCTTCGGGCATTGGGCGCCAGCGCCGCAGGGGGCTGATCGGTTGGTTTCGTCCTGCGTCTCGTGATGGGTTTGTTGACCTCTGTGGTGGTCATCGCAGTGCCTCCCCTGGTGCGACGGTGGGTTTCGCCATCCAGCCTCGACCGGGCGACCGGGCGATCGTGCTGGGCATGCGTAGCCGACTACCTCAATTGGTCGCCCACATGTCTGGGTGGACGCTCCCGGCTCGGAAGGTTCCAAGCAAGCGCACCGGTCAGAGCTGCGCGAGCAACCTGTCGACGAGACGGGTCAACCGTTCGAAATGTGCGCCGGCCCAGTAGATCTGCCCACAGTCCGTACACTGACTGAATTCGTCGTAATACCGCCGGGTCAACGGCTCAAGCTGGTCGATAACCTGCTCCTTCGCCACAGCCGCCAGCGCGCCGTTGCATCGCACGCACCGAGTGAACGGCGCAACCCGCCGTCGCAGATCCAACCGCCGCATCACCTCCAGCGTCTGCTCCTCCGACTGTTGAGAGTGAACGAACAAGCCATGGGTGATCGCCCGCCTCTTCAACAGGCCACGGTCCCGGGTCAGCAGGATCCGCCGCTGATCCACGCTGATACCGGCCAGTGCCTGATCGTCGGCGTCGCTCGACCACCACACGTCGAACCCGAGCACCCGGAGCAATCGGGCCAGCCAGCCGAGGTTGACGTCGATCACGAACCGCGGATGCCGCAACGGCTCTGGCCGTAATCGTGCCGTGGACCCGATGTCGAGCGCCTCGAACATGGGATACACCGCGATGCGATCGCCCACTACCGGGCGGTGATCGAAACTCACCGGGTCCTCGTTGACGAGGATCAGATCGATCTCGGTGTGCGGAATACCCATTGCCTCCAGGACATCCTTGACGGTCTGATGGCTCTGGCAGGGACGGCGCACGACCCGGCCTCGCGAGTCCGCTTCCACGAAGTCGTTGAGCTCGGCGTAGGCCCGAACGGTCACGAAACCCTCCATATCTCCATCCTCGCGCTGTTCAGCGGTCCAGGTTGGGCCTCCATGTCCCGGTGACATGTTCAACGATCCGCTCCGCCATGCGTTCTGCCGCAGGTTGCACGCTCACCGGCAGAGCCGCTGCGGCACTCTCCAACGCACCAGGAAGATCCCTGCGCAGTTCGTCCACCCAGGCCACGGCCTGGTCCGCGGGAATCCCGAGACGACGTCCGACCTTGCTCCAATCGGAAGTGGTGACGTCGAGCATTTTCCAGTGGTCACCGATCTTCATCGAAGAGTGGAGGCGCTCGCGCTGTTCGTATGGCGCGGCCGAAGCAACGTCGTACAGCGGCGACACCTGGGCCCGTGACCCGATGAGGACGAGCGAGTAGTTCTTCGCGTGCGCGTCAGTTCCGCCGATGAGGACGTTGTAGGACAGTGCTTTGAAGAAGCGCTCGGCGTTCACAGCGCGGTCCTCGATCGGGAGCCTGTTGAGAAGGTCAGCGATATCACTGACCCCGGGCCCTCCGTCGGACTGGTATTTCAGACTGGGGTGGACCGACAGCGCCTGGCACATGTCTTCTTGGTGGACCCGGTGCCAGGTGGTCCCGTCATAGCGGCGGTCATAGCGCGTCGAGGTCAATACCTGGACGTCACCGATTTCCATCACCGCGGATTCGGCGGCGAGCAGCCCGACTTCACGTGCAGCCCGCAGGCACAGCGTCTCGTTGATGTGGTGCCGTGCGTAGCCGGCGATTGCAGGCTTGACGATCACGGTCGTCGGGGTCGAATCTCGCGGGATCCCGAACCGCCCGGACTGCGGGTCCCGGAACAGCGCGACCTTGGGTTGCGCGCCGGCGAGGCTCCACCTGCCACCGAACCTTCCTGGGTCCCAGTCGGATTGATGAGTGGCGAGCACCTGGACGAGATCTGCGAGCTCAGTCTCACTGAGCCATTGAATGTCACCTGTCCGCGCGCGGGCATCAGCCGGATCGGCATCGGGCGGGAGAATCTGCACCGCGCCGGCTGCGTCGCGCCCGACGTGGGCGAGCAGGGCGAAGGGATTGTTAGGTGACACGTTGTATTCGCGTCCCCACCGCTGTCGCGCACCTTCGCTGTCCGGAAGCAGGCCTTCAAGATAAGATCGAATAGCCTTGTCCCGATGCCGATTCGACAAGACAGGCAAGGACAGCGACAACGGTGTCGGGTCAGCCTGGGCGGCGTACTCGTCGTCGTAGGTGAAACGCAGAGCTCCGTGGGCAGACTGTGTCACCGTGCCGGCCGGGATCCCGTCTAGGTAGATCCCCAACGTCCTGTCCGCCATCACCTTTTCCTCGTGCCGAACAGCGCGTCGAACGGATCAGAGGTCACGGGAGCCGTTCCCTCCGGCTTGGGCTTCTCGGGAGCTTCCTTCCGGGTACGTTTGCGAGCGTTGGACGTCACCTCCGGCGCGGTCGCCTCCAGACTCACACCGACGACGCGAAGTGCATCGAGCACGCGTTGCGCTTCGAGCCGGGGATGCCCCTTCTCGAGCCGAACAACCCAGTCTCGACTCATGCGCAGTTGTGCGGCCAGCTCAGCCTGAGTCATTCCGCGAGCCGTGCGAGCAGAACGGACGAGCGCACCGACGTCGCCCATTGTCTTGACTTGCATGCCCCACTCCCTGTAGTCGTTCGCCGACATTTCGAATTGTAGTCGCTCGACATCTTTTACAAAAGAGGTCGTTCTACCACTTTCCGCATTTCAGGGGTCCAGAATTGACCGACCCGAGTGCGGTGACATCACCGACGAGATCACGTTCCGAAGCCTCGCCGAGGTCGGCAATCGCCCCAACCCGCGCAACCACCGGCACCCTGGGCAACGTCGCACAATCGGCCTAGCGTGAAGTCATGACAGAGCAGTTACCCGCGGTATCCGTGGCTCATCCGCCGAAAGCGATGCTGCGCGTCGTCAACCCGGCCCTGCGGTTCGTGCTGCGCACGCCGATCGCCGGCGCCGCACGCCACCAGTTCATGGTTCTGACCGTGCGGGGTCGAAAGACCGGACGACAGTATGCGATTCCGCTGAGCGCACACCGTATCGACAACACCCTCTACGCGATGACCGACGCCGGGTGGAAGCACAACTTCCGCGACGGCGCCACCGCCGAAGTCCTCCACGACGGCCAGACGACGACCATGCGCGGCGAACTCATCGAGGACCGCGCGACCGTCGCCGACCTGTTCTGGCGCTGCGCCGAGTCCTACGGCGTCAAACGCGCCCAGCGGATGATGGGGTTGACGTTCCGCGATCAGCGCATCCCCACGCTGGACGAGTTCACCGAGGCGGTCGATCGTGAGCACCTCGCTGCGATCAAGTTGACCCCGTCCGGGTAGCCCGCACCGGGTTCACCCCAGCACCAGCGACACGCCGTTGGCGTTCAAACTGGCGAACGAGTAACTCATGTCGCCTCGCCGACTCACGGACACGACGTACTGATCTTCACCCTCGGTGACCTGAAACGAGAAGGGGAAAGTTCGGAGGCCTACGGTCAACAAGGCCAGCTACGCATCTTGACTCCTGGCTTTGTGCTGATGATAGCTACGTGGCGCGACTTTTCGATCATCACGAAAGGCTTCAACCCCGAGCGCATGGAACCTGCTGTGGTGGCTGAGGTTCGGGCTAATTCGATGTTCGTCATCGAGAAGGGGCTCATCGACCCCAATGCGATATCGTTCCGATCGTTGACGTATCCAGACCGCTACATCCGGCACCGTGGCTAGCAGATCTATGCCGAAGAAGTTTCGTCCCCTTTGGATTATCAGGACGCGACGTTCCGAATGAACAAGCCGCTGAACGGAATGCGCTGGGGGTAGCGACAGCCAAACTGGCTGGGTTCCAACGCCTTCAGCTCACCGACCTTTCTCGGTACCATCGCCACCCGCACGCCGCTTACGGAACCTGCGCGACACCGAGCCTCGCCGCCACATCGAGAAGGATGGCCGGAAGCACCGCGTCGTCGCCGTGGACGTTGACCGCGGCAACGCTCGCGACCACCATGATCACGGCACACGATGCGCAGTTCCGGACCCGGTTCCTCCGTGAGTTGTAGGCGGCGGCACGATTGGAGGAGGCCCACGTCGTGCCGATTCACGACTGGGGTGCACAAGACGGCGCCGCCCCCGTCGTACATGCCGACGGCGACCCGAAACCCTGAAGTGTCCAGTTCCGCACAACTACGCCAGATCTCGTTGGGGGACCACACCGTCGTGAGCACCCAGGGCGCCGACCGATGGGTGCCGCAGTTGAGTTCCAAACGACCGGGAGTCATCAACCAAGGCGTTGCGTGGGACAACGAGTTGACGTTGTCCTGGTGCAGCGACCATGGCTTCGATCGGAATCACTGCTACGCGAAGCTCATCAGCACGACGCACGCCGTAGCTGGCAGCACTGCGTTCAATTGACCTGGCGCTCGGCACAGCTGATATCACCGGCAGTGTCACGTTTCGAAATCACATATCTTTCCCGCTGCCGGTGCCAATGTGGCCGGTCGGATCAGCATCGGCGCCTGAGCACATCACGGATGTAGTAACACGCGTCGTCCGCATCACGCCCCAGTACGGAAAACCCCATCCAGCCATGAATGCCCTCGTCGAGTTCGTACCAACCGATTTCGATACCGTCGGCTTGTGCACGTCGCCGAAATGCTCGCGCATCGGGATTAAGCATGTCGTGGGTGCCCGTCAACACGGTGATCTTGGGCAACCCGGTCAGCGAACCTACCGCCGGGCTCAACAACGGATGATCGAGTGAATCGCCTCCGGCGAAGTGCCGTGCGGCCCGATGCAAGAACTCGAGGTTGAGGACCGGATCGAGCTTGGCCACAGCCGCCACAGCTGGATCGGGTAACCCGGCATGCAACCACGGTGACAGCAGGACCGCATCGCTCGGTTGCGGCAAGCCGGCATCCCGGCCGGCATGGCACAATCCCAAAGTCAAACCTCCACCAGCCGAATCACCCATGAATACAATCGATTTCGGGTCATGGCTGCCGAGGATTCGGCGGTAGACATTCAACAGGAGCGGATAGACGTCACGGTACGAGTACTCGGGCGTCAGCGGGAAGATCGGCACAGTGATAGTGCGACGAACCAGGACCGACATCTTGGCCAGGAACGGCCAGTACAGGGCCGGTGCGAATTCGGCGACGTAGCACCCGCCATGCAGATAAAGCACGTGACCGTCAACGACCGCGGGTTCGGACAGCTTGGGACTGATCTCGTAGACCGGCCATCCGTCGATGTCGCTGCGGGTGACGGCGACGCTCTTGAAGACCCGCTTCGGAGGAAGCCCCGCATACGGTTGGCGTGGCGGCCCGGCGGCCAACCGGTCGATCATCGCCGGCCGCAGCGTCCAGTTGCGCAGCCGACTCAGCAACAGGGCTTTCGCCAGGAATCGGTGCCGGAACCGCGCACGAGGACTCACCTGGGGATTATCAGCGCAATCCCAGCCAGAACGAGGGCGAATGGGGCTCGGAGCCACGCCTTCGAGCCCCATGAGTCACACCCTCACGGGCACGTCTCGGTGTCGATGCGCACCACACCGAAGTCGATCTCGGTCGACGCAGAGAACTTCGTCCCCGGCGGCGGCGTCGAACTGCACACCTGCCAGTTGCGGTCGCTGATCTGGGCCGGGCCCTTCCCGGTGAGATCGGTCGAACTGCTGAACCACACCTCACCGCGGGTCAACGACTGGATCGCATCCTGCGCGCCCTGCAGATCCATCCCGATCAGATTCGGCATGGTCCACGACGGCGACGCCACCGCCGCCGGGCTCGTCGCCAGAGCAACAACCACCACACCGGCAACCGCCAGCAATACCCGCTTCATATCAACCTCCTGTTTGAAGTGAACCGCGCATCGTTGCACCAGCCACCGACAACCCGCACTGGTCAATCCCGCACCGACACCGGCAGACTCGGGGTGTGGCGGAGATGGTGATAGCCCTCAATCCGGACGAAGACTCGCGGCTACCCTACCTGCTGAGGATTCCGCAACCCGGTGGTGACCTGCTGTTTCGGACGTCGGGGACATGGCCTCGGGCCAAGGCCTTGTATTGCCACCCGGTCGGCCTTGATGAGTGGCCGACCGACGCGGTGATCGTCGAACGACTCCCCCTGCGGTCGTCGCAGCGCCGGGGTGCATCCATCGACGTCATCCTGCAGCGGTCCCGGGAGAACCGCTCCCAACTGGTGTTCACCACCGCCCGCGGCCGGGACGCGGTGTTCTGGCAGTCGCCGCGCACCCGCAAGCAGGCGCGTCCGAACGTGCGGACCCCGACAGCGCGGGCCCAGGGCATCGACGAGCTGCACATCGTGATCGACAGCCACGAGCGCTACGCCTACCGGTTCGGCGCCCAGCAGGTCACCACCGTGCAGCAGGCGCTGCCGTGCGGCGATTACGGCGTGGTTATCGACGGGATGCTGGTCGCCAGCGTCGAACGCAAATCCCTGGCCGACCTGGTCACCAGCCTCACCACTGGTCGACTGCGCTATCAACTCGCCGACCTGGCCGCCCTGCCGCGTGCGACCGTCGTCGTCGAAGACCGCTATTCGCAGCTGTTCAAACTCGACCGCGTGCGTCCCGCCGTGGTCGCCGACGGGCTGGCCGAACTGCAGGTCCGCTGGCCGAACGTACCGATCGTGTTCTGCGAGGCCCGCCAGCTCGCCGAGGAATGGACCTACCGATTCCTCGCGGCCGCACACACCTGGGCGATCACAGAACAAGCTGCGCTGCAACGTATTTCACAAGTCAGAATCGACGTCGCCGTCGTTGATCAAGCCACACCGACATCCGAACCCAGCACCGCCGACGTCCGCGCCTGGGCGCGCGAAGCCGGACTGACGGTTCCCGACCGCGGCCGACTCCGCCCCGACATCTGGCAAGCATGGCAGGACGCCCACTGACCTTCCAATCGCCCCGCGAATGGAAGGTTACGGCGAACCGCTAGGAACCCACAGCTACCGGCACGAATGTCGGGTTGGGGTAGTGGCTGCGGTGCTGTGGCGAACGTGCAGGGTTTCGGCGCGATCTCGCAATTCTGGCCGGAAAAGCTGCACGCTCGTCACAGCGTCGCGAATGGGACACAGGAGCTGAACCGGTGGCAAACCCTACGGCCACGTACCCGCACGCGGACCTGGCAGATGGTGTGCTCCGGCCTGCGCAAGGATCTGAGGGTCAGCGAGGGTGATCGAACACAAGCTTCTGCCCAATAACCTCCACCAGCAACATCCACCTCGGTAACGTCGGCAGAGATGCGGAGGGCACTGACGTGTTGATGGCGGCGTTACGCGATCTGCAATGGCGGCGACGAAGATTCCTGATCGCCGCTGTCGGCACCGGCATGGTCTTTGCCATGACGTTGGTGTTGACGGGCCTGGCCCACGGTTTCCGTGTCGAGGCCGAACGCAGTGTCGACGCGCTGGGCCTGGACGCGTTCATGATCAAGGCGGGCGCGGCGGGCCCGTTCCTCGGCTCGGCACCGCTGCCGCTCACCGATGTCCAGCGCGCCGCGCGCCTGCCCGGCGTCACCGCAGCCGTCCCGCTCGTCTACGGCTCCTCGACGATCCCCAACAACGGCACCCCGCGCAACGTGAATGTGTTCGGGGTGCCCGACGCCGGCCCGGGTGCGCCGCCGTTGAAGGACGGCCGGGCCCCGCGCGCGACCGACGAGGTCGCGGTATCGACGACGATGGACCAGCCGATCGGCTCCGATGTCGCGGTCGGGGCGGCGAAACTGCGCATCGTCGGCCTGGTCGACGACCTCACCGCCCTGGCCGCCCAGGACAACATCTACCTGACGGTCCCCGGCGCCCAGCAACTGCTGTTCTCGGGGCAGAAGCTGATCTCCTCGGTCGGCATCGTCGGCACCCCGGGCGCGGCGCCACCGGAGTTCCGCATCGTCGACCGATCCGGCGCCGTCGACGACATGGTGCGCCCACTGCGGGGAGCCAACCAGGCGATGAGCCTGATGGCCGGCCTGCTGTGGGCGGTCGCGGTGTTGATCGTCGGCTCGGTGATCTACCTGTCCGCGCTGGAACGCACGCGCGACTTCGCGGTGTTCAAGGCCGTCGGCGTGGCCAGCCGCTCCATCATGGCCGGCCTGGCGATGCAGGCCGTGACGGTCGCGCTGCTGGCCGCGGTGCTGGGCGCCGGGCTGTCACTGCTGCTCGGACCGCTGTTCCCGATGCGCTGCGACGTGCCCACCGTGGCCTTCGTCGCGCTACCGATCGTGGCTGTCGTGGTCGGCCTGCTGGCCAGTGTGGCCGGGCTGCGCCGCGCCGTGAACGTCGACCCGGCACTGGCATTCCGAGGTCCCTGAGATGGCCGACTTGCTCGTCAAAGACCTCGTCGTGGAGTACTCCAGCGGCGGCTACGCCGTACGCCCGATCGACGGCCTCGACCTCGAAGTCCCCGCCGGATCGCTGTCAATTCTGTTGGGCCCCAGCGGTTGCGGCAAGACGACGCTACTGTCGTGCCTGGGCGGGATCCTCAAACCGACCGCGGGCCGTATCGAGTTCGGCGACATCGACGTGACGACGCTCGACAAGAAAGCGCTCTCGGATTACCGGCGCGACACCGTCGGCATCGTGTTCCAGGCCTTCAACCTGGTGCCCAGCCTCACTGCGCTGGAGAACGTGATGGTGCCGCTGCGCGCCGCGGGCCGGACCCGGCGGGAAGCCCGCCAGCGCGCCACCGAATTGCTCACCCGGGTCAACCTGGAGAGCCGGTTGCACCACCGCCCGGGCGATCTCAGCGGCGGGCAGCAGCAGCGCGTCGCGGTGGCTCGCGCCATCGCCCTCGATCCGCCGCTGATCCTGGCCGACGAGCCGACCGCACACCTGGATTTCATCCAGGTCGAGGAAGTGCTCCGACTCATCCGGGAACTCGCCAGCGGTGAGCACGTCGTCGTCGTCGCCACCCACGACACCCGCATCCTGCCGCTGGCCGACCATGTGGTGGAGCTCGTTCCGCACGTCGCCGTCGAGCATCAGAACACCGAGACCGTTACCATCGAAGCCGGCGAGGTATTGTTCTCCCAGGGCGAGATGGGCGACCTGATCTACATCATCAGCGAGGGCGAGATCGACCTGGTTCGCGAATTATCCAGCGGCGGCGAGGAAGTCATCAAGGTCGTCGGGCCCGGCGACTACTTCGGGGAGATGGGGCCGCTGTTCAGCCTGCCCCGGTCCGCCACCGCGCGCGCAAAGACCGACGCCACCGTCGTCGGCTACACCATCCAGGCGTTCCGGGAACTGCTCGGCCCCACCGGTGCCCGCAATCTCATCGGGCAGCCCGAAACCGAGGACTGACATGACCGAACTCAATACCCGCGTCGCGGTATACCTCGACTTCGACAACATCGTGATCTCCCGCTACGACCAGGTCAACGGCCGCAACTCATTTCAGAAAGACAAAGCCAAAGGCCTGGAACCCGACAAGCTCACCAAGGCCACCGTCGACCTCGGTGCCATCCTCGACTTCGCCTCCTCCTTCGGCACGTTGGTACTCACCCGCGCCTACGCGGACTGGTCGGCCGACCTCAACGCCGGATACCGCGAGCAGCTCGTCGGCCGCGCCGTCGATTTGGTGCAGCTCTTCCCCGCCGCCGCCTACGGCAAGAACGGCGCCGACATCCGGCTGGCTGTCGACACGGTCGAGGACATGTTCCGCCTGCCTGACCTCACCCATGTGGTGATCGTGGCCGGCGACTCCGACTACATCCCGCTTGCCCAGCGGTGTAAACGCCTGGGCCGCTATGTCGTCGGCATCGGGGTGGCCGGATCTTCGAGCCGGGTGCTGGCCGCCGCGTGCGACGAGTTCGTCGTCTACGACTCGCTGCCCGGTGTCCCCACGCTGACACCGGAGCCGGAACCCACGCAGCCGAGGAGAACCCGCAAGAAGGAGGAACCCGACCCTCAGGCCCAGGCCACCGCGCTGCTGACCCGCGCGCTGCAGATCGGCCTGGAGAAAGACGACGTCGAGTGGCTGCACAACTCCGCCGTCAAGGGTCAGATGAAGCGGATGGATCCGTCGTTCAGTGAGAGGTCTTTGGGATTCAAGTCTTTCAGCGACTTCCTGCGGTCACGGACCGATGTCGTCGAGCTGGACGAGAGCTCGACCACGCGCATGGTCAAGTTGCGTTAGCCGACCCCGCGCCACCACCCGCGTGCGTCCTGGTGATGCTCGGCTCCGGATACCCCGCCGCACACACCGCGCGCGACACCGCTTCGCCGACCGCCTTCACCCGCTCCTGCGGCACCAGCACGATGACACAGCCACCGAACCCGCCGCCGGTCATCCGTGCACCGAACGCACCGGCCTGCACCGCTGTTTCAGCGATCAGATCGAGGTGGCCGGTGGTGATCTCGAAGTCGTCGCGCATCGAGGCGTGCGACGCGTTCCACAGTGCGCCGGCGGCCACGAAATCCGCCGATGCCAGCGCGGCAACGCAATCGAGCACCCGCTGGTTCTCGGTCAGCACATGACGTGCCCGCCGGGCATCGACCGGATCTTTCACCGCCGTGAGCGCTGCGGCGACAGACGCCTCACGCAGCGAGGCCACCCCGAGCTCGGCGGCGGCCCGCTCACACGATGCCCGCCGGGCCGCGTACTCGCCGCTGGCGTGCGCGTGCCGGGCCCGGGAGTCGATCAACAGCAGTGCCACGCCGGACGACTCGGGCTCGAAGCGCACCGGTTGCACGGTGACGTCGCGGAAGTCGATCAGCATGGCTTGTCCGGGTTCACCGAACAGCGACGTCAGCTGATCGAGCAGTCCCGTTGGCGCACCGACGTACTCGTTCTCAGCGTGCTGGGCAATCCGCGCCTGATCGACGCGATCCAGTTCGACGTCGGCCGCGGTGAGCAGCGCGCCCAGCACCGCACATTCCAGCGCCGCCGACGACGACAGCCCCGACCCGATCTCCACCTCGCTCGTGATCGTCATCGTCCCGCCCGGCACCGCGATCCCAGTAGTCCGCAGCGCCCACACCACCCCGGCGACATACGCCGCCCACCCGGTGAGCTCCCCCGGCACGGTGTCCAGACCGATCCGCACCGGCCCGTCGCCCAACGAACTCGAAACCTCCAGAGCACGAGATGAATCCGGATCAAAGCTGACAAAGGTCCGCTGCGGCAAGGCAATCGGCAACGCAAGGCCCAGGTTGTAGTCGGTGTGCTCGCCGATCAGATTGATCCGGCCCGGTGCGGAGTAGCTGATCCGCACTAGCGCGGATCCACCTGGTGGGCCCGGCGGAAGCGTTCCAGATAGGCCGGCCAGTCCCAGGTGGACAGGAACTCCGTCGTCGCCGCGTAGCCCTTGTCGTACAGCGTCTCAGCCTCGTTGCGGGTGACGTCGAAGTCCAACACCCCGACGTCGGTCGAATCCACCTGGATCGCACGCACCTTCACCCACGGCAGGCTCAAATGGGCCTGGTCGTGACCGACCAGCAGGGTGGTGAGCAGACTTTCCAGGAAAGAGGGTTCGCCGCAGCGCAGCATCCCCAGCCCCGGGATGAGCTGCTCGGCCGAGGGCGCGGGCAGGTACGGCACCACGGCCGCCCCGAAGGTGGGCCAGCGCGGCTCGGCACCGTCGGGACGGTCGAACGAGTCGATCGGGAAGTTCGACAGCACCCCGCCGTCGACCAGCGTGCACGGTTTTCCGGCAGCGGTGTTCAGCGTGACCGGGTTGAACAGGAACGGGATCGCCATCGAGGCCCGCACCGCGTCGGCGACGAGTTGCTCGTCGGGGTCCAGGCCATAGACACGTCGGTAATCCCAGGGCAGACGCACCAATTGCTGGGTCGTCACGTCGGTCACCGTGGCCACGAACCGGTAGCGACGTTCAGGGAGTAGATGGTCGTCTTTGATCGCCAGGTCGCCGAAAGTCTTGACGCCCAGGTTCTTCAGCTCACTGCGTATCCAGTCGTAGGCGAAATCCCCGCGATAGACACCGGTCTCACGCAGCAGCCCCCACGCCGTCCCCAGCACCGGGATGCGTTCGATCGGCCCGCTGTCGCGGAACTTGCGGTAGGGCACGTCCAAGGCGAGCTCGCGCAGCTGCGCACTGGTCAGGTCGTTGCGTTGCTCGGCGGCCGCCACCACGGCGCCGACCAATGAACCGGCCGAGGTTCCGGAGATCCGCTCGATCGCGTACCCGGCGTCCTTGAGCGCGACGACCGCACCCACCAGGCCGATGCCCTTGACCCCACCGCCGGAAAGCACGAGGTCAGCGCGGTGCGGGGAACGTTTCGCAGCCATACCTCCAGCTTGGCACGCGAGTCTGACGCTCGGCTGGACATCGGGGCGCCGGTTTCCGAGTCCACGCACTTGTCGGTGGCTGTTTGTACGTTCACCTGTTCGCCTGGCGTGGATACCAGGCACCCGACACGAAGGAACCGACATGAGCACTCCCTATCCGCCCGCCCCCATCGAGCTGCACGACTCGATGTTCTCGGGAGGAGTGACCGTGAACCTGACCCCATAGCCTCCTGCCTGAGGACCGCCCCGCTGCCGGGACGGTCCTCAGCCGGGGTGTGGGCCCATGGTGGTCTCCAACCCGATGAGCAGCACGTCGAGGCCGCGGTCAAGTTCGGCTGCGCCGTCGTAGGACCCCAGCGCGGAGGCCAGTGCGCGCACCTGCGGGAACTCCGTGATGGACAGCCGGTGCAGACCCAGCCGCAGCACATCGTCGGACTCCTCTGGCCGTTCGACGACCTCCTGCAACTCGGTGAGGATGTGGCCGTGCAGGTAGCCGAAGAGCATTCGGTAGATGTACAGGGCGTCGGTCCCGCAGAATCCGGCTGCTGTCAACAGCGTCAGGACATCCTCCAGTGGCCGCAGCATCCCCGGCGGACGCCGCCCCAGAGTGGTGGCCAGCGGACGAGTCACCATCAGCGGCACGATATTTGGGTGATCCAGGGCCAACTTACGAAACCTGTGCGCCGCCGTTCGTAGCTGGCCGGCCCAGTCTGGATCGGCGGTGTCGATGCGCAGCTGGCCGATCACCATCTCGGTGACCCCGTCGAGCAACGCGGCCTTGCTGGGCACATGCCGGTAAAGCACGGCAGGATCCCGGCCGACCTCCTCGCTGAGCCGGCGCATCGAGAGGCCATCGACGCCGTCGCGGTCCACCAGTCGCAGTGCAGCCTGCAGGATCACCGAACGGTTTATCTGGCCGTCCACACCACGCCGTGCCGCGGTCGCCTGTTTAGCCATCGTGACGACTCCTCCAAATGGCTGGGAGCGCGAGACTACATCGCACGCCCGCAATGGGTGCCCACATCATTGACAGCATCACCATCTCCCCACCGGCTGTCAACACTGTTGGCATACATCGTTGCGGGTGCAGTGAACCGCGCGTAGGGTCGAGCTATCGGGACCACACAGGCCCCCAAGTCAAAGGGGCCGACCATTTCTGACAAGTCGCCACGGCAGAGCATGACCAAGAAATCAGGGAAGTCGCTCAAGGAGAAACGCGCAGCCAAGCGGGACAACGCACGCGACGCACACTCGACCGAGGAAGTTCTACACCCCAAGAGGCGTTGAGCCGCCGTCAACTCGGCTCGCCAGATAAGCCAGGGGGAAGGAGGGGCCCGGACGTAACCCGTCCGGGCCTTTCTTTGCAAACACGCCCGCAGCCGCGACTCGCGTAGCATCGAATTGCTATGCGGATAGCCATCAGTGGGGCCGGGGTCGCCGGGGCGGCGCTTGCGCACTGGCTGCTCCGCACCGGCCACAGCCCGACGCTGATCGAGCGGGCGCCGGCTTTCCGCACCGGCGGCTACATGATCGACTTCTGGGGTATCGGTTACCGGGTGACCCGAAAGATGGGCATCGAAGCCGCCATCCGCGATGCGGGCTATGACGTGGGATCTGTGCGCTCGCTCGGACCTGACGGCGCGACCCGTGCCGAACTCCGCGTCGACGTGTTCCGTCGCATGGTCGGCAACGACTACACCAGCCTGCCCCGCGGCGACCTGGCCGCCGCGATCTACCGCACGGTCGAGGGTTCCCTGCCGACATTGTTCGACGACAGCATCACCGGCATCGACCAGCGTCCCGACCGGGTCCGGGTGACGTTCGAGAACGCGCCTGCCGACGATTTCGACCTGGTCATCGGCGCCGACGGCCTGCACTCCAACGTGCGCCGCCTGGTGTTCGGGCCCGAGGAGCGCTTCGAGCACTACCTGGGCTGCAAGGTCGCCGCCTGTGTGGTCGACGGCTACCGCGGTGGGACGTCCGATACCTATCTCACGTACAGCGTTCCGGGCCGCCAGATCGGTCAGTTCACCTTGCGCGGCAACCGCACCATGTTCCTGTTCGTGTTCCGCGACGAGCACGACAACCACGGCATGACACCAAAAGAGCAGTTACACAACCAGTTCGATGAGGCCGGATGGGAGTCCCGGCAGATCCTGGCCGCGGTGGACGACGTCGAGGATCTCTTCTTCGACGTGGTCAGCCAGATCCGGATGGACCGCTGGTCCGACGACCGGGTGTTGTTGATCGGTGATGCGGCAGGCTGCATCTCCCTACTCGGCGGCGAGGGCACCGGGCTGGCGATCACCGAGGCGTACGCCCTGGCCGGGGAACTCGCCCGCGCCGGTGACGATCACCGCCGTGCCTTCGAGAGCTACGAGTCGCTGTTGCGGCCGTTCATCGAGAGCAAGCAGGCCGGTGCCGAACGGCTGCTGGGTTTCTTCGCCACCAGGACCCGGTTCGGGTTGTGGTTCCGCGATGTCGCGATGCGCGCGATGAACCTCGGACGCCCGGTGGCGGGGCTGTTCGCCGGCAGTCTGCGCGACAACCTAGACCTGCCCGATTACCGGATCGGCTGACCTTTTTGCCGCCCCGGCTGTGGAGGTGATGTATGAGTTCGAAACCTGGTATCACCGGTAGTACCAGGTTTCGAACTCACATATCACCCGACTCCGCGGGGCAGATGTGACTGGTGTGACCACCCGCGGCAGAACGGCTCGCAACAGCGCCGGACGGCGCCTCCTGCAGCGCCCGCACACAGACCCGCGCCCCGCGGTCCGGTACCAGCGTGACGTGCTTGACCTGCTGTCGTTCGTCCGCGGCGGTCGTGGTGAAAAGATCTACCCGACATAGGATTTCGCGCAGAACCACCCGCAGCTCGACCATCGCGAACGTCGCCCCCAGACAGCGGCGGTTGCCGCCGCCGAACGGGAACCAGGTGGTGGGCCCCAGCGTCACGCCGAGCATGCGGTCCGGGTCGAACCGGTCGGCGTCGGGATACACGTCGTCGCGTTCGTGCACCAGCCCGATGCCCGGGGCCACCATCACCCCGGCCGGCAGCCGGTAGCCGGCCACCTCCACCGGCTGCTTGAGCACGCGGCCCACGTCGAACACCACCGGCCGGATCCGCAGGGTTTCCTTCGCGACGGCGTCGAGGTACTCGTCGTCGCCGGTACGCGCAGCCCGCACCGCCTTGTCGAGCACCGCGGGATGACGGGTCAACCGCTCCAGCGCCCACGACAGCGCGGTCGCGGTGGTCTCATGCCCGGCGGCAAGCAGGGTCATCAGCTGATCGCGCAGCTCACGGTCGGTCATCGTGTGTCCGGCCGTATCGGCGGAACGCACCAGCATGGCCAGCACATCGGTGCGCGTCGCCAGTTCCGGGTCGGCGCGCCGATCGGCAATCTCGGCGTACAACAGCCGGTCGGCCGTCTCGATGTTGCGTTGCAGAGTCCGCCACGGACGCCGGCGCTGAAGACCCGGGCTGGCGATCGCCAGCGTCTCCCACGGGCCGACACTGAGCACCCGGGGCATGACCTCCCGCAACGCGGCCAGCCGGGCCGGATCCGACGCCCCGATGACGGTTCGCAGGATCACCTCGAGGGTGATCTCGGCCATCTTCGGCGCCGCCGCGAAAGGCGTGCCCACCGGCCAGCTCGCGACGTTTTCCGCGGCGATCTGGGCCATGATCTCGGTCTGGCGGGCCACGGCGTCGCGGTGAAACGGCGGCAGCATCTGCCTGCGGCGTTCGCGGTGTTCGTCCTCGTCGATCACCAGCACCGAACTGTCGCCGAGCAGCGTACTGAGTACCGAATTCGCCTCTCCGGCATGAAAGATTGTCGGATCTCCGGCGAAGACCACCTTGATGTCGGCCGGATCCGCCAGGTACACCATCGTGCCCATCGCGGCGATTCGCAGCGTGAATACGTCGCCGTAGCGTCGCCGGCAGGCCGATACGAACCGCGGCCAGTAACGGAGCATCAATCCGGCCTGTATCGCCCGGGGCAGCGGCGGCCCCGGCGGCAGTGACGCGGTACCACCCATAGCCCCACCATACGAGCCGGTGACGGCAAGCCGAAGGCCCGGACGCCGGGTAGCGTCCGGGCCTTGCCTCCCCAAGTCCTACTTGGCGTGGTTGCGCTGGTGGTGGTGATGGGTCGCCGAGCCGGGCTGGGGCATGTTGTGCTGATGGGGAAAGGCCTGATGCGAGCTGACCGACGGCCCGGCGTTCAGGTTGGCGGAATCGGCGTGAGCGGTGGCGGCACCCAGGGCGATCAACGCGGGTGCGGCGGCCAGGGTGACGCCTGCGGCGATGCGGCGGGTGAGGGTGCTCATGTCGACTCCTTTGTCGGATAAAGCTTTTGGTCTGTCATCCGGTGGGTTCCGGCGTTGAAATAAGAATGCGCCGTTCCGACCCGCGGCTGTATCGACCGACCGGCCCATCGACCGGACGAATCCCATGTCCCCCAATCGGGGGAACCAACAGACGCACCGGCGGGCGCCGCTTCTGGCTGCGCCGGTTTCCACCCCCGGGTCGTTGACCGCGAAGACGAGCGACCGTGAGGTAGAAATCGGCGGCAGAGGAACTGGACCGGCGATTACCGGCCGCCCACAACGCAAACGAACGGCCTACGCTGGTCATAGGAGTACGACCATGGCGAGTGGTGCTGTGAATCAAAGGGTCCCGAGGGGAAAACGGCGCAAGACCGGCCGAGCCCCACGGGTGGTGGACACCGCCGCCGTCATCAAAGACACCCTGTTCGCCGACGTCTCCGAGTGGCAACGCCCGGTCGACGACAGTTACCCGTACCAGGTGCTCTCGATCCGGGTCAGCGACGGCACGTACCGAGACCACAATTTCGCGGCCAATTACGCCTGGATGTGCCGCGCCCTGGATTCCGGACGGCTGGTGTTCGGCATCGTGTACACCTACTGCCGGCCCAACTGGCCGGCCAACGCCACCACGGTGCGCGCGATGATCGACGCCAACGGCGGTCTGCACCCGCGTATCGCGCTGATGCTCGACGTCGAGCAGGGCGGTAACCCGCGCGGCGACGGCTCGGATTGGATCAACCTGCTGTACCGGAATCTGGCCGATTACGCCGGCGACCGCGCCCGCATCATCGGCTACGGCAACGTCGGTGATCTGAACAACATGTGGCGCACCAAGCCCAGCGGCATCCGGCTCATCGTCGCCGCGTACGGCAGCAACCCCGACTATCCCGGCAAGGTCGCCCACCAATACACCGACGGCAGCGGGTTCGGTTTCGGACTACCTCAGGGGGCGCCGCCCTTCGGCAACTGCGATATGAACTCCGCCGACGGTCTCACCCCGGTGCAGTTCGCCGCGGCCTGCGGCGTCGCCACCTCACCGCAAGTAGGCACCGACCTGACCTGAATACACTGCACCACAATGGATTACAACTTTGATCCCGGCCACGTTGACACAGCCCCGATAACGGCGTGTACTGGGGGTAGAGGGCGCGCCGCCCGCTGATCGACAGCTTCTCCCTGTTCGACCACCAACGGCACAGGGACTGCAGAAGTGACGTTCCTTTTCGGGATCCCGGTCAGGTGGGTGGCGCCGCTCCGAACAGTGATCGCCACCCCCCATTAGGTAGCGCGAGTGTGAAGATCGTCCGCAGCGTCTGCAGGTACTGGCCGGTGAGCGACCCACTGGCGTAGGGCAGGCCGTACTTCTCACACACGCCGCGCACCCGCAGGCTGATCTCGGGCATGCGATTACTCGGCAGGTCCGGGAACAGATGGTGCTCGATCTGATAGCACAGGTTTCCGCTGGAAAATGCCAGTACCGGACCGGCTTTGAAGTTCGCCGCCCCGAACATCTGCCGCAGATACCACTCGCCGCGGCTCTCCTCGTGCAGCACTTCCGGGCCGAACCTCGCGGCGCCGTCAGGGAAATGACCGCAGAAGATCACCAGATACGCCCACACGTTGCGCAGCACATTGGCGGTCAGGTTCGCGACCAGGGTCCGCTTCCAGCGGCGCAGGCTCAGCGCCGGCAGGACAACGTAGTCTTTGGCGAGTTGGCGGCCTATCTTGGCCCGCAACAGCTGCCGCGCCGCGTTCTTTCCGTCTTCGGTGTCCGCCCGATCTCGAGCGGAGTAGAAGTCGTGTAACGCGATGCCCCACTCGAAGACCACAGCCAACAGCACATTTCGCAGCGGTTGTACCAGGTGCTGAGGTTCCCATTGCTGGTCCCGGCTCATCCGCAGGACGCCGAAGCCGAGGTCATCATCCACGCCCAGCACGTTGCTGAACATGTGATGGTGGTAATTGTGCGAGTAGCGCCACTGCGCCGACGGACCCGCCATGTCCCACTCCCAGGTGGCGGAGTGGATCTCGGGATCGTTCATCCAGTCCCACTGGCCGTGGCCGACGTTATGGCCGATCTCCATGTTTTCCACGGATTTCGAGTAGGCCAACGCGGCCGTCCCCGCCAGCAGGCCGACCTTTGATCGAGTGCCCGCGATCAGCAACCGTGCCGCCACGTCGAGCGTCCGTTGGAACACGATGGTGCGCCGAATGTACGCGGCGTCCCTCGCGCCGAGAGACTTTTCGATGTCACCACGGATGGTGTCGAACTCGGCGCCGATCGTATCGATATCCGCTGCACTCAGCTTCGCGAACACCACAATGTCTCTGACTGTCAGAATCCCCGGTCCGTCTGTGTAGGGCGGCAGTGTCCGGGCCACCTGGGTGTAAGTGCTTTCAGCCTAGGTGGTGATACGGATCCCTGCCACCACAACAGGTCGAGCACCCTGACCGGTACCCATGCTGCACTACGCACGCAATGCTCCCAGCAGTTCGGGCAAAGACACGGTGGCAATGCGGATTGCGGCATCACCGACCCCGAAGGGCAACACCAAGGTGTCGGCGTGCACGAGCGCGCCACAGGAGTACACGACATTGGGGACATAGCCGTCGACTTCATCGTCCGCCGCACTCAGCAGCGGTTCGGTGAGACGACCGAGAATCCGGGTCGGATCGTCCAGGTCGAGCAGGATGGCCCCGATCCGGTAGATGCGCATCGGTCCGACGCCGTGAGTGAGCACCAGCCAACCATCCTCGGTCTCGATGGGTGAACCGCAGTTCCCCAACTGGAGCGCTTCCCAGGGCTGCCTCGGCTGCTGGCACGGCATGGAGCTCGTCCACACCGCCGGGTGGTCCGAATAGGCGATGGTGTTCGATTCCCGATCGGATCTCGACATGGCCGCGAATCGTCCGCGGATCCGGCGCGGAAACAGGGCAAGTCCTTTGTTCGCTGCGGCCTGCCCGACCATCGGCACCGAGGTGAACGACCGGAAATCAGTGGTCGCAAGAAGCTGTTGGCTGATCTGCGAACCGCTGTACGCCGTGTAGGTCGCGTAGAACGTAACCGCGCCGCCGTCGTCGACGAAACGTACGAAGCGCGCGTCTTCCATCCCGGCGGCCTCGGCGCCGGTAGCGGGCCACAGCACACGTTCGGACAGTGCGGTATCGCCGGAGAACTCGACCCCGTACGCGCGATCCGCGATCGCTCGGATCAACTCGATCGTCGCCGCCGCATGCGGTCGGGTGCTGCGATGCCGCTGCAACTGCTCGAGTCGCTCATCCAAGTCGGCACGGGTGAACTGATCACCGAGCGCATCGAGCACGTAGTCGGACGCCTCGCCGCCGCCGTGCAGCCAGGCCAGCTCGCTGCGGAACACATCCGCATCGAGGAGCGTCGGCACCTTCGGACCGACGGAGGCGAACGGTACCGGGTCGTCGACCACGACGCGGCCGGCATCATCGACGGTGCCGGTCCGGAAACCGATCGAAGACCGGTGCCCCTCCCCGATCCCTCGCACGCTCATGACGAATCTGACACTGCCCGTGGCGATTCCGGATTGATCCGGATGCACGACGATGCTGGGGTTGCACAGTGCAGCACCCTCGATCGCGCATTCGTTGGTGAACACCGCGCCGAGCAACAACATTCGAGGATCGGACAGCCTCGAACCGGAAGCCAGCCGGTCGGCCACTTCGGCGGCGTGACGCCGAAACGTATCGGTGAGTCCGCGGTGGCGGTCACCGTAGCTGAGAAGGACATCGTCCAGCACCGCCAGCGTCTGGGCATCATCCAGCTCCAGGATCCGCGTGAGAACCTTGCCCGCCCGGGATTCCTGATGTTCGAAACCCTCTTGGCCCGGAACGAACAGCTGTGTGATCACCCGCGAATGATCAGCTCTCAACCACTGCGGACTGCGCGTGAGTGCCACCGGCCGGATCGACGTCATGGGGTGGTGTGAGAGAAGCGTTGCGCCTGCAGAAAAGTCGAGAGCGCTGCCAGAGTCGACTCGGCACCCTGGTTGCGGTTCACCCCGTCGGCGTGCAACCCGTCGAATCCGGCACCGGTCTCGGGATCCCACATCAGCTCGCCGATATCGTTGACACCCTGAAACCAGGCGGCAGCGGCCCGCACGGTTTCTGGCCAGATGGCGCTCGGATCGACAGCAGCGGCCCGGGCACATGCGTCTGCCAGTGCGGCCACCTCGATCGGTTGCTGGTCGAATCCCGGCCGAGGGTCGTCGATGCCCCAGCCAGCGGCGGGCGTGACCGACAGGTGATCGTCGGCCGTCTCGCGCTCGACCAACCATGCCAGCAGGTCCAGACCCCGGTTGTAGAGCGCCGAGTCGTCGATCGCGACGCCCGCGGCAATCATGGCCTCGGCGAGAACCGCATTGGCGTAGGTGAGTCTCGGTTCGGGCCAGGGCCAGTCCGGGTTTCCGGTGGGGGCAGGGATACCGACTACGTAGTCGGTGATGAGTGAGAGGGCGGCGCTGTGCCCGGGGTGGGCGGAGAGCAGCTCAGCCGCTCCCAGTACGGCGAAGGCCATCGCCCGTGGCCATATCGACCTCTGCTGCGCGGCGCGCGTGAATTGACCGACAGCCATCTGGCGGACCATGCCGACATCACTGTGCGCAGCGGCGGTTCCCAAGCCCCACAGGCAGCGCCCCCAACAGTCCTCCAACGCCGGTTCGTCGACCCACGCGCCGGTACTGTCCATCCGGTTGTGGCAAGCGCCGGTGAGGGTCTGCGCCTCGTTGAGGAAGCGCATCGCCACCCCCGCGAGTCGGTTCAGGTCCCGGTCAGGACCGGGCGCACGTGTGGCGACAACCAGTACGCGCGCCATATCGTCTGTGCAGTAACCATTTTCGACTCTCGGTTCAGCCAGTAAGGCATGTTCGAAGGTTCCGCTGCCGTCCGTCATCCGCAGCAGGTGGTCGAACCGGGGAATCGGCAGTTCGGTCACCGGCGTTTCGATCGATCGGCCAGGATCTGCCGTGCCGTCGACTGGTACGCATTGGCGACGACGGACCACGACATCGTGGGCGCCAACCGACGAGCCTCGGCGGCCATTGCGCCGGCGAGGCGTGGTTGGGTGAGCACGCTGCGCAGAGCGGAGGTGAGCGCCTCCGGATTCCCGTGCTCGACCACGATGCCTGCCCCACTCCCAAGCAGCTCGACGGCATGCGGAAAGGCGGTAGCGACAACGGGCCGCCCATGGGCAACCGCGTCGACCAACACCCCGGAGGTGACCTGCTCGGTCGAGTCGTAGGGCAGCACCACCACGGCCGCGGCCCGGAGCTGTGCACTCAGCGACGACGCGCCGAGGTAGCCGGATTCGAAGTGCACCGAGTCGGCCAGGCCGCTCGACCGCGCCTTCTCGACACAGAAGTCGCGGTATTCCTCGCCATCGGCGGCGAGCACCTTTGGGTGCGTCCGACCGGCCACCAGATACCGTGGTCGGCCGTTGAGCCGATGCAGGTCGCCCATTGAGTCGATGACTCGCTCGATACCCTTTCCCGGTCCGAGCAACCCCCAGGTCAAGAGGGTGGGCCTGCCGCTGCGCTTGGTCTGCGCGGGTGCCGGGACCATCGCTCCGTGCGGGATCGTGGTGACCTTGTGCCGGTCAACGTGGAAGCCGCGACACAACCGTTGGTGGGCCGACTCAGACATGACGACGACCCGGTCCGCCAGCGCCGCCACTACTTCAAGCAGTGAACGCTGGTGGGGCGTCGGATCTTTGAGAACGGTGTGCACGACGACGATCGACGGGATATCGAGGTCACCGAGGATGTCGACAACCTCGTCACCGTCCGATCCCCCGTAGATGCCGTACTCGTGCTGGATGACGGCAATGTCGTTCTGATTGAGCAGATCCGAACTGGCCGCGACCGACCCCGCGGATCCGTTGACCAGCTCTCCGACCACCCGACCGTCGCCAGACGGCGAACCATCGGAGACCCTGACGACACTCACTTCCGCGCCGGTCGCGGACAACCCGACCGTGAGCGCTGCGCTGAATGTCGCCAGACCGCAGGGAGTCGGCGGATATGTGCTGAGGATTCCAACCCTGAGAGGGTCGGGATACGCGCTCACCAGTGGAGGGTCGGGCAAATGCAGAACCGACGGTGCACTCAAGATGAAACCGACATGATCTGAGCTAGAAGCACTTCCGCGGCGGCCGAGACTTCCGACTCGTCAGTGTCTTTCGGCCTCGACGGCCCCATGTCTGCGTGGTTGCCGATTACCCTCGGCTCGGTGATGTGCGTAATGACTGCCCTCGCTTCGGCTCGCGGCCGACATCTCGGGCCACTCCGAGCACATCAAGACCGACGTGAATGAACTGAACCGAATTTCGCGATACCGCAAGAAAACTGATTGCTTTCCGCTAGCGATTGGATCGATTGTGCCTAGTGGCGGGATCCGGGCCAGACCACCAGTCAACGCCGCACCGCAGGTATTGTCAACTGCGCAGACCCCCGTCGGCACCGCCCAACCGGTGGTACGTCCCCGACTCTCGAGGTACTGCTGTGGCCGGTGTGATCACCGGACCCCGAGCAACAGCGAGCGCTACGCTTGACCCCGCCGACCCTATACGATCAGCAAACACGATCAAGGGGGGAGATGGACGTGAAGCGGGCGGAGATAGCGGCCATCGCGGCCATTGCACTGGCAGGTTCTGTCCTCAGCGGCTGCGGCACCAAGCAAACCGAAGACGACACCGGCTCACAGGTCGACGTCCTCGGCAGCATGTTGGCCAGCGAATCAGAACTCAATACGATCCTGGGCACTTCAGGCCTGCGCCCCAAGACCGCGCTGCGTCAGCCCGCCAGGCTCGACGCCGACGAGCGCGCCTCACGCCCGGTGTGCCTGGCCGTCATCGGCAACGCCATGGACGAGCTGTACCGCGACAGCGGATTCCGGCAGTTCCGCGAATCACTGTTCGCCGACGAGGGCGATGACCTCGAAGTCGATCAGGCCGTCACCGCCTTCGATACACCCGCCGCGGCAAAGTCTCTCGTCAACCGCACGGTGGACTCCTGGCGGCAATGCGCCGGTGACACGCTCAAGCTCACCTACACCGGCGACCGTCAGCCCAGCTCGTTCATGCTCGGCAACCCGAGCGTCGTCGACGATGTCGACGTCACCAACGAGCAGACGCCGTCCAGCCCGCAGCAGGGCAGCCGCCGCGCGATCCTGTCCGTGGGCAACCTGGTGGTCGACGTGCGGATCACCGGAACCGACCTCACCGATAACCAGGTGGTACAACTCGCCAAGGCCATCGCGGGGCGCAACGCGGTCTGACTACCCGAGCGCAGTTACTGGAAGGCCCCGTTGATCACCGGTTGGGTGATCATGCCTTTTTCGACACCCCACATCGTCGCGATGGTGCGGTACTCGCCGGTGTCCATCACGTGTTCCAGCGCCAACCGCAACGACTCGGCCAGACCCGACCCCTTGGCCACCGGCCACCCGTAGGGCGCCGAGTCGAACACGTCGCCGGCGGGCTCCAACGCACTGCCGCTGAGCTTGATCGCGAACCCCGTGACGGGTGAATCGGCAGTCATGGCGTCGACCTCGCCGGCGATCAGCGCGGCCGTCACCTCATCCTGATGGGTGCGCACCACCTTCTCGACGGGAGGAAGCCCCGCCGCCACGCAGGCATCCGATTTGGCCGGGATCTCCGCAGTGTCCTGAATCGTGCTGTACGCCACGCCAACTCGCAGCCCGCACGGCGAACCCGGGTCCGCCGACGAGCCGGGCCGCCGCGCCCACAACGTGCCCGCCTGGAAGTAGGTGACGAAGTCGGCCTGCTGCTCGCGCTCGGTCGTGTCGGTGATCGAGGACATGCCGACGTTGAAGTTGCCGTCGTGCACCGACGGCAGGATCCCCTCGAACCCTGTCTCACGGAAGTCGGGCACCAGCCCCATCGTGCGAGCCACCGCCTTCATCAGGTCGATGTCGAAACCGACGATCTCGCCGCTGGAATTCTTGAACTCATTGGGCGCATACGGCACGTTCACCCCGATGACCAACCGGCCGGAGTCACGGATGTCGGACGGCACCGTTCTCGCGATCTCGTCCACCGCACCCGTCGGCGCCTGCACCGGACCGGACCCCGCCGAACCGGCTGCATTGGCCACCCGGTCCGGACCGCTCCCGCGCAGCTGCCACACCCCCACCGCGCACAGGCCGGCCACCAGGACCGTCGCGCCGGCGATCGCAGCCATCTTCTTCGACACTCGCGCCCGGGTCGGAACCCGTTGTGCCGAATGGCGCCCCGACCGTCCGGTGGTACGCACCGGGACCTGCAGCGCGGCCCTTGCCGCCGCCGCCAGCGCCCCGGCACTCTGATAGCGCTTGGACGGTTTCTTCGCCATACCCTTGGCGATCACCTCGTCGAAGGCCGCCAGGCGTGGGTCCTTGTCGGAGGCTCGCGGTGACGGGGAGACCATGTGCCCGGCGATCTGCTGTTCGAGGCTGTCGGACGGGTAGGGCCGTTCCCCGGTGAGGCATTCGTAGAGCACGCACGCCAATGCGTAGATGTCCGAACGCGGATCGACCTTGCCGCCGTCGAACCGCTCCGGCGCCATGTAGGCCAGCGTGCCCAGGGTGCTGCCCGCGGTCGTCATGCCCGAGTCGCCCGCGGTACGGGCCAACCCGAAATCGATCAGGTACACGAAGTCGTTGTCGGCGATCAGGATGTTCGACGGCTTGACGTCCCGATGGATCAGTCCGGCGGCATGCGCCCCGTCCAGCGCCTCGGCCACCTGCTCGACCATCCCGACCACGAAGGCCGGGTCCAGCGGCTTGCCGGTCTTGGTGAGCATGACGCCGAGGTTGCGGCCCTCGATCAACCGCATGTCCAGATAGAGCCGGCCGTCGATCTCGCCGAAACCGTGGATCGGCACCACATGCGGATTGCTCACCCCCGCCGCGGCGTGCGACTCGCGACGGAACCGTTCCTGAAACGTCGAATCCTGCGCCAGGTGCGGCGGTAGAACCTTGAGCGCGACAATGCGGTCGGTGTCGGAATCGTAGGCCTGGTAAACCTCACCCATTCCGCCCCGACCGATCAGCTTCTTCAGCTGATAGTGCCCGAATGGGGTCGAATCCACCCGTTCAACTCCTCCGGACCGGCCAATTCGGCGTCGGCATGTCGATCGAAGCTACATCACGTTGTGTGCCTCTGTCGGCGTAGATCACATCCGGCGAGCAAAAATTGTCGCCCGCGGTGACGGGTGAGACCGATGTGAACTCGTAACGGTCAAGATCACCACCAAATGCCGATATCGGCACGCGATCCCGCTACCTTGGTCGCGGGCTTTGATAGTGCGTCTCGATAACGGCCGGAAAGGGGGAACATGCGCGTCGACGGACGGGATATCGCCGTCACCGGCAGCCTGCTGCAACCCCTGACCCGTCGTACCAACGACATCCTGCGTCTGGCGCTGGCCGCGATCTTCCTGGCCACCGTCATCACCAGCTCGCTGATCACCCGCTACGAGTGGGTGGCGTTGGAGAAGTCGATCTCCGAGATCGTCGGCGTGCTGACCCCCACCCAGTCCAATCTGGTGTACCTCGCGTACGGCATCGCGATCCTGGCCCTGCCGTTCGTGATCCTGGTCAGCCTGGTACTCGGGCGGCAATGGAAACTGCTGGGCGCCTATGCGACCGCGGCCCTGATCACCATCGTTTCGCTGTCGATCACCGCCAACGGCATCGCCGCCCCCAAGTGGCATTTCGACCTGTCCGACCGGCTCGACTCGCAGCTGTCGCAGTTCCTCGACGACCCCCGCTGGATCGGCATGCTCGCCGCGGTGCTCACGGTCTCCGGGCCGTGGCTGTCCCGTCGGCTACGCCGCTGGTGGTGGACGCTGCTGCTGGCGTTCGTCCCCATCCACCTCGTGGTCAGTGCCGTGGTGCCGGCCCGCTCACTGCTGGGGTTGTCCGCGGGCTGGTTCGTCGGCGCCCTGGTGGTGTGGATCGTCGGTACCCCCGCGCTGGAAGTCCCGCTCGACGGCGCGGTGCGCGCACTGGCCCGGCGGGGCTTCGTCGTCTCGGCGTTCACCGTGGTGCGCCCGGCCGGTACCGGCCCGCTGACGCTCGACGCGGCGTCGCTGGATCCGGACTCCAGCGCCGTCGTCGAGCTCTACGGCCCCAACCAACAGAGCGGCGGCGCCGTCCGTCAGGTGTGGCGAAAGCTGCGCCTGCGCTCCAACGAGACCGCGCCCCTGCAGACCTCGATGCGCCGCGCCGTCGAGCACCGGGCCTTGATGGCGATAGCCATCGGCGACCTGGGCCTGGCCAGCACCTCGACCATGTCGATGGCCGCGCTCGACCGCGGCTGGACGCTCTACGCGCACAACCGCAAACGCGGCATCCCGCTGGACCAGTGCACCGACGAGATCACCGTCGGGCGAGTGTGGAACGCGCTGCGCACCCTGCACGACCACCAGATCTCCCACGGCGATCTCCACAGCAAGGAGATCACCGTCGACGAGGGCGCCGTGCTGTTCGGCGGGTTCGGCAGCGCCGAATACGGCGCCACCGACGCCCAGTTGCAGTCCGACATCGCCCAACTGCTCGTCACCACGACGGCGCTGTACACCCCGGAATCTGCGGTGACCGCGGCGATCGAGGCGTTCGGCCGCGACACCGTGCTGACCGCGTCACGCCGCCTGACCAAGGCCGCGGTGCCGTCCCGGGTCCGTGACGCTGTTCCCGACGCCAAGGCCGTGATGGCCGCAGCCCGCGACGAGGTGAAACGCCAGACGGGTGCCGACCAGATCCAGACCGAGACCATCACGCGGTTCACCCGAAACCAGGTGATCCAGCTGGTGTTGTTGGGCGCCCTGGTCTATGTGGCCTACCCGTTCATCAGCACCGTGCCGACGTTCTTCTCCGAACTGCGCACCGTGAACTGGTCATGGGCCGCACTCGGGCTGACCGTCTCGGCGCTGACCTATGTCGGCGCGGCCGCCGCACTGTGGGCCTGCGCCGACGGGCTGGTGAGTTTCCGCAACCTCTCGATCATGCAGGTGGCCAATACCTTTGCCGCCACCACCACGCCCGCAGGCGTCGGCGGGCTGGCATTGAGCACCCGGTTCCTGCAGAAGGGCGGGCTGAGCACGACACGCGCCACCGCCGCGGTGGCCCTGCAACAGTCGGTGCAGGTGATCGTGCACGTGTTCCTGCTGATCCTGTTCAGTACCGCGGCCGGCGCGTCGGCCGACCTGTCGCACTTCGTGCCGAGTTCCACGATCCTGTATCTCATCGCCGGGCTCGCGCTCGGACTCATCGGCGCGTTCCTGGCCGTGCCGAAGCTGCGACGCTGGCTCGCATCCTCGGTGCGGCCCAAACTCGAAGAGGTCACCGCCGACCTGGTCAAACTGGCCCGCGAACCCCAACGGCTCGCCTTGATCGTGCTGGGCGCGGCGGGCACCACTCTCGGTGCGGCCCTGGCACTGTGGGCCAGTGTCGAGGCGTTCGGCGGCACCACCTCATTCGTCACCGTCACGGTCGTGACGATGGTCGGCGGCACCCTGGCCTCGGCAGCCCCCACCCCCGGCGGTGTCGGCGCCGTCGAGGCGGCCCTGATCGGTGGTCTGGCGGCATTCGGTGTCCCCGCCGCGATCGCGGTGCCCGCGGTCCTGCTCTACCGGGTGCTGACCTGCTGGCTGCCGGTGTTCATCGGCTGGCCGGTGATGCGTTGGCTGACGAAGAACGACATGATCTGAGCCGGGTGCCGGCGTGGCGTCGGCGTGTCGCGGCCGGCGAGCACATACCGACCTGCCCGCCTGTGAGCGACAACTCAGCGACAATCGCCACATGCATACCGTGAGCACCGTTGGTCACGTGTGCGATGTGAACTTGCGTCACTCAAATGCGCATTGGCCTCGTAAGCAACGGAATTCGGGTTGCCCAGCTGTCAGCGACAGTGTCGCTGACAGCTGGGCACTGGACGGGTGGGACTGATGAGGCCCATGGCACTGGATTGGCGAAAACGCTCAGCGACAATGGGTTTGACGAGACAAGAGCTACTGGTGTTGCGATTGTCGCTGAAAAGTCGCTAACAGGCGGGCACATCGGCCATCGGTCCGAACCGGCTAAATCGGCATGCGATACCCGAAGTACTCGTGGTCCTCGTTGTATCCGCCACGGCCCCAACCGACCTCGCGGAAATCGGCCACGAATTCGACGGCCTCGATCCACTTGACCTGCTTAAAGCCGAGCTCCAACTCGTTGCGTAGTCGCAGCGGCGCGCCGTGAGCCTCGCTGAGCGGTTCTCCGTTCATCTCGTAGGCCAGCAGTGCCATCGGTTCACGCATGTGCTCGATCCGGTGGCAGTCGTAGTAACGCCCATGACCGGGTTCGGCCCCGTCGGCAAGCGAGTAGAACACCACCCACTTCGCCTCCGGTAGCGGCTGCACCAACGCCAGGATGTCGGTCATCCGGACACCGCCCCACTTGGCCACCCCCGACCAGCCCTGGATGCAGTAGTGCTGGGTGATCTGCTCATGTTTGGGCAGTGCCAACAACTCTGCGTAGGAAAACTCGACCGGGTTGGCCACCAGCCCCGCCACCCGCAGCGTGTACTGCGACCAGCCGCCGTCCTGCAGCCGGCGGTACTGGTCGCTGTCGGGCAGTCGGCCGTTGGCCCAGAAGTACGGGGTGATGTCCTTGTCCCGGTACGTCGCCCGCGGATGGGTCCGTTCCATCCAGGCCTTGGCCCAGCCGACAGTGACCCGCCCCACGTTATGCACCAGCCGCGGATAGCGCAGCGTCAAAGGTGTTGCGACCAGCCACAACCCGATCACAATCAACCCAGCCACGCCGAAAACGACCAGCGCCCAGAGAGACCGGGTGTCACTGCCGAGGGTGATGTGGTTGAGATTGGTCAACGCGCCGGTGCTGAGCACCATGGTGACGTGGACGACGATGAAGCCGACCATCCACAGCCACACCACGAAATGCACGGTGCGGGCGACCTGGCGATTGAGCGGTCCACGGCCCGTGCCGAACCTCGCGGCCACGGCCGGCGCCTGCAGCAGGCCGGTGAGGAACGCGAGCGGCGCCGCAACGAAGACCGTGATGAAGTACGCCAGCACCTGCAGGCCGTTGTAGACGGTGAAGCCCTGGTTCAGAGGGAAATTCAGCGATGCGTACTGCACCGCGGCCGAGAGTGCGTTGGGAAAGACATCCCACGATTGCGGCACGATCCGCTGCCACTGCCCGGTGCTGAACAGCAGCACGTAGAACACCGCTCCGTTCACCAACCACAACAGGTCGAAGCCGAAGTGCCACCACCGGGCCAGCCCGATCGAGTGACGAATACCCGGAATTCCCAACCACTTCGGCAGGCCCACCGCGTCGTCCTTGGACGTCCACAACCGTGGCGCGTCGTCCTTGTCCAGCCGATCGCCGGGCACCTCGCCGCGCAACCGGAGCCACTCCGTGCCCGGCCGGCAGCCCGAGTTCATATACAGCCGCGGATGGTCGGCCAGGATCTGCAACCCGGAGCGCAGGATGAACATCATGAAGACGATGTTGAAGAAATGCTGCCAGCGCAGCCACGCCGGAAAACCAGCGGTGACCGCGGGCGCATAGCTGGTCGACGTGCCCGGATAGCGGGTCAGGAAGTCCTGCATCCAGCCGTACTGCCGGAGTCGCTGAGCCACCGCGATCACGACGACCAATGCGACAGCACCGAGAAGCACCAGCCACAATCCGTTGACCCAGTGCCGGCCGAACCGCACCGACGGGAACCGGGCAGGTGCCTGGGGGATGCCGCCGGCGAACCGCCGTTCATCGACACGTTCGCGCAGCGCCCCAGCCGGTCGATCACTGTCCAGCAACGCCCCCAACTGGTTGTCGACGGCCATGCCCCGACCTCCTCATCACCGCGCGCATCACAGGATCCACGGGAAGTTCCCGTACATCGGGAAATTGTTGACGAACGGCGGAGCATCGTTGATCTGCGCGTTGCCGGGTGAGATGCACTCACTACCGACGTTGGTGGTGGTACACGACTGCGGAGCCGGCTCGATGTGCTGACTGCCGGTCGGTACCGGTACGGCTCCCGCGAGGGGCGCCAAGATGAGCGACACCGCGACACCGGCCGTGGCCAGCGCGGCGGCAGGAACTATTCGCATGATCCGCCACCTTCCATATGTTTTTGTATGGTCCACCTTCAAGCTAGCCCCGCCAGCTGGGGATTCCCTGAGGCGAATGTGAGCGCAGGCGAGAACTTTGCGAAGAGCAAGGCACCGAAGTCCTGCCGAGCGAACAAAACCGGCGCTGCCAGCCACCCCGGTGAGGTGCAATGATGATTTGCTATGGACAGCGCCGACCCCACCGAGCTGATCCGCCGTGCCGATGCGGCGCTCGCCGGAATCGGCAAACTTCGGGCCGAGATCGCCGACCGTATCCACGCCGGCACCGACGAGGTAGTCACCCGGGCACTTCAGGCCGCACCGCTGGAGCACCTGCGCCCCTACCTGGCACGCGGCGCCCGTCTCGGCGGGCTGGCCAACTCCGAGTACGGCACGGTCGCCGACATCCACACCGTGCCGGCCCGGCTGTTGACCCAGGTCCCCGGCGTCGACATCGAGGCTGCGCAATCCGTCCAGGCCGCGGCACAGGCGATGGCCGAGCACATCCGCACCAGCACGCGCCCCCAGCTACGCAATGAAGACACCGAGCTACTCACCTCGCTGCTGACGTTGGTTCACGCCGATGCACCGGTCAAGCAGTTGCGCCGGCTGATGCCGCGACTGCGCAGCCACAGCGCCTCCGATCAGTTGCGGGAAACGGTCGGCGAGCTGCTCGACCGGATCGAGGAGGCCCACCAGTCCCAGGGCGACCCGTGGAGTTCATACCGCGCCGACCCGCGCCCGATCGACCAGTTGCTGAGTGAATTCTCTTCCGGCACAACCGATGTGGATGCCGCCCAGGGGTTTGTCGGAGCGGAGGTGGCCGCGCAGGTCGAGCAGACCGTGCTGAACCGTTCCCTACTGCAGACCGAGTTGCGCGGCTACCAGGAGTTCGGCGCCCGCTATGCGGTAGCACGCGAACGGGTCCTGCTGTGCGACGACCTGGGGCTCGGCAAAACCCTGCAGGCATTGGCGGTCGTCGCCCACCTGGCCGCCACGCAACAACTGCGCCACACCCTGGTGATCTGCCAGCCCAACACCGGAATCCATTGGGCCGCAGAAACAGCCAAGCACACCGCGTTGCGGGCGGTCGAGATCCGCGGCAGTGAACGCGATGCCCGCCTTGAGAATTGGAAGACCTCCGGCGGCGTGGCCATCGTCTCCTACGACACCGTGGCGCGCATCAAACTGCCCGAACGGCCCGGCCTGGTCATCGTGGACGAGGCACACCTGCTGCGCGACCCGAAATCGGACCGGGCCCGCGCCGTCCGCAACGTGTTGACCTCCGACAACCGCGTGCTGTTCCTGTCCGGTGTGCCGATGCACCAACGGATCGGCGGTTTCCGCCACCTCGCCGATTTCCTGCAACCCGACGTCGCGGGCAAGGTGGCGCCCAACGCGGGCGACCGCGGATCGATCGCATTCCGCCGCGCCGTGGACCGGGTGTACCTGCGACGCGACTACCGCGACGTGGTCGACGAACTCCCGGCGCGGATTTCCACCGAGGAATGGGTACGGCCCACCCGGGCGGACCGCGAGCGCTACCGCCAGGCCGTCACCAGCGGCAACTTCAACGCGATCCGGCAGGGTGCCTGGCCGTCCGGTTCGCCGGCGCCGGGGGCCAAACTGGACCGACTCGTCGAGCTCGCCAACGAGGCCCACATCAACGGGGCCAGGGTGGTGGTGTTCTCCCACTTTCCCGCCGTGCTTGAGGTGATTCGGAAAGCCTTGCCGGGCAATGTCTTCGGAACCATCGACGCGTCAGTACCCGATCAGCAGGCCGTCGTCGACGCCTTCGCCACCGACCGCGGTCCGGCCACCCTGCTGGCCCACATCGGTGCCGGCAAGCTGGACCTGCGTCGGCTGAACGCCCCGGCGGTGTTCATCATCGCCGAACCTCAGTGGCAGCCGCGCGCCGAACGGCAGGTGATCGGACGCACCCAGCGACTCAGCGAACTGCACACCGTGCGCGTCTACCGACTGCTGGCCAGGGGCACCGTCGACGAACCGATCCGCCGCCTGGCGCAGCATCCCGACCAGGCCCCACCGCATCAGGACGAGGTGGTGCGGGCCGAACAGGCCCGGCTGGCCCGGGCCGGGCTCACCGCCAGGTTCAGTGGAAACGGTTGATGATCGGGATGCGTTCGATGATCCGGTCCCGCAGCCGCGGCTGCGGATAGGTCACCGGCGGCGGCACATACGGCGGAGGGCTGTACACCGGAACCGGCGCGGGCGGCACATAGGCCGGCGCGGGTGCAGGTGCCGGAGCCGCGGGCGGCGCGACCTGCGCGGGCGGTTGGCGCGCCGGCGGGTTGGCCGCCTCGACCGCCTGCGCCGGCGGCGGGGCAGCTGGGGTGGGCGGCGGCGCCGCGGGGGTAAGCGGCGGGGCCGCTGGTGCCGGCTTGGTTGCCGCCTTGTCCACCGGCTTCTGCACCGGTTTGGGTGCCGGCCCGGCCGCGGGGGCCGACTCGTGGATGCCGGCGGCCTGCGCGGTCTCCGAAACCGCTCCCGGATGCAGATGCAGACCGATCGCCGCCGAGGTCGCGACGACGAGCGTCACCAACGCACCACCGACCACCGACGACAGCGCGCCGACCTTGGTCCAGTGCACCGTTTTGGCGGGCGCGGCAGCGGTATTGACCGCGAGCGCCGCAGCCAACCCCGCTCCCCGGGCGAACGCCAGATCGGATTCGTTGGCGGTGATCACGGTGGCCGGGATGGACTCGGCCAGGGCGGCAACGATCGGACCGTCCGCATCGGAACCCAGGATGAACAGGGCACTGATCGGCCGGCCGGTGAGGGCCAGGAGCCCGGCGATGTCGGCGACGACCGTCTCAGAACGCTCGATGCGGTCGGCACTGACATCGTCGGGCGTCACGATCGCCACCACCGCGGCGTCGGGTTCGACGACGCAGACCGCAATGTCGTCGTGCTCGGTGATCTCGGCGATGCCACTGGCCAACATGCCCGCCGCCTCGATCTCCGACACCGCGAACACATTTCCGTAGCCCCGGGTGTCCAGGGACTGCATGATGCGGCCGGCCAGCGGCGCAGCATCATTCGTCCAGGTCACGCCGATCGCGTGCAGGCGATGTCCACCCTCGAGTTCGGTGTCGTCCACCAGTCCGCGCAGCAGGCCGTCGGGGTCATAATCGGCGACGTCATCGAGGGAGATCGCGCCGCGGTCAACCGGACGCCCCTCGCCCGTCGTGCCTTCGACGAGCACCCACCGAACGGCTCTCGAAGTCATCGCGAGGCCGAGCACGAGATCCATCCCGATCCCCCGATCTGCCTAGTCAGTCGTCAGCCACGTTACCGGTGTGACGCCGCTTACACGGGAGTGCGGCGATCTACGCGCAAACTCCCCCGCGCTGCATCGCGCCGCGCTGGAACGGTTGCACCCCATAAGCTCGCTGCATATGAGGTACATCGCTGCCGTCGTGGCCGCCACGTCGGTACTCACCGGATGCGCCGTCGCAGGCACCCCCACCGCGGCCCCGGTGGACGATGAATGGCGCCAGGCGGTGATCGCCGCGGTATCCGGACTGGGCACACAACTCGGCCCGATCGGCGACGCGATGACGGCTCCCGTCACCGACTACGGCGCACTGCACAACTCATGCACCGACCTGCGCAAGTACGTCGACTCGGTTCAGCCCAAGGTCCTGCCCGGGCCCGACGTCCAGGTCAACGCCGCCCTCGGGGACGGGTTCGACGGTTTCCGCAGCATGGCCGACCAATGCGAGGCATTGACACCGGCAAACAGTTCGGCCCGGCTGACGAAGCTGGGCACCACCATGGACGAGGCCCACCTCCGAATGAACGAGGGACTCAAACTGCTGGGCGTCGACATCCCGAAACGCTGAGACCGGGGCCTGCAAAAGTGATCGAGAACTCAGCCAGTTAATTACGTCTCCATAGCGTTTGTGTTCGAGAATTGTTTACCGTGTCGTTGCAGTTCCTCCTGCTGTGCATCGTGGTGTTCACCGCCCTGATGTTCGACTTCACGAACGGCTTCCACGACACCGGCAATGCGATGGCGACGTCGATCGCCAGCGGAGCACTCAAACCGCGGACAGCCGTGGCGCTGTCAGCGCTGCTGAACCTCGTCGGTGCCTTTCTGTCCACCGCCGTGGCGGCCACGATCGCCAAAGGCCTGGTCGATGCCGCTCTGGTCACCCTGGAACTGGTGTTCGCCGGACTCGTCGGCGCGATCCTGTGGAACCTGTTCACCTGGCTGCTCGGCATCCCGTCCAGCTCGTCACACGCACTCATCGGCGGAATCGTCGGCGCGATGATCGCCGCGGTCGGCGGCCACGGCGTGAACTGGCACGGGGTGGTCTCAACTGTCATCGCACCCGCGGTGCTCTCTCCGCTGATCGCCGGCGTGGTGGCCTGCATCGCCAGCTGGCTTGTCTACCGGGTGATCCGCGACCTACCCAAGGACCGCACGATCGCCGCGTTCCGCTACGGCCAGATCGGCTCGGCGTCCCTGATCTCCCTGGCGCACGGCACCAACGACGCCCAGAAGACGATGGGCATCATCTTCCTGGCCCTCATCTCCTACGGCGCGGTCGACGAATCCGCGACCATGCCGCCGTTCTGGGTGATCGTGGCATGCGCCGTCGCGATTGCCCTCGGCACGCTGTCGGGTGGTTGGCGCGTGATCCGCACCCTCGGCAAGGGGCTGGTCGACACCGAAGCTCCTCAGGGCATGGCCGCCGAAGTCTCGTCGGCGGCAACCATCCTGCTCTCCAGCCACTTCGGGTACTCCCTGTCCACCACCCACGTCGCGACCGGGTCGATCCTCGGGAGCGGACTGGGCCGGCGCACCGAGGTGCGCTGGGGCGTCGCCCGCAAGATGGCCACTGCCTGGCTGATCACCCTGCCCGCCGCCGGCCTGGTGGGTGCACTGACCTACTTCCTGGTGCACGGAATCGGCGGCTTTGCCGGGCCGCTGGTCGGGTTCATCGCCCTGATCGCCGCGATGGTGCCCATCTGGCTCAAGTCACGCAAACCGCCGATCGACCACAGAAATGTCAACGATGCCTGGCACGGCAGCCTCACCGCGGTCGCGGGCAAGGGCGAAGGCAAGTCGGGCGGGGCATTCACATGACCAACTGGATCAACCTCGTGGCCGTCGGCAAGATCCTGCTCTTCGGCCTGGTGGTGGGGGCATCGGTGCCCACGCTGTTCGCGATCGGCGTCCGGTTGCACATCGCGAGCGACATCGCCGACGGCCCCGCGGCCGCCGGCCGTCGCCGGCTACTGGTGGGCCTCAGCTGGGCGATGTTCGCGTTGGTGCTGGTCGTCGTGGCCGCCGGTGTGCTGTTCATCGCGAACAACTTCATCGGCCATCACACCGGCGTCTACCTATTCGGCGATAACGCGCACCACTGAGCCCGGCTATACCGGCGCAATCGGCGGGACGACCGGGCCCGGCGCCCTCGGCTGGGGTGCAGCTGGCGTGGCCGGGGTCGGCACTGCGGGGCTCTGCACCGGGGCCGGCCCGGGAAGGTTCTGCGGCGCCGGTCCGATGTGTTGCGCGGGCTGAGCGGGCGGGACTCGCGACGGCTGCGACGGGCCGGTACCGACCAACGTGGCCGGCGGAGCCGCCTCGATCGCCTGCTGCGCCCAGTCGTCCAGAAGCCTGCTCGCCGCGAAGGCCGCGCCCTGGCTCACCAGACCGGCTTCCGCGTACTGGGTGTGGATGCCGAAGCTTCGGCCCTTCGGGTCGCACACCAGGTCGTTGTCGACGCACAGGTCGATGGTCTTGGCGGTGTAGTTCGGCCCGACAATCACCGAGGGATCGTTGAGCACCCTCATGAATCGCGGCGACGGTTTCCCGAACAACGCAACGGCCGCCACGTGGTCAGCAACATCCGGCGGCATCGGTGCAGGCACGTCTGCCGGTGAAACCCCTTCGGGCACAACGCTCGCCGTGACGAAGCCGACGACCGCCGCACCCTGGGAAAACCCGCCGAGCACCATCCTGGTGTCCGGGCAATTGGCAACGGTGGTCATGATGCGCGTCCGCGCGTCGGCGATGCCCTGGACAGCAGTGGGGAAGTCAGTGGTGGCCGGGTAATCGACGGGATAGACCTCCACCGATCTGGTGCCCACGTTGGCGCGCAACGCGTTGACGAACGCCTCGCCGGTATCGCCCAATCCGGGCGCTTCCATGGTGCCGCGGGCGAATATCACCTCGGCATCGGGACACGGTGCCGCACTGGCGGACGGCATCGCCACGGTGCTCATCATGGAAGCCGTCCCCGCCAGGACGGCAACCACAGCGGCACTTCCGCGCTTCCGCATCAATTCAGGGTGGCACAGCAACGCTTTACGCGCGCTCCGAGAATGTGAAACATAGAGTTCCCTCAAGAACCAACGAGAACCCTCAAAAAGTGAGCCAGGGCATCCGACATCCGCTCAGACTCGGCAGTTCCACTATATCCGGTGAAATCAACTTTCCTGCAACAACTCTCAGCAACGGCGCAGCGAGGAACCCCGCTCACCCGGCGGGTACCCCACCAACCCGGCACCTGCCGGGCATCGGTAGGCCGCATCAGCGGATCTACACGGCCACGACGCCACTACACTGCGATCCATGGGTAGACCGCCCGTGGCTCGCGATGCGCACGAAACGCCGCAGCCCACTGCGAAGCCCCGCGGGCAGCGCACGATCCGCGGACTCGATGCCGAACAGCGTCGTGCCCATCGCCGCGAACAGCTGTTGACCGCAGCCTTCGAGCTCATCGCCCGCGACGGGTACCCCAACACCTCGATCGAACAGATCTGCCAGGCAGCGTATGTCGGCAACAAGGCGTTCTACGAGGTGTTCGACAGCAAAGAGGACTGCTATCTGGCCCTGCTGGCTCAGGTTGCAGAACGCATCGAGAAGCAGGCTGTCGAAGCGCTCGCCGATGCCCCCGACGATCCCGACGAAACCGTCCATCGCCTGCTGTCGGCCTTCGCCCACGCACTGGTCGACGATCCCCGCGTGGCAGTGGTGGCGTTCGGCGAATGCGCCGGGATCTCGCCGCGTGTTGAACGGGCTCGCCGCGAGAACCGGCGCTGGACCGCGACGTTTCTGGAGAATCTGTGGCGGCAGCGCGAGTTTCCCCGCCTGCCCGACAACGGCGCGATCGACTATCGCGCCGTGGCGGTGTCGACCGTGGGCGGGCTCTTCGAGAGCGTGGCCGACTGGCTGCACCAGCGAGAGACCGACAGCGATACGCCGCCGACCATCGACACGTTGATCAGCAATCTGGCGAGCTTCGTCGCAGTCGTACGCGCCGGGATCGCGGCGTCCATGCGCTGAATCTGCGCCCCGAGTTCAAACAAGAGCTCTTGTTCCGAAAAATGGCTCTTGTCATAGACAGCTACCCACTGGTAACTTTCCGGCAGCACGCGAAGTGGCGCCCATCACATTTCCCGGTTGACGCGCTGGTCGCAGGCCTGCCGAACTCCACCATGAGGAAGAAGGAACCACAATGAAGGGTCGCCGGGGGGCGCCGCCGCGCAGTGAGCGCCGGCAGCACGGTTCACGTCGTTGGGGATCGATGTTGATGGCCGGCGGCGTTATCGTCGCAATGTCGGCCGGAGTCACCGTCAGCACCCCGACGGCCACCTACAACGCCGCGGTTCAGTTGGTCGGCACCACGATCGGGGTAGGACCCTCGTTCGACGGATTCGGATTGAGCATCCCGCTGTTCTTCTACGGCAGCACGGTGCCCGAAGGCGACTCGTTCCACACCGTCCCCTACCCGGCGCAGATCAACCTCGACCTCCCCATCATCTCCGATCTGCCCGGGCTGTCCGATATTCCGTACTGGCCGCACTCGCTCAAACGATCCGAGCAGATCGGGGCGGGCTACCTGCAGCAGGACATCGCCAACACCCCGGCCGGCGACAAGGTCACGATCATCGGCATGTCACAGGGCACCCAAGTGGCCGAGATCGTGCGTGCCGAGATGGCCAAGGACCCGAATTATGTTGCCAACGCCGATAATTACGAGTTCGTTTTCATCGGCGACCCGTACCAGCCCAACGGCGGCATCCTGGCCCGCTTCACCTCGTGGAGCGAGGTACCCGTTCTCGGCGACATCTTCCCGCTCGGCCGGCCGGGACCGTCCGACAGCCCCTTCAAGACGACCTATTACCAGAACCAGTACGACGGCTTCGCCGATTTCCCAGCCTATTTCAACGTCCTGTCGGTCGCGAACGCCGTCGCCGGGATCCTGTTCCAGCATGTCTTTCCCGGCTACGTGCTGGAACATCCCGACGCCGCCAACGCCGTGTCCACCCAGGTCGGCAACACCACCTACGTGATGCTGCCCCAATATCTGCCGCTGCTGGCACCGCTGCGCATTCCCGCGTCCCTGATCGGCGCGGAACGCTTCGTCGATGCCATGGACCCGGTGCTGCGGGTATTCGTCGAGATGGGCTATGACCGCACCGCAGATCCCAGCCAGGTCAAGGAATTCGGCTGGATCACCCCGCCGGAGAAGATCCACGAGGCGGTCAACGCGCTGCCGGCGGCATTCGAGCAGTCCGTGGCGATCCTGGGCGGCGAGAAGTACACCCCCACGCTGCCCCAGCCAATCGTCTCCGGCACCGAACCCGAAACTCCGGTGACCCAGCATCCGATCGATCCCGTGGGTACCGCGCCATTTGAACAAGGGGTGCGCCACACGGTGGTCGACGTAACGAAGGCGCTGTCGGATGCAACCCGCCCACTGGCCAAGGTGCTTCAGGCGATCGGCGCGCCAACCGCGCCGAAGAACGGCGTCGAGGCCGACCGCGGCGACATGCCGAAGGCCACCCCTTCGAGTCGGCACGGGCGGACGCGAACAGATTCTCCCCAAACCGATTCGGCGCGACGACGACTGAGCGCCGTCCCGGATGCCGACGGGTCCGGGAAGCGCGGGGCGAACACCGCGCCCACCCGCACGTCATCGGGAACCGATCACTCCGACCGGGCTTCGACTCGATCAGCGCGGCGGGCCGCCAAGCAGGCCACCGATTCAACACCCAGTCAGCGCGCCGGGAATTCAAAGCAAAAGCACTCGCACGCAAGTTAGCCGTCGCCGGCTCCTGAAGGATTTCGTCGACGGTGCCGCCAGCACCGTCGACGAATCTTTATTTGCCCCAACAACTCTTGGCGCTCAATTCACGACCGAAGACCACAACGGACCTTCGAGCAGATGCGGCGATCTCGCCGTGGGCCACACATCTCGCTGGTAGCTTTCGGGCTCAATGAGCGTCGGAAGTGGCACTCGTCACCTTCCCGGTTCGCGGTCGGCAGTGAGCCACAGACGTTGATACTCCGCCGGATCACCACGATGGCCGAACCCACGACAGTGGGGAAGAAAGGGTGCCGGAATGAAGGGTCGGGGCTTTCGAGGGGTACTGCAGCGCGGTCAGGGCACGCAGCTCGGTGCGTACCGGTGGGGCTCGATGGTGATGGCCGGCGGCGTCGTCGTCGCGGTTTCGGCGGGAGTCACCGTCAGCACCCCGACGGCCACCTACAGCGCTGCGGTTCGACTGACCGGCACAACCATCGGGGTGGGAGCGTCTTACGACGCCTTCGGCCTGAGCGTCCCGATGTTCTTCTACGGCACCACCATCCCGGAAGGCGACTCGTACCACACCGTTCCCTACCCGGCGCAGATCAGCCTCAGCCTCCCGGTCATCTCGGATCTGACCGGGCTCTCCGACCTTCCGTACTGGACGCAGTCTCTGAAACGATCCGAGCAGATCGGAGCCGGCTACCTGCTGCAGGACATCGCCACGATACCGACGGGCGAGAAGGTCACGGTCATCGGCGTATCGCAGGGTACCCAGGTCGCCGAGATCGCGCGCACCCAGATGGCCAAGGACCCGAATTACGTTGCCAACGCCGATAATTACGAGTTCGTCTTCATCGGCGATCCATACCAGCCCAACGGCGGCATCCTGGCCCGCTTCACCTCGTGGAGCAGCCTGCCGGTACTGGGTGACATCTTCCCGTTCGGGCGTCCCGGCCCGTCCGACAGCCCCTTCACGACGACCTACTACCAGAACCAGTACGACGGCATCGCCGATTTCCCGGCCTATTTCAACGTGCTGTCCCTCGCCAATGCCATCGCCGGAACGCCGCTCGGGCACACCTTTCCCGGTTACGTGCTGGAGTATCCCGACGCGCCGAACGCCGTGTCCACCCAGGTCGGCAACACCACTTACGTGATGCTGCCCCAGTACCTTCCCCTGCTCGCGCCGCTGCGGATTCCCGCTGCGTTGATCGGTGCCGAACGATTGGTCGATGCCATCGATCCGGTGCTACGGGTGTTCGTCGAGATGGGATACGACCGCACCGCAGATCCCAGCCGCATCAAGGAATTCAGCTGGGTCACCCCCGACCGGAAGATTCACGAAGCCATGGACGCCTTGCCCGGCGCATTCGAGCAGTCACTCGCGATCCTGGGTGGCGAAAAGTACATCCCTACCCTGCCGCAGCCCATCGTCTCCGGCGCCGAACCCGACGCCCCGGTGCCCGAACACCCGGCCGACCCGGTGGGCACCTCACCGTTCGAACAAGCGCTGCGCCGGGTAGTCGTCGACGCGGGGACGGTGTTGACGGATGCCACCAGGCCGCTGGCGAAGGTGTTGCAAACCATCGGTGGGAGATCGCCGACGCGGAAGGCTGTCGGGGCGGTGGTCGAGACCGACAACGAGAGTGCCACCCCTACGCGTCGTCACAGTCGTCCCGCGAGAATCCAATCAGGATCGCCGCATACCGGTGTGGCGCCGCGGTTGAACGCGGCCCCGGGGGCGAAGGGTTCCGACCGGGATTCCGTCCGCTCGACGATTCGCGCGAAGATTCGCGCGGCCAAGCCGGCCACGAAATCCACCCACTCGCAGCGCACGAGTGACCGTGCGGGTTAACCGTCCGAACGCGGGGGCTGCGGTCGACGCTGGATCCGCAGCGCCTGCGTCGGCACCTGAAGATCGGTCGTCGGCGGCGCGGCCAGCACGGTTGTCGAATCCTCCTTCAGCCGAACAATTCTCGGCACCGAAGCCGCTCGGGGTTGCCGGACGATGGTCGGGGGCGCGGAGATCTCGTTGGTGGGAGCCGCAGGCGGTTCGGTGGGTGTCGGCTTGGCCGAACGGGTTTCACGTCGCACCAGATAGCCGGCGAACGGTCCGGTGAACACCATCACCGCCAGTACGAGCAGGCTGAGCACACACACCGTGACGTCGAAGGTGCTGGTGATCTGCTGGGCCAGGTTGTTGCCGTAGATCGCTGCGGGGGCCGGCCCGGCGTAGCGCGGTGCCAGGGCCACCCCGATCGCCACATTCGCCGCGGTGAAGACGAACAGCACGGCGCTGAAGGCCGCGGCCACCGTCGTCGACGTCAGCCCCCGGTCGAGCTGGCGGTGCAGCCACCGCGCGACCAACGCGGTGACCAGGTTGAACACCGTCATCGCGACCGTGTCGTACAACGCGCGCGGGAGGTCCAGCGACTGGGCGATCAGGAAGTCGACGACCCGCAGCGTGGCCGCCGCGAACGCCCAGAAGGCGATCAGCGTCAGGCATTTCTGCGCGGCGCCGCGGTAGGCACCGATGGTCGGCGGCTTGATCAGGAAGACGGCGTACAGGGTCGTCGGCGCAACGATCGCACCCGCCGCGGCCCAGGCGAGGTAGCCCTCGTAGCCCACGGCCGCCGTCGAGGTGTTCTGGGCGATGCCGTGAAAGGCATCGATGTCGCGGCCGAGACCGACCAGCCACACCAGAGTGGCGGCAATCGCACCCGAGACGGCGATGGCCGTCGTGGCCAACCGGGCCGCACCGGTGCGCTCGGTCAGCCAGCGCGACGCGATGACCAGAGCGATCATCGCCTCCGCCCCGTAGAGCACGGTGGTGACGATGACGGCGATGTCGTGACCACCGAATTCGACCTGTGTGACGAACAGATACCGCAGCCGCCAGTAGACGTTGAATGCGACGGACAGCGTCGCCAGCGCGATCGACAGGAAACCGATCACCCGCGCGATGGCATACCAGCGCCGAAACTTGTTGTCCTCGATCGTGATCGACGTGATCGGCGGCTGACCGGCCAACAGTGCACCCGCGACTCCGAGCAGCATGCCCGGGCCCACGCCCGGCGGGACGGCCCCGGTGCCGCCGCCGCGGACGGTCTGCACCACGTGATAGCCGACGAAACCGATGACCACGATTAGGTAGGCGGCACTGAGCGCGAGCCGAATCCGGCTGGTGCGCCGAACGTCGGCCTTGCCGGCACCGAGGCGGAACGGACCCAGGTGCGGTGTCAGTGCGGCGACGATCGCCAGCAGCGTCACGACGGACAGCAGGGCGAAAGTCGACCCGGCACTGCCGGGCACACCGACGCCCAATTCCAGGTTCCACGGGAGCAGCATCGCGATGACGAGCAGTACCACGGCGAGGCCGTCACGCGCCCGGTTGGTCCGGGTGGGTACGTAGCCGACCCGCGGAGGACGCTCCGCAACCGGTGCGGCCACGGTCGCCACCTCGACTGTGGCGGACGCGTCGTAACGATCGTCGCTCACGTACCGATTCCTCTCTATGAGTGACCCCGCACGGGACCCAACCAGCGTGCTCACTTTTGCTCCGGCGCACAAGCGGCGCTGGCAGTCACGGTCGTTCGGCCACCAAGGCCCGCCGAGGCTGTGCGGTAGCTTGGATTTGTCCGTCGGGGCCCGTAGGACATGCACGAAGCGAGGAGAGGAACCGTGGACGTAGTCCTCGGCGTTGCGGTCACCGGGCGTGTGGCGCGCTTGGCCATGATCGGATCGCCCGCGAGCGGCGGCCAGGTTCTGGATCAGTACGCACTCGATCTGCCCGACGACCTGGTGGCCGAGATGTCGGAGCTGGCCGAGACCATTATCGGCACGCACCGTGCGGTGACCGAGTCCGGTAACCAGGTGACCGCGACCCGGCTGTGCCTGCTCGACGATTCGGCGGCCGACACGTTGCGCCAGACCGTGCTCGACGCCGGAGTGCCGAACGTCGAGGTGGTGACCGAAGCCGAGGCGGCCGCGGCCCTGGCCCGCAGCGTGGGCGCCGACGCCGCACTGCTGCTGGCCGACGACGACACCGTGTCGCTGACGACGGTCGGGGACGACGCGGCAACTCCCACTTCGACGTTGGCCACCATGCCGATCGGCACGGCCGGGGCTGCCGCCGCGTGCGCCGCGGTGCTCAAGCGGGTGCCCGCCGACGCAGCCCCGACTCGCGTGCTTCTGGTCGGGCAGCGCCTCGATCTTGATTCTGTTGCGGCAGAGCTTCGTTCGACCGCACCGGTCGAGGTGGCGCCGGACGCCGGCTACGCAATCGCCCGGGGCGCGGCCCAGTTGGTCGGCGATATCGCACCGGCCAGTGCATCCACTCAGATGGCACCCGTCGTCGGTGCGCCGCAGGATCCGACGCTAATGGCGCCCGCGGCCTCGGATGCGACGCAGATGGCACCGGCTTCCGATGCCACCCAGATGGCGCCGATGACCCCCGCCGCCGAGGCCACGCAGATGGCGCCCGCCCCCGCTGACGCCGCCGCCGTCGGGCCGGACCTGGCCTACTCGCAGGATCCCGAGGACCAACCCTGGGCCGACGAGATGCCGATGGATGCGGTCAACGAGTTCATCCCCGAACAGGACGAAGACCCCGACTACACGACCGTCATCGCGCCGCCACCGCCGCGGATGCTGCTGATGGGCAGTGCCCTGACCTTCGTCGTGGTCAGCTTCGCCACCCTGGCCGTCACGGTCGCCATCAACGTCCGGCCCACGGCCGATGTGCGAGCACAGCCAGCGCCCGCCGAGCAGGCTCAGACCGTACCCGGCAACTACCTGCCGCCGGTACCGCACGAGCCGGATCCCGTGGCGCTGCCCGTCTCGGTCCTGACTCCCCCGCCCGCTGCACCCGCGGCGCCCAAGGTGCGCCAGGGCACCGGCGATCAGCCGGTCAACCAGGTGCCTGCTCCGGTGGCCCCGCCTCCTGCACCTGCCCCGGCACCCGCACCCGTGGTGGTTCCGCCGGTTCCGGTGCCCGTTCCGATCCCGCTTCCCGTTCCGATCCCCGTTCCGCCGGTCGTCTGGCCGACGCTGCCGACGTGGTCGCCTCCGACAACGCCGACAACCCCGCCGACCACCACCGCGCCGCCCACGACCACCACGGCTCCCCCGACCACCACGACGGCGCCGCCCACCACGACCACTACGGCCCCGCCGACGACGACTGCGCCACCGACCACGACGGCACCGCCGACGACCACCGCACCACCCACCACCACGGCACCACCGACCACGACCGTGCCGCCGACCCGCACGTCCGCTCAAGAGACTGTGCCTCCGGTCGAGACACCGACCCAGACCGCACCCGCCTATACGCCCCCGGTCGAACAGCCTTCGACGCAAGCTCCGGTGATTCAGGCGCCGGTGACCACGGTGGCGCCGCAGTCGCCATTCGGTGGCGACTCCCCGTATGGGGGCGGTTCATCGAGCGGCGGTAGTTCATCCTCCGGTGGCGGCTCCTCCAGTGGTGGGTCGTCGAGCGGCGGCCTCTTCGGCGGCGGTAGTGGCTCTGGGAGCGGCAGTTACGGTGGCTCGCCGGTGACGACGATGCCGGTCAGTCCTTAGCCGGGGCGCCCTGGAAGGTAGGCCGGCGCGGGCGCGGTAGCGCATGTCGAAAGTGACGCCGATGGTGCAGCTCAGTGCGAGTGAGCGGATCACGATTCACCCTGCCGAACGGCGCCTATGCTGAGCACCGAAAGCCCCCGCGCAGCATGCATGCTGCCGGGGGTCTGACCAAGAAGGGGTCGATGACCTGATGTTAGTCACCGGATTGATCATCGCCGAGCGCGCGAGCGCAGTGGACGGGAAGCTGAACATGACCGGAGGTGTGGTCACCTCGGGTAAGCGACGGCCAGGCGAGAAGATCTACATCCCACTCGTGTTGCTCACCCAGGCTGACGACAACCGCAATGACACAATCACCGTCCTCCTTCACAGCCCAGACGGTCGTGTCATCCCGATATCCGTACCGGTCCCAGAAGTCACGCAGAGTGGTCGCGACGCGGGTTTCATGGTCCATCCCTTCGGACTGCCACCCGAAGCGCCAGACGGACGATACGTATTCGTCGCTGGAAACATCTCCGTGCCGTTGACCATTTCGACGGTTGACGACAAGAACTGACGTTCCCGGCTCCACCGGCGCCTGATTCGAGCTTCGCGCGCGCCGTGCACTTCTGTGCACTTTTGGCCCCAGAAACCAGTCAGGCCCCCTCCGAAGAGGGGGCCTGACTCGGGTGGCAGATGCAGGATTCGAACCTGCGTAGGCGTAAGCCGACGGATTTACAGTCCGCTCCCATTGGCCGCTCGGGCAATCTGCCTGGTTTCGCCCCGCCCCGTTTCCGGTTTGGTGCGACTAGCAGGGTACAACGAGGATGTACCAAAGTTACAAACCGGCAGCATTCACCGAGGGAAGAGGAGGGGCGTCCGATGGCGGATTCCAGCTTCGACGTCGTCAGCAAGGTCGACCGCCAGGAGGTCGACAACGCGCTCAACCAGGCCGCCAAGGAGCTGTCCACCCGGTTCGACTTCCGCGGCACCGAAACCAGCATCGCCTGGAAGGGCGAAGAGGTGATCGAACTCACGTCCAGCACCGAGGAGCGCGTCAAGGCCGCGGTCGACGTGTTCAAGGAGAAACTGGTCCGCCGCGACATCTCGATGAAGGCCTTCGACGCCGGCGACCCGCAGGCCAGCGGCAAGACCTACAAGGTGTCCGGCGACATCAAGCAGGGCATCAGTACCGAGCAGGCCAAGAAGATCACCAAGCTCATCCGCGACGAGGGCCCCAAGGGCGTCAAGGCGCAGATCCAGGGCGAGGAGATCCGGGTCAGCTCGAAGAAGCGTGACGATCTGCAGGCCGTTCAGGCGCTGCTGCGCGGTGCCGACCTTGAGGTGGCGCTGCAGTTCGTCAACTATCGGTAACGGCCTTGCGCCCAACGTGAAGAAGATCGCGAGATTCTCGAGACATCTCGCGATCTTCTTCACGTTGGCGACCCAACTGGGCGCACCCGTGGTCGCTGGGCGACCAGCACCAACAAGCACCCGCTTCGGCGGCCTACCGACCTGACAACCTGATACCACCGGTAGTACTGCATCTGCAGACCACATACCGACCGGTTCCGCGGTACTGATGACTTCAGGGCCGAGACGTCGCGCACACGTTCACGTCGGCCCACCGCTAAGGATCAGCCGCCGTACTGCGGTTGCAGCACCGGGGCGAGCGCCGAGAGCGGAATGCGCGCCTGCACGGTGCCACCGTCCATCGACCACTGCATCGCCCCCGGGGTGAAATTGATCGGGGAGTCGCGGCCGACCGGATAGTCGGGCATATAGAGGATCAACTCGTCCGGGGTCAGCGCCCAGGCCTTGTAACCGCCCGAGTACACCTTGTCCGGGGTCCAGCGGTCCGGGGTGAAGGGATAGGTACCGGGCTGGTGCGGCGGTGGTGCGGCATCGAGTGCGGCGACGATGAACGGCTCACCCAGGCGCGGGATCTCGGCCCGGTGGTCGACGCCCGGCTTGAACAGATCGGCCAGCTGTATCTGCCGGCCGCCCGCGAACGTGAACGTGCGGTAGGCGTCGCTGACGATGGGTGCGTTCGGGTGCGACAGCGCATCGGTACCGACCGTCCCGGAGTACATCTCGTGGAAGACGGCTGTCATCGCATCGCCGTGCTGGAAAATCTCGAACTGCTCCTCACCGAAGCTGTCGGAGGCCATCTTCTGCGCGGCATTGCGCCAGTTGTTCATCAGAGTCGTCAGGTACTGCCGGATGACGGGGTTTTCCACCAGATCACCGGGCAGCGCGACCGTGATGTCACGCACCGCTTTTCGGTCCGAGGTCACCGATGTGCGACAGGCGTGCCCGTCCCACTGTCCGGCCAGTTCGTCACAGAACGATGCCGCCGAGGCCGCGGCGGGCGGGGCGGTCATGATCGCCACCGCCGTGCCTGCCGCCAGGGCCGCCGCGCCGATCAGCTTGCCGATTCGCAACATGTCAATACCTCACGGGAGTTCCACTTTGCTTGCCCGCCACTGCCCGTCGACCTTCTCCATCGTCATCTTGATGCGGCTGCGGTCGATCCGTGGATCGGGCACGGTGCTGTTGGCCACCGACTGGTCGACGAACAACAACACCACGACCTTGTCCTTGCTCGCCGACTGCACGGCCGACTGCAGCACCACGCCGTGCGCCGTGGCCTTGTTGTCGATGAGCAGCTGGCGCAGCTGGGCGCTCGACTGCGAGTACATGTCCTTGAACTCACCGGTCGCGCCGGCCAGCACCTGATTGAAGTTCTCGTCCACCTTGTTCGAGTCGATACTCGTCAAGATCTGGGCGTAGTTCACCGCGGTTTCCTGCGCCTGCTGGCCGGCCTGCGTCACCAGATAGGTCTGCCACAGCTTCCACCCCAGGAAGCCCGAAAGCGCCAGGGAGGCAACGAAGACGGCAGCCACGATGCCGACGAGCACCCGGCGGCGCCAGCCCGGTGACGACGCGACTGCCCCGTCGGCGTCGGCCTCTGCCGCATCGTCGGCTTCATCCTTGGCTTCGCCCTTGATGTCGTCCTTGGCTTCGCCGTCGGCTTCCGACTCGGTGATCTCCTCGACCTTCTCTTCGGCCTTCTCTTCGATACCGATTGCGTCGTCGACGGTCTCGGCCTGATCCTCGTCGGTCTTCTTGTCCGTCGTCACGGTCACCGTCATCTCCTTGGTGAGGTTGGGTGGATTAGCGGGGCGGTTCGATCGGCAGCGTCGGACCGCCGTAGGGCGTGGGAATGGTGTAGCGCCCCTTGGGTGTCGGGTCGGTGGTCCGCCCGAGATCGGCCCCGGGCGGCGGGCCCGCGGTGTCGTCACCTGCCGGACGCGGCGCATTCTTGGCACCGCGGACCAGGACACCGGGGTGGTCGTCGCGGCAGTAGGTGTACATATAGGGCTCCGGGTAGTCCGCCGATCCCGGAGGCCGGCGCGGTGTCCCGTAGTCGCAGGTATAGCGCGGGTAGAGGTCTGCCGTCACCCACAGCCCGTTGTCGTGCATGGCGCTACCCAGTGCATCGAGCATCGAGGTGCGGTAGCTCGGGAACAGCGAACTCAGCGCCGGCACCCGCAGGTACAGCAATTGCGATGTGCTGGCGAGGCTTCCGAGCAGTTGCACCATGGTGTCGGAGTTGTCGGTGAACAAGTTGTCCACGGCGTTCAACGTGGCGGGGGTCTGATTCGTCAGCCTGCGGAAGCCGTCCCGCATCGTGTTCACGCCGTCGAACGTCGAGCTCAGATTGTCCGATGCCACCTCGATGCCGGCGTTCTTGTCGGACATCAGGTTGAGCACCACCCGACTGTTGCGCAGCGTGCTCACCGTCTCGGGCAGCACCGAATCCAGCGTCGAGAGGAGGAAGGTGCCGCCATCGATGACGTCGGCGAGCTTGCCGGGGCCGGCTTTCGACATGCTCAGTTCCCGGCGGATCACTTCGAGCTTGTCGGGTTCGAGTTGGGCCAGTGCACCGTCGGCGTCGGCGAGCAACTCGGCCAGGGTGACCGGCACGGTGGCCCTGCCCAGGCCGATCACACTGCCGTCCGACAGGAACGGCCCGTCATTGCTGTCCGCGACGAAGTCGACGTACTGCTCACCGGCGGCCGACAACCCCGACACCCGCACATCGCTGGCCTTCGGGATCGACACTGCCGAGCTCACGTTCACCACCGCGTTGACGCCGGACGGCGTGATGTCGAGCCGTTCCACCTTCCCGACCCGCACGCCCCGCATGGTGACGTCCTGATTGGGCAGCAGGCCGCCGGATTCCGGCAACTCGATGGTGATGCGGTAGTCGGAGGCGAAGGGTTGGACCCGCAGCGCCCCGATCATCAGGTAGGCGGCGGCCACCACCAGGGTCATCACCAGCGCACCCGCCGAAAGCCAGGAACGACGCCGATACCCGGCCCGGACGACGCCGACCACGGAATCCGCAACAGCGTTGATCATCGCGGCGCCTCCGCCGATGCGGGCGCGGGCGGCGGACCGGGCGGTGCCTCGGGGGGAGCTTCAGGAGCCGGAATGATCTGGCCGGGCTCGGTCGGACTGGGGATCACCGGCATCTGCGGCACCGCAGGGCCACGACCGACGACCCGTTCCTGGAGCCGCAACAACGTGTACTGCAGCGAGCCGACCAACTGATGCCAGTTGTAGCGCTTGGGGCCGTGCAATCCCGCATCACCGGCGAATCCGATATCGGGAATCGAGCCGAGAATCAGCCGGTCCATGCTGGCGCGCACCGAAAGACCGCTACCGGACGACGCTTTGACCAACGGCGGCATCAGGCGGTTGAGCGCGTACAGCGAGGTATCCGGGGCCAGCGCCACATCGTTCCAGGCGCCCGCCACCGTGTTCGCATCGGCGATCACGCTACGTCCGCTGGTGTCGGTCCCCGCGATGGACGGGAACTTGCGCAATTGCGCAGAGGTGTCGCCGACCTGGGTGATCAGGTCGGCGATCTTCGTGGTCTGCTCGGCCAGCGTGTCGGTGGCCGGCGCGGCCGCATCCATCAGCTCACCGACCGCCTGGTTCTTCTCATCGATCTTCTTCAACAACCGCGAGGTCTCGGTCATCGCGGTCGACAGCTGGTCGGAGCGCGCGTTCAGGGTGCCCAGGGTGTGGTTGGTCTTGGAGATGAGATTGCCGAACGCCTGCCCCTGATCGCCGGTGGCCTTGCCCATTCCGTTGATGATGTTGGTGAAGTTGCGTACCGCACCGCCGTTGACCAGGATCGCCGCCGAGCCCAGCAGGGATTCCACGGTCGCCGCGGCGCGGGTGTCGTCCAGGCCGATCGTGTCGCCGTCCTTGAGGAGCGGGGCGTTCGCGTCGACCGGGCTCGGCGGTTTGACCGAGACGAACACGTCGCCCAGCGGTGTCGCCGAACGCAATTCGGCCGTGGTGCCACGGGGCAGACGGACGCCGTCCATGATGCGCAGGGTGGTCACCGCGGTGTAGTTCTTGGCCACCATCGAATCGAGTTCACCCACGTCGGCACCGGCCAACTTCACCTTGGCGTTGGCCGGCAGGTTCAAGGCATTCGAGAACACCGCGGTCAGCTTGTAGCCACCGGAGCCGACTCCCGGAGCCGGCAACGGCAGGCTGGCCAGGCCTTCGGAGGCGCAGCCCGAGACCGTCAGACATGCCGTCATCACCACGGGCAGAACGCATTTACGCACCGGTCTGATCATTTCTGCCCCATCGCCGCCATGCCGTCGAGGATGTAGGAAAGCCCGAAGTCGGGACCGAAATCCTGGATTGTTCCGGTGCTGCATCCCAACTGCCGCAGTCCCATCATGTTGCAGACCTCTTTGACGGTCTGCGAATCGAACAGCACCTTGTCCACGAGGACATGTGCCCGCGCCGCGCCATTCTTCTGGTCGACGATGTTGTAGACGTTGTCCAGCGTCAGCGGGGCCACATCGAGGAACTCGGCGATCTCACGCCGCATGTCCACCGTCGTGGTCAGCGCGGTGTTGCCGTTGAGGACAATCTGTTTCACCTCGTCGCGGTGGGTCTGCAGCACCTCGCCCACCTGGGTGACCACCTCGTTGATCTTCTTGCCGGTGGTGCCGCTGCCGAGATTCTCGTCGGCCAGGATCTGGCTGATCTGACGCACTGACGAACCGAACTCGCGCAGCGTGGCGTCGTTGCGAGCGGCGGCGTCGAACAGTGAGCTCAAGTTGCGCACGATCGTGGTGAGCTGGTCCCGGGTCACTGCCCCACGATCGGAACTGAGTCGCAACGCGTTCGACAGTTCACCGAGGGCGTCCTTCATCTGTTGTCCGTTGCCGTCGGCGATCGCGGCACTGGCATTGACGACGTCGGCCAGCGGTCCGCCGCCCTTGCCGTCGCCCTTCAGCGAGGCCGACAACTTGTCCAGAACGTCGAGCACCCGGGCGAACTCGATGGGGGTCCTGGTGCGGTTCAGGCCGATGGTGTCGTGATTGCGCAAAGTCGGTCCGCCCCGGTAGGCCGGGGTCAGCTCGATCTGGCGGTCGGTGAGAATCGAGTTCGAGATGGTGACCGCCTGGACGTCGGCCGGAACCGAGACGTCCTTGTCGACGGTGAACTCGACCTCGACGTAATTGCCCTTGGGCGTGATCTTGGTGACCTTACCCACCTGCATACCGAGCACGGCGACCGTATTTCCCTCGTAAAGCCCTGCCGCACTGTCGAACTGGGCCGTCACGGAAATCGTGTTGGTCCGGTCCTTGAGGAACCACCAGCCGACGCCGGCGACCGCAGCGACCAGCACCACACCGGCCACGCACAGTGCGAAAACCTTGCTCTTGATCAGGCTCATTTGCAGTCCTTGTAGTACTGGAGCATGTTGAACTGCTTGGCTCGACCACTGATCGCACACATCCAGGAGTCGATCAGCAACCCGTTGCCGACGTGCATCTCACCCGCGTTGCCGTTGCCGGTGGCATTGGCGAGGCCACGCAGGGCGATCGGGGCCGACTGCAGCGTGCTGCGCAGCAGATCGTCATGCTGGCCGAGCATGTCGGACAGGCTGCGCAGATCGGTGAGCAGCTTCTCCAGCTGCGGCCGGTCGTCGACCACGATGTCGTTCAGCGTCTGGACCAGGTCGGTCAGCGACGCCAGCATGGCCTGAAATGACGCCCGGCGCATGACGAATTCTCCGAGCAGATCGTTGCCCTGGTTGACCAGGTTGCCGATCGTGGCCTGCTGGCGGCGCAGCGTCTTGCTGACCACATCGGTGGTTTCCAGCAGGGAACCCAACTGGTCGCGCCGGTCGGCGATGATGGTGGCCAGCGTGTGGGTGTTCTGCAGGGCCTGCGGCACCACCGCAGGCAGACCCTCCATCTGCTTGCCCAGGACGCTCAGCGTCTGGGCGAACTTGTCGGAGTCGACCTGCTCGAAGGTGGTGGTGACGTCCCCCAACGCTTCCTGCAGGTCATACGGCACCTCGGTGTGGGTGAGGTCAAAGGTGTTGTCGGGCAGGGAACCCGAACCCGCGGGCTGCAGGGCCAGATACCGCGAGCCCAAGATCGTGGTGATCTTGATGACGGCCCGGGAGTCCTTTCCGAGCGGAACGTCGTCACGCACCTTGAGGGTGGCCTCGACGTGGTCACCGGCCAGCTTCATGCGCTTCACCTCGCCCACCGGCATGCCGGCAACGGTGATCGGGTTACCCGACTTGAGCGCCGCGGCCTGCTGGAACCGCGCGGTGTACTCCCGGTAGCCGACGTCGGCAAGCTTGACGATCAGCATCGCCCCGATCAGCGCGCCCACCACGGCGATCGCGATGATCCCGAGCCACGTCCGGTTGTAGCTCTCGAGTGGACGACGCCTCTTCTTCGGCTTCTGCGGTGCCGTCGGGGTCTCGGTGTTGTTCGGTTGCTCAACCATTGGCCAGGTTCCTGCACTTGGGCGTGTACTGCGCCTTGTTCCCCGGGGTTGCCGCGTTGACGATGATGGGAGTGACGTCGTTGAGGCCCGGGAAGAATCCGGTCGCGTTCAGGTCGCACGCATAGGTGGTGGCGTAGGCGCCCTCGTTGGTGATCCGGGCGAATCCCTTGAGCAGCAACGGCAGATTGGCTCCGGTGAACGCCAGCTGCGGTTCGATGCCCACCATGTGCGCGGCGAACCCGGGCTGCCGGGTCACGAGCTCGTTCAGCGACGGGTACACCTCATCGCTGATGGTCGACAACTGTTGCACCACCTTGGAGATCGAACCCATTGAATCCACCATCTCGGGCCGGCGGGCATCGAAGGTGGTGACCATGCTCCGGGTCTGGGTGATCACCTCATCCAGGCTGTCGTTGTGGTCGGCCAGGTTCTTGGCCACCGTGTTCAGGCTGTTGATCACGTCGCCGAGTTCCTGATCCCGGCCGGCGAAGGATTCGGTGAACTTCGAGGTCTGGTCGACGAGCGCCACGATCGAGGCGTTGTCACCCTGCAGCGAGGAGATCACGCCCTGGGTGAGATTGTCGGCGGCGCGGGGGTCCAGCACACTGAACAACGGCTCGTAGCCATTGAGCAGGGCACCCACGTCGAACGACGGATCGGTCTGCTCCAACGGGATCGTGCTGCCGGCCGCCAGGGGGCCCGGGTCACCGATATTGCCCAGCGACAGGCCGAGGTACCGCTGCCCGACGATGTTCTGGTAGGTCACCGAGGCGACGGTCCGTCCGTACATCGGCTGGTTGTCCTGCACCACGAACGACACCTTGGCCAACGGGCCCTGCAGTTCGATCTTCTCGACGCGGCCGACCCGCACCCCGGCCATCCGGACGTCGTCGCCTTCGCGCAGGCCGAACACATCGGAGAACATCGCCGCATACGGCACCGTCTTGCCCGCCACGTCACGGCGCAACGTGACGTAGACCAGCCAGGTCAGGGTAAGCGCGACCACCATGAACAACGACAGGCCGATCGCCGCACCGCGGTATTTCATTGGCCTCCCTCTCCTGGAACAGATTGTGCGGCAGCCGGTGCGGCCTCGGCGGGCAGCAACGGACCGGCGGGGCCCGGCGCGGGCGCACCGGCGGGAGGCGCGTCCCAGGGCCGTGGCGCGACCGGCGCGACCGGTGACAGCGGCACCGGCGGGGGCGGGGTCGGCGCCACGGCGGGGTTAGCGGTCCCCGGCACCGGCCCGGCCGGCGGCATCCACGGTGGCAGCGGCGGATTCGGGTCGGCCAGGTTCGGGTTCGGGTTGACCAACGGGGGGCCGACCGCGACGAGATTCCCGTTGGGGCCCAGCACCGTTCCGGCCGGCGGCGCCAGATCGGCCGGCGGCTGATAGTTCTGCGGCAGCAACACATCCGGGAGGTTCGGGCGGGTCGGCACCAGCGGGGCGGTGAAGCAGCTGGGGCCCTTGAGCTTGCCGTACTGCGGGCAGTCCGCCCGGGTGTAGGCGTAGCTCGGGGTCAGCGACAGGTTGACCCGCATGTTGCCGGTGTCGACCTCTGGTAGCCAGACGTGCTCGAAGAACTTGTCCGACAACGTGTTGAGTTTGACGAAGGCCGGCACCCAGTTGTTGTGCATCTGAGCCAGCACACCCACCACCGGGGTGAGGTTCGCCGTGGTCTTGACGAGTTGATCGGTGTGGTTGTCCAGCGCGGTGTGCGCGGTCCCCACGGTGTTGATCCCGCCGTTGATCATCGTGTTCAACTGTGAGCGTTGCTCGACCAGGGTCTGCATCGGCTGCACAGCCTTGTGCAGGGCATCGAGCAGATCGGGCGCGGTCTGCTGCAGCCCCTGGGTCGCCTCGATCAGCGCGGACACCGTGGTCGGTCCGGGTTCGGTGGCCACCACCGAGTCGAGCTGGTCGACCAGCCGATTCAATTGCGCTCCGCTGGCGAGTAATTCGTGACGACGATTCTCGGTCGCGGCGTTCACGGCGGCCAGGACGCCCACCGTCTTGTCCTCCCGCCCGCGCCCGGTGGCGGCCAGTACGTCGCGCAGCTTGCTGATCGTGGTCTGGAACAGCACCGTCGGCAGTTCGGTGTCCTCGGGGATCTGGGCCCCCGCGGCGATCGGTGCGCCCGAGCCCCTATCGACGAGTTGCACCGAGGAGACCGCAAACACGTTGCTGGGCACCACACGTGCAGTCACCGTGCTCGGGATGGAGCCGGCGTATTCGGGTTTGAGGTCGATGTGGACGAAGTTCGGATCGCCGTTCGCCGCCGGAACGACGTCGTCGACCATCCCGACGAGCACGCCGTGGTACTTCACGTCCGACCGCTGCGGCAGCCCGTCACCGACGTTCATCAGGGCGGCCACCACCGGCACCCGGCCGTCCAGCTTTCCGGTCGCCTTCACCAGAAGAAACGTCGAAATCAACGCCGATACAACGAGAACCACTGCGCCACAGCCGATCAGCTGTTGGTCGGATGGCCCACGCCCGTCGGTTTCCAGCGAGTTACCCATCTAGCCGCCGAACCTCGCTCCCGAATCGACCGTCCACAGCGCCATGGTGAGCAACATGTTGACGATGATCACCACCGTGATGCTGGCCCGCATGGCGTGGCCGGCTGCCACCCCGACCCCCACCGGTCCACCCGAGGCGTAGAACCCGTAGTAGCACTGCACGGTGGAGGCTATCCACACGAAGATGACAGCCTTGAGCACCGAGTAGAGGATGTCGGGCCCGGAGAGCATGAGGGTGAAGTAGTGCAGATAGGAGCCGCTGGAGCCGCCGCTGATCAGATACACGACCGCCTGCGTGGTCAGGTAGCTCACCGCCAGGCAGAGGGCATAGAGCGGGATCACCGCGACCACCGCGGCCATCAGCCGGGTGGTGACCAGGTACGGGATCGGGCGGATGGCGATGGCATCGAGCGCATCGATCTCTTCGGCGATCCGCATCGACCCCAGCTGTGCGGTGAACCGGCAACCGGCCTGGGTTGCGAAGGCCAGTGAGGCGGCGATCGGCGCCAGCTCGCGCGTGTTCACCAGCGACGAGATTATGCCGGTGGCCGGGCCGAGACCGAGCAGATCGAGGAAGTTGTATCCCTCGATCCCGACGAGTGCACCCACGGTGATGCCCAGCACCACCGCCACCCCGACGGTTCCGCCGCCCACCACCAGTGAGCCGTTGCCCCAGGCGATATCGGAGAGCAGGCGGACGAATTCTCCGCGGTAGTGCCGCAACGCGACGGGCACGGCCGCCACCGCCCGGACGAAGAACACCATCATGTGGCCCAAGCGCATCAGTGGCTTGGAGACACGTTTGTACAGCCGCACGAACGGTGCGAGCAACGGGGGGACGAATGTCGAAGCTGTCATGTCACAGCCCGACCCGGGGGAACAACATGATGTAGAGCTGGCTGATCGCGACGTTGACCACCATCAGCAACAGAATAGATTCCACCACTGCCGCGTTCACCGAGTTCGCGACGCCGGTCGGGCCGCCTTTGGTGGACAGCCCCTTCTGGCACGACACCACGGCGACGATGGCGCCGAAGATCACCGCCTTGAGCAGCGCGACGATCATGTCGCCGGTGGTGGCGAACGAGGCGAAGGTGGCCACGAAGCTGCCGGGGGCGCCGTTCTGGAAGTAGACGTTGAACAGGAAGCTCGCAAGGAAGCCGACGAAGCACACCACCCCGGTGAGTGCGACGCCGATCATGATCGCGGCGACGAAGCGCGGCACGACCAGACGCTGGATCACCGAGACACCCATGACCTCCATGGCGTCGGTTTCCTCGCGCATGGTCCGTGAACCGAGGTCGGCGGTGATCGCCGACCCGACCGCGGCGGCCATCAGCACCGCCGCGACCAACGATGCGGCCTGCCGGATCACTGCCAGACCGCTGGCCGCACCGGCCAGTGACGTCGCACCGACCTGACCCGCCAGCAGCGCGAACTGAATGGAGAGGGTGACGCCGATCGGCAGGGCCACCAGAATCGTGGGGAGCACGGCCGTGCCGGCCATGAAAGCACCCTGGCGGACGAACTCCTGCCATTGGAATCGGCCTGTCAGAAGGTCGAGGAACAGGATCTGGATGGTCCGGACACCGAGCACGAACTGGTCCCCGACCGTGGCGAGCGACGCCAGCGGATGACGCCGGGCATAGCCGGTGGCCCAATTCTCGATGGCGTCGATTCCCCGTTGCGGTTCGACATCGTCAGCCATGCTCTCCGGCGGCGCCGTCACCCTCTCTCGTTAAGCAGCAGAACGAACACAGATCAACCTCCCCGGGCCGAGATATGGCCACCACCGGCCGGATAACTCGCAGTGGTTGGCACCGTATCGTCGGCGCTCGTCCCCCGTCAATGTTTTGCCGAATTGTCATTCACTTATGGAGGTTGGCTCATCAATTGCCGGCAAATCCGTCGTCGTCGCCGCCACCCCGCCCCCTCCACGGCATCGTGCTGTCGCGGGGCGTGCCATTTCTCGTAACACATGTAAATGCAGCGGATTCAGCGCGTCGCGGACACCCCGAGTATTGACGTTGAAGTAAGTATCGGCATCCCGTTCGGTCCGAATTCGCGCCCCGCGGACGAACTCACAAAGGAATCCGCAACCGGGATGGGCGTTAACTTTGCCGATCGTCGCGAAACCACCGAAATCGTTGCCGAATTTGCTCCGTCGGGTGACGCCCGATACGTGGCGCGCCGCTGCGCCGAAGTCTACTGACTACAGGCGATGTCAGTCGGGTTTCGCAATATCTCGCGCAATCTTGGTCGCCGCGCACCGGGATCTTGGCCGCCCGCAGACCCAGTTCCACAACTTGCGCTCAGCAACCGTGTCTCGGCAATACTCTGGTCGCCATGGCACCAGCGCAACGCGAACCCAACGTCGTCGTCCTCGGCGGAGGATCCTGGGGCACCACCGTCGCCTCCATCTGTGCCCGGCGCGGACCGACCTTGCAGTGGGTGCGCTCGGAGGAGACCGCCAAGGACATCAACGACAACCACCGCAACTCGCGCTACCTGGGCGACGAGGTCGCCCTGCCCGAAACCCTCAAGGCCACCAACGATTTCCACGAGGCGGCCAACTGCGCCGATGTGATCGTGATGGGTGTACCGTCGCACGGCTTCCGTGGGGTACTCACCGAACTGGCCCTTGAGCTGCGCCCGTGGGTGCCGGTGGTCTCCCTGGTCAAAGGCCTGGAGCAGGGCACGAACAAGCGGATGAGCGAGATCGTCGACGAGGTGCTGCCCGGACATCCGGCGGGCATCCTGGCCGGGCCGAACATCGCCCGCGAGGTCGCCGAAGGCTATGCCGCCGCCGCCGTGCTGGCCATGCCCGACCAGAATCTGGCCGCGAACCTGGCACAGTTGTTCCGCACCAAGCGTTTTCGTACCTACACCACCGACGACGTGGTGGGTGTGGAGATGGCCGGGGCGCTCAAGAACGTCTACGCCATCTCCGTCGGCATGGGCTATTCACTGGGGATCGGGGAGAACACCCGCGCCATGGTGATGGCCCGGGCGATCCGGGAGATGTCCAAACTCGGCGAGGCGATGGGCGGACACCGCGACACCTTCGCCGGTCTGGCCGGCATGGGCGACCTCATCGTCACCTGCACCAGTCAACGCAGCCGCAACCGCCACGTCGGCGAGCAACTGGGCTCGGGCAAGACGATCGAGGAGATCATCGCCTCGATGAACCAGGTCGCCGAGGGGGTCAAGGCCGCCAGCGTGGTCATGGAGTTCGCCGATGCTTACGGGCTGAACATGCCGATCGCCCGCGAAGTGGACGCGGTGATCAACCACGGCTGCACCGTCGAGGACGCCTACAAGGGGCTGATGATCGAGAAACCGGGCCATGAGGTGCACGGCGTGGGCTTCTGAAAACCGTTGAGCCTCAGCCGATCTGGAAGGTGGGCTTGAAGTCCGATTCCTGCTCACCGATGACGAAGCTGCCCGAAGGGCTGATCACGAAGCCCGACTGATTGCGTCCGTCGACGCACGACGTCGTCACGCCGTCGGTGCCGCAGCTCACCGTCTGATAACTGAGCCGTGAGTTCGGCGGCAACGGCTTGGGATTCTCGACGACGGCGAACACCGGGGCCGGTGAGCTGGCGAACCCGGGCACTCCCGGCCCGCCGCTGACCAGGTTGGCTCCGTTGGGCGCGGCCGGGATCGGTCCACTACAGCCGTAGCTGCCATTGCGCTGAATCACGCAGGTGATGCCATCGAGGATGCTGAACGCGTACCAGGTCTTGTCCAGCACCGCGTATTCGGAGGTCTTGACCGGCGGGTAGGCGTTGACGTTGGGGACGGCGGGAGCCGGCGCAGGGTCGGCTTGCGCCACCCCTGGCGACGTCAACACCACGCTCATCACTGCCGCCCCCGCGACACTCACCAGGCCAAACACCGCTCTGCTCAACACGCCGCCACCCTAACCCGGGGCGATGGCGCGGTCCACCGCTCCGGGGCCGCGGCTACTTGCCCTCGCCGCAGGTGAGGTCGACGTACACCGTGGTGTAACGGACCCGCTCCTCGGTGTTGCCCCGCGGTGCGGCCTTGAGTTCGGTGATGTCACGGCCGGGGCGGACCGCCTTGACGTTGCAGTCGCCGATCGAGCCGCTGCCGACGCGGGACAGGATGACGCGGTAGCCCTCGTCTTCCAGTTGCTTGATCGTCTGCTGCGCCGAACCCGTGCCACTCGGTGCCGCGGCAGCCGGGCCGGCCAACGCCAACGCACCAACGGCCAGGCCCATCCCCATGGTGGCAGCGGCAATATTTTCCCAGATGTTCATCATTGAATTACCCGGCCTTTCCCTTGTTGAGGTAGTACCAGCCTAGGGAGCTAATTCACCGGGGTCCATCAACTCATATTGAACGCATACGAATTCACGCATACGGCGGACCGACAAAGGAAATTCAGGCCGAATTCATATTCTTGGGGCGGCCGGCAGCGCCCTCCGGCTCAGCCGCACGGGCCAGCGGAATACGCACGGTAAACACGGTGCAACCAGGCTTCGAGGCCACCGCGACGGTGCCGTCGTGGGCCTGAACGATAGAGGCCACGACCGCCAACCCCAACCCGGTACTACCCAATTCCCGCGACCGCGATTTATCCGCCCTGACAAACCTGCCGAAAAGGTTCGGCAATAATTCGGAATCAATTCCCGGGCCGTCGTCGGTCACCGTCAATTCTGCAAATTCGCCGGCCTCGGTCAATGCAATGGTGACGGTCACGCCGGGCGGCGTGTGTATCCGGGCATTCGTCAAAAGATTGCTGAGCACCTGATGCAGCCGGGCCAGGTCCCCGCGTACCCACAACGGATCGTCGGGCAGCTCGGCCACCCAGTGATGCTCGGGCGCACCCACCGCCACGTCGTTCACCGCATCCACCGCCAGATCACTCAGGTCGATGTCGTCGGTCTCGAGTTCCTGCCCCTCGCCCAGGCGAGACAACAGCAGCAGGTCACTGACCAGACCCGTCATCCGACGCGCCTCGGCCTCGATGCGAGCCAGCGCGTATTCGGTGGTCGGCGGCAGGTTGGCACTGTCCTGCCGGGTCAACTCGGCATACCCCTGGATCGCCGCCAGCGGGGTCCGCAACTCATGGCTGGCATCGGTGAGGAACTGCCGGGTGCGCCGGTCGGAGGCGGACAACGCGGCCAGTGCGCTGTCGACATTGGTCAGCAGCCGGTTCAGCGTGTCACCCACCAGGCCGACCTCGGTGTCCGGATCGGTGTCCTTGTCGCGGACCCGGGTGGTGATGCGATGGTCGGCTCCGTCCAACGGCAACGTCGCCACCTTCGCCGCGGTCGCGGCCACCCGGCTCAACGGCCGCAGGGCGATCCGGACCACCGCGATGGTGCCCAACGCGGTGACGATCAGCGCGATCACGATCATCACCGCGACCGTCACGGTCTTGCGGGCGATCACCAGGTTCGCGCTGTCCAGCGACACCCCCGACACCAGCACATCGCCGGTGCCCGACGGCTGGCTGGCCAACCGATAGGCGCCGAGGACCGGAAGCTTCACCGTGCGGGGACGCTCGTCGATCCAGTTGTGCGTGTCGAGCGCGCGGGTCACCTCCGCCGGCGCCGGGTGCGGCTCCCCGTCGGAGAAAACGGCCGACTGGATCACCTCACCGTCGTGCAGCACCGCGATCAGATTGCCGGGAGCCTGCCCGACGAACGCGGTGAGCGCCCGGGTGTCCGCGGTGATCTCGTGGCCGCCCTGGCTTTCGCGCCACTTCTCCAGCGAATGGCTGAACGCCGCCAAGGATCGTGACACCTCGGTGTCGCTCATCGTCGTCACATAGGTGTGCAGGCTGTACACCGACAGAGCCCCGACGGCGAACAGCGCCACGGAGACGATCGCGCTCACCCCCAGCACCAATCGTCTGCGCAGCGAGCGCGGTCCCCACAGTCTGGGTGGCATCAACGGATCACGAGGCGGGCCGCAACATGTAGCCGACCCCGCGCACCGTGTGGATCATCGCCTCGCGATCGGTGTCGACCTTCTTGCGCAGGTAGGAGATGTAGAGGTCGACGATGCTGGACTTCCCGCCGAACCCGTAGTTCCACACCCGGTCGAGGATCTCGGCGCGGCTGAGCGCCCGACGGGGGTTGCGCATCAGGTAGCGCAGCAGCTCGAACTCGGTCACGGTCAGGTTGATCGGCTCGCCGCCGCGGGTAACCTCTCGGCTGGCCCCGTCGAGCACCATATCCCCCACCTTGAGGGTCTCGTCGGCCGGCGGCATGGTGTGGCTGGACCGGCGCAACAGCCCTCGCAACCGGGCGACCAGTTCCTCGAGGCTGAACGGCTTGGTCATGTAGTCGTCGGCGCCGGCGGTCAGGCCGGACACCCGGTCCAGCACCGAATCCCGGGCCGTCAGGAACAGCGTGGGCGTGTAGCCGTCCGCCTCACGGACCCGCTGCAGAATCTGCAGGCCGTCGATGTCGGGCAGCATGATGTCGAGCACGACGACATCGGGTTCGATCTCGTCGAACTTCGCGACCGCGTCATGGCCGTTGTGCGCCACGTCGACCTCCCAGCCCTCGTAGTGCAGGGCCATCTTGACGAGGTTGGTCAGCGCCGGCTCGTCGTCGACGAGCAATACGCGAATCGCAGATCCATCGGCCCGATGAATCTTCGGCAACTGTCCGAGGATGGCCTGCCGCGGTTGCTGGGCACGGGGAGATACGGACATCGTCGTCATGTTTCCATTGTGCGGATCACACAGACCGTTGTCACGAAGTTCATATGGAGTTCTAATGCAACGCCTCGACAACGAGCCGGATATGACGTCCATCACCTCGCTGACGTGAAGTGATCTGACCCAAACACCCTGCAATACATACATTTTCCAACGAATTGGTGAACAGTTGGTGCAGCCGCCATTCCCATTCGGACCATTCGCCGTGCACACCAGGCATATTCGCGGCAGGTAACTCGTTCGAAATATTTGGGTTCCCTATGCATGGCCAAAACTTCCTTGCCCCGGCACACAGCGATAAATATTCTCGCTCTTAGCAATTGGGTGTCACCAGCTTCGACGGGTCCAGACAACGGCTCGTTTCAGGCTGTGCTCCAACACCTTTCGAAGTTGTTCACCGACAACAGCGTCAATAACTTGTGCCCGGGCCCGCGATGGGGCGTGCCCGCGTATCACCAACTCCAGACGGAGGCGTTCCATGCAGCAAACCACTGATTTCGCAGAACGGGCCCGGTCCGTGCTGCGTTACGACCTCCCGGCCTCGTTGGTGGTGTTCCTCGTTGCCCTGCCGTTGTCGCTGGGTATCGCGGTGGCGTCGGGCGCTCCGGTACTGGCCGGCATCATCGCGGCCGTCGTCGGCGGCATCATCGCCGGCGCCCTGGGCGGATCGCCGCTTCAGGTCAGCGGGCCCGCGGCCGGGCTGACCGTGGTGGTCGCCGGCATGATCTCGCAGTTCGGCTGGGCCGTGACGTGTGCGATCACCGTGTGCGCCGGGGTGCTGCAGGTGCTGTTCGGGCTGAGTCGGGTGGCGCGCGCCGCACTCGCGATCTCTCCCGTCGTCGTGCACGCGATGCTGGCCGGCATCGGCATCACCATCGCCCTGCAGCAGATCCACGTGCTGCTCGGCGGCAGTTCCAACAGCTCGGCCTGGGCCAATGTCACCGAACTGCCAGGTCAGCTGCTCAACGCTCACGGTCACGGCGTCATCCTGGGCGCGCTGGTGATCGCCATCCTGGTGGGGTGGCGCTGGATGCCCGCAGCGGCCAGGAAGGTGCCGGGGCCGCTGGTGGCCATCGTCGGTGTCACCGCGCTGTCGCTGTTGGCGGTGTTCGGCGATGTCAGCCGGATTCAGATCAACGGCTCCCTGCTGGATGCGCTGTCCCTGCCCAGCCTGCCCGAGGGCAACTGGGGCGCGTTCGCTGCCGGCGTGCTGACCGTCGCGCTGATCGCCAGTGTGGAGAGCCTGCTGTCGGCGGTGTCGGTGGACCGCCTGCACACCGGCCCGCGCACCAACTTCGACCGCGAGATGATCGGCCAGGGCACGGCCAACATGGTCTCGGGCGCCATCGGCGGACTCCCGGTCACCGGCGTCATCGTGCGCAGCTCGACCAACGTCGCCGCCGGGGCCCGCACCCGCGCGGCGGCGATCATGCACGGCGTGTGGATCCTGGCGTTCGCGGTGCCGTTCGCCGGCCTGGCCCAGATGATCCCGACGGCCGCACTGGCCGGCCTGCTGATCGTCATCGGCTGCCAGCTGGTCAAGCGCGCCCACATCGAAACCGCCCGGCGCACAGGCGATATCGCGGTATACGGGGTGACGGTGGCCGGTGTGGTCTTCCTCAACCTGCTCGAGGGCGTGCTGATCGGACTCGCACTGGCCATCGCCCTGACCGTATGGCGCGTGGTGCGGACCAACATCACCGCGGAGCCCACCGGTACCGACACCTGGCGCGTCGCGATCGAGGGCTCCTGCACGTTCCTGTCGCTGCCCACGCTGACCCGTGCGCTGGCCAGTGTGCCCTCGGGCGCCGCCGTGACCGTCGAACTGTCGGTCGACTTCTTCGACCACGCGGCCCACGAGACCCTCGAAGAGTGGCAGCGCCAGCACGTGGCCACCGGCGGCACGGTCGACATCCACGACGTGGGCGCGGTCGAGATGGGCAGTGCCGTCACCGGTCCGCCCATGCGTGGCTTCACCCCGTTCGACAAGCGCTCCGGCGTGGTGCCGTGGAGTTCCTGGCAGCGTGAGGAGATGTCGTCCGTGCTGCACGGCCTGGCCGCCTACCACCGTCGCACCGCCCCGGTGCTGCGCCCGCACATGCAGGAGTTGGCCCACGCGCAGCGGCCCGAGACACTGTTCCTGACCTGCGCCGATTCGCGGGTCGTGCCCAACGTCATCACCAGTAGCGGTCCGGGCGATCTGTTCACCGTGCGCAACGTCGGCAACATGATCCCGGCCGGCCAGACCGACGCCTCGATCGAAGCCGCCATCGCGTTCGCTGTGGACAAGCTCAATGTCTCCTCGATCGTGGTCTGCGGGCACTCCAGTTGCGGCGCGATGACCGCGATGCTGGGCAAGACCGACGCCGGCGACAAGCACCTGGAATCCTGGTTGGCCCATGGCGATCCGTCCGTCGCAGCCTTCGACGAGGGCCGCCACCCGGTGGCCCGGTCCGCGGCCGAGGCCGGTTTCGGCACGGTCGATCAGCTCTCGATGGTCAACATCGCGGTGCAGGTGCAGACGCTCCAGGCCCACCCACTGGCCCGCCGCGTCAACGTGATCGGCCTGTTCTACGACATCGCCAGCGCCGCCGTGTTGCGGGTGACACCCACCCACATGGAGACCCTCGCCGACGCCGCGTAGGCCTGCACCCCGCCCCCTCCCTGCACCGCGAGCGTGCGTGTCTGCTGGCCGACATACGGTGTGTCGGCAGCAGTTCACGCACGCTCGCGGTGTCTCGTCAGCCCTCCGGACGCCAGTCGAACGGGAAGTGCTTGCTCGAACCGCCGCGGTACTCGTGGGAGAAGTCGAAACCGACGGCCTCGTCCTTGGTGACCACACCCCACGTCGCCACCTGCCCCGGCCCCACTTCGGCACCCGGCGCGTTCACGGTGGTGACGCGCCGACTCGGATCGGACGTCGGCCCCGTCAACGCCTCGACGCGCACATCGACCCTGCCCGGGATCTCCGCCTGCCAGTACGCCAGATCCTCGGCGGCCTCGAAGGTGATCGGCGCGTATTCGATCCCGCGCAGATCCTTGATGAGGCTGCCGAATTCACCCGGCCACCCGCCTTCGTAGCCGGTGAAGATCTGCTCGAGGGCATGCCGTTGATCGGTGTCGGCTTTGTCGTCGATGTAGAACATCAGCGACATCATGGCGTTCGGGTCACCGACCCACATGTTGCCCTTGAACTCACCGAGCGCGACCACGCCGAGATCGCTCAAATCGGTTTCCCCGTAATGGCCTTCGCTGATCTTCCAGACCAGGGTGAACAAGCAGTCTCCGTGCGTGGGCTCCTGGGCGAAACTGCACGGGCAGGGCAGCTTGCAGCTGCACACATCGAACCAATCGCCCTTCAGGTGCCAATCCATCGTCGCTACGGCCATCGCTCACTCCCTTCGATTTATACCCCCTAGGGGTATCTAACGAAGAGAACGCTACACAGCCGACGCCGGGCGCACAAGTACCCCTAGGGGGTATATTTACGGGCGATCGCGGCCTGGTGAGGGTGCGCAAAATACTGCCCGCGAGCGGCGTGTCGGGCAGCAGACACGCACGCTCGCGGTGCAAGAAAAGGGGGCTAGTACTGGCCGGGGCCGCGGCCGGCCATGTCTTCCAGGCGGCGGATCCGGTCTTCCATCGGCGGATGCGTCGAGAACAGCTTGCCGATGCGCTCGCCGGCCCGGAACGGGCTGGCGATCATCAGGTGCGCCTGATCGGCGAGCTGAGGCTGCGGGGGCAGCGGCGCCGCCTCGACACCACCGGCGATCTTGCGCAGCGCCGAGGCCAATGCCAGTGGGTCACCGGTCAATTCGGCACCGGACTGGTCGGCCTGGTACTCCCGCTGGCGGGACACCGCCATCCGAACCACGGTGGCCGCGATCGGTCCCAGCAGCGAAACCAGCAGCATGGCAAGCGGATTCGTACCTTGACGGTTACCACCGGCCATCCCCGCGAACATGGCCATGTTGGCCAGGGCGGTGATCACCGACGCCATCGCGCCGGCCACACACGAGATCAGGATGTCGCGGTTGTAGACGTGGGAGAGCTCATGCCCCAGAACCGCACGTAATTCGCGCTCGTTCAGGAGCTGCAGGATGCCTGAGGTGCAACACACGGCGGCATTGCGCGGGTTGCGACCGGTGGCGAACGCGTTCGGGTTGGCGGTGTCGGAGATGTACAGGCGCGGCATCGGCTGATGCGCCGTGGTGGCCAACTCGCGCACGATCCGGTAGATCTCGGGCGCCTGCACCTCGGTGATCGGCTGGGCGTGCATCGCGCGCAACGCCATCTTGTCGCTGTTGAAGTACACGTAGACGTTCATGCCGACGGCGAACAGCACCGCCAGATACATCACGTTCCGGCCGAACAACGAACCGACGAACACGATCAACGCCGAAAACCCGACCAGCAACAGGAATGTCTTGATCCGGTTCGCGTGCGGATTCCACCTCATCGCAGTTTCCTCCTAGGCAACTACTCGGCAACCTTCGCTGATTAAACGCTCAGTTACCTCCAGTGGTTCCGGAATCAGCCGTCGCGGCTGACGGTGTAGTCCACAAGCGTGGCCAACGCGTCACGTCCGGGCCCGGCCGGAAGGCTGGCCAACTCGTTTCGGGCCTGCGCGGCATACTCGGCCACCGTCTCCTTGGCCCGCGCCATCCCGCTCGACCGCCGCAGCAGGGTCAGCGCCTCGGCCACGTCCTCGTCACGCTCGACGGGCGTGGCCAGCAACTCGCGCAACCGGTCGGAATCGGGACCCGAGTCGCGCAGCGCATACAGCACCGGCAGGGTGTGCACGCCTTCGCGCAGGTCAGTGCCCGGAACCTTGCCCGATTCATCGGGATCGCTGTCGATGTCGATGATGTCGTCGGAGATCTGGAACGCGGTGCCCACGATCCCGCCCAGCCGGTGCAACCGTTCGATCTGCTCGTCGTCGGCACCCGAGAAAGTCGCGCCGAACCGCCCCGACGCGGCGATCAGGCACGCGGTCTTCTCGTACACCACCTTGAGGTAGTGGTCGACGGAATCGACATGCTCGGCTGCACCGCGGGTCTCGCGCATCTGGCCGGTCACCAGTTGGGCGAATGTGTCAGCAATCACACGCACCGCGTCGGGTCCGAGCAGCGAAACCAGCCGCGAGGCCGTGGCGAACAGGTAGTCGCCGGCCAGGATGGCGATGTTGTTTCCCCATCGGGCGTTGGCGCTGGGCGCACCGCGCCGCATCTGGGCCTCGTCCATCACGTCGTCGTGATACAGCGTGGCCAGGTGCACCAGCTCGATCACCGCAGCGGCGATCGCGACCTCGGGATCGTCGGGACGGGGGCCCAGCGACGCCGCCAGCACGGTGAACAGCGGGCGGAACCGTTTGCCGCCGGCCTGGAACAGATGCTGGACCGCCTCGGCCATGAGCTCGTCGGCTTTGCCCAGCTCGTCAGACATCAGTTGTTCGATCCTGGCGACGCTGTCCCGGACGTCGGCGGCGAACGCCGCGTCCCCAAAATCAACGCCTGCCACCACAGTCGCTGGTGTCCTCATTCGTCCAACATACTGGGAGCAATGGATATCAAGGCAGACGTGGTCGTCGTGGGCGCCGGACCGGCCGGGTCGGCGGCCGCCGCATGGGCGGCCCGAGCAGGTCGGGACGTGCAAGTGATCGACGCGGCACAGTTCCCGCGGGACAAATCCTGCGGCGACGGGCTGACGCCGCGGGCCGTTGCCGAGCTGGAACGGCTCGGCATGGGCGCGTGGCTCGACACCCGGATCCGGCACCACGGTCTGCGGATGTCGGGATTCGGCGCCGACGTCGAGGTGCCGTGGCCCGGGCTGTCGTTCCCGTCCACCGGAAGTGCGGTCCCGCGGACCGAGCTCGACGACCGGATCCGCTCGGTCGCCGCCGACGACGGCGCCAAGATGCGCTTGGGCGCCAAAGTCGTTGGAGTCAACTATGACTCACGTGGACGGGTCGAATCCGTGCAGCTCGACGACGGCGCCACGATCGGCTGCAACCATCTGATCGTGGCCGACGGGGCCCGTTCCACCCTGGGCCGAACGCTGGGCCGCACGTGGCACAAGGAAACCGTCTACGGCACCGCCATCCGCGGCTACCTCGCCTCGCCGCGCGCCGACGAGCCGTGGATCACCTCGCACCTGGAGCTGCGCTCCCCCGAAGGCCAGGTGCTCCCCGGTTACGGCTGGATCTTCCCGCTGGGCAACGGCGAGGTGAACATCGGTGTGGGCGCGCTGGCGACGGCCAAACGCCCCGCCCACGCCGCGCTGCGGCCGCTGCTGTCGTATTACACCGAGCTGCGCCGTGAGGAGTGGGGATTTTCCGGGGAACCCCGCGCCGCGCTGTCGGCGCTGCTGCCGATGGGCGGTGCGGTGTCCGGGGTGGCCGGACCGAACTGGATGCTCGTCGGCGACGCAGCCGCCTGCATCAACCCGCTCAACGGTGAGGGCATCGACTACGGGCTGGAAACCGGCCGATTGGCGGCCGAACTACTCGGGTCCGGCGACTACTCGCACGCCTGGCCGGCCCTGCTGCAGGCCCACTACGCCCGGGGGTTCTCGATCGCCCGCCGGCTGGCCATCCTGCTCACGCTGCCCCGGTTCCTGCCGGCCACCGGCCCGGCGGCGATGCGGTCGCAATTCCTGATGAACGTCGCCGTGCGCGTGATGGGCAACCTGGTGACCGACGAGGACGACGACTGGATCGCCCGGGTGTGGCGGGGTGCGGGTCTGGCGTCGCGCCGGCTGGATCAGCGCATACCGTTCAGCTGACGCGGTTGAGCATCCAGATCCGGGTGGACAGCGCCGTCGCGAAGGCGCACCACAGTGCGTACGGCGTGAGGGCGGCCCCGGGAGCGCCCTGAGCCTGCACCGCCCGCCGGGTCAGGTCGGCGCTGCTGACGGTCAACGCCGCGGCGGTGACGGCCGCCGCCCCCAGTTGGCGACGCGAGAAGAACACCCACGACCACGAGGCATTGACGGCCAGGTTGCCGCCCAGCGCCAGGGCGTACGCGCGGGCTTCGTCGTCGCGCCCTTCGGTGCGCAACCGGTCGATCGTGCGCGCCGACACCACCGCGATGGTCGCGTACAGGATCGGCCAGACGATCGGAAAGGCTTGTCGCGGAGGCTGAAACGACGGCTTGCGCAGCTGTTCGTACCACTTCGACTGCGCGGGCCGGCTGGCCAGCCCGCCGACGAGCGCAGTGGTCAGTGCCGCGGTGGCCGTCTTGGCCAGGGTGATCGGTCGCATGGGTGGTTATTACCCGGATCGGGCGGTCCGCACACGTAGGCGCGGCGCGTCGTTTTCTACGTCAGGGCTGTGCTTCGCGCCTTACGACAGCCCGGAGGTAGAAAGCGACGAAGCGAAAGGCGGTCGCACCGGGTAGCTCAGCGGTACTCACACAGGTAGGCAGTCTCGACCTCGGTACGGACCTGGAACTTGCTGTCGGCGGGCACGGTGAAGTGTCCACCGGCTGCGAAGGTCTCCCACTCCTGGCTGCCGGGCAGCTTGACCGTCAACGCGCCGGAGACCACCCGCATGATCTCGAGCCGGGACGTACCGAACTCGTACTCGCCGACAGCCATGACGCCCACGGTCGCATTGCCCTCCGGCGTCGCGAAGGCGATCGATGCGACGTCGCCGCCGAAGTACTCGTTGACCTTGAACAATGCGGCTCCTTGAATTCGGGTGAGCGGCCAGGATAACCGGGCGGTGAACCGCCGCCACCGGCTACACCACGTACTTGAGCACCCCGAGCATCGCGTTCTCGTCGGCGGGTTCACCGGTGCACCGATCCAGGCCGGCCCGCACCTCCGACGGGTCCATCCCGGTGCCGATCAACACCAACTCGGTGCTCCCGGCCCGCCGCTTCTCGAAGCGCAGCGAGCTGCCGACCAGCTGCAGCAGGAAACGCTCGTCACCGAAGTCGACGAACCCCTTGGCGCGGTAGAGCCCTTCGGGGCGGTCCCGCAGAAACTCCATGAACAGGCGCGGATTCACGACGTCATCGGTGCGGAACTCGATGCTCTGATACTCGGGATGGTGGTGATCGTGCTCGTCGTGCAGAAGCTCGTCGAACGACAGCTGGGCCTGCGGCGCCCGCGGCTGCGGCGGGTCGATCAGCAGCTGCGGGTCGATGCGGGCAAAGTCGGTGGGCTGCACCGGAACCCGGGGACTGAGTTCGCGGATCCGTGCGAGCAGGCCGTCGACGTCGGCGCACTCGGACACCTTGTTGAGCACCACCAGATCGGCGACCGGCAGCCCGTGGCTCAGGTCGGGTTGGATGCCGTCGAGGACCAGCACCAGGCCGGCGTAGTGGAAGCGGGAATCGTCGACGGTGACGATGGTGCGAGCCAGGGCGCCCGGCTCGGCCACCCCGCTGGCCTCCACCACGATGAGGTCCAGCCGGGGCTTGACGGCGGCGAGCTTGCCCAGCATCTCCCCGACTTCCTCGCCGTCGACCACACAGCAGATGCACCCGTTGGACAGCGACGCCATCGCATCGACCTGGCCCGCGACGAGCATGGCGTCGATGTTGACCGCACCGAAGTCGTTCACCAGCGCACCGATCCGCACACCGCGGCTGTTGCGCAGCAGGTGGTTGAGCAGCGTGGTCTTGCCGGAGCCGAGATGCCCCGCGACCGCCAGCACGGGTACAGATCCGGTCGACGTCACCGGGCCATCGTAGGGTTCAGGTCGGCCAGCGGGCGTCGACGATGTCCAGCGCGTGGGGCAGCCTGGCCCGGTACCGCACCTTGTCGGCGGCCTTGAACGGCCCCCACCACGGCGCCTGGAACAACTCGACGACCTTGATCTTCGGACCCGAATAACCCGACGCCATCAGTACCCCGTTGGCGGCGTAACGGCCGCCCTCGTTCGCACCCTCCATCGTCGTGACGTTCTGGTCGGTCTTGATCCACTCGCCGGCCAGGAACAGGTTGTCGATCCCGGTGACCGCCTCGGGCCGCCGTGCCCACGACCCCGGGTCCTGGATGAACAACGGCTCGTCGTTGCGCACGTTGGGTGTGCCCGAGTCGATGATGGACGGATCGAGGAACCACGAATGCACCATCTTGTCCGTGACCACGACGCCGGTGTCGTTGAGATGCGCCTTGATCTGCGCCCAGGCCTCGGCGGCGATCTGCGGCGGGGTGCACTGCCGCGCGCTGAGCCCGTTGAAATTCCCCGGGGTGCTCCAGTCGGACAGGATCGCCGACAGACAGTCCTTGACGGTGCCGTCGCCATACGAGGTCAGCGGCCGCTTCCAGAACTGGGCCTCGCTGATCGAGGTGAGGCCCCAGCCGGAGTCGACGTAGTTGACGTGGCCCTTGGTGACGTCGACGCGTTCCCGCAGGAAGAACATCAACCCGTTCATCCACTCGGTACGAAGCGCCGCCACTGAAGCCAGCTTGGGATCGGCGGCGATCACGTCGGGGGTCAGCACCGCTGCCAGCTTCTCGCACGGCACCGCCGAGATGTACCAGTCGGCGACCACCGGCTGCGACACCCCGTTGCCGTCCACCACCGTGGCCGACCCGATATGGCGGCCGTTGGGGGTCAGCCGCGCCAGCGACTGGCCGAGCCGGAACGTCACCCCCAGCGACTGCAGATGCGCGACCCACGGATCGATCCACTGCAGGCTGGTGGGCCCGTTGAGCACCCGGTCGAACCCCTTGTTGTCGATGTCGTTGCCCAGCAGCAGGATCGACCACACCGAGGCCTCACCGACCAGCCCGATCGAATGTGCGCTGGCATCTTTGGATTTGGAGGCGGCCAGGTTCCGGATGATGCCGTCGGCCAGATACCGGTTGTACTCCTTGCTCTTGCGGTCGGCACCGATGTATTTCTCCCAGGTCATGTTGTCCCACTGGCCGAGCTTGCGCTCGTCGCAGCTGGTGACGTAGACAGCGAGCTTCTGCGCCGCGTACACCGCCTCCAACGGCGGCAGCCGGAACAACGTCTGGAACACCGCAGCCACCGATTCGGTGAAGGCTTTCGGAGTGATCGGGTTGGGCAGCGTCGGGATCGGAAACGGCAGCGGGATCGTCAGATCGGCCCGCCCCAGGCCCGAGTGCAGGTATGACGTGGCCCGGGTCAGGTTCTGCCAGACGCCGAACGTGTTGCCGGCGAAGGGGATACGTCGCATGGTGTCGGTGACGTTGCGGTAGAAGCCCGGAAAGAACCGGAAGCCGTGCTCCGCCGGCAGCGGGCTGCCCGACGGGGACGGCGCCGCGATCGAACGCGCCTTGCCGCCCAGTGCCTTTCGCTCGAACACCGTGACGCGATACCCGCGCTCGGCCAACTCGTGGGCGGCGGTCAGACCCGCCACCCCGGCACCGAAGATGGCCACCGTCGAACCCGGTGCGGCGCGCGCGGCCACCGGCCTGGCGAGCGCCGCGGCGGCCACCCCCGCAGTCGCCGTCCCGGCCAGAAACGACCGCCGTGTCAACTGACGCTCCCCGACCCCACCCGACATACCGACACCACCTCAGCTCGGCAACTCATGTGGGCGATAAGTTAACGGTAATTCTGCCGCGCACCGGCCCGACACGCCGAGTTGAATTCAGCCCAATTCGTGCGATCTGCTGATCACAAACCAGGCCTTATAACTCACGGTTACCTGACGATACGAGGAAATTAGACTCGAGAATGATGATTCACTTAATCCTTGCAATGGGGTCCCGAAATGTGACATGCTCCACAGGCGACCGGGGGGTCGAAACGGTGCTCAGCACAACCAGCTGACCGGCCGGCCCCGCGCATGCCACGACACGCGCGGAAGGAACTCGATGACCTACCAGCTACCAGCGTCCAAGGGCCCTGTTCGGGACGTTCTGGTGCAGGGCGGCTACGTGCTCGGCTTCTCGGTCCAGGCGTTGGTCAGCGTCGTCACCGCGGTGGTACGCCGACGCCTGGTACTCGACGAGGTCGTCAATCAGACCCTGTTCATCGGTCGGGTCTGCACCGGACCTGCCCTGCTGCTGATGATGCCGATCGGCGTGTTCATCGCGGTGTCGGTGGGTGAGCTGGCCGGACGCATCGGTGCCGGAGGCTACTCGGGCGCAGTGGTGGCGTTCATCATCGTCGGCCAGGCTGCGGCCCTGGTGTGCGCGCTGATGATGGCGGGCGTGGCCGGTTCGGCGATCTGCACCGACCTGGGATCACGCACCATCCGCGAGGAGATCGATGCATTGGAGGTCATGGGGCTCGACGTGATCGAGCGCCTCGTCGCGCCCCGGCTGGTCGCCGCCGTCATCGTGGCCCTGGCCCTGTGCTCGATCGTCACCTTCGGCGGCGTGATGGCCTGCTACGTCTACCACATCAGCGTGCAGAACCTGCCCGCCGGAACGTTCCTGGCCACGTTCAGCCAGTACGGTCAGGTGTCGGATTTCGTGATGGCACTGATCAAGTCGGCGGTGTTCGGACTCACCGCGACCCTGGTCGCCACCTTCAAGGGTCTGCACACCAAGGGCGGTGCCGGCGGGGTGGCCAACGCGGTGAACGAGGCCGTGGTGCTGGCCTTCGCGCTGGTCTTCATCCTCAACACCACCATGTCGGCGCTCTACACCGTGGTGGTTCCGGCCGTGGGCAGCTACCGATGACCGCGGTCACCAGCAGCGCTGCCCTGCAACGGATTTCACGGCCCGCGGTCGCGGGGTACAACGCACTCGCGGTGGCCGGCCAGCACGTCACGTTCTACGCCAAGGTCCTCAGGTCCCTGCCGTATGCCCTGGTGCGCTACCGCAAGCACACCCTGGGCCAGATCGGCGAGGTCACCTTCGGCACCAGCTCGCTACTGTCCGGCGGCGGAACCATCGGCATCGTGTTCGCGATGTCGCTGGCCGCGGCCATGATGCTGGGTGTCGAGACCCAGCGCGGCCTGGACCTGGTCGGGATGAACACGCTGTCGGGCATGCTGGCGGCGATCGCCAACACCCGCGAACTGGCACCGGTGGTGGTGGCAATCGCATTGGCCGCCAAGGTCGGAACGGGTTTCACCGCCCAGATCGGGGCCATGCGGATCTCCGACGAGATCGACGCGCTGGACGCGATGGCGCTGCGCTCGATCCCCTACCTGGTCGGCACCCGCGTACTGGCCTCGGTGGTCTGCGTCATCCCGATCTACATGATCGGACTGCTGGCGAGCTACCTGTCCACCCGCACCGTGGTGGTGTTCTTCAACGGCGCCTCACCGGGCACCTACGACTATTTCTTCCACCTGGCCCTCGGTCCGCGAGACCTGCTCTACTCCGGGATCAAGGCCATCGTCTTCGCGATCGTAGTGGCGCTGGTGCACTGCACCTACGGCTACTTCGCCTCGGGCGGGCCCGCCGGGGTCGGGCAGGCCGCGGGCCGCGCACTGCGCACCGCGATCCTCGCGGTCGGCATCCTCGACGTGCTGCTGACCTTCGCGCTGTGGGGCCTGGTCCCCGAGATCCCCGGGATGGGAATGTGAAGCGGCTCAAGCAAACCGGGCGCGCTGAGCCCAGCCGGGCGAGACTGGCCCTGCGCGGCCTGGCCGCCGCCACCGCAGCGATAGTGGTGGCGTCGGTGCTGGTGGCCCGGGCATCTGGACACTTGGAGCGCAGTGCCGATGTGTTCGTGGGGGTTCCGGTGTCGGCCGGGCTGATCACCGGCGGATCTCCGGTGCGCTATCACGGCGTCAACATCGGACGCATCGCCGACATCGAATCGGGCACCCGTATCTCCCGGGTCCGGCTGGCGATCGAGCCTGACACCCTGCGCCTCATCCCGTCCTCGGCGGTCGCCCGGATCGTGCCCCGGACCTTCTTCGGCGACATCTATCTGCAACTCGTCGATCCGCAAGGCAACCGGTCGGCGACCGGACTGAAGGCCGGTGACACCGTCGCGATCGACGACAGCCCCGATGCGATGGCGCTCTACGACGTGTTCACCAAGATCGTCGACCTGTTCTCGCAGATCAAACCCGAACGCATGCAGAGCGCACTCACCTCGATCAGCCAGTCGCTGCGCAACCGCGGCTCCGAGCTGGGCACCACGATCGACAACCTGAGCGCGAGTGCCGAGGTGCTCACTCCATCGCTGGTCCGGTTCCTCGACACCACACCGCAATTCCGGGATGTGATGGCCTCGCTGAACACCGCCACCCCCGACATCATCTCCACCCTGTCAGCCGCGACGTCGGTGTCCGACCGGATGGTCGACGACCAGAAGAAGTTCGCCTCGGCCATCGACGGTTTCGCCCGGTTCTCCTCGGTGCTCACCTCGTTCATGTCCGATCACCGCGAGCAGCTGATCACCGTGGTCGACTCGGCGGGCAAGATCATGGCGACCACGGCCGCCCAGCCGCTGGGACTGGTGGACACTCTGGCCGGCGCCCAGTCGTTCGGTGAGGCCGGCGCCAAGGTGTTCGCGACGGGCAAGTTCAACATCACGGCCGTGGCGACCTTCGCCGGACCGATGCCGTACTCGCTGCAGGACTGTCCGGTGTACGGGAACACCCAGGGCGCCCGCTGCGCCGAATCCGCACCGTCGGGTGAGGTGCCGGATCAGCCGGAGGACGTGTTGGCCCGCCCGGCCGCCGACCTGCCCGTCACGCCGTTCACCGCCCCGGCCCCGCACCTGCCCACGAATTCGTTCCTCCCGCCCGGGCCCGGGCTGCCGCAGTCGGCGCCGATCCCCACGGAACCGCTGCCCGCCGAGGCGGTTCCGGGTGCCGCGCCCGCGTCGGCCGTCGTCGACGCCGACCGCCAGGCCCACGCCCTGGCGGTCCTGCAGGACGAACTGGCTCCCCCGGCCGGAGCCCCCTCGACCCAGCCGAACATCGCCACGGTGCTCATGCTGGGCCCCCTGGTGCGCGGCACGGAGGTGCAGGTCTCATGAACCGCAACGGCCGGTGGCAGTCGTGGGCCAAGCTGGGCGCCTTCGGCACGGCCGGGGTGCTCAGCGCGGTGCTGGTGATCAACACCCTGTCGGTGCCGGTGCGCGGCAGCACCGTCACCTACCAGGCGCAGTTCACCAGCGTCGAGGGCCTCAATGCCGGAAACCCGGTGACCATGAACGGCATTCGGATCGGACGGGTGGATTCGATCCGGTTCGCCCCCAACGCCGACGGCACCAGCCGGGCCGACGTCGACATCGAGGTCAGCTCCGACTTCACCCTCACCAGCAATGTCACCGCGGCGGTGCGCTACGGCGACATGCTCGGCGCCCGCTATGTGGCTCTTGCCGATCCGGGCGGTGCCATCATGGATGTCTCCACCGACGAGCCGCCGGCGCGCCTGGCCGCCGGTGGCGTCATCCCCCTCGCCCAGACCTCTCCGGCGGTGGATCTGACGGCGCTGCTCAACGGGTTCAAGCCACTGTTCGACGCGCTGGCTCCCGAGCAGGTCAACACCTTGACCCGGGGATTCGTCGAGACCTTCAGCGGCCAGGCCCAGACCTTGACGACGCTGCTCACCCAGATCGCCGCCATGACTTCGTCGTTGAGCAACAACGCGGGGATTTTCACCCAGCTGATCGACAACATGTCGACGTTGATGCGCACGATGAACACCCGCCAGCCTCAGCTGGAGCAGATGCTGCACGGGCTCAACCGGCTCAGCGCCGCGGTGACCTCCGGTGACCGGCAGTTCGAGATGCTCATCGACCAGGGCAACGCCGTGCTGGCAACGCTGGCCAACACGGTCAACAACTCCAGCGCCGCCTACGGAGACACCATCACCAACCTCGATGCCATGCTGCAGGCCTGGCAGCCCAACACCGAGCAGTTCACCACGCTGCTGGCCCGGCTGCCGGAGTTCGGCGATGCGATCAACCGGACCTCCAGCTACGGCGGGTTCGTCAGCCTCTACCTGTGCAACTTCACCCTCAAGATCCGCAGCCATGAAGCCAACATCTTCGGCAGCAGACACTCCGAGGTGTGCCTGTGATGTTCCTCGTCAAGCTGATCGACCTCTTCGTCGGCGCGGTGATCTTTCTCTTCGTCAAGGATCAGCGCAAACACAATCCGTCAATTCCGTTGGCGCTAGGCATGATCGGTACGGTCACCCTGGTCGGCATCATGGTGGTCTCGGTCGGGATCCCCCGCGCGGTCTACCACGTGCGGACCGATGCCTATGTCGCCGAGCTGGCCAACGCCAGCGGCCTGTCCGGCGGTGACCCGGTGTACGTCGCCGGGGTGCCGGCCGGGCGGGTGGAAGACGTGGCCCTGGCCGTCGACCGGGTCCGCGTCGGGTTCCGGCTGGACAAGGCCCAGGCCCTCGGTAACCGCACCACGGTCACGGTGCGACTGCGGACCGTGCTGGGCAAGCGATTCCTCGACGTCATGCCGGCCGGAACCGTCAATGGAATGGACTCCAACGTGATTCCGTTGTCGCGCACGACGGTGCCCTACAGCCTCGACGAGGTGGGCCGCAAGGCCGCGAACACCGCCGAGCACCTCGACCCACAGCCGTTGACGGCCATGATGAACACGCTGGCCGAGACCATGCCGGGCGACAGCACCGAACTGGGCCAGGCGCTGGCCGGGATCAGTGCGGCCAGTTCGGCCTTCGCCGACAACGGCGACAAGATCGACGAGATCCTGCGGATCAGCCGGTCGATGGCCGAAATGCTGTCCCACCAGACGGATTCACTGGCCGACACCGCGGCCAACGCGCAGTACATCGTGTCGTCACTGGCCGCGCGTCGTCAGGCACTCACCGACATCGTCACCAACCTGACCGCGATCATGCGGCACCTGGCCGCCATCTACACCGAGAAGCAGGCCGATTTCGGCAGCCTGATCGCCGGCCTCACCGCGGTCACCGGAACCTTGAAAGCCAACGTGGACAAGATCGATCAGACCCTGTTGAAGATGCCCCCGGCGATCCGCGCCGTCACCAACTCCACCGGCAACGGCCATTGGGCCGACGTCAACTCGCCGTCCGTGGTGATGCCCGACAACCTGTTGTGCTTCCTCAACGTTCAGCGGGAGTGCCGATGAGACGCAACGTTGGGCTCGCGGTCCTCATGGCCGTGTGTCTGGTGGCCGGCGGCTGGTACGTCTTCGGCCACACCGACCGGGCCCGCACCGTGCACGCCGACTTCGGCTACATCAACGGCATCTACCCGGGCAGCAAGGTCACCGTGCTCGGCGTGCCGGTAGGACGGGTCACCGCGGTGACACCACAGGGCACCACGGTGCGGGTCACCATGACCCTGCCCGACGACGTCGCACTGCCCGCCGACCCGGACGCCTACGTGGTGAGCCCGGCACTGATCAGCGACCGCAGTGTCGAACTCGGCCCGGCCTACAGCGGATCCGGGCCCACCCTGGCCGACGGACACGTCATACCCGCCGACCACAGCCACTCCCCCATCACCTTCGACAGCATGCTGGGCAGCCTGAGCACGCTGACCTCGGCGATCGGGCCGCAACAGGGCGACATCGGAGCGGTGTTGACCCGCGGTGCCGACCAGTGGCGCGACCAGGGCAAGCTGTTCAACTCCGCGATGCGCAACCTCAGTGCCGCCAGCGGCGTGCTCGGCGCCAGGGCCGAGGACATCGGCGCGGTGGTGGACAACCTCAGCACGCTGATGGCCGCGTTCAATCAGAGGCAGGTGTCGCTGAACCAGATGGTCGACGAACTCGGGCAGGTCGGCGGCAGCTGGGCCGACGCCAACGTCGACATCGCCCAGCCCATGGCCGATCTCAAGGTCGTCCTCGATCAGGTCGACACCTTCGTCGCCCAGCACGGTGACGATCTCGGCACGATCGCGGCCAACCTCAACGCCGTCGGCGACGTGCTGACCGCCAAGCAACCGCAGCTGGCCGAGTTCATGGACCTGGTGCCGTTGATGATGCAGAACCTGTCCAACACCGTCGGCCAGGATCGGCGCGGCCGGATCCGGCTGAACGTGTCCACGGTGCTCACCCAGTTCGCCGCGGCCCAGAACTTCTGCGACCGCAACATGCTGCCGATGTGCGTGGGCGCCGGGATCACCAACCCGATCTCCTACCCGATCAGCCGCTCGGATCCGCTGGGCATCGTATCCGCCGTGACCGGGAACGCACCGGCGCCGAACCCGAAGTATCCGAGGTGACCATGCGCGTATCTCTGGCTCGCACCGCCACCGGCTGCGCCGTCGTCGTCGCCGCTGCCGGCGTGTGGGCATTGAGCGATGTCGGCATTCAGGATCTGCCGCTGGGTCGCACGTCCCCCACGGACACCATGGCCGTCACGGTGGTGCTGCCCACCGCCGACGGCATCACGATCGGTGCCGACGTCCGCAACGGGCAGAAGGTGGTGGGGCGGGTCAGCGGGATGGACCTGGCCGCCTCGGGCGCATCGGTGCAGCTGAGCCTGGCCGACGCCGACGGCCTGGATTCCGGGACCGTGGCCAGCGTGGAACTGCCCTCGGCCCTGGGCAATCCGTTCGTGCGGCTCAGCAGTCCCCGGCAGCTGCCGGAGCGGGCGCTGCGCGACGGCGACGTGATCCCGCCCAGCCACACCGAGCTGGGGCCCCAGATCGAAAGTGCGCTGGCCACATTCGGCGCGCTGCTGTCGCGCAGTGGCGTCGACCAGCTGGCCACCATCGTCACCGAACTGGACAAGGCATTCAGCGGGCGCGCCGACAAGGTGCGCGGACTGATCGACTCGATGTCGCTGCTGGCCGCCAAGGCCTCCGAACACCAGGGTGAGTTCGACCAGGCAATGAGCCTGGCCGCCAACATCACCGGGCAGTTCGGCCACGAGCAGAAGACCGTGGCGGGCTACCTGGACGCGGTGCCCAAGGTGGTGGCGATGCTCGATGTGCAACGCGCCAAGCTCCAGACCCTGTTCTCCTCCACGACCGCGCTGGCCGCCACGGCCAACAGCGTGCTGTCGTCGACCGACCTGAGCGCCATGGTGACCGACACCGGCACCGTCGTGCAGACGATGGGCGCCTTCAACGACCGGCTCGGCGGGATGCTCACCGCGATGAACACCTTCCTGGAGAAGTTCGGCAACTCGGTCCACGGCGACTACCTGATGTTCGATGGCGCCCTGGACATTCCGGGCACCATCGACAAACTCCTCACCGGAGGGTTGATCGTCAACGGCACCCCGATCACCGGGGACGTGGCCCTGGAGGGGTTCTTGTCGGGAGGTCTGAAGTGAGACGACTGGTCGTGGTTCAGCTGGCGATCTTCGCGGTGATCGCCGCCATCGTCATCCCGTTCGGCATCCGCTATGTGGCCGGGCCGCAGGGTTTCCGGACGCCGATGACGCTGACGGCGACGATGGCCGACGCGTTCGGACTGACCGCCGGGACCAGCGTCACGGTGCGCGGCGTGCAGGTCGGCACCGTCGACGACGTCTGGCTGTCGCCCGACGGCACGGCGATGGTGCGGTTGGCCATCGACCCGGATACCCGGATTCCGCGCGATGCGATCCTGACCGTCGGGATGGGTACCGCCGCGGGCATCCAGAGCGTCGACATCATGCCGCAGTCCGACGGCGGCCCCTACCTGGCCTCCGGGGACACCATCGCCGCACCCGCCGACAGCCAGCCCGTCCAGATGGACCGGATCATGGGTGACACCGCGCAACTGGTGAAAGGCATTGACACCAAGGCAGTTCGCGACGTCGGCACCGAGCTGTCGAACGCGTTCGACGGGCTGGGCCCCGACCTGGCCATGTTGATCGACAACGCGTCGGACATGTCCACCCGCATCCGCAACCAGACCGGCCAGCTGCAGCCATTGATCGACGGCACCGCCGAGTTGGTCACCACGATGGCCGGCCAGGGCGACCCGTTCGTGCGCGGCATGGCAGCGAGCGCGCGACTGGCCAACCAGCTCGACGGCAGCGGACCGGCGTTCCTGTACCTGACCGACCGGTCACCGGCCGCGCTGAAATCCCTTCAGCACGTTCTGGACACCTACCAGGGCACCTTCGGTGCCACCCTGGCCAACCTGGCGACCGTCACCCCGATCATCGGTGACCGCACCGACTCGCTGCAGACCGGGCTGTCGACGATCCCGAAGGGCCTGCAGGATCTGACCTCGATCGTCAAGGTCGACGCGACCGGCCAGACCCGGGCCGATTTCTCCCTGATCGCCACCCAGGGACCGGTCTGCAACTACGACGTGGACCGTCGGGCCATCGGCGATGTCAGTCCCATCGAACCCAACCTGGTGATGTACTGCCCGCCCGCACCCGACATGCTGATGCGGGGGGCGGTCAACGCACCCCGACCCAACGATCTCGGCCTGCAGAACTCCCAGACCCCCGGATATCCGATCGGACCCGAGGTGGTCACCGATCCGGTCAAGATCCCGACCCTGGCCCAGCTGGCCTACAAATGGCGCAGCATCCTGAAAGGTGGCCCGCAGTGAGCAAATCCGAAGACTCCGCCGACTCTCCCGCCGACGAGCGCGCAGAATCGGTGCTGACGTTGGAGGAACCCGCCGAGGAATCTGAGCTCGCCGTACCCGAGTCCGAACCCAGCCCGCCCGGCCGGACCCGCCTGGTGAAGGTGCTGATCGCACTGGTGGCCCTCGCGACCGCCGCCGCTCTGGCGGTGTTGTCGATCAGCGAGTACCACCACCGCCGCGACGACGCCCTGCGCGCCGAGGCCGTGCAGACGTCCCGCGACTATCTGGTGGCGATGGCCGCCTTCGACTACCAGAAGATGGACGCCAACCGCGAGCACATCGTCGCCAATTCCACCCCGGGGTTCGCGGCCAAGTACGACGAGATGGTCAAGGCCCTGCGCGACATCGTGGTGACCAGCAAGGGGGTCGCGACCGCGACGGCCGACCACGTCGTCGTCGACTCATTCGACGGTGACACCGCAACCGTCATCGCATTCGTCGACCAGCACGTGACCAATGTGACTGCGCCACAAGGCAGCAACCAAAAGTACCGGATGGTGGCCAAGCTGGTGCGCAGCGGCGACCGCTGGATCGTCGACGACGTTCAAACCGTCTGACCGGAAAGGACCCTCAATGCCCGCCACCTACGTCGATCTCGAGGCACCACCGCGCCTGACCACCGCCGAGACCCGGATCACCGTCACGCAGCGCGTGCCGCGGTGGATCAGGAAGAAAGAGGTCGACCTCTCCGATGCGCTGGACTTCTGGTCGGCCGCCGGGGCGGCCGCCAACGTCATCATGCAGATGAGCTGGCCCGAGGTCGGGTACGGGGTGGCGGAAAGCCGGGTGGAGTCAGGAAGTTTGGTGCACCACCCGTGGAAGCGGCTACGCACCACCGCCCAATACCTGACCGTGGCGATCCTCGGCACCGACGAGGAGAAGAACGCCTACCGCGAGGCGGTCAACGTCGCGCACCGGCAGGTCCGGTCCACCGACGACAGCCCGGTCAAGTACAACGCCTTCAACCGCGAACTGCAATTGTGGGTCGCGGCCTGTCTTTTCATCTTCTACGAAGACACCCATCAACTGCTCTACGGCACGATGACCGAGGAGCAGGCCGAAGGGTTCTATCAGAGCGCCATGACGATCGGCACCACGTTGCAGGTGCTCGAGGAGATGTGGCCGGCCACCCGCGCGGACTTCGACGCGTACTGGAACACCGCGTGCGAACGCGTCGAGATGAACCCGTTCGTACGGGATTACCTCATGGTTCTGGTGGAGTTGCGGATGATCAACTGGCCGATGCGGAAGATGCTGGCACCGCTGCTGCGGTTCCTGACGATCGGCTTTCTGGCCCCGGTGTTCCGCGACGCGATGGAACTGGAGTGGACCGACACCGATCGGCGCCGCTTCGAACACCTCTTCCTGTTCGTGGCGTTCGTCAACCGGTTCCTGCCGAAGTCCCTGCGCAACGGCAACTATGCGGTGCTGATGAACGATGTCCGCCGACGGATCCGCCGCAAGAAGGCATTGATCTGACACCCGTGGGGACCGATCTCGGCCCGGACACACTGCTGTGGCGCTTCCTCGACGACCGGCGCTACCTGTTCGTCCTGCCGCGGGCGGTGTGTCTGCAACTCCTGCACCCTGCGATCGCCACCGGTATATCCGACCACGCGCTGCTGCGGGAGCGAATCTGGTTGCACAAGAAGCGGACTGTGTCCCAGGCGATCAAGATCGCCTACACCGATGTCGACATGCGGCCCCACATCCGGTTCGCCCACGAGCATGTCAAAGGCCGCGACCCGACCGGCGGCAAGTACCACGCACTGACGCCCGACGTATTCCACTTCACCCACGCCACCTATGTGGAAAGCCTTGTGGTGATGGTGAATACGTTCATCCGGAAGCTGGACGACGACGAACACGAACAGCTATACCAGGAGTGCTGCGCGTGGTACGGGCGCTACGGGATCTCCACCCGCCCGATGCCGGCGAGCTGGCCCGAGTTCTGTACCTATTTCGAGGATGCCTGCCGTACCCAGTTGTCGGCGGGCGAGCATTTCGAGCCGTTCCGCCGTCAGATGTTCGCGCCGACCGACTGGTGGGTGCGGGCCGTGCCGCACCGGGCGATCCGGGCCATGCAGCATCCGCGGGCGGTCGAACTGACGGGCATCGAGGTCAGCGCGCGTGATCGGCGCTCCCTGCGACGGTTCGCGCTGACCAGTCGCGCCTTGTCCTGAGACCCCGCCACCCCCTTCCGCCGAAATCGCATTCCAGCAGGTGGTTACTCGAACAAATCCTGCTGGAATGCCATTTCGGCGAGAGAAGCGGACAGAATGACCAGGTGCGCAGAACTCGAACGTGGTGCGTGATCGTCGCGGTGGCAGCCCTGGTCGGCCTCACCGGGTGTACGAGCACGATATCCGGCACGGCCTTGACGCAGGCTCCGTCGTCGGAGGAGAACAAGCTCGAGCAGATCATGTTGCCGATCGAGGAACTGAAGGCGATCGTCGGGGCCGACAACCTGAGGTTCACCAGCAAGTCCGCAGAGATGAACGACAACTTCTGGAAGATTCGCGACGAAAAGTGCCTGGGTGCACAGTTTCCCGCCGAAGACCTCGTCTACCTGTTCAGCGACTGGAGGGCGGTACGCACCCAAGTGGCTCAGGATCCTGACTCCGACCATCGCCACTGGGTACAACAGGCCGCCGTGCTCTTCAGGTCGGAGGACGACGCCCGGTTCACGCTCGGTAGTTCCGAGAAGTGGTGGGGAAAATGTGCGGGATCCACGATCCCACTCCGCGAGAAGTCTGGTGACGAGAGCAGTGACCGCCTCTGGCACATCGGTGATCTCGTCGTCGACGGCGACCTGATCACCCAGACCACCACCCGCGACGGCACCGACGGATGGGCATGTCAACGTGCCCAGTCACTGGTGGCCGAGATGTCCGTCGATGCCAAGGTGTGCGGCTACCAGATCCGCGATCAGGCCGCCACGATCGTCACGAAACTGGTCGCCAACGCCCGGCGCTGAACCGACTGGCGCGCGAGTGTGCGCAAACTGCCGGCATTTCGCGGCGTGCCGGGCAGCAGACACGCACGCTCGCGGTGCTCAGGGGGCAGGCGGCTTGGTCGCGGCGTGCAGCGCCACGATGCCGCCGGTCAGGTTGCGCCATTTGACCTGTGACCAGCCGGCCTCGCCGATGCGCCGGGCCAGCTCGGCCTGATCCGGCCAGGCCCGGATCGACTCGGCCAGGTACACGTAGGCATCCGGGTTGCTCGACACCGCGGTGGCCATCCGCGGCAGCGCCTGCATCAGGTACTCCTTGTAGAGCGTCGCGAACGCACCGTTGGTCGGCGTGGAGAACTCGCACACCACCAGCCGGCCGCCGGGCCGGGTCACCCGGGCCATCTCACGCAGGCCGGCCACGTGGTCGACGACGTTGCGCAGCCCGAAGCTGATCGTGACCGCGTCGAACACCCCGTCGGCGAACGGCAGCCGGGTGGCGTCGGCGCCCACCTTGGGCACCGGGCGCGAGGCCCCGGCCGAGAGCATGCCCACCGAGAAGTCCGCGGCCACGCACCACGCGCCCGATGACGCCAGCTCGACCGTCGACACCGCGGTGCCCGCCGCCAGGTCCAGCACCTTGTCGCCGGGCCCGATGCCCAGCGCCGCACGGGTCTGGCGACGCCAGAACCGGTCCTGCCCGAGCGAGAGCACCGTGTTGGTCAGGTCGTAGCGCCGCGCCACGGCATCGAACATCGACGCCACTTCGTGGGGGTTCTTCTCCAGGCTCGCTCGACTCACGGTGACGACGCTACCGGGCGACTCACCTTTCCCCGCGAGCAGACGCTCCGGTACCCCGTAACGCCGTTATCCGGGTACCTGCGCGCCTGCTCGCGGGAAGGGGCTCGCGGGAAGAGCGGGAGGACAAGGTGCGGCCGGTTTCGCGGAGTGCGTACGCGGGAACGCTATGGAAATGCCGGAGAGCGTCACACAGAAGTTGATCGGTTCGCATCTGGTGTCCGGGTCGATGACGCCCGGGGACGAGATCGCGATCCGGATCGACCAGACCCTGACCCAGGACGCGACGGGCACGCTGGTGATGCAGGAACTCGAGGCCCTCGGGCTCGACCGGGCCCGCACCGAGGTCAGCGTGCAGTACGTCGATCACAACCTGCTGCAGACCGACGAGAAGAACGCCGAGGACCACGAGTACCTGCGGACCGCGGCGCAGCGTTTCGGGCTGTGGTTCTCCAAACCCGGCAACGGCGTCTCACACCCGACCCACATGCAACGCTTCGGCATACCCGGTAAGACGATGGTGGGCTCGGACTCCCACACTCCGGCGGCCGGATCGCTGGGGATGCTGGCGATCGGCGTCGGTGGGCTCGAGGTGGCGTTGGCCATCGCCGGCGAGCCGCTGCACCTACGCGCACCCGAAGTGTGGGGCATCCGACTGGAAGGCGAACTCCCGCAATGGTGTTCAGCCAAGGACGTCATCCTCGAGATGCTGCGGCGCCACGACGTCAAGGGCGGTGTCAACCGCATCCTGGAGTATCACGGACCCGGCCTGGCGGGCCTGTCGGCCATGGACCGGCACGTCATCGCGAACATGGGAGCCGAACTCGGGGCCACCACCACCGTCTTCCCGAGCGACGACGCAGTACGTGACTTTCTCATCGCCGAGGATCGCGGTGACGACTGGACCGAACTCGTCGCCGACGAGGGAGCGCAGTACGACATCGACGAGGTCGTCGACCTGTCGGCGCTCGAACCGCTGATCGCCAAACCGTCATCGCCGGGCAACGTCGTCCCGGTCTCGGAGGTGGCCGGTGAGCCCGTCGCGCAAGTCGTCATCGGGTCCAGCGCCAACCCCGGACTGCGTGACTTCGCGATCGCAGCGGCCATGGTGCGCGGCCACCAGACCTCGCCCGACGTCAGCTTCGACGTCAATCCCACCTCCCGCGAGATCCTCACCGACCTGACCAGGATGGGCGCCACGACGGAACTCGTCATCAACGGCGCGCGCATCCACCAGGCCGGCTGTATGGGCTGCATCGGCATGGGCCAGGCCCCGGCCACCGGCCGCAACTCACTGCGGACCATGCCCCGCAACTTCCCCGGCCGGTCCGGCACCAAGGAGGATTCGGTGTGGCTGTGCTCGCCGGAAACCGCTGCGGCATCGGCGATCACAGGTGTCATCACCGATCCGCGGCAATGGGCCGCCGACAACGGCATCGAGTATCCGGAACTGGATCTGCCCACCCACTTCAGCGTCAACACCGCCATGCTGGTCGCCCCGTGCCCGCCCGAGCAGGCGATGACCGTCGAGGTCATCAAGGGCCCCAACATCTCCAGCCTTCCCGAGCTGACCCCGCTGCCCGATGACGTGACAGCCCCGGTTCTTCTCAAGGTCGGCGACAACATCTCCACCGACGAGATCTCACCGGCGGGTGCGCGGGCCCTGCCGTTCCGGTCCAACATCCCCAAGCTGGCCATGTTCAGCTTCACCCAGATCGACGAGAGCTATCCGGAACGGGCGCAGTCCGCCGAGAACGGCCACATCATCGTCGGCGGGGAGAACTACGGCCAGGGTTCGTCACGCGAACACGCGGCGATCGCACCCCGCTACCTCGGGCTGCACGCCGTGATCGCCAAGTCCTTCGCGCGCATCCACTGGCAGAACCTCGCCAATTTCGGTGTGCTGGCACTGGAGTTCGATGATGCCGCCGACTACGACGGCGTCGCGCAGGACGACGTGCTCTCCCTCACCAACCTGCGCCAGGCGTTGGCCGACGGTGATCCCATCACCGTCCGCAACACGACGCAGGAAACAAGTTTCGAAGTGCGCCATCACCTTTCACCGCGCCAGATCCAGCACGTGCTGGCCGGCGGGCTCATCCCGTGGCTGGCGGCACAGGGCTAGCTTCACCCAAGTTCACCCGCCCGTTCCACCGGCGAGCAGACGTTGAGGTACCCGCCACGCCCGGGAAATGGGCACTTCCGCGTCTGCTCGCGGGGAAGAGGGGAGCTGCACGGCCTCGTAGTGGGCGATCAACTCGTCGCAGATGGCCGGCCAGGTGCGGCCGAGCACACTGCGCCGGGCCGCCACCGAATAGCGCGGTCGCTCGGCGATCAGATGTTCGACGGCCGCGGGCAGCGCCGAGCAGAATTCGTCCACCGGAAGCAGCAAGCCGGTGCGGTACGGCGCCACCAGGTCCCGGGGCCCACCGGCGTCGGGAGCGATCACCGGCAGACCGGACGCCATCGCCTCCTGCACCGCCTGGCAGAACGTCTCGTGCTCACCGGGATGCACGAACACGTCCATGCTCGCGTAGGCAGCGGCCAGTTCCGTGCCGTGCAGTTCTCCGGTGAAAACCGCGGAGGGCAAGACGGTTTCGAGCTTGGCCCGGTCCACCCCGTCACCGACCACCACGAGCTGCAGGTCGTCGCGCTCGGCCAGCGCGGCAAGCCGTTCCACGTGCTTCTCCGGCGCCAACCGTCCGACGAAACCGACGATCGGCCTACCGTCGGGCGACCATGACGCGCGCAACCTCTGATCGCGGGCCGACGGGGCGAACCCGGCGATGTCGACCCCGCGTCCCCACTTGAACACGCGGGGAATGTGTTGGGCCTCCAGGTTTTCCATTGCCGAGGTGGATGGGGCCAGGGTGCGGTCGGCCTTGCCGTGCAGGCGCCGGGTCCAGGCCCACGCCGCCCGGGACAGGACGCCGACGCCGTAGCTCTCGGTGAAACCGGCGACATCGGTCTGGAACACCGCCACCGTCGGCACCCCCAGGTGGCGGGCGGCGTGCACGCCACCCCAGCCGAGCAGGGCAGGTGAGGCGAGGTGCACGACGTCGGGGTCGAAGCCCCGCAGCACATTCACCATCCGGGGCCGCGGCACACCCAACGGCAGCGAGGTGACCTTGGGAAACATTCGCGACGGCGCCCGGTGCACGCGCACACCGTCATGCACACGTTCGGCCGGCCGCTGACCGCGCGGGGTGTCCGGCGCGATGACGAGTACCTCGTGGCCGGTACGGCGGAGGTGCTCGATCACCCGAAGCACCGAGTTGGTGACGCCGTTGACATTCGGGAGGAAGGACTCGGCAACGATCGCAACGCGCACACCAGAATGCTCCCAGCGGCACCTGTCGCCCAGGTAGCGCCCGGGGATACGACACGCTAAAACCTGATGCCCGGGGCTAGTGTTGCGACATGCGATTGTCGCGCGTTGCTGCAGCAATGCTGGCCGTGCTGGCCTTGGGAGTTGCCGGATCCACCACCGGTTGCACCCGGTTGGTCGACGGCACCGCGCAGGCCAACGGCAGCAAGCCCGGCAGCGAGATCAGCCACGACGGCTGGGGTGTCCAGATCGGCTTTCCGGATGCGCCGGCCCGGATCGAGCTGTTCACCGAACCGCAGTGCCCGGCGTGTGCGCATCTGCAACACGAGTTCGGCGACGCCATCGCGTCCGCGGTCGGCCAGGGCCGGCTGGCCGTGACCTATCGGCCGCTGACCTTTCTCGATCAGGGGATCACCGAGTACTCGGCCAACGTGGCCAACGCGATGTTCCTGGCCGCCGGCCCGAACACCACGGGGACGGCGTTCCAGGCATTCGTGCAGGATCTCTGGGGCAATCAGCAGAGCGAGGGCTCACCGGGCCCGTCCGACGACGCCCTTGCCGCCATGGCCGCCGAGAGCGGGGTCGGCGCCGAGGAAACCGACAAGATCGCCGCCGGTGCGCAGGCCGTCGACTCCGAACAGCTCAACGAGGCCAACGCCGACCTGCTCGGCGAAACCCAGTACGAGGTGTCCACCCCGGCGGTCTACGACCTCGTCGGCGAGGAGGTCGTGGACACCAGCGACCCGGACTGGCTGGCCAAACTGCTTGCTACACCGAGGAGTTGACGGTTGAGCTGAGCCGCCGCTGCAGGAAGGCCAGCAGTGCCAGCGCCGCGGCCGCCACCAGCCAGCCCACCACCGCGATCGATCCGGCGGGGATGATCGCCAGTGACGCGTTGCGGTCACGCACCCGGACCAGGTCCGGATTGTTCTTGTCGTACTCGACGTAGATCCGCATCCCGGCGTCGAGCTCGGAGGGATACAGCACCCCGAGTTCGGGCCGGTAGGTCACCCGGTCCGGCGTGACGAACTCGATGGTCGAGCGCCGCGGCCCGGCGCTGAGCACCTCGGCCGCCGCCACACCCATGTTCTGCTCGATCTGCCGGTCGTTGCGCCACGCGCCCATCACCAACAGCCCCGACTGCAGCGTGACCAGGCAGGCGGCGATCACCACGCCGATCCGCACCCGCCGGATGATCCGCTGCGAGCGCGTCTCCCCCGGTTCTCCGTACAGGTGCGGGATCAATGTCTGCGCCAGTGCCCGGAATCGCGCCGCGATCTGCGCGGGCCTCACAGGGCAGCCTTGATCGACGCGTGCAGGGCACGCAGCGATGAACGGTCGGCCTTCACCTCCAGCACCCGCATGCCGTCGAAGGGTTCGGCCAGCGCCGCGGCGAGCGCGCCGGCCTCTACCTGCCCGCACTCGACGTGATAGGCCCGGCACAACGCCGCGATGTCCACATCGTGCGGGGTACCGAACACCCGGGAGGACACGTCGGAGAACCGCGGATCACCCTGTTCGAGCAGCTCGAAGATGCCGCCACCGTTGTCGTTGGACACCACGATCGTCAGGTTCTGCGGAGCCGGTTCGGTGGGCCCGATCAGCAGACCCGAGCTGTCGTGCACGAAGGTCAGATCCCCGATCAGCGCGATGGTCCGACGCGGCCCGTTCCCGTCGCCCGCCCGGTCGTGCGCCAGCGCCGCGCCGATCGCGGTCGACACGGTGCCGTCGATACCGGCCACACCCCGGTTGGAACGCACCGTGACGCCTTCGGCGTTCAGCCCGACCAGGGCCGCGTCGCGCACCGGGTTGGATGCCCCGAGCACCAGTTGATCCCCCGGGCGCAGCGCATCGGCCACCACCGCGGCCACGTGCAGGCCGGTGGTCAGCGGGTGCGTCGCGAGTTGTTGACGCACCGCCGCCACGGCGTGCCGGTTGACCTCGGCGCAGCGGTGCAGCCAGGCCGGGTCCGGGGTGCCTGCGGTCACGGCCCGGGTGCCGGTGGCCATCGAGTTGCCGGAGACATCGGGCCAGCGCGGACCCGTCGTCAGCGCGTAGACCGGGACCGCCGGATCGGCCAGCAGCGCCGAGACCGGCCGGTGCAGGGTGGGCCGGCCCAGCATGATGACCTGCTTGGGGTGCACGAGGCGCAGCGCCAGCGGGTGCAGCGGGTTCTGCGGCCGGGGGGCGGTCGGCTCGGCCACCGTCGGCAGTCCGGCCAGGTCGGGATGCACGCCGGCGCCGTGCCCGGCGATCACCACCGTGTCCGGGGTGAGGTCGATGTCCAGCGGCTGGTCGAAGCTCACCGGCGGGGTGTAGGTCCAGGGTTTGCTGTCCGGGCGCCCCGCCGGGAACGATGTGTCCCCGTGCGCGTTGTCGGGGACCAGCGGTTCGCGCAGCGGGATGTCGAACTGCACCGGGCCGGCGTTGGCGGTGCGGGATCCGGTGGCCGCCGCCAGCACCCGGCAGGTCGCCGAACGCCACTGGGCGTTGAGCGAATCGAGTTGTTCCGGACGGTCTTCGGCCAGGCCGAGACTCACATTGGCCCGCACCTGGTTACCGAAATAACCCAACTGCTCGAAGGTCTGGTTGGCACCGGTGCCCAACATCTCATAGGGCCGGTTGGCACTCAGCACGATCAGCGGCACCCGGGCGTAATTGGCCTCGACGACCGCGGGCCCCAGATTGGCGACCGCGGTGCCCGAGGTCATCGCGATGCAGACCGGGGACCGTTCGTTGGTGCCTCCCCCGACCGCCAGCCCGATCGCCAGGTAACCGGCCGTGCGCTCATCGATGCGGACGTGCAGCCGGATCCGGCCGGCGCGGTCGGCATCGGACAGCGCGAACGCCAGCGGGGCGTTACGCGAGCCCGGGCACAGCACGACGTCGCGGACACCGCCGCGGATGAGTTCGTCGACGACTACGCGCGCCTGTGCCGTCGATGGGTTCACCAGTCCACCTTATTCGTCAGTACTGGCCGGTCTGCCCGGTCTGCCCGGCCAGGAACTCGAGCAGTGTGGCGTTGACGACGTCGGGTTGCTCGATGAAGCCGAGGTGACCTGTGTCGGGGATCTCGACGTAGCGGGCCGTGGGAATCGCATCGGCCACCTCACGGCCCAGGTGCGGGGGCAGTACCACGTCATCGGCGAAACCGATGACCAGCACCGGAGTCGTGATGGCCTGGTACGCCGGCAGCCGGTTGCCCACCGGGGAGGCGTCGGACTGGGCGACCAGACCCGGGGTCTGCTTGGTGGGCCACATGGTGAACATCTCGCTCCAGTCGCGCACCAACACATCGTTGTTGAGCGTCTTGGGCGAGAAACTCTCCATCATCCGGAGCTTGGCGTCGAACGTCGGCGGCAACTGCACACCCGAGGCCGCAAGGTCACGCTCGGCGATGCGGAAGAACTCGCGCGCCCGGTCGTGGCGGCCGCGGGTGGCCATCAACACCGCCGATCGCACCAGGTCCGGACGGGCCAACATCAGCTCCTGCGCGATGAACGAACCCATCGACACACCCACGATGTGCGCCGGAGCGGCCCCGAGCTTCTCGATCAGCTCGGCGGTATCGGCCACCATCTGCTCGGTGCCGAACCCCTGGGCGTTCTCCGTCGCGCCGACCCCGCGATTGTCGAAGGTGATGACGCGGTAGCCGGCCCGCTGCAGCGCCGGGACCTGGTGCAGGTGCCAGGTGCGGCCGGCGCCTCCGCGACCGGCGATGAACAGCACCGGATCGCCCTTGCCTCGCTCCTCATATGCCAGATTCACCCGGCCGACGCTACTTGATGGCCGTCGACGCGCTGCGCCGCCCGCGCACCTTTCGGATCGCCTGATCCCACGCCAGCAGCACCCCGGCCTTGAGCGGTTCGGGCTTGATCATGTCCCGGCCCAGCAGCGCGGTGGCGCCGGCCTTGGTGACCGCGCTGGCCTTCGACAGGTGTCCGGAATCGAACGGCGGCTGCGGGTCGTACTCGATCATCAGCTGGATGGCCTTGGCCTTCGCCTCGCCGCCGATCTGGCCGGCCAGCCACATCGCCAGGTCGATCCCCGCCGACACGCCCGCCGCGGTGATCACCTTGCCGTCGGGGTCGGCGCGCACGATCCGCTGATCCCCCACCGGGGTGGCGCCCATCAGCTTCAACGCGCTGAGCACCGACCAGTGCGACGTGGCAGGTTTCCCGTCGAGCAGGCCCGCCGCGGCCAGCACCACCGAACCCGAGCACACCGACGCCGTCCAGGTCGTGCCCGGGTAGACCTGCCGCAGCCAGTCGAGGACCTTGTCGTCGCGCGCGGCCATGGTGGTGCCGGGTCCGCCGGGTACCAGCACCACATCGGGTGCCGGGGTTTCGTCGAAGCTGTGGGTGGCGCCCACCATCAGTACGCCGGAGTCGGCGGTGACGGGGCCCGGCTCGTGCCAGACGAACCGCACTTCGGTGTCGGGCAGGTTGCGCAGCACCTCGTAGGGTCCGATGAAGTCCAGTGCGGTGAAGCTCGGGTACAGGACGATGGCGATCTGCATGGTTTTTCCTCTCACGCGAACGTTCTTCGATATTGGTCGGGCGAAATACCCAGGCGTCGAACGAAATTGCGCCGCATGGTCTCGGCGGTGCCGAACCCGCAGCGGGCGGCGATGACGATGACGGTGTCGTCGGATTCCTCGAGCTGGCGGCGGGCGGCGTCGGTGCGGATGCGCTCCACGTAGGCACCGGGCGCCTCACCGACCTCGTCGGTGAACACCCGGGTGAAGTGCCGGGGGCTCATCGCCGCGCGCCGGGCGAGCTCGGAAATGCTGTGCATCCCACCGGGTTCGGACTCGATGGATTCCTGCACGACGCGGATCGGGGCGCGTTTGGCCCGCGGCATCCAGACCGGGGCGGCGAACTGGGTCTGACCGCCGGGTCGGCGCAGATAGAGCACCAGGTAGCGCGCCACCGTCTGGGCGACGTCGGTGCCGTAGTCGTCTTCGACCAGCGACAGGGCGAGGTCGATGCCTGCGGTCACCCCGGCCGCCGTCCATACCCGCTCGGAGCTTCGTACGAAGATCGGCTCGGGATCGACTGCCACCTCGGGGAATTCGTCGGCCATTCGACGGGCCGAGGACCAGTGGGTGGTGGCGGCGCAACCGTCGAGCAGCCCGGCCTGGGCGGCCAGGAATGCGCCGGTGCAGACGCTGACGACGCGCCGCGCGTGGTGCGCGGCGATCCTGATCCAGTCGATGACCGCCGGGTTGGCCCGGGCGGCATCGGCACCGATTCCGCCGGGGATGACGATGGTGTCGATCGGAACGTGGGGGTCGGGTAGTGGTGCGGCGACGAACTCCAACCCGGTGAGCGTGGTGACGGGCTGACCGTCCACCGAGGCCACCGTGACGGCATAGCCGTCGCCGGATCTGCCCTGGCCGACCAGGGCCAGCGTGGCGGTGGAGAACACGTCGAAGGGCCCCACCAGGTCCAATGCCTGCACCCCGGCGTAGCCCAGGATCACCACCGATCGCGTCACGTCTTCAGTGTTCGCGACGCCGGCGATGGCGTCTACGCCATGTACCCCACATATCAGGACATCTGCGTCAGAGCTTCTTGATCCCGCGCACCACCCGGTAGAACGACGACAACGTCGCCGCCCCACGCCGCAGACTGCGCTGCATCAGGCCGCCGTTGGTCAGCACCAGGTGACGCACACCGCAGTCCCGCCACTCCGCGACCCGGTCCAGAACCTCGTCAGGCGTACCGACCAGCCCCATGTCCCGCATCAGGTCCGGCGTGATGCCTTTGATGTGCGACAGCGCGGTCTGTTCGTCCCAGTCCTGGGGCAGGATGTCCTGCCCGCCGGAGAAACCCACCCCGAGCGGATGCTGGGCGCCACGCTGCGCAAAGTACTCATCGGAGGCACTGAGGCAACCCGCCTTCATCACCTCGGATTCCAGGGCATCGTCGACCTCGGCGCGGGTACGCGCCGTCACCACCATCACCAGCAGCGCCGGGGTGATCGCCATGGGATCGCGACCCGCGTCGGAGGCGGCGCCGCGCACGACATCCAACCGGTGCGCATAGTCCTGCGGCGAATGCGGAAATGCCGGAAAGAACCCGTCGCCGTAGCGCCCGGCGATACGCAACATCCTGGGTCCGTGCGCAGCGACCCAGACCGGCGGAAACCTGCCCCGATAAGGCGGCAGATCGAAGATGGCGTTGCGCAGCGGGAAGAACGGTGAATCACGATTGACCAGTTCACCTTTGGAATCCCACAGCGCCTTGATGGTCGCCATCGCCTCTTCGAAACGGGCCACCGGCTTCTCCCAGTCGACCCCGTAGGGTTCGTTGCCCTCACGTTCACCGGGGCCGATACCGAAGATGAAGCGCCCCTTGGTCAGCAGCTGCATCGTTGCCGCGGCCTGCGCGCTGACGGCCGGGTTGCGGCGGCCGGCATCGGTGACACAGATGCCGAGCGGCAGCCGCGCCAGACGATTGCGCGCCGCGATCTTCCCCAGCATCGTCCACGGCTCCATGCAGGCATCGACCGAAGGAACCAGTTTCGCTGCGGCGCAATACTTCTCCTGCCACAACGCCCGCGGGAATATCGCGTTGAGATGATCCGGCACCCAGAAGGAATCCATGCCGGACCCGACGGCGGCCAGATACCCGGCGCGGGTGAAGGAATCTGCCGACGGCCGTCCCGCGGTGATCAGGTCCAGCAGGCCGACCTGCAATCCACCCATCCGGATCAGAGCTTCTTGAGCTTGCTGACGGCCTGGTTGAACTGCAACTGCGACGCCAACCCCTTGCGCAGACTCCGCTGCACCGGACCCACGTTGGCCAACACCAGGTACCGGACACCGTTGTCACGCCACTCAATCGCCTGTTCGACGATCTCGGCCGGTGTCCCGCAGAAGTACATCTCGCGCAGCAACGACCGCGGAATCGCCTTGATGTAGGACAGCGCGGTCTGTTCGTCCCAGTCCTGCGGCAGGATGTCCTGCGCGCCCGAGAAACCTACACCGAGCGGGTGCTGCGCGCCGTGGCGGGCATAGAAATCATCGGGCGCGTTCAACGCACCGGCCTTGACGACCGCGGAATCCAGCGCCTCGTCAAGGTCGTCGGGAGTGCGCCCCGGCACGACCATCATCCAGAGGGCGGGGGTGATGGCCATCGGATCGCGCCCGGCATCGGAGGCCGCCGACCGCACGACGTCGAGACGCCGGGCGTACTCCTGCGGCGCATGGGGGAATGCGGGAAAGAACCCGTCGGCGTATCGGCCGGTGGCCCGCAGCATCCGTGGACCGTGCGCGGCGATCCAGATCTCGGGCCACCGCCCGCGGTACGGGGGCAGGTCGAAGATCGCGTTGCGCAGCGGGAAGTACGGTGAATCACGGTTGACCAGCTCACCTTTGGAATCCCACAACGCCCGAATCGTGGCCATCGCCTCTTCGAACCGGGCCACCGGCTTGTCCCAGTCGACCCCGTAGGGTTCGTTGCCCTCACGCTCCCCGGTGCCGACACCGAGGATGAACCGGCCCTTCGTCAGCAGGTTCATCGTCGCGGCGGCCTGCGCGGTGACGGCGGGGTTGCGCCGGCCCGTATCGGTTACCGACACACCCAGCGTGCGCCGGCCGACCCGATTGCGGGCAGCGAGAACACCCAGCATCGTCCACGGCTCCAGGTACGCATCGGCCGACGGCAGCATCCTGGCGCCGCCGCAGAACTTGGGCTGCCACAACGATCGGGGGAACAGCGCGTTGAGGTGGTCGGGCACCCAGAGCGAGTCCACCCGCCCGGCCACCGCACTCAGGTAATTGGCCCTGGTGAACGTGTCCACGGTGGGACGTGCGGCGATCAGGGGGTCCGTGATGCCGACCCGAAATCGAGTCATTCAACGAGTGTCGGACGCCCGGACCGATTTGCTTAGAGTAGGGAGCTACTCGAATGTCAGTGGGTAGCACTCCCGCAGCCGCTCGATCCACCATTGCCGTCGCTGCGGCGTCGCGGCCAGGCCGGACAGCCGCGCGGGATCGGGCACCACGGTCCCGACGGGCAGGTACCCGTCGACCGGCGCCGGAACCTCGGCGACGTCCTCCACGAAGAATCCTCCCGTGCCCAGCCCGCACGCGTGCACCAGCTCGGGCAGCGCGGCGGCGGCGAGCAGTCCCCGCGCGATGCCCACCGCCGAATCCAGGGCGCTGGACACCACGATCGGGATGTCGATCTGCGCGGCGATGTCGAGCATCCGCGAGACCCCGCCCAGCGGCGCCACCTTGAGCACCGCGACGTCCGCGGCGCGGGCCCGCACCACCCGCAGCGGATCGGAGGCCTTGCGGATCGATTCGTCGGCGGCGATCGGCACATCCACCCGGCGGCGCAACGCGGCCAATTCCTCGACCGTCGCGCACGGCTGTTCCAGATACTCCAGCGGCCCGTCGGCGGTCAGCGCCGCGGCGGCGGCCACGGCCTGCGGCAACGTCCAGCCGCCGTTGGCGTCGACCCGCACCACCGGAACCTGCGCGCGCACCGCGTCGACCCGCGCGACGTCGTCGGCCAGTGTCTGCCCCGGTTCGGCGACCTTGACCTTGGCCGTGCGTGCGCCCGGGAACCGGGCCAGCACCTCGGGCACCTGGGCGGCAGGGACCGCAGGCACGGTGGCGTTGATCGGGACGCGGTCGCGGTGCACCACCGGGGCCGGCCGGTAGGCGGCCTCGATCCCGGCCGCCAACCATGCCGCGGCCTCGGGCGCCTCGTATTCGGGGAATGCGCCGAACTCACCCCAGCCGGCCGGGCCGTCGATCAGTGCGACTTCACGAACCGTGATGCCGCGGAAGCGGACCCGCATCGGCAGGGCGACGACGTGAAGGCGCTCCAAGAGGTCGTCCAGCTCCGGCAACACCCCTCCATAGTGCCTCACACCGTGGTGCGGTCGCGGCCCTCCCAGTAGGGCTTGCGCAGATCCTTCTTGAGGATCTTGCCGGTGGGGTTGCGGGGCAGCTCGTCGACGATGTCGACCGACTTGGGGCACTTGTAGGCGGCCAGATGTTCGCGGGCGAACGCGATCAGATCCGATTCGGACACGTCTCCGTCCAGTGTCACAACGGCTTTCACCGACTCGCCCCATTTCTCGTCGGGCACGCCGATCACCGCGACCTCACTGACCGCGGGATGTTCGGCCAGCACCCGCTCGACCTCGATCGAGTAGATGTTCTCGCCGCCGGAGATGATCATGTCCTTGAGCCGGTCTTCGACGAAGATGTAGCCACCGTCGTCGACGCGGCCGATGTCGCCGGTGCGGAACCAGCCCTCGGGCGTGATCGATTCCGCCGTGTCGTCGGGCCGGTTCAGGTAGCCCTTCATCAATTGTGGCGAGCGGAACCACAATTCACCCTGTTCGCCGACGGGCACCTCGTCACCGGTGTCGGGGTCGACCACCCTGACCTCGGAGCCGGGGACCACGGTGCCCGCGCTCATCAGCCGCGCTTCACTGGCCTCGCGGTGATCGTCGGGCCCCAGCCGGCTGATCGCCCCCGACACCTCGGTCAGCCCGTAGACCTGGATGAACTCCGTCTCCGGCCACGCTGCCAGCGCAGAACGCAACAGCGGCAACGGCATCGGCGACGCGCCGTAGGCGAAGGTCTTCAGCGCCCCGAACAGCTTGACCGCATCGTCGCCGGTCTCGAACACCTTGGACAGCACGGCCGGCACGAGGAACGTCCGGTTCGCTCCGGCGAGGATTCCGCCGGCCAACGCCATGCCGTCGATATCGCGGGTCATGTACGACGGCGCCCCGTGGTGCAGGCCCCACTGCATGTAGGACGAGCCGCCGACATGGAACAGCGGCATCGCCACCAGGCTCTTGTCGCCGTCGCCGAGTGGCCAGCCCTCGAACGCGTTGAGGGTGTGGGCGATGACGTTGGAGTGGGTGAGCGCGATGCCCTTGGGCCGGCCCGTGGTGCCCGAGGAGTACATGACGATGGCCGTGTCCTCGGGCGTCACCTCCGGTGAACGGTCCACCGGCGACGCCCCGGCGAGCAGCGCCTCGTATTCGTCCCCGTCACCGCCCTCGGGCGTGACGGTGACGATGTGCTCGACGGCGGTGAGCCGGTCGGCGATCGCGTCGATACCCGGCCGCAACTCCTCACCGACCACGAGCACCTTGGCCCCGCAGTCGTTGAGCACGTAATCCAACTCGTCGGCCGCCAGCCGGAAGTTGATGATCGCGTTGCCCGCCCCGAGCATCCCGGCCGCGAGTGTCATCTCCACGCACGCCGGGTGGTTCTTGTCCAGGAAGGCGACGACGTCGCCGCGGCCGACACCCCACGCACTCAGCGCGCCGGCCAACCGCCGGACCCGGTCATACCACTGCGACCAGGTCCAGGTGCGGCCCAGATAGGTGACCGCCTCCTCGTCAGGTTTGGTCGCTGCCCAGTGCGCAGCGCGCTCGTCGAGGAACTTCGGAGGCGGCAAATCGGACATCACCTGAGCGTGCCACGGCGCGCGGAACGTCAACCGGCTTTCGGATAAACCTGCCGCCCGGCCAGGAACGTGGCCCGTACCTCCAGGTCCGCGATGCTCGCCGGGTCCGTCACCCGGGGATCGGCCGAGACGATCACCAGATCGGCGTACTTCCCGACTTCGAGCGAGCCGATCACATTGTCGGAGAACAACTGCCACGCCGCATCGATAGTCTGCGCCCGGATCCCCTGCTCGACGGTGAGCCGCTCCTCGGGGGCCAGTACCCGCCCGCTCGGCGCGGTCCGGGTGACCGCCACGCTGATGTTGCGCAGGGGCTCCTCCGGTGTCACCGGCGGATCGTTGTGCAGGGAGATCCGCATGCCGGTCGCCACCGCCGAGCCCGCGGGCATCCACCGGCCACCGTGCTCGGGGCCGAACAGTCCGTCGACGAGGACGTCGCCCCAGTAGTGCAGATGGTCGACGAACAGGCTGCAGGTGACCCCGAGGGCATGGGCACGCTGCAACTGGGCGGGCGTGATGGCACCGACGTGTTCCAGCCGCAGCCGGTGATCGTCACGGGGCCAGCGCTCCAGAGCTTCCTGGTAGACGTCGAGGATGGTGTCGACCCCGGCATCACCGTGCACGTGACAGGCCAGCTGCCAGCCCTGCGGAAAGAACGTGCCGACGATCTCGCTGAGCTGCTCTCGCGTGTAATTGGCGTGGCCACAGGACCCCGGCACCACGCCGATGGTCCGGGTGGCGTCGGTGTCCAGATACGGGAACGTCAGGTCGATGTTGCCGACCCAGGGTGACCCGTCGACCCAGATCTTGATACCGATCTGACGCACCACGTCGTCGCCGTCGAACGGAGTGGCCTCGGTGTGCAGTGCCGCGGTGGACATCTCGTAGGTGCGCAGCCGCACCGTCAGCTGGTCGTGCAGCTGCGCGAGCAACGGCCGGAACATCGGGTCGAGCGCCATCTCCGAGCATGTGGTCAATCCGGCCCGGTTCAGCCGCGCGCATTCGGCGGCCAGCATCGCCGGATAGTCACTCGCCGAGATGGCGCCGCCGAGCAGCGGAAACACCGCCCCGGTTTCCTCGGCCGTGCCGTCGAGTTCACCCTCGGCGGTGCGGCCGTATTTCGCGCCCTTGGGGTCCGGGGTATCGCGGGTGAGCCCGGCGCGGCGGGCCGCCGCCGTGTTGAAGAAGGCCTTGTGACCGGAGTTGTGCACGATCACCAACGGCGTCTCGGGCGCGATCCGGTCCAGCCAGTCCAGGCTGGGCTCGGGTAACCCGTTCTGCAGCAACGGATCCCAACCGTTCAGGAATGCTCCGTCGGTTCCGCGCCGGGCCACCTCGGCGGTGACGGCGTCGAGCACTTCTTGCGCGTCGGCCAGCGTCACCGGACGGATGTCGACGATGCGGCCCGACAACGCCACCGCCTCCATCAACGGATGGCCGTGCGCCTCAACGAAACCCGGCAGGACACAGCCGTCGACCTCGCGAACGTCGGTGCCCGGACCCACCCAGCCGGCCACCTCGGCCCGGGAGCCGACGGCGACGATGCGCCCACCGGAGACCGCGAGCGCCTCGGCGGTGGGTTGCGAGTCGTCGACCGTGAGGATGGTGCCGTAGAGGACGAGATCAGCTGTCGCGTTCGGACTGCCCATGCCCGCGATGTTAGGGCTGGTGAGATACGTCCGGAAGAAATTCTGCGCGTCATGTCGATTTCCGGGGGTTGCCAATCGACGTGGTTACGAGGGCACGATGAACGGGCCCCTTCCCGACGCACGAAGGAGACACACAATGTCGCGCTACATGCTGATCATGCGGTCCACCCCCGAGGCCGAGGCCGCGATGGTCGAGGAGAACGTCGACTTCAACGAGGTCATCGCCCAGATGGGTCGCTACAACGAAGAGCTGATCAAAGCCGGTGTGATGCTGGCCGGCGAGGGCCTGACCGAGCCCGAGGAGGGCTTCGTCGTCGATTTCAACGCCGATCCCCCGGTGGTGACCGACGGCCCCTACACCGAGGCCAAGGAACTGTTCAACGGGTTCTGGATCCTCGAGGTGTCCTCGAAAGAGGAGGCCAAGCAGTGGGCCCGGAAATGCCCGCTGGGCTGCGGCGTGAAACTGGAGGTCCGCCGGGTCAGCGAGACCGAGGAGTTCCCGCAGGACAACGAGTGGGTTCAGAAAGAGATCCAGTGGAAGGCCGACCTGGCCGAAAAGGTGGCCAAGGTCGCCCGCGCGGCGGCCGATCGCTGATCGGAGCACAAGCCCCGGCGGTCCCTAACCCGCCGGGGCTCGGCTCCGCCCCCCACATCTGACGACATTAAGCAGCGCCGACCATGTCGACACGCGTAGCGCACTACCTGTGTTTCGCTCCGCAATGACCTCGTGTTACACCCACATCGGGGGATCGGCTCAACAATTTCTGGAACACGTTCTAATCTGTAGTCCATGAGTGATGCGTTGCTGCACCATCCCATCCATTCCGGTCACCTCACCGTCGGTGCGCTCAAGCGCAACAAGGACAAACCCGTGCTGTTCCTCGGCGACACCACCCTGACCGGTGGTGAGCTCGCGGAACGCATCAGCCAGTACATTCAGGCGTTCGAAGCGCTCGGTGCGGGCACCGACGCAGGCGTCGGCCTGCTGTCACTGAACCGCCCCGAGGTGCTGATGATCATCGGCGCCGGCCAGACCCAGGGGTACCGGCGCACGGCACTACACCCTCTCGGTTCGCTGGACGACCATGCCTACGTGCTGTCCGACGCCGAGGTGAGCACCCTGATCATCGACCCGACGCCGGCCTTCGTGGAGCGGGCTCTGGGACTGCTGGAGAAGGTGCCGTCGCTGCGGCAGGTGCTGACGATCGGCCCGGTGCCCGAGGCGCTGGCCGCCGCCGGCGCGTCGGTCTCCGACCTGACGGCCGAGGCCGCCAAGTACTCCCCCGTGCCACTGGTGGCCGCAGAACTGGCCCCCGACCACGTCGGCGGGCTGACCTACACCGGCGGCACCACCGGCAAGCCCAAGGGCGTGATGGGCACGGTGCGTTCGATCTCCACGATGACGACCATCCAGCTCGCCGAGTGGGAGTGGCCCGAGAACCCGCGCTTCCTGATGTGCACCCCGCTGTCGCATGCCGGCGCGGCGTTCTTCACGCCGACGATCGTCAAGGGCGGCGAACTGGTGGTGCTGACCAAGTTCGACCCGGCCGAGGTGCTGCGGGTGATCGAGGAGCAGCGCATCACCGCGACCATGCTGGTGCCGTCGATGATCTACGCGCTGATGGACCACCCCGATTCCCACACCCGCGACCTGTCGTCGCTGGAGACCGTCTACTACGGCGCCTCGGCGATGAACCCGGTGCGGCTGGCCGAGGCGCTCAAGCGGTTCGGGCCGATCTTCGCGCAGTACTACGGCCAGTCCGAAGCCCCGATGGTGATCTCCTACCTCGGCAAGAAGGACCACGACGAGAAGCGGCTGACCTCCTGCGGCCGGCCCACCCTGTTCGCGCGCACCGCGCTGCTGGACGCGTCCGGCCAGCCTGTTGCGCAGGGCGAGGTCGGCGAGATCTGCGTGTCCGGGCCGCTGCTGGCCGGCGGCTACTGGAAGCTGCCCGAGGCCACCGCGGATACGTTCAAGGACGGCTGGCTGCACACCGGCGACATGGCCCGCGAGGACGAGGACGGCTACTGGTTCATCGTCGACCGGGTCAAGGACATGATCGTCACCGGCGGGTTCAACGTGTTCCCGCGCGAGGTGGAAGATGTTGTGGCCGAACATCCTTCGGTGGCGCAGGTGTGTGTGATCGGCACGCCCGACGAGAAGTGGGGCGAGGCCGTGACCGCGGTGATCGTGCTGCGTCCCGACGCTGACTCCGGCGAGGAGGCCGTGGCGCGCGTGACCGCCGAGATCCAGGCCGCGGTCAAGGACCGCAAGGGCTCGGTGCAGTCGCCCAAGCAGGTTGTCGTCGTCGACTCCGTGCCGGTGACCGCACTCGGCAAGCCCGACAAGAAGGCCGTCCGGGCCCAGTTCTGGGAGGGCTCCGCCCGCTCGATCGGCTGAGTTTCTCTGCGCGAGCAGACATAGAACTGCCCTTTTCCGTTGGAAAATGGGCAGTTTTGTGTCTGGTCGGCACAATGGCGACGTGGCCGACATGCGTGGGACGCTCAACGCGGTCTGGCGGATGGAGGCGGCCAAGATCCTGGCCACGCTGACCCGGACCGTCGGCGACGTCGGGCTGGCCGAGGATCTCGCATCCGACGCCCTGCTCGACGCGCTCACGCAATGGCCGCAGACCGGCGTGCCACGCAATCCCGGCGCCTGGCTGACCACGGTGGCCAAACGCAAGGCCATCGACCACTGGCGACGCGCGGAGAACCTCGACGCCAAATATGCGGTGCTGGCCCATGATCTGGCCGAGCATGTCGACGAGGCCTGGGACCCCGACCGGATCGACGACGATGTCCTGCGACTGATCTTCATCGCCGCCCACCCGGTGTTGTCGCGTGAGGCCCAGGTCGCGCTGACGTTGCGCATGGTGGGCGGGTTGAGCACCGACGAGATCGCCCGGGCGTTCCTGACGTCGACCGCCACGACGGCCGCGCGCATCACCCGGGCCAAAAAGGCCCTGACCCAGGCCAACCCACCCTTCGAGGTACCACCGCGCGACGAGTATCCCCAACGGCTCTCCGCGGTGCTGTCGGTGCTCTATCTGATCTACAACGAGGGCTACTCGGCGTCCGCCGGAAAACGCTGGATCCGCGACGAATTGTGTACCGAGGCATTGCGATTGGGCCGTGTGCTGGCCGCACTGGTCCCCGACGAACCCGAGGTCCACGGCTTGGTGGCCTTGATGGAATTCCAGTCCTCACGGTTCGGGGCCCGCACCGATGCCGACTGCCGGCCCATCCTGCTGGAGGACCAGAACCGGGCCCGCTGGGACCGGGCCCAGATCCAACGCGGCACCGCGGCCCTCGAACGCTCCGGTGCCGCACGGCAGCAGCGCGGATGGGGACCGTATGCGCTGCAGGCCGCGCTCGCCGAATGCCACGCGATCGCTCCGACCGCCGCCGACACCGACTGGGCGCGCATCGTCGCCCTGTACGACGCGCTGCTGCAGATCGCGCCCTCCCCCGTCGTGCAACTCAACCGGGCGGTCGCCGTCGCGATGCACTCGGGCCCCGAGGAGGCACTCGCGATCGTCGACGGCATCGAGGGGCTGGACGGCTCGTACCTGCTGCCCAGCGTGCGCGGCGAGTTGCTGTCCCGCCTCGGCCGGCATCCCGAGGCGGCCGAACAGTTCGACCGGGCCGCGGCCCTGACCGAGAACGAACGCGAGCGAGAGGTGCTGGCGGACAAGGCCATCCACGAACGCACCTGATCCCGGACGGGATCGTGGCACGATGGCGGACATGGTGTCGGCCGTCTTGTTCGACTTCTCCGGGACCCTGTTCCGCCTGGAGGAGGACGAAAGTTGGTTCGCCGGGATGGCCGTCGACGAACGCGCGGTCGACGGCCATGTCCAGAGCGAGCTGATGCGCCGACTCACCGCCCCGACCGGACGTTCCGTGGCGATGACCGACGAGCAGTACCGGGCCTGGGCCAACCGCGACCTGGCGCCGCATCTGCACCGTGAGGCCTATCTGCACGTGCTGCGGGAATCCGGCTTGCCCGACCATCACGCCGAATCGCTGTACGACCGGGTGATCGACCCGGCCAGCTGGACCGCCTACCCTGACACCGCCCGGGTGTTCAAAAACCTGAAGGCACAAGGACTCCGGACAGCCGTCGTCTCCAACATCGCCTTCGACGTGCGGCCGGCGTTCACCACGATCGGCGCCGCCGAACATGTCGACGAGTTCGTGCTGTCCTTCGAAGTCGGCGCGGTCAAACCCGACCCGGCGATCTTCACCACGGCGCTGCAACGCCTCGGCGTGCCGGCGCAGGACGCCCTGATGGTCGGCGACAGCGAGGAGGCCGACGGCGGTGCCCGTGCCGTCGGCTGCCGGTTCGCACTGGTCGACCCGCTGCCCACCGCCGAGCGGCCCGACGGCCTCATCGCGGCCCTGCAGGGCGTCGGTATCCGCGCCTAGTGTGGGGTCATGGCTGACGACCGCATGCGGCCACCGTGGTGGCTGAAGTACGTCAACAAGGTGATGATCGGGCTGAACAAGCTCGGCGTCGGCGGTGACAAGGGTCCGGTGGTGCTGACCGTGCCGGGCCGCAAGTCCGGGAAACCCCGGTCGACGCCGGTGACGCCGATGACCGTCGACGGGCACCGCTACATCGTCAGCGGGCTGCCGAAGGGCGACTGGGCCGCCAATGCCCGCGCGGCCGGTGCGGCCACGGTGCACCAGGGCCGTCGTGACCAGCGGGTACGGATGGTGGAAATGCCCGTCGAGCAGGCCCGCCCGCTGCTACGCCAATTCCCGATCCTGGTGCCGACGGGGGTGGGTTTCATGCGCAACCTCGGACTGGTGACCGGGCCCCACCCCGACGAATTCGAGGCCCTGGCCGGACGCTGCCCGGTGTTCCGGCTGGACCCGATCTGACCCGTCAGCTCACAGGTGCGGGGCCTCCTTGATCTTGGAGTCCTGCTTGCCCACGGTCTGGCAGAAGGTCTGCGCCGCCAACCGCGTTCCGGTGATCTCCAGCTGCGAGGCGTCCGCGCCCTTCTCGTCCTTGAGCATCTTGGCCACCGCGTCGTTCTGCGTCTTCTCGTCCTGGCCGATGAAGTCCTTGCACTTGGTGTCCCCGCCGGTGATCGCGGGTGAACATCCGACGAGCACCGAACCCGCAACCGCACCCGCCATCAACACCTTTGCCAACTTCGTCATCGTGGCTCTCCCTCGTCTGGTGACGCGCCGTACGCGTCATCGCGCCGGATTTGGTACCCCGCGACGGTACCTGTGAAACCTCTGGATTCGTTCGCTCTACAGTCGAGCACGTGAGTGCAGACAACCCGTTCGACCCGACAGTCTGGGAGCCGGTGCCCGGCTTCGACGATCTGACCGACATCACCTACCACCGTCACGTCGCCGACGGCGCCCGGCAGCCCACGGTGCGGATCGCGTTCGACCGACCCGAGGTACGCAACGCGTTCCGGCCCCACACCGTCGACGAGCTGTACCGCGTGCTCGACCACGCCCGGATGTCCCCCGATGTCGGCGTGGTGCTGCTGACCGGCAACGGCCCGTCGGAAAAAGACGGCGGCTGGGCCTTCTGCTCCGGCGGCGATCAGCGCATCCGCGGCCGGTCCGGCTACCAGTACGCGGACGGGGAGACCGCCGAGACCGTGGATCCGGCGCGGGCCGGGCGGCTGCACATCCTCGAGGTCCAGCGGCTCATCCGGTTCATGCCGAAGGTGGTGATCTGCCTGGTCAACGGGTGGGCGGCCGGCGGCGGGCACAGCCTGCACGTCACGTGCGACCTGACCCTGGCCAGCCGCCAGCACGCCAAGTTCAAGCAGACCGACGCCGACGTAGGCAGCTTCGACGGCGGGTTCGGCAGCGCCTACCTGGCCCGCCAGACCGGCCAGAAGTTCGCCCGCGAGATCTTCTTCCTGGGCCGCGCCTACGACGCCGAGACCATGTATCAGATGGGCGCGGTGAACGACGTCGTCGACCACGCTGACCTGGAGTCCGTCGGTCTGCAGTGGGCCGCCGAGATCAACGGCAAGTCACCGCAGGCCATCCGGATGCTGAAGTTCTCGTTCAACCTGATCGACGACGGCCTGGTGGGCCAGCAGGTGTTCGCCGGGGAGGCCACCCGCTTGGCCTACATGACCGACGAGGCCGTCGAGGGCCGGGATTCCTTCCTGGAGAAGCGCGACCCGGACTGGAGCGGTTTCCCGCGCTACTTCTGAGTGATTTGGGTGCGTTTGGTAACGGTCAGCGACACCAGACGCACCCAAATCGCGGGGTCAGAACCGGAAAGCAGTCTGACCGTGCGGGGATTTCGCGAACGCCAGCACCTTCGCCGGGGTGACCCGGTAGACGATCGCGGCCTGACCCTGCGGTTCGAAAACCTCGTCGTCGCAGTCGAAGTCCCAATCGTCACCGTATTTCGCCCGGTAGGCGTCGGCGAGCGCCTTCAGCCGGTCACGTCCGGTCACGCGCGCGGCGGTGCCCTCGACCACGACGTCGAGGCCGGAGTTCCACGTATTGGTTCCGGTGGTGACGACGACGTCCGTGCCGGCCTGCAGGTTGTGGGCCTTCTGTTCGGTGGACCCGGTGCAGAACACGAACGTGTCGTCGACCCACACCCCGACCAACGGCGTGACGTGGGGTCGCCCGTCGCCGCGCACGGTCGTGAGCCAGTACAGGCCGGCCGCGGCGAGAGCGCCCGCGGTGGACTCCCAACTCGTCGCCTCGGTCGCCTCACTGAAGCGCTGGTCAAGCTTGCCGGTGATCGTCATAGCCATATCGACTCGGGAGGCGCCCACAAGTCATCGCAGAAAGGTAGGCGACCTAAACTCACCGCATGAGTAAGAACCCGCTGCGTCGGCTGTCCGAACAGGTGCTGCTGACCAGCATGCGTCCGCCACTGACCGAACGGCTACAGGCCCGTGCCGACATCGACGTCGCAGGCAAGCGGATCCTGTTGACCGGCGCCTCGTCGGGTATCGGCGAGGCTGCGGCCGAGAAGTTCGCCGCGAAGGGCGCGACCGTGGTCGCGGTGGCCCGCCGCCAGGAACTGCTCGAGGATCTGGTCGGACGGATCTCCGCCAAGGGCGGCGACGCCCGCGCCCATGCGGTCGACCTGTCCGACCTGGACGCCGTCGACGAGTTGGTGGCCACCGTGGAACGCGACCTGGGCGGCGTCGACATCCTGATCAACAATGCGGGCCGTTCGATCCGGCGTCCGCTGGCCGAATCGCTGGAGCGCTGGCACGACGTCGAACGCACCATGACGCTCAACTACTACTCCCCGCTGCGGCTCATCCGCGGACTGGCCCCGGGCATGCGCGAGCGTCGCGACGGGCACATCATCAACGTCGCCACCTGGGGCGTGATGAACGAATCCTCGCCGCTGTTCGCCGTGTACAACGCCTCCAAGGCGGCCCTGGCCGCGGTCAGCCGGGTCATCGAAACCGAATGGGCCGCCGTCGGTGTGCATTCCACGACGCTGTACTACCCGTTGGTGAAGACCCCGATGATCGCCCCCACCCGCGCCTATGACGGGCTGCCCGGACTGTCTGCCGCCGAGGCCGCCGAGTGGATGCTCACCGCGGTGCGCACCCGCCCGGTTCAGATCGCACCGCGAATGGCGGTGACGGCCAAGGCCCTCAACACCGTGGCACCCGGACTGGTCGACGCCGTGATGAAACGGCAACGGGTCCAGCCGGTCTGACGTGTCATGCCGCGGCCGGTCCGGCCGCGGTGGTAGACAAGGATCATGGAAATCCTGGCCAGCCGGATGTTGATCCGGCCGGTCGACTACCCGAAGTCGGTCGAGTTCTACCGCGACCGGATCGGTCTGGCCATCGCGCGTGAATACGGTGCCGGCACAGTGTTTTACGCGGGGCAGTCACTGATCGAGTTGGCCGGCCACGGCGCTCCGTCGGCAGGCGGCAGTCTCTGGCTGCAGGTGCGCGACGTCTACGCCACCCAGGCCGAGCTGGAAGGCCGCGGAGTGACGATCGCCCGGCCCGCGACCCAGGAGCCGTGGGGTCTGCACGAGATGCACGTGACCGACCCCGACGGCATCACCCTGATTTTCGTCCAGGTGCCCGACACCCATCCGCTGCGCCGGGACACCCGCGACTAGGTTTGCGCGACGAACGCTGCTCAGCGCGCCGGTGTCGACAGTGGCCAACCCACCGAGGCCAGCCGCGCGGCGACCTGGTTGATCTCTTCGGGGTTGGGTTCCTTCTCGATGACGTTGTGCACCGCGACGTGGATCTCGTCGTCGGTGATCGGTCGGGCCCCGTCACTGGACCGCAGGATGTCGTGGGTGGCCTTGACGACCTCGTCCTCGGTGAGTGATCGGGTCAGCAGCGCCAGCAGCGCGAAGTGGTCCTTGTGCGGCACCCCTTCGGGATAACCGGCACGCAGCCAGCGCAGCACGTTGTCCAGGAAGCTCGCCTCGGCCATGACGCTCACCTCACTTCGTGGGCAGGAACGGGAACAGGTCGACACCGGTGTGGTGGATGATCGTGGTCCGCGTGATCCACGCGATGGCCACCAGAATCACCACACCGACCAGGGCGAACAACGCCAGGCCGAGGAACCTCAGGGCCGCGTTGGGGGCATGGGTGGTGCCGTCGGCGTCCACACCGCCGTCACCGTTGGAGTAGGCCACGAGTCCCGCGGCGAACACCGCAGGCAGGCCGGCGCCGAGGATCAGCCCGACCACGAGAACCTTGAGAATGGCTTCCAGATAAGTCATTGCGATTCCTTGTGTCAGACCGCAGCCTTGTCGGCCCCGGACGTTGCGGTACCGGCAGGCTTGTCACTGTTCGGGGTGGAGTTGGACGCCTCACGCAACTCGGCGGGCACCACCGAGTTGGTGGAGTGGTCCCAATCGGCGTTGACGTTGCTGGGGTCGACCTTCTGCTGCTGGGCGCGCCACCACATGTAACCGGACAGGGCGACCAGCACCAGGAAGATCAGCCCGTCACCGGCGAGCGACGAGGACGTCAGCGACTCGATACCGTGCGACAGCCAGAAGGCCAGCGCGCCGACGAAACCCGCGGCGGGCAGCGTGACCAGCCAGGCCACGGCCATGCGGCCGGCGACCGCCCAACGCACCTCGGCGGCGGGCTTGCCCACGCCGCTGCCCAGGATCGAACCGGTCGCCACGTGGGTGGTGGACAGGGCCATACCGGCGGCACTCGAGCTCAGGATGATCGCGGCCGACGACGCCTCGGCCGCCAGACCCTGCGGGGATTCGATCTCCACCAGGCCCTTGCCCAGGGTGCGGATGACCCGCCAGCCGCCGATGTAGGTGCCCAGGCCGATGGCCAGCGCGCACGAGGCGATGATCCAGAACGGCAGACCGTTGTTCTTCACGTCCCCGCTGAGGTGGCCGGTGGTGATCAGGGCCAGCGCGATGACACCCATGGTCTTCTGCGCATCGTTGGTTCCGTGGGAGAGCGCGACGAGCGAGGCGGTGGCGATCTGGCCCCAGCGGAAGCCCGCTTCGCGACGCTTCTGCGCGACGTTGCGCGTGATCCGGTAGACGAGCCAGGTGCCGCAGCACGCCACCAGGCAGGCGATCACGGGTGCGGCCACCGCCGGGATGAGCACCTTCTGGCTGACGCCGGACCAGTTCACCCCGGCCAGGCCGATGGCCGCCAGGCCGGCACCGATCAGGCCACCGAACAGGGCATGCGACGAGCTCGACGGGATACCGAACAGCCAGGTCAGCAGATTCCACAGGATGCCGCCGATCAGGCCGGCGAAGATGATCGTCAGCCCGGTCGAGGCATCGATCGAGGGGATCAGGGCTCCGGTAGTGGAGTCCTGGATCTTGAGCACCGAGCTCGTGACGGTGATCGCGACTTCGACCGACAGAAATGCACCGACCAGGTTCAACACGCCGGCGAGCAGCACCGCCGTCTTCGGCTTGAGAGCGCGGGTGGCGATCGAGGTGGCCATGGCGTTACCGGTGTCGTGAAAGCCGTTGGTGAAGTCAAAAGCCAGTGCTGTTGCTATCAATAGCACCAGGACGATCAGCTCAGAGCTCATGGCGGTAATTCTGTCGGACCGCAGGTGTATTTGACCAGCCGGAAACACCTTGCTGAGCTGGTAATTCGGATAGGCTCCGGATGAGTTCACCCAGTGTTCACCTGCGCAACGCGCACTGTTTGCCGGGGCCATTTGCCGATCCCGGAGCAGCCGATAAATTCGTTGCAAGCCAGAGTCGGCCGGCAGCACTACGATCAATGCCGTCTTCCGGTTCCTGTCCCGCCGAATCGGGGACAGCAGCCTCGGGGTGCACCATCAGGAGTAGGCGCAGTGAACGAATTTCTCGCGAAGATCGCGGCCTGGCTGAACGCCGGGTACCCCGACGGGGTGCCCGGACCAGACCGGGTGCCGCTGTTGGCACTACTGACCCGGCGACTGACCAACGACGAAGTCAAAGCCGTCGCACGGGATCTCATCGATCGCGGTGACTTCGATCACATCGACATCGGTGTGCTGATCACCCAGATCACCGACGAACTGCCCCGCGTCCAGGATGTCGAGCGGGTCCGGGAACGACTCGCCGCCAAGGGTTGGCCGTTGGACGATCCGCGCGAAACCGAGGGCTCGCTCGACACCGACGAAGCCCGCAACAACGGCGTCGACCCGAAAGACGCAGGGGGCCCGGCATAGCCGTCCTGCGCCCCGTCGCCGTCGGATCCGCGACGGACACGTTGGCGGCGGCCCTCGACGACGTCCTGACCGGAAACGGGTCGGCGATCCTGCCGGTGCCCGCCGACGACGAACGTCAGAGGTCCCTGCTGACAACGACTTTGCGCGCCGGCGAGGAAATCGACGACGACGTTGCCGTGGTGATCTCGACCTCGGGCACCACCGGTGAACCCAAGGGCGCGATGCTGACCGCGGCGGCGTTGCGATCCAGCGCCGAGTCGACGCACGCCCGGTTGGGCGGCGCGGGGCGGTGGCTGCTCGCCCTGCCCGCCTACCACATTGCCGGCCTGCAGGTCCTGGTCCGCAGCACACTCGCAGGCACCACGCCCGTCGCTGTCTCGGCCTCCTTCGACCCGAGCGAATTACCTTCTGCGGTAGCTGCTTTGGGCAGTGGCCGACGCTACGCGTCGCTGGTGGCGGTGCAATTGGACAAGTCGCTGCGTGATCCGGGCGCGGCGGAAGCACTGGCCGACCTCGACGCCGTGCTGATCGGCGGCGGGCCCATGCCCGCGGGTGTCGCCGACCGCGCCGAGGCGGCCGGGGTGCACGTCGTGCGCACCTACGGGATGAGCGAGACCGCCGGCGGCTGCGTGTACGACGGCGTGGCGCTCGACGGGGTGAACGTGCGCGTGGACAATTCGCGCATCCTGCTCGGCGGCGCCACCGTCGCCAAGGGGTATCGCAACACGATCACCCCCGATCCGTTCGCCGAGCCCGACTGGTTCCGCACTGATGACCTTGGCACCGTGGATGATTCGGGCGTGTTGCGGGTCCTGGGCCGGGTCGACGACGCGGTCAGCACCGGCGGTTTGACGGTGCTGCCACAACTGGTCGAATCGGCACTGGCCGGCCACCCGGCGATCGCCGAGTGTGCGGTGTTCGGAGTGCCCGATGAGCGGCTCGGACAGCGGGTGGCCGCCGCACTGGTCCTGACCCCCGGTTCGTCGGCCCCCGATGTGGCCGAGTTGTGTGGCCACGTGGCGCAAACGCTGGATGCCACCGCGGCACCGCGGGAGGTGCACGTCGTCGACGAGTTACCCCGGCGCGGCATCGGCAAGGTGGACCGCCGGGCGCTCATGGCGCGATTCGGTGAGCGATAAACCATTCGCCACCGCAGGCATGATGGAGGCATGCGCCGAGAAGTGACCTCAGTGGACGACCTGCGTGCCCTCGTCGGCCACCCCACCGCGGCCGCCGTCAACAAGGTGACGGCCAGACTGTCGGAGGCACAGCAGGTCTGGCTCAAGCAGTCACCGCTGGGTTTCGTGGCCACCACCGATGCACAGGGCCGCGTCGACGTCTCCCCCAAGGGTGACCCGCCCGGTTTCGTCCACATCATCGACGACACCACGATCGCGATCCCGGAACGGCCCGGCAACCGGCGCGCCGACGGCTACCTCAACGTCCTGGAACGCCCACACGTCGGCACCGTGTTCGTCATCCCCGGCCGCGGCGACACCTTGCGGATCAACGGCACCGCGCAGATCCTTTCCGATGCCGACTATTTCGACACCATGGCGGTGAACGGCAAGCGACCGATCCTGGCCCTGGAGATCGCCGTCGACGAGGTCTTCTTCCACTGCCCCAAGGCATTCCTGCGCTCGGACACGTGGAAGCCCGAGACCTGGAATCCGACGGCGGCGCCCTCGGTGGCCCAGATGGCCAAGGAGTTCAAACCCGATCAGAGCCGGGCCGAACTCGACGAGTACTACCGCGAGGACAATCTGCGCAAGATCCTCTACTGAACCGGTTTCACCAGGATCGCCCGCGTGTAGAGCAGCTGAAAACCTCGGCGCTGCACGTTGTTCTGAGACTTCGAGCCGGGTGCCGTCGTCACCACGGCGATCTCGCATCCGGCGTCGGCAGCCTCGGCCAGCCGCGCCGCCAGCAGCGCGGCCTGCACACCGCGGCGCCGGTGGGCCGGCGCCGTCGCCGCCCCGCACAGCTGCGCGATCCCGTCGGCCCGCCGCATCATCCCGCCACCGGCCACGACTCCGTCACGGAGCGCGACATACGCTGTGGCGCCAGCTTTTTCGATGTCCCGCTCGGCTCGCTCGAGAATGTCGGCCGGGAACTGTTCATGGCTGACCGGACCGTCGTCGGGATGGGCGAACCCCTCCACCACGACATTCACCCAGGCAGTGAGGTCCTCGGCCCGGCGCACCTGTACGTCCGACGCCGGCGAGCGCTCGTCCCCCACCGGCCTGCCGAGCACATTCTCGAATTCGACGAGCCGATAACCGCGGCCCGACAACAGGGCGGCGATCTCGGGATCGGCCAGGTTGGACAGTTCCACCCGGGTTTCGCTGCCTCGGGCCGCGAAGGCCCGTTCGATCTCGCCCAGCACCGCCTCGTCGGGGACACCTTCGAAGCCGAGTCCGACCACCTTGTTCATCGGTGAATCCGTCTCGGCGAAACAGGCGAATCCGCCGGCCACCGGCAACACCAACCCGTCGGCACCACGGTCCCCGGCCGCGTGCGTCGCCGCCACGATCAGACCCGCCTCGGCCTTCTCGATGCGCCGGGCCAGATCGACACCGCAGAACAACTGCGCCCCGTCCGCCCGCGGGTTCCCGTTGCTCACCGCGGCGGCCCGGCCGGCGCCCACGTCCTCATCGCGGCGTCGAGCGCTTCACCGTCGAGCGCTTGCACCGGAATGGGTGACTGACCCGGCTGACAACGCATGCCTTCCAGCAGGATGGCAACGTAGCGACGCCAGAGCTCGGGGTCGACATGCCCGGCGAACTCGCTCACCGTGCCGGACAACAACCCGAGGAGCGGCATGTCCGTCGACGACAGTTCCGGACGTAGATGACCGTCGCGCTGCGCCCGCTCGACGAGCGCGGTCAACACCGGGACGAGACCTTCCTGGCAGGCCTTCACCCGGTCGCCGCCGTAGACCTTGCTGAACGCGATTTCCCGTAGCCCTCGATCGGTCGCGGTGATCTCACACATGCTCGCGACGTACCACGCGAACCCTGACCACGAATCTTCGTGTTGCAGTGCAGTTTTGGCCAGTGCGGTGAGCTGCTCCATGCCGTCGACGAAGATCGCCTCGATCAGCTCCTCCTTGGTGGCGAACCGCCGATACACGGTGCCCGCCCCGACGTTGGCGTGACGCGCCACGTCGTTCAGCGTGGCTTCGAGGCCTTTCTCGGCAAACAGTTCCCGTGCCGCGGTCAACACCCGCTGCCGATTGCGCTCGGCATCTCTGCGCAGCACACGGCGTGTCTCCTCGGTCATATCCCACAGCCTAAGTGATGGATCTCATAAGTGGATTGAAACTATCCACTTATTCCGCTAACTTTACGCGACGAACTGCGTAGGCTGCCGAATACCCAGGTCGTAGCGAGGCGCAACGAACGTTTGGGAGACCACATTGATTGCCGTCCAGGCACGACGACACGTCACCGCCCTCCACTCGCAACCGCAATGCTGAAGGTCATCCGCCGAATCTGGCTCCCCTTCCTGATCGTCATCGCGATGGGGGCCGGGGTGCTGATCGTGATGAACGTCCGCAAGGTCTTCGGCGCGCATCCGGTCATCATCACCGAGACCACATCGGACAATGCCGAGGACTTCAATCCCAAGGTCGTGAAGTACGAGATCTTCGGTACCGGCGGCACTGCCGTCATCAACTACATGGACCTCGAAGGCAGACCTCAGCGCACCGGAACCGTGCCCCTGCCATGGACCGTGACGCTGCAGACCACGTTGCCGTCGGTGCAGCCCAACATCATGGCGCAAGGTGACGGGGACAGCATCAGCTGCCGGGTCACCGTCGACGACGAGGTCAAAGAAGAGAGAACGGCTACTGGATTGAACGCACAGACCTTCTGCTTTGTGAAGGCAGCATGAGCGGCCCCAGGGGAGAAACCCCCACCGACGAGACCCCGACCGACGCCATTGCCACCGGGCGCCACTCGGCACCTGAGCGCCCGCTGATCCCGCGCCTCATCCGAACGTTCGCCCTGCCGATCATCCTGGCGTGGATCGTGATCGTCGCGCTGCTCAACACCGTCGTCCCGCAACTCGAGGTCGTCGGGAAGATGCGCGCAGTGTCGATGAGCCCCAACGACGCACCGTCGATGATCGCCATCAAAGAGGTCGGCAAGAAGTTCCAGGAGTACGACACCAGCAGCTCGGTGATGGTGGTGCTCGAAGGCGACAAGCCACTGGGCCTCGAGGCGCACATCTTCTACGACCAGATGGTGCGCGACCTGCGCGCCGACACCACCCACGTACAGCATGTGCAGGACTTCTGGGGCGACACCCTGACCGCCAAGGGCGCCCAGAGCCGCGACGGCAAGGCCGCCTACGTGCAGGTCTACATCGCCGGCGACCAGGGTGAGACGCTCGCCAACGAGTCCGTCGAGGCGGTGCGGCGCATCGCCACCGAAAGCCCCGCACCTGACGGCGTGAAGGCGTACGTCACCGGGTCCGCGGCATCGAGCACCGACCAGAACATCGTCGGCGACGAGAGCATGAAGCTCATCGAGTTCGTCACGTTCGGCGTCATCGCGGTGATGCTGCTGGGCGTGTACCGGTCGATCATCACGACGCTGATCGTGCTGGGCATGGTCCTACTCGAATTGTCCGGCGCCCGTGGGATGGTCGCGTTGCTGGGCTATCACAACTTCTTCGGTCTCACGACGTTCGCCACCAACATGCTGGTGACCCTGGCCATCGCCGCGGCCACCGACTACGCAATCTTCCTCATCGGCCGATATCACGAAGCCCGAAGATCCGGCGAGGACAAAGAAGCGGCCTACTACGACATGTTCCACGGCACGGCCCACGTCGTGCTCGCGTCGGGCCTGACCATCGCCGGCGCGACGCTGTGCCTGCACTTCACCCGCCTGCCGTACTTCCAGACCATGGGCATCCCGCTGGCGGTCGGCATGGTGGTCGTGGTCGCCATGGCGCTGACCCTGGGGCCGGCCGTCATCTCGGTGTTCGGCCGATTCGGCAAGATACTGGAGCCCAAGCGGCATTCGAAGTCCCGCGGATGGCACCGCGTCGGTACCGCCACGGTCCGCTGGCCGGGCGCAATCCTGGTGTGCGCCATCGTCGCTGCGTTGATCGGCCTGCTCGCCCTGCCCGGCTACCACACCACCTACAACGACCGCATCTTCCTGCCCAAGGACGTGGGGACGAACGTCGGGTACGACGCGGCGTTCCGCCACTTCTCGCAGGCGAAGATGAACCCGGACCTGATGATGATCGAGTCCGATCGCGATCTGCGGAACCCGGCCGACTTCCTGGTGATCGACAAGATCGCCAAGGCCCTCAAGAACGTGCACGGCATCGCCCAGGTGCAGACCATCACCCGTCCCGACGGCGAGCCGATCAAGCACTCGACGATCCCCTACGCGCTGGGCCAGAGCGGCACGACCCAGTTGATGAACAACGACTACGCGCAGGCCAATCTGCAGAATCTGCTCGACCAGGCCGACGACCTGCAGACCAGCATCGACGCCATGACCGAGATGATGAGCATCCAGACGGATCTGGCCGCGGTGTCACAGAGCATGGCCGACAAGATGAAGACGACGTCGGGCGACATGAACGACGTCCGGGATCACCTGGCCGACTTCGACGACCAGTTCCGGCCGCTGCGCAACTACCTCTACTGGGAACCGCACTGCTTCGACATCCCGATCTGCTGGTCGATGCGGTCGGTCTTCGATTCACTCGACGGCATCAACAAGTTGTCCGACGACTTCCAGGACCTGGTTCCCGACATGCAGCGCATGGCGGACCTGATGCCGAAGATGGTCGCCACCATGCCGCGGCAGATCCAGTCGATGAAGCATCAGAAAGAGCTGCTGCTCAACCAGTACCAGGTGCAGAAGGCCCAGCAGGACCAGACGATGGCGATGCAGAACACCGCCACCGCCATGAGCGAGGCGTTCGACACGGCCAAGAACGACGATTCGTTCTACCTGCCGCCGGAGGCGTTCGAGACCGCCGACTTCCAGCGGGGCCTCAAGCTGTTCATGTCGCCCGACGGACATGCGGTGCGGCTCACCATCATTCACCAGGGTGATCCGCTGACCCCCGAAGGCACCGCACGCATCGAACCGCTCAAGATCGCGGCGGCCGACGCCATCAAGGGAACCCCGCTCGAGGGTGCCAAGATCTACCTCGGCGGCAGCTCGGCGACCTACCACGACATGCAGTTGGGTGCGGACTACGACCTGATCATCGTCGCCGCGGCGGCACTGATCCTGATCTTCATCATCATGTTGGTGCTCACCCGGGCCGTGGTGGCCTCCGCGGTGATCGTCGGCACCGTGGTGCTCAGTCTCGCCTCGGCCTTCGGACTGTCGGTGCTGCTGTGGCAACACATCGTGGGAATCCCGTTGCACTGGATGGTGATGCCGATGTCGGTCATCGTCCTGCTGGCCGTCGGCGCGGACTACAACCTCCTGCTCGTCGCACGAATAAAGGAGGAGATCCACGCCGGGCTGAAGACCGGAATCATCCGGGCCATGGTCGGCACCGGCGCCGTGGTGACGTCGGCGGGCTTGGTCTTCGCGTTCACCATGGCCTCGATGGCGGTCAGCAGTTTGATCGTTATCGGTCAGGTCGGCACCACGATCGGCTTAGGCTTGCTGTTCGACACCCTCGTGGTTCGGTCGTTGATGACGCCGTCCATCGCCACGCTCCTCGGGCGCTGGTTCTGGTGGCCTCAGCACGTCCGTCAACGTCCGGTGCCGAAACCCTGGCCGAAACCCGTCCAACGAGATCCCGAGGAGGCCCTGACCTGATGAAACGCCTCATCATCGCCCTGTCGATCTGTGCCGCAGCCGGTCTGGCCGTCTCGGCGCCGGCCTATGCCGATCCCGATACCGATTTCGCCAACGAGTTGCACACCTTCGGCATCTACGGGCAGCGTGACTACAACGCCTGGATCGGCAAGATCATGTGCAAACGACTGCGCAACGGCGTCGACCACACTGCCCAGGACTCGGTGAAGTTCGTCAAGAAGCAACTGGCCAAGGACAGCAGCGACGCCCAGGCCTGGCAGTTCACCGGCACCGCCATCAACTACTACTGCCCCGATCAGCGTGGCGTCTACGAACGGGCCGCGCACTAACCGACTTTGGGAGCACCATGTCCAACCGCACCAGCGTCAAAACCCTGATCCGCACCGGCGTCGCCGCCTGCGCCGTGGCCGGCAGCCTGGCCACCGCAGGCATCGTCAACGCCGACGCGACCGACGACTACCCGATCCCCAACCGGATCCTGCGCACCCCCTGCACCGCCGAACAGATCATGGCCGCCGCCCGCGACGTCGAACCCGTCTACTACGAGCGCTACATGATCGACTACAACAACAAGCCCGTCGCCGACCAGCAGGGCGCCCAGGACCGCATCCACTGGTTCTTCTCCATGGACTACGCCGGCCGCCGCCAGTACTCCGAGAACATGGCCACCAACGCCTTCTTCGAGAACATGTCCTGGCGCTGGCCCAACTGGGCCAAGCTGTTCTTCAACAACAAGGGCGTCGCGGCCAACACCACCGACATCTGCCAGAACTACCCACCCAACGACATGTCGGTGTGGAACTGGCGCTGACGCACGCGCGTCAGTCCCGCGCGTCAGTCCGGGAGTGAGTTGCTCAACCGTTCGGTGGCCGCGAGGTAGTCCTCGATGAACTCGCGGACCACCTCGCGGGCCGGTTTGACCTTGTTCATCAGTCCCACGCCCTGCCCGACGAAGTAGGTAGCCAGCGCCTGCGCGCCCGGATGCCCCTGGGCGGCAAGCACATCCACCCGGCGGATGATCGGCTCGGCCAGCATGTTCTGCAGCGGTAGCGGAAGAGTCGGGTGGCCGTCGGCATTGGGCTGCCAGGCGTCGGTCCACTCCGAGCGGAGCTGGCGGGCCGGCTTGCCCGTCCGCCCGGTGGAACGCACGGTGTCCCGCGAGGTCGCCTCCAGCATCTTCTGCACGGTGTGCGGCGCGGTCTCGGCTTCCTCGGTGGTCAGCCAGACCGACCCGGTCCAGGCCCCCGCGGCGCCCATCGCGACGGTCGCGGCCATCTGCCGTCCGGTGACGATGCCGCCGGCTGCCAGCACCGGGATGTCGCTACCCGCCTGTTCCAGCGTCTCCAGTACCTCCGGCACGAGCACCAGCGTCGACACCTCACCGCAGTGCCCACCGGCCTCGGTGCCCTGCGCGACGATCAGGTCGACCCCGGCCTGCACCTGCTTGAGGGCGTGCTCGCGGGCTCCCACCAGCGCCGCGACGGGAACCCCGCGCTCACGGCCCGCCTCGATCATGTAGTCCGGTGGCACCCCGAGCGCGTTGGCGATCAGCTTGATCGGGTGGCTCATCGCGACGTCCAACAGTTCGCGGCCGGTGTCGCCGGACAGCGAGGATCCACCGAAGCGCTGCTTCTCCTCGGGCTCGATGTCGTGATCGGCGAGCAGCTGCGCGACGAATTCGCGGTACTCGGCGGGGATGCGATCGGTGAGCTGTCCCCGCGACAGCTTCTCGCCCTTGCCCTCGAACTTCGCCGGCACGATGATGTCGGCGCCGTAGGGCTTGCCGCCGACCTGCTCGTCGATCCAGGACAGCTCCTGGTCCAGTTGCTCGGGGGTGTAGGCGGTGGCGCCCAGCACGCCGAAGCCCCCGGCGTTGGTCACCGCGGCCACCACGTCGCGGCAGTGGCTGAAGGCGAAGAGCGGGAAATCGATACCGAACTGCTCACAGATGGCGGGTTTCACCCCGTCAGTATTGCCACCGGTACTTGACGGGTGTCAAGTACCCCGGGGATCAGGGCAGCTCGAAGGGCAGTGTCACCCCGTCGTGGGCCAGGCAGTGCGTGCAGGCGCGTTCGGTCTCGACGGCCTCCAGCGCCTCGTGCACCAGCTTCTTGAACGGCACCAGGTTGCGCTCGAACTCGCCGAAGACGTCGACCGTCGTCACCCCCGAGCCGGCCTCGATCCCGGCGTCCAGGTCCGTAACCAAAGCAATTGCCGCATAACACATCTCAAGCTCACGGGCCAGCACCGCCTCCGGGTAACCGGTCATGTTCACCAGGGTGAAACCCTGATCGGCGAACCACCGGCTCTCCGCGCGGGTGGAGAACCGCGGGCCCTGGATCACCACCATGGTGCCGCCGTCGACCACACCCGGAAGCGCGGCGGCGGTGGACCGCAATGCCGGGCAGTACGGATCGGCGAAACCGACGTGGATGCCGCCGGAATCGAAGTACGTGTCGACGCGGCCGCGGGTGCGGTCGACCAACTGATCGGGCACGACGATCGACCCCGGGCCCAGTTCGGCCGTCAGACTGCCCACCGCGCACGGAGCCAGGATCCGCCGCACGCCCAGCGTGCGCAGCGCCCACATGTTGGCCCGATAGGGCACCGTGTGCGGCGAGTACTCGTGGTCGACCCCGTGCCGGGGCAGGAACGCGACCTCGTGCCCACCCACCTCGCCGACCGTGATCGGTGCGCTCGGCGCCCCATAGGGAGTGTCCACGGTGACGGCTCGGGCCTGCGGCCCGAAGAACGAATAGAACCCACTACCGCCGATGACGCCGAGCATGCAGTGTTATTCGCCCTTGTCGGGGTTCGCGGCGTCGGCCGCGACGTCGTCGGCCTCAGGGGCCCCGAATTCCGCGTCGAAGTCGTCGAAATCCTCGTTGGCCTTGCGGGCGCCGTCGGCGATCTCGAAGACATCGGTGGCCAGGCCGCCGATGACCGTCGCGACGTCCTTGACGGCCGTGGTGATGATCGAGGTGACCTGCCCGACCGTCGAGGCCACGGCCTCGACGGATTCCTGCAGCACGTCCTTGCCGATCTCGGTCTTGCTGAGCTGCTCCTTCATGACGCTCAGTGTAGGAGTCCGCGCGGGATGGCACCCGGTCAGCTCATACGATGGCCGTCGTGGCCAGTTTCGCGCAATGGATCGAAGGCGCCCGTCCCCGCACCCTGCCCAACGCCGTCGCCCCGGTGCTCGCCGGCACCGGCGCCGCCGCCTGGACGGGGTCGGCGGTGTGGTGGAAAGCGTTGCTGGCGCTGGCCGTATCGCTCGCACTGATCATCGGGGTGAACTACGCCAACGACTACTCCGACGGCATCCGCGGCACCGACGACGTGCGGTCGGGCCCGTTACGGCTGGTGGGTTCCAAGCTGGCGTCACCGCGGGCCGTGCTGACCGCGGCGGTCGTGAGCCTGGGCATCGGCGCGGTGGCCGGGCTCGTGCTCGCCGCGTTCAGCGCGCCGTGGCTGATCGCGGTCGGCGCCGTGTGCATCGCCGGCGCCTGGCTCTACACCGGTGGCAAGAAGCCCTACGGCTACCTCGGCCTGGGCGAGGTGGCCGTGTTCATCTTCTTCGGCCTGGTCGCGGTCCTGGGCGCGCAGTACACGCAGGCCCTGCGCGTCGACTGGGTCGGACTGGTCGCGGCGGTGGCCATGGGCTCGCTGTCCTCGGCCGTGCTGGTGGCCAACAACCTGCGCGACATCCCCACCGACACCGAGTCCGGCAAGATCACGCTGGCCGTGCGCCTCGGCGATGCCCGCACCCGCCTGCTGTATCAACTGCTGGTCGCCGTAGCCCTGGTGCTGCCCCTGGTGCTGATGCTCGCCACGCCGTGGTGTGCGGTCGGCCTGCTCGCGGTCGTACCGGCGGTGCGGGGACTGCGACCGGTACGTGACGGCAGCACGGGCGCCCAGCTGATCCCGGTGCTGCGCGACACCGGGCTGACCATGCTGGTGTGGGCCGTCGCGGTCTCGCTGGCCTTGTACCTGGGGTAACCCCTCCCCCGCCCAAACCCCTTCCCCGCCCGGAGCCGTTCGCCATTTTCCACGCCTGGGTCGTCGACCGTCGACAGCCACGACCCAGGCGTCGATCTCGGCGAACTCCGGCGAGCACAAACCACGCGTCACACCGCAGCGGTGCACTAACGTGACCGTCGGCCCGCAATGGCAACCACCGGGGGATGCGCATGACCACTTCGACCGAGGCGCACCAACCCGCACCGTCGGGGCGCGCCGAAACCCGGCGCGCCATCTGGAACACCATCCGGGGCTCGTCGGGCAACCTCGTCGAGTGGTACGACGTCTACGTCTACACCGTGTTCGCCACCTATTTCGAAGCGCAGTTCTTCGACCCGGCCGACAAGAACGCGACGATCTACGTCTACGCGATCTTCGCGGTCACGTTCCTCACCCGACCGGTCGGCTCCTGGTTCTTCGGCCGCTTCGCCGACCGCCGTGGCCGCCGCGCCGCACTGACGTTCAGCGTCTCGTTGATGGCGCTGTGCTCACTGGTGATCGCACTCGTGCCGTCGCGCGAAACCATCGGTGTCGCAGCGCCGATCATCCTGATCCTGTGCCGGTTGGTGCAGGGCTTCGCGACCGGCGGCGAGTACGGCACCTCGGCGACCTACATGTCCGAAGCCGCCACCCGGGAACGGCGCGGCTTCTTCTCCTCGTTCCAGTACGTGACGCTGGTCGGCGGTCACGTGCTGGCGCAGTTCACCCTGCTGATCATCCTGACGACGTTCAGCACCGAGCAGGTCCACGAATTCGGTTGGCGCATCGGTTTTGCCATCGGCGGCGTGGCCGCGATCGTGGTGTTCTGGTTGCGCCGCACGATGGACGAATCGCTGTCGGAGGAACAACTCGAAGCCATCCGGGAAGGCAAGGACAAGAGCTCGGGCTCGCTGAGCGAGCTGCTCACCCGGTACGCGAAACCTCTGCTGCTGTGCTTCCTGATCACCCTGGGCGGCACCGTCGCGTTCTACACGTACAGCGTCAACGCACCGGCGATCGTCAAGTCCACCTACAAGGACCAGGCCATGACGGCCACCTGGATCAACCTGATCGGGCTGATCTTCCTGATGGCGATCCAGCCGATCGGCGGCATGATCAGCGACCGGGTCGGCCGCAAACCGCTGCTCGTGTGGTTCGGTGTCGGCGGCGTGATCTACACCTACATCCTGATCACTTATCTGCCCCAGACGCATTCACCGATTCAGTCCTTCCTCCTGGTGGGGGTCGGGTACGTGATCCTGACCGGATACACCTCGATCAACGCGTTGGTGAAGTCGGAGCTGTTCCCCTCCCACGTGCGGGCACTGGGTGTGGGAGTCGGCTACGCACTGGCGAATTCGATGTTCGGCGGGACCGCACCGGTGATCTACAAGGCGCTCGAGCAGGGCGACCACGTGCCGTGGTTCATCACCTACGTCACGGTATGTATCGCCGTCTCGCTGGTGGTGTACGTGTTCTTCCTCAAGAACAAGACCGAAACCTACCTGGACCGGGAGAAGGGCGCGGCCTTCATCCGATAAGGCGCGAAAGGTCAGCCCTTCGGCGGCTCTTCGCCGCGCAACCGGGCCTGCAGCTGCTCACGGTCCTTGCGCCGCCGCTCGTCGACCGACGCGATGGACGCGGTCGCCCGCTCCCGCAACGGCCGGAACAACCAGATGCCCACCGGCAGCGCGATCACGATGGCGAACAGCAGCGCCACCACGACCGGGAAATCTGCGATGACCAATTGCCCCACCCCGTAGATCGCGGCGGCCAGCACGGCGACCAGCACCAGCCTGGCGATGAGGTAAACCACGACGTCGGTGACCATGCGGGAGGTCGAACCACTTCCTGACACGCTCCGAGCCTACCGACGACGCGTATATTCGGATCAAGGAGGTTTCGAGTGGCGTATCTACTCCTGCTCTTTGCCGCGGCAAGCCTGGTGTATCTCGGCTGGCGGCTGGCGCGGGTCTCTGGCAGTCAACCCAAAACCCGGGTGATCGGTCCCGACGACGACCCAGATTTCCTGCGTCGACTCGGGCACGGCGACAACCCCCGCAACTAGCGGGTCTCGGGCGTGCGGTTCGCCGAGCGACGTGCGCCGGCGAAGTCGGACGCCACCACCGCAGCCAGCTCGATCAGTGCCTCCCGGGTGCGGGGCTTGAGCCGGTCCAGGCTGATCTCGGCGCCCTCTTCCAGATGCGGGTCGAACGGCACCAGCCGCACCGCACGGCAGCGCCGGGAGAAGTGGTCCACCACCTTGGACAGATCCACCTTGCCCGAGCGTGGGCGCACCGCGTTGATCACCGCGATGGAGTTGCGCACCAGATCCTGATGCCCGTGGGCATCGAGCCAGTCCAGCGTCGCCGACGCACTACGCGCACCGTCCACCGAACCCGAGCTGATCACGACCAGTACGTCGGCCTTGGACAGCACCGCCGACATCGCCGAGTGCATCAAACCCGTTCCGCAGTCGGTGAGCACCAGGCTGTAGAACCGCTCCAACACCTCCAACGCGCGCAGATAGTCGTCGGAGCTGAACGCCTCGGAGACCGCGGGGTCGCTTTCGGAAGCGAGCACCTCCAGCCGGCTCGGCCCCTGTGAGGTGTACGCCCGCACGTCGCTGTAGCGCTCGATGCCTTCGGCGTCGCGCAGCAGGTGGCGCACCGTCGCAGCGGTCTCCAACGGCACCTTCTGGCTCAGCGTGCCCCGGTCGGGGTTGGCGTCCACCGCCACCACCCGGTCACCGCGGATCGAGGCGAACGTGGCACCCAAGGTCGCGGTGATCGTGGTCTTGCCCACGCCACCCTTCAGGGACATCACCGCGATCCGGTAGCAGCCCTGCAATGGCTGACTGACCTCGCCGAGCAGGGTGTTGTGATGGGTGGTCTTCGGGCTCTCGCCGACATTGATCTGCTTGAAGGACGCCACGTAGAGGGCCTTGCGCCAGCCCGAGGTGGGCGGGTTCTTGCGTTGGCCGAGCAGTGCGTCGGTGGACAGGTCGCGGTACGGCGTGGCGAAGTCTCCCGCGGCGGGTCGCGCATCCATTCCCGCGACCGGCGGTCCGGGCGCGACGGGATGTCCCGGCGCGGGGCCGGCGAAGATGCGGGCCGGCGGTCCGTCGAAACTGGCGGGTACCGGCGGGGCGGTGATCACCGGGATACCGTGCGGCGGTGTCGGGGCGGTCCACTCGGCGGGCAGCGGTGTGGAGACACCGGGCTCAGAGGGATTGCTGAACCGCTGCTGACCGCGGAATCCGGGTATCGGGGCGAACACCGACGGGACGAGCGGCGGCTCGGAGACCGGTGTGTCTGGTGCCGGTGTGTCTGGTGCCGGTTCGCCGGTGTCCTGCGGCGCAGGGTCCTGCGCTTCGGACGGCTCCACCACCGGCTCCACTACGGGCTCAGACACTGGCTCGGACACGAATTCCCCTCTTCTCCACACGCTTCCGTCCGGACCGCAGCCCCGCCCTTGGGGCGCACGGTCACCTCACCAATCCGACGGCGCCTAGCCGACCCCCGCATACGAATGCAGGCCCACCGTCACCAGGTTGATGAAGAACAAGTTGAAGACCATCGCGACGAAACCGACCACGTTGATCCAGGCCGACTTACGGTCCCGCCAACCCGCCGTGGAGCGCGCATGCAGATACGCCGCGTACACGACCCAGGCGATGAACGACACCGTCTCCTTGGGGTCCCAGCCCCAGTACCGGCCCCAAGCCTCCTCGGCCCAGATCGCGCCGAAGATCACGCCGAAACCGAAGATGGGGAACGCGAAGATCGTGGTGCGGTAGGCAATCCGGTCCAGCGTCTGCGCGTCGGGCAACCGCTGGATGATGCGCGCCACGGTGCCCTCCCGTCCCGGCTCCCCGAGCGGTGACATCTTGAGCAGGAACAGGATGCTGGCCACACCGGCCACCAGGAACACCCCGGAGCCCAGGCTCACCACCGACACATGGATGGGAAGCCAGTAGGACTGCAGCGCGGGCATCACGGGCGCGGCGTTGGAGTACAGCCAGCGTCCCGAGACCGTCAGCAGGATCAGCACCGGAACCAGGACGAACACCCACAGCGCGCGGTACTGCGGCTTGCGCAGCACCACCGCAGCCGCGATCAGGCCGCAGAAGCTGGTCAGGTTGATGAACTCGTACATGTTGCCCCACGGCACCCGCGAGGTGGCCAGACCACGCAACACGATGCAGAGGAACAGCATGCCGATGCCGACGTAGGTGAGCGCCAGGCCGGTCTGGCCGATGCGCTCATCCAACGTGCGTCGGGGTTGCTCGGCGACGACGCCGGGCGTGGCGCTGTCGGCGCCGACGGTGGCGCCGACCAGCTCACGCTCATCGACACGGCGGCCACGGCTGGAGGCGAGTTCGACGGCGAGCAGGATCAGCGCCCCGACCAGGACGACGACCGACGAGGTGAACGCCCAGTCTGAGTACCTGGCCAGCCCGATGTCGATGTGATCGGTATTCACTGCTGTTCCGCCTTCTCTCCTGCCGCCGGGTGCTCGTAGCCCTCCAACAACCGCATGGTCAGCTTCTCGAACTCATCGCCCCAGCCCGAGTTGTCGGTACGGGCCAGCCCGCCCAGCTCGACGTTCACCGTACCCGCAGTAGCGGGGTGAATTCGAACCCAGACGCGGCGCCGGCGCACCACCAGGGACACCAGCAACCCGGCCATCATGGACATCGCGAACACCAGCACCCAGATCTGGGCGGGGTCGTGTGAGACCTGCAGGTTGACGAACGGGACCGCGCCGTCGAAGCGGACCTTGGTGCCGTCATCGAGCCGGGTGTCCTGGCCTTTCACCAGGTTGACCCGGGCGGCCCTGGTCAGCTGTTTGCGATCGATCAACCGGGGATCGAGGGAGAACAACGACTGCGGCCGGCCGGTGTCCAGGCCGGTATCGCCGCGGTAGATGTCGATGGCCACCGCGGGGTCGTTGAGCGCAGGGAAACTCGACGACAGCAGGGTGCCTTCGAGTTGCTTGGTCGGCGCGAACAGGCCCTGGATGGCGATCTGGTGCTTGCGACGCTCGTCGGCGTCGGGGTAGGTGCCCGCCGGCGGGTCGATGCGCACCACCCCCGAGGACAGCAGCGTCATCTGCTCCTCGGGCCGCCACTGAATGGTCTGGCTGCGCTGTTGGCCGTCGGGGAACGTCACGGTGAACGACGGCGCATACCCGTGTCCCTGCAGGTAGACGCGGTCACCGCCGATGCGCAGCGGACGGTTGACCTCGAGGCGGTAGGGCTGCCAGGTGTTGGCGGCCAGATCGTCGCCGGACTGATAGTCGATATCGGCGGCGAACGACAGCGCCTGCCCGGTGGGCAGATAGTCCGCGTCGAAACTGTTGACCCGCAGGCAGATCGGGCTCAGCGAGGTGCCGTCGACGGTGTTGCCGGCCCGGAACGAGTCGAAGGCGGCCGGCGAGGCGGTGCAGAATCCGGGCCCTCCGTCGGCGATGACGATGACGTTGCCCTCGTAGCCGAACAGCTTGCCCGCGGCCACCGCCGCCAGCAGACCGAGCAGCGAGAAGTGGAACACGATGTTGCCGAACTCCCGCAGGTAGCCCTTCTCGGCCGAAATCTCAATGCCGGCATCGGTTTCCCGGGTGACCGTGCGCCAGCCCCTCAACCGTCGCGTGACGGTCTCGGCGACCTGGCCCGCCTGCGCGTTTACCTGCTCGGCATGGTGTTTGGGCAACCGGCCCAGGTTGCGCGGCGCGGGTACCGGCTGCGCCCGCAGGCTGTGGAAATGCTCGATGATCCGCGGTGTCAGGCAACCCACCAGCGAGATGAACAGCAGCACGTAGATGGCGGTGAACCAGAAGCTGGAAAACACGTCGAAGGCCTGCACGCGATCCAGCCACGGACCCAGCGTGGGGTGGGCCGCCAGATATTCGTCGACCTTGGACTCGTTGAGGCTGCGTTGCGGCAACAACGCCCCCGGGATCGCGCCCAGCGCCAGCAGGAACAGCAACACCAGCGCCGTGCCCATCGACGTCAGGGTCCGCCAGGTGTTCCGAACCGGCGCGAGCAGACGCTGCGGTACCCCGGGACGCGGTGTTACGGGTACCTCTGCGTCTGTTCGCGCAATGGACTCGGTCATATCGGCAGCCTCACATCACTGACGAAGGCGTCGCGCACCCACGACACGAACTCGTTCCACAGACCGGTCACCAGGGCGGTGCCGACCAAGATCAGCAGAATGCCGCCGAAGATCTGAATGGTCCGGGTGTGGCGGCGCAGCCAGGCCAGGCTCGTCACCGCCCGCGCCGAACCCAGCGCCAGCAGCACGAACGGGATACCCAGCCCGAAGCAGTAGGCCAGCACCAGCACCACCCCGCGCGCCACGGTGGCGCCGTCGGTGGCCGAGGCCACCGCGATCACCCCGGTCAGCGTCGGGCCCAGGCACGGGGTCCAGCCCAGCGCGAACACCGCACCCAGCAGCGGCGCCCCGGCCATCGTGGACCACTGCCGCGGGGCGAACCGGGCCTGACGCTGCAACGCCGGGACGAAGCCGACGAACACCAGACCCATCGCGATCGTGACGACACCGCCGATGCGTTGCAGCAGAACCTGATTGGCGATCAACGTGGTGGTCATCCCGAGGACGGCCACCGCACCGAGCAGGAACACCACGGTGAAACCTGCGACGAACAGGGCGGCCGCGCCGGCCACCCGCAACCGAGCGGTCTTGGTGGCCTGCTTCGTCAATCCGGCCTCGTCGGCCACCGGGGCTTCTTGGACCCCGACGACGGCGGCCAGATAGGACAGATAGCCGGGCACCAACGGCACCACGCACGGCGAAGCGAACGACACCAACCCGGCCAGCACACTGACCCCCAGCGCCAGCAGTACCGGTCCGGCGGCGGCGATCTCGGCGAATCCGGTCACTGCACAGGCCGTTCGGCTGCCAGGCGTTGCACGACCGGTTGCAGATCCTCGGCCAGCAGTTCACGCAGGAACACCGCGGCCACCCGGTGCTGACGATCCAGCACCACGGTCGACGGGATCACCGTGGTCGGGTACTTGCCGCCGAACGCGATCATGGTGCGCATCGCCGGGTCGTAGATGGACGGGAAGGTGACGTTGCGGTCGGTGACGAAATCGACTGCGGCCTCGCGATTGTTGTCCCGGACGTCGATGCCGAGAAACGCCACGCCCTGGTCGCGGGTCTCGGTGTACACCTTTTCCAACTCGCCGATCTCGGCCCGGCACGGCCCACACCACTGGCCCCACACGTTGATCACCACGACCTTGCCGGCGAAATCGTCCAACGAGATGGTCTTGGCCGGGTCGAGCAGGTCGGGGCCGCTCAATTCACCTGGGGTGCCGCGCTTTTCAGGAGGGTCATAGAAGATGTCGGTCTTACCGCCGGGTGCGACGAACTCGAAGGTGCCACCCTGGGCTACCGCGTCGTCACCCGTGGAACATCCGGTGAGCAGCACCAGCCCGGCCAGCACTGCCGCACCCACCCGGGCGACCCACGACGTCATTCAGATTCCCCAGGGCTCCGTGTAGCCCCATCGGATCAGCGTGTCGCCCTCGAAGGTGAACGACGTGATCGAGGACAGATTGCACAGCCGGCTGTGCGGCAACGGCAGGTGGGCCAGCTTGCGCCCGGTCATCGCCCGGCGCAGCGTCTCGACCGGAAGCTGATGGCTGACGCAGACCGCCTCGTGCCCGGCGGCCTTCTCGCGCGCCCGGTGCATGGCCGCCATCATCCGGGGTGCGATCTCGGCGTAGGGCTCACCCCACGAGGGCTTGGCGGGGTTGCGCAGCTTCGGCCAGTTCCTCGGGTCGCGCAGGGCGCCGTCGCCGGGGGCCACCCGCTCCCCCTCGAACATGTTCCACGACTCGATGAGGTCGCCGTCGGTGGCGATCGGCAGCTTGTGGCTTTCGGCGATCGGCGTGGCCGTCTCCTGCGCCCGCTCCAGCGGGGAGGCCACCACATGGACGACGTCCCTGCCGGCCAGCCAGTCGGCGGCGGCCCGGGCCTGGGCCTGGCCCCGCTCGGAGAGGTGATAGCCGGGCAGCCGGCCGTAGAGGACCTTCTCCGGGTTGAACACCTCGCCGTGACGCATCACGTGCACCGTCGTTCGTGTCACTGCTTGGCCTCCGCGGCGGCGCGGGCCGCTCCGGGCAGCGCGTCGGCGATGCGCTCGAACGCTTTGTCGTCCAATGCCGCTGAGACGAACCAGGTTTCGAACGCACTGCACGGCGGGTACACGCCAGCTTCCAGCAGGGCGTGGAAGAACGGCGGGAACCGCCAGGTTTCGGTGGCCTTGGCCGCGGCGAAGTCGTTGACCGGCTCGTCGGTGAAGAACACGCTGAGCATGCTGCCCGCGCGCTGCACCCGGTGCGCCACCCCGGCGTCCGTCAGCGCATCGGTGAACAGTCCGGCCAGCCGGTCGGCGTTGGCGTCCACCCGGGCGTAGGCGGCGGCGTCGGCGTTGCGCAGCGTGGCCAGGCCCGCCGCCATCGCCACCGGGTTCCCGGACAGGGTTCCGGCCTGATAGACCGGCCCCAGCGGGGCCAGGCGCCCCATCACCTCGGCACTGCCACCGAACGCCGCGGCGGGCAGGCCGCCGCTCATCACCTTGCCGTAAGTGAACAGGTCGGCGTCGACGGGATCCAGGCCGTACCAACCGGCACGGCTCACCCGGAAGCCCGTCATCACCTCGTCGAGGATCAACAGCGCACCGTGGGCGGCGGTGATCCGGCGCAATGCGGCGTTGAAGCCGGGCAGCGGCGGCACCGTGCCCATGTTGCCGGGGCTGGCTTCGGTGATGACACAAGCGATCTCGTCGCCGAACCGGCCGAAGATCTCTTCCACCGCGGCGACGTTGTTGTAGGGCAGCACGATGGTGTCGGCCGCGGCCGCACCGGTGACACCGGGCGAGGACGGCAGCCCCAGGGTGGCCACACCCGAACCGGCGTCGGCCAGCAGCGCATCGCTGTGCCCGTGATAGCAGCCGGAGAACTTGATGATCTTGGCGCGGCCGGTGTAGCCGCGGGCCAGCCGGATCGCGCTCATGGTGGCCTCGGTGCCGGAGTTGACCAGACGTAGCCGCTCGACGGGGGCCACCCGGTTGATGATCTCGGCGGCCAGTTCGGTCTCCGACGGGGTCGGGGCGCCGAAGCTCAGCCCGTTGACCGCCACCTTCTGCACGGCCTCGACAACCGCGGGATGGGCGTGGCCGAGCAGCGCCGGTCCCCACGAACAGACCAGGTCGACGTAGCGGTTGTCATCGGCATCGGTCAGCCAGTAGCCCTTGGCCGAGGTGATGAACCGCGGGGTGCCGCCGACCGAGCTGAAGGCACGCACCGGGGAGTTCACGCCACCGGGGATCACTGCGCAGGCGTCGGCGAACAGCTGGGCCGATCGCTCAGTCTGCTTTTCCACAGGCATGGCCACCAGTGTCCCAGCCGGTGCAAACCCGTCAACTACAGGGTGTAGTGGTCAGTATCACTTGACCACGTCACCCCACCGGCGTCAGCGCGAACACCGGGTGGTCGGCGTCGTCGGGCAGGTCGCGGAAGTAACCCTCCACCACCTTGCCGGCCAACGGACGGTAGGCCGCGATGATCGGCGCCCGCTGCTCGACCGGAACCTCGGCCGCGACGTAGCTGGACTTCCCCAACGTCACCTGCGGGTTGGCCCGGATATTGCGCACCCATGCCGATTCACCACGGGTGGAGACCAGGTACTTCACCCCGTCCACCTCGGGAACCACGACGGGGATCTGCTGTGGTTGCCTGCTGGTCCGGGTGGTGACGGTCAGGGTCTCGCTGTGGCCGATACCCGTGGCCATCGCGATCCGGTTGAACACCGTGCGGACGAACCACGGCGGTTTGAGATAGGCCATGACTTCAGTCTCGGCTCACTCGCCCGGCACGGCAAGATGGGGCGATGGTGCGATTCTCAGAACGCCGGGCACGGTTCAACCGACGCGTCACCAACCCGATCTTCCGGCCCCTGTCCGGGTACCTGCCGATCTGGTCGATCATCGAGCACACCGGGAGACGCAGCGGCGCGGTCTACCGCACGCCGGTGACGGTGTTCAGCACCGACGACGGAGTGGCGGTGCTGCTGCCTTACGGACGGCAACGAGACTGGGTGAAGAATCTGCAGCGCGCCGGTGGCGGCCGGGTGAAGTTCGAAGGGCGCACCTTCGCCGTGGATCAGCCCCGAATCGTGCCCACGACCGAGGCCCTGCCACATCTGAAGGCGCCGTGGCGCCAACTGCTGGGGTACGCCGGTGTCGAGCACACGCTGTTGCTCAAGCGAGCCGGCTGAAGTGGGTGACTGAAAATCCGGCCACAGTAGGTTGTGACCGCCGTCACGGCAGCGATTGAATGGGGCCATGCAACTCCCGCAATGGCTGGCCCGGTTCAATCGGCACGTAACCAACCCCATCCAGCGACTTTGGGCTGGATGGGCGCCCACATTCGGCATCCTCGAACACGTCGGCCGCAGGTCAGGCACGACATATCGGACTCCTCTGACCGTCTTCTCCACCGATACCGGTGTGGCGATCCTGCTGACCTACGGTCCCAACCGCGACTGGCTCAAGAACATCACCGCGGCAGGCGGTGCCGAGATGCGCCGCCACGGCCGGACCATCCGACTCGCCGATCCTCAAGTGGTGTCCAAGTCCGAGGCTGCACCCCACGTCAAGGGGCCGATGCGGCGGGTATTCCCCCGGCTGCCGTTCGAGCAGGCGGTGCTGCTGCGGCGGATCTGACGCCCACGGGCGCGTCACTGACCGCCGCCCCTCGACGCTCGGCGGTCAGCGGCCGTGAAGGAAGGCGATCAAATGGATCGGAGCCATCGAATTCGTGGCCGACTTCCGCACGGTCGGATGGGGACACGGCGGTTACAACGAGGACCACGAATACTACGGCTACCGCATGCCGATCTAGGCCCCCGGAGCCCGCCCATTGTGCTGATTCGAAGCGTCGACCGACCGCGGTACGGGGTGCGCGGGCTACCGTCGTAGCTAGACAACCTTCGGGTGACGACGTGATGGGACGCAGATGCAGAGACAATTGACCGACGCCGAGATCCTCAACGAGCTCGAGCCGGTTGCCGAAGAAGGCCTCAATCACCATTTGAAGGTCGCCAAGGAGTGGCATCCGCACGACTACGTTCCGTGGGACCTCGGCCGTAACTTCGCGGCGCTGGGCGGCGAAGACTGGGCACCGGAGCAGTCCGGGCTGTCCGAGGTCGCCAAGGTCGCGATGATCACCAACCTGCTCACCGAGGACAACCTGCCCTCCTATCACCGCGGGGCGGCCAATCACTTCTCACTCGACCGTGCCTGGGGTCACTGGGTCAACCAGTGGACTGCCGAGGAGAACCGCCACGGCATCGTCATCCGCGATTACCTCGTGGTCACCCGCGGAGTGGACCCCGTCGCCCTGGAGCGCATGCGCATGGAGCACATGCGCAACGGATACGACCCCGACGAGGAAGAGCGCGAGATCCACGAGCCAGGCCCGCTGATGATCTCGGCGTACGCCACCCTGCAGGAACTCGCAACCCGCGTCAGCCACCGCAACACCGGCAAGATCTGCGACGATCCGCTCGCCGAGTCGATGCTGCAGCGCGTCGCGACCGACGAGAACCTGCACATGGTGTTCTACCGCAACGTGTTCTCCGCCGGTTTCGACCTCGCCCCCGACCAGGCGATGGAGGCTGTGTGCGCCATCATCGAAGGCTTCCGGATGCCCGGGCGCGGAATGCCGAACTGGCGGCGCAACAGCGTGATCATGGCCAAGCACGGCATCTACGATCTGCGTCAGCACCTCGAAGAGGTCGTCATGCCCAACGTCAAGAAGTGGCGGATCTTCGAGCGCAACGACGTGACCGCGGTCGGCGAGAAGCGCCGCGAACAGTTGGCCACCTACCTGGAGGACCTCGAGAAGCAGGTTCTCAGGTTCGAGGAGCAACGGGACCGCATGCTGGCCCGCGAGGCCGCCAGGGCGGAGCGCTCCGCGTAAGTAGAGGCACCCGTCGAGTAGCTGCGGACGCGGCCGGTTAGCCCTGTTCACCTGGGGATACAAGGTCTACCGTTGATAGGTCACTACTGCGGCCGGCAGCAGGGCGCGGCATCTGTCCCATCGGTGGCAGGAGGTCACCATGAAGCGCCTACTCATCATCGGCTACGGCATCGCGAGCTATCTCCTGTTCGTCGTGTCCTTCCTCTATGCGATCGCCTTCGTCGGCAACTTCGTCGTGCCACGCACGGTCGATTCCGCCATCGCCGCACCCATCGCCGAGGCGGTGCTCGTCAACCTTCTGCTGCTGTCGGTGTTCGCCATTCAGCACAGCGTGATGGCCCGGCCGTGGTTCAAGGACCGATGGACGCGGATCGTCCCGCACGCCATCGAACGCAGCACCTACGTGTTGCTGTCCAGCCTCGCACTGCTCCTTCTGTACTGGCAGTGGCGTACCATGCCCGCGATCGTATGGAACGTGGAATCCACTGCGGGACGGGCGATTCTGTGGGCACTGTTCTGGGCAGGCTGGGCGACCGTGTTCGCCTCGACGTTCATGATCAACCACTTCGACCTGTTCGGGTTGCGGCAGGTGTGGCTGAACTGGCGCGGCCGGCCGTATCGCGAACTGGGGTTCCAGACAGTGATGTTCTACCGGGTGATTCGGCACCCGATCATGGCCGGGTTCATCGTCGCGTTCTGGGCCACCCCGACGATGACCGCGGGCCATCTGCTGTTCGCCGCCGTCAGCACCGCCTACATCCTGGTGGCGATCCAACTCGAAGAACGCGACCTGGTGGACCACCTGGGTGATCCGTACCTCAACTACCGGCGCCGGGTGGGGATGCTGGTTCCCGGACTGCACGCGGGCCACGACGCCCCCACGCCGAAGGTCAGACACCGGCCGGCATAGCGGCAGTTCAACGTGGCGTGGCGGTCGAAAACTGCCGACTGGCTTTTAATTTTTTCTACGGTATGGTCGGCCTCAGTGATTGTTTGCGAGTAAAAGGAGCAACGATGGCTGATAAGAGTCGCGCGCAAAAGAAACCGGCAATGTCGCTCAAAGAACGACGGGCAGCGAAACGGGACAAGGCCGCCGAGTCCGGCGAGATCATCTCCAGAAGGAAGCGGCCGGAACGCGCGTAGCCGCCTGCAGTGCAGGCTTTCTGGGTTTACCAGGCTCGGTGCGCGGTACCGCCGCGACCTGAAAACGGATCGTGACGGAATAGATTCGCACCGAAATTCCGCTATTTCTCGTGGTGATTTTTTGTCACCCGACCGCACGCCACATTATTCGATGACCGTGGATTGTCGTGCAAAAAATAATGCGCTATCACCGCATGCCAATTTCCGGAAAAATTCGAGAACGAGTGGTGATTTTGCGGTGGCACAACATGAGGCCGCCGGACCACAGGTGCTGATGTTCGGCTGGCTGACCGACGTGTCCAGGTCGATCGTCGCGGAGCTCGAACGCCACGGCATCGCGGTCCGGCACACACACCCGCCCGGTGTTCGGGTGCCCGGGTTCGCATTGAGTGCCGCGGAGATCGACTCGATCGAATCGGTGATCGCGATCTTCGACGGAGACTGGGTGGACTCCCGTTTCGGGGGCCGTCGGGTGTCGCGTCGGAGGTTACGCGCCGACGCGAACGAAGCATGCGAGTTGGCGACCGCAACGGCCCTCACCGTGGGGGCGCGTCGGGTCCTGTTGATCTGCGACGCCCGGCGGCTACCTCCTGGCCGCCGGGCGATCGCGCTGCAGTGGACCCGTGGCCTCACACACCGGATCAGCTACGAATGCCTGGTCAACGGATTGCCCGAACTCGTGGCCCGCTATGCGGTGCTCGACACCGACGACGTTCGCGACGTCGCGGATGCCGTCGTGACCTGGCAGCAGGGCGCCGCCGCCGATAATCGGCGGCGGTGGCCGCTGAACCCGGTGGTGGGCGGTACCGAGGTCACGCCTGCCAGTTCAGCACCTCGCCGGACCCCGCTGTCATGACGGTGCCCGGCATCACCCGCAGCCGGTAAGGAGTCAACCGCAGTGCCGCGAACTGATCCGAGGTCGGCCCGTTGCTCCATTGCGGGATGATGTGCGGGTCATAGCCCACCGGCGCCGGGCCGTTGGCGAAGCGGTCCCACACCTGCGTGCAGGTCTCGTCGTCGGTGTACCACTCCACGAGGCAGTCCGCCGCGCACGTGTCGTGGTTGGTAGTCCAGTAACTGACCGAGACATACGGATGCACCGCCAGATGCGCCCGCTTGACCGGGCTGGGCACGGTGGCGATCCACCCGAACAGATCGGTGCCGTCCCACTCCCAGATCGGATGCAGGATCCGACTGCGGGGTTGACCGTCGGCGTCGACCGTGGCCACCGACGCCCACACGATCTCGTGGGCCATCGTCACGAAAGTAGGCGCAATTCGTTCGAGCGGGGCCGCAGTCACACCAGCCACAGTAGGCATCGGCCAGACGATGGGGAGACGGGTTCGCGGTTACCGCTCGCCATCGCGCCGGCCGTAGATCGGTTTACCGTCGTCGTCCAGCCAGTCGTTGACAGCGGTGCCCGAGACCGTGCCAAGGCTGCCGGGCAGGGTGGCGGTCGGCCGGGACTCGTCATACGACTGCATGATCCGTTCGGCTTCTTTGTGGTGTTGTTCGGTGACAGGTGGCGGCTTCTCGGTACTCATACCTCACGGCTGCCCGGAAATACGCGCCGCCAAACAACACTTGGCGCCACCCGTCGATGGCAATCAGGCGGTGACGGTACGAACCGAGAGCGGCAGACTGGGCAGGAAATGGCGGGTGGCGAACGCCCGGATGTCCTCGGGGGTGTCGAGGGGTTCGACGCTGGGCAGCAGCAGGACCATCCCCGCGTAGCGCAGGATGGTGTCGGCCAGGTCGTTCACCGCCTGCTCGCCGATCCGGTCGGCGAACCCGGCCGGGAAGATCACCTTGAGCGCAGCAGCCATCCGCTCGATCGCCGCGCCGTAGTGGGTGTGCAGCATCTCCATGACCAGGGCCGGCTCGTCCGCGATCAGCTTGTTGAGGACATGATGACGACGGAACCGCAGGATCGACAACGTGAACGCCTCGACGTAGTAATTCGATTGCGGCCCGGCATTTTTCAATTCATGGGCGATATCGGAGAACAGCGCGACGTTCTCCCGCTCGATCACGGCGGCAACGAGTTCGTCACGGTTGGTGAATCGGCGATAGATCGTGGTGCGGCTGACCCCGGCCCGGCGCGCGACATCGTCGAGCGCGACGCGGCGCAGGCCGTGCCGCTCGAATTCGACGAGGGCCGCGTCCAGGATGCCCTGCACCGGATCAGCTTTGGGCATAGCCCTTTTGCGCAAATTTGTTGTAGCGCACGCTCATCGGAAGATGATCCCACACCCAGTTCACCGGAGCCGACCGCCACAACGCCGCGAATCGCTGGTAGTTGCGTTCCTGGCGGTCACTCCACGGCAGGTCGAGCAGGTCTCGGGCGCGCGGCGGCAGGCCTCCCGCGGTGAGGAAGGCCGCGGCCGGGTCGAACACCGTCGCGACCACGCGCCACACCGCCGGGTGAACACCCTTGGGGCACGGAAAGCCCTTGGTGACATAGCCGACGCCGTAGCGGGCGGACTTGTGCGGGACAGCCACCTCGTTCAGCATCCGGTCCCAGTACTGCTCGAACTCGGCGTAGGTGGCCGGCATCGGCCGATCGCTGACCCCGTAGCGGCGGTACCAGGTCTTGGACTCGGCGTAGATCTGCTCCTTCTCGGCGTCGCTGAGCCGCTTGACGAAGGTGTCGGCGAAGTAGAGGACCTGCTCGACGAAGGTGGCGTGCGCCCAGAAGTAGGTATCGGGATCCAGTGCGTGGTACCGCGATCCGTCCGGCATGTCGCCCTTGATGCCATGGTGGAAGTCGCGGACCTGGGTCCCGGTGTTGTCGTCCTCGGCGCCGTACACCGTGCGGTAGATCGGCGGCAGCGAGCGCTTGATCCGCGCCGAGGTGTCGGCGAAGAACACCGAATGGTCCAGCACGCCCTGGCCGAGCTCGGCCAGCATGTTCTGCAGGACGGCGGGCCGCGGCCCGATCAGGTACATCCGGTTGTCCCCGAAGTACTTCCAGACCAGCGATTGCGGTCCCAGGGGCAGGGCGTCGGTCTGCTGCGGCTGATCGGCCAGTTCGGTCATAGACACAGTGTTACAGATTTCGCACTTTGTACCAAGTGTTATGTGATCGGGGTCACCGAGTGGTGGGCGGCGTTATCGCCCCGTTGCCGCACCGTGTCGCGGGCTGAGACCCCTAGTTGGAATGATGCGCAGGTGACTTCGCTGACCCGCCGTGACGCACTGCGTCTAGGTATCACCGGTGCGGGTGCCGCGGGGCTGATGACGCTGGGCAGCCTGCTCAATCCGCCGCTGCCCCGCGCGTCTCCGGGCCCCAACCAAACGGGCCCGGCGGGCGCCCCGTTGCCGACCCGCGATTCGGGGTCGTTCACCTCCGCGGCCCGCGGCGGTGTGGAAACCAACTGGATCATCGCCCGCCCACCCGGCCAGCACGGCCCATTGCGTCCGGTGATCGCCTTGCACGGGATGGACAACGATGCCGCCGGCGTGATGAGCCTGGGCATCCCGGAAGCGCTGGCCCAACTGACCGCGGCCGGCCGGCCGCCGTTCGCGGTGGTCAGTGTGGACGGCGGCAACTCGTTCTGGCGCCGTCGGGCCTCCGGGGAGGACTCGGGGGCGATGGTGCTCAACGAGTTGATCCCGATGCTGGCCACCAAGGGCATCGACACCTCACGAGTGGCCTTCATGGGCTGGTCGATGGGCGGCTACGGCGCCATGCTGTTGGGTGCCAGACTGGGCGCCGCGCGCACCGCGGCGGTCTGCGCGATCAGCCCGGCGCTCTACCTCACGTACTGGGGCGCGCCGCCGGATGCCTTCGACAGCCTGGAAGACTGGCAGCAGAACTCAGCGCTGAGACTGCTACCGGCGCTGGGGTCGATCCCGCTGCGCATCGACTGCGGCACCGGGGACGGGTTTTACGCCGCGACCCGAATGTTCGTCAACCAACTGCCCAGGACCCCGGCCGTCGGTTTCTACCCCGGCGGCCACGATCAGGACTTCTGGCGCGCGCACCTGTCCGACGAGCTGGCCTGGCTCGATTCCTGAACCGCGCCTTGGGCTCTCACCCCCAGGTGAGCGGATCCAATGCGAGGTAGAACCGCAGCCGGTCCTCATCTACCGCCGCCGGATAGCCCGCGGCCAGACCTGCCGACGCGTCCGCGGCGAAGCCGGGAAAGGTGTCGGCGGTGTTGGCCAGCACCAACGCGAGGTCGGCGTGCCGGTCCGCGAGACCCAGCCGGCCCAGGTCGATGAAGCCCTCGACGGCGAGCCGGTCCGGGTCGATCAGGACGTTGGGCAGGCACAGGTCACCGTGGCACACCACCCGATCGGCGGCCTCCTGGCGGCGACGCCGGTCGGCCTCCCGTTCGACCCGCATCAGCAGCTCGGCAGGCGGGACGTCCTTGTCCTCGTCGGGCAGAAAGTCGGGGTTGACCGCGCCCGCGGCGACGACCGACCGGGCGAGCGACAGCATGCCGTCGAGGTCGCGCCCGTAGGGACAGTCGTCGATCGGGATGCCGTGCAGGTCGCGGATCGCCCGCACGACCGAGGGCCACGCCGTCCGTAGGTCTGCTTCCGCGAGCTGATCGGCCGCGACGCCGCCGATGGCACTGGTGACCAGGTACGCACCGCCATCCTCGCCGCCGCCGAAGTCGATCACGGCGGGGACCGGCAATCCCTGATCGTGCGCCCACGACACCCGGTCCCGCTCCGCGGCCAGATCGGCTGCCGTCGTCGGGCCGACCACTTTCGCGTAACGGGAACCGTCGGCACTGCGGAACACCCGGGCGCCGGATTCACCCGCTGTGACGGGCTCCCAGTCGGTCACAGGCGTCAGCGGCGCAACCGGGCGACACCCAACACGATCAGCACGCCCGCCAGACCCGCCAGCACCAAGGCCAGCACCAGCAGCGGCGCCGAGTAACTGACGGCCGTCGTAGTCGGCTCACCCTCCAGCACGGGCGCCACCTCGATCGTCGTCGCGGCCGCGACCCAGCTCAGCACACAGCCCACCGCCGCAACGGCGGCAACCACGAACTCCAGGACGGCCCGCGGTTTCACGGAGTGCGCTCCTCGACCAACGGCGTCAGCGCTTCCCGCAGCTTCCGGTGCTTGCGCGCCCAGGCCTGGGCCCCACGGTTGCCGGTGAGTTTCAGCCCGATGCCGGTGCGGCCCCGCGGTATCCCGGACAATTCGCCGAGGGCGCGATCGGACTCCCATTTCGGCGACTCCGAACGCTCTGCTTCGGGGAAGATCTTCACGATCTCGTCGATCCGCAGGATCTCGGCGCCCTGTCGCAGGGTTTCGGCGGTCAACTCGACCGAGGTGTGGATGCGCGCGGCCTTGATCTGGATGGCCACGAATGCCGACACCAAGACCAGGAACAGGATCGGAATCCACAGATCGTGACCGTATCCGCCGGTCATCTGCAGAATCGCCATGCCGCCCCCTGCGAACGGACCCAACAGCAGCCAGGCCCAACTGGCGCCCTGCTCGTAGAACAGCACGTCAGCGGCAACCTTGTTCACCGGTTCACTCTCCATGATCACCCCTTCGCAACGGTGCAGCGCTCAAGCCGGTTCCTACGATCAGCAACAGCAGCGCCAGCAGCGTGAGGATGTGCACCGGAGCCAGCCTGAGCGTCGCCATCAACCCGACCACCACCACGATCGCCATCGACAGTGCAACGGCGGCGCGACGATGTCGCACACTGCCCGAACGGCTGCGGCCCGCCAGGTACGCCATCCCGGCACCGGCCAGCGACGTGAGCACACCCACGGCGCGGAACAGGGTGCTCTCGGCGCTGGGCCACGACACCGAGGCCGCGATCAGTCCACCGACGATCAACAACACAGCACCGACCAACCAACAACTGAACGCGATGGTCGCGCGGCGCGACGCCGCGGATGGGGACGCCGGAGATGAGGACATTGTCGGGAAGCCTAGCGAAATCAACGCACGAAGAAGCCGTCGGCGTCCTTGCGGTACAGCAGGTACAGCCCGCCCGCGATCAGCACGGACCCGACGATCGCGGTGAGTGCGTAGCCCACCGCCGCCGCGGCCTGACGTTCACCGGTCAGCAGGCTGCTGATCGCGTGCAGGGCCGAGACGAGTCCGCCGCTGGTCAGCAGGGTGCGGGCCCAGCGATACCCCTGGCGCATCAAGATCAGGAACGCCACCACGATCGAGGACAACACCACCAGGAACATCGCCGAGAAGACGACGGTCATGGACCGTTGCACGCCGCCACCGGATCCGGTCAGCACGTCGATCAGGTACCCGACCACCATGAGCACCAACGCGGCCGCCCACAACCAGAATCCCGTGTCGACGTCCTCGGGACGTCCGGTGGGGCTCGGTTGCTGACCGGTCACGCGAGCCAGCCGGCCACGTCGGCCGCCCAATAGGTCAGCACGATGTCGGCACCGGCCCGCCGGATTCCGGTCAGGGATTCCAGGGCGGCCGCCTGCAGATCGATCCAGCCATTGGCCGCGGCAGCACAGATCATCGAGTACTCACCCGAAATCTGGTACGCGGCAACGGGTACCGGTGAAATATCAGCGGCGGCGCGCACCACATCCAGGTAACTCATCGCAGGCTTGACCATCACGATGTCGGCACCCTCGTCGATGTCGAGTTCGACCTCGTGCACGGCTTCGCGGATATTGCCCGGATCCTGTTGGTAGGTACGCCGATCGCCCTGCAAACTCGACGAGACCGCTTCCCGGAACGGGCCGTAGAACGCCGAGGCGAACTTGGCCGCATACGCCAGGATCGCGACATCGGTGTGTCCGGCCGTATCGAGCCCGTCGCGGATGGCGGCCACCTGACCGTCCATCATGCCGCTGGGACCCACCACGTGGGCACCCGACTCCGCTTGTGCCACAGCAAGTTCGGTGTAGCGCACATTGGTCGCGTCGTTGTCGACCCGACCCGCGGCGTCCAGCACGCCGCAGTGTCCGTGGTCGGTGAACTCGTCGAGGCAGGTGTCGGCCATCAGCACGGTGGCATCACCGAGATCCTTGGCCAGATCACGCAGCGCCACGTTGAGGATGCCGTCCGGATCGGTACCGATGCTGCCGACGGCGTCCTTGTCCTCGTCGCGGGGCACCCCGAACAGCATCAGCCCGCCCACACCGGCCGCCACCGCATCCGCGGCCGCCTGCCGTAGCGAGTCCCTGGTGTGTTGCACCACGCCGGGCATGGAACTGATGGCCCGCGGCTCCGACAGACCGTCGGCGACGAACATCGGCAGCACCAGATGGCGCGGCTCCAAAGAGGTCTGGGCCACCAGGCGGCGCATCGCAGGTGTCGAGCGCAGACGACGGGGACGATGCCGTGGATAGGACACTGCGGGGCCTCCTTCTGCGCTTCTCCGCGAAACGGTATTCCGGCAGAAGAACTTCGAGTGCAGGCCTGCTGGAATACCGTTTCGGCGAAATCTACCTGCGGCGGCTCTTCTTGCGCGGCGGGGGCAGTGCCCCTTCGGCCCGCAGTCGAGCGGCGTGCTCGGCGAGCGCGTCGACCAGCGGCCCCACGGTGGCCGTCTCGGGCTGCACATCCACCCGCAGGCCGAATTCCGCTGCGGTTTCAGCAGTTTTCGGCCCGATGCAGGCCACGATGGTCCGGGCGTGCGGCTTGCCGGCGATACCGACCAGGTTGCGCACCGTCGAACTGGAGGTGAAGCAGACCGCGTCGAACCCGCCGGTCTTGATCATCTCGCGGGTCTGCGCCGGTGGCGGAGCGGCACGCACGGTGCGGTAGGCCGTGACATCCTCGATCTCCCACCCGCGCTCACGCAGGCCCTCGGCCAGCGTCTCGGTGGCGATGTCGGCGCGCGGCAGCAGCACCCGGTTCACCGGATCGAAAACCTCGTCGAACGGCGGGAACTCGTCGAGCAGACCCAGCGAGGACTGCTCCCCCGACGGCACCAGCTCGGGGTTGATGCCGAACGCCCGCACCTTGTCGGCGGTGGCCTGTCCGACACAGGCGATCTTCACCCCGGAGAAGGCCCGCGCATCCAGACCGAACTCGTTGAACTTCTCCCAGACCGCACGCACGGCGTTGGTCGAGGTGAACACCACCCACTGGAACCGGCCGTCGACCAGACCCTTGACTGCGCGCTCCATCTGGGCGGGGCTGCGCGGCGGCTCGACCGCGATGGTCGGCACCTCGATCGGCAGGGCGCCGTGGCCCACCAACCGGTCGCTCATCTCGCCGGCCTGATCCTTGGTACGCGGCACCAGCACGGTCCAGCCGTACAGGGCGCGGCTCTCCCACCAGTTCAGCTTGGCCCGGTTGGCCACGGTCTTGCCGATGGTGACCACCAGCGGCCCGGCCAGCGGGCCCGCCAGCTCACTGCCGGCCGGCTTCTCCAGCACCGCCTTGTCGGTCAGTCCACCGAGGCTGGTCTCCACCGAACGCTGCTGGCAGGTGGTACCGCTCGCGGTCACCACCGCCGGAGTGTTCTCGGCCAGACCGAATTCGATCAGGGTGCGCGCGGCGTCCGGCAGGTGCGACGCGGTCGCGTGCAGGATCAGCGGCCCGGGTGCGGCGGCCAGCGCCGCCCAGTCCACGTCACCGCGGACGTCGGCCACGGTGTGCGACGACCCGAGCGGCAGGCCCGCGTAGGTGGGCACTGCGCTGGTGGCGGGCAGACCGGGGACGATCTCGAAGTTCACATGGGACCTGGCCAGCGCACCGATCTCGGTGATGACGGCGTCCACGGACAGCGGGTCACCGGCGACCAGGCGCACCACGTCGTAGCCGTGGCGGGCCTCGGAGACCAGTGTCTTGGCCACCTCGGCGGGATCGCCCAGCGCGGGGCGCACCTCGGGACCACCCGCGATGACGGCGGCTTGCGCCGCGTCGGGGGTTCCGGTGGCGTCATCGCCTGCGGCGGCGGCCTTGGCCGGCTCAGCCGGTGCCGGGCCGGACGCCGGGGGCAGCTCCGTGCCGATCAGCGCCAGTACGGCTTCTGGGACGTCGGGATCGGTGAACACCAACTCGGCGTGCGCCAGTACAGTCTGCGCCCGTGCCGTCAGCAGCCCCGGATCTCCCGGGCCCGAACCCACAAATGTGATGCGGCCGGGCTTGGCCTTGCGACCTCGCATGGTCATTCTTCACTCCCGCGCTCTACCAACAGCTCGCGTGCACCCAGCTCGTAAAGCTCCGCCGCCACCGAGACACCCAACTCAGCGGCCCGATCGGGAGTTCCGATGCCGGACGCACGGATCATGTCGGATCCGTCCAGCGTCGCTACGCAGCCGCGCAACGACAGCTCCACGAAGACATTGCCGTCCTCATCGATCGACTCGACCACTTCTGCGATCGCGCCAACCGGTGCGGAACAGCCCGCCTCCAGTTCGGCGAGCAGGACCCGTTCGGCGGTGACCGCGGCGCGCGTGTCGGCATCGTCCAACTCCGCCAGCACCGAAATCAGCTCGGTGTCGCCGGAGCGGCATTCCAACGCGAGCGCACCCTGAGCCGGCGCTGGCAACATCTGCACCGGCTCGAGCGTCTCGGTGACTGCATCGACACGTCCGATACGGGCGAGACCCGCACGGGCGACCACGATGGCGTCGAGATCACCACTCGTAACCCTGTTCAACCTGGTATCTAGGTTGCCTCGTAGGGGGCGGATTTCCAAACCGAGACCCAGTGCTCTAAGCTGCGCGGCCCGGCGCGGGCTCGACGTGCCGATCGTGGAGCCCGTCGGCAACTCCCCGAGCACCATGCCGTCACGCGCCACCAGGGCGTCGCGGGGGTCCTCGCGGCGCGGGACCCCGGCGATCACAAACCGTTCATCCCGTGCGGTGGGCAAATCCTTGTAGGAGTGCACGGCCATGTCGACACGGCCGTCGTGGATCGCGTCGCGCAGCGCGGCGGTGAACACCCCGACGCCCATGTGGGCGATCGGCCCCTGATTGCGGTCGCCCTCGGTCGTGATGATCACCAACTCGCAGGGGTGACCTGCCGCCAGCAAAGCGTCTCTGATAGTGCCGGCCTGCGTGGTCGCCAGCAGGCTACCCCGGGTGCCGATCCGGATCACCGTATCGCGCGTTTCTACCAATGCCTACTCAGACTTATCGAGATCTGTTGTCATGAAGGGCAATTCGCTGGCCGCCACAGCTTCGACGGCCTGCGGATCGAGTTCGAACAGCTCCCGCAAAGCCTCCGCGTAGCTGTCCCCGCCAGGTGCACTGGCGAGTTGTTTCACCCGCACCGTGGGTGCGTGCAAAAGTTTGTCGACGACGCGGCGGACCGTCTTGGCCACCTCGTCGCGGTGCGCCGACTCCAGTTCGGGCAGCCGGTTGTCCAGGCGCAGCAGCTCGGCCTCCACCACGTCGGCGGCGCGTTGCCGCAGCGCCGTCACGGTCGGGGTGACCTCGGCCATCCGCTGGCCCGCCAGGTAGTTGGCAACCTCGGTGGCCACGATCGTGCGGGCCGCATCGGCATCGGTGGCCGCGGCCCGTGCCGACGGCTCCCGCTGAATCCGGTCCATGTCGACGACCCAGACACCGGGCAGCCCGGACACCGCCGGATCGACGTCGCGGGGCATACCGAGGTCACAGATGACCAGCTGCCGATCAACGGCGGCCGGGTTGCGCTGCGCCAGTGCATGGTGCACGTCGGCCAGGGATACCACCGGCCGTACCGCCCCGGTGCTGCTGACCACGACATCGGAATCGGCCAGCGCTTCGGAGAGTTCGTCCAGGGAAAACGCTTGCGCAGGCACGCCCTGCTCGGTGAGGTTCGCCGCGAGGCGCTGGGCGCGCGGCAGCGATCGATTCACCACGTTGACCCGGTCGATCCCCGCCCGCAGCAGGTGCGCACCGGCCAGTGCGCCCATCGAGCCCGCGCCGATCACGGCCGCGGTCCGCCCGGCGAGCCCGCCGCTGAGTTTGGTTTCGGCCATCCCGAGGGCCACCGAGACCACCGACGCGCCCGCGGCGTCGATGCCGGTCTCCGAATGCACCCGTTTGCCGACGTTCAGGGCCCGCTGGGCCAGCTCGTGCAGCGTGCGCCCGACGGTCTGGTGCTCCTCGGCCGTCGCATAGGCGCGACGCACCTGGCCCAACACCTGGGCTTCACCGATGACGGCCGAGTCCAAGCCGCTGGTCACCGCGAACAGATGCTCGACAGCGGCTTCGGCGTAACGCACGTAGGCGTACTTGGTGAGGTCGTTCAGCGACATGCCGGAATGGTCGGAAAGCACCTGCCCGATGATCGACAGGCCGCCGTGGAAAGCCTCGACCACGGCGTACACCTCGACGCGGTTGCACGTGGCCAGGACCATGGCCTCGGTGACCAACGAGGACCGGAGGACCTCGTCGATGATCTTGGCCTGATCCGATGCGTCGGTGCTCAACTGCTCGAGAACAGACACCGGCGCGCTGCGGTGCGAAACCCCGAATAGCAGCACACTCACGGCGTCATCACCACGTCACCAAGGTAATCGTTTCCGGCCCGGCCACCAAATTTCATCTCGGTGCTATCTCGGCCCGAAGCCCCTGCTCGTCGACTTCCCAGTAGCTGTGTTGGATCCCGTTCAGCAAAACCACCGGCAGCAGATCGCCGAACCGGGCCCGCGGCGCCGAGTCGCCCGCTGCGGCGGCCTCGTCGATATCGGTGGTCACCAGCTCGAAGTCCAGTTCGTCACGCAACACGGCCAGCTGGTGCGCGGCCCGCTCACACATGCTGCAGCCGGCCCTGGTCAGCAACGTCACAGTGGTTCGGCCGCCCGTTCCCGCCTGCTCGCACTCCACACCGCCAGTATCCCGGCTGCGTGACTTAGGGTGAAAACGTGCCCGAATCCGGTAGTGCCGATGCACTCGAACAGGAGCTTGCCGCCGAGGCCAGCGCCGAACTCGCCGTCACCGAGCTCGAGCCCGACACCGACGACGCCCCCACACCGGCACCGCCGCCCGATCTGACTGCCGCGGCATTCTTCGACGTCGACAACACCCTGGTCCACGGATCGTCACTGGTGCACTTCGCCCGCGGCCTGGCGGCACGCAAGTACTTCACCTACCGCGACATCCTCGGCATCGGATTCGCACAGGCCAAGTTCCAGTTCACCGGCAAGGAGAACAGCGACGACGTCGCCGAGGGCAAGCAGAAGGCCCTGGCATTCATCGAGGGCCGGTCCACCGCCGAACTGGTGGCGCTGGGCGAGGAGATCTACGACGAGATCATCGCCGACAAGATCTGGCCGGGGACGCGAGCGCTGGCACAGATGCACCTGGACGCCGGTCAGCAGGTGTGGCTCGTCACCGCGACCCCCTACGAGCTGGCCGCCACGATCGCCAAGCGGCTGGGATTGACGGGTGCGCTGGGGACGGTCGCCGAGTCGGTCGACGGAGTGTTCACGGGCCGGCTCGTCGGCGACATTCTGCACGGCACCGGAAAGGCCCACGCGGTGCGGTCCCTGGCCATCCGCGAAGGTCTGAACCTGCGCCGGTGCACCGCCTACTCGGACAGCTTCAACGACGTACCGATGCTGTCGCTGGTCGGTACCGCGGTGGCGATCAACCCCGACGCCGCGCTGCGCGACGTGGCCAGGGAGCGCGGCTGGGAGATCCGCGACTTCCGCACCGCACGCAAGGCCGCGCGCATCGGCGTGCCCTCGGCGCTGGCGCTCGGTGCGCTGGGTGGCGCGCTGGCCGCTGCCGCGTCACGCCGCCACGACATTCGCTGAGGTAGCAGGCCGCGTTATAAGCTTCCGCGGCGGGCCGCGCCAGCGGCTTGGCAGTCAGGCACGTTTGTGCGCACCGCGCACCGCATACCGAACAGCGCAGGGAATATGAGCATCGCCGCAAACATCATCGGAACGCACTACCGGTACCCCGACTACTTCGAGGTCGGCCGGGAGAAGGTCCGTGAGTTCGCCCACGCGGTCAAGGACGACCATCCCGCGCACTACGACGCCGAGGCCGCCAAGGAGTACGGCTACGACTCGGTGGTGGCCTCGGTGACGTTCCTGGCGGTCGCCGGTCGACGCGTTCAGCTGGACCTGTTCGAGAATTTCGACATCCCGATCAACCTGGAGCGGGTGTTGCACCGCGACCAGAAGCTGATCTTCCACCGGCCGATCATGGTCGGCGACAAGCTGTGGTTCGACTCCTACCTGGACTCGGTCATCGAATCGCACGGCACTGTGATCGCCGAGGTTCGGGCCGAGGTCACCGACGACGACGGCAACCCGGTTGCCACCAGCATCGTCACCATGCTCGGCGAGGCGGCCATCGACGAAGCCGACGAGATCAGTTCACAGATCGCCGCGGCGCGCGACGCCGCGATCGCCAAGATGGTTGCCGGGCAAAAGTCCGGCGCCTGATTTTTCGTTGCGCGAGCGGTGTAAGGGTCAGCCGAAGAACATGTTTCGACGGCCGGCCAGCAGCTGGTACAGCGTGTGCTGGATGGTCTCGCGGACCTGATCGGTCAGCTCGAAGGTGATCATCGGATCGTCGGCGGCGCTCTCGTCATAGCCGGTCGTCGCGATCGGCTCACCGAACTGGATGTGCCACTTCGACGGCAACGGCACCAGGCCGAGCGGGCCGGCCAGCGGGAACAGCGGCGTCACCGGGAAGTACGGCAGACCGAGCAACCGGGCCAGCAGCTTGACGTCGGCCATCATCGGGTAGATCTCCTCCGAGCCCACGATCGAGCACGGCACGATCGGCGCCTGGGCTCGCAGAGCTGCGGAAACGAAGCCGCCGCGGCCGAACCGCTGCAGCTTGTAGCGATCTTTGAAGTTCTTGCCCAACCCCTTGAAGCCCTCCGGGAACACGGCGGTGAGCTCACCGTTGGCGAGCAACCGGTGCGCGTCGGCGGTGCAGGCCATGGTGTGCCCGGCCTTACGTGCGGCCTGCCCGACCATCGGCAGATCGAACACCAGGTCCGCCGCGAGCAGACGCAGATCGCGGTTGAGCGGGTGGTGGTCGTGCACCGCCACCTGAGTCATCAGTCCGTCGAAGGGCAGCACCCCGGCGTGGTTGGCCACCACGAGCGCCGCACCGTTGGAGGGCAGGTTCTCGATGCCCGACACCTCGACCCGGAACCAGGACCTGAAAAACGTTCTCAGCAAAGGCAAGAAGATTGCGTTGGTGATGTGCGGGTCGAACCCGAACTCGTCCACCGAGTACTCACCGGCCATCCGGGTGCGGACGAATTCCGAGACCGCCGCGATGCCCTTGGCGAGTTCGCTGGGGCCGTCGTCGGTGCCCGACTGGCCCGAGGCGCCACCGCGTGCCTGATCGATCTCATGCACCACCGCGGCGATCTGCTCGGCCGTGGCACGGCTTCCCGGATCGGCCAGGACCGAAGGATGTCGGCGGGCACTGTCGGACCGAGCGGCCGCACGGCGTGCCGCAGAACGATTCGAGTTGCCATGCAGCGGAATGACTTTCGCTTTTGATTCACCCGCCACTTCGATACCTTCTCCCACCCCGGATAGAGCCACTACTAATGTCCCAAACGCTGCGCCATCCCCACGGCGCGACTCTCCATTGAGCGTACCCATCGCGGATCGAGTATCGGCGTCAATCCACGACCACGGACGTAGTCGTCGAATGCCTCGGCGGTCGTCCACTTGGGACTGTAGCCCAGATCCCTGTGCATTCGCGTGGTGTCCATCACCCGGCCGTAGCTCAGATAGTTCATCTGATCGCGGTCGATCTCGGCGGAACCCGTTGCGCGACTGAGCGAATTGATCGCCGACAACGCCCCGCTCGGCACCGGCAAACGCACCCGTCCCGAGCGCCGGATCGCCTGGCTCATCATGATGATGCCCAAGGCGCCGACGTTGAACGTGCCCGCCCGGCCGGCCACTGTCGCACGTTCCAGGGCACCGAGGGCGTCCTGTTCGTGCAGCAGTTGCAACCGTGCGTCGTGGCCGATGACCGAGGGAACCACCGGCCCGGCCAGATACCGCGAGAGCACGGTGTCCATCGCGGGCCCGATCATGTTGGCCAGCCGAAGGATCGTCAGATCGATGTCGGGGCGACGCCGGGCCAGGCCACGGGCGTAGCCCTCGATGTCCATGCTGTCGCGGGCGAACCCGTCACCCGGCGGACGGCGAGCACTGCTCTCCTCGCTGAACATCACCGGATCACGCGAGCTCGAGCCGTACACCTCGGAGGTGGACTTGAGCACGACCCGACGTACCGACGGTGTCTTCTGGCAGGCCGCGAACAGCTGGATCGCGCCCATCACGTTGAGTTCCTTCAACGTGGCCCGGCCTCCGGACCTGGGCGCGTAGGACGCCGCCGCGGCATGCACGACGGTGTCCACGTTGCCGTTTCTGATCACCTTGGCGATGAACGGGTTGCGGATGTCGGCGCGGACGAACTCCGCCCGCCCCATCCGACGCATCAGGTCCTTGCTCGGCACCACCGCATCAACGGCGATGACGTGCTCGATCAACGGGTTCTGCGCCAGCCTGGCGGTCAGATAACCACCGAGGAACCGGCACGCACCCGTGACCAGAACTACTTTCGGAGCGGGCGACGCATCTGCGGCCTGTCCCGCACCGGAAGTATCCGAACCGGATCCGGGGACTCCCGTCGGGCGTCCCCCTGAACGACCTTCAGAATCCATCGGCTCAGCCTAGCGGCCGCAGCAGTTGGCTACTTGCCGAGTTTTCTACGCTGCACCCGGGTACGGCGAAGCAGCTTGCGGTGCTTCTTCTTCGACATACGCTTACGCCGCTTCTTGATGACTGAGCCCATAAACCCTGGTGTCTCCGCTACTGACGCTGATGATTGACCTGGTTACTTTACCCAGGCCGGTCACCGAAACGGAAAACGCCAGCCTGCTCTGGGCGCTCAGCTGGTACGGCCGCGCTGTCGAACCGGGATGTCAGCCCGCGTCGAAGTACGAAGACTCCAGCAGATCGTGGACTGCCTTGGCGTGGACCCGGAACGATCGGCCCACTCGAACCGCAGGCAGTTCACCGTTGTGCACCAGCCGGTACACCGTCATCTTCGAGACCCTCATCAAGCTCGCCACCTCGGCGACCGTCAGAAATTGAGCTCGAGGCTGACCGTCGCCAGCATCCCGCGCCGATGGCCCGTTCATAGACGTCATCGCAACCCAATCAATCAGGCACAGGCAGTTCCAGCGGCTTCCCCACCGCTGGCACCGACCCGCGCATACAAAGGGAGAATAGCGTGGCGGGTGGGGTTACTGCGACGGGTGTGGGCTAATCAGTTTGAATTAATCTAATTACTCAGATGTAATTCCGAGCTGCTCAGAGCGCGTTTTCGCGGCCAGAACGGCATTGGACACCGCGCCCCGCAATCCCCCACGCTCCAGTTCCCGCAGCCCAGCGGCGGTGGTGCCGGCCGGCGAGGTCACCATCGCCCGCAATCGAGCCGGTGTGGTGTCCAGCGCGGCGCCCCCGGCGGCGTTTACCTCATCGAGACGTTCCAGCAGCATCGCCGCCGAGCCGGCCATCGTCTGGATCACCAGATCGGTGGCCACCGCACGCGACAGACCCGATTCCACGCCCGCGTCGACCAGAGCCTCGACCATCAGGAAGAAGTACGCCGGCCCCGACCCGGACACCGCCGTCACCGCGTCCAACTGCGACTCGTTCACGGTGAGTACGCCGCCGACCGCATCGAAGATCGACGAGACCTCCTTGAGCTGCTCGGCAGTCGCGAACCGGCCCGCCGCCAACGCGCTCACCCCGCCGCCGACCACGATCGGGGAGTTGGGCATCACGCGGATGACCGGAGACCCGGCCGGCAGCTTGTTCTCGTAGTACGACGTGCTGACACCGGCGGCGATGCTGACGAACACCTGCTCGGCGGCGTCGGAATCGGCGCTCGCCGCCGCATCGGCGATCTCGTCGATCACATTCGCGACGTCGGTCGGCTTCACCGCGATCACCACGTAGGCGGCGTTGTCGGCGGCATCGGCCACCGAGGTCACCAGCACCGAGTACTTCTCCGACAGGTACTTGGCGCGGTCCGGGTATTTCTCCGCGACCACCATGTCCTTGACCTGCCGGCCGGCCCTCAACAGCCCTGACAGCAGCGCCTCGCCCATGCTTCCGCCGCCGATTATCGCGATTCTCGACATGGGCGACAGCATTCCATGTCCCGGCGGAGTCAGCCCCGCGCGGGGACCATCGCCAACTGCCGCGTCTGCACGATGATCCGGCCCTCGCAGTCGACGACGATGTGGTCCTCGTCGAACCAGTCCTGACCGATCTGCACCGAGGTGCACATCACCCGCAGCCAGCCGTCGGCCGGTAGTGCCCGCAGATAGGCCGTCAGCTGGACCGTGGGCGCCCAACCGGTGCGTTCCACAGCGAACGTCACCGGAGCCGACACATCGCCGCACAGGAGCGCGAACAGCACGTCGGGAGCGACACCCTTGGGACGCACCCAGTACTCGAACACCGGCGGCCCACCGTCGGTACGCGGCCCCATCGTGTGCAGCGCAGGGCGGATGTCACAACCATGCGCCAGGTGCACGACATGCTCCATCGGATGACCGGGGCCGATCGGCTCCAGCCCGGGCGGCGGTTCGGGCGTCATCAGCGGCACCACGGGGTTGAACGACAGCAGCGGGGGCACGTGATGCTCGGGTTCGCCGAGGGTGACCGACACCGTCACCGCGATGCGGTCCTCCTGGCGCAGCTCCACGTCCACCAGGCCGATCCGGCGGCCCCGCTTACGCACCGTCGTGACCACCTGCATCGGACCGGGATCGGGCGCCCAGAGGAAGTTTCCCGAGATCGCCAGGGGCTGCGCGGACGCGCCCAGCTCGGTGCGGGCGGCATTGGCACACAGCGCGAGCATGGCGCCGCCGTGCACCTTGGGCCCGATCGTCCAGTGCTCGTTGAGCTCGCCGTGATAGACGCCGTCGCCGGCCGGCGTCAGTGCCATGGCATCGGTGAACAGGGTGGAGCCGGTCATGTGCGGTCCTTTGCAGGTGGGGGTTTTCAGCGCAGGAGGTGGGTGCGGGCGAATTGCAGCGACTCGGTCAGCAGCGCCTCGCGTTCGGCGGTGGTCTTGGCAGCCGACGTGGTGACCTCCAGGACGACGTGGCCGGAGAAATTGCCCGCCGCCAGCATCTGGCACACCTCGACGGTGGGCTGAGTGCCCCGCCCGGGAACCAGATGCTCATCGGTGGATGCCCCCTTGCCGTCGCACAGATGCAGGTGCACCAGGCCGTCGCCCATTCGTTGGGCCATCTCGATGGCGTCGGTGCCGGCCGTGGCCGTATGGCTCAGATCGAGCGTGTAATGCGCGTGATCGCCGTCCAGCGGGTCGTAGGACGGCGCGAACGCGGAGATGCCGGGGCCGGGCCTGCCGCCGCGCTTACGCATCCGCTCGACGGATGTGCCACCCGACCCGAAAAACCGGTCGGCCCGGAACGGGAACATGTTCTCCACCGCCACCAGGACCTCGCTGTCGGCCTCCAACCGGGCGACCTGCTCGCTGAACCCCTCGGCGTAGCGGCGCTGCCAGCGGAACGGCGGGTGCACGACAACGGTCTGGGCGCCGAGTTGTTCGGCGGCCCGCACGCTGCGTTCGAGTTTCGAGATCGGATTGGCCCCCCACACCCGCTGCGAGATCAGCAGGCAGGGGGCATGCACCGACAACACCGGGATGCCGTAGTGCGCCGACATCTTGGCGATCGTGTCGATGTCCTGGCTGACCGACTCCGCCCACACCATCAGCTCGACACCGTCATAACCCAGGCGCGCGGCGCACTCGAACGCAGCCTCCGTCCTCAGCGGATAGACCGAGGCGGTGGACAGACCGATCTTGATGGCGGGGCGCACAACCCAATTGTGTACTGACGTGCTTTCGTTCCTCGCGTGTGCGGGGACCTAACTCGCCTGTAGCAGCGCCAACGGACCGAAGGTGACCAGGGCCCCGACCGCCACCGCGGTCAGTGTGCTGCCGATGTCCTCGGTCTTGCGGACCACCCGCACACCCCCGGCCAGGCCGAGGATGACCAGCACGCCGAGCACCAGCGCGACGATGGTGTTCCACTTCCACAGCTGATCGAAGGCGATGAACAGGCCGGCACCGAAGGCCACCGCGATCACGCACTGACCGACGATCCACATCCCGCGAACCAGCGGTGAGGGGGGCGGCTGATCATCATCGAATTCGTCGAATTCGTCGTGCTCGTCGTAGTCGCCGGTGCCCTCGGACAGGTCCTTGTCGGCCAACGATCCTGCGCCGAACAACGGCCCGAGCGACGAGTACGAACTATCGCCGTAGTCGCCGTCATAGTCGTCGTCCGCGTAGTCGCCGTAATCGGTGTCGACCGCGCCGTGCAGATCGCGACCGTCGGACTCGACCAGCGCGTCGGCCGACCCGGCCGCATCGTCGGCGTCAAGGTCGTCGAGGGGGTCCGGGCTCATCCGCTCGGCACCGGTGCCCGACGATCGGTAGTCACGCGCCGGCTTGGACTGACCGCGGCGCGGACGTGGCCGGAACTCGACGGGCTCGGGATCGACGTCACGCGCCGCCAGATGCGCGTCGTAATCGTCCTCGGCCTCGGTGCGGACGTCGTCGGGTTCGGCCGACCTGATGGGCGGCTTGACCCGGGGAGACCGGAGGCCGCCGTTGCGGACCCGCGGCTCGTCCAGGATGGGCGCCACGACGGCAGTGTCGACCAGCGGGTCAGGCGCGGGAACCGGCTCGTCGCGACGTGCGGGCTCGGGTTCGTAGTCGTCGGTGATGACCGGGATCTCACCGGTGAGTTCGGCGACGGTCACCGCGTCACTGTTTCCGCGGCGACGCCGACGGCGACCGCCGACCGGGGGCGCCCCGATCGTCCCGTTCTTCGCCAGCAACTCCGCGACCGAGATCGGTCGGGTGCCGGATGGGCTGTTCTCTGGTCCTGTCATACCTACGTTGCCTTCGGGACTAGCTTTTCCTTAACGTCCGGCGTCCCGCGCCGACGTCTCTACCAAGGCTGAACCGTCGGCCTCGCTGTCGAGCTTCCGAAGAATCAACCCCTCTCGCAATGCCCAGGGGCAAATATCGACGGAATCGATCTCCAGTGCTCGCATACTAGCCTCAGCTACCAAAGCACCGGCCACGATCTGTGGTGCCCTCTCGGCACTCACTCCTTCCAGTTCGGCACGGTCAGCCGCTGTCATCCTAGAGATGAAAGCTATGAGCTGTCTTAATCCCGTCGCGGTGAGGGTCCGCTTGACCCGCGGGCCGGCGCCCGAGGGGGCCGCCCCGGTGAGTCTGGCCAGCGACCGGAAGGTTTTCGACGTCGCCACCGCGAGGTCCGGGTTTCCGGCCCGACGCATGGTGGTGCCGGAATCGGCGAGCTCGGTGGTCAGCCAGTCCCGCAACATCGCGACTCGGCGTCGCCCAGGTGGGTCTTCGGCCAGCCACTCCCTGGTCAGCCGGCCCGCCCCCAGGGGAAGCGACAGCGCCACCTCGGGCTCCTCGTCGACCCCACTGGACAGTTCCAGCGAGCCACCGCCGATGTCGATGTTGATGATGCGGCCCGCGCTCCAGCCGTACCAGCGGCGCACCGCCAGGAACGTCAGGCGGGATTCGTTGACACCGCTGAGCACACCGAGGGACACCCCGGTCTCGGCCCGCACCCTGGCCAGGACTTCCTCGGAGTTGGTGGCGTCGCGCACCGCAGAGGTGGCAAACGCCATCAATTCGGCACATCCCGAGCTGGTGGCGATCTTGGCGAACTCGTCCACCGTGGCCACCAACCCGTCGGCGCCCTTGCGGGTCAGTTTGCCGGAGTCGTCGATGGCCTCGGCCAGGCGCAGTGCGGCCTTGGTGGAGCTCATCGGGGTCGGGTGTCCGCCACGACGGGCATCCACCACGAGGAGATGCACCGTGTTGCTCCCGACATCGAGCACGCCTAACCGCACTGAACCAACCTAACCGCAGCCGACCAGCGCGGCGTGGCCGGACCTCCTCCGAACCGCCGCACCCGCACGCCGGGATTGTGGTGCGTCCCACGACGCGTCACGCCGCGGTCGGGAAATGTGTTCAGGCATATGGGAGTACCGTTTGCGCCGTGGCAGATGTGCATCCCGGCGAAGTCGAACTCGACTTTGCCCGCGAATGGGTGGAGTTCTACGACCCGGAGGACGCGACGCATCTGATCGCGGCCGATATGACGTGGTTGTTGTCCCGCTGGACGTGTGTGTTCGGCACACCGGCCTGCAAGGGCACCGTCGAGGGCCGCCCGGACGACGGCTGCTGCTCGCATGGCGCGTTCCTTTCTGATGACGACGATCGTGCGCGGCTCGACGACGCGGTCGCCCAGCTGACCGACGAGGACTGGCAGTTCCGGGACAAGGGCCTGGGCCGCAAGGGCTATCTGGAGGACGACGAGTACGACGGCAAGCCCAACCAGCGGACCCGGAAGTACAAGGGGGCGTGCATCTTCCTGAACCGCCCGGGGTTCGCCGGCGGAATCGGGTGCGCCCTGCACAGCAAGGCGCTCAAGCTCGGTGTCGAGCCGCTGACCATGAAGCCCGACGTGTGCTGGCAATTGCCGATCCGGCGCAGTCAGGAATGGGTCACTCGGCCCGACGACACGCAGGTCCTGCGCACCGTCATCACCGAGTACGACCGGCGCGGCTGGGGCGAGGGCGGAGCGGACCTGCATTGGTACTGCACCGGTGATCCCGCCGCCCATGTGGGCGCCCGCCCGGTGTTCGAGTCCTACGGCCCCGAACTCACCGCGGTGCTCGGCGAGAAGGCCTACGCCGAGCTGGCCGCGATGTGCCGGCGGCGCAGTGCCCTCGGACTGGTCGCCGTGCATCCCGCGACCCGCGCCGCCCAGTAGCCCCCTCAGCCCTCCAGCTTGTAGCCGAGACCGCGCACGGTGACCAGGTGCACCGGGTTGGCCGGGTCCGCCTCGATCTTGGAGCGCAGCCGCTTGACGTGCACGTCAAGGGTTTTGGTGTCGCCCACGTAGTCCGCACCCCACACCCGGTCGATGAGCTGACCGCGGGTGAGCACCCGTCCGCTGTTGCGCATCAGGTACTCCAGGAGGTCGAACTCCTTGAGCGGCAACGTAATCTGATCGCCGTTGACGCTGACGACGTGACGTTCGACGTCCATCCGGACCGGGCCGGCCTCCAGTACGCCGTCACCGATCGCACCGTCGTCGGTGTCGGAGCCGCGGCGCAGCACCGCCCGGATCCGCGCGATCAGCTCGCGGGCCGAATACGGCTTGGTGACATAGTCATCGGCACCCAACTCGAGACCGACAACCTTGTCGATCTCGCTGTCGCGGGCGGTGACCATGATCACCGGCACGCTGGAGCGGGCACGTAGTTGCTTGCAGACATCGGTACCGCTCATCCCCGGCAACATCAGGTCCAACAGGACGATATCGGCGCCGGAGCGCTCGAACTCGGCCAGTGCAGAGGGACCATCGGCCACCACGGTGGCCTCGAAACCTTCCTTGCGGAGCAGGAAGGCCAGGGGATCGGCCAGCGACTCCTCGTCCTCAACGATCAACACGCTGGTCATCGGTCTCGCTAATCCTCTCGGTCGTTCGAGTCACCTGCGGACTCGTCGGTTTCGGGATACGCCGGGATCGACAACGTGAACGTCGACCCGGTCCCCGGCTGACTCCACAGCCGGATGGTTCCGTTGTGGTTGGCGGCCACGTGTTTGACGATCGCCAGGCCCAGCCCGGTGCCGCCGGTGGCGCGCGAACGGGCCTTGTCGACCCGGAAGAACCGCTCGAAGACCCGTTCCTGATCGGCCTTGGCGATTCCGATGCCGCGGTCGGTGACCGCGATCTCGACACTGCCGCCACGCCGGCGCCGGCTGACCGATATGCCGGATCCGTTGGGCGAGTAGGCAATGGCATTCGACACCAGATTGGCGACGGCGGTCACCAGCAACGTCTGATCGCCCAGGACCCGGTAGCCGGTCGGGGCGTCGGTGGTGATCGAGATGTCGGCCTTGTCGGCGGCCACCTTGTGCCGCGACAGCGCCTCGGACACCACGGAGTCGACGTCGACGACGTCCAGGTCGGGCAGCCGCTCGCCACCCTGCAACCGGGACAGCTCGATCAGCTCGCCGACCATGTCGGCCAACCGCAGCGATTCGGCCACCATCTTGTCGGAGAAGCGGTGCACCATGTCCGGGTCGTCCGCGGAGGCCTGCAGCGCTTCGGCGAGCACCCGCATGGCGCCCACCGGGGTCTTGAGCTCATGGCTGACATTGGCCACAAAATCCCTGCGAGTGGCTTCCATCCTGGCGTGCTCGGACTCATCGTCGGCATAGACGACGGCGAAGCGGCGGTCCTCCGTGCTCAGTGGCCGCACCCAGCCGCGCACCGAGATGCCCAGGCGTCCGGGGTGTGGGAGCTTGCGCGGGGACAGGTCGACCTCGATGGGCTGACCGGTGGCGAACACCTGCTCGGCAGCGCGCCAGGCCCGGTCGTCGAGGAGCCGGTCACGCACGACACCGAGTTCGGTGGCCCGGTCGTTGGCATAGACCACGTCGTTGAACGTGTCGACGACGACGATGCCGTTGGGCGATGCGGACACGATGTGCTGCAGCATCTGCGACACCGTCAGGCCGGCCTCATCGGCCTCGCGCCGCTGCCGTGCGGCCACGATGCGGGGGGCGACCACGGCGGCCACCCCCGCACCGACGATCAGCGCGAGCAACGCCACGACCGCCGTCAGCAGTAACGCCGACATCAAGCTCACGCGAAAAGCGTACGCATCCGGTGAACGTCATCCCAGCAGCGTGCGACCAAAACGGGACAAGTCACACCGCCAAATACAGCTGTTCGGCTGTCGTTAACCGTCGGTAACCTGCTGTTTGCCCGCAGGCCCGAAGGTCGGGCGAACTACTTCTTGGCGCCCTGCGCGGCAACCGCGGCGGCCCCGGCAGCGGCGGCCTCGGGGTCGAGGTACTCACCGCCTGCGACGAGGGGCTTGAGGTTGTCGTCGAGTTCATAGCGCAGCGGGATGCCGGTCGGGATGTTCAGGCCGACGACGTCCTCAGCGGACATTCCGTCGAGGTACTTGACCAGCGCACGCAGCGAGTTTCCGTGGGCCGCGATCAGCACGGTCTTGCCGGCCCGCAGGTCGGGCAAGATCGTCGCCTCGTAGTACGGCACGAACCGGGCCACCACGTCCTGGAGGCATTCGGTCAGCGGGCCGCCACCGATCTCCGCGTAACGCGGATCGGCGTCCTGGCTGTACTCGCTGCCCTTCTCGATCGGCGGCGGCGGGGTGTCGTAGCTGCGCCGCCACGCCATGAACTGCTCTTCGCCGTACTTGTCCTTGGTGGCGGCCTTGTCCAGGCCCTGCAGGGCGCCGTAGTGCCGCTCGTTGAGCCGCCAGTCCCGGTGAACCGGAATCCAGTGCCGATCGGCGGCGTCCAGCGCCAGGTTGGCGGTGGTGATCGCGCGGCGCAGCAGCGAGGTGTAGAGCACATCGGGCAGCAGGCCGTTCTCGACCAGCAGCTTGCCGCCGCGGACGGCCTCGGCGCGGCCCTTCTCGGTGAGGTCGACGTCGACCCATCCGGTGAACAGGTTCTTCTGGTTCCAGTCGCTCTCACCGTGGCGGAGCAGGATCAGCGTCGGCATGCCCGTGATCTTCTCACGGGCGGCTAATCGTCGATCAGGTGCTCGAACGCCTTGAGGTTCTTCAGCGACTCACCGCGCGAGACCCGCCACTCCCACTCCTTCTGGATGGATGAGCGGAAGCCCAGTTCCAGCAAGGTGTTGAAGTCGGAGTCGACGGCTTCGAGCACCTGGCCGAGCACCCGGTCGATCTCGTCGGCGGTGACCGAACTCAGCGCCATCCGGCCGACGAGATAGATGTCGCCGACGTTGTCGAGGGTGTAGGCGACCCCGTAGAGCCTGCGGTTGCGCTTGAGCAGGAACCGGTAGACACCTTCGAAGTTCTCGTCGGGTTTGCGGCACACGAATGCCTCGACACGTACCGAATGCTCGCCGACGCTCAGAATGGTGTTGGTCTTGAGCTTGCGTTCCCCCGGCAGTTCGACGATGAGACCGGGCAGGCCGCCGTGGGCGCCGTCATGCCGGTGGTAGACGAGTTCGTGCTCGTCGAGGGTGTCGGTGATCAGTTTTTCGACGCTCATGCCCGCACCCCCCGGCGCAGCGCGAACCGGCGTCCCGCACGTCGGGCAGCGGGCCTGCGGTGCCGGGACCGGTAGTCGCTCATCGCGTGGGCGTAGCTGTTCAGCAGGTCATCGACGGTGTGCGCCCAGGAGAACTGCGCGGCGTGAGCCGCGGCGGCCAGGCGCAACGGAGCCGGATCGCGCTGCAGCACCTCGTCGATCGCGGCCGCCCAGTCGTCGACGTCGTGCCCGTCGACCAGGGCACCGCTGACCCCGTCGGCCACCGCGACGGGCAGACCGCCGACCGCGGCCGCCACCACCGGCGTCCCACATGCCTGGGCCTCGATCGCGACCAGGCCGAAGGATTCGGAGTAGCTGGGCACTGCGACCAGATCGGCGGCGCGGAACACGGTGACCAGTTGTTCGCGGGATTGCGGGGGCAGGAACGTCACACGATCGGTGATACCCAGTTCGTCGGCCAGACGAATCAGGGTGTCGGGCTCGGCCAGGCCGCTGCCGGAGGGCCCACCGGCGACCAGCACCCGGACCCCGGGCAGTTTCGCGGCGGCACGCAACAGCACGTCGGGCGCCTTCAGCGGCTGGATGCGGCCCACGAACGCGACCACCTGCTCGTCGCGGGCAATGCCGAGCACTGCCCGCGCCGCGTCGCGATCCCCGGGGGTGAAGACATCCAGGTCGACCCCTGGATGCACCACATCGATACGTCCCGGATCGGCGTGGTGAAGCGAAACTAGTTGCTGTACTTCATGTTCGGTGTTCACGATGAGCCGGTCGGCCTCATCGACCACCTGCTGCTCCCCCACGGCGCGCAGCGGCGGCTCGGGCAGATCACCGGCGGCCAGTGCGGCGTTCTTCACCGCGGCCAGGGTGTGTGCGGTGTGCACGAGCGGCACCGCCCAGCGATCCCGGGCCAGCCAGCCGACCTGACCGGACAGCCAGTAATGCGAGTGGACGACGTCGTAATAGCCGGGTTCGTGGGTCGCCTCGGCGCGCAACACCCCCGCGGTGAACGCGCACAGCTGGGTGGGCAGGTCATATTTGTCCAGGCCCTCGAACGGCCCGGCCACCACGTTGCGCACCACCACGCCGGGCGCCACCGCCACCACCGGGGCATCCGACGACGAGGTGGCCCTGGTGAAAATCTCCACCTCGACGCCCCGACGAGCCAGCTGCAACGCTGTCTGGAGCACGTAGACATTCATCCCGCCGGCGTCACCGGTACCCGGCTGCGCCAGCGGCGACGTGTGTACGGATATGACCGCAACTCGGCGTGGAGTCTCGAGGTCCGTGGCTAGACGCACACAGACATGTCTACACCGCCGCGGATCGGCGGGTTTGAGCGCGCCGCATGGCGCCGATCGGATCGGCGTACAGGCCGCCCAGCGAAACGATTCCCGCACCGGCCTCCTGGACCCGATTGCCGAACGCGGTCACCCGGATGTCGCGGGGTCCGAGTACCGAACGGTGCGCGACGGCTTGCTCCACGACGGGCATCCCCTCGGGATATTCGGTGAAGGCCTGGCCGCCGAGCACCAGATCGTCGGGGTTGAGCAGATCGCGCAGCAACGCGACGGCCTCGCCGAGCACGCGGGCCCGATCGGCCAGCAGTTCGCGGGCCTTCCCGTTGCCCTGCCGGGCCGCGCGCAGCACCGCCGGCAGCGTCGAGGACGGACCTTCGGCCGGGACGATCCGCAGCGCGCGGGCCGCGTTGAGCACCGCCTCGTCACTCACCGTGGACTCCAATTGCCCTGAGCCACCGAGTAATTCGGACTGTGCGGGCAGGCCGGCAATCGTTCCGGGCCCGCCGGCCGGGGTGTGCACGCGGCCGTCGATCGACAACGCGTAGCCGACGGTTTCGCGGGCGTAGACGTAGAGGCTGGTCCGCGCCGGAGCGCCGGTGGTCTCGGGGAACGGACGGCGTCCCCCCAGCAGCAGTTCGGCACCGGCCATCGCGTCGACGTGCGAGGCGACCGACACCGGCAGCGCCAGCGCTTCGGCGAGCACCGGACCCACCGGGGCATCGGACCAGCCCAGCCGCGGGTGATCGAGATACCCGGTGATGCTGTCGACGACGCCGCCGGCGGCCACCCCGACCCACAGCGGGCGGCGACGGTGCCAGCGACTCAGGTACCGGCGTGCGCTGGAGGCCAGCGTGGCCAACGCCGCGGATTGGGGCCCCGACGGGGTGGGCGTCTCGACCACGTCGAGCGTGCGACCGAACAGGTCGGTGGCCACGATGCTGGTGGTGCGCGCACCGACGTGGATACCGAGCGTGAGGTAGGGCTCGTGGTTGACCTCGACGGGCACGCGGGGCCGGCCGATGGCCCCCGAAACAGCGAGATCGGCACGCTCACGCAGGATTCCGGCGTCGAGCAGTGCGGTGACCTGACGGTTGACCGTCGCGATGCTCAACTGCGTGAGCTGCGCGACGGCATCCCGGGCGATCGGCCCGCGGGCGCGGACGGCGCTGAACACCGACGCCACGGCGGTGTCGGGCACCTTCAGCGACGGGGCGACGATCTGTAGCAGCCGCGACTGCGGGTAGCGCGCGGCGGCGGATATCGGCCGGACCGTAGGGGTGGAGCTGCGGCGGGGAGCGGCAATGGCGGTGGTCACGAGAATGGTCCTTACTGGTTGTCGACTAGGTGGGGTGGGACCACACCTGGCGACTCAGCAGGACGGGAAAACAGGTCCGGGTCAGTCAGGCGCGGCGGGGTGCGCGACAACAACACGCACGCCGCGCGGAGCGGGACTGGAGATTCCGGGACATACGGAGAACCTAGCACGCCATCTAGTCTTGGTCAGATGACGACACCACAGTCAGACAAACGCGTGGCAGTGGTTACCGGCGCCAGCGCCGGAATCGGTGCCGCGACAGCCAGATCCCTTGCTGCCCTGGGCTTTCACGTCATCTGCGCGGCCCGTCGGGCCGATCGGGTCCAGTCACTGGCCGAGGAGATCGGCGGCACCGCGGTGGTGGCGGACGTCACCGACCAGGACGCGGTCGACGCCCTGGCGGCCCAGCTGGATCGGGTGGATGTGCTGGTGAACAACGCCGGCGGGGCCAGGGGGCTGGAATCCGTCCTGGACGCTGACCTGGAGCATTGGCGGTGGATGTGGGAAACCAACGTGCTCGGCACCCTGCGGGTGTCCCGGGCGCTGCTGCCCAAGCTCATCGCCTCCGGCGACGGCCTGATCGTCACCGTCACCTCGATCGCGGCATTCGAGACCTACGACGGCGGCTCGGGATACACCGCGGCCAAACACGCCCAGGGTGCCCTGCACCGCACGCTGCGCGGTGAGCTTCTCGGAAAACCGGTGCGGCTCACCGAGATTGCGCCGGGTGCCGTCGAGACCGAGTTCTCGTTGGTGCGCTTCGACGGCGACCGGGAACGCGCCGACAACGTGTACCGGGGCATCACCCCGATGGTGGCCGAGGACGTCGCCGAGGTGATCGGGTTCGTCGCGTCACGCCCGTCACACGTCAACCTGGATCAGATCGTGATCCGGCCGCGCGATCAGGCCCCGCACGGACGCTTCAGCCGGAAAGTGTGATGCGCCGGAGGCATCCACGCCTCCTGCGGCTCGTCGATTTCGACCTCACGGCCGCGCCGACTCAATTTTCACGACCCTTGAGTCGAAAACGGCGACCGATTTACCCGCCCGGTGTGGGCTTGGGCGGCGTGGTGGTCGTAGGTATGCCGGACAGGGTCGGAGCGTCGGTCGGCGTCGCCGGGGCCGTCGCAGGAAGATTCGCCGGCGAATCCTGCGAGGACAGCGCCGACATGGACTTCCACTCGCTCCAGTCCACCGCCCAGTCCCAGAGGTCGCCGTCGGCGTAGGACAGGTCGATGCGGGTGCCGGTCACCTCGACCGGGTCGCCGTACATCGCGCTGTTGAAGTACTGCTGCGAGTTCTCCAGGTTCAGGTTGATGCAACCGTTGGTGACGTTCGTGTTGCCCTGCGAACCGATGCTGTTGGGGTTGCAGTGGATGAACTCACCGTTGTTGGAGATCCGCACCGCGAAGCGCTCGTGCACATTGGAGTACCCGGCGGCCGGGTTGGTCATCCAGAAGTCCTCGTACTTCTCGGTCACCACGTGGATGCCGCTGCGGGTGACGTTGCGGTCCAGATCGCCTTCGCCGTAGCTGCACGGGAAGTCCATGATCACCGCGCCGGCCCCGTCGAGCACCTGGATGCGGTGGCTGGACGCCTCGGCCTTGACCACCTGGCGACGTCCGATCTCGAAGTCGAGCGTCGAGTCGGCCGCACCGTAGGCGCCATCGCCGAAGCTGACGCCGTACAACGGCGCCTTGACGCTGACCTTGGTTCCGGTCGGGTAGTACTCCCGGGTCCGCCAGTGCACCCGCGAGCCTCCGGCCTCGTCGGGCAGCCACGCCCAGCTGCCCTCGACCGGCGGTGTGGTGGTGACCTGAAGGGCTTTTTCGACGGTCGCCCGGTCCTTGTCGTCGATCGCGGCGTCGAACTGCAGGATGATCGGCGCGGCCACGCCGACAACCTGTCCGTCGGCGAGCTGGAACTGACCGCTGACCTGTTTCTGCGGGGCGACCGTGGAGAAGGTGGCCTGTACGGATTCGGCCTTGCCGTCCGGGCCCACCACCGAGCCGGCCCAGGTGTAGGTGGAGTCGTAGCCGAGGGGCTCGGTGACAGTGAACGCGGTGCGGTCGCTGTTGAATTTGCCGGCGACCACCTTGCCGTTGGCGTTGGTCAGGCTGACGCGCTGGAACACACCGTTGTCGACCTTCACTCCGGCCGGCGCGGTCGGCAGCACGTCCTCGGCGTCGGCGGCAGGCTCGTACGTCACCGTCGGCGCGGTCGATTCCTGGGCCTGAGGTCCGGAGACCGATGATCCTGCCGAGCAGGCAGCCAGCACCCCGGCACCCATTCCGACGGTCAGCACCGTCAGGGCGCGCCGCCGATTGAGCAACGGCGCACCGGCCTCTATATCATCGGCAGGGCTCACGTGGATCTAGGGTACTGATAGATCGCACCCAAACAGAATCGGTTCGGGCTGCAGAGTGATGCCGAAGCGGTCCAGAACACCCGCCTGCACCGCTCTGGCCAGGGCAATCACATCAGCGGTGTTCGCCTCGCCACGATTGGTCAGAGCCAGCGCATGTTTGGTCGACAGCCGTGCCGGAGCACCGTCACCGGGGTATCCCTTACCAAACCCGGCGTGCTCGACCAGCCAGCCTGCAGCGAGCTTGACCCCGTCCGGAGCGGGGTAGTTCGGCACCGCCCCCTTCCCCGCGGCGTCGGCCCCGGCCTGCACCCGCTCGAACTCGGCCTGCGACACCACCGGGTTGGTGAAGAACGACCCGACACTCCAGGTGTCGTGGTCGTGCGCGTCGAGGACCATCCCTTTGCCGGCGCGCAAACCCAGCACGGTCTGGCGAACCCGCATCGGGTCGGCGCGCTCCCCCGGTTCGACACCCAGTGCGGTGGCCAGTTCGCGGTAACGCAGCGGTGCGCTTCGGCCAGTCTGATCGAGGGTGAACTCGACCTCGAGCACGATCACGGCATCGGAGTGTTTGAGGATGCTGGTGCGATAGCCGAATTTGAGCTCTTCCGTTGCAGCCCAACGGACTTCACCCGTGCGCCGGTCGAGCAACCGGACCCGGCTGATGGTGTCGGCGACCTCGGCCCCGTAGGCACCCACGTTCTGCACCGGGGTGGCCCCGGCCGATCCCGGTATCCCGGACAGGCATTCGAGCCCGCCCAGCCCGTGCTGCAGCGAGGCGACGACGACGTCGTCGAACACGGCACCGGCCTCGGCGCGCAGCAGATCACCCTCGACGGTGATGGCGGTGTTGGCCACGCGCACCACGGTGAGATCCGGCATGGTGTCGGCCAGGTCATCGGCCAGCACGACGTTGGATCCGCCGGCGAGCACCAGGATCGGATCGGACACCGCGCGCAGCACATCGATGAGCTGATCGGTGCTGGTGCAGGTCAACACCCTGGGCGCCACCGGCCCGACCCGCAGGGTGGTCAGCGGGGCCAGCGCAACCGACTCGTCGACCGCGACACCGGCAACATACGAACTGACCACGGGCCGTAACGGTAGCGTGACCAGGTATGCCGCGATCATTCGACATGGCCAGCGACTACGAGGGCAGCGTCGAACAGGTCCACCGGGCATTCGGTGACGAACAGTATTGGCTGGCCCGGCTGGCCGATTCCGGGGCCGACGCGACCGCGCTGGACGCGTTGACCGTGACCGACGCCGGCGATATCACGGCGGTCACCACCCAGACCCTGCGCGCCAACCAGCTGCCCGGGCTGGTGTCGCAGTTCCACCGCGGCGATCTGCACATCCGGCGCGAGGAGCGGTGGCAGCCGATCCGGCATGGCGCGTCGCACGGCACGGTGCGGGGCTCGGTCGCCGGGGCGCCGGTGTCGCTGTCCGGGACCGCGACGCTTGCCGCGACCGACCGCGGGTCCCGGCTGTCGGTACACATCACGGTCGAGGTCAGGGTGCCGCTGGTCGGCGGCAAGATCGAGAGTTTCATCGGCACGCAGCTGGTCGACCTCCTGACCGCCGAGCAACGGTTCACCTCGGTGTGGATCACCGAACACCACTGAGCCCGGCGGTATCTTCGGTAACCATGAGCCGATCCCGGCAGACAACGATGCCGTTCGACGCACCCGTGGAAACCATCTACGCCGTGTACGCGAACGCCGCGTACTGGCAGGCCATGATGGACCGCTACGACAACCTCACTCCCGGAAAATCCGACCTCACGGCCTTCAACGCCGACGAGAGCGGGATCGAGGTCGAGTTCCGGCAGGTGCTGCCGCGCGCGGAGCTGCCCGCCATCCTGCGGTCGGTGATACCGCTCGATATGGCCATCATCCGCAAGCATTCTTTCGGCCCCTTCGACCCGAACGGCGCGGGCCGCGCGAGTGGCCACTACACCGCGTCCGTGTCACACGTGCCGGGGCGGCTCGATGGCCGCTATGTGTTCACCGAGGTCTCGGCGGGCAGCCGGCTGCAGGTCGACAGCACGTGCAAAGTGCCGATGCCGCTGATCGGGGGCAAACTCGAAGACCTGGTCCTGCAGTCCGTCAACGACGTGTTCACGATCGAGGGGGCGTTCACCGCTGAGTGGATCGCCGAGCACGTCTAAACCCGTCGGAGCGGTCACCCGGGGCACCACCGGGTACAACCGGCTGCGCCGCAGCGACCGTTGGCTGGCGCACTCGCCGCGGGTGCGCAGCGTGCTGCGCGCCGCCGCCGATCCGCTGGTGGTCGACCTCGGGTACGGGGCGCTGCCGGTGACCACGCTCGAATTGGCCGCGCGGCTGAGATCGATCCGCGACGGTATCCGGGTAGTAGGCCTGGAGATCCACCCCGAACGTGTGGCCACCGCACGCGCGCTGGCGGGCAGCAGCGACGTCCACTTCGCCCTCGGCGGGTTCGAGTTGGCCGGGCTGCGTCCGGTGCTGGTGCGGGCGTTCAACGTATTGCGCCAGTACCCGGTCGAGGCGGTACCCGAGGCCTGGGCGGCGATGTCGCGCCGGCTCGCGCCCGGCGGGCTGATCCTCGACGGAACCTGCGACGAGTTGGGCCGCCGATGCTGCTGGGTGTTGCTGGACACCGACGGGCCGGTGAGCCTGACCCTGGCGTGTGACCCGCTGCGCATCGAGCGTCCGTCGGACCTGGCCGAACGGCTGCCCAAGGTGCTCATCCACCACAACGTCGAAGGACAGCCGATCCACGCGCTGCTCGGCGCGGCCGACCGCGCCTGGGCCAGCGCGGCCGGACACGGGGTGTTCGGGCCGCGGGTGCGCTGGCGGGCCATGGTGGAGTTGTTGCGCGCCGAAGGGCTTCCCGTCGCCGCACCGCGCCGTCGGATGCGGGACGGGATACTCACGGTCCCGTGGGCAGCCGTCGCGCCACTAAGCTGAACCACATGCGAATCGCCCTGGCGCAGATCGCGACCGGCACAGATCCGTCGTCGAATCTGGCGCTGGTCGACGAGTACACGCGGCGGGCCGCCGCTGACGGCGCCCGGTTGGTGTTGTTCCCCGAGGCCACGATGTGCCGGTTCGGGGTGCCGCTGGGCCCCGTCGCCGAGGATCTCGACGGGCCGTGGGCGACGGCGGTGCGTGACATCGCCGCGCAGGCCGGGGTCGTCGTGGTGGCCGGGATGTTCGTCCCCAGCCAGGACGGGCGGGTCACCAACACCCTGATCGCCACCGGGGGCGGGGTGAACGCGCACTACCACAAGATCCATCTCTACGACGCCTTCGGATTCACCGAATCACGCACTGTGGCACCGGGTTTCGAGCCGGTGACGATCACCGTCGACGACGTCACCGTCGGCCTGAGCACCTGCTACGACATCCGGTTCCCGGAGCTGTACGTGGAGCTGGCCCGTCGCGGCGCCCGACTGATCACCGTGCACGCCTCGTGGGGATCGGGACCCGGCAAGCTGGAGCAGTGGACCCTGCTGGCCCGGGCCCGCGCGCTGGACACCACCGGATTCATCGCCGCGGTCGACCAGGCCTATCCGGGCGAGGACATCGCCAAGGCCGGGCCGACCGGTGTCGGCGGCAGTCTGGTGACCTCCCCCACCGGCGAGGTTCTCGCCGCGGCCGACGCCGACCCGCACCTACTGGTCTACGACGTCGACCTCGATGCCGCCAACCAGGTCCGCGACACCATCGCGGTGCTGCAGAACCGCTCACAGTTCGCTCAGTCCGATAGGGCACAATCGCTGGGGTGACCGATCCCTGGGCTCGCCCAACCGACCAGTCCCCGCCAGCTCCTTCGGCGGACGTGCCGCCGCAGCCGCCGACGCCTGAGCAGCCCGGGCAGCCGGTATCCGACGCTCAGCAGCCGCAGGACACGTCGGCCCTGGCGAAGGTCAAGAAGCTGCTGTCGGATCCGTTGTCGGTGGTACTGGTCTTCGTGATCGTGCTGGCACTGGTCGCGGCCGGCGTACTCGGCGGCGAGCTGTATGCCCGCAACCGTGCCGACAAGATCGTCGCCTCGATCGTGGAATGCGTCGTCGGGGACGGCGCGAAGGCCTCGTTCGATCCGCTGCCGCCGTTCCTCATGCAGCACGTGACCGGTCACTACACGAACATCAACGTCGAGACCGCGGGCAACCAGATCCGTGAGGCCAAGGGCATGAAGGTCAAGCTGGACATCCGGGACGTGCGGGTGAAGGAAACCGCCGACGCCAGCGGCACCGTGGGCTCGCTGGTCGCCAACATCGACTGGAGCACCGACGGCCTCCGCGAGACCGTGGGCGACATGGTCCAGCTGCCGTTCATCGGCTCGGCGATCTCGGATGTGCGGACCAACCCGTCCAAGGGCACCATCGAACTCAAAGGCCTGCTCGGCACCATCACGGCCAAGCCCACGGTGGTCAACAAGGGCATCTCGCTGCAGATCATCGACCTGAGCGCGATCGGCCTGTCCTGGCCGCGGGAGACCCTGCAGCCGATCCTGGACAAGTTCACCGCCCAGCTGACCGAGAACTATCCGATGGGGATCCACGCCGACAGCGTGCAGGTCACCGACAGCGGCGTGCAGGCGAGGTTCTCCGCGACGAACGCGTCGATGCCCAAGCCCACCGACGACCCCTGCTTCGCGAAGCTGTAGCCCGGCCCTAACCGGCGAGGCCGTCGAGTACCGCCCGGGTGCCCGACAGGCCGAGCCGGGTGGCCCCGGCGTCGAGCATCGCCACCGCCGTCTCGGCGGTGCGGATGCCGCCGCTGGCCTTGACCCCGACGCCGTCACCCACCGCGCGCGCCATCAGTTCGACAGCACGGGTGGAGGCGCCCCCGCTGGGATGGAAGCCGGTGGAGGTCTTGACGAAGTCGGCCCCGGCGCCGACGGCGGCCCGGCAGACGTCCTGCAACAGCGCCTCGCCGGCGAACTCCAGCAGCGCCGCGGACTCGACGATCACCTTGAGCGTGGCACCGGGTACTGCCGCGCGCACCGCGGCGACCTCGGCAGCGATCGCGTCCAGGTCGCCGGTCAGCGCGGCCCCGACGTCGATCACCATGTCGATCTCGACGGCGCCCGCGGCCGCGGCCAGTTGCGATTCGCGGGCCTTGATCTCGGCCAGGTGTTTACCCGAGGGGAAACCGGACACCGCGGCCACCGCCAGGCCGCCCGGGGCGACCGCGGCCGCGGCGGACACCAGCGACGGCGACACGCAGACCGAGAACACCCCGAGGTCGGCGCCCTCGGCCACCAGTTTCTCGACGTCGACCACGGTGGCTTCCGGCTTGAGCAGCGTGTGGTCGACCAGTGCGGCGACCTGAGCCCGGGTGTAGCTGCCCATCAGAACGGTTCCTCACTGCCGCCGGGATTGCATCCGCCGGCCAGCATCACCTCGGGGGCGACCTCGGGCCGCCACGGCTCCAGATTCCAACTGGTCTTACCCGGCTCGACGAGTTCGGCGAACGTCCAGTGGCACAGGAACTGCGCACGCATCCCCGGAAGGTCTGCATCCGGGGCCAGGGCCAGCACCTGGGCCCAGGCCTGATCGGCGTCCGCGGCGTTGCCGGGCTGACGGGTGAGCGCCCGCGCGGCGTCGGTCGGATAGACGCGCAGGCTGGACAGGTCGCCCCATTTCGCCCATTCGACGTGGTCGACGTAGCTGTGCTCGAGGCCGGGCTCGGCGGCTGCGCAGGGCACGAAGGTCAGGGTCGCGCTCAGCGTCAGGCACACCGCGCCGAGTGCGGCCAGTGGCGAACGCATCGGGTCAGTGGGACTTTCCCTGGATTTCGAGCAGCTTTGGCCGCACGTCGACGAGGTAGACACCGGTGGCGCAGGCCGCGATGACGGGGATGAACACCCCACCCACCAGCAGCGTCAGCACCGCGCTCACACCCAGGATGGCCAGCCATACCGGCTTGGTGAGCTTGCCGGTGGCCGTATAGGCGTCGGGACGCTGCCGGGCCGCATGCACGAAGGCGTACACGGCCGCGAGAACGACCAGATAACCGAGCGCCAAAATAATGAGGCCCGCAAGGTTGGCGAGTTGCACCTCACCAGCCTATGCGGGCCTCATCGTCAGCGTCGACCGCCCAGGGCTCAGGTCCCTGTGAACACGGTCTCGACCGGTACTACTTCTGGGTGACCTTCTTGGCCGGAGCCGCGGTCTTCTTGGCAGCCGGGGTGGCGGCCTTCTTGGCGGGCGCCTTCTTGGCGGGTGCGGCCTTCTTGGCGGGAGCGGCAGCCGGTGCTGCGGCCTTCTCGACCTTCTTCGGCAGCTCCACGCCGACCAGCTTGGCGGCACGCTCGCCGACCGCGCGGGTCTGGGTCGCCACGGTGCCCAGGGCCTCCTGGGTCAGCTCGACGGCCTGGTCGGTGTAACCCTCGACCCGGTTGGCGGCTTCCTCGATGGCCGGCTGGTTGCGCAGGCGCTCCAGCGCCGCCTCGCCGCGCTCGACCAGCTTGTTGTAGGTCGCGGTGGCCTGATCGGCGTAGCCCTCGGCGGCCTTGCGCAGTTCGTCGGAGGAGAGCTTGTCGCGCAGCTCGTCGAACTGGACCGGCAGGTCTTCCTGCAGCTTGGTCAGCCGGGCGCGGCCTTCCTCGACGCGGGCCTCGGCGTCGGTGCGCGCATCCTCGGCACGCTCACGCAGGCTGGCGACGATCTCGTTGACCGTGGCCAGGGCCAGATCGGCAGCGCCGACGGCGGCCAGCAGCGGGGCCTTGAGGTCTTCGATGGTGGGCTGAGTCTTGTCGGTCATGCGAATTTCCTTTCCCAGGATGACTTTCGTGCGAATAGTTATCGGTTAGCTGATGAGGTGTCAGTCAGTCGGTTCAGATGTCTGCTCCTCATCTGCTTCGGCTTCGTTCTGCTGCCGGAACGATGTGTAGATATCGAGCAGCACCTGCTTCTGCCGCTCGGTGATCCCCACGTCGTTCACGATGGCGTCGCGGACCTCGCTGGGCTCGCTGGGCTCCAACATCCCGGCGCGCACATAGAGGACCTCGGCGGACACCCGAAGTGCCTTCGCGATCTGGTTGAGCACGTCGGCGGAAGGTTTCCGCAACCCTCGTTCGATCTGGCTCAGGTACGGGTTGCTGACACCGGCCTTCTCGGCCAACTGCCGAACTGACACCTGCGCCGCCTCACGCTGGGCTCGGATGAAGCTTCCGATGTCCTGCGCAGCGCTGGAGACGACAGCCGCGAGATTTTCGTCTTGCGCCATGTCATTCCCCTCGTAGGCCTGTATCCGTTAACGACACAATTCACGCTACGACGGGGTGCTAACTTTTGCAAGCACTAGTTAGCGCAGGTCAGAAGAGTAGTTGGGCTACCGAGTAGATGATCAGACCCGCCAACGCGCCCACCACGGTGCCGTTGATCCGGATAAACTGCAGGTCACGGCCCACATGGAGCTCGATCCGGCGACTCGCCTCGTCCGCATCCCAGCGTTCGATGGTCTCGGTGATGATTGCTGTGATTTCGGTCCCATACTCTGCGACCAGGTGTTTTGCCCCTCTGATGATCCAGTTGTCGACCTTGTCGCGTAGCTCGGCGTCGTCACGCAACGACTCCCCGATGCGCATCACCGAGTCGGCGATCCGGGTACGCAGCGCCGAGGACGGGTCGTCCACCGACTCCAGGATGATCCGCTTCGCCGCCGCCCACGCAGTCTCGGCCGCCCGCGCCACCTCGTCGCGGCCCATGATCTGTTCCTTGACGTTCTCGGCGCGCTGAATCGTCGCCTCGTCGTTCTGCAGGTCGTCGGCGAACTCGAACAGGAACCGGGTGGCCGAGCGGCGCAGTTCGTGGTCGGGGTTGCGGCGTACCTTGTCGGTGAAATCCATCAGCTCCCGGTGGATCCGCTCGCCCACCAGGTGATCCACCCAGCGCGGCGACCACGTCGGAGAATCCCGCTCGATCACCCGCTCGATCACCTCACCGGAGTTCAGCGACCACTGGAACGCCCGATCGCACAACAGCTGGATCAGCGCTTCCTGACGGCCCTCCTGCAGCAGCGTGGAGAGCACCCGGCCGATCGGCGGGCCCCATTTCGGGTCGGCGATGCGCTTGACGATCATCCGGTCCAGCACGTGCTGGACGTCCTCGTCGCGCAGCATCTCGACCCCGACCCGCAGCACGGTCGACGCCTCGGCGGCCACCCGCTCGGCATGCGGACGGTCGCACAGCCACTTGCCCAACCGGCCCGCCACCTCGGCGTCGTGCAGTTTGGTCGCGATCACCTCGGGAGACATGAAGTTCTCCCGGACGAACGTTCCCAACCCCTCGCCCAGCTGGTCCTTCTTGCGCTTGATGATGGCCGTGTGCGGGATGGGGATACCGAGTGGATGCTTGAACAACGCGGTCACCGCGAACCAGTCGGCGAGCGCGCCGACCATGCCGGCCTCGGCTGCCGCGCGAACATATCCGATCCACGGCGCCGGACCCCCCGGTCCCGCTCCCCGCGACTGCGCCCACGTGCACAAAAGGAAGATCACGGTAGCGCCGACCAGGAAGCTCAGCGCTACCAGCTTCATGGTCCGCAAACCCCGTAGCCGTTCGGCGTCGGCAGCGCTGTCCGCACCGGCCAGCGTCTCGGCAAAACTCTGCCGCGGGCCCGTATGCGCGCGGGCTCCCGCGTCGGTTCGATGTGCCACGATTCCATCTTGCGCTATCGCCGCGACTGACGGTCCGACCCTCAGGCCCGTATCCGCAGATTCGCCGTAGTATCAAGTGGAACTAGGGAATGGGACTACTGCGACTGTGGCACAGCAGACTCCGCCGGCGACGGTGAAGACCGATGGACGGAAGCGGCGCTGGCACCAGCACAAGGTGGAGCGGCGCAACGAACTTGTAGACGGCACCCTGGAAGCGATCCGGAGCCGGGGCAGCAATGTCAGCATGGATGAGATCGCCGCCGAGATCGGCGTGTCCAAGACCGTGCTGTACCGCTATTTCGTCGACAAGAACGACCTCACCACCGCCGTGATGATGCGGTTCGCCCAGACCACGCTGATCCCGAATATGGCTGCGGCCCTGTCCTCGAACCTCGACGGTTTCGACCTCACCCGCGAAATCATCAAGGTGTACGTGGAAACCGTTGCCGCCGAACCCGAGATCTATCCGTTCGTGATGGCGAACAACTCGGCCAGCAAGAGCAAAGCCGTCGCCGATTCCGAGCAGATCATCGCGCGCATGCTGGCCGTGATGCTGCGCCGTCGGATGGCCCAGGCCGGGATGGACACCCGTGGTGCCGAGGCGTGGGCGTTCCACACCGTCGGCGGGGTGCAGCTGGCCACCCACTCCTGGATGTCGAACCCCCGGATGACCGCCGATGACCTGATCGACTACCTCACGATGCTGTCCTGGAACGCACTGCGCGGCATCGTCGAAGTGGGCGGATCGCTGGAGAAGTTCAACTCGCTGCCCCACCCGTCACCGGTTTTGCCGCCACAACTGCTTGACTGAGCGGGTGAACGACAACGACCTGCCTGCCCTGTGGACCCACGAACCACACGACGAATTGGTCTTCCGCCCAGGCGACGAAGTCGCACGTATCGACGCACACGGCACACCGGGATTCCGCGGGAACAAGAGCGACGCACCCACCCTGCAGATCGAGCGCAACCTGCGGTTCGCGTCGCTGCAGGAAATGCTCTACGCCCGCAGCAAGAGTGGTGACGACAACCGCTCGGTGCTGTTGATCCTGCAGGGCATGGACACCGCAGGCAAGGGCGGCATCGTCAAACATGTTGTGGGAGCTGCAAATCCGCAAGGTATCCGATACACCAGCTTCGGCAAACCGACGGAGGAGGAACGGGCCCACCATTATCTGTGGCGGATTCGCAACGCCCTTCCGCCGGCCGGACACATCGGGGTGTTCGACCGTTCGCACTACGAGGACGTGCTGATCGTCCGCGTGCACAACCTGGTGCCGCCGGATGTCTGGGGCACCCGCTATGACGAGATCAACACCTTCGAACGCGAATTGGTCGATGCCGGCACCACTCTGGTGAAGGTGGCCATGTTCGTCTCACTCGCCGAGCAGAAGCGCCGGCTGGCCGAGCGGCTCGAACGGCCCGAAAAGTACTGGAAGTACAACCCGGCCGACATCGACGAGCGCCTGCTGTGGCCCAAGTACCAGGAGGCCTACCAGGCCATGCTGGAGAAGACCTCGACCGACTACGCACCCTGGCACATCGTGCCGTGTGACAAGAAGTGGTACAGCCGGCTTGCCATCACCGAACTGCTCATCGAGGCGCTCAAAGGCCTCAACATGGCGTGGCCGCCGCCGGACTTCGACGTAAAGGTGGAGAAGAAGCGGTTGGCTGAGGCCTAGCTTCTCGCACAAACAAAAGCGCCCCCGACCGTGTCGGGGGCGCTTTTGGAAAGAAACTACTTGACCAGCGTGAACTGGCCGATGTTGGTGATGCCGCGACGGAAGAAGTCGGCGCAACCGGTCAGGTACTTCATGAACCGGTCGTACACTTCCTGACCCTGCAGTGCGATGGCCTCGTCCTTGGCCGCCTCCAGGTTGGCCGCCCACATGTCCAGCGTGCGCGCGTAATGCGGACGCAGCAGGTGGGTGCGCTCCAGCTTGAAGCCCGAGTCGTCGGCGAGCTTCTCGATGTCCTCGACCGCAGGCAGCTGCCCACCGGGGAAGATCTCCTCACCGATGAACTTCATGAACTTCAGGTCGCTGATCGTCAGCTTGATGTTGTTCTCACGGAAGAACTGCTGGGTGTGCGCCAGGATCGTGTGCAGCAGCATGCGGCCGCCGTTCTCCGGCAGGATGCTGTAGGCCCGCTCGAAGAAGATCGGGTAGCGCTCCTGCTTGAACGCCTCGAAGGCGCCGATCGAGACGATGCGGTCGACGGGCTCGTTGAACTCTTCCCAGCCCTGCAGCCGGATCTCGACGTTGCGGTTGGTGTCGATCTTGGCCAGCCGCTTGCGGGCGTAGTCCGACTGTTCCTTGCTCAGCGTGATCCCGATGACGTTGACGTCATGGTTGATCAGCGCACGCTCCAGCGCACCACCCCAGCCGCAGCCGATGTCGAGCAGGGTCATACCCGGCTTGAGGTCGAGCTTGCCCAGGGCCAGATCGAACTTGGCGTTCTGCGACTCCTCGAGGTTCATGTCCTCGCGCTCGTAGTAACCGCAGGTGTAGCCCATGGTCGGCCCGAGGAAGAGGGCGAAGAACTCATTCGAGATGTCGTAGATCGACTGCGACTCCTCGTAGTACGGAGCAAGATCGGACTCGACATTAGACATACGAAAAATTACCTCTTTGCGTTTCTGCTGCTGACGACCCATGGTTTGGGGCCGCCTCCTGGTTTACATGCAGACTCTATAGAGCGAGCCAACAGGCCCCACTGTGGGTAGACTAGCTAAGCCTCGGCCATAGTGCCAGCGCGGCCATTCTCAGTACTTGTAAAAGCCCTGGCCGGATTTTTTGCCGAGCTGTCCCGCCTCCACCATGCGCAGCAGCAGCGGCGGTGCGGCGTACAGCGGCTCTTTGAACTCGTCAAACATCTTGTCGGCGATGAGCTTGAGCGTGTCCAACCCGACCAGATCGGACAGCCGCAGCGGCCCCATCGGGTGAGACAACCCGGCGACCACAGCTTTGTCGACATCGTCAATTGTGGCAAAGCCACCTTCGACCATCCGGACCGCCGCCAAGAGGTACGGAACCAGCAACGCGTTGACCACGAAACCGGACCGGTCAGAACAACGCACAACCTGCTTCCCGAGAACCGTGCCGGCGAATTCCTCGACACGCGCAGCGGCCGCGTCAGCGGTCACCAGGGTGCTGACCAATTCGACCAACGGCAAAACCGGAACCGGGTTGAAAAAGTGCAGGCCCAACACCCTGGCAGGATTCTGGGTAGCCGCTGCGAGTTTCATGATCGGGATGCTCGAGGTGTTGGACGCGAGCACCGCGTCGGGGTCGGTGATCACGCGATCCAGATCGGCGAAGATCTTTGCCTTGACGTTTTCGTCTTCGATCACGGCCTCGATGACCAGTTGCCGGTCGGCCAGATCGTCGATCGTGGTGGTGAACTTCAGCTTGTCCAGCGCGGCGTCCTTCTCCCGCTCGGTGACCTTGCCCGCGCTCACCGCGCGCTCGAGTGATTTGGTCATGCGGTTGCGCCCCGCGGTGACCAGGGCGTCGGAGGTCTCGAACACCAGCACGTCCACGCCGGCACGGGCGGACACCTCGGCGATACCCGCGCCCATCTGGCCGGCACCGATCACACCTACACGTTCAATTTGATTGCTCATAGTTGTCCTGTCCTCCTCGCGTGCGGGACGTTCACTTTCTCACTACTCGAACAACGCAACAGGCCCCGCCCAAGAATTCTGAGCGGGGCCTGCGCTGTCAACCTTCAGAGGTTCTCAGTGGCTCCGGCTGGTCGGTTCCACTTCGCAAGCTCAGTGGAACTGACCCTCTTCGGTGGAACCGGCCAGCGCGGTGGTCGAGCTGGTCGGGTCAACCGTGGTGGCGATCCGGTCGAAGTAGCCGGCGCCGACCTCGCGCTGATGCTTGGTGGCGGTGTAACCGCGCTCCTCAGCGGCGAACTCGCGCTCCTGCAGGTCGACGTAGGCCTTCATCTGCTCGCGGGCGTAGCCGTGGGCCAGGTCGAACATCGAGTAGTTGAGGGCGTGGAAGCCGGCCAGCGTGATGAACTGGAACTTGAAGCCCATCGCGCCCAGCTCGCGCTGGAACTTGGCGATGGTGTCGTCGTCCAGGTGCTGCTTCCAGTTGAACGACGGCGAGCAGTTGTAGGACAGCATCTGGTCCGGGAACTCGGCCTTGACGCCCTCGGCGAACTTCTTCGCGAGCTCGAGGTCCGGGGTGCCGGTCTCCATCCAGATGAGATCCGAGTACGGCGCGTAGGCCTTGGCGCGGGCGATGCACGGCTCGAGGCCGTTCTGCACCCGGTAGAAGCCTTCCTTGGTGCGCTCACCGGTGATGAACGGGCGGTCGCGCTCGTCCACATCGGAGGTGATCAGGGTCGCGGCCTCGGCGTCGGTGCGGGCGATGACCAGGGTGGGCACGTCGGCCACGTCGGCCGCCAGACGGGCGGAGGTCAGGGTGCGGATGTGCTGCTGGGTGGGGATCAGCACCTTGCCGCCGAGGTGGCCACACTTCTTCTCCGAGGCCAGCTGGTCTTCCCAGTGCGAACCGGCGACACCGGCGGCGATCATGGCCTTCTGGAGCTCGTAGACGTTGAGTGCACCACCGAAGCCGGCCTCACCGTCGGCGACGATCGGGGCCAGCCAGTTCTCGACCGAGGTGTCGCCCTCGACCTTGGCGATCTGGTCGGCGCGCAGCAGCGCGTTGTTGATGCGGCGGACGACCTGCGGCACCGAGTTGGCCGGGTAGAGGCTCTGGTCGGGGTAGGTGTGGCCGGACAGGTTGGCGTCACCGGCGACCTGCCACCCGGACAGGTAGATGGCCTTCAGGCCGGCGCGGACCTGCTGCACAGCCTGGTTGCCGGTCAGCGCGCCGAGCGCGTTGACGAAGTCCATGTCGTGCAGCTGATCCCACAGCACCTCGGAGCCGCGGCGGGCGAGGGTGTTCTCCTCGACGACGGAGCCCTGCAGGGCAACCACGTCGGCCGGGGTGTAGGTACGGGTGATGCCCTTCCAGCGGGGGTTGTGATCCCAGTCGTGCTGGATCTGCTCCGGTGACTTGGGGGTGCCCACGGTCGACATAGGACTGCTCCTTCGGTTTGTTTCAGTCGCCCTAGTTCCACCGCCGCGTCGTTCGCCTCGTTGATTGCTAACGTCGGGGCGGCTTCACTGGATTGCTAACCAGACCATGTCACAGCCCATATCCGCAGGTCCACCCGTTTCAGTTGCCAAGTTTAGCCAAAGCGCTTAGTTAACTTGCAAAGATTGCGAAGAAATATGATGGCTGTACCGGTTCAGAAGCTACCAACAGGTAGCTCAAAGTCGCAGGTCAGTACGCTCGTACTGTTAAACCGGGATGGGTCAGAGCGAGAACAGTGATGCGATCGCTTTTGTCTCGTCGCCGACGGCATATGTGAGCGTTCTAACAGTGCGGTCGGAGAGCTCTTCGCCGAATTTGTCGGTCGATCCGGCGGGGTGGACATGCGACAGGATCTCGAGCTTCTCGCCGAGGGCCACCGCGGCATCGTGCTCGATGGTCACCCGCAGCGGCTTCTCCAGCAGATCGGGATGGGAGTACAGGTAGTCCTCGATCACCGTCCAGTAGACCGAGTTGTTCATGTGGTCGAACAGATCGATGTCGGACACCCGCACCGGGTACTCGCGAATCTCGGCGGCGTCCTCACGACTGCCGGCCTTCAGGTAGGACTTCCAGCGCAGCCGGGACTCGTCGGTGGTGCGGCGCAGGCCGGACAGGAAGTCGTCGGAGATCCGGGAGGGCCCCTGCGTGTCGCGGTTGATGTGGATCCAGAATGCCTCGGACTCCATCAGGCCGCCCTTGCGTCCGTCGATACGCACCCGCATCTCGCACCACCGGTTGGACGTACCCGAACACCACCGCCGCATCCGCAGAATGTCACCGCCCTCGATGGGCCGGATCAGATCGATCATCGTGCGCCGCACGATCCACGCGGGGTGGACGTCCTCGTATCCCATCTCCCGCAACTGGTCCTGGCCGACGTCCTGAATGTGCCTGCACGCGCCGTCGAACCGCAGTCGGCCGGTGCGGTCGACATCGGCCATCCGCAGCGGCCATTCCACGTCGAAGACGTCGGGATGGGGATCGGGCACCGGCATCATCACCTTGTTCAGCCCGGTGGTCGTTTTCTGCACGGCGTCCGTCATGATCATCTCCCCAGTCAGCTGTCGCCTGAGCCGATCATGCCAGGCAGCCCGATACTGCCAGTACCGACTGATCTGCCAAGAATGCAAAGACCGCCTTCACACGCTTGTTAGGCTCGTTGACGTGGCAAAAACGTTCGTCGGGTCGCGGGTGCGGCAACTACGGAGCGAGCGTGGATTCAGCCAGGCGGCGCTGGCCCAGATGCTGGAGATCTCCCCCAGTTACCTCAATCAGATCGAGCACGACGTACGGCCACTCACCGTCGCGGTGCTGCTGCGCATCACCGAGGCGTTCGGGGTGGACGCGACGTTCTTCGCCCCACAGGACGACACCCGGCTGGTTGCCGAGATGCGTGAGGTCGCGATGGACCGCGACCTCGGCGCAGACATGGATGTCACCGAAGTCGCCGACCTGGTGGCGGCCCACCCGAATTTTGCCCGGGCGATGGTCAACCTGCACCGGCGATACCGGTTGACCACCACACAATTGGCGGCCGCCACCGAAGACCGCTATTCCGACGGCAGCGGCAGCGGTTCGATCACCATGCCGCACGAGGAGGTGCGCGACTACTTCTACCAACGGCAGAACTACCTGCACGAGCTCGACACCGCCGCCGAAGAGCTGACCGCCAAGATCCGGATGCACCGCGGTGAGCTGGCCGGCGAGCTGGCCAACCGGCTGACCGCCGAGCACGGGGTGCGGATCGTGCGGCGCATCGATCTGGGCGACATCGTGCTGCACCGTTACGACCCGGCCACCAAGACCCTGGAGATGGGCAGCCACCTGTCCCGCGGCCAGCAGGTGTTCAAGATGGCGGCCGAACTGGCCTTCCTGGAATTCGGCGACCTCATCGACAGAATGGTCGACGAGGGAATGTTCACCAGCGATGAATCCCGCACCCTGGCCCGGCTCGGCCTGGCCAACTACTTCGCCGCCGCCACCGTGCTCCCCTACCGCCAATTCCATGACGTGGCCGAGAATTTCCGCTACGACGTGGAGCGGCTGTCGGCGTTCTACTCGGCGAGCTACGAGACCATCGCACACCGGCTGTCCACCCTGCAGCGCCCGTCGATGCGCGGGGTGCCGTTCTCCTTCGTCCGGGTCGACCGCGCAGGAAACATGTCAAAGAGACAGTCCGCCACCGGCTTTCACTTCTCCTCCTCCGGTGGCACCTGCCCACTGTGGAATGTCTACGAGACCTTCGGCAATCCTGGCAAGATCGGCGTGCAGATCGCCCAGATGCCCGACGGCCGCAACTACATGTGGGTGGCTCGCACCGTGGAGCGCCGCGCCTCACGCTATGGCCAGCCGGGCAAGACCTTCGCCATCGGGCTGGGATGCGAACTGCGCCATGCCCATCGGCTGGTGTACTCCGAAGGCCTGGACCTCTCCGGCGAGGTGGCCACGCCCATCGGGTCCGGTTGCCGGGTGTGCGAACGCGACAACTGCCCGCAACGCGCATTCCCCGCACTCGGCAAAGCCCTGGACCTCAACGAACACCGCTCGACCGTGTCGCCGTACCTGGTGCGCGAGCCGTAGCTTCCGTGGCTTGCCCTGCACCGGTTTCTACCTGTCGGCTGTGGAAATCGTCGATCAACAGCCCAGCCGCAGAAACCGGTGCGCTCACCCGGCCACCCCACCTGTGACAGACTCGGCGGGGTGAGTGCACTCGAGCCGGCCCGCATCGCGCCGGGCGGATTCCGCGAGCTGGGCCCGGTCAACTGGGCCATCGCCAAACTGGGGGCCCGAGCCATCCGGGCACCCCGGTTTACCTTGATGAACGTGCTGGGCCAGCACAAGCTGCTGTTCCTGGCGTGGCTGCCGTATTCCGGAATGCTGCTCGGCCCGCTCGGCAAGCTGCCGCGTCAGGACGCCGAGGTGGTCATCCTGCGGGTGGGCCATCTGCGGGATTGCGAATACGAGTTGCAGCAGCATCGCCGGCTGGCCCGTAGCCGCGGCGTGGATGCCGAGACCCAGGCCCGCATCTTCGAAGGCCCCGACGCCGAGGGACTGACCGACCGGCAGCGGGTGTTGATCACCGCGACCGACGAGTTCGTCGTCACCCGGTCGGTCTCGGCGGAAACCTGGGCCGCGCTGTCGGCGATCTTCACCAAGGCGCAGCTCATCGAATTCTGCATGCTGGCAGGCCAATACGACGGCTTGGCCGCCATGATGACGACGCTGCGCATCCCGCTGGACTTCCCGGACTGAGCGATTTCGGCCCACCCCCGGGGCCGGGCCGTTACCGTTTTCTCCCTCTGGGCAGTGGCCGCCGAAAATGCACAACCACGGCGTAGAAATCGGCGCGCCCGAAGGGCTAGAGGTATGTGACGCCCAGCAGTACGAGTGAGAACGCCACCGGGGACACCGGCAATGCCCACAGGAACGCCGCCCAGACCCGGGACTTCTCCCGGTATTTGCGCCGGCCGAAGTACCAGCCTGCGGCACCGCCGATGAAGGACAGGGCCGCCACCAACAGCACCCAGATATTGACCCGCGAGCCCTCGGTCGCCAACGTGATGGCAGCCAGCCACAGAATGTGGCCGGCCACCAATCCGGCTATGCCGGCAACGATTTCGTTTCTCAAAAGTTGATCATGTGGCCGGCCAGACCGTGGAAGCACTCTTGCAGCGCCTCCGACAGGGTCGGGTGAGTGTGCACATTGCGGGCCAGCTCGTTGGCAGTCAGATCCCACTTCTGAGCCAGGGTCAGCTCCGGCAGCAGCTCGGAGACATCCGGCCCGATCAGGTGTCCGCCGATCAGCTCCAGGTGCTTCTTGTCGGCGATCAGCTTCACGAAACCGGTCGGGTCCGCCAAGCCGTGTGCCTTGCCGTTGGCGGTGAACGGGAACTTGACGACGACAATCTCAGACCCTCGTCGTGCCGCTTCTTCTCGGGCCTGCTCCTCGGTGAGCCCGAAGCTGGCCACCTGCGGCTGACAGAACGTGGCGCGCGGCATCATCCGGTAGTCGCCCAGCTCCAGAGTCTCAGCGCCACCGATGGTTTCAGCGGCCACGACGGCCTGCGCCTCGGCGACGTGGGCCAGCTGGAGCTTGCTGGTGACATCGCCGATGGCGTAGATGCCCGGCACGTTGGTGCGCATGTAGTCGTCGATGGCGATGGCGCCGCGGTCGGTGAGTGCAACCCCGGCCGCCTCCAGGCCGAAGCCCTCGATGTTGGGGGCGAAGCCGATGGCCTGCAACACCTTGTCGGCCTGGAGCTCCTCAGTCTTACCGTCCTTGCTGACGGTGACCTTGACCGTCGAGCCGTCATCGGCGATCGCCTCGACCTTTGTGCCGGTGAGAATCTTGACACCCAGCTTCTTGTACTGCTTCTCGATCTCCTTGGAGACCTCGGCGTCCTCGTTGGGCAGCGCGCGCGGCAGGAACTCGACGATGGTGACGTCGACGCCGTAGTTCTTCAGAACGTAGGCGAACTCCATACCGATGGCGCCTGCGCCGGCGATGATGATCGAACCGGGCAGGTCACGCGAGAGGATCTGGGTTTCGTAGGTAACGACGTTGTCGGACAACGAGGTACCCGGCACCAGGCGGGTCGACGATCCGGTGGCGATGATCGCGTTGTCGAAGGTGAGCTCCTCTGAGCCTCCCTCGTTGAGCTTGACCGACATCGCCTTGGGCCCGGTGAAGGCGCCGTAGCCGTGGATCTCGGTGATCTTGTTCTTCTTCATCAGGAAGTGCACGCCGGCGACGCGGCCGTCGGCGACCTTGCGACTGCGGTCGAAGGCGGCGCCGTAATCGAACGTGGCCTCACCGCTGATGCCGAAGGTCTTGGCTTCCTTGGTGAAGATGTGTGCGAGTTCCGCATTGCGCAGCAACGCCTTGGACGGGATACACCCGACATTGAGGCACACGCCACCCCAGTATTTGGGTTCGACAATTGCGGTGTTCAGCCCCAGTTGGGCGGCACGAATAGCCGCGACGTATCCACCGGGACCAGCTCCGAGAACGACAACGTCAAAGTGGGTCACGACCCCACCCTAATGGGCGGCGCAATGGTTCTACCGGGCGATCCAGCCGAACACGTAGGCACCGTAGAAAACCGCCGCGGCGGCCATCGCCGCCAGCGGCGCCGACATCAGTGCCATGGCCAGGGCCGATACCAGGGGTTTGCGCTGAGCCGTCGACGCGACCAGCGCACCGACCGTGATGACGACGACGTAGGCGAGTGCGACGAACACCGGCCAGGTCTTGTCGGCCGACTGGTACCAGTAGTAGTACAGGCCCGCCCCTGCCGCCGCGGAGACGAACCACACCCCGGCCAGGATGCCCACGAACGTCCACCACTTGACCGACAGGTAGGTGCCTTCCACCACGAGAGGCGGGGCCGGGGCGGGCAACGGGGCCGACGGCGCGTCGTCGGAGTCCGTCTGGTCCGGGGTCATGTCCTCCGCGGACGTCGTTTGGACCGGCGCCTCGTCGGCTTCAGCTCTGACGATCTCGTTCTCCCCGGTGTCGAACAGCGGGGAGAAGTCCTTGGTGGAGGTGTCGACGTTCTCAGCCATGGGATGCCAGCTGGATGATCGCCAGCGCGCCGAACCAGCCGGGCGCGATGGCCAGGACGCACGCGCCGAGCGTGGTGACCCACCGCCGACCCGCAACCAGGATCATCAGGATCCCGAGGACACCTGGCACCCCGAGGACGAGCGCAATCACCAGATCGGGTCGGACGGTGACCGTCACCAGCAGTGTCGTCGCGATCCCGGCCAGCAGCCCGACCGCTACGCCGACCAACATCGCGCTGGTCAGCAGCCACGCCCGTGGCAGCGGAATCACCCTTCGACGATAACGCCGCAACCCCCGACGACCGCTACATCTGCGCGGCGCGTCCCCCGGGGACCGGGCAGGCGTCGGCGGCCTCGGCGACGATGTGGCTGCCGGTATCGGGCGGTCGGGCGCCGGCGCCGTACTGCGCGCCGGTCACCGGTGGCTGCTCGGCCACCGCGTCGTTCTCGGCGTCGGTGAAGGCCCGGCCGCGGGACAGGAACCGCATGCCAACGGGTGCTTCCAGGCTGAAGCCACCGCCGCGACCGGGGACGACGTCGATCACCAGTTGGGTGTGTTTCCAGGCTTCGAACTGCGGGCCGGAGATCCACACCGGTACGCCGGTGCCGACGTCGAGGATCGCGAGCAGGATGTCGCGGTCGCCGACGATGAACTCACCGTCGGGGTAACACATCGGGGAGGACCCGTCACAGCATCCGCCGGACTGGTGGAACATCAGCGACCCGTGACGCTCCTGGAGCCGCGCCAACAGGTCGGCGGCAGCGGCGGTGATCAGGGCCCGTGAGGGTGGGTGGCCCATCGCATCCTCGCTTCCGCCGACCGTGGTGTTGTTCAGCTCACAGTACGCGCGCGGTAACAATGGGCGGGTGGCGAAGGACCCTTACCTGTGGCTCGAGGACATCACCGGCGACGACGCATTGGCGTGGGTGCGGGCGCACAACGAGCCGACGATCGCGCAGTTGAGCGGTGAGCGATTCGAGGCGATGCGCTCGGAGGTGCTGGAGATCCTCGACACCGATGCGCGGATCCCCTATCCGGGCCGGCGCGGTGAGTACCTGTACAACTTCTGGCGCGACGAGGCGAACCCGCGCGGCCTGTGGCGGCGCACCACCTTGGAGAGCTACTGCACCGATAGTCCGGACTGGGACGTGATCCTGGATGTGGACGAGCTGGCGCGTACCGAGAACGAGAACTGGGTGTGGGCCGGGCCCGAGGTGATCGAGCCGGAGTACACACTGGCCATGATCAGCCTGTCCCGCGGCGGCGCCGACGCCACCGTGGTGCGCGAGTTCGACATGCGGACAAGGGAATTCGTGTGCAACGGATTCGAGCTGGCCGAAGCCAAGTCCTCGGTGTCCTGGGAGGACGAGGACACCCTGCTGGTGTGCACCGATTTCGGCGAAGGCTCGATGACCGAATCCGGTTATCCGCGCATCGCCAAGCGCTGGCGCCGCGGCCAGCCGTTGGCCGACGCCGAGACCGTGTACGAGGCCGAGCCGACGGACGTGCGGGTGATCGCCTCGGTCGACCGGACGCCGGGGTTCGAGCACACCCGCCTGGGCCGCTACACCGACTTCTACCACCGCATCCGCTACGAGGTTCGTGACGGCGAGTTGATCGAGATCGAGGTCCCGACCGATTCGTCGCTGTCGTTGCACCGCGAGTGGCTGCTGATCTCACTGCGCACCGACTGGCAGGTGGGTGCGGTCACCTACCCGGCCGGAGCCCTGCTTGGCACCAGATTCGATGATTTCCTTTCCGGCACCACCGATCTCACGATGATCTACGAGCCCGACGCGCACAGCAGTCTGTCCAGTGTCCAGTGGACGAGAGACAAGCTGATCCTCATCACACTGCGCGATGTCGCCAGCCACGTCGAGGTCGTCACGCCCGGGACGTGGGAGCGCAGGGACGCACCGGACATTCCGCCTGCGACGGACACCATCGTCGTCGACATCGATCGCGAAGGCGACGAGGTCTTCTACAACTCAAGCGGATTCACCACCCCGTCGAAACTGTTACACGGCACCGCCGGCGGTGCGCTGGTCGAAGTCAAGTCCGCACCGGCGTTCTACGACGCCACCGGCATCGACGTCGAGCAGTTCTTCGCGACCTCCAAAGACGGCACGAAGGTCCCCTACTTCGTCGTGGGGCGCCGTGACGAACCGAGCCCGACCCACCTCTACGGCTACGGCGGATTCCAGAACTCGTTGACGCCGGGGTACATCGGTGGCGCCGGGCGTGCCTGGCTGGAACGCGGCGGCACATACGTGCAGGCCAACATTCGCGGCGGCGGGGAGTACGGTCCGGACTGGCACACGCAGGCGATGCGGGAGAACCGCCACCTGGTGTACGAGGATTTCGCGGCGATCGCCGCCGACCTGGTGGACCGCGGCATCACCACGGTTGCGCAGCTCGGCGCGTCCGGCGGCAGCAACGGCGGTCTCCTCATGGGTGTGATGCTGACGCAGTACCCGGAGCTGTTCGGGGCACTGGTGTGCAGTGTGCCGCTGCTGGACATGAAGCGGTTCCACCTGCTGCTCGCCGGGGCGTCCTGGGTGGCCGAGTACGGCAACCCCGACGATCCGGCGGACTGGAAGTTCATGGCGAAATATTCGCCGTACCAGAATGTTTCGGAGTCAGCGCCATATCCGCCGATCCTGATCACCACGTCGACCCGCGATGACCGGGTGCATCCCGGGCACGCCAGGAAGATGACGGCGGCGCTGGAGGCCGCCGGGCACCGGGTGCTGTACTACGAGAACATCGAAGGTGGCCACGGCGGCGCGGCCGACAACAAGCAGTCCGCGTTCAAGGCGGCGCTGACGTACGAGTTCCTCTGGCAGACGCTGGGGGACCGCGCCTAACCCTGTAGACGACCACCCTGACCAGTTCGAACTCGCAGCTCCCAGCCCGCGATTTCGGTATTGACGATAATTCCTCGCGACCGAAGAATCCTCGCGACTTCATCCAGAAACGCCGGAGCAGAGACAATCTCGGGATCGACCACGACCACGGCTCCGTCGGCCAGTCTGATCAAGGCGCAGTCGAAGAGGAGGCTGGCGATCGCCGAGGGAATCGGGAGGGCTCGCACCCCTCGACCTCGTAGCCTGTCGACCGATGACGCGTTGACCACCAATATCGGCATCGGCTGTTGATCCGTTCGATCAGCATCCAGCCTTTTGGAGACCCTCAAGGCGGATCGAAGGTCGTCGGCCTGGACCAGTACCGGTCGTCGCGTGCTCACACTCGTCGCGATGAAGGAGTATTGGCTCGCGCACCCGGACTGGTCCACGAAAACGGTGATCGAACGCTGTGGACCATGACGATCAATCCGGATATCGCCAAGGAGAATGGGCTCAGCCGTCATCGATCCCGCCTAGAGTTGGAAGTTTTGCACCTAGGTTCCGCAGGCCTGGTGGCGAGGGTTCGCCTGTATCGTTCAGCCTGCCGGAGCAAGCCGGTGTACCACATCCGTGCAATTGCCGAGATACCTACTGAAGCCAACGTCGAGTCCTCAGGGCGTAAAATTCGGCGATGCACGGATCGCGCGCAGCGGAGAGTGAACAACGTTGCCAGTGAAGCGACTTCGTTT